>JBEKGR010000025.1:0-4228 GCA_050012695.1 Sedimentisphaerales bacterium | reverse complement strand
AGTACTCATTCTGACCCTCATAAACTCAGTCGAAATCGCCGGTATCAGATTAACAAATAAAAAAGTGGTAGTCCACGGTGATACATCAACCCGGCTTATGCTTCAGCGTCAGTTTTCTTCCGAACACCTGTTCAAACAGTTCCGCCTTGTCCCTGGCTACGGCAAACTCCGACTCGAGCGATTCGACGGAACGGCACGTCAGCGATATCTGTTTTCTGCCGGCCCGGCAGCTTATATCCTCAACCTTGCTTTGATGCGTCCTGTCAAGGCCATCGGCGACCCTCAATATGCCCGAAAGCGCGCGGACGATGTTCTGGTCTTTTGTATCAAGGTCGCAAAAATATGAATGCCGACCCGCGGGCAGGGCCTTGCGGTGATATCGTGCCAGAAGAGCGATGATGCTTTTGTCACGGAAATCAAACGGCAGGGCGGCGTTTTCCATAATAATTCTCAGGGCGGTTTTGTGATGTCCCTTCTGACCCTCAATCCAGCCGATGTCGTGAAGCAAAGCGCCGCAGCGAAGCATAAACCTCTCCCGGCTGCCCAAGTGATGCAGTTCAACGAGCTGGTCGAAAAGCTGCAACGCGAGTTTTTCGACCTGATGGGTATGTTCCCGCTCATAGTTGCATTTCCTTGCCAGGGCAAGCACCGCCTCCAGCGCAGGCAAATTGCCGTGTACATTGCTGGCAACCGCAGCTATTATTTCTTTTTTTCGCATCGGCTGTCGTCCCGTGAAGCCGTTTTCCTGTTCGTCTCTGAAACATGCTGCGACCGTGAGGAGGGTGTTTGAATCATCGCGCGAAGATTATCCGGCAATCTCGCCTCGGTAATTTCCTTCCACAATGCCCTGCTCCTCTCGAAGAACAATTCCCTGTCGGCGTGCCGATGTCCCACAAGATATTCAATCCCCGGTCTTAGCCGGCCAAAGGCCCTTTCGCTGCCGAAGTATTTTATCGTGCGTTTTTTCTCCTTGTCGGTGAACTTCGAGAGGTCATCGAACCATACGTCGCAATCGTGCACCCTTCCGAGAAGCGATTGCAACCTTTTCATAATCTCTATATTGGCGCTTAGCCTTTTCTCGAAAGGCAGATTACAAATTTCCAGTGTATAACGCAGCCGTTTGGCGGCGATTCTCATCTGGTGATGCCCCGCTTTGTCGTCGGCGTTCTCAAGGCACGTCTGGCAGGACAGCAG
Source organism: Sedimentisphaerales bacterium (assembly GCA_050012695.1). GTDB lineage: Bacteria > Planctomycetota > Phycisphaerae > Sedimentisphaerales > Anaerobacaceae > Fen-1362. Next base: position 3,034 of record JBEKGR010000025.1, on the reverse strand, counting down.
CCCTTCGAGCCGTTCTTCGATATGTCGTCTCGACTCTTCAAAAACATACGGACTGCGAATATCAATATTTTGCCGGGAAAGCTGTTTTTCGGTGCGCCTCACTTCCGCACGCATATCCAATATGGTCCCGTCTTTTTTTATGCGGTCGAGCACCTTAACGATTTTCGGCTGGATACGATGACGTTTCTGTTTGACCCGCAGCATTACCCTTCGCAGTCCGGGCCGCAAGCCCTTGCCCGCGGGCGGAATCTTCGATATGAAATCCTTGAGAAACTCAACCTGAACGTCGGCGTCTCTGGCCGCGCCAAGTCGGCCGGTTAATTGCTTAATCTGCTTTTGCCATCTTTTCATCCTCGCCTCGGGAAAACACCCGCTAAACATCCTCAGCGCCGCCCGAAGCCGACGAGAAGCAACTCTGGCCTGATGAACATACTCGGTATCCCGCGCAAGGCGTGCTCCTCGCAGATGCCGGCTTAATTCCCGTATCTGAACCTTGATATACTGGCACGCCAGAAACTGATAACTCGTATCAACCGTTGTTATTTCACTTGAACCAGTCACCAAATTGACTCCAACTCTAAGGCAGCAGTTCTTCCGGCCAATTGGGGGTAAAATAGCTTGAGTGTTCTGTAAAGTGGGCCTTTGCCACACACGACGGCCCCGAAAATATTACCAGTCGCCCCATAAGACATCTCCGCCTGCCTTGTATGCCCTACGCCGCGTGAGCATACACCCTTGACCGACTGGAATCAAGATTTATGTCGCGAACCTTCCTCGCCGCAGCCGTCCTCACCTCGACCTCACATCCGAATACCTGCGAGAATAAATCCGCTTTCTTTACGGCCTTGTGCAAATCAACGCCATCTCTGGCCATGACATAAATGACCGTACGTTTTCTCTGAACCTCACAGGCCAAATCCGTAACCAATTCTTTATGCCCTGCATCTAAACCATCCGCCAGCCGAAGAATCGCCGCCAATACCTTTACGCACTGCTTTTCATCATCTTTCAATCCGCGATAATACTTGTGCGAATCGCTGGGCAATGCTCCCTTATGATACCTTGCGACAAGCCCTACCATTTTGCGAACGCGCTTCCTGAACGGCAAATTTGCCTCATTGACTATGATATCTCGCGACGCCTTATTGTGATATTCGCCGCTGACACTTTTGCCCACGTCGTGTAATAAAGAAGCAATCCGAAGCCAGATTCGCTCACTGTTGCCCATCCGGTGCAATGGTTGGAGTTTATCAAACAATTTAAGCGATAATTTAGCAACCTGCACAGCGTGCTGCTGCTCGAAATCATCCCCCCCGCACAGCTCAATCGCTTCTTCGAGTATCGCCTCTGTTTTCAATTCCTTGCCCTTTATTATTTTTAATATCGCCTGTGCCTTTATCGGCTTTACCCAGCTTAACATTAACTTAACAATAAGACAGACAGTAACTTAACTATATATCGGATTATATTGTCGCATTTGATGATTAGGGGACTGTTATTTAATTGTTAAAATAGTATTAGAGAAATTGTGTGTTAAACGTGAAACCCGGTAAACTGACGCCGATTAGTCGCTGCTATTTTATTTTCAGCTTGGAAATATCATACCGGGGTTCGGGGAATTTCATTTTTAACTTCTCAAATTCGTGGACTAATATTTCCGAAATGGCCACGTTCCTGAACCACTTGTGATTGGCGGGTATAACGTACCAGGGGGCGTAATCTGTACTGCATCTGGTCAGCACGTCCTCGTATGCCTTGGTATATTCTTCCCAGTATTTTCTCTCTTCGAAATCCCCGGGCTCGGCCTTCCAGTTCTTTGTCGGGTCATCAAGGCGTTCCTTGAAACGCTTCTTCTGCTCGCCCTTGCTTATATGCAGGAAAAACTTGATAACGTGGATGTCACTTTCAGCTAACAGCTTTTCGAAATTATTTATCTGCTCGAATCGCTTCGACCATATCGGTTTAGGCACAAGGTTATGCACGCGGACAACCAGCACGTCCTCATAGTGCGAACGGTTGAATATCCGCACCTCGCCCTTGCGAGGCACAAACCTGTGAACGCGCCACAGAAAATCGTGCGCCAGCTCCTCATCCGTTGGCTCCTTGAATGACGTAACCTTGCAGCTTTGCGGATTCATCGGCCCCATCACCGTCCGGATGGTCCCGTCTTTGCCGCCGGCGTCCATTGCCTGAAGCACCACAAGGATGGCGTGCTTGTTTTCCGCATAAAGCAGATATTGCAATTTCGCTATCCTGTCGCCAAGCTTATCCATTACCGGCATCGCCTGTTCCTTGTCCTCGTATTTGCCTGTGTAATTCGTGTCCCAGTCGGCCAGTTTTGCCTTATGTCCGGGTTTGACCATTAGTTCTTCTATCAGGTTCATAAATTATCCTCTCATCGCTAAAGATATTATCGACACAAAAGTGCTTGCGATTATAGTCAAATACGCAATCAATAGTATGTTCTGTCTTTTATAAACCACTATCGGGCCGCAAAAACGGCCTTTGAATACTGAACAATTAATCCAAAAAACAACAAAATCTAACATCACATTAACGCCTCATTTCTATACTCGAAAATTGACCAGTAACGATGACCTGATTGCTTGGTGTGATTATGTGGTCAATTTACGTAATTTACGCAAGGAGGTTCAAAAATGGAAATCAGAGCAGTATCACCTAAACGACGTTCAGATTTTGGCGTTTTACCTTCGGAGAGAATAGTCCCCCCGGGTTTCTTTAATGAAAGGGAGCTTGAAATCTTTTTTGAGCTTATACAACACCGGCGACAACTGCCTGTCTTTCACGGGGATTTCTGGCGATGCTATGACTGCGTTTTTGAGTCCGAAAGTTTTGAAGAGATGGCGGTTCATATTATGGAATCTCATGAGCTAACATCAATAAACGTGGAAGACAAAATGGAGCAGGAGTTCGCAGCAGTATAGCGGAAGTAATAATTATTTGTAATCTTCTGTGCGATGGCGGGCGATTTGTCCCTCGACCATATAAATAACGTCCTCGGCGATATTGGTGG
>JBEKGR010000024.1:0-4462 GCA_050012695.1 Sedimentisphaerales bacterium | reverse complement strand
GGTATCTGGTTTTGCCAGATGAGGGTATGACCGACAATGAACATTTTGTTCTTCTCGCCAAACGCCACGAAGCGGTCAGCCGGCTCGAAATTATATTTGTTCGGCTCAGGATGAATGAACTGCCACTTCATAACGTTTTCGGGGGTGATGGAATTGAATTGTTTCTCGACGATGGCGACGACCTGAGAGTCATTGCCTGAAACCACGTCATCGTTGACAGCGACGCCGATTAAAAACACTTTCGCGAACACATCTTTGAGAGCCGGAACATTCGCACCAGCAAAACACCTGATAGCGCCTATCAAAACAATTATCAAACATACCACGCAGGTTGTTATTAGCAATTTCATTACAACTTCCTTTCCTTTTTACGCGTATTTGAACTGTTTGCGTCGTTCAGCCAGCTCATCCTGAATCTGGATATTCATCTTTTTGGTGATTTTATAGCATAACAGACAAACTATCACGATGAGGAGAAAAACAGCCGGATATATGCTGACGCTCATACGAATACCAAGCAGGGCTTTGGGTGTTTGTGCAACATTGGCCTGATAACCGTAAGCGGCGAGCAGCCACAGGCCAATTGCTCCCCCTAAGCTCAAGCCGGCCTTAAGAGCGAACAAAATTGTGGCATAAATCACGCCGGTAGTGCGACGACTAGTTTTCCATTCGCCAAAATCCACCACGTCGGCAAACATCGCCCAGATAAGCGGAATCGTCGGCGCATAGGAAAGCGCACGAACAAACTCCAGAAGGAACATTGTCCCGATTGCGTCCGCCGGAAGCAGGATATACATAACCATAAAAACCGTGGTGAGTGAAAAACAGACAATAGCGACAATTCTTTTACCGAAACGAATGGACAAATAGGTGGAAAATATCACACCAATAACCGTAACAAACTGGCTGAACATATTAAACAAACCATATCCGACTGAGACCACGTTGGTCTTGTCGCTTTTAACAATAAGACCAAATGCGTTCAGGATTTTGTAGAATGTTCCGCCGGAGCCGTCCGCAATGTTGGTCAGCCCCAGCCCCTGTAACACCTCAAACAGGCGGTCTTTATTTAAATAATAATCAAAGTAGTAATACATTGTTCCGCTTCTCAAAGCCACGAAGATGAAATGAGAAAGCGTAAGAATGAACATCGCAATCCACGGCCCGTTTTTGAGCAGATTACCGAAGTCCTGCCGGGCGTCCATCTTTTGCTTCGGGTCAGGCAGTATTCGCTCTCGCGTGGTGAGGAACGTAATGACAAAAAAGGCAACGCATATAATCGCCCACAGGCCCATCGTCATCTGCCAGCCCTTCGCTTTGTCACCCTGCCCGAACTTGTCAACCAGCGAAAGCGTAAATGTCCCTACAAGAAGCTGGGCTAACATCGCCGCCACAAAGCGATACGATGACAGGGTCGTGCGTTCGTTGACGTCGCCCGTCATTACGGCCGTCATCGCCGAATAAGGCGTGTTATTGGCCGAATACAGGGTCATCAGCGCTATATTTGTAAGGCACGCCCATACGATTTTACCTGGTGTCGCGAAGTTGGGAACTGTATAGGCCAGGACCATCATCACGCCCCAGGGTATGGCCGTCCAAATCACCCAGGGCCTGAACTTGCCCCACCGAGTATTGGTGCGGTCGGCGATTACCCCCATCATCGGGTCAAAGAATGCGTCCCACAGCCGCCCTCCCAGCAGCAACGTTCCCGCCAGCCACGCCGCCAGTCCGAACGTGTCGGTGTAAAATTTTGCCTGGAACAGAATCATCGTCATAAAGACGAAGTTCGCGGCGGCATCACCCAAACTATACCCGGCTTTTTCCCCAAACGAGAGTTTTTTTGCTCCATCCTGCATTTGTGTCCCCTTGAATTATTGCCTTCGGGTTTACACTCTACATAAATACAATTTTACCACAGAGCAATACACTTTAGAAAGGATTGAAAAGCAGAATAGCTTTGAAAAACCACAATGTCAAGGAATCCTTCCCTGGCCTCTGCGGCAATTACAGTGGTATCATCGCCCTGACACTAACAACTGCGATTAAGGACAAGGGTGCCATTGACGATACAAACCAAGATTCACGACCCACATCCCTGGTTGTGGACAACGGGCCTCAAAATCCGCTATGACAAAAATCTCCTGTTTTTTCATGTTGGAGACATGGCCGTCATAGAACGCGACATCGGCGGTGTCATTATGGCGATAAATTGTTGGGCCATAGACCTTGGGGTCGGTGCCCCTGTAATCATCAATAGTTCCCTGGCCAATCACATCCCATTTTTTTCTATAATCAGCGCCACCCCACGCTACCCACCAGTCAACACTGTCGGTAAAGGCGAGTTTTTCAGCGGCCCTTGTTACCGCCGACGCCTCATGGCCTATAGCGCAGGGGCAAGTAGTACAACTCCTATTGTAAGTAACCCAACTCGATCTGTCAGCAATATTCCCATATTGCTTCTCAAATTCTGTGGCGTTATAACCATAACTCCACGAAACACCAGCGACATTGTTTGTAATATTTTTACTTATCTGGTCGTCGGGGCAAAGATACTCTTTTGGCGCAGCAAAATTACCAACCGGCGCTACCGTTGACGGCACACCACGTTTGCCTATTGCTATAATATTTCTAAAAGCTGTGTTATCCGGCCAGGCCCGCTGCTGTATAGTGTCGTTGCGGTAATCACAAACGGGCACAAACTTTCCATCATACGTTTGTGAATAGATAAAGTTGGCCGACATAAGAGTTTTCAGATGGTTGCAACATACTATTCTGCGAGCCATGGCACGCGCCTTGTTAAGGGCCGGCAGCAAGACGGCCATAAGCAGCGCTATAATCGCGATTACAACCAGCAACTCCACCAGCGTAAATCCTTTTATCTTTCTCATAATGCCACCGTTAAAAAAATCCTTATAAAGCGTTCCACCAAACCATTGAACTTCTAACAATCTGCAACCCCTGAACACCACGTTACGTTGTTCATCTGCCGGTCGCGCGGCTCGCCTGTCTCGACGAGGTATCAAGCCGAGACACATTTCGTCAATCGTCCCAAAGTCGCGTCCTAAACCTTTTGCCGACCAGCCAAACCGATACAAGCCGCGCTACCGACGTTAACACAACTTATAACTATCCGTTTCTCAGTATAAAACTATTACCAGGTACTTACACAATCAGGATTACCCGGCTTATTGCACACGCCATTCCGCAGCAAATATGGCAAAATCATAGAAGTCCACAATACAGTCATGGTTTAAATCGCCATACAGTCCCTGACCTCTTGCCCAAACTTCGGCGCAATTTGTGGGCTGCCCCGCGGTACCGGGCTGCCCCGCGGCGTAATGGGCCGCTACTCTTTCCGGAGGCAAAACGCCCGCATAAACGGCAAATTCATCGATATATCCGCCGAAGGCGTTCGCGGCATATCCCAAGTTCTGCTCAGCGCCAATCATAAGAATATAAAGCTCAGGTCCCAGCAGTGCGTGGCCGTTGGGGTCAACGATGGTTGTTGAATAACGGGCACCATCCAGGTACAACTCAATACCCATATCGTGCCCCAGGTTAACCTCATTTTCGTCGTATGTAACAACGACGTGATGCCAATTCCCGTCGAGAGGAGCATTTACACCCGGATACCACCATTGACTTCCGCCCAGAACCCGCAGTTTTCTCACGCCTGCATCGGTGTACAAACTCATCCCGGGGGCATTGGGCTCATGAATTGTTTGGTACGACATACCACCAACCTGCTGGAAAAGCATCGCGTATGTATCCGGCGTAAGTTCGGGAGCGCTCCTCATCCAGAACTCAAAACTTATGCTACCGGGAGCGAAGGCGAATACGTCGGGATCCAGGTAGTCAGGTGCTACGCCGTCGTCCCACATATCAGTCCATCCTGGAAATGACCTGTAGACGGTGCCACCATAGTTGTTCCAGACATAAGCTCTTCCCTGCTGACCGCCACCAATCGAATTATCCAAATAAAGGGCGCTGCCGCCGATTGCGCCGGGGACTCGTCGAACCTGTGCATTGGTGCTATAATTAACATAGTAATGGTTTATAGAAGAATCCACCGGAAGCGGATGGTCAAATTTCAGATACACACAGGGGTCATCGTTCATCACTTCATATTCATATGGAAGGGTTTTTATCGAATTGAACGTAACCACAACGTGATGCCATGCGCCGTCGTTTATTGCTCGGGTAACGGTGCCCGTACTGCCGCCGCCGATAAGACCTATGGAATTTGGCCCCGCGGGATACAACATAGCACCGTAACTGCGTTGCTCGGTATTTCCGCCGTTATGCTGGAAGAACCGCGGATAATCACTGCTCTGTGTTGTCTTAACCCAGAACGCAACCGATATATTGGTTAAGGACAACCGCGCATCCCAATCACAAACGTCCATACAATCGCCCGTCCCGCCGGAAGTGCCATTCAGAACCGCGGATTTGCCGACAAAAC
>JBEKGR010000023.1:0-4576 GCA_050012695.1 Sedimentisphaerales bacterium | reverse complement strand
AAGGAGTTATATGGCAAGTGAGCGGCTCTTCTTGCTTCTGGCACACCGATTGCTTATATGCTGTGTGGCCCAAGCCCACTGTGCGAAAAAATGAACAAACACATTAAAAGTTGTTTTGAAAGGAGAAAGAAGTGAAGCCGTTAAGATTGAGCAGTTTTTGTTGGATGTTGTCTTTGTTGGCATCCGGATTTTGTTTTTCGAATTTTGCCTATGCTACACCTTCCACTACATACTGGACTCCCTGCGTAATGGACGTCCAGCCCTACGGAGTATGGCATATTACCTACGACAGCTATTTTACAGTGGGCAAAAAAGGTGACAAAGCAAGGGATTTTCCGACAGACGTAGGTTTGACTGTTGGCGTATTGCCATACGAAAAACTTAATCTGGAAGTGGGTTATGATTTACTCCAGCCATCAGACGACCCGTCATTTTTTAATGCAAAATTAGGAACTCCCGAAAACTCGTTATTTGACGGTTCGCCCGGACTAAATGTGGGAATTTTTAACGTGGGCACAAGAAGAGATGTTACCGACTACGACGTATTGGATTTTGTTGCGGGCAAAACCCTGCCCTTGGACCTGGGAAGAATACACCTGGGATATTACACCGGCTTAACCAATACATTAAAAGACACGTCAACTGACGGGGACGGTGCAAACGGTGGTTTTATGGTTGGCTGGGATAAAGGAATCTGCCCGGTGAATGATGATAAAGGAAAATTCCAGTTTAACAGATTTGCCCTGGCCGGGGACTGGGCCACCGGCAAAAACGCCCTTGGCGGCGGCGGCGCGGGAATTTATACCTATTTTACGCCGGATATCAGCCTTCTTGTGGGTCCTGTCTGGTTTAATGACAAAACCCTAAACGGCGATATGTTATGGACCATCCAACTGGATATTAATTTCAAGTTTTAAGCGATACTGTCCGCGTTGATGTCGGAATATCGAACGCAGTTTTAAGACATATTAACTGGGAGAATTTGCTGAGGAAAATATGAGTAGTATTGCAAAAGGGAAAAAAATGTTTGATTGGGCAATCGTCCGGCCTGCTATCCTGGATTCGTTCTGCAAGCTCAGTCCACGCAGGCAATTCCGCAATCCCGTGATGTTCGTGGTGCTCGTCGGCAGTGTTCTGACCAGCGTCCTGTTCGTCCAGGCCGTTTTCGGCAAAGGCGAAGCCGGCCCATGGTTTATCCTGGGCGTTTCGCTGTGGCTGTGGTTTACGGTCCTCTTTGCCAATTTCGCCGAGGCGATGGCGGAAGGACACGGCAGGGCGCAGGCGGACAGTTTAAGAAAGGCCCGCAAGGACCTGGTTGCCAGAAAACTCGCTAATCCTCGGCGTGACTCTTCTTTCGAGATGGTTTTGGCGTCGCTGCTGGAGATAGGCGACGTGGTCCTGGTTGAGGCGGGCGAATTTATTCCAATCGATGGAGAGGTTATAGAAGGTGTGGCCTCGGTGGATGAAAGCGCAGTTACAGGTGAAAGCGCGCCGGTCATTCGCGAAAGCGGCGGAGACAGGTCAGCCGTTACAGGTGGAACACGCGTTCTTTCGGACTGGCTGGTTATCCGTGTTACTGTGGAATCGGGCAATACATTTTTAGACCGTATGATAGCGATGGTCGAAGGGGCCAAACGACAAAAGACGCCCAACGAAATCGCATTGACTATCCTGCTGGCGGCATTGACTATTGTTTTTTTAGTGGTTACGGCGACTTTGCTTCCTTTTTCATATTACAGCGTTCTGCAGGCGCATCAGGGCGAGGTTGTAACGATTACCGTGCTGGTGGCGTTGCTGGTTTGCCTTGCCCCGACGACCATAGGAGCATTGCTTTCGGCAATTGGAATAGCGGGGATGAGCCGGCTAAGCCAGGCCAACGTTGTGGCTATGTCCGGCCGGGCGGTAGAGGCGGCAGGCGACGTGGATGTGCTGCTGTTAGACAAAACCGGAACTATAACGTTGGGCAATCGCCAGGCAACGGAATTTATCGCCGCGGACGGTGTGTCGATGGAGGATTTGGCCGACGCCGCCCAGCTTGCGTCGCTGGCGGATGAAACCCCTGAAGGCAGAAGCATTGTCGTGCTCGCAAAGCAGCAATACAACCTGCGGGGAAGGGACATTAAAAAATTAGGCGCCAAATTCGTTCCTTTTTCCGCCCAGACGCGAATGAGCGGCGTGGACCTCGACAGCAGGCAGATTCGCAAGGGCGCGGTGGACGCGATTGAGCAATTTGTCAAAAGCAAGGGCGGAGTGATTCCGGACAAAGTCCGGCTGGCCGGCCAGAATGTTGCTAAAAATGGAGGCACGCCTTTAGTTGTGGCAGACGGCACCAAGGCGTTAGGAGTAATTCATCTCAAAGACATTGTCAAAGGCGGCATCAGGGAACGGTTCGGCGATTTGCGCAGAATGGGCATCAAGACGGTGATGATTACCGGCGATAACCCGATGACCGCGGCCGCGATTGCCGCTGAGGCGGGTGTGGACGACTTTTTAGCGGAGGCCACGCCGGAGGCAAAGCTCGAGCTGATTCGAAGATATCAGGCCCAGGGACATTTAGTGGCGATGACAGGCGACGGAACCAACGATGCGCCGGCACTTGCCCAGGCGGACGTGGCGGTTGCGATGAATACAGGCACGCAGGCGGCCAAAGAGGCGGGCAATATGGTTGACCTCGATTCCAACCCGACCAAGCTGCTCGATATCGTTCAAATCGGCAAGCAAACGCTGATGACTCGCGGGGCGCTGACGACTTTCTCAATCGCCAACGACGTGGCCAAGTATTTCGCAATCATACCGGCGGCGTTTGCCCTGACCTACCCGTCGCTTAATACGCTCAACGTGATGGGGCTTGCAACGCCCAATAGCGCGATTTTATCTGCTGTGATTTTTAACGCGATTATTATCGTCTTTCTGATTCCGCTTGCACTGAAGGGAGTGAAATATCGCCCGATGCCCGCGACGCAATTGCTGAGAAAGAACCTGCTCATTTACGGCGTCGGCGGAATAATTATCCCGTTTATCGGAATCAAATTGATTGATATGCTGCTGGTAATTTTGCACTTAGTTTGATTAAATGATGAAGGTGAGAATATGATGCGTATCCTGCGACAAGCGGTTGCCTGTATAGTGGTATTCACTGTGATTACAGGCGTCATTTACCCGTTAATTGTTACCGGCGTTGCTCAATTAGTATTCCCGCGTCAGGCCAACGGCAGCTTGCTTATTGACAACGGTAAAACTGTCGGGTCTTCACTTATCGGGCAATCATTCAGCAGTCCGAAGTATTTCTGGGCCAGACCTTCCGCGACATCGCCGATGCCTTATAACGCCGCCAATTCTTCCGGCTCGAACCTGGGGCCGCTTAATCCAGCTTTGACCGAAAACGTCAAGGCCAGGATTACGCAATTGAAGGCCGCGGATGCCGCGAGTAAGCCATTGGTTCCGGTTGATTTGGTAACGGCTTCAGGCAGCGGCCTCGACCCTGATATAAGTCCCGCTTCGGCCCAATATCAGGTTGCGCGCGTTGCAAAGATGAGAAACCTTGATGAAACCAAAGTAAGGGAGCTTGTGGTTAAATTAACCAAAAGCAGGCAACTTGGTATTCTTGGCGAGCCACGGGTCAATGTTCTGGAGGTTAATCTTGCTTTGGACAACCTTCGGTTCGACAAGCTCACCGCCCCGAGCATAGTCGAGGGGCAGAACAAATAGGCAGATAACGAATGGATAATCAGCGACCAAATCCTGATGAGCTGCTCGAAAAATTGTAACGGAGAATTATGTGCCCGGGTTTCACATATAAAAGTATCGCATTTAACATGGGAAATGCCAGGTTATATCTTGACTTAATTAAATTTTGGAGGCGTTATGGTACTTAAAACAAAGCTTTCAATTGGTTTGGGGTTTCTGTTCGCTGTCATTTTTGCCCTCACATTTTTCTGCTCTTATTACGTTGGCGAACTGTCCGAAGAAGCCGACAGCATTCTCAAAAACAATTATGATTCCATTGTCTATTCAAAAAATATGCTCTCCGCACTCGACGACACCAGAACTTCCATCAGCAGCACTATATTCAATCCCGGCGACAGCAAAAAATTATCCGATTATTATTCCCATCTTTTCGAAACCGGCAGAACCGATTTCGAAAAAAACCTCAAAGCCGAAAATAACAACATAACGGAAATTCACGAAAAAGATTACGTTGACACGCTCAATCGCGATTATGCTGTTTATATGAACCTCTGCGATAAGGTTAAAAACGGTTTAGGTACTACTTCAATGTATTTTAACGAAGTTCTGCCTTGTTATGAAAAACTCAAACAATCCATCCTCAGCATCAATGACCTTAACATGGAAGCTGTTGTCCGAAAAAATCTGACAGCAAAACAGCAGTCTGCTGACGTAAAAACCCGTATGTCCGTAACAGCTGCATTGTGCATCATTTTGGCCTTCGGCTATTTCTGGTATTTCCCCTTTTATGTTTCTAATGCTGTCTCCTACTTATCAAAGAGAATAACCGAACTATTGAGAAAAGCCGACATCGCTTCCGACATAAGAACAAACGATGAGACCTATATCA
>JBEKGR010000022.1:0-5005 GCA_050012695.1 Sedimentisphaerales bacterium | reverse complement strand
CGGCTTCTTTATAAAGCTCCTTGCGTTGTTCCTTGTCCGTCGCCTGGAGCGCCGATTTGACGGCTTCATCGCCATCTTTTATGAATTTATGCGGGTCTCTGCTTAGAAATAAAAACCCTCCTATGACTGCTATAGCCATAAACACAAAAATTACGAAACCAATCAGCGCCAATTTTCTGTTTAATCGTTTTTTTGCCATTTATTTTTGCTCCTTATTCCCGGGATAGTATTATCGCTTGATAAGCCAGTCCGTTTGTTTTTACCAATTTCCGCTGGGCCAATGTTCTTTTTCCAGAACGGGCAAAATAACCGACATCAATTTTTCGCTTGCCGCAATCGCTTCTTGTTTATTCGGATAAGTTGTCCGCCCGGAGGCGACATTATAAAATTTCCATTCGACCTTGGAAAAATACGAAAATTTGCCGAATAAATTCCTGTTCAGCGCTTTTCGGACATCATCTCTGTCGCCGTATTTACCGTTGGCGTTGAAAGTGTAAAGGATTGGAAAGGATGTTCCACCAAGCGACGACTCCGCCTTTGTGTCGGCAAATACGAGGTAACGTGTTTTTATTTCCCGCTCGTAAACACCTCGTATAATTCTGAGCATAACTGTTTCGAATTTTATTCCCTGCAAACCGCCTCCGATATAACATTCCTCTGGTCTGTGCGGCACTATATCCGGCAGCGAGTAGTAAGTAATAAAGAGCGTGCAAAACCGCGTCTTGCTTTCCGCGGGGACGCTTGTGTCTTCCAGTGTCCACTGAATGTAATCCTCGGTTCCCAACGTGTTCAGAACATCCTGGTTCTCAATTTTTGATTTTGCGACCACTTTGTAGGGTGCAAGATTGGATTTGTCCAGGTCGCTTAGGGATTTTTTCAGGAGCAGCGGCTCTTTCTTGGTATATATCCCCGCTGCTTTTATTGCCACGGACATTCCGCCAGCGGTTATCGCCAGCAGGCCGACGCATATCAGAAAAGCCGGTTGCAAGTAGTTGGCTTTTATTGTCTCTCGCATATTTTTCGGCGCTGTCATTATTATTTCAGTTCCGTTTTTGACTCAGACCTCTGTGGTTTAACGACGCCTGACCACGACGTCCGAAGTTTTGACCTCATCGCTCTCGACAAACAGGTTCGACATAAACCAGGCGATTCCCCCGTAAAGTCCGAATGCCAGCGGCAGCATAGCCATTCCCAGCAGGTCGTGGTAAATTCCCTGGGCGTATTGCGGGTCGCCAAGCACATAAATAAAACCTGTTATGGTTACTCTGACGACGTTGCAGATAATCGCTATTGGGACGGTGCTGGCCAGAAGCACTAACCGTTGCCACGCCGGCCTGTAGTGCAGGTACGCCATTGCAACACCCAAAGCGAAAAACGTCATCAGCAGCCGCATACCGCTGCATGCCTCAGCCACATCGAGAGGCGGTTCAAGGGCCTTGCCTTTGTATATGATTTCTATTATGACGCCGTTGGCCGTCGCATCCAGATTTGGGAACATATTAAGTATCGCGGTTGAAGCCGTCGCCGCCCATAAACGCATCGGTATGGTGGCGCTCCTTAATATCTCGTCGGGCAGCGGAATCGCAAACAGCAGGTAGATAACAGGCAGCCACGTGTGCTTCAGCAAGGGCCAGCCGCCAAGAAACAATACCACAGCCCCGAGTGCACCAACCGCGGATATCTGTCTGAAGTATCCATACCCCGCTGGGGTAACTGTGTTGAAAACGTAAAAGAGGATTACGCCCACCAGCAGGAGCAAACCCAGATAGTTCGGTTTGGTTCGGGCATTGAGAATTTCCTGCTTGGATTGGTTCAGAAAGTATAAGCTGAAAAGCGGGATGAGGAATCCGTGAGACCAGCCGGGGTCGGTCAGCCATTGTTGAACGATGCCCCCCGCTTCTTTGTGAAACAGGCAGCAAAGCAGCGTCCCGATTATCACAATCCGGATATACGCGTGCACCCCGAGTTGTCGCCACAGTTGTTTTGGCGTCGGCGCTATTTGCTGAGGGTCGATTGTGGATACAGCAGTATTGTCGGCCATAATCCGGGTTCATCCTGTGTTGTGCGTCCTGCGTAAATTGTCGCAGCATGCAGTACTATATACGCACTACGAATACTACGAGGCAATTACACTAAAAAATATTGAAGGCGTCAAACGGCCTGGCCGTTCCATAGTCGCGGTCGGCAAAATTGCGGTCATAAACCATCCCGAAACCCCAAGTCGCCCGGAACGCATTTCGCAGCGCCGCACGGTATCTGGTCGACCACTCCGTCCCGACATTGATTAAGTCGTTTGGCTTGATAAAGAAATCCGGCTGTTCGCCCATCGCGATTTTGTCTAAATTCACCAACACGATTTCTTCGCGTTTCTTGCCGATTCTTCTAATGACCTCACAATTTTTTGGCCACGCCAGTTGTCCTAGGCCGCCCGCTGCGGCTATTGCCATCTTCAGCGTCATCGGTCTGCCCGTTATGTTAATAAACCCTTGGTTAGTGACGTTGCCCATAATACAGAATTCACCGATAATATCAACCGGTACGTGAATATTGTCGCCCGACCTGATTACGATGTTGTATCGTGGGTCGCCGCCAAGGAGTTTGTCCGCGGGAATCCTTATGACTCGCCTTTGCGAACCTCCGGGGCTGATTTGGTTCCAGCTGGTTAAAGTTGGTTCTTTGGCAACTTGCGGCTGTTTGGGTTGTTCAACCGGCTCCTGAGTCGGTTTTGGCTCGCCTATCTGGACAGGAATCCAGCGGCCATCCTGGAATATCCACTCAATCCGGCCCTCTTTGGCGACATTGCTCGGTGTCTGGTTCTCGCCTGGTGCGTCGGAATTTGATGTCGAGAGACGGGTATCGGATGTCGGGGAGGTGGATGACGAATCAACAGATTGCAGTTTTTCCGGCAATGCGGCTTCGGCAAGCTCATCCGCCGTGGCCATTTCCGTTGAAGTGATAACTATATCACTGCCTGCCCCTCGCTCACGTTTCGCCATTGGAGCGATTACATCCAGCATCTCGTCTCGGGGCTTGTTTCTGGGAATGGCGTTCTCGGTAGTTGTTTTTGGGGTCTCGGCCGAAGGTGCGGCTTTTTCAGCCGGTGTTTCTTTCCCCGTAATCGGTCTGGAAACGTATATGTAGCTTATATTGAACTGGCTTATACCGCCCGCGATGGCCAGTGCATCCGCCAGCCGATAATCATAACGGGGTATATCATATCTGCCCGGTCTCGAAATGCCGTTGCCCAGAACGGAAAACATCCGGCTTTGCGAGGTTTCCAGGGTTACGCTTACCGATGGTTCTTTGAGAATGTTGGGTGAAAGGGTTTGCTTAATTTCCTCCTCAAGCTGCGACTCAGTCAGTCCTGCCGCGTTCACCACACCGACGTCTGGAATCGAGAGTTTCCCGGTTTCGGTGACAACAAACCGGTTTGAGTATAGCTGTCCTTCCTGGAACAACTCGAAGATGCTTATGATAACAGTATCGCCCGAGCCAAATACATAGTCGGTATCATAGGCGACAACATCGACGGGTTTTGGTTCCTCGCCGCTTTCCCAGGCCGCAGGCGTTTCTTCCGCCACACCTAATGAATCAAGTATGACATTCACGGCCGGAACGGGCTTGAACCTGCCTACCTGGGTTGGGTCCCAAAACTTGTCGCTGCAGCCGACTGCGCAAATACTCAGCACAAGCAGGGAAACAACCATAGATGCTGTCTTTATTTTCTTCATATCCCTAAATTTATCGGCTTAGGACATAGGCAGCTTTACCTGTTTTGCCCCAATTCTATGCAGGGACGGATTCGGTTTTGGCCTACAAAAAGCCGCTCCTCACGTATTCTATGGACACCTAAGCCAATAAAAAACGGTGCATAGCCCTAACGCCTTATTTGAAAAAGAGTTACGCTCGCGTTTTGCCTCGATATTTCAGGACAAAAACAAAGCGTTGCGTGTGCTCACCTCGCCCCGAGATGACCTCCGTGACACTACAACCGCCGATTGGCGGGGATTCCTTAAACGGTCGCCTTTTTATACTTGGCGATGCCAGCGTTTGTTCGGTACCGGCTTACCTTTTTGTGCGTCCTATAACAAAAGGTCTGGCAATATAGACAATATGGGTAAGTGAGTCAAGAAAAAAAGAAAGGACGGCAGAAATCTTTTTTTTGTGTGTGAGAAGGGCTACCAGTCAAATGTTTTTTGCCAGGCCCGCTTCAGCGAATTAATTTCAGCGTTAACGACTTTTTTACCATTTTGGTCTCTTATTATTAGTGCTTGAGCACCGGTTACCTTTGCGATTTGACCAAAAGGCAGATTTAACATCAGTTTGGCAAAGGAGTTATAGTTTTTCGGTTCGACCTCAACTATGTATCGCGAGTTCGATTCGCTGAATAGCTGGGCATCGGTTCGGTCGCAATCTTTGGCTCTTGGTAATCCTCGTAAGTCGGCTTCGATACCCAGTCCACCCGCAAACGCCATCTCTGCTAGCGCCACTGCCAAGCCCCCCTCGGAGCAATCATGGCAACTGACGACCAGCCCCTTTTCTATCGCATCGGAGATTTTGCGGGCTATCTTCGGCGCAATGTTGAGGTCAACCTTTGGTATTTCGTTCTGACTGCCTTTATCAAGCGATGCGTAATGCGAGCCGCCAAGCTCGTTTTTCGTCTCGCCCACTATAAACAGCAGATTACCAGTTTTTTTGGCGTCCATTGTTACGCACTTGCTGACGTCATCGACTATGGAAATGGCGCTTATCAGCAGCGTCGAAGGAATCGAGATTCGCGTGCCGTCGTCGCGCCGGAATTCATTGTTGAGAGAATCCTTGCCTGAGATGAACGGCGCATCGAACGCGATTGCTCCATCGTAGCAGGCCTGCGCCGCCCGCACTAATGTGCCGAGTGTTTCCGGCTTTGTGCAGTCACCCCAGCAGAAATTATCCAATAGCGCGATGCGGTCTGTTTTTGCGCCGACGCAGACGAGATTTCTAATCGCCTCGTCTATTCCGGAAA
>JBEKGR010000021.1:0-5007 GCA_050012695.1 Sedimentisphaerales bacterium | reverse complement strand
TGGCCATCCTGGTCGATTTTGTCGGCGTAGTCAGTGGATATCCAGTCCGCAAGCGTCTTTATCGCTCGAAGAGGCGCTTTAAGGTCGTGGCTGGCAATATAGGCAAAATCCTTTAGTTCCTGGTTGACGTTTTCGAGCTCCTTGACCAGCTCCGCTTGTTTGTGTTCCGCTTTCTCTCGCTCGCCTATCTCGGAGGTAAGCTGTTTGTTGGCGGTGGTAAGTTCAGAGGTGCGTTCCCGAACTCTTAGCTCCAGGGCTCCCTTGGCCTTGACCAGTTCGGAGTCGCGCTGCTGTATTTGTTCAAGCATTTCGTTGAATGAGTCAATAAGCAGGCCGACCTCGTCATTACTGTCCTTGACCGCACGCGCGGAGTAATCTTTCTTTTCTGATACGTCTCGTGCTACTTTTGCCAAACCAAGAATCGGTATGGAAATGAAACGCTGAAGTCGCGACGAGATAACATAGGCGGCCAGGGCGGCCAGCAGCAGGACTGCAACGGTGTATGTGGCGTTGCGTTTTAACGCAGCATACATAGGGCTGAGGTCGGACCGCAGGCATACAGTGCCTATTCTCTCGTTGTCGAGCACTATTGGTTCGAAAACGGTCAACAGGCGGTTTGAAAAATCGTGCCCCGGTTCTTTGACCGGGATTGTCAGTTGGGTTTTTTCGGCTTTGGTTCGTGCGTAGCTGACGAATACATCGCCGTTTTTCTTGTAAACACAGCCGAAGACGATAGTGGAGTCGGCTTTGAGGGCTTTTAACGTTTTCTCCGCGTCCCCTGCGTCTTCAAACGTTAACGCGGCTTTGCAGTTGTCGGCGGTAATTTGTCCCTCGGTCAGAAGCTTTTCCACCAGGTTATTCTGCAGACCTTGCCACTCCCAGAACACGAATGCTCCGCCCACCAGCACCAGCGATAACATGCAGGTGAGCATAACGATGGCTATCAACTTGTTCTTAATTTTCATATTACGGACAGGAAGCATAATTATTTGGCCTCCTGCTGGACAGCATTATTATGGATTGTTACATCCGCTCCGTCCTTGACCACTTTTCTCGCAAGACGCAGAAGCTGAGACCTGATTTTTAGTCCGGCTTTTTCGGAGGCAGTCAGATTTATGTCGAAGCGAACCTTATTGTCTTCGATAACAAAGTTTACGATACCGCCCGCATCGAGAAACTCCTGTGTGTCCGCTACCGTCAGGACACCCTGGTTTTTTACAAGTTCGATTATCTCGTTGACGGTTTTTTTCTCCGACGGGCAGATAAACAGCAAATGGCATCTCTTGAGGGTTTCCATTTGCCCGTTGGCGATGGTATCGATGATTGTCTTTGTATCCTCCGCTTTTGACGGGTCGGCAAGCAGAAATCCCCGCTTTTTAAGCTCTTCGATTTTCTTTTCGCGGGCAACTCCGTCGGTTATGCTTTTCAGTTCGTTGAACTCATCCGCCGGCTTTATAACGATTTTGCCGTCGTTGTCTCTGTATACAATCTGACTTTTCGACAGGGCCTTAATCTTGTTAGTTAGCTCTGCTTTGTCTTTCTCGACGGCCTCTTTGAGTTGCTGAAAACCGTCAAAACGCTTTATTACCACATCACGGTCTTCGACTTTTTTGTCCTTGAGAATATCGGCGGCTGAACCAAAGGGGTCCTCGCCGATGATGCCGATGATTATCTGGTTGTCGTTACTCGCCATTTTTTCTTCAGGCCAGTCGACGAACTTCAGGAAGTTGTACATAAAGGCGGCCTTGACTTCGTATTCTTTGTACTGGGCGGACTTGGACTCCGGGTACGCATCGGCCACCAAAAGGCAGGTGAGCAATACGAGGATTGGTCCAAGTAGTCGTCTCATTCGACCAACTCCCGCCTGTGCCGGCCACGATTGGGCACAGACAGCGTTAGCAGGTTTTCCCCGATTTATCATTGTCTATTTGCTCCCAGTTCAATTTAGAATTTATATGTAACTGAAACACCTATAGCCGGCGCCTCGCAGCGGTAATCACTATTGCTGTCCAGGTAGTTACGCTTGTTGAAATCACTGTTGAAAATACCCAGCAGGTTGTAGCCGGTAACGCCGATAGTGAGGTCCTTGCTCGGCTTATATTCCAGACCGAGGTTCAGGAAGTAATCGCCCCGATACGCCTTTTCCCATCCATCTTCGATAAATTGTGCGCCGCCGGGGTGGAGCATGGGATAATATTTGCCATAATCCTTCGTGCCGGGGAATCCCCAGTAGATACGGAATGAGGCGTTCAAAGTCCATTTGTCGTCGAGTTTTTGTTGAGCCGTTAGTTTGGTAATATGATTGGACCAGTTAGACAGGTCGTCGCCATAGCCGTATGGTTTGGCTGTTGCATAAGTGGTTCTGTCCGGCGCAAGATTAAATTCAAGCAGTTTAGTATAACCGTGCGATAGAGTTAAACGGGTCTTTTCGGTATGGTAGGATGCCTCAAGTTCGGCGCCACAGTCCTTTTGCGTCCCGACATTGGTGCTTTGATGAGTTGTTTCGTCCCACGAGACAAGCTCAAAATTGTAATGCATGAATATAGATGCGGCGAGGTCGAGGTTTTTACTTTGTTGCCTTTCATAACGAAATTCGAGGGTATCGAGTTTTTCCGGGGTGCTTATGCTGTTGCCCTCCATAGCTTGTCGTTTCATTTCTTCTTCGACGTTTGCCCGCACCGAGCGAGACCACATCAGCTTAAGGGTGTCTTTTTCGGTCGGCGAATAAACAACCGCCGCACGGGGCGATAACATCGGGTTGGTATATGTATGGTCATCAAGTCTGGCCCCTAAGAACGTTGTCCACTCGCTGTTGATATTCCATTGCCATTCACCCAGCAGTGAATACATATTTGTTGACCATCGCGGCATAGGATCCAGTCGCATGCTTACCGGGGCTATATCGGGCCAGAGGGGACTCCTTAAACCCAGTTCGCGATGGGATATCTCGGAGCCCAGGGCAATCTTGTGCTGTTCGTTGGGCGTCCATTGCAATAATATCTTGCCGTGGTACTCATCTTCACGATAGGCATTGGTTGTTGAATTTTGTCTGAATTCCGTGAAATCAGTCGTTTCATAGCTGACTGAGTAGTCGATGTCGATATCCTTTGTAAGTTCCTGTTTATGCCCAATGAAGCCGGTCATCTGTTGATAGCTGTAAAAGTTATTACTGACAGGCGTTATGTTATACCCCACTGGTGATGGGGCAAAACTTTGAGCGGCCCAGGGAAATTGCTGACCGCCGCGGGTGTAACGTCCCCAGATATCCCAGTCGCCTTTTGTTAGCTCGATGTGCATTTTTGCCGGCGGGTCGTTTCTGGCAGATTGCCCGTCACGATTTATAGGAGCGTTTGTAAATGGGTCGCCTGCGCCGGTGTTATAGGAACTACCAGGGAAGGTATATGGGAAAATCAGTGGAGCGTCATATTTGCTTGCACCGTCGTATTTGCCGCCGCCGGCATATACGAAGAGGCCGCCATCGTTGTCGTCGAATGCATGGCCATGTTTTACTTCGCCTGAATAGAACTCCTCGATAGCACCCATCCGGCCGGTGACCTCCGTGCCTTTGAAGGTATTGGCGTTAAAAGTAACTATGTTAATAACCATCGATATTGCACCGGGGCCGTAAAGGGCGGAACCGGGGCCTCGCACGATGTCAATATGATGAATGTCCTGTAGCATTACGAGGTCGCGTTCGGTCAGCGCTCCATAGTGTGTGTGCTCATTCATAACGCGTCCATTGACGAGTAACAGGTATTTATCATCCCGGTCGTTAATAGTGCCTCGCAGTCCAATGTGGTCTGATTCCCAGTGATGTCGTATTACTTGCAGGTTGGGGACATAAATATCGAGCAGTTCATACAAACTGCGAGCGCCGGAGGCCTTAATCTGTTCGGCGGTGATAGTGGTCACTGCCGCCGGGACAAGACGAGGTGTGGTTTTGGTCAGTGTTGCTGTGGACACGACCTCGACGTTCATCAGGTCTTCCATGGACAGTTCGGTCAAATCAGTTTTTTGTTTTGTTCCCTTTTGTTCTGCTGCGAACGTTTGCGCGCTCACGGTTATGGCCATCAGGATGGATAACAGCAGGAACCATTTTATTGACTGCTGGTTTTCCACTGTTTTCATAACGGTGTTCTCCAAATGAAGAGTTTCCCCTGTAACGGGGTTAGTTGACATAAATCTGTTCGTATCGTCGGTACGGCTGACGAATAAAACGGTTTTCAGCTCTTTTTTACCTTTGCGCATTTTTCAAGCTTTTCCCTAATGGTTTTGCCTAACTGTATTGGGTTAAATGGTTTTGTGATGTAGTCATCGGCGCCCATCTCTATCGCCTGCGTGACATCGTTCAGCATGCCTTTGGCGGTAAGCATAAAGACGGGGATATGTTCTGTGCTGCTGTCGGTCTTCAATTCCGCGAGAACCTGCAGTCCGTTCATTACGGGCATAAGCCAGTCAAGCAGGATTACATCTGGGCTATTTTCACGCGCAAGTTTCAGACCAGTAGCTCCATCTTCGGCCAGATAAACCTCGAAGCCGTCCAGCTTGAAGTTGTATTCCAGCACCCTCCTGATGTGTGCCTCGTCCTCGACGACCAATATTGTAATTTGTTCGCTCATAGTTTAAGGCCAAAACATTTATCGATACGCCGTAGCCGAAAACGACTTTGCGTTCAATGGTGCGTGGAAATCCTTCGCAAGCGCACAATTTTCAGCAAGTTACGACGATGTATCATCGGCACATTCCAAGCCCGATTTAATCAAAGAACGGTTTTTATGTGCGGTTTGGATGGACGGACCACCGGTACAATCATCAATTGTCGTATAAAGTACATAAGTGCTTGCTGACAAGATGGTTACGTGCGAGGGATGGGAGTTCGTATTGTGAGGTATTAGGGTGTTTTAACGGGACATCATTAAAGTTGAGATAGTCCGATATAATTGGGGTATTGAGAGACGTTCTTTGGCGAATTACCGTGGGCAGGGAATTTGGCGAGGGGGAGAGTAA
>JBEKGR010000020.1:0-8690 GCA_050012695.1 Sedimentisphaerales bacterium | reverse complement strand
TGGCATTTTGACCGACAGTTCCGATATAGGTGCTGTTCACGTCCGCGAGGCTGCCGCTATTGGCAATCTTACTGCCTTCGCTGCTGTTGGCGTCCTCAAAACGCAGATAAAGCAAAGGATTAGCGTTTGTAACGGCCGTAACATAACCGCCCGAACCAGCGTTGTAAAGAACAGCAACATTGGTGTCGGTCAGAACCCGGCCAAACACGGCAAACTCATCAATCTCGCCGTTAAGCCCGTTATAACGGTAATATCGGCTTCCCTCTGCCCCGATTGTCAGGCGCTGATAAGGGAAACTAATCGCCTGGGCAGCGGTCGAAGTCCCCACTTTTACTCCATCAACGTATAGCGTCTTTATGACACTGTCCGCCGAAGCAACACCTGCCAGCGACAGGCCGAAAAGCATAACAATCATAATTGATAGTTCGAATTTATATCTCATATTTCCTTCTCCTTTTTTTATGTCCTTTTTTCTTTTCATCGGGATATAGAACTCAAAACGTCATAAACATCCGTTCGGATCCGGGTTATTGCAAATCAGCCAGTTATTTACCCATAAATCAAGGTCTTGAAAACCTACGGAAATGTTGCCGATGCGCGTAAATTTCACGTAGGCAAGGTTAAAGCCCGTATTGCCGCTGGCATATAGCAACCATCTCACCGTATGAATGCCTGGATAAAGATTGGCGGTAACTGTCGTTGTGTCACCAATAGTCCCTGCCGGAACCAGAGTCGGGTGATTAACATCACCGAGATTTACGTCGTCCAACAAAATTCTCATTTCACCGGCGGGAATATTGGCATACTGCCCACCACCCATGATACCAAGACAGATCTGATATTGCCCCTTATTTGCATCATTAACATTAATATCATAATCCATAAACTCGAGTGTATCCAAGTAGCCGACAAACCTGCCTATTGCATTAACATCATCGTACATGGTGTCCGGGCCAAAATGGGTCGTTTCTGTTGTTCTCATGTTTCTATCGCCCGCAACATCCCAGTCGCCCGCCGGAATCCGAATTAAACCCAGAGCATTAGGTTCAATAACAAAAGGCGATTTCTTTTTAACAAATTGAAGAGCGTTGAGTTTGTTCGTGTAGGTCAGGTATAGCTTCGAGGAATCAGTGCTGATGACGTTCACGTCTGTGAAAATCACGTAGTTCCCGCCATTGACAAACGCGCCCGGGGTTACTCCGCCCGTCACATGTTTTGTGGTCTTGACACTATTCTGATCCAGTATAAAGTTTCCGTCATCGTTCCCATAAACATAGAGATCGTAAAGCCCCTGGTATGCGCCATCGCCCCAGATGGAAATGTTCGGCTCATTCGGCGACGCTGCCGTAAATCCGTCGTCCATTAGACCTGAGCCCCACTTATAGCCGTGTTTTTGCCCATTGTCGCCAATCCATACCTGAGCAGCATAAACACTGGATAAAAGCTGTTGTGCCACCGGTACCGGCGGAGTGATCCCCTCAGTTCGCGATGACCCTACGGGAACCCCCCATCCGCCAGAATAAGGAATCCAGACAGCACCATTACCGACATCATAGGCCCCATTGCCGACGTAAGGCGTTTTGTCGCCATAACCCTTTATGTCAACATTGATGACCTCTGCTGCCGTGACAATCCCAACGGCAACAAGAACAATTGATACGGTTGTTAGTAATCTCATTTTCATCATAACAAAACCTCCTAAACTATTGACGACACATCACCCTTTTTTGCCCTTTACTAACTTCACGTTTTTATATTCAGCCGGCATACCCGGCCCATCTCTTTCATCTGCACCACTGCCCATCATGTATCAGGCAGATAACTAAAGCACAATCTCTGTCGATTTATTAACCAGCGCCGTCGTCGAAGACCGCACTACAAGGTTCTGCGAAAGTTTCACACACTCAGGACGATACTCCGAAGGCGACAGCAGGTGCTTGAGCAGCAAATTCGCGGCTATCTGCCCCATTTGTCTCGATGGCACCGCGACCGTCGTGAGCGGCGGACTAACAATGCTGCATAGATATTCGTCGTTAAAGCAAATCAAACTGACCTGCTTGGGTATCTGAATTTCAAGCATATTAGCGCCGTGGATAATTCTCATCGCCTCAATGTGGTCGTACGCAAGAATCGCAGTCGCGTGATGTTTAATAACCGACGAAGCCAAAAAAGCGGATGCCGAGTTAAACACCTTGTCGTGATTTTTAATCGGCTCAAGCCCTCGCATTTTCAACTCAGAAACGTATGTATCGTGACGGTCGCCAATACTTCTGTGCTTATAGTGCTCGCTGGTGGGGCCTGCGTAAGCTATCTGTGTGTGCCCAAGTTCCACCAAATGACGCACAGCCATCTTGGTTGCTTCAATATCATCGGGAATAACAGATGAGCAATTAGGGCCGCCAACACCATTGATAACCACATAAGGCAGACCTGCCCTTTCCATCTCCGCGATGGTTTCCGGAGAACATTCCTGAAGCACTATAGCCCCATCCACTTTCCACGGCGGCAGTTCGCAGCGGTTCCCCGTCAGATTTGGAACGGACATGCAAACATCATAGCCGCCCGTGTGCAACTCGCGAACGCAGGATTCAATAATGGCCTGGTATATGTTGCCGGGAAATCCCAAAGCAATGTTACAGCCGAGAACTGCTATTACCTGCGTCTGGCGTCTAACAAGATTCTTGGCCGCGAGATTGGGACGATACCCAAGTGAATTTGCAATATCGACAATACGTTGATGAACTTCACGTCTGACGGAAAAACCATGCTTGAAATTACCGTTCAATACCCGGCTAACAGTCGCCCGGCTTACACCGCAATGAGAAGCAACCTCTTTGATGGTCGGTACGCCGTTGCTTCGAGGGGTACTCATTTTTCCTTCACCTTAATCCAAATTACATATTACATACATCTAAAACCTGAAACCGTTAACAGGTTTCTATTCACTGTATTGCTTTTTCTTATGCTTTTTGTTAACCTATTTGGAAGGCAACAAGATTTGTTTCGCATAAGATCGCAGGTATTCAAATTTGCGAAGAGCGTCGTCATCGCCAAACGTCCAGTAATCGTTTACTTATACATTAGCATTGTCGTTTGTCAATGTCCAGCTTTTTTTTGAAAAAATTTCCTTTTACCCCCAAACCCACCGAAATCAACCCGTAAAAATGCAGAGTTACCATTCGCAGAGAACCTGGTTTGAAGGGCAAAAACCCGTTTTTTGCCAATTCTAAGGGGGTAGACATCAAAAAACATGGCATTTGTCGGCCAAAACATAATATCGTTTGCCGGAAACGGACAATTTCAAGTGAAGCATAAAAATCTTTGCAAACAACTATTCTTTTACATACATATAAGCTTGACTGGCCGTATACATTTAGGTTATAGTTAAGTAATCGTTTACTATGGTTGCGGCAAAAGTCGGGGCAGGGTCGATTGGCCAGTTATCAAAGGCCCCGCAGGGGCGATTAAACACTTACTTATAGGACGTGATGAAAAGTTAAAAAGCCAATCCTTTGGGCATATATAGCTCTTTACAGCTCGCTACAGGGTTAAAAACCCTAAATAGCCCACAGGAACCCCGGATTGGGGGTTTATGCCCGACCGGAAAGATTTGTAAAGGTTCTGGAAATGTTCGCAAAGTCCTTATACGCGTATGCGTCTTTAATCCTAATCCTGCTATTGGGAACATCCTATGGCGATGTAAACAATATCCTGGTCAACCCCGGCTTTGAAAGCAGCACATCCGGTAATTGGACCGCCCGAAGTTGCTCTTTTCAGAGAACTACAAGCCAAAAACACACCGGTTCTTACAGTGGAAGGGCATATAGCAGAACTGCAACATGGAACGGTATACAACAGAATGTGCTGGGGAAAATGGTTCAGGATCAAACTTATGTGGTATCCGGATGGGTGAGAACCAGCAGCATAGTAAGTCCCACTGTTCATTTAACCTTTGAAAAAACCGACGGCAGTGGAACCACCTATGCCTGGGCAGCCAATGGAACCGCCAACAATAGTTCATGGACATATATTTCAGGTAGTTATACTTTAACTGTAAATGGCACGCTTACAGGATTGAATGTGTACGTCGAAAGTTCTGATTTAAACGATATCTATTTGGATGACGCCAATGTATTTGGTGCGGTTCCCGGCGTGACAGGCCCAAACGCGACAGGTCAGGTAAATTTCAACGTTACCCACCAAACTCTTGACGGTTTCGGTGCAGCCGGTGCCTGGTATCAAAATAACGTTACCACCTACGGCACCTCTCATCCGGAAATTTATAATATACTCTTCCGTGATTTAGGCATCGATATATACCGGATTCGAAACACTTACGGCATCGATAGCAGCTATATTAGCGACACTAATAAAATCGTCCAAGGTGCTAATAACTCATTGGGCCATCCGATACGGGTTATGAATACCTCCTGGTCACCGGAGGCCTCTCTCAAAAGCAACGGCAACACCAGCCAGGGAACCCTCGCTAAAGACGCCTACGGTAATTACAGATATGCCGATTTCGCGCAGTGGTGGGCTGACAGTTTGACCGCATGGTCCAACGCCGGGGTAAATAGCTACTATGTGAATATGCAAAACGAACCTAATTTTACAACTTCCGGCTGGGACACATGTCAATTTCACCCCACCGAGGATACATCTTGCGCAGGTTACGAGCAGGCCTTTGCCGCTTTATGCACTAAGCTGAACTCGTTACCAAGCCGGCCGATACTTCTTGCTCCCGAAGGTCAGGATACAACCAGCACCCCAAGTTATGTTGCCGCGCTAACCACTGCCGATAAATCCAATGTTTATGGTTATTCTCATCACCTCTATGATGGCAGCGCCGATGCACCTGACGGCCTTATCAGCAAGATGACCACCCTCAAGGCGGCTATAGGCGGAGACGGTAAGCCCCTGCTGCAGACGGAATTTTCCAAAGGCGGCCCGTTCGTCTGGACGGACGCAATGAACCTGGCAATTTTAATGCACAACGCCCTGACTATTGAGGAAGTGTCGGCATATTTGTACTGGGAATTATTCTGGGTGTCTCCCAGCGGGCTGGTGAGCGTTTCAACAACAGGATATACAATCAACCCCGTTTACTACGCTATGAAGCATTTTTCTAAATTTACAGACCCCGGCTGGCAGAGGATAGATGCCAACACTACCTCATCGGATTTGAGGATATCGGCCTACAAAGACCCATGTGAGCCAAATGCGACAATTGTAGTCATCAATACTTCAACCACTACCGATGTGAACCTGACGCTTTCATTAAATGGCTTTAATCCGGGAAATTCCGGGATATACCAATCTAAATCTGACGCGAACTTCACTTATATCGGGACATTCAGCACATCGACCCCGGTGCTCCTGCCCAAACAGTCGATAACAACGATTCATCTGGCAGGGTTTGGGGATTGTGCCGCCGTTCAGGCAGGTCACTATCGCCTCGACTCAGACCTTAACGGCGATTGTTACGTTGATTATGAAGACCTTGCAATAATTGCTTACTACTGGCTGCATACAGATTGTACCGCACCGGGTAATTGTCAAAATGCGGATTTTGCGCCGACCAACGGCACTGTTGATTTCCTCGACTTTGCCGACTTTGGGCCGGAGTGGAGACAATGCAACAATCCGAAGGATGCCAACTGCACCCCAAACTGGGAATGACAGAAGCAACTTGTGACTGATTTATTTGGCCGGATTTGTTCGCGAATCCGGCGCGTATGGTAGTCAACAGTAAATAAAAACAGGCAAATTATGAGTAAGGATGATTATGATGAGCCGCAGAACTCACAATCGAGTTGTTTTTACTAAAGTTCTATCCGGGGCCGTGCTGGTATTATGCCTGTTTCTTGGAGGTTCGACGGCTAAAGGCGACTGGAAAAGCGACGCCAACGCCAGAATCGAGCAGAACCGCAAAAGGAACGCTCAGATAACGGTAGTTGATATGAATGGGCAGCCGGTCCATGACATAAGCGTGCAAATCGCGCAGACCACGCACAGTTTCGCCTTCGGCTCCTGTTTCAATTCTGGCCACTTAAATGACAGCATCTACACCAACTTTTTCAAAAACCACTTTGAATGGGCAGTATGTGAAAATGACTCAAAGTGGACTGCCAATGAGGGGACGCAGGGACAAATAACCTATACAAACGCGGATAATACCTACAATTGGTGCAACAACAATGGAATCAAAATGCGCGGTCATTGCATTTTCTGGGAACAGCAAAACAGCTTGCCCGGTTGGGTGGCGAATTTGGGCTATGCGCCCTGGCCGCAGACATCCGCTCTATACACTGCCTGCCAGAACCGGCTAAATAGCGCGGTCCCGCATTTTCAGGGCAAATTCCTCCACTGGGACGTCGATAACGAACAACTGACCGATTCGTTCTTTGACCGCCTTGAGGTAGGCGGGCCGGGTTCAGCAGATGTAAATTCGAGGGTCTGGATGTATCAAAGGGCTAACCAGTTAGACCCCAACTGCAAACTTTTTGTAAATGAGTATTCCGGCAATTCATTCGGCAGTTATACCGCAACCGCATATATAAATCTCATCAATAATTTGCGCGGAAAAGGAGCACCAATTCACGGCATTGGCCTTCAGGGCCACATCAACTCGCCTTTCCAGCCCGACACCTACTGGTCGAGCGTCCTGACGCCTCTGAATGCGTTAGGCCTTCCTATCTGGGCTACCGAGTTTGACAGCGATACTACAAGTGATTCTCAGCGAGCAACCGATTTGGAAAATTACTTCCGTATAATGTTTAGCGACCCAAATGTTGCGGGCATAATGATGTGGGGCTTTATGACAGGCACTACCTGGCGGGCCAGCGGCGCCTGGGGGCTCGTAAACTCCAGCGGAACCTTGAACGCGGCAGGCATAGAATATGAATCGCTGATGAATGAATGGACAACAAACGACGCTAATTACACCGACCCAAACGGCAAGGTGAATTTCAGGGGCTTCCACGGCTCTTACGAGATAACTCTTTCAGCCCCCGGCCAGACCACCGAGGTACACGCAATAGAGCTGACACCCGGAACGACTGACGTCCAATTCACGCTGGCAACCGACCTTCATAACCCCGAGCCGGACTTTAACGCCCCGACGCCAAATCCGATGACATGGGCAACAGTCCCAACTGCTATCGGTTCATCTACAATCACAATGACCGCGACAACCGCAGCCGACGCAACTATGCCCGTTCGGTATTATTTCGAATGCGCTAATCACGGTGAGGCCAACAGCACATGGCAAACAAGCCCGACATACGTCGCACAGGGCCTCACCCCTTCAACCTCATACTCATTCCGGGTCAAGGCACGCGACAGCGCCATTGTCCCTAACGAGACCGGCTGGTCAAGCACGCTGTCTGCAACAACCGCGGCCCCGGGCACTGACGTTAACATTATCGGCTCGTGGTTATCAAGTACGACTCACACAAAAGAATCCGGTTACAGTCGTGCATTGATTTTAATCGCACACGAGGAATCCACAAGCGGCAATCCTGCTTTGACTTCCGTAACATACGGCGGACAGACAATGACGAAAATCATTGACGTTAACGCAGTACTCGGCTACGGAAATTATGTCGCGGCTTTCATCCTCAACGAGGCAGGCGTTGCCGCTGCGACAGATGGCACCTTTGTCCCCACCTGGAGCTCCGCAACCAGCTGCGTCGCATACGCCAGCGCATTCTTTTCCAACACCAATCAAACAACCCTAATCGGAGCGACTGCTCGCAACAGCACGACAGCCAGCACACCAAATCCTATCACAACCGCAGCACTTGCCACAAATTACGGGGATATGGTCATCCTCGGCGCAACCTGCGGAAATATCGGTTCATATACACTGAATAACGGTTTTACAGAAGGAGTTGACCAGTCGGTCGGGGGGACTGGGATTACGGGAGTAACCGGCCACAAACTGGCAACAGGTTCGCCTGAAACACCAAGTGCCACTTACAACAGCGGCCCCAACCGCCAGGCCATTATCGGATTAGTCCTTCAGGCCGCCCCACCGCCCACCTATCCTGACTGTAACGCGGTTCAGCTCGGGGGGCATAAACTCGACTCTGACCTCAACGGTGATTGTTACGTTGACTATGAAGACCTCGCGATAATTGCCTACTACTGGCTGCATACCGATTGTACCGCACCGAGTAACTGCCAGGGTGCGGACTTTGCGCCGACGGACGGTACGGTTGATTTCTACGACTTTGCCGACTTTGGAGCAGAGTGGAGACAGTGCAACAATCCGCTGGATGCCAATTGCACTCCAAACTGGTAAAAAATTTATCCTCGCCACAACCTGTCGCTGTTTAGAGGCCCGTTTTCGGCCGGTAAACAGGCCCCGCCTTTTATAATTTTGGCTTGACAGCAGGATATTATACGGTATCATCTCCGGTCTTATTTTATTAAGGAATAATAGGTGAAAAGTAAAAAAGACATTGAAATTGTGGCCGCGGGGCATACCTGCCTGGACCTGATACCAGCTTTCACAATCGAGGGAAAAGTTGACAAGATGACCGACGTCCTTGTGCCCGGCAAAATGATAAATATGGGCAATTGCGTCGTCGTAGGAGGCGGCCCTGTTACAAATGCCGGGGTATCAATCAGGCGTTTGGGCGTGAAAACCGAGCTAATCGGTAAAATCGGCGACGACGACTTCGGCA
>JBEKGR010000019.1:0-9908 GCA_050012695.1 Sedimentisphaerales bacterium | reverse complement strand
TTCATCTATCGCCATCGCCCGTTTGTACATTGGCTCGGCCTCGGAAAGCCGATTCGTCGCCTGATACAACCCCGCTAGGTTGCTTAAATCTGTGGCCACGTCCGGATGGTCTTTGCCGAAACTGGCTTCATCTATCGCCAACGCCCGTTTGTACATCGGCTCGGCCTCTTTATAGTTTGCATTATTATAGTAAACCACAGCTATCTCGTTCAGTATCTGCGAATCTTCGCCGGCAAGCGGCTTGAGCTTGTCGCACCATTGCAGAGCGTCACGGGGCCTGCCGGCATAAGAGGCGTTTTGCATGCGGGCCCTATATATCTTAGCTTGCGCCTTGTCTTTTGCCTGCTGGACATGGTCTATAATCTTCTGTGTCTCGTCCAGAAGACCGTCGGCCTTTTTGTTGTTGCCTTCAGCAATGGCCTTTAATGCCTGCGCATAAGAACTATCGTCTTGCGTAATCAGTTTGGCCAGTTCTTTGGCCTCCGCGGATGGCACTGGAATCGATTTTTCTGAAGAAATGCTTGTTTCAAGAGAGGGCTTGGCCAATTGTTCCTCGAGGTGTCTTATCTTTTCTTTTGCTTGTCCCAGTTCCTCCTTTGCATTTCCGTAAAGAACCGGGTCTATGCCGGTAGTAATGTTGGTGGTGATGTTATTTCCCTCGGCAACGATGGCTGTATTGCCTGTACCATTCTGACGGATAGTCGTTTGTGGTGTAGAAGAATTTCTCGTATTCATCAAAAGCCCGATAATTCCGCCAATGGCACCAACAACTGCCGCAAATATCGCTATCTGCCATTCAATACGCAAGTTCTTAAACCATTTTATCATTAGCATATCCTGTGTTTCTCTTCCGGCCTTAGAAACTGTTTTTCGCCAAACCCACTATATACCCCGTGAGATAGGCCATCCTCAAAAGGGTTAAATAGCATTATATAGTCCTATTTGTCCTCTGCATATAGGAATGTCGCATAGTATCTCGCGGGGTAAATTTTCACAAACGACGTGTCAAACTAAAATCCATCGCGCAGCGAATCCGCATTTTTGCCTTTTGCATTTTTATTTTTGCTATGAAGTTCCCTGCCCCAGGCAATCAATCCATTAATCGCGAGGCCAAGGAAGAATATATACAGAATCGCGACGAATTTCACGTTACGGGCGTAATATAGCCAGATACAAATCGAATTGACGCAAAGCCAGAGGAACCACGCCTCGATTTTCCTGTGCGTCATAAGGCCGGCGGCCACAAAACCCATCACCGTCGCCGTCGCGTCGATATACGGATACGCGGCCTGCTGGGGGAACAACGCGGGCAGCCAGGTATGAATCCTGCTCATAACAAAGCCGGCAGCGGTTCCCCCGATTACTATTATCGCGCACGCAATCAATCGCCATTTGCCAGAGGTGTACGAAACTTCCAGTTCTTTTCCGCCCTCCTGGGCTTTCTTTCTTGCGATTAGCCATACATACCAGCCATAGAAGCAGTTGCCAACGTAGTAGAATTGCTCGAAGAAATCGGAATACAGGCGCACCTGGTAGAACAGCACTGCGAAAAGCGAAAACGTTACTATCCCCAAAGGCCACGCCCACACGATTTTGCGGGTAATCAGCAGTACATAGACGGTGATTAGCAGCGTAGCCGACAGCTCAATATAGCTCATCGGGTAGCCGAGAACCGTGAAAAATATCTTGTTAACGCTAAAGATGTTCATTACACAGCATTATGGCAAAAATGAAGACAAAAAAACAGGCCTGTCCTCGTAAAGCAGAACAGGCCCTTTATCCCATCCTGTCCGTCCGTCATCCGCCCCATCTCTGAGAGGACTTCGGCTGACCCGCCCAGGGGCGAGGTCTCGCCTACGGCGGACAAGAAACTTTAATCTATACTCTTGGGTAATTGCCAAGGTATTCGGTTTTCGGCAGGCCGCCTGTAAGCGGCAACGCGTATTTGACAAAGGCGTCTGTAACGCCGTTGCCATCGGAATTGATATATTCACGGGGGAGCGACTTTGTTTTTTCGGCGACGCTGCTTAATTCTGTTGCGAATAATTCAATCGCGTATTTTGCGCCTTTGAGGCGTTTTATCGCGACCGAGCCGCTTTGCTGTGTTACGGAATACTTTACCGCCTGCCTGCCGCAAGCCCTTGCCTCTTTGGCATCGACCGGCGATTGCAGGCCTGCGAAGCTTCTCTGGAGATAGCCAAAAGTGTCGGCGCGGACGCGTTTAATCTTCAAGCTGTTTTTGACCTGACCCGCGAGGAAGTCGGCCAATGCGCCAGTTCCCGAAAGCTGGACATTGCCGTGGGCGTCTTTTTCTTCGCTGCTGACAACTTTCTTCGTCCAGATGACGCCGTCGGTGTCGCATATACCTTCGCTGACGGCTATTACGCACCTGCCGAGCTTGGTATATACGGCGTTAACATCGGCAAGGAACTTATCCATCGAGACCGGCCGTTCGGGCAAATAGACGAGGTGTGGGCCGTCGTCATCTTTTCTTTTTCCGAGTGCGGCCGCGGCGGTAAGGAAGCCCGCGTTTCTGCCCATAATTACGTCGATTTTCACTCCAGGCAACGCGCGGTTATCGAGGTCGTCGCCCATAAGTGCGCAGGCGACGAATTTCGCCGCTGTCCCAAACCCCGGACAATGGTCGGTAACGAGCAAATCATTATCGACGGTCTTGGGAACGTGCCATGCGTGCAATTCATAGCCCGACTTCTGAGCGATGGTATTGATGATGTGGCAGGTATTCGCGGAGTCATTGCCACCGATGTAATAAAAGAACCTCACGTTTCGCTTTTTCAGGACATCGAGGATATTCGCGCAATATGCTTCATCGGGCTTATCTCTGGATGAACCTAAAGCGGACGAGGGCGATGCGGCGACCAGTTCGAGGGTTTTGGCTGATACCTTCTTAAGATTTATGAACTGGTCTTTGACGATGCCTGATACGGCGTGAACCGCGCCATACAGCTCGCCGATTTGGGAATGTTTTTTGACTTCTTCGATTACGCCAACGAGCGAAGCGTTAATAACCCCGGTGGGTCCCCCGGATTGGCCGACTACTGCATTGGCTTTTGCGACCTTTGCCATTGCTGATACCTTTCCTAAAATCAATCCTGCAAATTTTTAAACAACCACCGAAAACAAGGGGCGTAAGTATATCAACGCGTCTGTAAATTTCAAGAATTATCTCATAGCCGGAAATCGGCTGGGGATTACTTGAAATGGTTGGCAAACTTATGGTATTATTAGCCCATCTTAACACGTAGGAGAAATCCAATGAGTGTTCTTTCGTCGATTGGCAATACGCCGATGGTTGAGCTGAAACGGCTGAACCCGAATCCGAAGGTGCGTCTTTTGGCCAAAATGGAGGGGAATAACCCCGCCGGGTCAATTAAAGACCGCACCGCACTTTATATGATTACAAAAGCCGAGGAGGATGGCTCGCTGACCAAAGATAAAATCGTTCTTGAGCCGACCTCAGGAAATACGGGTATCGCACTGGCGATGATTGGGGCGGCCAAGGGTTATCGCGTCAAACTGACGCTGCCCGCCTGCGTGAGCAGTGAACGACGACATATTCTGGAGGCGTTTGGGGCGGAAGTGATAATGACACCCGCAAATGAGGGAACCGACGGGGCGATTCGGATGGCGCACAAAATTATCGAACAGGAGCCGGGTAAGTATTTTATGCCCAACCAGTTCACCAACCCCAATAATCCGCTGGCTCATTACGAGACGACCGGGCCGGAGATTTTCAAACAGGCCGAGGGAAAGGTCGATTATTTCGTCACAGGGATGGGAACGACCGGGACGCTTATGGGAACGGGAAAATTCCTGCGAGAGAAAAACAAGAACGTCAAAATCATCGGTATCGAGCCGACACCCCACCACACAATCCAGGGGCTTAAGAATATGAGCGAGTCGATTGTGCCCGCGATTTACAAACGCGACAAGCTCGATGACGTTATGATTATGGAGGATGATGAGGCATACGAAATGACGCGACGACTGGCAGCCGAGGAAGGAATCTTCGCAGGGATATCGAGCGGCGCGGCTGTTGCGGGAGCGGTTCGGGTTGCCAAAAATATGAAATCGGGCACGGTGGTAACAATCATTTGCGACCGCGGTGACAGGTATTTGAGCACGATGCTATTCCGTGCCGCCTGCGCGAAGTGCCCACCGTAATTTAGTCGATAGTTCGCCGCTCGTATAGCGTAATGCGGAGAGTATTATTGTTAGAACATATTACTAAACGGCATGGTAATATAGTCAAGCGTATAAAGTGGAAAATATCAGGCAAATCCATGATAAATTAAAGAAGGGAAACGCATATGATTAAACATATTTTATTAATGTTTCTGATATCTATCCTAAGTATATCACAAGCATTGGCAGCACCTAATATCCTCCAGGACCCGGCCCGTCGTAATCTTGTGGTTACTCGCCATTATGAGATTACTGTACAGAAAGGAATGCCATCGGTAGCGGAGGTTCCCGCCCTGATGAGTTTCTGGGGCTCAACTAACTGGCAGGTCGTTAAGTCCTCGAAATTTGAGTACAGCGAGGAGCCCAATAATGTAGCAGTCACTTCGGACAACCTTGGTATGCTGCGTCGTTATTACAAATTGACATGGAATGCTCCCAAATCAGATAAAATTACAGTCGAACAGAAAATGGATGTGCAATTGGCCTATTTCAATAATTTATATACAACCGCGAAACTGCCTTATTCTGAAGACGTGAAAAAACGCTTCGCTGATTCTCTCAAAGCAGACATAAAAGAAGGCATTGACCCCGATAAGCAGGAACTTGGGCCTATCTGTGAACAGATAGTCAATAAATCAAGCGACGCGGAAAGCGTTGTAGAAGGTGTTTGCGACTGGATTAATGAAAATATAAAATTCGAGAAAGGGGAAAAGACATCCAACGAGGCCCTGATGCAGAGGAAAGGAAGCTGCACGCCTATGTCGCGGCTGGCATGTGCAATGCTGAGGAGAATCGGGATTCCGGCAGAAATGGTGAGCGCAAAGTTTATTGACAGCGGAAATGGTCATACATTTATTGAGGCGTATTTTCCTGATGCCGGATGGGTCTTTTATGACCTGTCAAACTGGAACCGGGGATTTAAGAGCTTAGATTGTCTTGTGACGGTTGGCTGGAGCTATAAGTCCGGAATACCGGGAAAGATGACATGGACGGATGGTTATTTCTGTACGGAAAAGGACACTTCGCCATTTGTGGACCAATCGATGAATGCCGTGAAACAGAACAAGAGGCCCCCGCAAAGAAAAGCGGGTAATAATAATAGCAGTAACAGCAGCGAGAGTAATAACAATATTGTTGGCGTCCGTCGTATCAGGGCGGAGCTGCCGCCAATTGTTAAACCGCGTCAGAGACCTCTTAGAGAACTGATTATGGATTTGACAGTTCCCCCGGGGCCGCGTGACTATAATGACAATGTGATTAAATAAAAAGAAAAGTATAAATGGCAGGACTAAATATTATTTGGATGCCCCAAAGCGAGCTTCGGGGCTAATCGATGAAGTAAATGCATCAGACGCCGAAAATTTCGCGTTCGATTGTTCCGAGGTAGAACCGGCCGTCGTTACGCATAAAAGTTGTGACGGCCTCAAGCTGGCTTTCGATAAAGGACTTGTCATTGGCGACGACGGCGACGCCGATGGTGGCGATAAGTTTGCTGTCGTTGTGGTCAACTTCGGAAATAGAGACGTTGAATCGGCTTTGCAGCCGGCCAATAACGCTTTTGACGATACTGCGTTTCTCTTTGAGCGAGCCGATACCGTGAAGGTGCAAGTTGGCTGTCATCACGCCGATTATCATAAGCAGTCGCCCGTCGCTTTGGTTGGGACGGTCTCATTTGAGGAATCAACTATCTCTTTTTGAGTTTCAACTCAGCGGCCTTGTGTTTTACGACTGACGGCGTCCTGTCCAGCTTATTGGCAATTTCCCAAGTTGCCGTTTCGTGATAGTTTTTTCGCAGATACCGCAGTTGAGCAGCCGTCCAGTCGGATACATCGCGTCTGCCGATGCCCATCTCGCGGAGATGCTTCTGAACAGATATAAGCGAACGTTTGAGTTTGCCTGCCAGCGCAACTGCGCTTGTGGCCGGATACTGCTTTTTCAAAAGAGCGATTTCCCCTTTTGAATACGGCCCCTGAATGTATGGTCTCTTTGCGATTTTCGTGCCCTGCCAGTAAAGATTACCAATATAGTTTTCTCCGGCTATGCCGGAACTTACTTTCGGTTTACAAATTGTCAACTTATCATACTCAAAAGCGGCAAAATCCCCGGATGACGATACTTTATAATTTACAATCTGGAAAGTCAACCATTAAGCGGAAATTTTTTTATTTGCGGACAAAATACAGCGAATTGCAATAACAGAGAAAAAACACCCAATGCGAGGCGTTTTTAATTATGCCGGATACCAATATCGCTTCAGATGCCCGCGGGTAAAGTGCCCTGGCGGGATGCCTTGTTGTCGGGGCACATATTGCTTACGACGGGATTTCCCGAGGGGACTTTGCAGGTATATCTATAAAGCAAAAGCCGATAGGATTTGTATTTCACGAAATCAGCGCTGGCCCTGTTGCCGTTGAAATATTTCTGATAAACGTTCCCGATTCGCTTTCTGTAGAGCCATTGAATGGCCCTGCTCATAAGCGGATACCTGCCGCCGAGGAAGTTAATCGTTGAGTCAACAATGGGACGGACAACGTTTTTCATCGTGTCATCCATCAGGTCCATATTTGGCATCGCCCGGTCGGTTATATCAATATCTTTAATCTGCTCGAATGAGCCGGCCGCTGCCTGACTGTAAAATCTGCTCAAAAGATGTCCCCCGCCGACGCCTTTTTTGTCTGGTCCAAGCTCGACGTCTTTGCGGAAAATATCGCAAATAAGCAGATAGCCGCCAGGATTGACAATTTCAATCGTCTTGTCCAGCGCCCTTCGCGCCTTCATATACTGAAAACTCTCGCTGAACAGCACCAGGTCATACTTGTCTTCGGTCTGCAAATCTTCGAACTTGCACTCATATATTTTGCAGGCATCACCCATCAACTCCCGCACCTTGCCGCTTAGCACCGAACTCGGCGAAACGCAGGCAACTTTGTAGCCCCTATCAGCGAGCCGTTTCGAGGTATATCCTGAGCCGCAGCCGACGTCGAGAACGGTGCAGATGCCGGCAGGAATTTGCGACAACAGAAAGCTGGTGTAATTTTCCTGCGCGATGCGCAGGTTGTTTATGTTTACGGGAAGCCCTTCGGGCCAGTAACCATAGTGCAGGTGCTCAAGCCCAAGGAAGTGCTTGCCGCAGATTGCCGCGAATTCCAGACCGAGGTCGCGAGATGTTATCGCCGGTGGCTTTTTCATAAACCGAATCCATTCCAAAATATCATTGATTTTCTACGCTGCAAAAAGGTTATTTGTTCTCTACGCTGACAACTCGGCGAAATATATACGCAAAGCAATCGACGTGTCCATATACCAAAACAGGAACAGTAATATACCATATTTCTTCGACTTTGCGAACAATTTTTCCTGAAGATAATATTTATGGGAACCGGCCGATTTTGGCAAATCGTCAATGTGGATATTGACATTTCGCAGTTAAAGCGGTTATCCTTATGCCGTTGCGGGCTCGTAGCTCAGCGGTAGAGCAGTGGACTCATAATCCATTGGTCGAAGGTTCGATCCCTTCCGGGCCCATTTGTAACCCCTTTATTCCGACGGATTTACATTTAAATAATTTTTCCATTCCTTAAGTCTGTAAATGTACTTGCAACAGATTTGCAACAAAAATACCGGCCATTGCTATTTAAGTTACTTTTAGATTGTTAATTTAAATACGTTTGCAATTTCATTTCCATCGGCGGGCATTTTCAAAATCAGTCCTTCATCTGTTCTTTGCCATTTAATCTTTTGCTTTGTGCCAAGCATCGTTTATCTCCTTTTTTACGCGTTCTATCATGCCGGCACTCTAATTACAACTGGCACACTTTTTGGGAGGAAGGTCGCTTCTTTTAGTCTTACAACGGCGAAAGCGTTACCAGGCACA
The DNA here is from genome assembly GCA_050012695.1 of Sedimentisphaerales bacterium. Classification (GTDB taxonomy): domain Bacteria; phylum Planctomycetota; class Phycisphaerae; order Sedimentisphaerales; family Anaerobacaceae; genus Fen-1362. The sequence goes on along the minus strand of JBEKGR010000019.1, from coordinate 1,828 downwards.
CGTCATTTTCACGCACCTCATAGTCGCCGGCGAAGACACCATCTTCACCGACGATAACAACCTTGCTATCGAGCGGTGAGCCATCGTTTTTATCCCTAATAAAGGCGACTTGCGCCTTGGTCAACTGGGAGGGTGAGCCGAGATCGCAGTAGGTGGCATAGGCATCGTTGACCCGATAGCCGACCTTGTAGAGAGTTGCGGCATAGCGACCGGATTTCAGCCCACTGATGCACATGGTTGTCTGCATTGCCCGTTTGGGAGGCAGGTCGCGTTTATAGAAATCCTGGTTGAGCACTTTTTCACCGGGATGCGTTATCGTGAAATCCCAGAACAAAGCCTGTACCCCACCTTTGTCATCCTTGGCTATCCATGATGCTTCATCGTTACTTTTAAGTTCAATTGTCCCAAGCCGGTTTAAAAACTGATAAGCATAGAAAGCTGGTTTATTGATTCCCTGATAATTGATGAGACCAAAACCGCCGTGAAACGGTGTAGTACGAGGTCCCGCTTCTTCAAAGATGTCAGTGAAAACCCAATATGACATAGACTGCGGCGCACTTCTGGAACGGCGCAGGCTGTTTAAAATAAACGCAGCACTGTGATAGCTGTCGTGAATCGAATCGCTCGGTGTATACGAAGAACTCCACTCGGTGAAATGCAATTCGAGGCTGGGGAGAGCGGATGCAGCAATTTGCCTGCGAACGTCAAGCACACGTCCGGACATAGCATTGGGATCCTGTGAAAAAACGGTTCCCGATGTCCCGGTTTCATCGAGAAAGCCCGAAGTAACACAGTAATGATGGGTCGAAATAAAATCGATAGGTACATTGTTTTTTACACAGAAATCGATTGTTTCCGGTACCCACGCACATCCGGCCGTGGCTGGACCTCCCACACGAAACCGGGAGGAGACAGCTTTGACTGCTTTGGCCGTCGAAGCATAAAGTTTGAAATACTCGAGCTTTGCATATTTAGAAAACTCTTCATCAGTTTTCCCTTTCTTGCTGCCGATCCAGAAGCCATCAAGATTCGGCTCATTCCATACCTCAAAATACCATGTTGCAACTTCATTTTCGCCGTAGCGTTCTTTCCAATGCGTGACCAAAGCCTTAATCAAATTTTCCCACTTTGCATAATCCTTTGGCGGTGTGACATTTCCCTTCCACCAGAAAATAGTATTTGGTCCACTTGCCATGGCCGAAGGCATAAAGCCAATCTCAACAAAGGGCTTTACGCCGATACTCAGCATGAAGTCAAAAAGATCATCGATGTATTGCCAGTTATAGACTGGTTGTCCGTTTTTATCCTCACTATAAACCCCCATATCATCGCAGAGCAGTCCGTGAAAGCGCAGATATCGAAAAACGCATTCACGGTGCACGTAGGCAAGCTGTTGCTGCCAGTCGGCCCGCAGGCCCTCGTTGGCCCGGCCTGCACCTACACATAAATTAAACATCTGGTTCAACGGCCCCTTCTCGACTCCGACATCGGCGGTGATCATACGGGTTGCAGGTGCCGTGGGTGAAGATGCGGACGACAATGACACAATCAAAAACACTAATAAACACCATAGCAAGACATCATTTTTCTTAGTCATTTTCCAATCCTTATAAAGTAAAAATAATTACACTTCTCATTTGTTAGAACCTGATATTGTCCTAAAGTCCTGTTGCCGGCAACACAGATATCTCGGCAGCGCTCGTCCAGCCGTTTTTGTTGATTTCCTGCAAGGCCGTGAAGCGGAAGAATCGGGCGTTGACGGGTGCGAAGCTGACTTGCTGGAGCGACGGGTTGTTCCGAATGTTGGCGAACGTGCCCGAAGCGACAT
>JBEKGR010000018.1:0-13873 GCA_050012695.1 Sedimentisphaerales bacterium | reverse complement strand
CGATTTTACCTGGTGTCGCGAAGTTGGGAACTGTATAGGCCAGGACCATCATCACGCCCCAGGGTATGGCCGTCCAAATCACCCAGGGCCTGAACTTGCCCCACCGTGTCTTTGTGCGGTCGGCGATTACCCCCATCATCGGGTCAAAGAATGCGTCCCACAGCCGCCCTCCCAGCAGCAACGTTCCCGCCAGCCACGCCGCCAGTCCGAACGTGTCGGTGTAAAATTTCGCCTGGAACAGAATCATCGTCATAAAGACGAAGTTCGCGGCGGCGTCACCCAAACTGTATCCGGATTTTTCCAAAAACGAGAGCTTCTTCGTTCCATTCTGCATTTGTGTCCCCTTGAATTATTGCCTTCGGATTTACACTCTACTCGAATACAATTCTACCACAGAGCAATACTTAAAAGGAAGGATTGAAAATTCAAATTATTCCTAATACCTGTCGATTCACAGAACTCATCGGCCTCGGCAATTGCAGCAGGTGGACCTTAACGGCCGTGTTTTACGGCGGACAATCAAGAGGATGGCCTGCGCAATAAAGACTCATATCCGCAACCCACATTCCCGGATCTTTGGTTGTACCGTCGTGGTCCTTTATGACAAACATATCCTGTTTTCTCATATATGAGACGTGGCCGTCATAAAACGCGGCATTGGCGCCTTCACTGTGTCGATAAAGTACCGGGCCATCGATCGATTGACTACCTGGTGGATAAGAGACAGTAGGGTCATTTTGTTTATATTGCGCGATAGTCGCCTGGTGGTAAACATCCCATGCTATTCTATAATCAGCGCCCTTATACCAGGTAACCCACCAGTCAACACTGTCGGTAAAAGCAAGTTTATCAGAGGCCCTTTTTATGGACATCGCCCTGTGTCCTGCCGGGTTTGTGGTGTACGCTGAAGGCCCTGCAGAAAAAAACGTGGTCGCCCTTATAAATTCGGTGGAATTATATCCATAACTATTTGAAACCGTGCCGCTGGAGCTAACGGCATTGTTGATATTTCTGCTTATCTCATCGCTGGGGCAAAGATATTCTTTTTGCACAATAAAATCGCTTCCTGCGTTAGCACCAATCGATACTTCCGCATTATGACGGTGTTCCAGTGCCATAATCCTCCTGAAAAGCTTGTTCTCCAACCAGTGGTTCCCGGCGTCTGTCCAGGCGCCTGATCTTCCTCCCGATACGTACGTATAATAATCAATCGGCACAAAACTCCCATCGCACGCTTGCGAATAAGTCAAATTGGCCGTCATAAGCGACTTCAAATGACTGGCGCATACTATCCTCTGCGCCAAGGACCTCGCCTTGCTGAGGGCAGGCAGCAATACCGCCATCAACAAAGCGATAATCGAGATTACAACCAGAAGCTCAACCAGCGTAAATCCTTTTAACTTTCTCATAATATCACCGTTCAAAAAATCCTTGCAATACAATATTCAACAAAACCAGCTAACTTACAGCAATCCTCCCATTTGAAAAACGGGAGCTGTTTTGTGACGTCTGAAAGTTCCAGTTTCAATTATTCCGCCAATAGCTTTCGGCCTCCAAATAAACTGTTACCAGTTAGCTGGGCAACCGGCGCCCGGGTCATCGCACAGGTGCCATTGCGAAGCAAGGATAGCGAAATCTTCGAGGTCCACCTGGCAGTCGCCGTTCAAATCGCCGGGCAGAGTCATTCCTCTTGCCTTGACATCGGCGCAATCTTTCGGCTGCCACGCGGCATAATGGGCCGCTACTCTATCCGCGCTCAAAACGCCCTTATATACAGCGAATTCATCGACGTACCCACTCCAGCAATTGTATGGGTATCCCCAGTCGTTCTCGCAGCCAACCTCAAGAGTGGAAAGCTCATCCTTCAGGCGAGCATTTCCGTTGGTGTCGTTTATTGTCGATTGACCCGCAAGCGAGCCGTCTAAGTACAACTGAACTACCATCGATTTTCCGAGGCCGTCATCATTTTGGTCGTATGTAACGACCAATTGATGCCACTGTCCGTCCATCGGGGTAACCGTACCGGGATAATACCACTGACTTCCGGCCGCGACACGCAGTTTTGATACATTGGCATCGTTGTAAAGCCCCAAGGCCGGGCCATTTGGCTCTCTCGTGTAAGCGCCAATCTGCTGGAAAAGCATCCCGTAGGTACCCGGCGTAAGTCCGGAGACGCTCTTTATCCATATCTCAAACGATATATCACCGGGAGCAAAGGCGTAGTTGGTGTTATTGCCGCCGTATGGCGGGGCGGTTCTTTGATAGCTGCCGCCATTCCAGTTGTTCCATGTGAAAGCCTCGGCGTCCGCATGACCGCTGCCGGCTATTTTTGTGTTATCCTCGTAAAGAGATAAGCCCATTCCGCCCGCGGTTTTTTGGACCTGGGCGAGAGTGCCCATCCCGACCCACCAGTGATTTTCAGAAGAATCCACCAGCATTTGATTGTCAAATTTCAGATACACACACGGGTCATCCACCATCACTTCCGCCGCGTATGGACCGGGCTTTATCGAATTGAATGTAACTACAACATGGTGCCAGGCATCGTCATTCACCGTGCTGTTAAGGTAACCCGTGCTGCCGCCGCCGATAAGACCTATGGCAGTGGGGCTGGATCCCGCGGAATACATAGCGCCATAACTGTGCTCCTCGGTATTTCCGCCGTTATGCTGGAAAAATCTCGGGTAACCGCTGTTCTGCGTTGTTTTTACCCAGAATTCAACAGATATGTCAATCGTGGAGAATTTTGCATCCCAATCACAAACGTCAATGCAGTCGCTGCCGCTCAGAATCGCCGCTCTATCAGTACCACCCTTATAGCCGCTGCCGGCGCCTGTAAGGGTAACAGCGCCTCTGTAAGTGCAGTTTGTATCTGCGTTGACGCTATTCTTGGCTTTACTGCCGTCACTGCTGGAAACGTCGTTAAATTCCAAATAAAGCACAGGATTACTTGCGTTAACCGCATCAGCGTAACCACTTCCTACCGCACCGGCGTGCGTAGCAACCTCAGTGTCTGTTAATACGCGGTTATATACCGCAAATTCATCTATCTGGCCGATAAGACCGCTGTAACGAACCCATGCGTTTCCCTCGCACCCGATTGTCAGACGCTGATAAGGGAAACTAATCGCCTGGGTAGTGGTTGAAGTCCCCACTTTTGTCCCATCCACGTATAGCGTTTTTGTAACGCTGTCTGCCGAAGCGACACCCGTCAGCAACAGCCCGAAAACAGCCGCAATCATAACTGATAATTCAAATTTATATCTCATATTTCCTTCTCCTTATTTTTTATGCTCTTTTGGCCTTTTCATCACGCTCTTGAGCTTAAAACGTCAAAAACATCCGTTTGGATCCGGGTTATTGCAAATCAGCCAGTTATTCACCGCCAAAGCAAGGTCCTCGAGACCGACGGTACAGTTACCTGACAGGTCTGCCGGATAGTTAGCGCTGTAAAAATCAACCTCGTTGCAATCTTTCATAGCAATGCTTCCGATACGAGTGAAATTCACGTCGGCAACATTGAACCCTGTAGTGCCGCCAAAACCCTGGAAAGGAAGCTGCCATTTAACTGTATGGTTGCCCTTAAACAGATTGACAGTAACATCCGTTGTCTTGCCTATCGTGGGGCTGAGGTTCATATCACACACATCACCCACGACCTTGTCATCGAGATAAATTCTAAGAGGATTAGCTCTGTAAGTACTCGCTGTATTAACGTCAATGGATATGTAATACCGTCCCTGATTAACATCATCGACATTGATATCGTAACCCATAAACTCAGGTGTTTCCAAGTAACCGACGGTGCCGCCGAAGGTGTCCGGTCCAAATCCCTGTGGGTCGTCCGACCTGATATTTCGCTCACCGGCAACATCCCAATTTGCGGCCCCTATGATTGTCCCATTCTGTACATTAACAGGGTCTTTCTTTTTAACAAACTGAAGGGCGTTAAGTTTGTTGGTGTATGTTATGTATATATCATTAGAATTGGCGCTGTTGATGTCCACGTTTGAGAAAATCACGTAATTGTGGCCAAGTTCAAACTGACCGGCATTGGCATCTCCGCTTACTGTTTGAGTAGTCGGCACGCCATAGTAATTCAGTATGAAGCTTCCCGCGTCCTTGCCATAAACATAAATGTCGTAAACCCCCTGATATGCGCCCTGGCCATAAATATTCAATTTGGGTTGGGTGGCCGGGACCGCTACAAATCCGTCATCCATCAAACTTGAACCAGACTGATAGGTATGGTTTTGGCCATCGTCGCCAAGCCACACCTGCGCGGCATAAACGCTGCAGAAGAATGGCTGTGATTCAGGGGCAAGCCCCTCGCTTCTCGACGACCCTACGGGCACGCCAAAACCGCCATAGAAAACGGTCCATACGGCGTTTGATCCCACATCGTATGCCCCGTTGCCGACATAAGGCGTGTTGTCGCCAAAGCCCTTTATGTCAACATTGATGACCTCTGCCGCCGTTACAACCCCAACGGCGACCAGAACAATTAATACGGTTGTTAGTAATTTCATTTTCATCATCTCAATACCTCCTAATATGTATTTTCGATATACCACCCTTGTTTACCCTTTACTAACTTCACGTTTTTATATTCAGCCGGCATATCCGGCCCGTCACTCTTATCTACGCCACTGCCTAAGTACCAAGCAGATAATTAAAGCATAATCCCTGTCGATTTATTAACCAGCGCCATCGTCGAGGACCGCACTACAAGGTCCTGCGAAAGTTTTACACACTCAGGACGATATTCCGAAGGTGACTGAAGATGCTTGAGCAGCAAATTCGCAGCTATCTGCCCCATTTGTCTCGACGGCACCGCGACCGTTGTAAGCGGCGGCGAAACTATGCTGCACAGATATTCATCGTTAAAGCAAATCAAACTGACCTGCCTGGGTATCTGAATTTCAAGCATATTCGCGCCGTGGAGAATTCTCATCGCCTCAATATGGTCGTACGCGAGAATCGCGGTTGCGTGATGCTTAATCACCGCTGAAGCCAAAAAGGCAGATGCCGAGCTGAAAACCTTGTCGTGATTTTTAATCGGTTCAAGCCCATGCATTTTCAGTTCGGAAACATATGTATCGTGACGGTCGCCAATACTTCTGTGCTTATAGTGCTCGCTGGTGGGGCCCGCATAAGCTATCTGTGTGTGTCCAAGTTCCACCAAATGACGCACAGCTATCTTGGTTGCTTCAATATCATCTGGAATCACCGACGAGCAGGTGGGGCCGCCAACGCCATTGATAACTACATAAGACAGACCTGCCCTTTCCATCTCTTCGATTGTTTCCGGAGAACATTCCTGAAGCACTATAGCCCCATCCACTTTCCACGGTGGCAGTTCGCAGCGGTTCCCCGCCAGATTTGGAACGGACATGCAAACATCATAGCCGTCCAAGTGCAGCTCTCGAACACAGGACTCGATAATGGCCTGGTATATGTTGCCGGGAAATCCCAAAGCAATGTTACAGCCGAGAATTGCTATTACCTGTGTATGGCGTCTGACAAGATTCTTGGCCGCAAGATTTGGACGGTACCCAAGTGAATTTGCAATATCGACAATACGTTGATGAACTTCACGCCTGACGGAAAAACCATGCTTGAAATTGCCGTTTAATACCCGGCTAACCGTCGCCTGGCTTACACCGCAATGAGAAGCAACTTCCCTGATGGTCGGTACGCCGTTGCTTCGAGGGGTACTCATTTTTTCTTCACCTTAATCTAAATTACATACATCTAAAAAACCTGAAACCATTAACAGATTTGTATTCACTATATTATTGCTTTTTCTTATGCTTTTTGCTAATCTATTTGGAAGGCAATAAGGTTTGTTTCGCATAAGAGTGCATATATTCAAATTTGCGAAGAGCGTTGTATCTCTGATACGTCCAGTAATCGTTTACTTATACATTAGCATTGTCATTTACCAATGTCCAGCTTTTTTTAAAAAAATCTTTTACCCACCGAAATCAACCCGTAAAAATGTGGTGTTACCATTCGCAGAAAATATGGCTTGAGAAGCAAAAACCCGCTTTTTTGCCGATTTAAAAGGGGTAGACATCAAAAAACATAGCATTTACTGGTCAAAACATAAGTTCGTTTGCGGAAACGGACAATTTCAGGTGAAGCATAATAATTTTTGCGAGCTATTATTCTATTACATGAATATAAGCTTGACTGGCCCAATACATTTAGGTTATAGTGTAAGTAATCGTTTACTGTGGTTGCGGCAAAAGTCGGGGCAATGGTCAATTGGCCAGTTATTTCAGATGCCCCGCAGGGGTGATTAGACACTTATCGGACGTGATGAAAAGTTAAAAAGCCAGATTCTTTGGGGATTCCGAAGCTTACTCTCGGTTTAGCCACCTAAAATTACCCCTAAGAACGGCTGAGGAGATCAAAATGAACGGAAATCGCTTTTACGCATGCGTATTTTTTAGCTTAATCCTTCTGTTGGGAACATCCTATGGCGATGTAAACAATATCCTTGTCAACCCCGGCTTTGAAAGCAGCACAACCGGCAACTGGGCTGCCCGAAGCTGCAATTTTACAACAACTACAACCCAAAAGCACAGCGGCTCTTACAGCGGATGGGCAAGTCGCAGAGGCGCAAGCTGGGAGGGGATACAACAGGATGTTACGGGCAAACTGGTTCAGGACCAAACTTATGTAGTATCCGGCTGGATAAGAACGAGCAATTCGACCAGTTCCGATGTCCATCTGACTTTTCAAAAAACCGATGGCAGCGGAACTACTTATGCCTGGGGAGCCAGCGGCAGCGCCAACAGCAGTGGATGGACATATATCTCAGGAAGTTACACCCTGACTGTAAATGGCACGCTTACAGGTCTGCTGTTGTACGTCGAAGGTGCGACTTCAGGAACAAGTTATTATGATATATATTTAGATGATGTCAATGTATTTGGCGCGGTCCCCGGCGTGGCAGGCCCAGACGCGACAGGTCAGGTTAATTTTAACGTTACTCATCAAACTCTCGATGGTTTCGGCGCAGCCGGCGCCTGGTATCAAAATAACGTTACCGCCTATGGCAGTTCTCATTCGGAAATTTATAATATACTCTTCCGCGACTTAGGCCTTGATATATACCGCATTCGAAACACTTACGGCATCGATAGCAGCTATATTAGCGACACTGCCAATATCGTCCAGGCCGCTAATAACTCCCTGGGGCATCCGATACGGGTTATGAATACCTCCTGGTCACCGCCAGCATCCCTTAAAAGCAACGGCAACACCAGACAGGGTACTTTAGCGAAGGATTCTTACGGTAATTACAGATATGCAGATTTTGCCCAGTGGTGGGCTGACAGCTTAACGGCATGGTCAAACGCCGGTATTGCTTCCTATTATGTGAATATGCAAAACGAGCCCGGCTTTCAATCCTCCGACTGGGATACATGTCAATTCGACCCCACCGAGGACTCATCCTACGCGGGTTACGAACCGGCCTTTGCCGCTTTATGCACCAAGCTGAATTCGCTGCCAAGCAGGCCGATTCTTCTTGCCCCCGAAGGTCAGGATACAACCAGCACCCCAAGCTATGTTAACGCGCTGACCACAGCCGACAAGGCTAATGTTTATGGTTATTCGCACCACCTATATAACGGAGACGCCACAAATCCTGACGGCCTTATCGGTCCGATGACCACCCTCAAGGCAGCTATAGGCGGAGACGGTAAGCCACTGCTGCAGACAGAATTTTCAGGCAGCAGCGTAACTACATGGACAGACGCGATGAATCTGGCAAAATTAATTTACAATGCTATGACTGTTGAGGAGACCTCGGCATATCTTTATTGGGAATTATTCTGGACGACCGGCGGCAGCGGTCTTGTGACTGTTACAAATACAAGCTATACAATCAATCCCGTTTATTACGCTATGATGCATTTTTCCAGATTTACAGACCCCGGCTGGCAGCGAGTCGATGCAAACTCCACCTCATCCGATTTAAGGATATCGGCCTACAAAGACCCCTGTGAGCCAAACGCGTCAATTGTGATAATCAATACTTCAACCACCACCGATATGAATCTGACGCTTGCCTTGAACGGTTTTTCGCCGCAAAACTCCGGTATATACCAATCCACATCTAATGCGAACTTTGCCTATATCGGGACATTCAGCACATCGAACAAGGTGCTCCTGCCCAAACAGTCGATAACGACGATTCACCTGGCGGGATTTGCAGATTGTGCCGCTGTTCAGGCCGACGGTTATGGCCTCGATTCCGACCTCAATGGCGATTGTTACGTTAACCTGCTGGACCTGGAGATAATGGCCGACCACTGGCTGAACACCAACTGTGCCGCATCAGGTAATTGCCAAGGTGCGGACTTTGTGCCGACAGACAACACCGTTAATTTCCTCGATTTTGCCGACTTTGGACCAGAGTGGAGACAGTGCAACAATCCGCAGGATGCCAATTGCACTCCAAACTGGGAATGACAAAAGTAATTTGTGACTGATTTATTTGGCCCGATTTGTTCGTGAATCCAGCGTGTGTTGTAATCAACAGTAAATAGAAGCAGGCAAATTTTGGTTGAGGGTGATTATGAATCGCAGGACTCATAACCATATTGTTTTTACCAAAACTATATCCGGAGCATTTCTGGCATTATGCCTGTTTCTTGGAGGTTCGACGGCTAAAGCCGACTGGAAAAGCGACGCCAACGCCAGAATCGAACAGATACGTAAAAGGAACGCTCAAATAACGGTAGTTGATATGAATGGGCAGCCAGTCCGCGACATCAATGTGCAAATCGCGCAGACCACGCACAGTTTCGCCTTCGGCACGTGTATTCGTGTCTCGCAGATGAATAACACAATCTATAAAAATTTCATTCTCAACCACTTCAATTGGGCGGTTTGCGAAAACGATACCAAATGGGGCGAAGATGAGCCGTCTCAAGGCAACGTAACTTACACCAACGCCGATACTATCTACAACTGGTGTAACAGCAATGGAATCAAAATGCGCGGCCATTGTCTTTTTTGGGAACAGCAAAACTCTGAGTTCCCGAGCTGGGTTGCAAGCTTGGGTTATGCCACATACCCGACTTCGAGCGCTCTGCTCAGTGCCGTTGACAGCCGTATAAACAGCGCCGTAAATCATTTCAAAAATAAATTCGTCAACTGGGACGTCGATAACGAGATGCTTACCGACAGTTTCTTCACCTCTCGTCTCGGCACCGCAGGAATAGTTCATATGTTCAATGCCGCCAAGGCATTAGACCCCAACACCGGGATGTTTATGAATGAGTATAACGGCAATTCATTCAACGGCTACGATTCCGGGCCCTATGTGACCAGGGCTAACACCCTGATTAGTCAGGGAGCGACAATCGACGGCTACGGTATTCAGGCGCACCTTCAGGCCGACGTAACATTTAACCCCCAAAGTTATTACGATAATGTCCTCCAACCGCTGGCGGCATTGGGTAAGCCGATATGGGCCACTGAATTTGACGCCTCGCACGCAACCGCCTCTATATCGGCCGATAACATCGAAAACTTTTTCCGTATATGCTTCAGCCACTCCAACGTCGCAGGCATAATGATGTGGGGCTTTATGGATGGCCAGATGTGGCGAACCAACGCAGGTCTTTGTGACAGCAGCGGGAACCTCACCGTAAGAGGCCAGCGATACGAGTCACTGATGAACGAATGGACGACACACGACGCTAATTACACCGACCTAAACGGCAAGGTGAATTTCAGGGGCTTCCACGGTTCTTACGAGATAACTCTTTCTGCCCCAGGTCAGACAACCGAGGCACACGCAATACAACTGGACCCCGGAACGACTACTGTCCAATTTACGCTGGCAACTGACCTTCACAACCCCGAGCCGGACTTTAACGCCCCGACGCCTAATCCGATGACCTGGTCGACCGTCCCCACAGCCACCGGACCATCTACAATCACAATGACCGCGACAACCGCCACCGACGCAACTATGCCCGTCCAGTATTATTTCGAATGCACCAATCACGGTGAAGCCAACAGTACCTGGCAAACAAGCCCGACATACCTCGCACAGGACCTCACCCCTTCAACATCATATTCATTCAGGACTAAAGCACGCGACAGCTCCACTGCCCATAATGAGACGGGCTGGTCGAGCACTCAATCCACAACCACCCAACCACCGGGAACAGACGTTGAAATCGTCGGCTCGTGGGTATCAGGCACGACTCACGTAAAAGAGTCAGGTATCAATCGTTCGCTTATATTCGTCGCGCATGCGGAGCATACTGCCGCCACTCCATTAACCTCTGTAACATACGGAGGCCAACCAATGACGAAGGTCATTGAAAGGTCAATCAGCAGCGGAAGCCCAACCACCTATGCATACGTCGCGGCATTCGTTCTCAACGAAGCAAATGTCGCTACGGCGACAAGCGGAACATTTGTCCCCACATGGAGCGTCACGCCGAGCGCAATGGGATACTCCAGCGTATTCTTCCAAAATGTTAATCAGACAGCCATTGCGGGAACATCCGACAGCAATGGGACAACAACTCTGGATCCCATAAAGACCAATCCGCTTTCCACAAACGACGGGGATATGGTTATTGTTGCCGCCACCTGCGGTAATTCCGGCTCATATACGCTTGGCTCCGGTTTTACCGAAGGAATCGACCAGACAATGAGTTCGACGGCTACAGGTGTAACCGGACACAAACCCGCAACAGGTGTCCCTGAAACACCAAGTGCGGATTACTCCGCCGCTATCAACCGTCAGGTAATTATTGGATTTGTAGTTCAGGCCGCCCAAATACCACCCACCTATCCTGACTGCAACGCTGTTCAGGCCGGCGGTTATAAGCTCGATTCCGACCTCAACGGCGATTGTTACGTTGACTTGCTGGACCTGGAGATAATGGCCGACTACTGGCTGCATACCGATTGCACCTCACCGGGTAATTGTCAAAATGCGGACTTTGCGCCGACTGACGGCACGGTTAATTTCCTCGACTTTGCCGACTTTGGGCCGCAGTGGATGCAGTGCAACAATCCTCTGGACGCTAATTGTAATCCAAACTGGCCAAACTGAAACTGGTAAAAAATTATCTCGCCACAACCTGTCGCTGTTTAGAGTCCCGCTTTCGGCCGGCAAACCGACTCTTTTTTAAGAAACAGGCCCCGCCTTTCATAATTTTGGCTTGACAGCAGGATATTATACGGTATCATTTCCGGTCTTATTTTATTAAGGAGTAATAGGTGAAAAGCAAAAAAGACATTGAAATCGTAGCCGCGGGGCATACCTGCCTGGACCTGATCCCGGCTTTCACAATCGAGGGAAAAGTTGACAAGATGACCGACGTCCTTGTGCCCGGGAAAATGATAAATATGGGCAATTGCGTCGTCGTAGGAGGCGGCCCTGTTACAAATGCCGGGGTATCAATCAGGCGTTTGGGCGTGAAAACCGAGCTAATCGGTAAAATCGGCGACGACGACTTCGGCAAACAGATTCTTCAATGGTATGAGGAACACGAAGGCCATTTCAAAGGCATTCATATGGTCAAAGGGGAATCGACGTCATATACAATCGCGATTTGCATCCCCGGAATCGACCGGTTTTACCTGCATCATTGCGGGGCGAACGATACCTTCGGCTATGACGATATGGATTTCGACCTTGTGGCTCGCTCGAAACTGATGCTGTTCGGGTATCCGCCCTGGATGAGAAAGATTTATGATAACACGGGCAAAGAGCTGACGAAAATCCTTAAAAAGACCAAAGAGTTGGGGACGACAACCGCGCTTGACCTTTCGCTTCCCGATGTAAACAGCTACGCTGGCCAGGTCAACTGGAAGGCGATTCTTACCGACTGGGTGCCGCTATCGGATATTATGGTCCCAAGCGCCGAAGAGATATTTTACTTCCTGTATAAGGAAAGGTTCCTTGAGAAGAAGGCGAAACTCGGCCCCAAGGAAAGCGTGCTCGACCATATGACGGCCAAAGATATTTCCACCTTGGGAAGTGATTTGATAAAAATGGGCACATCAATAGCAATGGTCAAATGCGGCCACAGGGGCTTGTATATCCGGACCGCCGGCAAGGAGCAGCTCAAGAAGTTAGGCGCGGCCGGCTGCAAGGACCCGGAAAACTGGGCAAATCGCGAGCTTTGGTTCCCGGTTTACCAGGAAGAAAAATTCGTCGGGGCACTTGGCTCGGGCGACTCGGCGATTGCGGGATTCCTTTCCGCGTTCGTCAGGGAGCATACAATCGAATCCTGCTTAAGATACGCAAACGCCGCGGGAAGTATGAACGTTACCGTTCCGGACGGCTTGACGTGGAATAAAGGGTTCGATGATTTAACGAAGCGGATTAACGCGGGCTGGAAGACAAAGGATTTGAAAATTAATGAAGCCGGCTGGAAAAAGGAACGTGAGTTCTGGGTCGGGCCGGATAATAAAGGTAAATGGGAATCATAAACAAACTGAAAAACAGGAGATAAAAAATGGCGAAGAAAAACGATGCGAAAAGAGACGCATTTGTAAGCAAGAAATTAGCGAAGATGACGCTGGAAGAAAAAGTAGGCCAGCTTTTAACATTTACCCGGCGCGGCGCAATGTTGACACCGAGCGGCATTGAACAAATCACAAAATTGCAATGCGGCGGTCTTTGCCTTGAGCCATACGCCGTAGAGACCTGCAAAAACCTTTACTGGGGCAATTCCCAGATTGACAAGACATTCAAAAAACCGGCGGGTTATTTTACCATATCGAACACTTATTTTGCCGGCAAGAACTTCGGTATCAGCATAACGCCGGAAGATTATACCAAAGACCTGAACAAGTTGCAGAAAATCGCGATGGCCAGACCCTCCGGGATTCCTCTGCATATGACAATCGATTTCGAAGGCGACTTCAAGAACGATTATATGGCAGGCGGCATAAGGCAGTTCCCGCCCCCAATGGGAATGGCGGCTATCGGCGACCCAAAACTCACCTACAAAATCAATAACGTTATCGCCAAGCAGCTCAGCAATATCGGCGTAACGCAGATGTATTCGCCGGTTTGCGACGTGAATATCAATCCCAAGAACCCGGAAATCGGCGTCAGGTCATTCGGCGACGACCCCGAGGTTTGCGCAAAACACGCCGTCGCCTTCATTCAGGGTTTACAGGATGGCGGTATCGCCGCGACAGCAAAACACTTCCCCGGTCGAGGCGATTCAGGAACCGACGCACACGACGTGCTGGATATTATCAGGGCCGACAAGAGGAGAATGCAGGAAGTCGAGTTGGTTCCCTTCAAGGCGGCAATAGCTGCCGGCGTAAAGGCCATTATGACGGGCCATTCGGTTTACCCAGCATACGACGATAAATACCCAACGACTATATCCGTAAAGCTCCTTACAGGACTATTGAGAGAAGAACTGGGCTTCGACGGCGTAATTGTTTCCGATGCGATTGGTATGGCCGCGATTCTCAAACAATGGCCGCTTCCGACTGCCTGCGCAATGGCGATTAAAGCCGGCTGCGATACGATACTGCTTAAGGCAGACGACGAGTCGAGGTCGCAGTGCTTCTTCGGAATCAAGCAAGCAGTCGAAAACGGCGAGATTTCAGAGGAACGCCTTAATGAGGCAGTAACGCATCTTCTGAGAATGAAATATGACCAGGGCCTGTTTGAAACAGCCGGCAAGAAGGACCCGAAAAAGGCGCAAAATTACGCCCTGGGCAAGCCGGTTATTGATTTCTGCTGGGACGTCTCGAAGAAGGCCTTAATGGTCCTGCGAGACGACAAAAAGATGCTGCCCTTGAGCACCACGGAAAAGACACTGGTAATCGAACAGCGTATCCCATACGAATTCTGCGG
>JBEKGR010000017.1:0-16392 GCA_050012695.1 Sedimentisphaerales bacterium | reverse complement strand
CTGACCAGCGTCACGATAGGCAACAGCGTCACCAGCATCGGGGACTGGGCGTTCTCTGACTGCACCAGCCTGACCAGCGTCACGATCGGTAATAACGTCATCAGCATCGGGGACTATGCGTTCGGCGACTGCAACAACCTGACCAGCGTCACGATCGGTAATAACGTCATCAGCATCGGGGACTATGCGTTCGGGTGGTGCTACAGCCTGACCAGCGTCACTATCGGCAACAGCGTCACCAGCATCGGGGACGATGCGTTCGTTGAATGCTACAGCCTGACCAGCGTCACTATCGGCAACAGCGTCACCAGCATCGGGGACGATGCGTTCGGGTGGTGCACCAGCCTGACCAGCGTCACGATAGGCAACAGCGTCACCAGCATCGGGGACTGGGCGTTCGCTGGCTGCAACAACCTGACCAGCGTCACTATCGGCAACAGCGTCACCAGCATCGGGGACGAGGCGTTCGTTGAATGCAACAACCTGACCAGCGTCACGATCCCCGACAGCGTCACCAGCATCGGGGACTGGGCGTTCCTAGGCTGCTCCAGCCTGACCAGCGTCACGATAGGCAACAGCGTCACCAGCATCGGGGAGTCGGCGTTCGAATACTGCTGGAGCCTGACCAGCGTCACGATCCCCGACAGCGTCACCAGCATCGGGGACTCTGCGTTCCTAGGCTGCTCCAGCCTGACCAGCGTCACGATAGGCAACAGCGTCACCAGCATCGGGGAGTCGGCGTTCGAATACTGCTGGAGCCTGACCTGCGTCTATTTCCAAGGTAACGCCCCCAGCGCTGATTCGTCTGTGTTCAACGGCGACAATAATGCGACCGTCTATTACTTGGCGGGGACCACGGGCTGGGACACAACGTTTGGCGGTGTTCCGACCGCACTATCCCTTTCCCCGGGGTGCCAGTGGTGTGTCAAGCCAATGCTCCAAGGCGACAGTCGTTGGGGCGACTGGCCCTACGGTTACGTACTTCCCAGTTCGAGTTGCGGACCCGTCGGCTACGAAACAATTCGCTGTAAAGGATGCGCACTTACCTCGCTTGCTATGGCGCTTAACTTCGAGCTGAACCGGTGCGGCGTGTCGTATCAGTACACCCCCGACGATCTTGACGTCACTCTCTTGGCGTTCGGTGGATACGACATAAATAGCGCCGTGATGTTTCCTACAGCCGTCAGCTCCGCAGCTTTTGACGTTGGTCGGCCCAAATTGTGCTTTAAAAGCTTTGAAACGTCAGACCCGGCAGCCCTGCAGAGTGTCTTGTGCGGTAATAATAGTCATCCCGTAATTGTCCGTGTCAAGCCCCGGAATAAGAATTGCGAAAGCGGTTGTTGTAAAACCAAATGGTGTCACTACGTGCTGGTGACCGGCATGAGAGGAACCAATTTCAAGATTGTGGATCCAGGACACGCAGACGTGAATTATCTAGACGCGTATAAGACTTTTAGGGATTGTCATGGCAATTACTTTCGGACCCGGGGCATCATAGTTGATCCCGACGATGTCAGCGGAATGGACATTGCGGCCAGCGATGCGGTGGAACTCTTGATCATCGACCCACTTGGTCGCCGTACGGGTTTTGACCAGGGAACCGAACAAGACATCGAAGAGATTCCGCAATCGGCTTACACCCGGGAAGGCTACGACAGTGCAGATTCCGACGTTGAGTCCATGACTGAGTCGCATATGGCTGACATCTTCCAGCCGGTGGCGGGGAACTACCGTATGATTCTGATAGGGCAAAAAGAAGGAACTTATACGCTGCAAGTCAACGCGTTTGAGCGAGACGGTCGTCGCCAGCCACCAATCATCTTGACTGGGAGTATCCAACTTGGGATGACGAATTCATTCGATATTCCATTTGATCCCGGTTCAGACGTGCGGTTCTATGCTGTGGATTTGAATCATGATGGAATTGTGAACTTTAGCGACTTTGCGATCTTTGCTTTCTACTGGATGGATGGTACATGTTCAGAGCCTGATTGGTGTGAGGGCAGAGACTTTAACCACGATGGCGTTGTCGATGTTAAAGATTTGCAGATATTTGCCGAGTTCTGGCTATGGCCGGTGGCAGATGTAGATATGAACGGCGCAGTCAATTTCACTGACTATGCCATTTTTGCAGACAACTGGTTTGAAACGGATTGCGAAGAGTCAAATAACTGGTGTGAGGGAACTGATTTTGACCACAGCGGCAGCGTTGATATATTCGACTTGGCGACCTTCGCCAGATATTGGCTTGAGGGGTTATGACCCTCCTTCCATCCTTCGCTCTAACGAGCTACGGAGGACAGGTCGCTTGCGCTACGCCGGACAAGTCGGAGGGCAAAGAATTTCTCCGCCGCTCGCCAAACGCCTTTTAACTGCGCGCCTGGTCAAGAATCAGGGTCTTGACCTTTTGGCTCGGAAGATTTAGTGCGCCGTAAGCAGCAGCAGCGGCGGCACGCAAGCCGGGGTCAATATCCTTTGAGCTGACCAATCCGTAAATGGCGTTTATCGCGGCGTCATCGAGCTTATTGCCGTTAACTTTGGCCGATACCGCCAGCGAACCGAACGCCGTAACGCGAATATCCTGGGAATTGCTCTCGGCCATCGCCATCGCGGCTATGGCCTGCTGGGCTTCTGGTGTATTCAGATATGCAAGTATCTGCCCGGCGAGCATCTGGATTTCCACCCTCTTGTCTTTCGTCGCAGCGATAAGTGCGTTCTGTGCCGCGGACAAATCAAGAACCGGGTTGCGGGTTTGAGCAATTTTCAGCATTGCTCTCGCCGCGCGAAGTGCGTATATATCGGCAAGCGAGCCGTTCCACATCGGGATATTGTCCGAGGGCTGTTCCGAGCTTTGTGCAAGCGCATCCGCGAGGTTGGCGACGACGAGTTTACTTTCGGGGAAGGCCTGCTTGGGGCCGGCAGCGGCAATTGCTATCGCGGCGCTGAATTTCACCGCCTTTGAGTCAAATGAAAGGGCCTCAGTCAGCGGCTGCGATGTGCCTACCCGATAAAACAGTGAGCTTTCGCCCGCCGTGGTCGATAACGCCTCTATAACACCCAACGCGACCTGGGCATCTTTGTCTTTCATCGCGCGAGCAAGGGCCTGATGCAGATATTCCGGGCCGGCAGTTGTCGCGTATGTCCTCGCGTTGGCGTGCCCCACGCCGAAATAGCCGGGCATCTCAACGTCGTACGACTCGGCTTTGAAAAACGCCGCAACCCACAATCCTATCGCCTGTCCGAAATTCTCGTCGGCCTTGAGCGCCCACTCGCAGGAGCGCATCGCCATCAGCTCGCTGAAATACCTTTTGTCAACCCGCTCGCTGTCAAGCCGGGCGTTCTTGGCGTCCCAGAACCATATATTGGCAAAATTGGCGTCCGCCGCGGGAGCAAGTGATTCGGCATGATAGTAATAATCCTCACCAAGCCGATAGCAAAGCTGTGCTGCCGGGACTTTCAACGCCACGGGGTCAATTTTCTTTATGCTTTCCTCAGCCAGCGCCTTAAGCTCCGCAGAACTATCTTTTTCAGCGACATATTTGAGATACGGCAGCGACTGCGGATACCCGATTTTGCCCAATGCCTTGATGATTTCCGATTTGACGCCGACGTTATTGGTTTGAAGAGCGGTGGTAAGAGGCCTGATGGCTTCTTTGCTCATTTGCCCCAAAGCCGAAGAAACGTCCGGCCATTCGGCCTTGCGAGCATCATCGCCGAGGGCATCGAGCATATACATTATCGCGTATTCGCCCGCGTTTTGCAGACGTTTAATTGCGTTAAGCCGGCCACGGCTTGTGCTGCTTAGCCGGGCAATTTCCTCGAGGATGACCTTCGGGTCGGAACGACGTATGAACCTGCCCTGCTCAATTATGTCCACAACCTTGCCGCAAAGACCGGCAAGCTCTGTATCCGTTGAACTATCTTTGGCTTTGACTATCAACGCATAACCCTGCGGGTTGCCCTCGGCCAGCGCAAACAAATCGAGCGGAGCAGCATTGCCGTCCAAAATCGCCTGAGCATAACCCTTAGCCATATCGAACCGGCCGATATTCAGGTAGTGGAGCAGGTCGTTATAGTTTCCTTCAAGCGTCTCGGCAAATACCGGAGCGACAAAAACCAGTGCGATACCCACAACCATTACAAGATTATTTCTGTTAAGCATTGAAAGGTCTCCAAAAACACTTCGCCACTATCACCCTGAATTCGCCGCTTCGCCGGCGTAACCCCCGCCGCGACGGCGACTTACAGCCCCCGCCCCCCTGCGGGGAACGATATGGGCGTAAGCATTTGTAGTAATCGTCTTTAGAACGGTCATACTAAAGATAATTGGCTGGTTTGTCAACAAAAAACCCCCCAATGCCCCGCCAATGCCCATATTATCAGGCGTTGGGCAATTTTTGTCGGGGATGGCTTGATAATCCGTCCTCATAACAGGGTCGGCTTTAACCATCCGGCGGCGGTTATTTCCTGTAATTACTATTTGAGATTGCTTCGCTTCCCCGCCAAGAGCGGATAAATTTCAGCTTTGGCAGCAAGCCCTTCTGTGAGTATCACAAAATGCTGCACTGCCTTTTTGAAAACTGCGCCCGGCCCCGGCCTTCGCAAAAGCTGGCCGTGAAAAAAGTTTGGATAATTTTTATTGTAAGCGAAACACGTAAAGATATAATCAGCGACTTATGGCCGGACGGCACACCGGAATGCGCGCGGACAAACTGCCGGAGAGCAAAAGGTTATTGGCATTATTGTGGTTAATAAAACAATAGAATTAGTACTCAGGAGAATGAAATGAGAAATCTCGTTCCTACGAGAGTGTTTCTAACCAAGGGCGTTGGTCGCCATAAGTATCGGCTCAAGTCATTCGAGGACGCATTAAGAGCGGCAGGCGTGGCGCAGCAGAACCTCGTGCAGGTCTCGTCAATCCTGCCCCCCCGCTGCAAAGTTGTAAGCAAAGAGGTCGGTCTCAAACGACTGACCCCGGGCGAAATCAGCTATTGCGTTATGGCAAGGTCGGATACCGACGAGCATGGACGACTTATCGGCTCGTCCGTCGGGCTGGCTGTTCCCAAAGACCGCAACAACTGGGGATACCTCAGCGAAGTCCACGGCTACGGAATGAACGAGCACGAGGCCGCCGATTTCTCCGAAGACCTTGCGGCTGGAATGCTTGGAACGACTCTCGGCCTCGAAGTTGACCCCAACAAGGCGTGGTCGGAAAAAGAGCAGGTTTACAAATCAAGCGGCCTGTTAATCAGAACCACGAACATCACGCAGACGGCCCGCGGTATGAGAGACCAGTGGACGACAACAGTGGCGATTGCGATGTTCCTGTTCGACTAATTACATATCCGCCGCGAATGGCTTGGCCATCCCTTTGCCGGAAGGCATCCCTTTCGGGAACGGGAGACCGCAGAGAAAATAATATAGAATAATTGGCGGGACCAATGGCAAAAGCAGTGTTTCTCAGTGACATCCCGAATCAATACCGCGACCCGGCACGGGCAAAGGTAGTTATTGTTCCTGTCCCTTATGACAAGACGAGCAGTTGGGGAAAAGGCGCGGACAAGGGACCGGCAGCCATACTTGAGGCCTCGGAGATTGTAGAGAACTACGACATCGAAAGCGACTCCGAGCCCTACAAGGTCGGGATATTCACCGACAAACCCGTTACGGAAAGCAAATCGCCGGAGAAAATGGTCGCCGCCGTCGAAAAACGTGTGAGCGAACATCTGGCAAAGGGCAAATTCCCCGTCCTGCTCGGCGGCGAACACTCCGTAAGTATCGGCGCGATACAGGCACAGGTGAAAAAATACGGCAAAGTAACCGTGTTACAATTAGACGCACACGGCGACCTCCGCGACGAATATCACGGCTCAAAATGCAGTCACGCCTGCATTATGGCGAGGGCACAGGATATCTGCAAAACCGTCCAGGTCGGCATACGAAGTATGGACACATCCGAAAAGCCGCGAGCCAAAAAGAGTCATATGTTTTTCGCTGAGACAATCGCAGGCAAGACCGGCTGGATAAAGAAGGTCTTATCACTGCTCAAAGGCAACGTCTATGTAACGATTGATTTGGACGTTTTTGACCCGTCGATAATGCCCTCGACCGGCACACCTGAGCCGGGCGGACTTTTGTGGTATGAGGTTTTGGATTTGCTCAGACCTGTATTCCGCAAGACCAACGTTACGGGATTCGACGTCGTCGAAATGTGCCCGAATCCGAACAACAAAGGCCCCGACTTCTTAGCCGCAAAACTGGTTTACAAACTGATAAGTTACAAATTCGGGAAGTAATTCACTTCGTTATTCGTTATCCTGCCGCTTATGTGCTTGCAGCCATTTTGTAACCCATTGTTTCGCCTGGTCAGGGGACTGTAGTTTGCCTTCCAACTGGGCGATATACATTTCATTTGTGAGTTGGCCAAGCGATGGGCCGGGGACGGCGCCGAGGGCCATAAGGTCGTGGCCATTTAATAATGGCTTAGGGCGTAACTCCACGCCTTTTAACTGCTTTATTCTTTTCCGTAATTTGATTAAAGGGCCGACGGTTTGATTGCTCGCCTTTTGAATGGTCTTTTGCAATGCGAAGAGGTCGTCAAAATACGGCTCGGATAACAGCAATTTCAATTCAGCCAGCGACAAGTCCTTAAGCAAACTGCCGCGGTTATCCAGAAGAAATTCGATTTGCTTGTTTTGGTTTCTGCTGAGCTTGAGCAATTCGCATTTTTCAAGTGCGAAATCGGTCTCTAAACCGACGAATAACCCCGCCAAACCCAGAGGAAAATCAATTTTTTTGGGCAGATTAGCGAGCATACGAACCGCAAATCCCGCGCCGGGGCAGCCGCAACCGGAAAAAATATGGCTTGCCAGACCCGTCTCAATCAGCAGTTCTAATCCTTCGGCACGGTTGGGGCTGACCAAAATGCCTTCGAGTTCGGCGGCGATTCGCTCACCGCTGATTTTGGTAATGTTTTTTGCGCCGTCGCATATCGCGGCTTTGGTTTTCGGTTCGATTGCAAAACCGAGCTGCGTTGAGAACCTCACCGCCCGAAGCATACGCAGATAATCTTCGCCGAATCGTTCGGCTGGTTTGCCCACGGTTCGGATTATGCGTTTCTTCAAATCCGCCTGCCCTTTGTAATAATCAATCACCTTTTTGGCGATGGGATCGAAGAACATCGCGTTGATGGTGAAGTCCCTTCGGGCAGCGTCTTCGCGCGGGTTGCTGAAATGCACCTTCGAGGGGTGCCTGCCGTCGGCGTAGCCGGATTCAGTCCTGAATGTGGCAACCTCAATCTGGATTTTATCAATCAGGACAACAACCACGCCGAATTTTGCGCCGACTTTGAGAGTCCTGCGGAAAAGTTTCGCAACATCATTTGGCCTGGCATCGGTGGCGACATCGTAATCCTTGGGCTTTCTTTTCAGAAGCATATCGCGGACGCAGCCGCCCGCCAGCATCGCCTCAAAGCCCGCGTCCCTTAACTGCCTGACAATCCGAATCGCCGCCTGTTTATTTGTCATTTGCTTTACGTCTTTTTTAGTATTGTTACCGCCATATTGCCCCACTGGCGAGTTTCGATGATTTTAAGCGGCCCGTATGATTGGGACAAGACCGTATTTCGATGAGTGCGAACAATCACGAAGCCGCCCGCCGAAACGCGCTCGCTCAAACGAGTCAGCAACATCGCCAATGGCGAGCCCGCCTGCGTATTGGCCGAATCAACATAAGGCGGGTCAACAAACGCAAGGTCATATTGCGGATGTTCGGCATCCATGGGCCAGACGACACTGAACGCGTCGGTTTTAACTATTTTCGACTGCCCGGCAAACCCCGCCTTTTCGATATTCTGTTTAAGGACCGGGGCGATTTGCGGATTCTGCTCGACGAACGTTACGAATACCGCCCCCCTGCTGAGCGCCTCAAGGCCAAGCGACCCGACGCCGGCGAAAATATCCGCAACCGTTTTATCCGCGGGCAGGTCGTATTTTTGCAGAACGTCATAAAGCGACTGCTTGACCCGGTCGGTAATGGGACGCGAATCCATTCCAGGCGGGCTAAACAGATTCATTCCGCGTTTTGAGCCGGCGATGATTCTCATTTTTACCCGCCGTTCGTTTGGTGGGTGTTCCAGTAATCGATGGCGAGAACCTTATCGATACATCCGCCGAGCGATTTGCCGAATTCTTTATGGGCTGGGTGATTCAAATACGTATCCCGGTCCGCCGCACTCGAAAACGACAAAACAAAACAATGTGTGAAACCCTCCGAACGGTTCTCAGTACTAACGTTGGTCCCCGCTTCAAAACCCTTGATAACGTCGATTTTGCCCGGCAGCGACGCGAACGCCTTCTCGACTTCCTTTATTTGTTCGGGCGTCGTTCCTTCCTTGAATTTAAACAGCACGACGTGTTTCAGCATTTTTGGGCATGCCTTCGGAGATTCACCCTTTACCGCAACGCCGCATTTTTCGGTGTGAATGTTTACACACCCGCTGCATACAACCGCTATTATAGCCAGACACAACATATTTCTAAGCATCTTCAATTACCTCCAATATTTATCTTTGTTTTAAAGCCGACAATGCGGCAAATTCTACCAGCACGCAAGAGCAAATTCTACGCCAAAATCCTACAAACATGTCGGGGTATCATAGCGTATTATTGAATAACAAAAAGATTGTTGAAAGGAGCATATTATGAGCAGGATATTAACAATAGCCATTGTAGCAGCCGTAATGACACCATTGCTTTTCGCGGCGGAACAAAAAATGACGAAAGCACCGGATTTTACTCTGACCAACTACGACGGCAAAACAGTCAAACTCTCGGACTACGCAGGCAAAATCGTCGTGCTCGAATGGTTCAGCTATGAATGTCCTTTCGCAAGATACAACTATGAAAAGACAACTGCTGTTAACGACCTTGTCAACAAATTCAAAGACAAGGGCGTGGTATTCCTCGCGATAAACAGCACAGGCCACCAAGAAACTGAGAAGAACAAGGAATTCGCGGAACAGTTCAAGGTGAGCCATCCGATTCTAAATGACAGCAAGGGCACAGTCGGCAGGGCATACGGGGCACAGACAACGCCGCATACCTTCATCGTCGATTCAAAAGGCAACATTGCTTACGCCGGCTCATTCGACAACGCACCATTGGGCAAGATTCCCGAAGGCGCACAATATGTCAACTACATCGATAAGGCGCTGGGTGAGTTGACCGCGGGCAAAGCAGTGAGCATCGCAGAGACAAAGCCATACGGCTGTTCGGTGAAATATGGGAAATAAAATCCGGTCGAGGTGGCCATTAATTTTCATTCTTGGTTTTGTCGCCGTGGTAGTAATCGCCGCGTCAGCACAAAAACAATCGTGCACGACGTGCCCAATCGTCCAGATGTTGAAGGGTATAAGAAGCTGTCAGGTGGCCGAACCAAACTCATCGCCATCTAACGTGGAACCGAACACTAAGCCGGCACAATCAAATCAGTAACGGGCATGGCGCAGAGGCGGAATTTGTCGGCGGCAAGCGTTACCGTCTTCCACTTGGGGCTGCGCTGTTTCATAAACTTTACGTAATCCGCAAATCGCACGGCTAAAAACAAATACTTATCTTCGTTGAAATCGAAAATCTCCCTGCCATCGAAATCCACGTCGATATTCTGAAACCGGTACGCGAAGATAAATGCCGAGTCGTAATCATCCCCGAGCGTTTTTTGCCACGCAGCAAGACCATCGACGTCCTCCGTCGTTACCCAGCACTCCAGACGAGACAGGCCCGCCAGCGTAGTGCCTTTGAAATGTCTGCCCTTCACCTCCGCGATTATTTTTTTGCCCGACGAAGGGCACAGGAGAAAATCGAAACTCTTCAATTGGGACTTTTCATAAACGGGCTTATGCTGGTCCGCAGCGGGGACATACTCGATGTGGTTATCAATCAGCCAGTTTTCGAAGGCCTTCTCGTAATGATTGGGTGCGTATTCCTTCATCAGCACTTTTAGGGGTTTTTGAGAAAATCATTAAGTGGGACGGTTTTTTGCTGCCCGGTCGCCATATCCTTGACAACAATATTGCCTGTTTTGAACTCATCGCCGATTATTACGCAGTATTTCGCGTTCTGCTCCGAGGCATTTTTTAACTGTTTTGATAATCCCGCTGCCTTATAACTGAAAGCCGATTTGAAACCTTTTGTTCGCAATGCAGCCGTTAATTTTACCGCCTCGTCCAAAAGCTCACCGGCTATCGGCACAACATAGTAATCAAGCGTCCTCGACGTAATTTTCTTATCGAGCAAGCCCTTTTCTCGAAGCAGTATTTCAAGAACACAGTCGCCCATACCCATCCCGGTTGCTGATACTGCCGGCCCGCCGAAATCACGCAGAAGATTATCGTATCGCCCCCCGCCGCAGATTGCGCGAAGGTCGCCCTGAATATCGTGCACCTCGAAAACGATGCCCGTGTAATAAGCAAGTCCCCGGACGATACCCGGGTCAAAGACGCAGTAATCACTTATCCCCATCCGGTTCAGCCAAGCAGCGCAATCTTCAAGCTCCTTTATCGCAATCTCAAGCTGGTCCCCGGCCTCGGCTTTTACAATATTCTCAATAGAAGTAACAGTTTGCGATTGCATAAAGGCGATGATGCGACTCGCCATATCGCCGCCAACCTGTTCCGTCAGCGTCGCCGAGAACACCTCCGGGGGCAGTTTCGCTTTCTTGTCCAATAACGTATAAAGCGGATTCAGCTTCTCGTCGGGAACTCCGATTTTTTTCAAAACCACCGCCAAAAGTTTCCTGCTCGACATTTTTACTTTTATGTCCTTCGGCGTCAGGCCGACTTCACGCAGGTAATCAACCGTTGTGAAAATCACTTCCGCGTCCGCAAGAACGCTGTCTTCGCCTATGACGTCGATATTCCACTGAAAAAATTCGCGCAGACGGCCTTTTTGCGGTCGTTCTGCCCTGCAAAGCCGCGGCAGCGAAAACCACTTTATCGGCTTAGGCAAGGCGTTGATTTTCTGGTTGACCATTCTCGCCAGTGTGGGCGTAATTTCGGGCCTGATTGCCAAATCCCGCTCGCCCCGGTCTTTGAAGGAAAACAACTGCTCGACGATTTCGTCGCCGCTTTTGATTTGATACATCTGGAGATATTCGAAGATAGGCCCGTCGTATTCCTCGAAGCCGTTGCGAATCGACGCCTTCTTCCAGCCATCCACAATCCAGTTATGGACTGCCATTTCCTCAGGATAAAAATCTCGCGTCCCTTTTACAGGCGGTATCTTCATTGTCCTTCGTCCTTAACACTACACTTTTGTCGCCAAATACTATATGCTATACAAATCCCAGCGTCAAGAAATGTAGAAGGAAACCAGATGCCGAAAAATGAGATTGAAATTATATATCAGGACGCCAACATAATCGTCATAAATAAGCCCGCGGGCGTATCCGTTACAAAGGACCGTTCGGGCAAGCCCCAGCTCACCGACCTTCTCGTCAAACAGTTGGGCAAGGAGATGACCGCCAAGCTGCGTCTTGTTCACCGTCTCGACAAGGACACTTCCGGCGTGATGATTCTCGCCTTGAACCGGGCCGCCCAAAGGCAATTCGCGGATTATTTTTTCAATCGAACCGTCAAAAAAACCTACCTCACACTCGTCAAAGGCGCAGTCCTTGACCCGGAAGGCGTCGTGGATGCCCCCATCGCCCCCTGCAGAAAAAAGCCGGAGCTTATGATAATCGACCACAGGGGCGGCAAGGAATCCGTAACCAACTGGCGGCTCCTCGCGAACTTCGGCCTCGTATCGCTGCTCGCCGCCACCCCGCTGACGGGCAGGACGCACCAGATTCGCGTGCATCTGGCCAGCGTAGGTCTGCCCTTAGCCATCGACCCCCTCTACGCGGGCAGAGAGCCAATTATGCTTTCGGAATTCAAAAGAGATTACCGCTTAGGCAAATTCCAGGAAGAAAAACCCCTCATAGAACGGCTCACCCTCCACGCATATCAAATTGTTCTTCCGCCGGAACTTGTCCTGCCTGCCCTCGAAAGCAGTTATCGGGGGAGCAACGCCGAAGGTTCAGGAATCCAGAATAACTGTTTTATCGCCAAGCTCGATAAAAAATTCGCCGCGACAATCAAAATGCTAACTAAGCACAACCCCAGAGGCCCCTCGGCCTTCTTCAACCCCACCGAATTCGACAGAATCCTCGCAGGCCAGGCGATTTAGTGGAAGAAATTCTTTATCACTGGAAATGATTTGAAAAATTCAAACGCCGGCTCATCCCTGCGTGTTATCGACAAAACATTTTCCCCGAAACCGAGCTGCGCAAGGACATATTTACCATACGCCAATTGCCCGATAGCAATCTGGCCGATAGCTACTTGTCCCAGGCCAAAGTAAACGCCTATGGCCACCTGCCCTATTGTCGCAAGCCCAGCCGATACTTGCCCCAGGCCGAACAAAAAGCCAATTGCAAATTGTCCTATCGCGAGCAATCCGATTGACATCTGGCCAATCGCGATAATGCCGCAGGCGATTCGCCCAATGGCGATTACGCCCTTGGCAACCACTCGCCTTCCTGTTTCCGGGTTCCTGCCGTATGTGTAATGTATCAAAGGCATTCCCAGCCATTGCGCATGCGATTTGAACTCGTGAAAGCTCATCCCGTTCTCGTAGCCATACCGCTTCCACGTCCCTATCGCCGTCCCCTCAACTTTATATTCTATCTTCTCAAGAAATGTATTGGGCATAATTAAACCTCCTGACTATTGTGTCTGATTCCTTTGAGCAGCCAATATCGCGGCAAACGCAATCGCCGCGGTTTCGGTTCGCAGAATCGTATCTGATAATAGCACAAATTGAATACCTCGGTTCTTCAAAAACGCATCTTCATTTTCCGTGAATCCCCCTTCCGGGCCAATCAAAGCAGCAACATCCTTTGAGCCAAAAGGTTGTCCTGCCAATGATGGGCAATCACCCGACATACCCCCCGCCAGAATCCGGCAGTTTGGGCTGTCTTTTTTTATCGCTTCGATACAATCCTGCGCATTCATCGGCGAGTCAATCTGGGGCAAAAATAATCGCTTGCACTGCTTGCCCGCCGAGATTGCCAGGTTCATCCAGCGGTCGAGCGCCTTCGGGTTGGCCGGCTGCCTAACCGTTCGCTCGAAAATCACTGGGCATATCCGCTCAACGCCCAATTCCGTACATTTTTCAATCAGCCAGTCGAATCGCTCGCCCTTGGGAACGCTCACCGCAATAATAATACGCCGCGACTTCGGCATTTCGCTTCGCCGGACGTCCTCGATTTCGAGGGTAACGATATTCTTCCTTATTCCCGATATTACCGCCGTCGCCAGCCCACCCAGGCCATCGAAAAGCTCAACTTTATCGCCTGCCCCCAGCCGCAATACCGCCAAGTGATGCGCCTCCGTTCCTTCAAGCTCAATCCTCGGCCCGTCTATTGAATCGCAATAAAATCGATGTAATCCCATAATCGAATCATACCCGCAAATAACATAATTGACTATCTTCCACGGAATTCATAAACTACGGTCTTTAAGAGGAAAATGCAATATGCAGGAAAAGAATATAAAAATCGGTCTTGTGGGCTTCGGCACCGTAGGCGCCGGCGTCGCTAAAATTATCCTCGAAAACGCAAACGCTATCGCCGCCAAAACCGGCCTGCGATTAGAGCTTGCCTGTGTGGTCGATGCCGACCTCAAAAGGCCCCGCCCCGTCAAGCTGCCCGATGGCCTGCTCACCAACGACCTCAACCGGCTCCTCAACGACAAATCAATCTCAATCGGCGTCGAACTCGTCGGCGGAACCAAAATAGCCAAAGATATCCAGCTAAAGATGCTCGCCGCGGGTAAACACGTCGTTACCGCAAATAAGGCGTTATTGGCCGAACACGGCGCGGAGCTTTACGCAGCCGCCCATAAAAATGACCGCTGCATCGCCTTTGAGGCAAGCTGTGCGGGCGGCATACCAATCATTTCAGGTATAAGAACCGGCCTCGCCGCCAACGACATCAAGGCAATGTATGGTATCGTAAACGGAACCTGCAACTACATCCTCTCGAATATGACCTCCAAAGGCGCCGACTTTGCGGATGCGCTCGCACAGGCACAGCAAAAGGGCTACGCCGAAGCCGACCCCACCCTCGATATCTCAGGCGGCGACAGCGCACACAAGCTCGCGATATTGGCCTCAATCGCCTTCGGCTCCTCAATTGAAATGAAAGATATATACGTCGAAGGCATACAACTCGTCTCCAAAGACGATGTCCGCTTTGGCGGCGAAATGGGTTATGTGCTTAAACTTCTTGCTATTGCTGAAAATGATAATAAAGGCCGGATTTCACTCCGCGTTCACCCCTCGTTTATCAGCAAAGAAAACCGTCTCGCCAAGGTTGACGGCTCATTCAACGCCTTAAGCATCTTCGGCCACGCAGTCGGCAACGTTATGTTCTATGGCCGGGGCGCTGGTATGATGCCGACCGCCAGCGCGATTGTCGCCGACATTATCGAAGTCGCCCTCGGCAATTCCGCGACCACCTTCAAAAATCTCAACCTCAAACCGCACGCAGAAATAGCGGGCTCGATTGACAAAATCGATAACCTCGTCAGCCGGTTCTACATCCGCTTAATGGTCAAGGACCAGCCCGGCGTTTTTGCGCAGATTGGCAAAGTCCTCGCCGACAACGCCATCAGTATCTCAGGTGTCCTCCAGCACGAAGCCACCGGCCAGGACAATACCGTCCCCGTCGTGATTACCACCCATCCGAACAGGCAGGATAAAATCACCGCCACCCTCAAAGGCCTTGCCGACCTCAAAGCCGTCTGCGACAAACCCGTCTGCATCCGTATCGTCGATATCCCGGAGGACAAGGAATAATGACCTAATTCTTTTGTCATTCCCGCGAATGATTGCTGGCTTACAACGTGACTTTATAAACGGGCAAAAAGGCGGGTAAACCATTTATTTTAAGACAGTTAGGCGAATAACGCAAAAAAGGCACTTCGAATAAAATTTTGATATAATTGTGGCATTGAAAGGATTGGTTGTGCATCCAAGCATTTAATGTGGGAAATGTCAGTTAAAACAGCTTTTGAGGAAATTATGCAGAACCAGCAAAAAAACGCAAAAAACCAGGGTAACATTGGCAAAAATGACATCGGAACATTACAGAGATATTCTGGATTGGGATGTTGAAAACTGGTCAAAAACCCTCCCATTCTGGATGGAAAAAACCAGGCTCGATTTATCCAAATGTTATGCGCTGGATATTGGGGCCTATAATGGCGGCATAAGCCTCTTCCTCGCTCTCAATGGTGCTAACGTTGTCTGCTCCGATGTTAAAGGGCCCACAAAAAAAGCAAAAACTATTCACGAAAAATATGACGTAGCCAGTCGTATTTCGTATGCCTCTGTCGATGCTCTCGCTATACCGTTTCCGGATAATTCCTTTGACCTGGTTACCTTCAAATCCGTAATGGGAGACAGAGGCACCTATTGCCAGCGGGAAAAAATGATGCGGGAAATCTATCGCGTCCTAAAACCACACGGAGAACTGTGGTTCGCCGAAAATCTGCGAGGATCGGCTCTCCACATGATGGCCAGAACCTTTTCGCACCATCGAACATGGCATTACTTTACGGCTAATGAAATAATCGCCCTTTGTGAGCCGTTCTCCGTTAAGAATTTTAGATTTTATGGCTGTCTGGCTGTTTTTGGAAGATATTATATCATACAAACCATCCTCGGCAAAATCGACCGCTTTTTCGACGCCGTTATCCCCTCACGCTGGAAATATATACTTTTTGGCGTCGTAAAAAAAGGCAGCAAGTAGAAAGGGAAATATCGAACAATATGACCATAATGCCATTCGGGACATCGTACTAGGAAAAAAGAATGTAACTTTTTTATTGACCTGTTGCGTCAAGTGCGCAGCACGGCAAGAAGGATTTTTAAAATGGCAAGATTTCCAAGAACACATGCCTGCCGGCAGGCAGGAACGGGCAAAAAAGCTGATAAGTTGCTTGTTTTAAGGTAGCAGATGCCAACGCGACACCTCTTACAACAAATACATTATAAGTTATGCCTGAATCTGTGAAAAAATCTTTCGTCATTTTCGCGTATTTTGTCCTGATATTGGGTACCTTGCTTGTCTTCTGGCGGGTACACAATTTCGCTTTTGTTAATTATGATGATAGTGACTACGTTTACGAAAATCCACACGTTTTGAACGGCCTGACCGGGGATGGTGTCATCTGGGCTTTTACCACCAACCACACGGCCAACTGGCACCCTTTGACCTGGCTTTCGCTTATGCTCGATTGCCAATTGTTCGGTACAAACCCGGGCCGGATGCATCTCGTAAACCTGCTTT
>JBEKGR010000016.1:0-25056 GCA_050012695.1 Sedimentisphaerales bacterium | reverse complement strand
CGTCCGCCAACTGCGCGCGGAATCGACGCACAATTGTTCTCGATTCTCTTCTCGTGGAAATTCCCTGCCCTACCCCAATAGCAAGACCCCTTGCCCGGCTATTGGCTCAGATGGCTGTAAGTTGCTAGAAATAAAGCACTTACAATGCCTTCACTATGTGATTTTCCTCTTCCCCCGCTTCTCAAACGGTACTACTGTGACACATAATGAGAAACTACTCACTGTCAAAGAGCATATACAACTACCCTTACTACTAGTGAGTTTTCTCGTCAGCCCCCAAGCTGATAATTGCATTAAACCATATTACCCAAATGAAGTCAAGAGTATTTTTGGAATTTTTTAAAAATTTTTTTCAGCCCCAAAATGCTGTCAAGGTCCTAATAAATTATAAAGGTCCCAAAATAACAGCAGATTATAGAGTTGATTTGCCTATTATGCCAAAAGATGGTTACGGCAATCAGCCCCAAATACGCCAACGCATTGCTTTAAAGCCAACCGTTCTTAATCGAGGACGTCTATTTAGGCGGCAATAACTGATAGCTTACAAACGCGACGCGTTTGCTGTCAGGCGACCAGGACGGGACGTTTATAGTTCCCTGCCCGCCAAATAAATTTGCCAGAATTTTCGGTTTTCCTCCGCTAAGCGGCAAATATCTCAGGACAACGTCCTGGTTCTCGGGATGCCCCTTGACACTTTTGTCGTAGGACACAAACACAAGCCCTTTGCCGTCGGGCGAAGGATGGGCGAACCAGTCGGCGTAATCTTTATCGGAAGTAACCTGCTGCTGGTCGCTGCCGTCGGCGTTCATACGCCAGATTTTCATCAGCCCGGTCCGGTCGGAATTGAAGAAAATATATTTACCATCGGGCGTATATTCGGGGCCATCATCAAGTCCCGGTGCGGTAGTCAATCGCGTTTCTTCGCCGCCATCGACGGGAATTGTGTAAATATCGTATTCGTTGTTTCGTTCTGCGCAATAGGCAAGGGTCTTGCCATCGGGAGACCAGCCATGCCAGTAGGAAGACGCCTTCGGGGTTACGAGACGAGCTGCGCCGCCTGTGAGTGGCAGGACGTAAATCCGGGATTTGCCGTCGCGATTATGCTGGCTGCTGACGGCGAGAAATTTGCCGTCGGGCGAGAGGCCGTGGTCATTGTTGCATTTTTTGGCTTCGCCTGTATCGAGCAATTGAGGAATGCCTCCTTCGACGGGAATCGTATAGATAAGCCCGTTGCTGTTAAACACGAGTGTTTTGCCATCCGGGGTCCAGTTTGGTGCTTCAAAACGCTGGCGTGCTCTATAAACGGTTTTTCGTTCGCCGTTTTCGAGAGAGATTGTTTCGAGCGTGCTTTCGAGGACGCGATCTTTCATATTTACCACCCCTTGTTTTTCAAGTTTAACATTGGTGAATACAGCCGTTTCAGCCGTGTTGACATCGTGAGAGCAAACCACCAAACCCGCATAAACCGGGTCGGTCAGCTTCATTGTTACCGAACCGACAATCTGGAATGTCTTGCCATCGGGAGCAACCGAAAGAGTATAGATATCGGCGTTGCGCTCAAGCTTTATTGTCGCAACCCCTTTTACGGTCCGGAGTATTTCAGTATCGTCAGTCATTTCGCCGCCTTTGGTTGTTCGCCACTGCAAAGCAATAAGGCCGTCGCCGTGGACAATTGCGCCGATAAAGGCAGAATCCTTGTCAAGCGTCTGGCGGACAATCCAGCCGGCCTTGCGGTGCGGGACTTTGCCTTTTCCGACAAAGTTAATATCGGCAACCATAACCAAGTCGCCTTCGAGGCGATTATAGAGGAAATGAAAGGCGTCCCTGTTAAACCACATATTGTAGCCGCTGGCGGTGATTCTGTATTCGTTTTTAGCAGTGTCAAATGACGCAGAGCCGGGTATGCCTATATCGCAGGCATCGCCGACGTCGGCTTGTCCTTCGAACTGACCAACCGCCGCCATTGAGATATTAGTAAAAATCGCAACAAAGCAAATCGCAGAGCAATACAACATCACCCGCACCATTTTTACACCTCATTTTTTACTGCTTGGTTTTTCTTACCGGCTTTTCACGGACAAACCGACTTATATTGCGAACCGCCTGGCGGAGGCGCTGTTCGTTTTCGACCAGCGCAATCCTGACGTATCCTTCGCCGTTTTCGCCGAATGCCCCGCCGGCGGCAACCGCGACTTCCGCGTATTCCACAAGGTCCATAGAATAATCTAAGGTGTTTTTGCCTTTGAGATGCTCCTGGGGGATTTTCGCCCAGACGAACATACCAGCCCGCGGTTTAGGGGCATCCCAGCCGATGCGGGTAAGGCCATCGCAGAGAACATCGCGCCGGGACTGGTATTTTTTGTTCTGTTCAATAATATCCTTTGCGCAGTGCCTCATCGCGATAATGCCGGCAATCTGCACCGCCTGGAAAATGCCGTAATCGTAATAGCCCTTTATGGTAGCCAAGTAGTCAATCATATTTTTGTTGCCGGCAGCAAAGCCGATTCTGAAGCCCGCCATACTGTAGGGCTTGCTCATAGTGGTAAATTCGACGCCCACGTCTTTTGCGCCTTTGGCGGAAAGGAAACTCGGGGCTTTATAGCCATCGAAGCAGGTTTCGCCATACGCGAAATCGTGGATGACTGCTATGCCGAATCGCTTGGCGATATCGATAATTGGCTCAAAAAAACCCTCATCAACCGTCATCGCGGTCGGATTATGCGGGTAATTCAAAATCAGCAGCTTGGGCTTGGGATACAGGTGCTCACAGACCATAACTATATTATCTATGAACTTCTGGTCGCAGCCCAGCGGAAGGGATATGACATTTGCACCGGCAAGGGCGACGGCGTAATTATGAATCGGGAACGCAGGGTCGGGCACAATGGCCGTATCGCCAGGCCCGAGCATTGCCAGGCACATATGGCTGAACCCTTCCTTCGACCCGATGCAGGCAAGCACCTCTTTTTCGGGGTCAAGCTCGACATTCCAGTTTTTGGCATATTTTTTAGCCATTTCATTGCGCAATCCCTTGATGCCGCGGGATGCGCTATAACGGTGGTTCCTGGGGTCTCTGGCGGCCTCACAAAGCTTATCAACGACAATCTGCGGGGCCCCGTCAACGGGATTACCCATACCGAGGTCTATAAGGTCTGCGCCCGCCTGGCGTTTTGCGTGTTTCAGCGCATTCAGACGCGCAAACAAATATGGCGGCAATCTTGTTATCCTTTGCGATGGCTCAATCTTAAATTCGCTCATAATAATCTTCTCACAAATTAAAAAAGGGGTGTTCAAATCCGCCTGCGGCGGACAAGTATTAATCGACAAGCATACCGCAAAGAGGTTAATTTTCAAAGGATTTTGTGGTTGTAAGACAGGTCACAAAAAAGCATTCAAATGCCGTTTTGTTTTTGCTTTATCCATACCTTGACGTTATTTTCCAGAACGTCTAACGGCACTGCGCCTGTCCTGAGAACACAATCATGAAACTCGCGGATGTCGAATTTTTCACCTAACTGTTTTTCGGCCAATTCCCGCAATTCACGAATTTTAAGCTCACCCATTTTGTAGGCAAGCGCCTGCCCGGGCCAGACGATGTAACGGTCAACCTCGACCTGGATTTCCTGCCGAGGCATTAGAGTGTTCTCTGCCATAAAATCGATTGCGCGTTCCCGAGACCAGCCGAAATAGTGAATGCCGGTATCGACAACCAGCCGGCATGCCCGCCACATTTCCATAGTCAGTCGGCCAAAATTGCTGTTGGGGTCGTCGTACATATTCATCTCCAAACCCAGATGTTCAGCATAGAGCGCCCAGCCCTCGACAAAAGCAGTAAAATGCTGGAACCGCCTAAAGTTGGGGACATCATTAATCTCCTGTTGAAGCGCAATCTGAATGTGATGGCCAGGCACGGTCTCATGCAGCGAAAGAGCGGTTATCGTATATAGGCGCTGCCTTTCAAGGTTATGGGTGTTGATAAAGAAAAACCCGGCACGGGTCCCGTCTCCGGAGGGCATCATATAGTAGGCGCTGGCGGTCTTGGACGCAAGATATTCCGGAACTTCCTTAATCCCAAACGTCATTCGCGGGAGGGTCTTGAACAGTTTGGGCAGCTCGCCGTCTGTTTTTTTGGCGATAAAAGACACTTCCTTTAGCAACTGCTGCGGGGTGATAGCAGATACTCGCTCGCCAGCGGTCAGGGATTTCATAAATCCGTTCATATCATTTTCAAAGCCGCGTTCGGCGATGAGTTTGTTCATCTCGGCCTTTATGCGACTCACTTCCGCCAGACCGATATCATGAACCTGCTGCGGGGTGACATCGAGCGTGGTCTCACTACGGACACAAAATTCATAATAGGCCCTTCCGTTGGGCAATGAAGAAGCAGCGATATCCTCTCCGGCGGCCGGGATATACTCATCGACCATAAACTTTAGAAACGCCTTATAACCCGGCACAACTGATTGCGATATTGCCTTGCGTCCGGCTTCGGCAAGGCGCAGGCGGTCGGCCTGGTCGATAATTTTGGGGAATTTCCCAAACGGCTTGAACAGCCGGCTGTTATTGGGGTCATCCACAATCTGGGCCTGTATCGACTCTTCTATGCCGGTAAGAACGACTCGCGGCACAACGTATCCTTTCCGGATACCGGTGCGCATCAAATCAATGTGCTGACGAGCGTAAACCTCAAAGCCATTGAGCCGTGCGATGTAATTCTCGTAATCCTTTACATTGTTGAGCGGGACATTATCAGGCAGCTCAGCAAAGTCGGTATGAAATCCGCCCATCTGCGAAACAGGCATCAAGTAGGTTTGAAACTCAACCCATTTCAAACTCTCCTCCTTTTTTCGCTTAAACATGTCGTAGTTAAGCTGTTGGGCGGGAGCAAGTTTGCCGCGGTCAATTGCATTGAGACGTTCAAGAAACACAGCGTTCTGCCGGTTTTGCCTCTGAATGTCGGCCTCTGATACGCTGGGCAGCTTGTCGTTAAATCGGGCATCACCTGTGTAGGTGGCAAAGAGCGGGTATTCTTTCATTGCGAATTCCCACTCGTCAGCGAAAAGCTCCTTAAGCTGCCGCGAGGATGAGTTGATGTTATGAGCACAACCTGCCGCTAAAAACAGGCATAACGTGATTGCAGATAAGGTCGCAATTTTACTCCATCGCCCCTTCATCGCTATATTCCCTTCAAAACATTATGCTGTATTATCCACGACCAGCTCACCGAACAATGTCAATGGACTTGTTCTGGTGATTTTAACGTTTGCGAAGTGGCCCGCAAGGGTTTCCCCGCCATTTGGCGAGGTCTCGCCTTCGGCGGACGGGCCATTGAAGACAACTATCCAGTCGCCTGCGGTCCTGCCGATAAGCTGAGGGAGGTTGCCGGCCTGATGCGCTTTTTTGCTTGGTCCTTCGACGAGGACTTTGACGGTTTGGCCTGTGAACTGGGCGGCAAGAACCCTGCTGATTTCCTCCTGCACCTTGAGCAGCTCGTGGTTTCGCCGTTCCTTGATTTCCTGAGGGACGTTATCTTCCAGCCGTTTGTCGGCGATAGTACCGGGTCTGGGTGAGTATTTGAAAATGAAGGAGTTTTTGTATCGTGCCTTTTTGACAAGGTCGGCGGTTTGGGAAAAGTCGTCATCGGTTTCGCCGGGGAAGCCGACGATAAAGTCGCCCGCGATGGCGATATCGGGCACGATTTGGCGGGCAGTATCGAGCAGCTCAAGGTATTCTGTTGAGGTATAGCCGCGGTTCATCGCTTTGAGGATTTGGTCTGAGCCGCTTTGCGCGGGGATATGAAGGTATCGGCAAACCTTTGGCAGATTTACCATCGCCTGCATAATTTCTTTGAAATATTTTTTAGACGGGTAACTTGTAACGAACTTTATCCATTCGACGCCGTCGATTTTGCTTATCATTTCAAGAAGGTCGGCAAGGCAACAGGTTTTATCGTCCGCCTTCAGCGAGATCTCGCCAACAGGCGGACCCGCCTTGTATTCATAAGCGTTGATTCTCTGACCAAGCAGGGTGATTTGTTTGATACCATTTTGAGCAAGGCGTTTGGTTTGCTCGATTATCGCCTCAGGCGGGCGTGAGGTTTCAGGCCCGCGGACGTAAGGTACAACGCAATAGGAGCAGAATTTGTCGCAGCCGTGCATTGCCCGGACATACGCCTGAGCCGGTATATCTGCGTCATCGCCGCTGTATTCGGTTTCAAACTGTTCGAGCGATTGAGCGTCAGGCGATATTTGGCGAATTTTTTCCGTAACAGCGACCGCCTTTTTCTTTTCCTGCAACATCTCGGCTATCAGCCGGGGTATTTCGGCGATTTGTGCGGGGCCACAAACGATATCCACTGCCGATTGCTTAAGTAATTCATTACCCAGCCGCTGGGCCATACAGCCGATGACGCCCACCACTAAATCCGGCTTCGATTCTTTAATATGTTTGAGATTTCCCAAATGCGACATAACCCGCTGTTCTGCGTGGTCGCGCACCGAGCAGGTATTTATCAGGACGACATCCGCATCTTTGGCGTTATCGACAAACTGATAGCCGGCATCTCTAAGGGAGGATTCAACAATCGCCGAATCCAGCTTATTCATCTGACAGCCGAAGGTTTGGAGGAATACTTTCATATATCTTATCTTTTACATTTTCGCGGCAAGCCGAACGCCCATCTCAAAGGCCTTTTGGCAATCCTGAGGGAATACTTCTTTTCGTCTTTTTAATTTCTGCACAGGGTCAAACCGGGGCGCGACTACTTTTGAATAATCCTCGAACTGCAATGTATCAAAGCTTAAAAGCGTTTCGCTTACCCCGAAGATTATTTTCATAAGGCGTTCAATATTCGCGAAGCGTTGTTTATAACCGAACTCGTTCATTGCCTCCTCGGTAACACCCATCGTATAAATAAACCCCGTGTGAATTTTTTTCGGAAAAAGCGACGCCGGCGGGTCGCTATAAATAATATACGGAAAAACAAGCCGCTCCATAAACGACTGCATTTCGCCGGTAACCGTTCCCAGATAAACAGGCGAACCAAAAATAACAGCATCGGCCGTTTCCACCTTTTCGAAAATCGGCTTCAGGACATCTTTTATCGCACATTTGCCGTAGCTAACGCCCTCTTTCTTCTTGCAGGCAAAACAACTAATACAACCCTTATACTTTAAATCATATAAATGTATAAGTTCCGTTTCCGCTCCCTGTGATGATGCGCCTTCAAGGGCTTTCTTAAGCAGTGTTGCCGTATTCCATTCTTTTCTCGGGCTGCCGTTAAATGCAATTATTTTCATTGGAATA
This sequence comes from Sedimentisphaerales bacterium, assembly GCA_050012695.1. GTDB lineage: Bacteria > Planctomycetota > Phycisphaerae > Sedimentisphaerales > Anaerobacaceae > Fen-1362. The sequence goes on along the minus strand of JBEKGR010000016.1, from coordinate 17,751 downwards.
CACCTCCAGTCATTGGTTTCGCGATTTTGGGCCTCAAACTCCATTCACCACAATTGCATTAGTTTTGGCTGATTGCTCACGGAGAGGCGATACCGCCCGATATTCCGGGGAGCGCCACCAGGCGTGGAATTTTTCCATCGAGGCGAACTCGACAATGATAAGCCGGGCGGGTTTCCAGTCGCCTGAAACAACCGTTACCTGACCGCCGCGGGCGAGATATTTGCCGCCATATTTTTCGATTGTCCGCGGGACTTTCTCGATATACTCGCCGTATTTGGCCCTATCCATAATTTCTTTGGCTTCGATAATCATATAGACCGACATAATTTTCCCCTTTCCTTCCGTATCACGTTCATCAGCAACCGCAGGCAGAGAAATAATAATTTCGCAGCCGCTTAACTGGATACCCCATAAAATCCCGTGCCGTCACGCCAATCGGCAAGTATATTAAATATACGCGATAAAAGCAACGCAGGCGAACGACTACCTCCGAAGGTTGTTTATTTTACGCCTACGGGCGATTATATTGTTAAGAGCAAAAACCATACGCAATTAAGGGTTCAGGAATGACACAGTGGTGGCAAACAGGCATCGAGCAGATATCCGAAAATCTCGGGACGGATTTATCGGGCGGGCTGACCTCTCAGGAAGCAGCCGGCAGATTAACGAAATACGGCCCCAACCAGTTGCAGGAGAAGAAAGCCATCTCTCCCTGGAGGATTTTTTTGGGCCAGTTCGAGGATTTTATTATCTGGGTGCTTATCGTAGCAGCGATTGTATCGGGTTTCCTGCAGGAATGGATTGACGCGTTAGCGATTATAGCAATCGTGGTTCTCAACGCGATACTGGGCTTTATACAGGAATACCGCGCCGAGAAATCGCTTGCGGCGTTGAAGAAACTCTCAAGCCCGTCATCCAAAGTAATCCGCGACGGCCGGCACGCGGTTATATCATCTTTCGAGCTTGTGCCGGGCGACCTTATTGAGCTTGAGGCGGGTGATAACATACCCGCCGACAGCCGGGTGGTATGGATAACCGCAAATTTCGCCGTGCAGGAAGCGAGTTTGACGGGGGAATCGACGCCGGTAGCGAAGACACCCGAGGCGCTGAAAGAAAAAGACGTCCCATTGGCTGACAGGGCGAATATGGTCTATATGGGAACATCGGTCGCGGGAGGCAAGGCGAGAGCCATTGTCGCGGAAACCGCAATGCGGACCGAGCTTGGCAAAATCGCTGGTATGATTCAGGAAATCGAGCGGGATTCTACGCCCTTGCAGAAAAAGCTCGAGCAGTTCAGCAAGTGGATAGTTTACGCTTGTTTTGTTCTGGTGGCGATGGTTTTTGTGCTGGGCGTTATGCGGGGCGGGAAAATGCTGGATATGTTCCTTACCGCGGTGAGTTTGGCGGTCGCAGCCATCCCGGAAGGAATGCCCGCGGTGGTAACAATAGCCCTTGCGCTGGGGGTGCAGAGAATGGTCGCACGCCACGCGCTCATCCGCAAACTGCCTTCAGTTGAGACGCTTGGCTGCGCGACCGTTATATGCTCCGACAAAACAGGGACTCTTACCAGGAACGAAATGACCGTCCAGGCGGTTTACGCGGACTGCAAACAATTCAAAGTAACCGGCGTCGGCTACGAACCAAAAGGAGATTTTCTTTTGGACGGCAAATCAATAAAACCAGCCGATTACCCGACACTTACCAAGGCATTACTTTGCGGGACGCTTTGCAACGGCGCTCAACTGATTCGTGAAGGCGACAGGTTCAAAATTTTCGGCGACCCGACGGAGGCGGCCATCCTAACCGCCGCGGCCAAAGCGGATATATGGAAGGAAAAGGCGGAAACCGACTGGCATTTCGTTACAGAGATACCATTCGATTCCGAGCGAAAGAAAATGACCATAATCCGGGAAAATTCAGGTAAGCGAATCGCTTTTGTAAAAGGAGCGCCTGATATCCTGCTCGGCGACTGCACAAAAATAGAATTGGCCGGTACAATTAGAAACCTGCTTCCCAAAGACACGGAATATATTTTGAACGCCAATAATCACATGGCAAACGACGCGATGCGGGTACTTGGCCTGGCATATAAAGAATTAGACGACGCCGATACGAACTATCAGGCCGATACAATCGAAAAGGATCTTATATTTGCGGGGCTTGTCGCGATGATTGACCCGCCTCGCGAGGAGGTCAAAAAGGCCATACAGGACTGCAAGACCGCTTCTATAAGAACCGTGATGATTACGGGCGACCACAAGAATACCGCGGTAGCCATAGCGAAGGACTTGGGATTTTTCCAGGCGGATTCGGTTGCGCTCACCGGCGAAGAATTGGACAAGATAACCGATGAACAGCTCGCACAACAGGTAAAAAAGGCAAGTGTTTATGCTCGCGTGTCGCCCGAACATAAATTGCGGGTTGTGCGTGCGCTTCGGCGTCAAAACGAGGTGGTCGCAATGACGGGCGACGGCGTCAACGATGCGCCGGCACTCAAGGAGGCAGACATAGGCGTAGCAATGGGCATCACCGGGACCGATGTTACCAAAGAGGTCTCGGATATGATTGTTACCGACGACAATTTCGCGTCAATCGTGGCCGCCGTCGAGGAAGGCAGAGGGATTTACGACAATATCAAAAAATTCATTCATTACCTGCTCTCCTGCAACACGGGCGAAATACTTGTTATGTTCGTTTCGTCGCTCATCGGATGGCCCGTGCCGCTATTACCTATTCAAATCCTGTGGGTGAATTTAGTAACCGACGGCCTACCGGCCCTTGCACTGGGAGTTGACCCAATCGACCCCAACGTTATGAAACGCAGGCCCCGCCCGCCAAAAGAGCCGGTCGTAACAAAAGAAAGGGCGTTAATAATGGTGGCACAAGGGGTCTTTATCGCTTTTTGCAGTTTGGCCGCATTTTACTTTGTGATATTTATCGAAAACGAAGGTCTGCCGCGGGCCAGGACCGCCGCGTTTGTGGTGCTCTCGTGCAGCCAGTTGTTCCACGCATTTAACTGCCGAAGCCAGACCGAATCGCTTTTCAAACTTGGCGTATTCACAAATACCAAACTAATCTGGGCAACCGTAATATCTTTCCTGCTGCAAATGATGGTTGTTTATGTGCCCTTCTTCCAGACCATTTTCAAGACAGAGATGCTGACGACATTCGACTGGTGTATGGTAATCGCTATTTCGTCGCTGCCCTTGTGGGCGACGGAAATTATCAAGGCGACCCGAAGTTATCGACTTATCCCTGACTGACCCGATTTAACTGCCTTTGCAGGTCTTTGAGGCGGTTTGTTTCATCGAAGCCCAGCAGGATTATTGGGAAAGCCGTCTTGTTGTGCAATAACGGCTCATCGATATCGACCCATTTCCTGCATAGTTCACCATCGGGCGTGCCCGGTATCGGCGAAAAATCGGCGAGCATCCCCCGTATGCCAAGGCGATTCACAAAACGCATCGATTCTTCCAAATCAGCAACATTGGTTTTCGGATGGCCCAGGATTTGATAGGCCGTGATATTATTCGGCTCCGCGCCAGCTGATTTTAGGTTAGAAACCGCATCCGCCAGTTCTTCTGAAAAAACCTTTGAGCCGGTTTGCTTTTGCCAATCTCTCGACGTGTTTTCAAAACCAAGATGAAAACACTTGAAGCCCGCACGCATCATTAAATCCGCGAGTTCTTTTGTTACAAACCGGGCGTTAATGGCGTTGGGGCCGTGAAAATTTACTTTTATATCTCGCTGAATGACTTCATTGAAAAACGAAATAAGGACATTCTTCGCGCCGAATAACAGGGCATCATCGTAAAACGCGACGTTTCTCACTCCAAGTTTCACAAGAAGCTCCAGCTCCGCCAGCGACCTTTCCAGAGACCGAGGCCGAAACTTGCCATACACCTTCGGAACAAGGCAATATGTGCATTCAAACGGACAGCCATCGCTGAGCTTCAATACCCCGACGCTTAATTTATCGTATGCCTCCCAAAGCCCCGGCTGACTCAAATCAGGTTTAAGCCCCGTGAAATTCCAAATCGGCCCAAGGTTATTACCTTCGACAAGCAAATCCGCGCCGAGTTTTTCGGCGTGGCTATGACACAGCGTTACATAGTTTCCGCCGACGATTATTTTGGCGGCCGGCATCACCCGCCTGATATCCTCAATTACCTCTTGCACGCCCGGATACCAGTAGGTCATTACGGTGCCGACAAAAACAAAGTCGAAGCCCGTGTGTTTGGCGAGAAAATCCTGAAAGACCAACCTTGGCAGGCCAAACCGCCTGAAAGAACGCGGGATATCTCTTAAACAATCAGGATTGGGAATTTTCTCGAAATAAAACCTGCCCCTGCCCCACTGGTCGCTCTCGATTTCCCTGTGAGCCGAATAAAAAGGATGCAGGCGGTCGAGGTAATCGAAGAGGGTAAATTCCGCCCTGCCGCGAAGGTATCCCGCGACGCTCAACAGGCCGTAGGGCTTGAGCCAGAAATCATACGCGGCGAAATCGTATATAGGCGGATTTACAAGTAATATCTTTGGCGTCGCTGACACGGTTCGATTGCCTTAAAAACAATATCAAAAATAATTAACCAGCATCGGCAATCAGCGTTTTTTGTCAATAGTTTTCTGATTGAAGAGGAACAACTTAATGGTGATGAGAATCCGCGGTTTCTTTGGGGCGGTCAGGCCAGCCAAGAACATCGAAAAGAAAATAACTCGACCGCTTTATCATTTCAACCGGCGTGCAGGGCGTCATTTCAAGCGAACCGATAACGTCGTTATTATATTTTTTCAGCGACTTCAGCAGATAATCAAAGTTATTCTGCTTCGCCCCGCCTGAGCAGCCGAGGGGCCTGTGGTCATCACAACTGCCGTTGTGGTCGGCAAGATGCAAATGAGCGGTCCTTTTCGCAAGCGTATCGACATACTCATTGAAACTGTGCCCGGCGTCGCATGTCGCAAAGCCGGTGTCTAAGCAATACCATATCGACTTGAAACGACGGCCGATATTTTTGAGCACATCCAGAGGCCCCGTTTCAATACAAAGCTTTACGCCCTCATCTTTTGCCATCCCGACGACTTCGGCGATAAAATCGCCATCGTCGGCGTTTTTGCCCTGCATACGCAAACTCTGCAAATCGGCAACGATATTGGCCTTGAGGAGTTTCGCGCAGCCGATTTGCTCGGCCCACTGTTCAATACTGGGATTATCATTGCGGGAACGCATCGAGACAAGCATACCCTCGGTAGCGGCCTCAAGCCGGGGCCAGTCACGCTTGTCATACCGGCAGTCATCAAGCCCGCCAAGATTGGGCCAAAGCTCCGCACCCAAACCGAGCGTCCGCAGCAGGTCACATTCCTGCTCCAGAGACAATCGGCTCTGCTTACCCCAAAATGCCATTGTCGAGACAACGTATCTTATCTTCATCTCAGCACCGCCGTATAAAGTCGAAACCCCACCCCCTATTAAAGTGTGGGTAATCTTTTATCGATTAAAAAACGAGCAACCTTCAGCTATTTCCCAAAACTACTCCCAATGGTCCGGTAATAGCGCAAATATCGACGTCAAACTACAACCTAAAATCCTTCCGAAGCCCGTTATTCAGGCAAAAATCACGCATACATAATCATTAAACTTGTCAAAAATCCTATTGATTTATACGCTGATTACGGTAGAATAGTGCTTCTGATTGTTCTGGAGTAAATTATGAAGAAAGACATACATCCGAAATATGACAAAGTCGTGGTTCACTGCGGCTGCGGAAATACCTTTGAAACCCGCAGCACCGCAACCGAAATCCACGCGGAAATCTGCTCTGCCTGCCATCCTTTCTACACTGGCAAGCAGAAATACGTCGATACCGCCGGCCGGGTCGAGCGTTTCCAGAAGAAATACGGTACCGACTACTTCAAAAAGACGAAAAAGTAGTTACGCACGCCGAATCACTATCAGGGTTCCTTTTTTGGTCATTTGGGCAAGAACGGAACCCTGATTGTTTATTTCCTTTCCAAAAGTAAATTATCGGAACAATACTATGCCTGAAGCAAATACGCCTTTAATTACGAAACTGACCGAGATTGAGGCCCGCTTTGACGAGTTGCAAAAGCAGATGGAAAACCCCGATATCGCGAGCGAATCGGCCAAGCTTATTGCGATGGCGAAGGAACAGGGCAAAATCAAGGGACTGGTCGCAAAATTTCGCGACTACAAGAAAGCCGCCAAGGGAGCAGAACACGCCGAGCAACTTATAAACAGCAACTCAACCGAGGCAGAGCTTAAGGAAATGGCAAAAGAGGAGCTCCAGCAGCTCAATGCCAAAAAGACAACGCTGCTTATGGAATTACAGGACAAGCTGCTTACCGCCGACGACGATTCAATCGGCTCGGTTATTATGGAAATACGCGCGGGTACAGGCGGTGAAGAAGCAGCCCTGTTCGCACGCGATCTTTATACGATGTACACAAAATACGCGACTGACCGCGGGTGGAAAGTTGAAGACCTCGATTTCAGCACCACAGACCGGGGCGGGTTCCGTGAAGTAATATTCGGCATCAAGGGCGAAGGGGTATGGACGGAACTGGGTTACGAGGGCGGAGGCCACCGAGTCCAGAGAGTGCCGGAAACCGAGGCACAGGGCAGAATTCACACATCCGCGGCAACCGTCGCGGTTTTGCCTGAGCCGGAAGACGTGGATATCCCGATAAATCCAGAAGACGTTATCGAGCAGGTCTGCAGGTCAAGCGGCCCCGGCGGTCAAAAGGTCAACAAGACGAGCAGCGCGATACGACTCGAACATGTCCCGACGGGCATCACAGTCCGTATGCAGGAAGAGAAAAGCCAGCATAAAAACCGCGCAAAGGCGTGGCGAATACTGCGAAGCCGGCTTTATGAATTTCACGAGAGCAAGAGAGTGGCCGAACGCGACGCAAAACGCAAAACGATGATTGGCTCGGGCGACCGCAGCGAGAAAATCAGAACATACAACTTCCCGCAGAACCGCGTTACCGACCACAGAATCAACCTGTCGCTTTACACATTGGATAAGATACTTGCCGGCGAAGCGGGCGAACTGTTCAAATCGCTGAAAGAACACGATATTCAGGAACGGCTGAAAAACCTTTAATCTTTGTAGGGCGGGATTTACCCCGCCGAGCAAAACTATGGTAATCGTAGTAACAGGATTGGTCGGGCTGGACAAAAAAAGTTACCTTAAGAAGGTATGTGATTACGCAGGCCTTCAGGGCAAAGAGGTGATGCTGTGCAACGTCGGCGATATGATGTATGACGAGGCGCCCGATATAACGCCTGGGAAAATCCTCGATATACCGCTTAAACGGCTGCACTCGCTTCGCAGAAGCGTTTTCAAAGACGTCATCGCAAAGGCAAAAAAGGCCCCGAACCTTATCGTCAACACGCACGCAACTTTCCGCTGGCGGCACGGTTTGTTCCCAGCAGTTGATTTCGACCAGATGCGCCAGCTCGACGCGAGCATTTATATTTGCCTGATTGACGGAGTCGCCGCTTTGCACAGCCGGCTGCTCAGCGAACATTTCACCGAACACACGCTCAAAGATCTCATCGTCTGGCGGGAAGAGGAAATCATCGGCACCGAAATGCTCTGCAAAGGCATCAACGAAAATACGCCGTTTTACTGCCTCGCCCACGGGGGAACCGAAGAAACAATCGAGGCATTTTACCGGCTGGTATTTGAGCCGAAAATCAAACGCGCGTATCTGAGCTTCCCGATGACCGCCGTTACGGACCTCGAAGACGTAAAAAAAGAAATCGGCGAGTTCAGGCAGACGATGAAAAAACACTTTACCTGCTTCGACCCGGGCGATTTGGAAGAGGCGTTCCTGCCGCGTATGGCTCTTGAGGCCGCTGAAGACGGCAAGGATTTCCTCGAAATCGAGGCGGGCGGCAAAAGCGTCCGGCTGAATCTCGACCAGATTCGTCAAATCGAACGCGATATATACAGCCAGACCTACGCGCGCGATTTTCTGCTCATAGACCAGTCCGATATGATTATCAGCTTTATCCCCACCCTGCCCGACGGCCGGGCGGCTATCTCAAGCGGCGTCGAACGCGAATTACAGCACGCCCACGAGGCAGCAAAAGACGTTTACGTAATCTGGCCCGCGAAACAAACACCTTCGGTTTTCGTAACGCAAACCGCGACAAAACTTTTTAACAGCACTAAAAGCGCTCTGGAATTTTTCAATAAGAAAAAACTAATCCGGCCCTGATACGCATAATGAATATGGAAACCGTATTAATGTTGTCGCTCGCATTAACGAATCTCATCGGCGGCATCGCTTTAGGTGTTTCCCTTGCTATCGAATTTACACGTCTGACTCAAAAGCAAAATCGCTTTTTTAAATATCTCGCGTTGTCGCTGGGGCTTTATCTTTTCGAATGTATCGCGTTTGCCTGGGGAATGTGCACACAGATATTCTCAATAATATTGTCAATCGAGTGGGGAATCCTGTTTGGCTTGTGGTTAAAAGGTGTCGCCCCGCAAAGACAAATTATCAGGCAAATGCTTTTTGTCTCACTTTACGGCTGTCTGCCGACAGTTTCCTTTGCCGCTCTCCTGCTTGTCATTTGGATAATTTCAGGCAACGTGCTTTTGAACGTCGAGCAGGCATATAAGTTCGGTATACCCGATTTCGTCCCCTGGCCTCTTAATACGATGCTCGGCTTTTGCGTTGCCCTCGCAGCTGGAACAATTATACTTAAGACAACCATAACAACAGGTATCGTTGCTTTAATTGTTCGTGATAAAGGAAAAACCGGCGCAGGACAGCCAAAATGACTACCACCACACTCCAGACAGTCAAAAAGCAATCCGCCTGTGATTTACACAGCAAAATTAAATCAGCCGAAATCAACCTTGATTCGCTTAGCGAAGTTTTCTCTGCCCTGCCTGGAGTATCAATCCTCGGCGGCAATTCCTCAAAAGAAACCGCCGACGGATTTTCATACTGGATGGCAATGCCTAAAGAGGTCTTTGAGTTTCGCGCAGGCCAGGTTGAGCCGCTTGAAAAATTACAAAAAGTTCTGGATAAATACAAACCCACAAAGCCCCCCCTGCCCAATTGCGTGTTCACAGGTGGGTGGGTCGGTTTCTTCGGCTATGAACTGGGCAGCTATTTAGAACCCATATCCTGCACAAATACCGATGAGCTGCGCCTGCCCCTGATTCGCCTGTGTTTTTATGACCGGCTGATTGCTTATGACCACAAGAAAAAATCATTTCAACTGATTACTCTCGAACTCAATAATGATACTGAAACACCACAGCAAAAATTATCCTTCCTCGAAACCCTTCTCGACAAAGCCCGCGATATACGAGTGCCAATACCAAAATCCGCCGATATTGAAAACACCGATTTTTCGCGGATTCAGTCGAATATGACCAAGGATTATTACCTCAGGGCCTTCGAGAAAATTAAACGCCACATATACGACGGCGATGTATATCAGATAAACTTCTCTCAGCGGTTTGATTGCAAATATAACGCCCGGCCAATCGACCTTTTCCACTGGCAGAACCACTACAACCCAAGCCCATATTCCGCCTATATCGACGCGGGCGATTTCCAAATCGTAAGTGCATCGCCTGAGATGTTCATAACCTTAAAAGACGGCTTAATCAGCACCAAACCCATTAAGGGAACCCGCAAACGCCTCGAAGAAACCTCCGCCAATGCGAAGCAAATCAACGCAGAGAACCTTCAGCGGCTTATCGACAGCGTTAAGGAAAAAGCCGAATTGAATATGATTATCGACCTTGAGCGAAACGACCTCGCCCGGCTCTGCGTCCCCGGCACAAGAAAAGTCATTCAGCCGAGGACTATTGAAACCTACCCGAGCGTTTTTCACGCGGTCGCAACCGTCGCGGGGAAACTTAGGGATAATGTAAATTTATGCGATATTCTAAAAGCAGTATTCCCCGGCGGGTCAATCACGGGCGCACCAAAAATCCGCTCAATGCAAATCATAAACGAAACCGAGCCGACCGCGCGAGGCGTTTATACAGGCAGCATCGGCTATATCGGCCTCGACGGCAGTGTTTGCTTGAATATCGCCATTCGCACGATTATCATTAAAAACAAATCGGCTTACGTCCAGACGGGCGGCGGCATCGTAGCCGACTCCGACCCAATGGCTGAATGGAACGAAACTTTGGTAAAAGCACGGGCGCTATTAGCCGGAATCGCAGCGGTAAATCATTGATGACAGATAAAATTTTTCTAAACAACAAACTTGTTAATATCGAAGAAGGCTGGATATCGGTCGGCGACAGCGGATTTTTATATGGGGCCGGGCTGTTTGAAACAATGCGTGCATATAACGGTATCGTCTTTCGGCTTGATGACCACTTAGACAGATTGCTCGCAAGCGCGAAGGCCTTATTCATCGAACATTCTTATAACAAAGAATACCTCAAAGAAGCCGTTTATAAAGTTATCGAAGCAAATAATCTCACAGATGCCCGGATTCGGCTGACTCTTTCAGCGGGGGCAATTCCACAGGCACAGGCAAAACCGAATCCCACATTGCTCGTAACCGCGACAAAACTACAGCCCTACCCGGCTGAATATTACAAAAAAGGCGTGCTTGTTGTGCTTTGCCCGACAAGACAAAACACAAGCGACCCGGCCTGCGGGCACAAGACAACAAGTTACTTATCGCGTATGCTTTCGCTAAAACAAGCCCATGAGAAAGGGGCCGCTGAAGCGATATGGTTTACAATCGATGGCCGATTAGCCGAGGGGTGTGTCAGCAACGTCTTTTTGGTAAAGGATTCCAAATTATTCACGCCAAGGACTAATACGCCTGTCCTGCCCGGCATCGCCAGAAAAACCGTTTGCGAACTGGCAATCGCTAATAAAATCGAACTAATCGAAAAAGACCTTACAATCGACGACCTGCTCGGCGCAGATGAAGTATTTATCACAAACGTTATTATGCAGGTAATGCCCGTCGTCGGCATCGAAAAGCACAACGTCGGCGAGGGTAAGCCGGGGGCAGTAACAAAAAAAATACAGGAGCATTACGACGAATTTGTGAAAACCAATTGCAGAGGTAAAAAATGAAGGTTAAAGATATCGCGGCACAAATCGAAAAAATCATCCCGCTTGGCCTGGCGCAGAGCTGGGACAACGTAGGCCTGCTTCTCGGAAGCGCGGACAAAAACGTCAAACGCGTCCTGCTCACCATCGATATCACCGCAGACGTTCTCGCAGAGGCAAAACGGCTAAATACTGATTTAATTGTGTGCTATCACCCCATCATTTGGGACGGCCTGAAAAAAATAAACACGCAAGGCGCGACAAGCGTCGTTTATGAGCTGGATTCGTTCGGGCATACCCGTCTTTTGCATCCACACCGCACTGGACGCCGTCGAAGGAGGCGTAAATGACGGGCTTGCGGAAATAGTAGGCATACAAAACAGCCACCCGCTCGGCGATTACGTCTCAGCACCCGTGGGCAACAACTACAAACTCGCTGTTTTTGTCCCAGTCGAATCCGCGGCGAAAGTCGCCGACGCCGTTTTCGCAGCAGGCGCGGGTCACATCGGCAACTACAGTCATTGCAGCTTCTCATCGCAGGGACAGGGAAGCTTCCTGCCACTCGAAGGAGCGAGGCCTGCGATAGGCAAAAGAGGCATCCTCGAAAAAGTCCCGGAATTGAAATTCGAGGCAATTGTCCCCGCGGAAAAACTCGCAGGCGTTGTAACCGCGATGTTAAACGCGCATCCCTACGAAGTGCCCGCTTATGATATTTATAAACTTGTCGATGAGCAGGCAAAATTCGGCTTAGGCAGAATGGGCAAACTCGCAAAGCCGACGGCGCTATCTGAAATCATTAAAAAACTAAAGAAACATACCGGCGCAAAGGCAGTCGGCATCGTAGGCCCGGAAAAACGCACCGTCAGGACCGCCGCCGTATGTGCCGGCTCCTGCGGCAAACTCATAAACCTCGTTATCGCCGAAAATACCGACCTTTACGTTACGGGCGAGCTAAAGCACCACCAGGCCCTTGCGGCCCAGGAAGCGGGGCTTACCTGCCTGTGCCTGTCGCATACGGTTTCTGAACGATTTATCCTCAAAAAGTTAGCCAAACAGTTGCAAAAACCGCTTCAAACCGTCACAATAAGGGTAAGCACTAAAGACGCAGACCCATTTAGATGGACGAAATTATGACAGAAGAAAATTTAGCTGCATCGACAGGCGAATCCTCGCAAGAAACCGGCGCCGCCGATGAGCAGAACGATATAGTCGAGCAAACAAACGATTCAGAACCTGCAACTGAACCGGCGGACGAACAGCCGGCACAGGATGCTCAGGCACAGACTGAAACCGAAACATCAGGCGACCAGCAGCCGCAGCCGACGGATTTGCCTCCCGGATTTGAGCCAACAGTTGAATCGGTAGTGGAGGCGGTGCTTTTCGCCAGCGATGAGTCGCTTACGCCCGCCAGGTTGTCCGAGATTGTCGGCACAAACGTGCGCCAGCTCCGCAAGCACATTGACGACCTAAACGAAAAATACAAGGCCAACAACAACGCCTTCAGAATCGAGCAAATCGCGGGCGGTTACCAGATGCTGACGCTTAGCGAATACAACCACTGGCTCAAAAAACTCGTCCGCGCACGCGACGACGGAAAACTCAGCCAGCCGGCCCTCGAAACACTGGCAATCATCGCCTACAAGCAGCCCATTATCCGCGCCGATATCGAAGCGATAAGGGGCGTCGCGGCGGGCGAGATGATTCGCAACCTGATGTATAAAGGGCTGGTAAAAATCACGGGCAGGGCCGAGATTGTGGGCAGGCCAATGCTTTACGGCACAACCAAAAAATTCCTCGAGGTCTTCGGCCTAAATGCCTTAAAGGACCTCCCCAAAGCCGAAGAGCTTAAAAAGCCCGATTAAGGAAACATCCTGTGTAAAACCGTTGTTCTACTTCCAGACATGGCCACAGTCCAAACATTTGTATTCTTTCTTCAGCCAGGTCACCGGCAGCCGAAACAGCAGTATTGAAAGTATGGCCATTTTCCAGGAATATCGCTCGTACTCGATATTCTCAGAATTGCATTTCGGGCAGGTCAGGTCGTATTCGCCAAGTTCGGATGACTGTTGTGTATCGAGTGGTTTCTCTTTTCTCGCAAGAATCTCAATTGCGGCTTTTGAGTCGGCTTTATTCACCTTAAGTTTGATACCGCCCTCGGCCCGTGAAAGGAGCCAGTAAGTCGCCACAAAATTCTCGCCGCTAAGAAAGCACTTAATACCTTCTGATTCGAGTTTCACCTTGGCAATATTCGCCTTATATGGCTCATCAAAACTGGCAACCGTCACAAGTGTGTTGCTCATCTCTTTTACCTCCTTAAAACAGACCTTATTTAACACCACCGCCCTCCCAAAAAACAGGAAAAAGCGGAACAATTCGGGCCGACGACTGTCAAAATAACGTAGGAACTCTATGATTAAGACATTGCGCATAACGAGTATCATAGCGGCTATAGCGGCGGCGGGCCTGCTTGTATTACCCGCGGTTTATGGCGTGCGCAGCAACCCTAAAATAGAGGAGCTTCTCAAATCACCCGGCGTAGTCGAGAAATTCACGTCCGCCAAGGGGCAACAGGCCTCTAAAGACCAAAGCCAAAATTCGCCGCTGGTAAAAGCAGCAGTGGACCTGACTAATATTATCAATCCGCCTCCCCCGCCTAAACCTGTAGCGGCCGCACAACCGTCTGGTCCTTCGCAGCCGGTTCCGCCTGCGCCCGTCGCTGTCAAATTCGACCTGATAGCAACCTCCTATTTTGCTTCACATCCTGAACAGTCGTTTATCCTGATAGATGAGCCGGGAAAAGGCCAACACTGGGTCAAACAGGGCTCAACCGTAGGCCATTTGACAATCGAAACGGTTAAAGACGGCTCGATAGTGTTGCGAGACGGCCAGAGAACATCAGAAATGGCCGTCAAAGTTCAGGAATCGTGGAAAAAGCTGCTAAAAAATCCGCCTTCTTCGACGCGTTCGCCGCAATCGAAAGAACCAGTCGCAGCCAGCCCAGTTGTGCAGACACCGGCCGGTTCTAAAGGGCCAGAAAACGCCGTTAGCCCTTCGCCTGTTACAGCAAATAAACCGGCAGCTATTACCCCGCCCAACTCTCGCCGGAATCCAAGGCAGGGCGCAATGCCTCCCGCATCTGAACGAATTACCTCTCCAAACCAGTCCCCCCCGGCAATTGAGCAACCCAAACCGGCGGAAATTGTGAAAACCCCGCCCATTTCCGAAGTTAATCACCCGCCTAAACCTCCGGTTCCACCAACTCCGGCAGCAACCAACCCGCCTGCTCAGCCTATTCAGCCTGTCCAACCCGCACCGCCGGTCGAAACCAAACCAGAAACCGTTGATACATCGAACGATTCATCAACACTGGCGCAGCCGGAAGACAAACCAGCACCAGGAGATTCACCGGCTGCAAAGGAAAAAACAGACAGAATAACCAAGCTCATAGAAGAGCTTAACTCGCCAACGATTTCAGTCGATGAATCAGAGAAAAAAATAGACGAGCTTAACGAATTGCGTACTCAACTGGGAAAACTCAGGACTTCACAACAGTCGAACAAACCAAAACAAGAATCTCCAAACCAGCCAGCTAAATCCGCCAGTCAACCCAGCAACAGTAAATAACTCCTCCTTCGAAATATCATTAACGCCTCGAATATCCCGCGGGCAAAACTTATTTCTGCTCTTTAATTTTCGCCAGCTCCGCTTTCAGCCGGTCAACCTCATCTTTAAGTTCCGAATTCCAGTCGTTCATCGCCGAAATAGATTCCTTGCACTGCTTATCCACCTCTTCTTGTAGTTTATCATTCATGGTCTGCGCACACTGGCCAAGCTGCTCCTTAGTTATCTGGAGAACATTATCTCGTTGTTTCATTTCGGTTTGGCACTGATCGACAAGCCCCTTTATCTCATCATCTCGCTTTGTTATTTCGGCCTGGGTCAACGCCTGGTTTTTTTTAAGCTGCTCACTTAGTTTTTTAATCTCGTCATCTCTTTTTGCTATTTCCGCCTGGAGCGGCACCTGGGCCTTTTTAAGCTGCTCGCTTAATTTTTTTATCTCGTCATCTCTTTTTGCTATTTCCGCCTGGAGTGGCATCTGGGCTTTTTTAAGCTGCTCATTTAGCTTTTTTATCTCGTCATCCTTCTTTTTCGTTTCGGACTGGAACTGCGTATTGAGATTCTTTATCTCGTCATCTTTCTTTTTCATTTCAGCCTGAAGCTGCGATTGCAGGTCTCTATTCTCCACCGCCGTCAGCCGGGCTTTTTTTTCGCCTGATGATACCTGCTCTTCCTGGCAGCCGCCTGCCAAAATGATTGCCATACTAACTGTCAAAACTACTGCAAATACTTTTTTCATATCTATCGCTCCTTGCATTATCAGAACACCGGCCTGACAATGACTGCGCACAACCGGCGCCCCTAATGTTTTTCGTTTGAATCCACAACCGCTGCCTGCGGCTGCACCTTCCTGAAAATAATCGGTTCAGGGCTTATAAGGTTCGGATCCTGTGGTAAATCAGAAAAGCTAAAGATCTCAATACGTTCAGCGGTCCAGGTATTGCCGTCCTCGGAAACAGGGCCGTTGTAATAATCGACGCTGTTGGCGTCCACAAGAAGACCGGGAAGGAAAATATGAATATCCTTCAACTCTGTGGTTACTGAAAGTTCCCTTTTGGAAGGCCGGTAAGAAACATAAAAATTACCCGCGGTGATGTGGCTTGGACCATCCAGCATATTAAAATCCGTGGTCTGGTTCGGATGCAAAACCTCCTGCCACAGATCAACTGCTTCGCTGACCCGCCCATCGGGCGTTAAAACAAATCGCCACACACCATTCGCACCGGTATCTACCTGCCAAGTGCCGGCAAGGAATGCCGGGAAACTGTTGGCATCAACGGTTTTCCCATCGACTTTTTGGGCCTTATGCCCGTCGCCACAGCCATTTATGACCGCTAACAGGGCCAATAAACAAGTTATTACAAACCATCTTTTTTTCATATAACGCCGCTCCGGACAAATTAATAAACCACCTGTATTTTAACTGCGAACAGAGTAATCGGCAAACAAAAAAAAGAGGCAAGCCAAATGGCTTGCCTCTGGTGTAAACTTTGCTCAAACAACTGTTACTGGCACGGAGGTCCGCACCCGACGGTTTGCATCCAGTTGCTGGCATTCTTAAGTATACCAAGGTCAGCAGCGTCAATCTTACCTGAGAGGTTGAAATCGAGGCAGGGAAGATAACCCGCCTGATTGTATTGCTTCATCCACACGCTGGCGTTCTTAACCGCACCAAGATCAGCGGCGTCCACCTTACAAGCACTTGAGCCGGTGTAGATACCATTGCCTCTCTTCTGAGAAGGGCAGCACCAGCAGTTGGGCATGCCAAGATAGTTCCACTTGTCTATCATCGTCTGGGTCACTGTCAGAGTGGTGATACCAGTACCGGAGAACACACGGCCAACATACAGGCAATTAGTATCTACGACATAGCTAGCACTGCATGTTGCAGTCCCGGGAGGCGGGCTCTGTCTGTCCACAGTGAGAGCCGTCTTTAAGCCATTGGGCTCATACGTGATGGTGTAGGGGGCCGGAATACCAGCTGCAGCAAGCGTCGAATTGGCATCGGGCATTGTCTTATTCACAATGTTCGGCTCAGTCGCCTGAATGCCATACGAGTAGTTGACAGTGTGAGGCAGAGTAACGCAGCCGGTGGTATCCTGGCTGACAATATTACCCGCCGGACAACTAACAACTTGGGTTGCGACGCCAAGAGTAAACCCTTGACCTGTCCACGCTGCTTCCGCGGTCGCCTTTAGTACGCCAACCTCGTTCAGGATGGTTGTACAGCAGGGGCCTGTAGATACCACATAGTTAATAGTCGTACTCGCGGCTACGCAGCCGGTGTCCTGCCTGCAAACGATACCAGTACCATAGGTGCCGTTACATTCGTAAGTTATCGCTATCGTGCCAGTAAGAAGGGCAGCACGTATGGCCGAATTCGCATCCGTCATGTTGTCACCCAAAATCGCCGGGATGTTGATGCAGGGCGGCGGTAACGTTATCAGGGACGCCATCTTGGTTCCCGTTAAAACCGGCGACGGGGCAAGGTTAGCGTCCTCAAGAACTATGCCGCCGCGTACGCCGTTCAAAGCAATCGACAGGTTGCCGTCGGCTGCGCCGTTACCGTTGACGTCGAGCCGGAACAACAGGCCCGAAGTGCCCGGTGAATTGGGATCGACGTATAATGTACCCAGTTCAACTGTGATTGCGCCGGTGCCCAGGCCTGATTTGGTGTTCGGGTCAGTCGTCCGAGCAACCGGGGTGTAACGTGTGTCGGCCCAGTTGGGACCGGGTGGATTGACATTGATATAGTCCGCGAACTTGGCGGGGAATATACCATAGCCGCCGCCCGGCTTTTTGCTCTCGCCGGTGTTAAAATCACGGATATTGCTGATAACCAGGCCGTTATCGACCGTTATATCAAGCGCAAACGCCCGCACCTTTTCAGCTGCCGAGCAATTGTACCTGATCTCAGCAACCCCGCTGCCTTTGTCGGTCGCTGTAACGCTTACCGTCGCCAGAACAGGCGCAGCGATAATCAGCATTGCAATAACTAATAAAATCTTCTTCATAATCAAATCCTCCAAATTAAGGTCATAGAGTTAATTTGTT
>JBEKGR010000015.1:0-42528 GCA_050012695.1 Sedimentisphaerales bacterium | reverse complement strand
AGTGGCAGTTCATTCATCCTGAGCCGAACAAATATAATTTCGAGCCGGCTGACCGCTTCGTGGCGTTTGGCGAGAAGAACAAAATGTTCATTGTCGGTCATACCCTCATCTGGCAAAACCAGATACCACCCTGGGCGTTTAAGGACGATACCGGCAATCTGCTTGGCCGCGATGCAATGCTCGCACGTATGAAAGACCACATTTTTACCGTTATGGGCCGATACAAAGGTCGAGTCAACGGCTGGGACGTTGTCAATGAAGCCCTAAACGACGCAGGACCTCTCCACAAATCCAAATGGGTGGAAACAGTAGGCCCGGACTTCGTTCAAAAGGCGTTCGAGTATGCTCACGAGGCGGACCCGAACGCAGAATTGTATTACAACGACTTTTCACTCGATAAGCCGGCCAAACTCAACGCCTGTGTTAACCTGGTGAAAGACCTCAAGGCCAAAGGTCTCCGCATAGACGGCGTTGGTATTCAGGGGCACTGGGCGCTGAGTTATCCTTCACGCAAAGAAATCGAGCAATTTATCAACGCCTTTGCCGCATTAGGCGTTAAAGTTATGGTTACCGAACTGGATATCGATGTCCTGCCAAGTGCTACTCGGTATATGGGAGCCGATATTAACGTCAAGTTTGAATTGCAGGCAAAGCTTAATCCTTACGTCGATGGTCTGCCTGATGAGGTGCAGAAAAAACTCGCTGACCGTTACGCAGAGATTTTTGCTGTTTTGCTCGAACATAAAGACACAGTAAGCCGCGTTACCTTCTGGGGCGTTTACGACAAGACAAGCTGGCTTAATAACTGGCCCATCAGGGGACGCACGAGCTATCCTCTGTTGTTTGACCGGAACTATAAGCCCAAGCCGGCTTTTGATGCTGTGATTAAAGTTGTTGATACGAAATAATATGAAGTGTTGGATTTTGCTTATTTCATCCGTGTTTCTGGTCTTTGGCTGTGCACAACAACAACCGAAAACTTTTAACAATCCCGTTATATCCGGTTTTTATCCTGACCCGAGTATTTGCCGGGTGGGTGATGATTATTATACCGTGCACAGTTCCTTTGAGTACTTTCCGGGCGTTCCGATTTTTCACAGTAAAGACCTCGTGCACTGGCGTCAAATCGGGTATTGCCTGACTCGCAAAAGCCAGTTGCCCTTGGACAAAGTCCGTGCATCAGGCGGAATATACGCACCGACGCTTCGCTATCACAAAGGCAAATTTTATATGGTGACAACCAACGTGGATGGGGGAGGCAATTTTTACATTACCGCTGCAAATCCAGCGGGGCTGTGGTCTGAACCGATTTGGCTCGACCAAAGCGGCATGGACCCGTCTCTTTTCTTCGATGACGACGGAAAGGTCTATTACACCCGCCACGAAGGTCAGGGAGATGGCTATATTGCTCAGAGAACACTCAATCTCGAAACAGGCAAACTTGAAGGGCCCCTGAAAAAAATATGGGGCGGCACAGGCGGTGTCTGGGCGGAAGGGCCGCATTTGTATAAAGCCAACGGCAAATATTTTCTTATGATTTCGGAGGGCGGAACCAGCTATGACCATAGTGTGACCGTTGCCCGCAGCGATTCGCCCTGGGGACCGTTCGAAGCCGACCCGAACAATCCCATTCTGACGCATCGCAACATTCCAAACCGTCCAATCCAGGTTGTCGGGCACGCAGATATGGTTGAGACGCCCGCCGGGTGGTGGCTGGTTTGTCTTGGAACCCGGCCGCAGGGGGGCAGATTCCATCACATCGGCCGTGAGACATTCCTGGCGCCGGTTGCTTTCAACAAGGAGGGCTGGCCGGTGGTTAATGGAAACGGCACAATAGAGCTGACTATGCCCGCTCCTCGCCTGCCGCAGCATATCTGGGAACAGCCCTCTGCAAGGGACGATTTCGATAAATCTTCTCTCGCGTTGCAGTGGAATTTTCTCAGGAATCCGTATGATGCTGATTATTCTCTGACCGAACGACGCGGTTTTCTGCGTCTCCATGGCTCGGCGGTAACTATGAGCGACAAGGATTCGCCCGCCTTTGTTGGCCGGCGCCAGACCGATTTCAACTGCGTCGCTTCGACCCTGCTTGAATTTGACCCCAATAGCGAAAATGAGGAAGCCGGCCTTGTTGTCCGCGGCAATGACAAACATCATTATGAAATCGGAATCACACTGAAGGATGGCAAACGGCAAGTTCTGTTGAGGAAAGTGCTCAAAGGCAAAATTGTAGAACCAGTTAAGTATGTTGATATCGGAGCCGGGCCTGTTGTGTTGTCGGTCAAGGCGACGCCGTTGACTTATGAATTTTCCTGCAAGTCATCCAGTGGTGACGTGCAGTTATTAGGCACAGCATTGACGAAGGATTTGTCCGTCGAAGAGATAGGTTTTGCGGATGGAATGTGCTTTACCGGTGATTACTTCGGTATGTACGCTACCGGCAACGGACAGAAATCCACAACCCCCGCCGATTTCAACTGGTTCGAATATGTGTCCACAAATTAACTATCAATAAAATCAGAGGTTTGTGGTTATGAAGTCGAATGTAAAAATACCTGGTTCGGCAATATTGTGTTGTATTTTGCTGATTTCTCAGGCGGCCCTTTGTCAGGTCCGGCTTCCATTTTTGATAAGCGATGGTATGGTTATGCAAAGAGACGCCGATGTCAAAATCTGGGGCTGGGCTGACAAAGGTGAAAAGGTAACAATTAACTTTAACGGCAAAACATATAATACCACAGCAGGGACAGATGGCAAATGGGCGGTAATGCTTTTTGAATTAAAAGCAGGCGGCCCATGCAGTATGGATATTAATGCCGGTAATCATATAATTCTAACGAATATCATGATAGGCGATGTATGGGTATGTTCAGGCCAGTCGAATATGGAACTGCCTATGGACAGGGTAAAATACCGCTATCCGGATGTAATCGCCAATGCTGAAAACCCCGGAATAAGACAGTTTATTGTTCCGCACGTATATGATTTTCAGGGACCGCGAGAAGATTTGAAGTCGGGTCGATGGGAATCGGCAAATCCTGAGAGTGTTCTTCATTTTTCAGCCGTGGGTTATTTTTTCGCGAAAGAATTATTTGAAAAATACCATGTTCCCATAGGTTTAATAAATGCAAGCTTGGGCGGCTCGCCGGCACAGGCATGGTTGAGCGAGGATGCCTTAAAAGCGTTTCCTGAATACCTGGAAACAGCGAAAAAATTTAAAGACAGTAACTATCTTAACCAAATCGTTGAAAAAGATAAAGCTGTAAGCGACGCGTGGTATAGTCGTATTCAGCAGCTCGATAAAGGACTGGAAAAAGGGCAAAAGCCCTGGTTTGATGTAAATTACGACGCTTCACAATGGCCGACAATGAATGTGCCCGGGTATTGGGCCGACGGTAACCTGGGAAACGTGAACGGCGTTGTCTGGTTCAGAAAAGAAATTAACGTCCCGGCTTCGATGACCGGTAAACCGGCAAAGCTTTGGCTGGGCAGGATTGTGGATGGCGATTTTACGTATGTCAACGGAAAGCAAGTGGGGTCGGTATCATATCAGTATCCTCCGAGAATATATGATATTCCCTCAAATCTGCTGCAGGCGGGGAAAAATATCATTACTGTAAGAGTTATTAGCAATTCAGGCCGGGGCGGTTTTGTCCTCGATAAGCCCTATCGGCTTACCGCAGGAGAGCAGACAATCGACTTAAAAGGCCGGTGGCAATACAGATTAGGTGCTACAATGGACCCATTGCCGGGCAAAACTTTTATTGAGTGGCAGCCGGCAGGATTATACAACGGAATGGTGGCCCCGCTTTTAAACTATAAAATTAAAGGAGTAATTTGGTATCAGGGTGAATCCAATACAGCAAAGCCGCGTGAATATCAAAAGCTGTTTTCTGCGGTGATAGCTGACTGGAGAGGAAAATGGAATCAGGGAGATTTTCCTTTCTTGTATGTTCAACTGGCCAATTTTATGGATGTTAAAGACCAACCTTCCGAAAGCGGCTGGGCCGAGACGAGAGAAGCACAACTTAAAACGCTCGCTGTTCCTAATACGGGGATGGTTGTAACAATTGACCTCGGCGAATGGAACGACATTCATCCTTTAAATAAAGAGGATGTAGGCAAACGGCTGGCGCTCGCAGCTCAAAAGGTGGCTTATGGCGATGAAAAAGCGGTTTATTCAGGGCCGATTTACCAGTCAAAGAAAATCGAGGGCAATAAAGTCATTCTTACGTTTACAAATACAGGCAGCGGATTGACTGTCAAAGGCGACGGGGAGCTGAAATATTTCGCAATTGCCGGGGCAGACAAAAAATTCGTCTGGGCAAAGGCGAAAATCGAAGGAAACAACGTCATTGTCTGGAATGACCAGGTGGCAAATCCCGTAGCCGTGCGGTACGCCTGGGCTGATAACCCCGAAGGGGCAAATTTATACAACAAGGAAGGATTGCCGGCATCGCCTTTTGGAGCCGATGAATAATGTTTTTTCTGAATAAAACCGCCTTAGGGTTTGTTTCCCATAAGTGCCTTATTAACAGCACGTTACCATTCAAAAGCCCCGGGAAACAATCGCAGGTTAGGTTGCAATGTCTCGCCATTTATGGTACTCTGTAATTATCTTGTATTATAGCGATTGCGTATAATCACGCTTTTGGCGTCGAAAGCCGGGGGTTTGACTTTAAAAGCCGTTTTGGAGACAGGGTATGAAAAAGATAAACGTAATTACACTGTTAGTCGCCTTGTTTATAGTATGCAACGTGGGATATTGCGGGACCATTGCCGCTCCTTACCAGGTCGGCACCTGGTCGGGTTTCAAAACGGCCGTCATTACTTGGACATTTGATGACGGCTGCGCCAACCAGTTTAGCACGGCGCTGCCTATGTTCAATTCATTCGGTTTTAAGATGACATTTTATCCTGTTCCGGCATGGAGTCCCCCCTGGTCAAGCCTCCAAACCGCCGCTTCTCAGGGTCACGAGGTAGGCAGCCATACCGTGGACCATAGTTTGGCCGGTCTTAGTGATCCGTGTCAGATATGGGAACTTTCTCAATCGCAGATAATTGTTAACTCGTATATACCCGGCAATCAATGTGTAACAATTGCTTATCCAAATTGCAATATCGGTAACCAGTCGCTAATTGATGATTACTATATTGCCGGGCGAACCTGCGACTACGGATTAATGCCGGCCACCCCTTCTAATTTTTATACGATAGGTTGTCACCTTCTTGGCCCCTGTTGCGGAAATAATACATTAGCTTCTATTACGTCCAAAATCGATGCTGCAGGGGCATCAGGCGGTTGGTGCGTATTTTTAATTCATGACCTCGACAGCGGTCCCGGTTTTTCGCCGCTATCTTCGACAATTTTACTGCAAAGCTTACAGTATCTCGATGCTCGCAGAAGCACTTACTGGGTGTCCACATTCAGTAATGTAGTACGCTATATTAAAGAACGCAACGATGTGTCGGTTTCGGAAACATCCAATACCGGCGACAGTATTACGCTGTCGGTAACAGACACATTACCGAATGGTATTTACAATGTCCCGATAACCATACGCAGACCTCTTCCCGCGGGCTGGGGGTCTGCTAATGTTTCACAAAATGGTCTTCCGGTAACTTCGTCTATTGTTAAGGTGAATTCAACAGCATATGTTATGTTTGACGTGGTGCCTGACGGCGGAGACGTTGTGCTCTCAAGAGGTATCTACGGCGATTTTACGGGCAACGGCGTTGTAGATCTTAATGACCTTTCTGGCTTTTTAAACTTCTGGCTGGTGAATGATTGTAACGGAATTGCCGGGTTGGATGTGGACGAAGATTGCGTGGTAAATTTCGACGAATTTTCTGTTCTGGCGGACAACTGGCGGCAGGCACCATAATTAGCGGTGCACGCCTTACCGATACTTTTCAACAGCCGCGATAAACGCGTTGATATTGTCCGTTGATACTTCCGGCGGCATACCTCCGCCGCAGGACGCGATAATCCGGCTGCGGTCTTCAAGACCAGTCAGCATTGTCTCCATGGCTTGCGTTACCTCAGCGGGTGTCCCCGCGGCCAAAACATCTCTCGGAGGGATATTGCCTAACAGCGCAACCTTATTTCCGACCAGTTTCTTCATTTGTGTCAGACCGTGGTCGCTGCTGAAATTGAAAAGGTTAATCCCTATTTCGGCCAGGTGCGGCGCACAGACAAGACCGGGCGCATCATTGTGAAAGAAACGGGCTTTCACGTCCCTGCAGGTGAAAATCTTTTGCAGCCGGGGTTTGGCGAATTTGACGAAGTCCTGCTCGCCGAGGAAGCCGACTATGTCATCGAGAATGAAGATGCCTTCGATTGTCGGAAACGTTTCTATTTGCAGGCAAATCCAGTCAACGATGAAATCCGTAATCATATCGAGCAGCCGGCTGACCTCGTCCGGATTTGCGCGGATACCCATAAGAAACTCAGTTGTGCCGGCAAGGAACGAGGCGATATTGAGCGGCCCGCGCGAAACGGCGAATTTTATGGCGTGTCCTTCCCGCTCGATTTGCTTTTGCGTGAGTTTTAGCCGGTTCAAAACAAAAGGCAGCAAGCCGTCTTTGGAAGGGTCGGGCCTGCTTATGGAATCAACCTGCTCAAATGACGTGATAATCGGACTTGCGAACGGCAAATCATTTGTCTGCCATGAGCATTTCGAACCGAACGCCGATGGCTCGGTGCACATACCGAACTCTGACCAGAAGCCGGGCAAAAATATCGCCTGCGGAAAAGTTTTTATGGCCTTTAGATTGGCTTCGAGCCATATTTGTTCACTGGAAAAATAATCCATTATCGATATACCAGCCCACCCCGGCAGCCAGGGGCTGTCTATTATAAAGCCGACAGGCAACGTCTTATCGACGTTACCATTGATTACGTTAAGTAGGGTCGCCCATTGTTTGTCTGTCATTTCGGTGCCTCATGTTTAATTCACAAAGATGCGGCTAAACTTGCAACACAAAACGAAATGGAAGTGGGCGATGCAGGAATCGAACCTGCGACCCGCTGATTAAGAGTCAGCTGCTCTACCGGCTGAGCTAATCGCCCGCAAACTAAACAGGAAATTATAGGCAAAATCGGCGATTCAGCAAGTGCAAACTGCTGCAAAACGGCGTTGGCTCCCCAAAAATAAAAAAAGCCGTGATAAACCCACGGCTTTTAATCGCTTTGAGTTTTATTTCGTATCAGCTTCTGCGTCTTCGTAACAAAGCTGCTGCGCCAACGGCGAGCAGGGATAACGTGGCCGGTTCAGGTGTCGGCTGTGCAACGTCCGCCATGGCTGTGCCGTAACCCTCGCCCAAAGCATGTCCATTCAGGGGGTGATTATTTACCTGTTTTCTGAGGTACAGGCAGGCCCAGCTCCGCCAGGACCTTTTTCATATCCTCCCAGACCTTTCTGCGGTTATCGTCGGAGTAGTTGCGGAGCAGGTAGGCAGGGTGGAATGTGGGCATAAGTTTTATGGGCTTGTGGCCTATGCCTGGGGCGTATTCGTGGAACATACCTCGCAATTGACCTATTGCTTTAGGGGTGTCCAAAAGTGTCTTGGCGGCGTGTGCGCCGAGGGCGACGATTATTTCCGGGTTGATTAGCTCGATTTGCCTTTGCAGATAGGGGATGCAGGCGATTATCTCTTCGGGTTTGGGGTCGCGGTTATCGGGAGGCCTGCACTTGAGTATGTTGCCAATCCAGACGTCTTGGCGTTTGAGGCCGCAGGCGGCGATGATTTTATCTAACAATTGTCCCGCTCTTCCTACGAATGGCCTGCCTTGTGTGTCTTCATCTGCTCCGGGCGCTTCACCAACGAACATTATGCGGGCGGATGTATTGCCTTCTCCCGGCACGGCGTTTTTGCGCAGTGAGCCGAGTTCGCACTTGTGGCACTTGCGCGTCTGTCCGGCAATATCTTCAAGCTCTTTGATTGCCTCGATACTCGCCGCTCGTTTCTCGATTCTCGATGCTGGATGCTCGGTATCCGATGCTTGTGTTTGTGTCGCAGAAGTTTTTACGGTTAATCCGCCGGAGAAGAATTCCGCCATTTCAGCGTGCTGGCGAACGACTTTTTTGATGTCAGGATTACTTTTCATAATCAGGATTGTAATTTAGTTTTCGCCCGGAGGCAACAAAAAGGGCGACCCATTATGAGTCGCCCTTATGCGAATCTGCGATTTGTTTTAGACAAGGCCCTGAGCCAACATGGCTTTTGCGACCTTGACAAAGCCGGCGATATTTGCGCCGACGATGAAGTTGCCAGGCTTGCCGTATTCTTTCGCGGCCTCGCTGGCGTTTTTGTAAATGGTGGTCATAATAATTTTCAGTTCCGCGTCGGCCTTTTCGAAGGTCCACGGGATACGCTGGCTGTTCTGTGCCATTTCGAGACCCGAGACGGCGACGCCGCCCGCGTTGGCAGCTTTACCGGGCAGGAACAGCATTTTGTTGTGCAGGAACACGTCCGCTGCTTCCGGGGTGCAGGGCATATTCGCGCCTTCGCCGACGGCTTTGCAGCCATTTTTGGCGAGTGCTTTTGCGCCTGCCTCATCAAGCTCATTCTGAGTCGCGCAGGGCAGCGCGATATCGCACTTGACGTTCCATATACCGGCGCAACCCTCGGTGTATTTGGCCTTTGGGTGGTATGAAAGGTATTCCTTGATGCGTTTGCGTTCGACTTCCTTGAGTTTCTTTACGGTGTCGAGGTTGATGCCTTCGGCGTCATAAATGTAGCCGTTGGAATCGCTCATTGCGACGACTTTGCCGCCTAACTGCTGAACCTTTTCGGTGGCGTAAATCGCGACGTTGCCCGAACCGGAAACGGTAACGGTCATACCTTTGAAGGATTTTCCCATGTCTTTAAGGGCTTCGGCCATAATGTAAACAAGCCCGTAACCGGTCGCTTCGGTTCTGACTAATGAGCCGCCCCATTCGAGGCCTTTGCCCGTCAGGACGCCTGTGAACTCATTGCGGATTCGTTTGTACTGGCCGAACATAAAGCCGATCTCGCGACCGCCGGTGCCGATATCGCCGGCGGGGACGTCGGTATCCGGGCCGATATGTTTGCATAATTCTGTCATAAAGCTCTGGCAGAAACGCATAACTTCGCCGTCGCTTTTG
This sequence comes from Sedimentisphaerales bacterium, assembly GCA_050012695.1. Classification (GTDB taxonomy): domain Bacteria; phylum Planctomycetota; class Phycisphaerae; order Sedimentisphaerales; family Anaerobacaceae; genus Fen-1362. Next base: position 33,397 of record JBEKGR010000015.1, on the reverse strand, counting down.
CCTTTGGGGTCGAAATCGGAGCCGCCCTTGGCGCCGCCCATCATCAGGCCGGTCAATGAGTTCTTCAGAATCTGCTCAAAGCCGAGGAACTTGATGATGCCGATGTAAACGCTGGGGTGCAGGCGGATGCCGCCCTTATATGGTCCAAGGGCGCTGTTGAACTGAATGCGGAAGGCGCGATTGACCTGGAATTCGCCTTTGTCATCCTGCCAGGGAACGCGGAAGATAAACTGTCTTTCCGGCTCGACGAGACGCTCAAGGATTTTCGCCTTGACGTATTCGGGGTGTTTTTCAAGGACTGGTTCGAGGCATTCCAATACCTCTTTTACTGCCTGATGGAATTCTGCTTCTCCGGGGTTGCGCTTCAGGACTTGTTCATAGACGGACTGCACTACGGCATTTGCCTTCATTTGTGTGACCTCCTTCATTGGTCTTGCAATGGGCTATTGGGTTTAGTTTCATATTATCAGCGTACTTACTGACATACGTTAAAGAGCATTTCCTTTGGCGAATACGAATAATATAGCGGTCTTTTTGGGCGAGCGAAAGCACTAATTCTTAATAGAATCCATCAGATTGGCTTATAGACATATAAGGCAGGATTAGAAGTATGCCCATTTTTCCCCAAACGCCCCCTGACTTATTGACGCGCTGAAGTGTACTGGTTGAAGCTATGTTACCGCTTCAATCTTCTCAGTCCAAGCGAAGATACCAACCTGCTGAAAGAACATAAAAATCCACGCCGTTGAACATGCATCGTTCGCGTCGCGTTGCGCACGAAACATAAATACATCATCGCCAAGTCCTGCAAACGGTTCCATTTTTTCAAGCAAAGACTGGAAATCAGGAAGCTTCCAGAAATCATTACCGGCAAAGATTCCTACCTCATGGGTTTTTGGCAACGGAATCCCGGACTTAAAATAAAACAAGCCACGAACGATTTTCTCCACCATTCGATTGAATCGCATCATGTCTATATCGAAACCCCACCCTGTGCCGACAATTATGCCTGCATCGGTTTTCCGTTCCACGCGCCTAAAGTTGCGAAAGAAATCACGCATTACGCCGGGCCGGCGTTCAATGCTTCGCACAACCGGGTCACGCAAAAGTTTCGCTGCCATCGGGTGAGCGTCCATATCAATCATCGCAACTAGGCAATTTCTAAAATATGTTGTCTCGCGATCATATGAGTCGTGACAATCTTTGCAGGCGGGAACGGTCGCCGGATGCTGAGGACGATGCCCCTTTATCCACAAAGCTATAGGCACAACATGATCGGTAGTGAGGTTATCAGATAATTCGCCACAATATGCACAAATTTGAGGTTTTAGGTTGTTCACGCCCATTGTCCTAATAATGAGTATACAGCCAGTTTCACACCCGCGATTATTCCAAGACGCCTGTGCGGATGCAAACGAGAACTCGTCTCGGAAAATGTTGAGCCATTGCCGGACAGGTAGATTGCCGGTCGTCCCGATATATTTGCACTTCTACGCTATCATATCGACTACTTACCGACCGCAACAACACTTTTGCGGCGTATGTAAAAAGGGGTTTACTTGGCTTGTTTCCGCGTTATAATGATTCTCACGGTAGGAGAGTAAACAATGTCCAGAGTTAGCGGTGATACTTTCGTTGGTGAGGGAAAAATTATGAAACGGTATCTATGGGTTTTTCTATTCTTGACCTCAACGTCCTATGCCGAAGTCAATCAAACTGGGCCATATATAGTTGGAACTCTGAAAAAGCAGGTAACGTCTCTCACAAACGAAAACAGCCAAATAAAACGAGAGAACGAAACGCTAAAGAGACAGTTAGCTGACAAGGACAGGGAAATCGAATGGCTTAAACACCTCTGTCGCAAAAATAACATCGACCCCAATGAGCAATCCAGTTTTCGAGGAGCAGATATAGGCGACCCAAAAAACGAGATGGCCTCAACTCGCTATACCGAAGTCAATCAAACTGGGCCGTATATAGTTAGGTCTCTTCAAAAACAGATAGAAACTCTCACGCAAGAAAATCAGCAAATAAAGCAGGCGAACGAACAACTCAAGCAACAGTTGGCGGACAAGGACAGGGAAGTTGAACGGCTCCAAGCTCTCTGTCGCAAAAATAACATCGACCCCAATGTGCGATTCAGTTTTCGGGGAGCACATATAGGCGACCCAAAAAACAAGATGGCAAAGCAAATCAGTGTTAAACCTCAGATTAAAAAGCTAAATGGATTGGAAAGGTTTAAAGACAACTCTGTGGAAGGTCGGTTAGGTGATATTCCCATTAAATATTTGTGGTGGAATTATCTCGATGACAAACTTGTTGGATTTTTGGTAGCCGCCAAATCAAATGTATTTGACCAATTCCGTGATTATCTAATTGCACGATATGGTGAACCAGACGCAATTGAAAGGGGGACAATCCAAAATGCAATGGGGGCCACATTTCCCTCAATTATTCTTGTGTGGGAGACACCAGATGGACGTATGTTGTTAATAAACCCCTCTGGCAATATCGACGAATTGGCACTTAGTATAACCCAAGTCGGTATTGATGAGGAATTGGACAGACGGGACAAGGAAATTGCCAAACAAAATGCAGGCAAAGCATTTTGAATCGAATACAATGAGCATCATACCTTTTGTTCATTCTTTTCAAAAACCGTTTTATGCCTGATTTTGAGGTTCGGTATGAATGTCGAGAATTGCTCAAATTGTGGTGGGGTCATCGGGAAATTAGAGCAGGCGTATATATTTCACGAGAACGTTGTTTGCCAGCACTGCTACCGGAGGTTGACTGACACCGAAGATAAACAGGTTCAAGCCACAATCGAAAGACCAATAGAAGTCAAGACGGAAGCCGTTCCGCTGCAAACCGAGGCGCGGGAACAAAAAATTAGTTGTCCCAAATGCGGTTCAACCCAAATTACGACTAACAAAAAAGGGTTTGGTGCTGGCAAGGGATTAGGTGGGTTGGTACTTTTGGGACCGGTTGGGCTCCTTTATGGTTTCCGCGGTTCTAACAAGATCCTGGCCGCTTGCCTCAATTGCGGACATCAGTGGGAATGCGGAAAAAATTGATTGTGCTGGACGAGATTATAAACAAGTAAAACACAATCGGTCGCACGTATCTTGCCTATTCTTTTCAAGCACCATTTTGCGCCAGATTTTGAGGTTTTTCGGGTTTACTTGTTGCAGACGGGTCGAACGCAAACCTAATAACCTTTGCTTAGGTGTTCCGAGCATTTCAAAACTGAGATTAGGATTTTCAAGGTAGAAAGCAGATGACCTGCTGGCTGATGACGTCGCCGACAATGCGTGCGGGGCTGCCGGCAAGGTCGATTACTTTTATCACGTCAGCATATTTGGCTTTGTCGGGCAATAGCGATTCAAGCTGATTTGGCTGGGCGGCGAACCATTTTTCGTTGAAGGCAAAACCTTTGTGAGAAGGGAAAATCGCGACGTAAAAGATATCGGTCTCGACGAGGTCCTGGAAGAAGTGCGTTCCGAAAGATAAGTCGGGAACGAGATTTGTTCCTTCGCAGGCGAGTTCACCGAGCACGGTAACGTTATTGATTTCCGAAAAGCTCACAGGCACGCCCAGCGATGGAGTGGTAGTGCCCCAGCGGCCGGGGCCTAACATGAGCAGGCCCGTGTCGTCTTTATTTGTGATTTGTTTATTCAGTGCGCCGATGGCACGGGCGATGTCATATTTTTGCTGGTTGGGAACAGCTTCGTATTGTTTCGGGTCAACAAAAATAACGCGTTTGATGTCGGCGGAGATGGAGCCGCCCATAAAATATCCGTGGCAGAGAAACAGCAGCTTTTCCGCTTTGACGTCCGTGGGAATCGAGACGGCTGCGCGCCTGCCCTTGGTTTGCAGGGGCCTGCACTGGAGCAGGTTTATCATCAGCTTGTCTTCTTTTGTGAAGTTGACCGTGAATTCGACATCGACGGGATAATGGTAGCTGGTTTCGATGCGTTTGAGAATTTTTTGCATACAGGAGACAAAATCGGTTTCCTTGAGGAGCTTTTCAAAGGTTACAAGCCAGTATTCCTGTTGCGGCATCCGAAGCGATTTTGCTTTTTCGGACATTTCGTGGTCGGGCGTGGCGACAAGATCAATGTTGAGGTCGATTTTTTTGCTAAGAAGCTCCTGAATAGGCACTGATGTAAGGCAGTTGTTCTGGATGTCGAGCAGGTCAACGTAGTGCTGTGAGAATCTTCGGATATCGTCCATATCAGCCAGAGGACGCAGAAGCGGGGCGTCGAGAGCGATTGTTTGCGGATAATCGTCTTCGACTCTTCCGACGGCGCGGGTTCCTAAGCCGAGGACCAAACGCACCATACCGGCTTTGGGGTCGAGGTCGGGGTTCCAGACGAATGTGTTATAGGAAAGCGCGACGCCCGCCAAATCCGGGAAAAAATAGTTGTCGCGGTATGAGCCGGAGACACGCTGGACGAGCAGCGCCATTTGTTCATCCTGCTGGTCAAGTCCTCTTTGCAGCCGATAAACAAGCGCATCGTCGCCCATAGTGCTTGCGTAAACTTCCCGCACTGCGTTTTCGAACTGGGCGAGACGCTGTTCGGGGCTGCCTTGGTTGGTGCAGAACAAGCTTTCGTATTTTCCGGCGAATGCGTTGCCGAATGCGTCTTCGAGCAGGCTGCTTGAGCGGACAATGATGGGCGACTGGCCGAAGTATTCTATCATTTGCTGGAACTGCTCTCGCACCTGGTCGGGGAATTTGCCTTTGAGCAGTCGGTCTCGGATTTCGGGGGCGACTTTGAAATAACCCTCTTTGGTTTTTTGCTCCATGAGGAGCTTCCAGCAATCATTTTCAACGATGTAGGTGTAGAAAACGTCTGAGCCGACATAGAATGAATCGTGTTGTTCGAGATGGCCTGCCAAACCAAGCGAACTGTCGGATGAGACGATGTTGTTTGCGAGCAGCATACCGACTGCTTTTCCGCCTATGAAGCCGGTGCCGATTAGACGCTCTTCGATATTGATAAGGTCGTTTAAGGAAAAGTGCCTCTGGGCAAGAGCGAGAATCCTTTTTTCCTTGCCAATAATTACCCTGCACAGCCGGTCGAGGGTTTGCTTTTTGTCCAGATTTGATGTTTCAGGAAGTTCAGCAACTTCTTTGGCTCTTATGAAAAGCCGGTCCCAGTAATCGAGCGTCCTTTCGGCGGATTCGATACCCTGTTCGGATATCCTGGAAAACAGCCGGCTGGCGTCAACGCTGCTGGTTATGGGAACAAATTTCTCTTCCTGCTGCAAATGCGGAAGGAACATTGTGGGAGAATACCGTTTCCAGACCTTCAGCGGGTGGATATAAAAACGGTCTTCGAGGTTATACAGGTCGAGAAGCAGTTGTGTTGTTTCGCGGATTCTGGCGATGGTTTTGAACGAGTGATTATTTCGCAACAGCGCAAAGTAGGCGATAGTGTCAAGCTCGAAAAGATACGGACAGGTAATCATAAAAAAGTTGCCAATCATCAGGTCGGTTGCCCATGCGTTTAACAGGTCGGAAAGGCAGTCAAAGACGTAATGAGCGCCAATGCCCTGTTCGGAAATGATACTGTGGACCTGTGCGGAGAATAATTCGAAGCCGCTGTGCGCGTCGAGATTGAAAATCTGGATGCCCGGCGCCGGCTTAAGAAGCGGCTCGTGGCTGGCGAACCGCATATAGATTACCTTGTGCCCATTGGCGATGGCGGTTTTTACATAGGGATTTACGAATGCGGCGAAGTCCTCGATGCTGTCAACCTGCCAGACAACGTTATCGCCTTTGCGAAGCTGGTTAAGTATGGCGTCGAGGCCTTTCAGACCAGTGCTAACCTGTTCGGGCATAAGTCCGTCCTTTCCGGCTTTTTGGGCTGTTTGTCCGCAATCCCCGGATTTTGACAGGTTGTATCAAGGCGAAAACCGGGATTGCCTTTTATCAGGTAATTGTTAAAATAAGAAAAACTTATGCAATTGCCTGCTATTAAGCTTATAGTAGTATAAGGATAATACTAATCGCTGGCAAGACAAGTGCAAGATTGTTTGTTTAATATGGTTCATCAAGGGGACTTATAATGCACATAGAAACATTGAGGATGTTTTGCGATTTGGCGACGCTGCGGAGTTTTTCCAAGACGGCGGATAAGCATATGGTGAGTCAGTCGGCGGTTTCGCAGCAGGTTGCTCAGCTGGAAATCGAGCACAAGTGCCAGTTGCTTAACCGTCAGAAAAGGCCTTTGGAATTGACTGCCGCCGGAGAGCTTTTCTACCGCGCCGCAAGGGATATGGTTGACAGGTACGACCAGCTCAACAGCGAGATGAACTCGCTCAAGTCGGCCGCCCATAGCAGGATAAACGTCGGAGCGATTTACAGTATCGGGATGCATTCGCTGCCTGAGTATATCAAAAGATTTATGGTCAAAAGGCCCAGCGTCAACGTTCACGTGGCGTACTTTATCTCGGAAAAAATTTACGAGCTGGTGCTGGCGGGCGAGCTTGATATCGGTCTTGTCGCGGTGCCGAGAAGAGATAAACGGCTGGATGTTTATGAGTTTGAGGATGAGCCGCTGGTCCTGGCGTGCAGCTCGAAGCATCCGCTGGCAAAGCAGTCGCAGATTGATATTCATAAGCTGCAGATGGAACGGTTTATCGGTTTTGAGGAGGGAGTGCCCACGCGGGATTGGATTGACGGAATTTTCCAGCGTTATAACGTAGTCATAATGCCTGCGATGGAGTTCGACAATATCGAGACGGTCAAAAGGGCGGTCGAAATCAATTCGGGCGTCAGTATTCTGCCCCGCACCGCGTTATCGCAGGAACTTGCGGCGGGCACTATAAAGGCGATTGAGTTTTCAAATGAGAGGTTTGTGCGCCCCACGGGCATCCTTGTCCGCAAGGACCGCGTCATAAGCCAGGAAACGCGATACCTGATAGACCTTCTCCGCAGAAAATCCTGATTTTATGGCACGAATGCCAACCGGCAATATCCGCGTGAAATACTTTAGCGGGGAGAGGATTTATGAAATTGTACCGACCGGCAAGCTGGATGTCGGGGGTTTCGCGTTGAGGCAACCATGCGAATCTCAAGACAATTAAGCTTCTAATGCATTGAGCTTGTTCTCTATGGATGGTGCTGCATCGTCACGCCAGCCGTGAGACATTACATAGGCCAAGCCAATGAGCTGGCCAAATACGCCCGGGAGGAGGTACTCAGGTTCCATGATTGTAAACAAATGACTCAGTGCTGAATACACGGGCACCAAAATAGGGAAAATGATTAGTTTGTATCTTGTCCTCTCGCATAAGAACATTTCAATCGTGCAGACCAAACTCACGAAAGATATTATAGCCATGAGGATTCTGTCCCAGAACGTTTTTACCATGTATCCAATATTTGAGAATATTTTTCCTTGGCTTTGCAATTCCGAATAGGCTATCTTTCCCGTCCGTTTGAACCCGCAAGTATAGGGTGTGGCTATAATATGAGGTGTGCGCTGAGCGATAATCTTTGCGTAAGCCCAGGGACGTTCCTTGACAGATTCAACGAAAACTTTCCGGAAATAGGCATCCGCAACAGGGCCAAGCGGGTTTGAGATTCCGTGCTTGGCAGCGTCGATCGCGCGGTCGTTATCCGAGGGGCCAAATCCCCAGGGATTAGGATGTGCCCCTAAGCCGCTGATAAGCGTGCTACCGACAGCACTTGACGTAAATATCCATCGTCCGCAGATTTGGTAGTTTCTGTAGGCCCAGGGGAAAAGCACTAACAGTGAAATTGCCAGGACCGCTGTGCCTGCGAGCAAAGAGAACCAGAAACGACGCAGGTAAAACCATAACCCTATGAAGAAAAACGGCCCAAGAAGCAAAAAATCCGGACGAAAATAACTCCCTATGCCGATTGACACGCCGCACATTCCGTAGTGTACCCATTTCCTCCAGGTTGTGGACCTGGCTGCAAGTACGATAAAAATGGTCCCCAGGATTAGAAAGAAAAACATGAACCCCCGTGGCTCCAGATATACGGCGGAGTAACATACCGGAGGGAAGATAGCGTATATTATCGCGGCGGTTGTCGCAATACGAGACCTGCCAAGGCACAGGAAAACCAGCCAAAACAGCAGACCGCACGCTGCCGTATCTACGACTATACCCGCGATCTGCATGACCAGCCAAACCGGCAGGCCGGACAATCGATACAAAACAAAAGCTAATATCGCCCACCCCGGCGGGTGAAGCATCTCGGGGTATAATCCATCTTTCGATATGGGGCCGGCTGTAGCGGGGGTAATGATAATGCCTTGGCTGATCTTTTCCTCCACTTTGATAATATCGCGAAGGGCCGGAGAATCCCCGGGAAGAACCTTGTGGTAACCAGCGCCTGCTGCCAGCAAATAGGCGGAATCGATATACGCCTGAGCTAGGCCGCTATCACCATTTTTGAAAAGAGGTGTCCACACCAGGAAAGCATATACAATCCGACATACCAATGCCAATCCAAGGACAAGTAAAAGCTTTTTCCGGCAGTTTTCTTTCGTTACTGCTACCATGAATTATGCCTGTTGAAAATGCCACTCAAAACTTAGGTTAAACCCAGCAGTACGGTAAAAAACACACTTATGCGACAAACTTTCAAGATCACTTTAATTGTTACACATTGACTATATTATCGGCATGAGTATGGCCATATATAACAGATTGTGCACACTGGCAATTATTGGCACCTGCTGAAAAATCTTCCATCACCCTGTAAAACATATAGGCGCAGCCCACTTGGCCCTGCCAATAGGACTTTTCGAAGCAAATACAAATTCTCTGACTTATATCTGTTCTCACAATCGTAATAATATCATACTGGACGTCAGATGTCAAGTTGCCATATTTATCGTGGGTGTAAGCTATACTGCCAGCATGGGAGTACTCATTCAAGGCGTCAGACCGACAAATTTGCCATGTATGATGATTTTGTTATTGAAAATATCACCTGGATAATCCAGATTATCTGCGGCAAGCAAGAAAATTCGATGCGAACTTTGCGGACACCGCAAAGCACTATTAATGGTTTTTAATTTTTCGTCTTCAGTTTTTAGTTGAGCGAAACAGCTCCACACAGGACAATGGAAAGTTGTTTTGGTGATGAGGATTGTCAAATATGCGAATCAGGGTGGTAATATTTGATTTGGACGGAACGATAACGCAGCCGTTTTTTGATTTTGACGCGATTCGCAGAGAGATGGGGTATCCGCCTGACGCAGGGCCTATTCTGGAATTGATGGAAAAGATGACGGCAGGCGAGCGCGATGAGGCGGAAAGTATTTTGCTGGCTCACGAAGAAAAGGCGGTCGCCGAATCGACGTTGAACCCCGGCGCAAAAGAAACGCTTGAAGAGCTGCACAGGAGAGGAATTCTCATAGGTATATTGACCCGCAACAAAAAAGAAAACGCCGTGGCGGTTGCCAAAAAGCATAATTTGAAATTCGACGCGGTTGTGGGCAGGGAGGAAGGACCTGTAAAGCCCGATGCCTTTGGCGTTTTGTATCTTTGCGAGCGATTTGGGATTATGCCGCAGGAGTCGCTTGTTGTAGGCGATTATCTTTTCGATTTGTTTTGCGCCAGGGCCGCGAAAGCGATTCCCGTACTTTTGAAAAACCATCACAAGGCCGACGAATTCGCTAAGCATGCCGATTTTGTTATTGAAAATATCACAGATATACTCAAGATTATCGACGGCAGGTAGAAATTATGCTCAATACTATAAAAATGACGGTCATTGTGGCGGCGGTTACAGGCGTATGTGGCCTGGCATCTTGCGCAGAGCAATCGACGGGTGACGCGAATTATGTGTCGAGCGTTCTGGATGGTCTCAAGCAAAAGACGACCCGGCTGCAATCGTATCAATGCGAAGTCAATTATCTGTTCAGTCAGCCCCTGCTCGAATCGAAAACACTGCGAACGGGCAACCTGTATTACGCCCGGCTCGGCAATGGCTCGAAACTGAGAATCAACTTTGACACCCTCACACAGGACGAAAATCCTCAGCAGAAATATGGCGAGCAATATATTTTCGATGGCCGGTGGCTTACGCATATCGATTACCAGATTAAGCAGGTGCAGAAGAGGCAGTTGGCTGAGGCCAATGAGCAGATTGACGCGTTTGAATTGGCCAAGAGAAACTTCCCGCTGATTGGTTTTGACAAGACCGAAGATTTACGGCAGCAGTTCGATATTAATCTCGTCGGTGAACCAAACGGATTAACGCATCTGCATTTGAAGGTCAAACCCGATTCGATTTACAAGGACGATTACAAATCGGTTGAGGTCTGGATTGATAAGGGATTGATGCTGCCTGCGAAAATCTCAGCGGTTTCAACCGAGGGCGATATTTACGAGATTAGTTTCGCAAAGCCGAAGGTCAATGAGGTGATTGACGAAAAGGTATTTGAGTTTACAATTCCAGATGGTTTCGGTAAGCCGGAAATAATACCGTTGAAAAAATAAGATTTCTGCAGATAAACAAAAAAAGGAGTAAGAAATGTCTAAGGGGATAGTGATTTATTATTCGAGAAGCGGCAACACAAAACAAATGGCGGATATGATAACAAAGGCGATGAACGAAGGCGGGCTGGAGACCGACTGCAAAGAAATCGCCCAGGTCAAAGTTGACGACCTGCTCAAGTACGATGCGATAGTAATGGGTTCTCCTACTTATTACGGCGGGATGGCAGCGCAAATGAAGCAGCTGATTGACGACGCTGTGGTAAAACATGGCCAGTTCGACGGCAAAGTCGGGGCGGCTTTTACCAGCGCAGCCAATATCGGCGGAGGCAACGAAACAACCGTCCTGGGCATTTTGCAGGCAATGATTATCAGCGGTATGGTAATCCAGGGCGACCCGCAGGGCGACCACTACGGGCCGGTTTCGATAGGCAAACCCGACCAGAGGGTCGAGAAACTTTGCGCCCGCTGGGGCAAAAGAATCGCGGCATTAACCCAAAAATTAGGTCATTAGAGGTTTTGGGGATAGCGGTTTTTTTGAAAAAAACGCCGATTTTCCTTTGACAACGCGGTTTTGTATAGGTAAGTTTCAGTCGTCAGCTTTGAAAACAAGGAATGTTAACCCTCTTACTTAACTGGAGGCATATCGATGCAAGAGTACGAAAATTTGAAAGTACTGATAGCAGAAATTGAAGCAGACGTCAGCAAGGCCGAGGGCGGAAACAAGGCCGCAGGGACGCGGGTTCGCAAGCAGATGCAGAGTATCAAGCAGGCGGCCCAGCTTGTTCGCAACAAAGTTCTGGAAATCAGAACAACGCAGTAGGTATTAACAGGCACATTTTGGACGCTGGATTTGGCTTATATCGGCTCGCTGACGCGGATAGCCGTGCGAGCGGGCCGAGTGATAGACAGCAGTTGCGCCAAGTCCCCATTTTCAGGGATAAATAATGCCTCCGCAGCAATTATTTGATTTATCGAAGATAGACCTCGCCGGCAAGCCGGTTTTTAACAGGGATGATATCCTCAAGATCAATCCCCAGAATTACGAGATGCAGCAGCTCGACGGTGTGCTCTGGTATGACAAGCCCAATATGCTTGTGCTCGGCTACAAGGATGTAACCGACAAGGAGTTTTGGATTCGCGGCCACATTCCGGGAAGACCCATTATGCCTGGCGTGATTATGATTGAGTCGGCTGCCCAGTTGCTTAGCTTTTTCGTCAGGCATGTTCTGGGCGAGGAGGCCTTCATCGGCTTTGCCAGTATTGACTCGGCTAAGTTCCGTGTGACTGTCCAGCCGGGCCATCGGCTGTTGCTACTTGGCAAAATAACCAAATTCCGCCCCGGCCGCAAATACGACGCCTATATCCAGGGAATGGTCAACGACACAATTGTCTTCGAGACCGAAGTATCCGGTATGGCTGTTTAATTCGTATCCATAATCTTGTAAAAACGGAGCAGGGAATGGCACAGGATGAACAGGTATTGGTAGTTGGGCGGAAGGTTTTTGAAAGTGCAGGCGCGTTTAACGGCCTTGCGATGGATACTCAAAAGTATCTCGATAAACTTTTTGCTCCCGGCGTTCCCCGTTTTATGCCCAGGCCGCAAGCCGAAAAAGACCCCTCCTTTAAGCAGCTCATTCCTTATGTGATTATGACCTGTGGGGGTAAATATCTCAGCTATGTTCGCGGCAAACGCGCCGGCGAAACCCGTCTTGTCGCCAAACGCTCTCTCGGCATCGGAGGCCATATAAACCCTGTTGATTGGACGTTGTTCACTGCGGAATCATATAAAACTTACCTTGAAGCCGTGCAGCGAGAGGTGGCTGAAGAAGTTTCGGTGGAAGCGGCTTACACTGATAAAATTGTCGCTCTGCTAAATGACGATTCAAACGAGGTTGGCCAGGTGCATCTGGGAATCGTTCATTTGTGGACTTTGGATGAGCCGAAGGTGAACAAAAAAGAGAATATGATAACGCAGATGGGCTTTATGAGTATCCCCGAATTGCAGCTGGTTCGGGATGCTATGGAAACCTGGTCGCAGATCTGCTTCGACGGCCTGACGAAAATGGCCTGAACCGCCGGAAGACATCAAATCGGCAACAATTCAGAGCATTTCTTTTAGCGTTTTGTTCTCATCAATTCTTGGCCTCAAAATGGCTCCAGTCGTGAGACCCTTTGTAGTAAACGTAATATTTGCCGTTGATTTTAGGAATCGTTGAAGTAAAGACATACTGACCTGTATAGTCGGTGCCGTTTATGGTTAATTTGTCAAGATTCCAGTTGTTTATGTAAGTGCCAAGATTTGTTGATTCCCAGCAGAACTCACCTGCGCCATCCTTAACAAAATCGGCTGTGATAATTGTTCTTGAGTCGCATCCCGCGATGCAGGTGCAGCCGGTTGTTACGTTCACTGTGATACTGACCGCTGAAGAGGTGGTTACGGCTCCTTCGTCATCTGTTGCTTTGGCAGTCAGAATATAGTTGCCATCGGTCACGTTATTCCAAGTGAAGGAATAAGGCGCAGTTGTATCTGTACCCAGTAATGTTGAACCCTGGTAGAAATCGACCTTGCTCACAGTGCCGTCGCTGTCAGACGCCGTGGCATTAATGGTAACGGTCGCGGGGGCGTTAAACGTGGCGCCGTTGGCCGGCGAAATTATAGAAATGGTCGGCGGATTGTTTGTCGAGGCGGATGCGAGTTTTGCGAAATCGAGGAAGTTCACGATTTGGTCGGCAAACAGGTCGGCAGGTATTCCGGGGCCGGTCGCGAGCCAGTAGTCGGCCATCACGGCGAAATCGCCCAGGCCGATTGACCCGTCGCAGTCGAGGTCGTAAATATTGTTGGCAGTGTAATTCTGGTCCTGCGCGTTTGCCTCCACATTAACATAAATCATCCGGTTGGGCTCAAATGTGTAATTTTTCTTGCTTGGTGTTATCGTTCCTGACCAGTTGCTGTCCACCGAGAATGTGTAGAAGCCGTTTATGTCGGTCGTGTACTGTCCGCCGCCGTTGTTGGCGGCAACCAGCACGCCTACTATCGGTAGGTTACATTCGTTCTTAATATAGCCGGTGATAGAAACCGGCGGCAGAATTGGCCCCGGCGCTTGTCCGTGGATTAGCACGCCATTGTCATAGACGGGAATGTACGGGGTCTCGGCGACCGTGCCGGTTAGTCCCTGATGCGACCAGTCATTGTTCGTGTCCCATGCGGCAGAGGGGGCGTTATTCGGAAGGGCTATGCGGACCTGTGTTTCTCTTGCGGATTCCGATTGCCCTCCCGGAAAGATTGCGCTTCCCGTGTAATCTACCGTGACATAGTAAATGTTATCTCTTAAATGTGTCGGACCGGAAACCGTTACCGGCACCTCTGAATAATTCTTCGTTACCGTTATATTATTTATAGTGTAGCCCGCATTGAATGCTTCCGTCAGGTCGAAGAAGTACCGGTATGACAGTTTGTCGGCTGCGCGTGCAGGCCAGGCGGAGTGGTTGGTGAGGTCAACACTCCACTCTGTATAAACAGGTCCCGAAGAGTTAATCTTGGCGTTGGCAAAGAACTCGGTGTATGGGTCCTGGTCTTTTGCGAAGTCGCTCGTTCTGGGAAAACCGGAGATGGGAGTCCCGCCGTAGAGTGAGTACATTTTGGCCAGCGCACCCACCAAAGCCGCATCATAGTCGCAGGCCACCTCGTTCTCTGTATAGTTGCTTCTGACGTCCTGATAGTTGTCGCTGCTGTCCGGTCCGCCGACCATCGCCCCCTGGAGCACGTGCCTGGTTTGGCTCGGTGTGTCTATGCTATTGGCCCAGGAGCCGTGTGCGGTCCTGTGGTGCGGGTTCTGAGGATAGTTGGCACCGAAGCCGATAATGTAACTGCTGGCGCGCGGGTTGTCTCCCAGAATGTATTTAATCTGTCTTACCGCGAAGTTTCTGTAGCCGGTTTTCTTCGACGCGTTACCATGGCTATCGTCAGCCCAGACAAACGCTATAAGCGACGCATTGGCGGCATAACGCAGCGAAGCCCACGAGTCCAGCCAGGCCAGTCCGCCGGGGGTGTAAGTAATGCCTCCGCCGGGCATCCAGTAATCCAGGTTGCGTTCGATGGAGTCGATGTAGATTTGCTTGCCCGTGGCCCGTGCCAGCAGGATTTGTGCCATATAATGCATATCGTCCCAGGAATGGGTCCACTTGTAGCCCCAGTAGCTTGTTGAACTTTCCTTGCCCCAGTTGTTCGCGCAAAGCTCGGCCTTATTCAGGTAGTTTGCATCGTTGGTGGCTAAGTAAAGCCAGGCGGCAGCGGCAGAAAGCTCATCCCAGTATCCGCTGTAGGAAGTATAAAACCCGTTGGCGGCCGTGTAGCCGGAATCGCTTTGGGTGGTGTAGGCGAAGTCGAATAATTGCTGGGCGTGGGTCAGACATAAGGCAGCATAGCTTGGGTCGGTCGGCTTGAAAACGATGGAGGCAGACGCAAGGGCCGCGGCCGTCCCGCCGACAATGCACGAACCGGGCGATGTGACTGTAACCTTATACGATGGCCGGGTCATTACCTCCTCAATTACCTCAACCGGGCCCCACCAGGCGTGGTCGCTGCCTCCGGCACCGACCTGATAATAGAATTCATTTGTAGCGGTGTGGCATTTGATGAAATAATCGGTGCCCCATCTGATGTCGTCGAGAGCTTTATCCAGCTGGCCTGTGTTGGCGAAGGCGCTTCGATATTCATAAACACTCCAGCTTAGCGTCGCCACCGTTGAAGCCATAGGCAGGCCGAACTTCACGTTGTCGCCGGCATCCAGATAGCCGCCGGTCAAGTTCTGCCCGACGTCAGCCCCGTCGTTCAGGCACGAGTCAGCCCGCCATATCACAGGGTTATCAGCCGGCAGGGGGCCGCAGCGCTGCTGCACATAGAAGTAAATCGACTTCTGAAGCGCCTCACCGTAATTATAATCAGCGCCCGCTGTTTGGCTTAGAAATAACGCCATCACCATAATTGCAATTGGGGTGGCTTTTAGACGTGCTTTACTTTTCATGCACTTCTCCTTCTTTGCCTTTGCGATTAACTAAGGCAATTTTCAATATTATACCATCTTGCCGGTGACCAACAAAGAAAAATCAGGCAAAACCCCCTTTAGGTCGGCTTAGAATATGGTAGAATAGTTACCGGTCATTAAATCGAACCCGGGAAGGAGTGTCTGGCTCGGGAAGAGAGGAAATAAAGGGCTTATTCTATGAAAACACAGTGTCCTAATTGCAAATCAAAATTCAATGTGAATGAAACAAGCGTCGGCAAACAGGCAAAATGCCCCAAGTGTACAAAGCTCTTTACCATTCAGCCGTTCATAGAAACGCCCGTTTCGCCCGCGAAGCTCGGCGAGCCGGCAGCACCGCTTGCCCAAAGTCCCGAACCTGTCGCGCCTCCGGCAAAAATCGCGGCCCCGGCAGAACCGCCGGCGCCCGTAGCTCCGCCGGTGAAAAGTTCCGAACCAATAGCGCCCCAGGTAAAAAGCCCGGCACCCATAGCCCCTCCCCCGATAAGTACTCAGCCGACAAAGCAAGAGCAGCCCGAACCAAAAGCGGCGTCGAAAACGGCGTTATCAAAAACATTGTTTGTATATTGCTGGATGGTTGTGCGGATTATCGCGGGAATTTTGGGGGCGTTAGGCCTTGTTCTGGTGATACAAAAAGGGGCCAAGTCAACTTTGCTTGCGACCTTCGCGGTTGCGGATGTTTTCCTCGTATGCAGCGTGGCAATCGAGCTTATGCTGTTTTACAAAATGTGGGCGGCCATTAAGGACAGCCAGATATCCATCTCGCCGGGCAGGGCAGTCGGTTTTTTATTTATCCCGGTCTTCAATATTTACTGGGCATTGTTAATGCTCACGGGATTCACGGAGGACTACAACTCATTTGTAATTCGGCGTTCGATAAGGGCCGGAAGGTTGCCGATGGCGCTATTTCTGATATATGCGGTTTTGTTTATGGCGACAGCAATGTTTGTGACGATTCCTATGATATGCGTATTTCCATTCACTAGGCTTATAAGCAGGGCTTTTGAGGGCTATTCTTTTGCCTCATGGGTGCTCGTATCTATCGCAGCCGCAGCGGGCATTGGCCATTTCATTACATATATAGTGGTCGCGTTCAAAACCTGTAATGCGGTAAATACCTTACCTGCAAGACAGGACGGAAAACAGACGTAAGCCCCAGGACCACCGAAGAAGTGCGAATTTTTCTCCGGTTTTTCCCTTGCAAGTTCGATATATATAGTAGATACTACGGCGTTGTGGCATCGTGTCTAAATGGGTTGGGTTTATAAGACGGCGCGTATAAAGGTGGAAAGCGGGCCAATGCGATATCAAGGTCACCGATGGAGAATAAGGGGCGGATTAGCAATTAGCCCGTTATTGGATGTCTTCGCAATTCTAATCATTGGAATACTGCTGCTTGGCATCGAAGCGTGTAGTCAAAAAACAGTACAACCGCAATCGCCCAAACTTTCAAAAACAGAACAGCCCAATGTGCCTAAGTCTCCATCAGTAGAAGAACAACGGACACATAACATTCAACAGGCAACTGTTGCTGCTAACAGGAGTTTCCCGGGTTTCCTCAAAGGCGCATGGCCGCAGAAGACGGACTATGGCTTCAAAGCGGAAGATGAGCAAAATGATGTTTCGCTCGCGGAACCCATTCTCGTTTACGATATCGATGCGGAAATTGTCGGGAAATTGAATCGAGAAGAGGATTTGGCTTCGGCCGTGAAACTGATAGGCGAGTTGATATATCCCGTTCAGGTAAAGCATGAGTATCGTACTTTGTTCGGGGTCAGGTTGCGTGGTGACGAATGGCATGGAGCATATCTGGGCAACCCTTATCTTGCCGTATCGCTTCATGGTATTCGAAAGGCGTGGTCATCAAAAGATGGCGACAGGTTCAAGCTGGTTTCCTGTATTCAACCTCGCTCCTTTTTCTTCATTGTGCTGCACGCCGACAAGCCCAATTTGACACCTGTTACTCGCGTGGCGCTGGGTGGCGGCAAATATCTTGCTCCGCCGCCGGACTGGAATTCCATAACCCCTGCGGGAAGTGTTTTGGAATCGCTGAAGAATTTCTGGAAATCGGATGCTAATGCTAATGGTATCGGGCAGCTTAACGATGCCAATAAATAGATAAACGAAAAAAACGAACAATGAAATTAAGGAGAACAAAAATGAGGAGTAGAGTATTGGCTGTGTTAGTAGTCATGGTCGTGGTTTCATTGCTGGCGCCCGTTTATGCCGGTACGCTTGCTGTGCCGCTGATTGGCCAGGAAGAACCCAATTGGTGCTGGGATGCATCCAGTAATATGATACTGAAATATTATGGGTTCACCCATACCCAGACGGAGGTTGCGGACTGGGCCGTTGGCGGCTACAATGTAGGAAACCATCTTTCCGGAACTACCATAGGCCCCTTGGCAGCCCCGGGTTCGCCATCGCCTGGAACCTATAACAGGAAGGGATGCGGCCTGGTTTTAAAGCAATTTGGCCCCGTAGATTCGTCCTATTTAGACCGTGCCCTGACTATGGACGAGGTATCCGAAGAGATTGATGGTAAGCGCCCGGCAATGATTGCTGTACGCTGGATAAAGGCAGGCACGGATGTCGGCGGCCACGCTATCGTCCTTCGTGGTTATGATGAGTCGGTTGATGAGATTATATCCTTAAATGACCCATGGCCGGCTGACGACAACGTTCATGGTCCAGGTACGGTGGGCGCTTCTTATATGTTAGTGGCTTACGACGATATGTTCACGGCAGCCGGAACCTACTCTGATGCTTCCGCGGTAATTGGAAACCGCTGGGCACAAACGCTTAAAACCGGACGCTCTTTGGATTTGTGCTTCCTCATAGATACGACGGGAAGTATGGGGGATGACATCGCTTCAGTACAGGCCGCATCACTATCCATGATTGACTATTTAGTAGTTAATTATAAGGATTTGCGATTAGCAGTTGTTGATTACCGAGACAATCCTGCATGTGAGACGTGCGATGCCGCGTCGACTGACTATATTACCAATGTGGACACGGTATTTACAACCGATGCCAATGTGGCAAAGGCGGCGATTAGTGGTCTTACCCTCGGTGACGGCGGAGATTTACCCGAAGCGGTTTTCTCTGCCCTTGTCCGCACGATGTCCGGTTCGGAAATTGGCGCATGGAGAAAGGATGCCGAGCGACATATTATTCTGATGGGAGATGCTCCCGGTCATGACCCCGAACCCTGGGATGGCGGATATTCTTATGCGGATGTGCTTGCTATATGGGCAGCGGAGACGAACAAGATATCTGTCGATGCATTGTTGCCGGCGGCGGGAAGTACGTACAGTGAAGAGGCCGGTAGTCAATTCAGTGGTATAGCGGGCGCTACCGGCGGCACTATGCGGACTACCGCAGACAGCAACGCAGGGGTAGCGATGTTAGAAATAGTTGATGAAATCACTACAACGCCGCGGTCTCCGCATGGCAGCGTAGCGGCATTCAGGCCCGTGTTTACTTTTACCCCGCCGACGGAATCGATGGGACCTCTTGTCAAAAACGTCCTGCTTGAAATCCAAAAATGGAATGTCAATGCAAAGAGCCCCGAGAAATCCGCCTGGAAGAAGTTTATGCTGCTCAAACTGGCTGCGGATGCCACTTCATGGACGCCCCTCAAGCCCCTTCCCAAGGGTGATTATCAGTGGCGTACAGGATATGTCCGTGGAGCCGGAACTTTCACATTACCTTCCCTCGTAACACAAAAGATAGCGGCGGCAACGCTGATGGAGCCGAACTGGATAGCATTTACACGAGCGGAAGTGGTGCCAGCTATTCCCACGATGATAACCCCGTCGTATTCCTCTTTTGTCCCGAGTGACAAGGAGCAAAGTTTCACCTTTAGCACTGTAGCTGGTGCCGATTCTTATGCTCTGGGGATTTTTGTTTGGAAAGAGTCGAAAACGGGCGGTGCCTGGAAAGTTTGGAAGAAGTTAACAATTAAGCCCAAGACGGCGGATTTAACCGCGGGGCAAATTACAGTAACGGTTAAGGGACTCACGCTTAACGCATCGTACGAATGGAGTGTGCAGGCGCTGAATTTCGACCATCCTAAGCCCGTGTGGACACCTTAATTACTATTGATTTTCATAGTGCCTGTGGCGGAGAAAGTAATTCTTCGCCACAGGTATATCTTTTCGGCTGGAGAAACAATGAAAGCAGCACGGTTTATTCTCATCACAGGGTTGCTTATTACCGCTGTGCTTGTTTTATTGGTATTTACAAAGGTTAGGCCTGAACAAGGGAGGCACAACGGCACAGCGCAGGTATCAGCAAAAAGAGACGTAGTTGTTGCGCATACCTCCAAAGAAAACAATGGTAACGTCCCGGCAACACTCAATAGTCGTCCCGGCAGACCTCTGTCCGAACCCGTTGCCCACGCAAATCCCGCATCTAAAATTGATATAAGTCCGTCCAAAGATTTGCCTGTGGCTCAAGACAAACCCAATTTGAATTTGCCTGTTGGCCAAAAGGCCGAAGCCCTGTTTGCGTCTGAAGACAAGCCCGATTTACCTGTTAGCCAAAGGCATCAGTCAATTGTTCCTGCTGGCGCAACTGACGAAACAAAATCGGATTCCATGGAATCGAACCCCGCTGATATTGATATTATTGCTATGTCATATTTAAATAACCCGGAAGTTCACGGGCAAAACGGCGAACTACTGCCTTCGCCGGAGAAAGTGCTTGCGAGTAAGGCAAAAAGTATTTTGGAAAATTACAAGAACAGGAACGCAGAAGGGGTCATCATCTCGGAAGAGGAAGAAATAGACGGCTCTGAGACGTCAAGCGGACAAAGCTCGAATGATGGTGTCGGCTCTGATTCGGCTGATATGACAGGTCCTGCCACGGTGGTTGCCGATACTGGAATCACAGTTGAATCGCTCGCGGAGCAGAGCACCTCCGACTCCGACAATCCTGCTGACACCAAATCGCAAACCGACCGGCTTTTGGCGGCATTGGCTGAGGGGAATCCCGTTGATGTTCGCCTTCAGGCGATTTACCTGCTTGCGGATATTGCTCCCGACCAGACGAAAAAATTTCTTAACGATAAAGAGGACGTAATCCGTTGTGAAGCAGAAAGGATTGCCGGCATCATCCCCCACGACTGACGAGAGAAGACCTTGTGCGATGAACCACAGTCGGAAATCAGCAATTCCGCTTTCAGCGAGACCTCGCCAAATGGCGGGCAAAAATCATCAATTCTGAGAGTCGTTTTTTGAACAGTTGAGGAGTTGAACACTTTACCGTCTTTTTCGCTGTTATTGCCGCAAAGCGGTCGAGAACCTTGTAAAGCTGTTAGACCACACTGACGAACGACTGAGACGGCTTGCCTGCAAAGACGTTATTGAATATATCCTCAAGCACAAAGAGATTGAGGACTTGGAGAACCGGATTGAGGCGATAGAGCAAAAGGTGTCGCAGACGAAATAATCCTTTCACTTGATAGGCAGCTCTTGTGCTTTCTGACTACTTGTTATATCTCGCTTTTGTTCTTCTAATAGTTTCAATTCCTTTTGGAGTTCTTCAACAAGCTGGTCTTTGCTCATACGAAATATTTGAGAAAACGAGTCGTTTCTTTCTTTTGTAATTTCAAGCGCGCGGAGAATATGCACTTTCGCCATTACAGTATTGCCTTGTCGGGCCAATACACCGCCAAGCATAATATGCACATCCGCGGAATACTCCCAAATGTCAAGAGACTTTTGGTAATAGACGACTGCCTCGTTCAATCTGCCCAGTTTTAATAAAGCACTTCCTGCGTTGTGATACGATAATGCATATTTAGAAGGGTAAATTGCCTTCATATATGAGGAGAATTTAATCCCCTCCTCGAAATGATACAGGGCTTTAAGGTATTCACCTTGAGCGCAAAGTGAGACGCCTATGCTCCCGTGCGCCAACCAAGAAGATGGGTTTTTCTTCAGCGTATCGGCCCATATCGTATCAGAATTTTTATATGCCTTGCATTGCTGATAAGTCAATGTCCCCAGTATCAGAAGCAAAATACCAGCCATCGAGATAATTACGAGTTTAACGTTTTTCCCTGACCTGCCGAAAAGCGCTACCCCGACCGCCGCGACAAGCGCGATAGGTCCGATACACGCGGCATACTGATAATGGTCTGCCACAAAACTGAAAATAAACGTGAAAATATAGAAGAAACCGAGCATCGGAAACAACGTCAGTGCAAAAAACAGTAACGCCGCCAATGGAGCCCTGCCTATTCGTTTTCGCCACAGCCCGCACAGGAAAATCGCAATCACAAAAGAAACAGGCCAGGCGTACTGCCAGATTGAAGTTGGGTCAACGTGCCAACGAGGATAGCTGAACGTAAGATTTACAGGCCAAAAGAGTTTCCAGAGATAGAACCACAATGCCCTGCCCGCTATTATCAGTTTGGCCGCCGGACTCAGTCCCAGATTGATAATACCCATCCCCTGAGAAGATATTTGCCACCTCATTGTATATAGCCCCGTCCCAATCCCCATCGTGAGAAACGGCACAATCAACAGCAAGCGTTTTGCTGTTAGAGGCACATGCTTAAACCATAATATTAAAATAAACGCCAAAGGCAGTGTGCAGGCAGTTGACTTGCCTAAAAGCGCCAAAGCATAGAGCAGCAGAGAACTGGCGTAGAATAGAAGTGCCTTACGACTCAACTTGTCGTCAAACTCAGATTTCATCCAGCACAAGACAGTCAAAAGAGCAAAAAACATCATCAGGGTGTTCTTTAGCTCTGTTATCCAAGCAACCGATTCGACCTGGACCGGATGCAAGGCAAAGACCGCCGAAACAAACCATGCTCCCGGTATCGACATCCGTCGGAGAACAAGCCAGAGCAGAAGAGCATTGGTAATATGAATCGCCACGTTAACGGCGTGATAACCCATCGGGTTGAATCCCCACAGATGATGTTCAATCCAAAACGTTGTGTAGACCAGCCGGCATGTCGGGAAGAGGCCTAATGAATCTAATTGCTGAACACTCGAAAACCAGATAAGATATAATCCGTGAGGGGCCGTCAACATCGGATTTACAGTAACATAAAGGACGTCTTCCCAGATAAAACCACCTCTTATCGCTGGGATATATGTAACAAAACAGGCGACAATTATAACCACCACCCCAGCTAAGAAAATCGTTCTTGGTGATGAAATCTTATCGACAATCTTCTTCATTCTCATTTCCTCTGTGCCTTTTGCCCCCAGCCAAAGGTGAGCGTGATTATACCCTTTTGCGGAGAACACGACAAGGGGTATTGATTTTACACGCGGGTATCGGGACAATAAGGAAAACATTTATCGGGACGACCGGCCAGCTACCGGCCAATCGATAAAGGGCGAAATTGTTTTTTGGGAGTGGAGTAGTTGAACAGATAATCGCAGTGGAATATTGGCCGCTAATTAATCTCCTATCACCTGTTCATTTGTTCCACTGCTCTATTTTTGCTCTGCAAAAAATAGCCCCAAGGGGATTTGAACCCCTGTCGCCGGGTTGAAAACCCGGTGTCCTGGACCGGCCTAGACGATGGGGCCAACCGCATGCTTACTGCATACTGATTGCGTGTTCCGGGCAGGCATCGACGCATACGCCGCAATCGATGCAGGCCTCCGGATTTACCTTTGCTTTTCCGTCTTCCATCGAGATTGCCTCACTGGGGCATTCCTCGACGCAGGACTCGCAACCAGTGCATTTTTCTTTGTCAACTTGTGCCGGCATTTCAATACCCTTTCCAAAAAAACCACCCCAAAATACGGTCATCAAAAAAGTATATACGAATACGATGGTCGAAATGTTACAAAATTGGCCTCATAATACAAAGTAAATTTTTTGAAATTTTACAGGATTTTAGAGGGAGGACGGGGCAATCAGCCGTTATTGTTTGGGTGGCAACGCAAAAATATTGTTGCTGTCGGCGTTGGGGTCCTTTTTTAACAGGTCAGAAAAGGGTTCTTCTTTAGTGTTTTGCTTGGGCAGTGCTGCTTTGGCGCCAAAGGCGATAGCCATATTGCGAACGAAATCCCTGTCGTCATACTGGGCGATATGGTCGAGGACCTTTGTGAAGTTGTAGTCCTGTTGTTTTTGTGCTAATAGCCAGACGGCCGTCATACGCGCGGGCCAGTGCTGGTCGTTTAACCCCGCAGCAACCGCGTTGGTCAGTTTGTAGTCCAGCGGCAGTTCGGCAATCGTAGCCATACTATGAGTTCGGACCACCCAGTCGCTGTCGGCCAAGCACTGGGCCAGCGCCGATTCAAGCATTGTGTTCATCCCCTCGTTGGATACGAATTTGTAAGATGCCTGCCCGTCCCGAGCGGAGTCGAGAGGAGAATTAGCCATTTCCCGGCTTTCCATCAGTAACCCCGCAAAGAGCTGTGCAGCTTTGATTTTTGGGCCTTGCTTGTCCTGCGTAAGAGAATTGAAGCGGTTTTGCAGGTAACCCTGGGTGATTTCTGTCCTGGGGCGTTCGATATCGATCGTCACGGGCATTATGCCGGGTATTGCGCTTATCCTATTACCGTCGGGAGTTGTAACCGGGTCTAAGTAGGCGGTGAATCGGATGTTTAGCGAGGCCTGGGGGTGGCTTAGAAGCAGTTGTTTTAGCGGGCCGGCATAGAGTCGGACGGGGACAGTAACGCTGCGCCCCGGTTCGATGGGCTGCGATGGTCTTGTTGTGGTCAGCACGATTTTTTCATATCGCCTGCTGATGTCGCCGGTAACATTGGCGTCTATTAATATGCGGCCTTTGCAAAACCCGTCTTCGGAGATAACAACCGGCTCATACCAGTTGTTTGTGATGGTTATCGCGCCCGTGAAGTCGCTGCCGTAGGCGAACCTGTTGCCGCGGATATTAAGCTGGAACGACAGCATCCTGTCGGGGCTTATGAATTGAGGTATAATCTGCTCGCCGACAGATTGTTTAAATGCCACTGTGATTAAGTTTGTGTCGTATATTGGGATATATTCCGATTTTTGCTCGTCGAGCAGCATAAGGGCCTGTTCAGCCACGATTGAGCCGGGGTCTTTGTCGATTGCCGCCCGCATTGAATCGAGCGCCGACTGTTTCTGCCCTTTTGCGAGATCGAACCTGGCTTTTGCGAAGTCGGCGAACTGTGTCTGCGGAAAGTTTTCAAAGAGCGGTTTAGCGGAGTCGAGCTGGTTACTATCGACCATGGCGCAGGCAAGCAGGCCGGCGGTGACAGGCGAATTCGGCTCGGCGGCATACGCCTTGTTGGCATAGTCAACGGCTTTTTCCGGGTTTTTTCGAATGAAGCAGTAGAACCATGCAATCGCTTTATAGTCAACTGATTCCCCCGTCGCCTGTATTGCTTTCTGTTCGGCTGTTTCGATGATTTGGCCGGCGGTTTTAGCGTCGCCTGTCTTTGCGGCGGCCCTGGCGGCGATGACTTCTATTTGAAGGTTGAACCGCCCCTCTTTACGGAATTCCTCGGCTAACTGCAGGCATTTTGCCTGGCCTCGCGGGGCATTATAGCAGCATGTCATCCAGTCAATGTAAATGGCGGTGGGGACATTCTGACCGGGATACAGGAACTGGAACAAATCGGCACAATACTGATAGTCGCCGGCTGCCGTGTCATAAAGCTGTATTTTTTGGGAATATTGTGCAAGAGCGATGGCGGCTCCGAGGTCGAGCGGGTTTTTCCGAAGTTTAAGACGAAGGTATTCAAGATTCAATACGGGGCTTATCTGGTCGGGCGCCAGCTCAACGAGCTTCTCAAAGGCAAGCTGATTGTATTTGTTCCAGTTGTAGGCCATAGCCATTGCCTTGAAGGCGTTTGTGTTGTCGGCCTTCTCGGCCAGCAAAAGCCCCAGCACCGTGGCGAGCTCGGACCTGACGGAAAGGTTAGACTCGCCTATGTCCTGAATCATTCGCCTAAGCAGTGTTTCTCGCTGCCCGCGGGAATCGAGCTGGTCAAGCAGGTATTTGGCGGCGTTTGTAGCGACCAATGAGTCGGCGTTTTTATCGGTGTATTTGATGAGGGCGTCATACAGCATTTGTAAATGGCGTTGCGAGCTGGGCCGAGACAGTATTTCAAGCATATCGGCTGTGGCGAAACCGGCGCTGGAGTCCATCTCCATCGCGGCATTAAGCAGCGCAACGGCCTGCTCCGCCTGGGAATCGGTCATGTTATCTCTGTGCGATATCTCGTAGGCCATTTCGTAAAACAACTGGCTTACCGAAGGCGAGAAGAGTTTTTCAGGCATCGGCGTATACAGCATTTTGCCCGTTTTTGAGTGCATTCTTCGAGCGGGCGCATTGGGTTCGGGATTGTTCGGCTCTATGGCTGATACTGAGCCGGACAACGCCAGAACTACCGTCAAAATTGTCGCAATTCTTCTAATGCCAGATGTTCGCATCTACCGTCCACACATAAACATAGATATCACTTGTTACCCAATTACTTCGGGTAATTCGGCCTATCGCTTTAGATGTTATGTTTTGGCACTAAATTCACGGTATTTTGAGGCATATACGGTTTAAATGCAAGAGTAGTGCGGTTCTTAAAGTTATTATTCGATTATTTATGGGGCTTCGGTGCAGCAGTTTGCCGATGTTGAGTTGAAGACCTTTTTGAAGTAATTTGCGATTGGAGTATAATTCGTTCCTATGAGCGAAAAAACTCGCCAGGAGCATAAGGAAGCTCACCGTGAACGTGAGCATTTTTTCAGTTCAGCCAAGGTGGTGGCGGGCATAACGCTTGTTTCCCGTGTCTTTGGTCTTTTCCGTGATATGGGCATAACGTCGCTGGGTGCCAACCGCCTGACGGACGCATACGGCCTGGCGTTTCAAATACCTAATCTTTTTCGCCGGCTGTTTGGAGAGGGGGCGTTATCGTCGGCATTTGTGCCTGTTTTCACCGATACCGTCGAAAAAGACGGGTTCGAAAAGGCCTCTAAACTGTTAGCCAACGCGATGGCACTTCTGGCGGTGTTCCTGCTGGCCGTTATGCTTTTGGTGGAGATTGTCTTTGTGGTCGTCGCGTTATTGCCGGGGTCCGCCGACAGGCAATTTCTGATGATGATGGCGACGATTATGTTCCCGTATATGGTTACGGTGTGTCTGCTCGCCCTTGGCTCGGCTGCTCTAAACTGTCGCGGACACTTTGCTTTTGCCGCCGCCGCGCCAATCATATTCAATATAGTAGGAATCATAGCCGCGTGGTGGATTGCCCCGATGCTAAAAGGCAATCTGCCGGGCCAGCTTGTGATTGTCGCCTTCAGCGTGATAATAGCGGGACTTATCCAGCTTATCGCGGTTTTGTGGCTGTTACGCAAAACCGGCTTTTCAATTCGTGTGCGCCTGACGCCGGTTGAGCCGGGTATCGTCCCGATAATCAAACTGCTGATGCCGATGCTTTTGGGGCTGGGGTTTTTGCAGATTTCGGAACTTCTGGCGACGATAATTTCCTGGAACCTGACCGCTACCGCTGCGGCTCCGGATATAAATATATTCGGCTGGGTGCTGCACAAGCCGCTTACCCCGGGGGTTATAACGCGAGTGAGCGCCGCTCGTGCGCTGTACCAGTTTCCGATGGGGGTATTGGCGATTTCGCTTGGGGTGGCAATTTTTCCGCTGCTTACCCGCTACGCCGCCCGCAACGACATGGTAAATCTGCGAGACAGCATCAACCGAGCGCTGCGTCTTGCTCTTATGGAAGGAATCGCCACTGGGGTGGGCCTGTATATTTTGGCTGAGCCGATTGTGAAGGTCATATATGCCCGCCGCAATTTCAGCTCGGCAGACGCGGCCCAGGCGGCTTTCGTTCTCCAGATGTATGTTCTCGGTATGTGGGCTTATTGCAGTTACCAGATTCTCGCCCGCGCGTTTTATTCGATGAAAGATACCACAACACCATTGAGGGTTTCCTGTGCCCTTGTGGTGATTAATCTGCTGATGGTGGTAACAATGGTCTGGATACCGTGGCTCGGCGCAGGCGCATTTGGCCTGTCCACTACGATTACTTTCGCGATTAACGCGGTTGTTCTTGTTTACCTGCTGCGTAAACGCCTCGGGTTATTCGGCGGCAGAAAGATTCTCGCGAGTGTCATTCGTGGCATTATCGCTTCGGCTGTTATGTCCGCGGTCATTTATCTTTTGCTGTGGCTTATGAGAGATACGCGAAACTGGATTATTGTTGTTACCTGCGTGCCGGCAGGCACGGTTGTTTTTGTGGGCACGGCCTGGCTGCTTGGTTCCCCGGAAATCGCTGAGCTTCGCGGAAGGTTTTTAACTGCGGAGCAAGCGGAGGCCGCAGAGAAAACAAAATAAAAGAATGGCTATCGTCTCGGCGCGACGGAGAAAGGCCGCCATCGGCCCACGTTATTGAGAAGCCCCACGCAAAGCATGCTGAATGTCAAACTCGACCCGCCGTAACTAATAAACGGCAGCGTAATTCCTGTAATAGGCGTAAGCCCCAGCGTCATTGCCATATTGACAATAAGCTGGATCGCGAACATTGATACTATTCCCGCGGCCAGCAGCCGGCCAAACGGGTCGGTTGTCTCGCCCGCGATTTCCAGTCCGCACACCAGTAATATTATGTATAGCACAAGGACCCCGACGCACCCGACAAAACCCCACTGATGCGCGATAATGGAAAAGATAAAATCATTGTGCCTTTCGGGCAGGAAGTCGTATTTGATGAAAGGCCCCTTGCCGAAGCCGTAGCCGGTTGCACCTCCCGAGGCGATTGCGTATTTCGACCTGATAAGATGGTAGCCCCAGTTTTCCTTCCATTTTTTGGATGAGAATGTCCCCCCGACTAATAACCTGCCGAGCGCCGGATGCTGCTCGGCCTTTTGGCGAAGCCATTCGCTTTGCAGCAGGACGCTGCTTATCCGCAGCCGTTGATAGGACTGCATTTTGAACCACATAAGCGGGCTGATTAGCAAGGCGATAAATAATATCAGCGCAAGATGCTTAACTTTTGCCCCCGCGATAAACAGCATAGTGAGAAACACGGGCATCATCAAAAGCACTGTCCCCAAATCCGGCTCAAGCAAAATCAGCGCCATCGGCAAAAGCGTTAGCACGAAAGGCCCGATTAACGCGCTGAATCTTCGGTAATTGCTGCGGTATCGCAGATACCACGCCAGGGCGATGATATACGCGGGTTTGCATATCTCCGAGGGCTGGATGCTCGGCAGCTCAAATCCCGCTATTGATATTCTTATCCACCGAAATGCGCCTTTGGTTTCCGGCGCAAAGGGCAATTCCACAACGTATCTTGAAATCAGCAGCACTGCCAGCAGCAGCAGTACTCCCGCGTAAATCCAGTAGCCGGCCTCGCCGAGCCGCCGGCAATTGACAAGATTGACAAGGATTAACGCCCCGATACCCAGGCCCGCAAAGGCAATCTGTTTTTTCCACAAGCCGGCGAGGTCCCCTGATTGCTCTGTTGATTGAGGTGCGGGCTGGTCTGGCGAATCTGTTATTTCGACTTCGGCTCCTGCCGGATGCCCGACTGCGTAAATGGTCGCAATGCCGATGAGGACAAGCGACAACATCGCCATCAGGAGAATGACTCTCACGGGAACCAGTCGGCCTTTTAGTAAACCAAGCATAGCAGAAGGATAACAAACAAATCAGAAAAGTAAAAAGGTAAAAGGTAAAAGTAAAAATGAGCGGATAGCGGATACTTTTGGTCTTCGGGGTACCCCCCAGATGTAAATCCCTAAAATGTGTAAATTTTCCAAATTTAACCTGCCAGTACTGAAAAATCATATCAAAAAAATGCCTATATGGCCGATTTTACCTATATTACCAATTACCTAAGTTCTTGTCAAAACAGAGGTTAGCGTTACGAAGGGGGTTTTTATGGGGTGTTCCGCCATTATCGGACGCTTAATTAAAATTTTATGGCATTTTAACGAAAAAAATACTTGACTAAACACGGTTTTCTATGTTAATATACACTTGACTTTCACTAATAGTAACCTTGTGCATAGTAGTTGAATTCGCACAATTATGCCTTTTATGGCAGAAAGGAGTCAACGGAGGAGTGAATCAGTAATTTCTGTTTTTTCCTTTTTTTCGGCTGTCCTGCCGGCCGAAGAGCCAAGCTCGGATAAAGTAGATTGTTAGTCAGATTGAAATTAACGAGCGGGCGTAGTTATGCGAAAGTGTTTTTCAGCAGGGAAAACCAAGACGCTGTGGAGCGTGTGGCTCCGCAGGGAAGAAAAGAAAGGAAGGTTTTTATGAGGAAAGTTTTGTTGATTGTCACGATGCTGTTAGCGGTTTCATCGGTAATGGCTTCTGTCGACATCAATGTCGTCCAGGAAGGAACGTATTCTACTCCTGATGGCAACAAGGCAGCGATTCTCAGGGTTGGCTACACCGGCAGCACCCATGTCAGGGCGTTTGCTCTCAATCTCAGCATTGATAGTAACTGCACCTTTTGGAATATCTACGACTTCAACGTCGGCGAGAACAACTCTGCAAAACAGGGTTATGGGATATTTCCAGGCAGATTCCGGGCTTTTGTTAATCCCGCCACCCCTGATGCGTGCTATATGAATGCTTACCCGAACGGCAATTACAATCCGCTCACGGCGTGGAACGATCCAGGCACAACAAACACCGGTATCGGCTATCACACAATTATAGTCGAGATGGGTTATTTGGGAGCCACAGACGCCAATAGGCCGGCCCAGACAGGCACCTTGTTCAGAATCGATGTCAACGCCAATGGATTTACTGGTACGGCACACTTGACAGTTTCTGCTGACACGATGCGTGGCGGAGTGGTTGACAAAGATACAAACGCCACTACAACGGATACAAATCTGCCGTTTACGGTTGATGTTTGTATCCCAGGGTTGCCGCCCTGCGTCAATGTTCCGAGTTTCGGTCCGTGTCCTAACATGACCGACGTCAATACGGCTATTTTAGCCGCTGGCTTAACGGTCGGCACAATCACCTACGAAGTTAACTGCGTATGTCCTTATGGACATGTTCTTCGTATAATCACCACGGGATGCATAGCACTGGGTTCGCCGGTTGATTATGTCGTTTCCAACAGCAACACCGTCCCGAATATCATCACGCCTCCTGTAACGAAGGCGGCTGCTGATGCGGCTCTTACCGCTGCCGGCTTTGTGCCAAACGGCACAGGTTCAGTATCCTGCACGGGCACCTATGGCTATACTCTTACTCAGGACAGCGGCTGTGAACAGGTAGGTTCGACGGTAAACTATACGTATGAGACAGGCAAAATCATCGCCGCCGAGGTTGGCCAGCCAAAGGCAACCGCGGAACAGGCGTGGACAGGTCAAGGGTTTACTCTTGGCACCGCAACCCCAGTTGTTAGTTGCCCGGCTGGTGTTATTCTCAGCCAGAGCACCGGTTGCCATGCTCAGGGCTATGCTGTCATCTACTCGTATAGCGTTGCGCCGACTGAGCCGAACATTGTCAATAAGACGATGCCCGATGCCAATTCGACGCTTGCTGCTCTTGGTATAACTGTTGGCACAATCACGTATGAAGCCAATGGCTTAAAGACGGCTCTCACGGTTGACAGACAGAGTCCGCCTGCTGGGACCGTAACATGTGGTCCTGTGAACTATGTCGTGGATACGAATTGCTTGTATGTTGGCCGTGTGTTCTCCGGCACAGGTTTCACCACTATAACAGTGGCCCAGACAATGATAGACAAGTGGAACTATCTTGGAAGGCCGAACTGCTGGTGCTGCCTTGCCCAAAAGAGGGGCAATGGTATCTACTCTGGCTCAAGCGCCACGAAAGTGGACGCCGCTGATCTGGGTGGGGTTAAGAACGCCAGCGCGTGGATGAAGCAATACAATCAGGCGGGTTATGTTGCCTGCCTCGATTTCAACCTCTCAGGCAAGATTGACGCTGCTGACCTTGGTATAGTTAAGAACGCTGCCAACTGGATGAAAACCGTCGGTGCCGGGCCACCGTGCCAGTAACAATTGTTTGAGCAAAGTATTGTTTTTGAAAGTAAATGATTTATGTGTTTAACTTTGAATGTTAAAAACTTTATTGATTCCGTAAGGAGGAATAAGATGAAAAAGTTGTTAGTTTTAGCATTAGTTCTGTCGATGGCCACGATGGCCAACGCGACATTGACGATGACGATTTCAGGGGCAACTTCTGTCGCAGTAGACGGCACACAGACGTACACCATCGGTTACACCGGTAGCCCGGAACTCCCGGCTTCGGTTGATGTCGAGGTTTTGGTCGATAATGTGGCCATAGGAACGATTGGTAATGGCGTGGTTATTTGTTCCAACTCGGACGTAGCCCTGAATTGGGCCGCGGAAGTTACCGCTGGACAGGAATGGGAAGAGGCTGCTGTTCAGGACCTCACCGCAGGTGTTGCCATAGCCACCCCCTTGTTCACAATTGACCTTACAGGCGTGGCAGCGGGTACCGTGACCATATCATTGACTGAGAACTATATCCAGGACGTTCTCTGGAACCAAATCGTTGGGACGAACATGGCCAGCAAGGCAGTTCTTGTTACACCAGAGCCGTTCACAATGACACTGCTCGGTCTCGGTGGATTGTTCCTTCGTCGTCGCAGCAAATAAGCGAAAACGACAGAACAAGTTTTAGCTTTACAGAGAGGCAAGCCGGTTTGGCTTGCCTCTTTTTTTTGTTTTATTAGACGCAGATTACGCAGATTAACGCAGATGTTTAATAACTTTCACTTTTCCGAAGCGGGCTCGTCGCTATGCTCCGTGTCAGCGGAATCAGCGCAATCTGCGTCTAAACAATCAATAAAATCAGCGTCAAAAAACACAATTTTTTATTGGACAATGGCGTTTATAATCTGGCATAATTCTCCCCGAAGAAGGTACTTCTATAAATTTTGCCGGTTCGAGGAGAGGCGTCTTTCCCGGTTGGCCGGCTCTGCCGGAAGGTCGAATAAAATCGAAAGGGGAACAATATGAAAAAATTATTGGCGGTTTTAATGGTCCTGTCAATGGCCGCGATAGCCAACGCGGCGCTGGTAATCAATGTGAATGGTAAAACTGGCGGGGCAAGTATTGGCCCCAACGAAACAGCGACAATCAGTATCGTCGCGACTGAAGAACAAAGCCCCTCGGACCTGTATTTGTTCGTTATGGATGGCAGTTTGGGAACGGTATCGGGCGGCAGCGTTGTATGGCCGGATTTCAGCTCCACCGCCGGTGAGATTACGCTCCACCAGGGCGCAGGCGACCAGTATGTCAATACCGTCCATCAATGTGGCTGGCTGTACGCGACCCAGACGTATTACATCAACCTAATCGGTAACACAAGTCCGCCTTTGGTTATGAACGGCACAGTGGTTAACGGCATTACATATCACGCCGAAATCGCCGGCGACTCGACCATTATACTTGGCAACGGCAATATTGTTGATGATGGCCAGGCCGTTCTAATGCCAATATTGGACACCGTGGTTATTCACCAGGTTCCTGAGCCGATGACAATAGGGCTGCTCGGCCTTGGCGGCCTGCTCCTGCGTCCTCGCAAATGAGCAAATAAGAGTAAAATACGGGTTTTAAACGACCCTAAGGGAAATCACGCAGTTTCCCCGTTTTTTATTGGACTTTGGCGTTTTGATGTGGTATAATTCGGATTGCGTAAAAGGCGGCGTTCTATTATGCCGATAGTTGAAGGTTAATGGATTCTCTGCCTGCCCTGCGGGGCTTGTCTAAGCGGGATGGCTTAAAATGAAACAAATTAACTCTATGACCTTAATTTGGAGGATTTGATTATGAAGAAGATTTTATTAGTTATTGCAATGCTGATTATCGCTGCGCCTGTTCTGGCGACGGTAAGCGTTACAGCGACCGACAAAGGC
>JBEKGR010000014.1:0-64353 GCA_050012695.1 Sedimentisphaerales bacterium | reverse complement strand
TAAACAGCGGATTACTGCTGTTTCTGGACGGGTCAGCAAACGTTGCTATTGTCGCACTTGCTTTGGCATTGACGGAGATAACTCCGACAGCAAAAAACGCCAATAGGATGATTATCAAAAAATGCTTTTTCATACATCTTCTTTTCTTATAGTTTTCTTGAGGCCATGCTGCGGAGAGCACAAAGCGCTCCGCATTTGTGACCTCTCTTCTTTGCTTATGCACTTTTCTTCCTCCGAAGCAGACTCAACACACCAAGGCCCAGCAGACAAACCGTCGCTGGCGGTTACAAAGAACACATTGGCAGAACACTGGGCGAGCAGGTCTGTTGACCTGCCCGGCCTTGGGACTTTCACACTGTTATTTTGCTATTATGCGAACAGTCCTGGTCTGCCAATCGAAAAAACGGTCACGCCGAATTAAATCCCTTCCATCCAAAACGCCCGAACCAGTGGTGAATTCATCAATATAACGGCTGCCAAAAAACCAATAGACAGCAACAGGGGGAACAGTAACACATCTTTGAATACCACATAAATCTTTGACATGGCAAACACTCCTTTTTGTTACAATTGCCAAACTTATTACTTACCCGCTTTTTTCCTGACGCAGGTATTACTTGCGCGAGCCGGCTGGATTCCAAGCTCGATATTTCCGCGGCCAAACATACTGGGCCGAACAGGTTTGTTAACCTGACCGGCCCAGCGACTTTCACACTGTTATCTTAAAGCACAATCGCACAAACGATTATGCGAACAGCCATGCTGGGTTCGCCTGTTTTTTTGGAAACAAGCTCTAACCCAGCGAAGAAAAGGGAGAGAGAACTAATTTACCCGCCTCCACTACTAATTTACCCGCCTCCACTACCGTATTACTATCGCCCCGCGTTCTCAAAACTACGGGACGTTTTTAGACTGCTGGATTTGTGAAGAGAGTTTCAAATCCAGCGAAGAAGGGGAGAGAGAATGAGCTTTTATACTAATCGTGGCTAAGCCACGGTTGTATTCGAGCTGGGTTGCGAAGAGAGTCGAAACCCAGCGAAGAAGGGGAGAGAGAATGAGCTTTTATACTAATCGTGGCTAAGCCACGGTTGTATTCGAGCTGGGTTACGAAGAGAGTCGAAACCCAGCGAAGAAGGGGAGAGAGAATGAGTTTATTACCCTTGTCGCGGCCGATTGACCGCGTATGGTTACGAGCTGGATTTGAGAAGAGAGAGAGTATCAAATCCAGCGAAGAAGGGAGAGAGAATATGTGTAGATTTTGTTATCTTAATCACCCCGCTCTAAACAGAGCAGGATGTCGATATTCGTGCCGGGTTCATTTACCGCGCTTTAGATTATATAATCTGTCTGGGGTAACAAACCCAGCTTGGGGGGAGAAAACTCCTTGTGAGCCTATTTAATCACGGCGTAAGCCGTGCGTGCTCTCAGAAAGATGATGGCTTTTCAAAACCCTGATAAGCCACCGGAATTAGCCTTCTCTCATTAGCTCCTCAACATTACCAGCAGAAAATATTGCCTTGATAGCAACGTCACCCTGGATACCGAGCAGATTGGCAACCGTGTCTCTTAAGACATTGTCGGTTGCGTTCTCAGCAAGGACCGCGGAGACGCCCAAAGACCTGGCAGCGATTTCCTGAGCTTTGCTGCCTGGCTTTACCAGGGCAATCGTAGGGATATAGGGTTTAGCCGCTTTGAAAGATTTGAGAAATCTTCCATCGGGCATATCATCCAAATCCCATCTGCTGATTACGCTGTTCACCTTTTCATTTTTCAAAGAACGAGCAGCCTCAACACCTGACTGCATTTTTATCAACCTTATCGGCAGTTCTCTTAACACTTCACTTCTGCCGTTTAAACCCACTGTCAAAACTGTTGCCTGAACAAGAACAACCATCTACGTTCCTAAGTACTCTGCGACTTATTCGCCTACGGGTGTTTCGCTTTTTTTCTTCGCTAATGTATAAAGCGAATGGCGTGCCAGACCGTGCCGTGAAAAAAAGAATTTTTTAAGTCGTTTACTGCAAAGGAGTTACGTTGGTCGATTCCTGCGGAGGCCTTGATAAGGCATAAACCAATAGCCGACCATTTTGGTCATAGATACGCGACAATTATTGTCGTAAGCCCTTGCGTTAGAATGGGACTTCGACGATATGACCAGTTTGGCTGGAGGTGACCAGAATGGAACATGTTTATTGCCGATTGCCAATTTCATCGGAATCCTCCTGCTTATTTCACAGTTGCGATTAGGAGAAAAATCGGTATTCTGCCTGGAATGAATAACGATGTGGCATTAGGGCTTGCGTGGTACGTTGTATTCGTGCTGTCGCTGAGCTTTCACGAGGCGGCGCACGCGTTTGCCGCGATGAAACTCGGCGACAAAACCGCGTATTACGGCGGACAGGTCAGCTTGCATCCGTTTGCACACATGAGGAGAGAACCCATCGGAATGATTGTGCTGCCGATTATATCGTATATTTTAAACGGCTGGATGATTGGATGGGCGAGCGCGCCTTATGACACCGCCTGGGCACAGCGCCATCCGAAACGCGAGATAATGATGGCGATGGCGGGGCCTGCGGGAAATCTTATTCTTGCTATCGCCGGCGTGGTGATAATCCGGGTGGGATACGCGATGGGTTATTTTTCCCCGCCTGATAGTATCACATTTTCACATATAGCTGATGTGGAGAGTGCGGGCTGGGCGAACAGCATAGCGGTAATGACGAGCATACTTTTTACGCTCAACTTAGTGCTGTTTGTTTTTAACCTGTTACCTATACCGCCATTGGACGGAAGCTGCCTTGTGCCTCTGGTTTTGGACAGTGAGAACGCTTACAAATACAAAGCCCTTACCAGCCAGCCATCCGTCGCGATTATCGGATTGGTGATCGCGTGGCAGGTTTTCGGTTATATATTTGCCCCGATTCACCTCTTCGCGATTAACCTTCTCTACGCCGGCCATCACTACGGCGGATAAACGCGGATTGCCGAATGGTGATTTGAAGACGAAAGACAGAGGTAATCAGGATACCAGATAATCAGGTTATCAGGAAGAAAATGCGGATTTAGGAAGAACAGGACGGGGTTACTGTTTTGCGTTTTCGTCAGCTTCTGCGGGGATCCCGAATTTTCCCATAAGACGATTGAGCTGGCGACGATCGATGCCGAGGATTCTTGCGGCGGCGATTTTTCGGCCTTTGGTGTATTCGATGGTCTGAGCAATGACCCTGCGTTTTACTTCATCGAGGGTCGGCAACTGGTCTTTGGGATAAGAAGGCGAATCAGCTATTATAATTTCGAAAGGCATTACGGCGGGCTGAATTTCGGGGCCCTCAGTGAGGACATAAGCACGTTCGATGGCGTTGGCAAGCTCACGGACGTTGCCTGGCCAGGCGTAGTTAATCAGGAGGCGTTTGACAGATTCGCTAAATGTCTTGGGCGACTCGTTGTAGAAGGCCGACTGGTTTTTGAGGAAGTATTCAGCCAAATCGAGGATGTCTTCTTTGCGATGACGAAGGGGAGGCACCTCAAGTTGAACAACGTTGAGGCGGTAATAGAGGTCTGAGCGGAACGTGCCCTTTTTGACCATATCCTGCAGGTCCTTGCAGGTCGCGCAGAGGACGCGGGAATCGACCGGATATGACATAGCGGAGCCGAGGGGCGTTACACGGCGTTCCTGAAGGACGCGGAGGAGCTTTGCCTGAAGCTCGAGGGGTATTTCGCTTATTTCATCGAGGAAAATCGTGCCGCCGTCTGCCGCCCTGAAGAAACCGAGCGTGCTGTCAACTGCGCTTGTAAATGCGCCTTTGACATGGCCGAATAACTGGCTTTCGAATAACTGGCCTGTAAGGGTGGTGCAATCGACGGGAACAAAGACGCGGTCGGCGCGGCTGCCCGAGACGTGAATTTGACGTGCGACCATTTCCTTGCCGACGCCTGTTTCGCCGGTAATAATAACCGGACATTCGCGGGCGGCAATAGCCCTGATAACTTCCATTACGGAGTTGAACGCGGCGGAACTGCCGAGAAAATGATTATGCGTGCGCGTATAAAACGGCTGCACAGACGCAGAATCCTGCTGCCCGTGTTTGCCGCTTCCATTCTGAAAGCTCAACTCTTTTGCGCCAAGAGGCACCTTGCGCGAACTTTCACTCATTACCTTCTCAGCCCCATCTCCAGTGCAGACATATTCTCCCTTGCACCGCTCTAATAATGCGTTTCTGGCGAGAATACCCTGCGTGAAGATGAGGGCACTCTCTCCCATTTCTTCTTCAATGCTTTATTCTACGCTACTTAAGAAACAAAGTCAAATGAATTATAGGACTTTTTGTTTTTTATCCCAGATTAAATGCAGAACAAGCAAAATTGGCATAATAGGCAATCGGAGCTCGAGGTCTAAAAGCAGCCCCAAAAGCAGCTAACTTATTTTGCTGCAAGAGGTTACGACTAAAGGGACAGCGATTATTCAAGTGGATGGCAAAATAGGAAATAAGCGATGCCATTGCCCAAGGCAAATTTTTAATACTACAAAGCCCGTATGAAAACAGTTATTGGGCAGCAAAAACCATCAGCCCCCTACTTGCCAAGCAGCTCGAAGGGGGAAATGTAATCCCCATACTGTTCGGCGGCGGATTTGAAGCGTTTTCTGGCCTCGGCGAAGGTATCGAACAGGATTTTGGGGGTATCTGGGACTTTCTCCCGATAAACCTTCTCGACGCGGTCAAGTTTGGCGAGGTTTTCGGGAATACGAATTGTGAACTGTTTTTCGTAATCGTCTTTTGTAAACTGGGTTTTGAGATGCTCTTTGAACAGCCGGGCTAGGTCATCATACATAGGTATGAAACCGGTCGGTGTTTTGATTGCATCGACATCGCCATTGACGCGAAGCTCCGCCCAAAGAATCCAGACGAGCTTGTCTGCCATAGTATTGAGGTATTTGCCGTCTTTTCCGCGGAGGAAATAATTGACGGAGAAGATAAGGGGCGGCTTTTTGACGCCTTTGGCAAAGTCGAGATTTATCTGGACATATTTGCCGAGCGGTATCGAAACGAAGTCGAGATTCGACATAAGGTTGAAGGTTCTAACACCCTGCTTGCCAAGAGTCGCTGCTGTTGTTTCCGATTCGAGAGCCGCGCCTTTTAGGATGATTCCTTCGCTCCAGTCAAACGCCTGCTCAACGGGATTCCATGTGTCACTGTCGCGTCCACCGTAAACCATACCGCCGACGAGGACACCGTTTGTGTCGTTGAGCGCGGGGTCGCAGTTGTCGAGGTCAGGGATGCTGAGGGTATAACGGGCGTTTTTGTGAGCGGGCGGAATGGGATTGCCCTGGTCATCGGATTTACCGTTGAACCATGCGCCGGAGAAATTGGTGCCTTCGGGCGGTATTTCACAACCCATACCGAGCCAGTATGGTTTTTTATTCGCGTCGAGCAGGACGTTGGAGAAGATGACCTCCATCGGGTTTGTGAGGACTTTATAAATGACGGGGTCGTCATTTTCGCTGACGTCCTGGATGATGCCGAAGATGCCTTTTTCGACGTTGACGCCGCGGATTTGACCATCTTTTTTGCGGAAATAGGCAATGTCGTCGCCGACGATTGTTTGGCCCGGGAGCATCGAGGTTGAGGTTTTGCCGCAGGCGGAGGGGAAGGCGCCTGTGAAATAAGTAACGCGTCCTTTTGGTCCGTGTGCGCCCATAACGAACATGTGTTCGGCGAGCCAGCCCTCGCGTGAGGCCTTCTGGATAGCAAGTCGCAGGGCGAGTTTTTTGAGGCCTATAGTGTTGCCGCCGTACTGGGTGTTTACGGAGTAAACCAATTCGTCTTCAAGGTCGATATAAACGCGGCGGAGTTTGTCGTTTTTACTGACGCCGTGTTCAAGTTCGCCCTCGGAGTGGAGAAATCTGAAAAAACCGTGGTTTTCACCGAGTTTTTTGAACTGTTCGTAGCCGGGGCGATAGAGAAGCGATTCGCTGTGAACGACATAGGGCGAGTCGGTAATCTGAAGACAGGGGATGGTGAACTCGGAGCCGACGGGGCCGAGACACCAGAAGCAAATAATCATTTCCCTGCCTGCCATCGAGTTTTTAAGGAGGTCGCGGATTTCTTTGGTTCCTGCCTGTTTTTCGACGGATTTGAGCGATTCGCCGAGTGATGAACCGGCGGGCAGAAGGTATCTTGTGCTGAAGGTATCGCGTCCCTGGTCGTTAATGCCGTCGAAATGGCAGGTGTGGCCCTTGATGTCGAGGGGAATTTCCTCTCCGTTTTTGACGGCAAGGGCGCGGATATGCGCGATATCCTCGGGCAAGTCGGTGCAGACATAGACGGAAGCCGGATTTGTCAGCTCGATAGCGTCCGCGATGAAATGGTGCATCTTAGGGTGGTCAACCGCAACTAATCGGTCATAGTGTTTTTCTTTAACCCTGTTTTTCAAAATATCTTTTACTTCACCAGCCATAGTGCCTCCATAGCGTTTTTTAGTTCAAAAAATCGCAAGAGTATAAACCGTGTTTCCGAAGGCCGTCAACTTAAATCTTCCCGAAAAAATGGATTCAGGGTGCGATTCGAGTCCGATTCTGCGGGGCAATCCGCCTCCCGTAAGGGATGCCAAACGGCATGCGGCAGATAAAGTCCCCCCTACGGCTGGTTGTAATAAAGCCCCTATTGTTGTTAATATGGGGGTTTCTATCCCAGGTATTTCGGCTAATTGACTTGATTTTGGGTAATCGCTGTTATATAATAAACAGGGGTTTGGGGAGTGTTATTATAGGGCCACACCAGAAGAAGGTGGAAATTTAGATTCGCATTACGAGTGGTGGTGCGTCGTTTTTTTACTAACCATAAGGAAAGGGTGAGAGAATGAGAAGAATCGTTGTAGCATTTGTACTGTTGGGAATCGGCGTTGTTTCGGCGTCCGGCTCCCAGCAAATGGCAATATGGGATTTCGGCTCAAATGCGGCCAACTATACTACGGCCGTGACGACTGAAAACCTGGTTGGAACGCCGACATTAGTGCTTTCGGGCGGAACACTTGACCCGGACGGCAAGGACGGTGTGGCATACACGGACGCGGCGGGAGTTTCGCACGCAATGGGTCAGTCAGCGGCATGGGATGAAATAAAGGTAAGCGGCGACAACGCCAGATGGATTGTCACTATCGACACTG
The DNA here is from genome assembly GCA_050012695.1 of Sedimentisphaerales bacterium. Taxonomy (GTDB): domain Bacteria; phylum Planctomycetota; class Phycisphaerae; order Sedimentisphaerales; family Anaerobacaceae; genus Fen-1362. The sequence continues at coordinate 57,186 of JBEKGR010000014.1, read as the reverse complement.
TCGGCTGGACGGACCTCAGCGTCAGGTTTGATTACAAGGCGTGGAAAAGCAGCACTGACTCATTTGACATAGATTACCGTCTCAACGATACGGACCCGTGGACAAATATATTGAATAATACACCAATCACCGGAGGAAGTTCAGGATTCCTCAGTTTCTCGTATTCACTTGCCAGCTTAGACGCCATTGAGAACCAGCCGGTCGTGGAATTCCGGTTCAATGATTTCGACAAAGATGGCAGCGGCAAACTGGCGTTCGATAATTTCGAGCTGACAGGGACGCCGATTCCTGAGCCGGCGACGATTGGATTGTTAGGACTCGGTATTACGGCGATTATCCGCAGACGCCGGAAATAGCCCGCTTATAGATTCACGACGGAACCTGCCGCGTTAGGCGCGGAAGGCTGTTGTAATCGTTAGCGGTAGCGATAGAGCTTGATACGCTGGATGTCATAACGTTCGGGTGAGAGGCGGAGATGTCTTCCCTGATGACTTTCGTCGCCGTTTAGCCAAAGATCCGTGACCCATCGGCCTTTGACAAATCGTCCACGTTGAATCAAGCCGATGCCTGCAATGGGTTCGCCCGGTGTGTCGGGCTCAAAAGTAATCACCTGACTTTTACCGGCGATTATATATTCATCCGGCCCGACGGAGATGATAATACTGCCCGCCAGCATTCCGGGTGTAACAGGCTTACCCCAACCGGCGTCTAATTTTACATTTAGCTTATAGTCGCCGAGCCGAATCTGCTGAATCGGATTATTAGAATCAACCAAGACGCCGGTGCTGGTCCCTTTGCCCTGGTTTTCGAGAATCAAGGGCGCCAACTGCGAAAGGACGCCGTATGCCTGGGCAAGCTCAAAATCGGGCTTAATGAAGCTCTCAATAGCAAACGGCGAGAAACCCATCGCGTTATGCCGGCCGATTGCATAAAAGGCGTTGGCAGGATTTTCCGACCCCCTGCCGACCTCAGGAATGAAAACCGGGTTACCCGAGCGGTCGAATTTGCCAATCCACTCGACAAAATTCGGGAAATAGATATCGGGAGCGAGAAAATCAATCTGCGGAGCGCCGGCCCGCCAAACGTCCATTAAATGCGGCAATGGGCCTGCACTTGGGTACTGGCCGGGTTTGTAATTCGGGCGAATGAGAGCGGCGTTGACAAACATCGGCAGGGGATGTTCGGCTTTACCTGCGGCAGCGACGCGATTGATATAGCGGGCATAGAACCAGGCCATAAAAATTTCCTCCGTGCCGATTCCGCTGCCGAAAATCTCTTCCCACGTTCCTGAAGTTTTGAAGCCCCCTGCCTTCCAGACGTCGTTGAATTCCGGTACGAGCGCATCTTTATGCTCCTGCAGGTAATCCATCAGCTCTTTTGGCACCGGCTTATCGAACTGCTCATTTGCAGCGGAACAATGGTCTCTGGCGTCGGGTATCATACCGACCTCGTTTTCTACCTGAACCATAATCACCGTTCGTCTGTCACCATCAAACTTACGAATATGCCGCATAAGAGCGACGAATGCTCGCGTGTCGGCATCGCAGTTCGATTCGCTGAACGGCGACAGGATTTCGAGCCCTTTGCCGGCCGTATCCTGAGCACGCGGAAAACGTTCGTCGTTTGTCTTGACCCAATACGGGACATAGCAGGCCATGCTGTTTTTCCAGCTTGCGAACCAAAGCAGAACGAGACGCAAATCATTACGGCGGGCGTCACGTATGAGGCCGTCAACCAAGGCAAAGTCAAATTTGCCTTCCTGCGGCTCAATCAAATCCCAGTAAACGGGCATAAGCACGGTATTAAGATTGCATTCGGCAAGGCGGGGCCATATGGGCTTCATATTATCGACGCTCGACGCAGCGGAATTACCCAATTCGCCCGCGAGCATCAAAAAGGGCTTACCATCCACAACCAACTGCGTCGCGTCGCCCTGCTTTTGAAGATGAGGCATGAGGTTTTGCTGCCCTGCTGCGATTCCGCCGAGGACAAAAATAAAGACGAGACCGGTCATTACGATATCCGGCTTTAAGTAACTTATCTTTATCATACCCGTTCTCTCATATTTCAGATTTAGACATTTTGATTTCGCCAAGCCAATTATAGCTGCTTAAGAGCAGACAAAGCAATAGTCGAGGGCTAAAGTAAAGCCACGGAAGGCCATTGTGTTTATCATTCCCGCGCGGTAATATCGGCGGGGTAATGGCAAACGGAAGCGTTACTGATATGTCCGGAGCGATGAGAATGAAGAATTTAGAATTGAGAATTGAGAATTCAAAATTACATCTCCCGATTTGTAATTTCAAATTCCTGATTTTTATCTGTGTAATTTGTGTTTGCAGCATCTGCCAGGCCAGCGGGTTGGAGGGGATGGAGAAATCGGTAGTGATGATACGCAGCGCGGGGCAGGAATTCGATTATATAACGCCGTGGAAGCCGAAGGCGATGGCGCAGGGAACAGGGTCGGGGTTTATCATCGAGGATAATAAAATACTGACCAACGCGCACAACGTGAGCAACAACAAATATATTGAGCTTCAAAAAGAAGGTGTGGCGAAACGGTATCCCGCGAAGGTGGCATTTATCGGGCACGACTGCGATTTAGCGTTACTGGCGGTTGAAGACAAGAGCTTTTTTGATGACACAAAGGCGCTTGAGCTGGCGGAACTGCCGGGGGTAAACACGGCGGTCGAAACATACGGATTCCCTATGGGAGGCAGACGGATATCGGTAACGAAAGGTATTGTTTCGCGGATACAGGTGGATACATACGCGCATACCGGAGCGGATTCGCACCTTGTGATTCAAACGGACGCGGCGATAAACCCGGGTAACTCCGGCGGGCCTGTCATACAAGACGGCAAGGTTGTGGGCGTAGCATTCCAGGGGCTGAGGCAGGCGGACAATATCGGGTATATGATTCCGACGACTGTGATAAGGCATTTTTTAGGCGATATAAACGACGGCAAATACGACGGGTTCGGGACGCTTGGCGTGATGCTGTACCCGGGGCTGCATAGCCCGGCATACAAGGACTATCTTAAGGTGCCCGCGGACCAGCAGGGTATAGTCGTGATTGATACCATAATGCACAGCTCGGTCGAATCGATTTTAAAAGCGGGCGACGTGCTGACGCAGATTGACCAGTACGCAATCGACAACGACGGGAGAGTGGAAATATACGGGTTGAAGCTCGATATGTCCGAGGTCGTGGAGACAAAACAGATAGGGCAAACGGTAGAACTTGCATTTTACCGCGACGGGAAACTTACAAAGGTGACGGCGACGGTTGCGCTGAACAGGACTGTTTTTGAATTCGCGAGGCGATACGATATCGAGCCGGAATACGTTTGTTTCGCGGGGTTTGTTTTTGTGCCGGCGACACGCAATTATCTCGAAACATGGGGGGCTGAATGGATTAAAGATGCGCCGTTTTATCTGCGATACCTGTTCCACAATTCGATGCAGCTAAACGAGGACAGGGCGAGAAAGGAATACGTGGTGCTTTCGGAGATAATGCCCGACGAGATAAACGCGTACGCGGGCGGATTCAAGAGCCAGGTGGTCGAAAGCATAAACGGGACGACAATCGAAGAGCTTGCGGACGTGTGGAAGGCATTCGATAAGCCGCCTGAGGGTTATTACACGATTGCGTTTATGGGTATGGACCGGCCATTGATACTGGACGCGAAAGAGGCGCACGCACAACAGGCGAAGATACTCACAAAATATGATATACCGCAGCAGACCAGATTGCCTTCGACCGGTTCCAACAAGAGGGAGGTACAACAATGAGAATCCTATCAATAAATCGTTTTGCTCTAATATCTCTGGTTGTGCTAAGCATAACCGGCGTTTCAGCCAGGGCGGGAGAGGACCAGACGCGCGAGGCGATGAAGGGGTCGATTGTATATCTGGAGATTTCATCGTACGGGTATGACCAGATACGGCCGTGGAAGAATACCGATATTCAGCAGAAAAGCGGAGTGGGCTGTGCGACGGGGCCATACCAGGTGATAACGCCCGCGTGGAACCTGACGGACGCAAAGTTAATCAAGGCGAAGGTGTCGGGGCAAAACGAATACATACCGGCAACGATAAAGACAATCGATTACGAAGTGGACCTTGCGCTGCTGGAGCTTGAGCCGAACGCGATGAAAAAGCCGCTGAAGCCGATAAGATTCGAAGACAAGTTTCAGCGGGGGACGAAGCTGAATTATTACTGGCTCAACGCCAACGGCGAGATGACCACGGGACAGGGGTATATGGACCGGGCGGAGTTATTGCGTTCGACGGTTTCATATACGTATTTTTTGAACATGATAGTTACGAACACATCGCAGGAAACGTCAACGGGACAGGTTTATTGCGACGGTTCGACACCTATAGGAATCGCCTGCTGGAGCAAAAGCACAACCGAGACGGGTCTTGTGCCGGCAGCGATAATCAACAACTTCCTTGCCAGGGCGAAGGACGGCAACTATCCCGGAGTGCCTGCGGTCGGGTTCACGGCCGAAACATTGCTCGACCCGACGACGCGAACGTATCTCAAGATGCCCGCGACGATGAAAAACGGCATGCAGGTTGCCAGCGTGTACAACATAGGGACGGGATGCGATTCGCTGAAGGCGGGCGACGTGATTCTCGCAATCGACGGTAAAGAGATTGACGCATACGGCAAATTCAAGTACCCGGCATACGACCGCATAATGTTCCATCATTTAATCACAAGCCACAAAGTCGGCGACGATATTGTTTTTGATATATGGCGCGACGGGGCTAAACAGCAGTTGCACATGCAGGCGAAAAATTTCGACGTGGGCGAGATGCTTGTCCCCTACTACGAATACGGAAAGCAGCCGGAGTACGTGGTTACGGGCGGATTTGTGTTTCAGAAGCTGACGAGGCCATACCTGACAAACTGGGGCAAGGACTGGGAGGGCAAGGTTATGCCTCATTTGCTGCATTACTTCAGGGACATGGCGTTTAAGCCGACGGCCCAGCGCAGGGAGATTGTAATGCTGAGCTATGTTTTGCCCGCGCAGATAAACCTCGGCTATACCGACCTGTCCCAGATTGTCGTGAGTAAGTTTAATGGTATGCCCATCAGCCGATTAAGCGACATCGTCAGGGCACAGAAGCTAAACCCAGGCGCAAAATACGACGTCGTGGAATTCGAGCTGGATAACCCGACGGTGGTTATACCGCGTCAGCAGTTGCCACAGGCGGACGCGATGATTGCGACGAATTACGGGATTCGCAAGGCGGTGAACGTTAAACAATAAATATAAGGAGGACATGCAATATGTGTCAGACCTGCGGATGTTCGCCCTGCGAGTTATGCGGGGCGCCGATAGAGGATGGGGTTTGCAGCGGCTGCGGTGAGCCGGCGGAAGAGTGTGTCTGCATACCAAAGAAAGAGTAAAAAACGGAAGACCCTCCTTCGCTAACGCTTCCACCTACGCTAAAGCTACGGTGAACAGGCCGTAGGGCAAGCAGAGGATGGAGGACTAAGGACCAAAGACGGAGAGATAGCATCTCTTCGCTAAGGGAAAGCAATTCAATTTCATTGACAGTATTTCGCTCACCGGTTACCTTATTTGACTTATGAAAGTTCTATTAAGCTGGCTTAAAGATTATATTGATATCGAGCTCTCGGTCCGGGAGGTCGCGGAGATTTTAAGCAACCGCGGATTCCCATACGAAGGTATCGAGCAGCTCGAAGGCCCGTCTTCGCCTCAGGGCTTCGCCGAGGCAAGTGATGCGGTAATCGACGTTGAGGTAACGAGCAACCGGGGCGATTGCCTTGGGTATATCGGCGTCGCGCGCGAGCTTGCTGCGGCGACGGGCAAAGAACTGAAACTGCCTAAAGTTGAATTATCGGAATCATCGAAGCCGGCGTCGGAGTTTGCGAGCGTTGAGATTCGTGAGCCGGGGCTGTGTCCGCGTTATACGGCTCGGATTATCGAGGGAGTCAAGGTTGGGCCGACGCCTGACTGGATGCGCAAACGGCTTGAGGCAATTGGTATGCGGAGCATCAATAACGTTGTTGACGCGACGAACTACGCGATGATGGAAACGGGCCAGCCGCCGCACGCGTTTGATTACAAAAAATTATTTGGCGGGAAAATTATTGTCCGCAAAGCGGAAGCCGGCGAGCAAATCATCAGTATCGACGGCTCGAAATGCAAATTGACTCCCGATATGCTCGTAATCGCCGACTCAAAATACCCGGTGGCGGTGGCGGGCGTTATGGGAGGATTAGATACGGAAGTAAGCGACGCGACGACGACGGTATTGCTTGAGGACGCGTTTTTCTCGCCCTTGAGTGTAAGGACGACATCTCGCAATTTGTCGCTGCCTTCGGAGGCGGCGTTTCGGTTCTGCAGAATCGTCGATATCGAAAATATCGACTGGGCATCGAAGCGAACCGCTCAACTGATAATTCAGGTATCGGGCGGCAAGGCAGCAAAAGGCGTTATCGACGCGTATCCGGGAAAACCAAAACCAAAACAGGCGACGCTGCGTCTAGCGCGATTAAAGAAACTGCTTGGTATCGAAGTGCCGAACAACACTGTAATCCAGATTCTGACGAAATTAGGTTTCCAACCGAAGCAAAACGGCTCACCCCGTGAGATAGGCAAAGACGTTATCTCACGGGGCGAGCAGATAATCTGCTCGGTGCCGACGTGGCGAAGTGATGTTTACCGCGAGGCGGATTTGATTGAGGAAATCGCCCGCGTATATGGTTACGACAAGATACCGACGGAAAACGCGATAACAATTGAAGTTTCGCCGACGGATACACGTAAGAAGACAATCGACGCGATAGGGACATATCTTACGGGATGCGGGTTTTACGAGACGGTAACAATCAGCTTCATCGACAGCAGGGACGCGGAGCTATTCACCCAAAACGATAATAAGCAGCACTTATCAGTCAAGGACGTTACGAGAACCGGAACGAATCTGCTCAGGCAAAGTGTTTTGCCTTCGCTGTTTGGCGTGATAAAGACCAATCACAACGTAGGCAACACCCCCTGCCGGCTCTTTGAAATAGCCGACACATATATCCCGGCAGAAGCAGGAAAGCTACCTATTGAAAAGACACGTCTGACGATTACCTGCGACAGCGATTTCAGGGACATCAAGGGCGTTGTCGATGGGCTTCTAAAAACTCTGGCCGCGGATGCGGTGGTCAAATTCGAACCCACGGAAATCAACTGGGCACAGGCAGGGGTAAAAGTACTCGCTAATAACAAGCAGGTCGGTTTAGTTGGTATGGCATCGCAGCAAGTCCTTGATAGATTCGATTTCAAACACACAACCATTTGCGGAGCGGAGTTAGACCTCGAACAATTACTTGCGCTTCACGCCGGCTCAATAAAAGTTAAGCAATTGCCCAAATTCCCCGCGATAAAACGGGACCTGTCGCTATTGGTAAACGAGGACGTTGTCTGGGCGGATATCGAAGCCGGCGTAAACAAGAAGGCCCCTGCTGAATTAGAGGAATTGCAGTTTGTCGATATATTCCGCGGCAAAGGCATACCCCAAGGCAAAAAGAGCGTAACACTTTCGTTATGGTTCCGCGACGCCGATGGTACTCTCACCCACGAAACTGTTGACGGCTTCCAGGCCGAGATTCTGAAATCGCTCACCGAATCCATCGGCGCAGAATTGAGAACAGCGTAACTTCAAGAATTGCTGCAAAAAAGCACAAAAGGAATTGTAGGGCAGCATAAAACCCGTCCTGCATTTTCCTCTCTGTCGCCCCTCGATACCGCTCAAGATAAATCGCTCGAAATGGTAACGACTCAACATCTTCATATCAAAGGGGTTAGCGTCGGGCAAAATTTCCTTTGGAGAAATTATCAAGTGAAAGCCGAATAGGCGCAGTAGAACGGAAGGCAGAAAACGGAAAACAGAAGACAGATTAAGAGCTGTCGTCCGTCATCAGTTCTCTGTCCTCCGGCAGTTAGAAGGTCCTAAAAAAGCGGGCACGACAAGTTAATAAGGGGCGATTTAAATTGCTCCTTTTTCTTTGAAAAAACGTATAAGTAATTATGGCAGGCACCCCTGCGGTGTTTGGTATAGAAAGCCATATTTGAAAAAACCGATACCCTTAACCCTGGGAAATCAGGCCTTGAGGCCCGAAAACGCCTATTGAATTTGGACTTTCGGACACAAGCAACGATTGCCCATTAAATGTGATGGGTTTCTTCGATTCGCTTTCTTACGGCATCTGCGGAGGTAAATCCTGCTATAGAGAAGGGCCTGTAACAACAGGCCCTTTTTTTGTCCCCTCACAAGGTCATATAAGTAAATCGGAGGGTGTATTTCGGGGGTTTTTGGTATTAAGCGGGGGTGTATTTTGGCCGATTATATGCAAGGGTGTAAGTGTATATGTCGGCGTTCTTTAATGCCTGAAACAAAAAGAGTTGCAACGCTGAGAAGAGGTGAAAATGCTTAAGATTCGTAACTACACAGTCCTGCCGGCCCTGCCTGAGGTTTTGACTGACCTTCAGGCAATCGCGGTGAATTTGTTCTGGTCGTGGAACCCTGAATCTATTGATTTATTTTCGCGGATTGACCCGGCGCTGTGGCAGAGTTGCGGGCATAACCCGGTCAAGCTGTTAGGCAGCGTTCCACAGGAGCGGCTGAACGCGCTTGCGGAAAACCAGGGATTTATCGCTGAATTGAAAAAGGCGTCGGACAAACTTCAAGCATATCTCGAAGGACCGACGTGGTTTGATTCGGTGTGTCCCAAATCGACGAAAATGACGCTGGCGTATTTCAGCGCGGAGTTCGGGATTCACGAATGTCTGCCGATTTACGCGGGCGGCCTGGGGATACTCGCGGGCGACCATATCAAGAGTGCATCGGACCTCGGTATCCCGTTAGTCGGCGTGGGGCTGATGTATCAAAAGGGTTATTTCCGCCAGTATCTCAACGTTGACGGCTGGCAGCAGGAGGCATACGTTGAGAACGACTTTTACAATATGCCGCTTGAATTGGTGCGCGGCAGCAACGGGCAGCCGTTGACAATCAGCGTGGAGTACCCGGGCAGAACGGTATTCGCCCAGATATGGCTCTGTTCGGTGGGACGCACCAAGTTATATATGTTAGACACGAACCTGCCGAATAATTCCGCGACCGACCGGATGATTACAACGACGGTTTACGGCGGCGATACGGAGATGAGAATTCGCCAGGAGCTTATGATGGGCATCGGCGGTATGCGTGCGCTTTACGCGATGGGCATCAAGCCGACGGTATGCCATCTCAACGAAGGACACACCGCATTTTCAGCTCTCGAACGAATGCGATACATAATGAACGAGACAAAAATATCCTTTGACGAGGCGTTCGAGGCGGTAAAGGCGGGGACAATTTTCACGGTGCATACGCCTGTCAGGGCAGGTGTTGACGAATTCAGCACGGAGCTGATGCACAAATACTTCGACAGTTATGCGCCATCGCTTGGAATAGACGCGAGACGACTGATTTCCTTAGGCAGGATACTGCCGGATGACGAGGGCGAACCGTTCAAGATGCCGGTGCTGGCGATACGGGCCAGCAGTTACACAAACGGCGTCAGCGAGCTGCACGGGCAGGTATCGCGCGAGATATGGTCGTGCCTGTGGAGAAGGGTCCCGACAAACGAGGTTCCCATATCATCAATCACCAACGGCGTGCACACAAGAAGCTGGCTTTCGGAGGAAATATGTCGGCTGTATGAAAGATACATGGGACCAAACTGGGCGGATGAAAAAGTCGATTCGCCGGTATGGAACAATGTTGAGCAGATATCCGACGAGGAGTTCTGGAGATGTCACCAGCGGTGCAAGGAACGGCTGATAACGTTCGCCCGCAGGCGTCTGAAGGCGCAGATGGAAAGAAGAGGGACGTATCACAGCGAGCTAAACCGGGCGGAGGAAGTGCTCGACCCGGAAACATTGACAATCGGTTTCGCGAGACGTTTCGCGACGTATAAAAGGGCGACTTTGATGTTTAAAGACCCCGCCCGATTAGCGAAAATGCTGAGCGACACCAAAAGGCCGGTGCAGTTCATATTCGCGGGCAAGGCGCATCCGCGGGACAGCGAGGGCAAAGACCTTATCCGTGAAATCACCCATTTTGCGGCGAAGTTCGACGTAAGACGCCGGATAGTATTCCTCGAAGATTACGACATCAGCGTCGCCAAGATGTTAGTGCAGGGCGTTGATGTATGGCTGAATAACCCGAGAAGGCCTCTGGAAGCGAGCGGGACAAGCGGAATGAAGGCGGCGATAAACGGTGTGCTGAATATGAGCACGCTTGACGGATGGTGGTGCGAGGGCTACAAACCCGATAACGGCTGGGCAATCGGCTCAGGCGAGGTATATGACGACGCCAATTACCAGGATACGGTCGAGGCACAGGCGATTTACAATATGTTCGAAAATGAAGTTGTGCCTCTGTATTATACCCGCTCGGCAGACAATCTGCCGCGGGCATGGATACACCGTGCGAGAAAATCGATGAGACGACTAACGCCCCAGTTCTGCACATCAAGAATGGTAAGCGAATATACGCAGCGATGCTATTTGCCCGCGCAGGCAAGATGGGACTATATGGTCAGTGACAATATGAGCAGGGCAAAAACGCTTGCCTCGTGGAAGGCAAATACGCAGAGGGCGTGGTCGGAGCTGTTTATTAAAGACGTGAATGTGGAGATGGGCAACGGCGAAGGCGGAAGCGCATTAGACGCCCAAAATCCGCAGCTAAAAGTCGGCTCAAAGCTTAAGGTTAATGCAGTCGTCAAGCTCGGCAGATTGAAACCTGATGACATTTCGGTGGAACTATATCACGGCCCGCTGGATTCCCGCGGCAATATCGTTGACGGGGAAGTAATCCAGATGGACTACAAAAAATCCACAGGCGTTGACAACGAGCATTTGTTCTGCGGGCTGACGCCCTGCTGTGCTTCGGGACGCAGAGGTATAGCGGTGCGAGTTGTTCCGAAAAACAAGGATATGGCGACGGCTCACGAGCTTGGACTGGTTCTCTGGGAATCACATACCGAACAGATTAACGAGTAACGGGCAAAACGGATTTACTCGTTTTCCTTATTGGCAAAAAGCTCGCAAACCTCATTGGCAGAAGAGGCCTTCTGGAGTTTGTTCCTGAACGCCTCATCGAGCATCAATCGGCTTATGCGGGCAAGCGCCTGAATATGCGGGCCTGTCTGGTCAAGCGGCGATAACAGCAGGATGACGATACTCACGGGTTTGTTGTCAACACTGTCAAAATCGATGGGCTGCGCGGCAATTCCCAGAGCAATCACCAACTCCTTTACAGCGTTGCATTTGCCGTGGGGAATCGCTATGCCGGAACCGATGCCTGTGCTTCTGACCTGCTCACGATTGAGAACGGCCTGGAGAGCAATACCTTTATCAAGCAGCAATTTGCCGGCGTCAAGAAGATCGACAAGCTCCGTTATGACCGACTGCTTATCCTTGCCCGCGAGGGGCACTTTTACTAAACTCGGCTGTAAAATCTGTGAAAGAATCATTTTTACCGCTCATAAACAGGTTATATTACCCAAACGACCCGAATGCAGAATAATAACAATTCAAAAATCATAATGCAACACCTAATCGGATAATTTGTGGGAAGTGGGAAACACCCAAGACATCGTCCCCCTTATATTCATTGTGGCCGGCAGAAAAATAAAGGCGATTTATCGGCCTATGGTTTTGGTCTATCTTTGGAGGGCATAAATTTTATATTTTCCCGATTCAGCCGGAATGGCGGCCAAAAAACATCGTCGCCTTTATTATCCCCTGAAAATGGATAGCCGTCATGAGTTCTTTTCCCCTCATCATCATTAAAGTCAGGTCCGACACTATAAAGCTCAAAATCATCAACCAGCCAATGATAAGCCAAAGGTCCTTCGCTAAATGGGTCCTGCGGCAGCTTCTCCAGATATCTAAACCCCTCTCTGGGTCTCAGCATTTCGAGGTTTTTGGGGTAATGGCCTTGGTCTGCCTTAAAACGCAAAAGGGCAATAACCGTAATAAGGGCATCGCTCTTGGCCTTTAATCTGTGATAGGACAACCAAAATCGACTAAGGTCAGGAATTATGTACATCATTTTGGGAAGCGGGTGCTTGACTTTCCATTCCTCTATCTCTCGTTGGAACTTTTGTTCCGAGTAATAACAAAACCATGGAGTTTCATCTCCATATTTTTCGTAATGTTCGCAGATATAATCTATCAACCTTTTGACTTTGTTGCTTGTTGGGCCAAAAAGACAACAGTAACGGGGATTAATACCTGTCCGTTTCCACACTTCATGAATTTTGCCATCTTTTCCGATAGATGAGCAGTCGTCAAAATGGTCAAACTCTTTTGCCTTTTTCCATGCCAATCGGCCTTTGCCTTTGGGATGATAGGCAAAATTTTTCTGAATATAGCCATACCAAATCAAACGGTCAGTTTCGAAGCTGGGTCGATATTTATTCTCATCAAATGTCTTCTGCCAACTCTCCTGCCATAATCTCAGGTCATTAACATCAAGCTTGGAACTATCCAAAATCCTAAAAGCCACCTCAAGTGCACGCTCTTTTACAGACAATCCACCTCGGATGCCCAGGAGCAGTTTAGGATTTGAGTAATGTTCGCCTATTTTCCAGCACTCCATAAGAGCGGTAAGGGCCTCATCAAAATATCCATCCATAGCTGCAACCCTTGCCCTCTGTTCGAAAATTCTCGCTCCTGTCCTTGCTGGCCAGGACATAATATCGTTATTTTTACCATCTTCTTTTGCTTTGGAATCATCCTTCTCCCAGGCATCCACTCTCATATCCAGTTCTGCCCAGAAAAACTTCTTTTTGTTTCCCTCTTCCAGATACTTCATACATTCGGCGTTTTTACCAAGCCATTCCTGCAGAGCCGCCTTCTGCGTTTCGTTTATGTCCTCATGCCACCCGTTCAATGTTTCTTTAACTTCTTCAGAGGGCCGCACATAAACCTCGTATGCTTTTTTGTAAAGCTCATAGGCATTATCGTTTGGGTCAAAGCCATCGGGCTTGCTTATTTTGTTGTATTCCGCAAGATAATCGACCGTAACCTTCGGCTCTGCCGTGAAAAATTGAATAGCTTTTGTCACTATCGCCGCGATAGTCAATACCATACCGAGAGCCAACAGTATCCAAAAGCTCGTGTTCATAATCCTATTCCCCTAATAGTTTCCTTGAGGGGTAAATACCATCTGAGTCCACCCTATCGGTGCAAATTGAAACCAAATATACCCATGAATTGAAAAAAGAGCATCAAACACATCAGATGCCAATTCGTCGCCACTGCCCCAGCGGTGCCAAAATTGGAAATCCCAGTCCTGCCAATCAGTGTTATATCCTTCGGCGCAGCCCTTCCAGCTACAAAATAATTGATTGAGAGGAACCGGACCCCACATTATCCATCGTCTCGCCATTTCATCGCTTTCACCCTGGTAACAAACCGTCATATAAACGCAGCGAATCTGAGTTGACTGCCCCAGACCAAGTTCCTCCATACTATGAGCACTTGGATTCGCATCCAAATCCCCAGGAAGCCCTCCTTTATAACTGAACACACGCTCTGTATCGTTAATATCACCCGAGAGGCCTGAGACAACGAAAAACAGTCTATGGACCGGGTTTGGGTCGTTTGCATATCTTTCAACTCGGTTGCTTCCGTGAGCCACCATATAGACATAGCTAACACTTCTCTGAGAAAGAACTTCAACGAAATTTGCCCAAGTGCATTCTTCTTTATAGAGAAGGATGTAATTCATATTTTTCAGCTCGCACCAATATACCAATTCCACCAAAGCTCGCATTCTGCAATCCGCAGTAGGTCTTCCGGTATATTTAAATACACCATTTGGTAGAAATATCGCGACTTTGTAAGGCCCCGGTTTTTTTCGGCGATTTTTTATAGGGTCGTCGCACAATATTTCCCAGCCCCTCGTCGTCTCATTGGCAGTCACTGCTTTTACTCCGCTTGCTAAATCGTAAATCATATTTGGCTGTGCTCCCAACGCCCCTCCTTCCTCCATTTCAAGGACTATATTATAAATTGGACCAGTTAGAATGCTGGACGGAACTGCCATATTTAATCCCCCGGAAGAAACGCTCGATGTCCAAGTGGTAGTATCATCCCAGGCAACGACCCGAACCCTTAAGTTATTGATCGAATTGCTCATCGCGTATATATGATAATCTTCACCTTGATTAAAATCATTAGCTTTAGTTATATTATACACGGTGTTATTTATGTTGACCGAAATAATTTGGGACAATGTAATAAGCCCGTTGCTGTCAATCGTTACGGCCTTAATATCATGATAACTATTATCTAATATTCGAGTGTCAATAGATGAGGATTCGCTAGCCATTTCCGGGTCATCAGAATATCTGGTGTATCCCTTTAATTCTCCGTCCAAGTATATAAATCCTTTTGTTATTTGAGGTGACCTGCCACTTATGCCGAAATCGATCTTGCCCGTCAGGTTGTTCGGGTCGCCATAAATTACAACAGTGATCGGCGGGTTTGTGCTTTCTGTTATCTGTCGCCACTGGTCAGCGAACATCGCAAAATCCTCGAAATTCACAAAACCATCACCATTAAGGTCGAAACGCCTGTCCTGAAATTTATAATCCACAGTCCGTCGCCAGTAATTAGCAAAATCAGCGAAATCCACAAAATCAAACGAGGTCAGCCAGTAATTCACAAGCTCGTCTAAATCCGTAAAATCAATCACGCCGCTGTCATCCAAATCCCACGCCCAGCAGTTGTAGTTATCATTATAGTCGTAAAGCCAGTAATCAGCAAATTCCGAAAGGTCATTAAAATCCACTCTGTAACTGTTGTCAAAATCAGCAGTTAAATTACTTGCCCCGGCGTTTGAGAAATACCAGTTTGGGTAATGAAAACCAAGGTCGGTTTTGTTGCTGTCGGGAAAATTATTGATGTCGGTGGTCTTGCCGATGAGACGGGTTTGCTCGATATACTCGTCTGATGCGTTTACAAAAGAGCTATTCGGGCGAAGATACCAACCCGGTAGTATGCCTGTGCCATTAACATAAGGTATCGAGGTTTCTATTATGGGATTGGTCTGGTCGTAATTATCATAAGTATTGGCAGTGTTATCGTAATAGCCGGTGCTGTTGACGGTATAAAACATATAGCCGTTTGCAAGAACGAGTCCGTATTGATACGCTCCTGATACGATATTGTTTGAAATATTAACCTGCCCCGCCTGGTCAGGGTTTTCAACGCCAAAGGCAAGTATGCCCACGTCCTGATAGTAATCGCAGGTATTGTTCTGGATTAGAATATGGCTGCCGGAATCCGCCTGATTATCATACGATGACATATGTACTTCAATGGCGTAATTGTAAGAAGCGTAAATGAGATTGTTGTAAATATCCGTATGCTCGGTACCGTATTCGAGAATTCCGAAGGTGTTGTTATATAAGTAATTGTTCTCTATCGGCGTATCAAGTCGGTGGTTCATAACCCATATCCCAACCTCGGCGTATTCAATATAACTGTAAGTTATCTTTGTCGAGGCGGAGGCGGTCTCCTCGACGAGAATCGCACAATAATAAGAGCCATAATTCGGCGTAGCGGAATCGGAGGTATATATAATCGGATTATCCGGCGTCCCCGCTGAAATTAGCGTTCCGCCATTATTGACTGACATTGATGTATTATACGCAAATTCAACGGTTGTCCCCGGCTCAATCACGAGCAATGCCTGAACGCTTATATCAGCCGTGATGTGATAAGTGTTCCCGGCTGTCCAGATTTGATTTGTGGTTATATCGGAGCTTACTTCAGTAACGCTGTCGAGCTTTATCCCGCCGTTTGCAGATTTAGCGGACACCTGTCGAACAGGCATATTTTGTTTTGCAGGCAACGACTTTAAAACTTCGGCTTTACGGGACAATATCTTAGCCGATGAAGGAATGGAATATTTTGGGCAATTGACAGGTGATTTCGATTGCTGGCCCTGCGAAGCAAATAAAGACGATGTTAGCAAAGCCAAAATGGCCAGTGAAGCGGTGTGTTCTTTCCACATAACAGTCCTCCTTTTTCCACCCTAAGCGGATAAATCAAAAATATCTTTACGTTTTAATGCGCAGAAACCTTCCACTAATAAAGGCGTTTCTCAATGGCTAATGTTGACGACTAATTTTCAAATATTTCATCGCCGATTCAGTTATACTCTCGAATTGGTTCAAATCGAAATTCCGTGCCGTTAAATCCGGATGTCGCCTGATTTCGTCGAGACATTCCTTCATTCCCATCTCAGCCAATCTTTGGGCAAAACGCAGGTCATCTTCCCACTTGAATAATAATTTGCCGTTAACAGATTTACTCGTCCCCTTGCTCAAATCTTCTCCTACGACACCAACCATATTATCGATAAGGATGGCCATTTTATTGGCTCCGTCTAAAATCTCCGCCAGACGATAGGCGCATATAAAGGCATAAATAGCGATAACCTCCGCTAATACTTTGCTGTTGGTATATTTGGAACATCTGACAAGAACAAACGGCAGGAACCTCTCGATTATGCCCCTATAAGTGGAAAGGTTCGTTTCCGGCGTCGATTCACTTGTCTGTTCCATATCGCTCTCCTTCAAGCTAATTTCCCGTTGTCTCGGCGCAAAAATAAAGGGCACCACCGCAATCACGCTCAACGCAGGCCCGGAAGAGCCCTTGGGAACGTGAAAGCTAAGCGATGCCCTTTTGGCAACATAGGTGCAGTCGCACCGCAGCTTAAATAAAAGCAGCGGTGCTCTCTGTGTAGAAACAAAGAGCACCGAGCCTCCCAAACGCTTCCCAATTACAAACTTCCGGTTTGCGCTGAAACGTCTGAAATCTCAGTGTTCAATTTTTATGGCGGTTTTCTCTCCGCCATCAGTATTCTATACTTCGTGGATATTATTTTGCAAGCAAAATCGCAAAAATTTAGGGTAGTCCCGGCAAATTTTACCAAGCATCGGCATCGCAAATAGCCTGCTTATCGCCCTTTACATATCGGCGATGGGGGGCTAAAATGAAGCCGCTATGGAAAAAATAAAAATATACGATACGACCCTGCGAGACGGGATGCAGACCGAGGGAATCAGTTTTTCTCTCGAAGACAAGCTCGCCATCGCCGGATGTCTCAATGAGCTTGGCGTGGACTACGTCGAGGGCGGTTATCCAGCATCGGGTCCAAAAGATACGCAGTTTTTCGCGGAGGTTGCGAAACTGGGTTTTCGCAACAGCAAAATCACTGCATTCGGCAGCACGCGCAGAATCGACAACAAGGCGGAAGACGACGCCTCTCTTAACGCGATTGTTTCCTGCAAGGCCCCCGCCGCAACCATCGTGGGAAAAACCTGGGATTTGCACGTTACAAAAGTTCTCGGCTGTTCGCTTGAGGATAATATCATGGTATGCGCCGACTCGGTGAAATATCTTAAAAAGCACGGTCTTGAGGCGATTTTCGACGCCGAGCATTTTTACGACGGCTACAAGGAAAATCCTGAGTATGCCCTGAAGGTGCTGCGGGCAGTGGCTGAGGCGGGAATCGACGCGATTGCGCTTTGCGATACCAACGGCGGCACGCTGCCGAACGAGATTTATGAAATCACCAAAACCATCTGCGGACAGTTAAAGCCCCTGACCATCGGCATCCACACTCACAATGACAATGACTGCGCAATCGCCGGCTCGCTGGCGGCAGTCCATGCGGGCGCAAGACAGGTCCAGGGGACAATCAACGGGCTTGGTGAACGCTGCGGCAATGCAAATTTGTGCACGGTTATCCCGAACCTGGCGTTTAAGATGGGCTTTGACGTGCTGACGCCGGAAAAACTCAAGTCAATAACCGAAGTGTCGCGTTTTGTCTTCGAGATTTGCAACCTGACGCCGGTAACGAATATGCCGTACGTTGGCGAAAGCGCATTCGCTCACAAGGCGGGACTGCACGTTGACGCCCTGCGCAAAAACAAGCGAACATACGAACACATTGACCCGGCGATGGTCGGCAACGAGAGGCGATTCCTTATCAGCGAGCTTAGCGGCAAAGCAAATATCCTCGCGGAGCTGGAAAAAGCGAAAATAGCCGAAGACAAAAAGCTGGCGAAAAAGATTCTCGAACGCGTGCAGAACCTCGAAAACGAGGGTTATCAATTCGAGGCGGCCAACGCGAGTTTCGAGCTGCTCGTGCAGAAGATTATGGGGACATATAAGCCCGCTTTCGAGCTTATCAGGTACAGCACTAAAGTCGAGAAAAGCAATACCGGCGAGCTTATCACCGAGGCGACGGTCAAGCTGAAAATCGGCGAACAGGTTGAGCACGTTGTCGGCGAAGGCGACGGCCCGGTTAACGCGCTTGACGCGGCGCTGCGAAAATCGCTTGGGAACTTCTATCCCGCAATAAAGGATATGCACCTTGTTGATTACAAGGTTCGCGTTGTCAACGGCCGTGAAGGAACTGCCGCCCGCGTCCGCGTAATTATCGAATCGCGAGACAAGAAAGATATCTGGGGAACCGTCGGCGTATCGGAGAACATCATCGAGGCATCCTGGCAGGCGCTTGCGGACTCGGTGGAATACAAGCTCCAGAAGGACCTTCGATAGTATTATATCGACCCGCTTTGGCTAATTCATCAGGCAACGATTTTCGCATCGGCCTTTTGCGTCTCGGCGGGCATATCCATTCTTTTTCTTTTCCTGCGGTTTATGGTTCGCGATATCTGCTCGACAGGTATTGAGCCGGTGGCCATTTCCAGCGCCTGTTCAGCGGTCGCGGCGAAGGCATCCGCACCGATTTCCTGCCACAGCCCTTCCGCACGGTTGAACAATCCGCCTGAGACCATAATTTGCATATTCGGATTTGCGCTAACATCTTTTATGCGGTCGATAAGCTGGCGAATGGAAGGCGCCTGCCTGGGGCTTGTGCCGTAAACCAGTAATACATCGGGAGAGTATTCATGGACAAAGGTAAGAATATCGTCATTGGTAAGTCCGCCGCCGAGGAAGCGCACGTCCCAGCCGTCGCTTTCGAAGAGGTCCGCGATAATCTGGCCGCCAAGCTCCTGTAGCTCATCCGGCGCACAGCATACCGCAATTTTTTTGTTTCGGGCCTGCCTTCGCGGCAGCTTGTTCTGCAACTGGTCAACTATTGTGCGACTGATTCTTGTGGCTAAGTGTTCCTGCGCGAGGGTTATCCGCTCGGCCCTTAATAGCCGTTCAATCTCGACCATTGTGGGCCAGACAACCTCCATATAAACAAGATTAGTAGGCGTTCCGCTCTGCAGCGTCTCTTCGATGACTAACCGGGAATTTCTTCTATCCCCTCTTAAAAGGGAGTCCAGATACCGCTCGACGATTTCCTCTCTAATCATAATCTTTCTCCAAATATTTTGCCTGCCACAATCTTTGCCCATTTCAACATCGGCGGGACTCCAAAATCCCAAAATGTTAATATGGGTAATATATGAATCGGAAATGGTCATCAAAATTCTTTAGTTAAAATAGGTAACTTGCGTAATTAAGGAAATATACCAAGGCGAGTTTTAACAGGCGGGAACCATTTTAGACCAATCATTGTACAATCAAGCTGATATTATAGGGCTTTCTCGGCAAGATAATATTGGCCGGTTTTTTTTGCTTTGGTGTGAAAAATTAATCTAACTATTTTCGGCGTCAGGCCCCTGCCCTGCATCCGGAGGTGTATGAGGCGGCGGATGAGGCATATTAACCTGCCTGCAAACGACCGACCGCTCGCCAAGCATAGTGTCGTTAGCAAACAACTGGAAACGATATTCGCCTGTATGCTGAAAAACCACGCCCATCAGGTTAATCGCGACGGTTACGATTTGCCTGACATCCTTGAAATCCACGGGCTGGCCCTGTTCGAAGATGACCTTGTCCTGGTTATCTATATCAACGAGGCGGATTTTGAGGCGGGTAACGCCGTGGCCGTTGGTCATCTCGCAGAAAAATATGAGCTGGTCGTGGCGCACGGGGTACCGGGGGGCGTTGATGGTTTGAACAATGTTTATGATACTGGGCATTCCCGATATGCGGTCGAAAATTACCCTGTCGCAGACAATTGAGGAAAGCAAAATCGGAGCAATCTCATCCATTTTGAATCAATCCCTTCGTAAAATACGATATAAAAAATTGTCCTGGTTTTCAGACGTTGCTTTCAAGCATTCCGCGGAGGCGTTCCATTTCGCCGTCTTTCATACGATAACAGTGTTCGGTATCGGGGTATTTGCCCGCCCTGACCTGGTTTGCGTATTCGGCAAAGGCAGCAATTGTGGCGTCGCCGAGGTTGGCGAAGCTTTTGGCAAACTTCGGCTGATGTCCCTGCGACAAGCCGAGTATATCGGGCGCGATGAGAACCTGTCCGTCGCAGTGTGGACCTGAGCCGCAACTGATGACGGGGACATCGCTTTGCTCGGTTATTATTTTGGCGACTTCTGCGCAAACGCCTTCGAGAAGCAGCGAGATTGAGCCAGCGTTTACCATTTGTTTCGCAAGGGCGATAAGCTCGGCGGCCATTTCCGCGGTCGAGGCCTCGGCCTTGAATCTGCCAATCCTGGATATGCTCTGGGGCCTGATGCCGATATGCGCCATAACAGCCATACCGGCATCGTTGACTGCTTTGATGACATCCAGGTATGCACTCGATGCCTCGATTTTTATCATTTGGGCGCCGCATTCAGAGGCGAATCTTCCGGCGTTTTTAACCGCTTCGGCTATGCCCACCTGATAGGACAGGAAAGGCATATCCGCAATGAGACATACATCGGGGGCGGCTTTCCTGACGGCAGCGGTAATAGCAACCATAAAATCCATAGTCGCGGGCAGAGTGGAATCGTGCCCAAGGATAACCTGGGCGGCTGAATCGCCTACAAGTATAATCTCGACGTCGGTCTGGGCGACGAGCCGGGCCGTGGTGTAGTCGTAGCAACTGACTGCCACAACCTTACGACCATGTTGTTTGGCGTCAATTAAATTGGCTACCGTGATTTTGCCTGCCATTTGAATACCCCATAAAATAACAACCAACCTGTTAGAATATAGTGAACAAACAGGACTAATCAAGCGTAAAATTGCAACGTTTTTATGAGGATTTTCGGGTTTTTCGGCGAAAATTAAAAATTTTACGGTTTTTTTAATAAGAGGACTTGAACTGAGACGTCTCTAAATGTGTAGTAATATAGGAAATTACCTTAAAGAATTTCGGGGTATTGAGGCGATTATTTAGAAAGGCAGTGATGGAATCACAGAGGGTATTGACATAAGAAATCATTTTATTGGGCTTTTCATCACCCTCCTCCGAAGCCAGGTTCTTAAACAGGAACTTGGCTTTTTTAATTTAATATTTGGGATATAGTCAAGAATTACCTTATCGTCGCTGTTAATTTAGATAAAATGGGGCCTTGGGGACATTTCAAACCCTTCGATTCAACATCACCTGTCAGGCATTGAGGATGTACTTTGCCATTCTGAGTGGCCGACCAAGCATATCGGTAATGTAACGAATCAAGATGTCCTCAACGTTTTTCAGGGTGGTTTGGGAGGCAGAGACAAGCAATTTTGAGTCGGCCAGACATTTCGCCGCTTCAGCAGTCAGTCGTATTTTGTCGGGGAAAGGCCCCTGGCAATCCCTGCAAATCAGGCCCCTGGCGTTATTGCTGAAATACGTTTCCGGCCAGCAGGAATCGAAGTGATTTCTGCAATTTACGCAATAATCGAGGATGGGGCATAAGCCGATTTCCGTCAGCAGCACAAGTTGAAATACTATCAGGTTCGCCAGGATTTTGCGGTGTTCATCATTTGAGCTTCTGTCCTGACTGGCATCATGAATGAACTGAAGCAAACTGTCAAACAAGCCCGGGTGGGGGTCGTAATCATTGACTAAGGCATTTACAAGCTCGGCGGCAAGCAGGCAGGCGTTCAACGCAAAGATATCCGCCGACAGCACCGGATAATTTACCATGCCCGCAAGCGGCTCAAATTCAGCAAGGGTCGCCAGCTTATCCCGGCCTGAATCCGAGAAGACGATAGTGCCATAAGAAAATATCTCGATGGGGCCTCCAAAAGATGACTTCTGCCTTTTCGCGCCTTTGGCAATTACGGGGACTTTTCCCGTTTGCCTGGCAAAGAAAGTTACCACCTGCGATGT
Source organism: Sedimentisphaerales bacterium (assembly GCA_050012695.1). GTDB lineage: Bacteria > Planctomycetota > Phycisphaerae > Sedimentisphaerales > Anaerobacaceae > Fen-1362. The sequence continues at coordinate 34,956 of JBEKGR010000014.1, read as the reverse complement.
TTCGGAGTAGTCAACCGCCCGGATACAGATGCCATGGTCATTGGTCAGCATTTTTGACGCCGTTTATTCGAGACAATTTTTCGTTTTTTATCATATACCAGCCCGAATCCCTGCTGCTGCAGAATTTCATCTTCGATTCTGTGCATCACTTTTGCTTTTTTCGGCTGTAAGTCATCAAAGCCGAGATTGTGCAGCAGGCCATGGGTGATATAAAGGGCAAGCTCCGCCTGTGGGGAATGGCCTCGTTTAACGGCCTGCGTTTTCGCCCTTTCGCCGTTTACCACAAGCTCAAGCAATCTTGGGCCGTTCTTATTTTCCGACAAATCAAACGCCAGGCAATCTGTAAAATTTTTATGGTTAAGGAATTCGATGTTAAGTTTTCGCATACGGCGATTGCCGACTATGGCAATACTGACGGTTGCTTTTGTCAGGCGGAAGCGTTTACAGATTACGCGCACAAGGTTGATAAGCTTGCGACGCGGGCAAGGGATATTTTTGAAATCGCGAGTGATATGAACAGTTACGCCTTGCATAATCGGCATATCGCTTTACTGGTCCACTTCGGGCGGCATATCGGGCGGCTTGGGATAGGCGATTCGCCCGTGATAGTGGGCCGCGAGGGTTTTTGACATACGCGCCTCAATTAAACTAAGCTCACGCAAAGACAGATCGCACTCGTCAAACTGGCCGTCCTGCAAACGCTTCATCGCCATATTATGCACGACGGCTTCAATCTTTAATGGTGTCGCTTCCGGCAAAGTCCTTGTTGCACCTTCGACGGCGTCGGCGAGCATAACGATTGCGGCCTCTTTTGTCCGCGGCTTTGGGCCGGGATATCGGAACTCACCTTCGGAAGGAGCCGGCAAATCAGAGGAATCACCTTGTTCGTGCTGTTTCATCGCTTCATTGTAAAAATACTCAATAAGCATGGTGCCGTGATGTGTTTCGATGAATTGTCTCAGGACGGCAGGCAAACCGTATTCTTTTGCCAGCTCCATACCGTCTTTAATGTGTCCGGCGATAATCAACTGGCTCATCGCGGGAGAAAGCTCTTTGTGCCAGCTTATTGAGCCGAGCTGGTTTTCGACAAAGTAGCCCGGCTTATTTATTTTGCCTATATCGTGATAGTATGACCCGACTCTGCACAAAAGGCCGTTGCGTCCGATTGCTTCCGCGGCGGCCTCGGCAATGATGCCAATGAGCAAGCTGTGACTATAGGTTCCCGGCGCTTCCATAGCGAGCCGTCTCAGCAGGGGCTGGTTTGCGTCGCTGTAATCCAGCAGTGTCATACTTGTCGCGATTCGGAAAACCTTTTCGAGGACGGGCAACAGGCCCTGTATCAACACGCCGACAAGAAGAGTAACCGCGGCGTTTGGGCCTGCGGCGACGAATAAATTATCCGGCAATTCTGGGGCAGAAAGATACCTCATAGCGGTTGACATTATAAAAACCGTTACAGCCGCCACCAAACTTACCTCCAGAAGCCGCATCCTGGTGCGGATTTCCTTGAGTAAAAAGCAATATGGCAGCGCACCGGCGAGCATAGTGAGCAAAACGCTTAAGTCCGTTACCTGCCCTGTCGCAAAAGAAGCGAGGACGCAGTAAACAAAGCTCATCGCCATAGCGAACCGCTGATTATACGCGATAGTCAGAATAAGGGCCGTAGCGACGGCTGTGCCCGTGACCCAGAATACCTGGCCGGCCAGCAACACCGCTAATTTCGCACAAATCAACATTGAAATAAGCAGAACGACCAGCCCTATTGTCCTGACGCGGTTCTTAATAAGTCGTTTTTGATATTGAGAGATATGGAATGCGGCGGCCAGGCCAATCAGGACAACCACTGTAACAATCGCAGCAAACCGGCCATAGGTCATCTGGCCCGTTGGGTCATATCCGAGTACCGCGACGGACAACAACACAAAGAGCAGCCAGACAGCCGACGAGTAAATGACATCGGGGTCCGCCAGCCGGCTCAGGTCGGCAAACTGATTTGCCACTTCCTTTCGCACCCGACTTTTCCGCTGATTTGTCCTGTTAAAAAATCCCACCTGTGCCCCCTTTGTTTATTTCACAAAGACATCAAGGCGTTAAGTTTTCTGTTTTCGGTTTCGGTTTCGCGGAACGGTCGTTGCGATAGGCACGAACGATGCTCTGAACGAGCCGATGCCGGACAATGTCGATTTGCGTCAGTTCGACAACGCCGATACCCTTTACGCGACGCAGGCGCTCGATGGCCTCGATTAAGCCGCTTTTCTGACCGTGGGGCAGGTCTATCTGTGTTATGTCGCCGGTGATTATCATTTTGGAGCCGCGGCCCAGCCGGGTAAGGACCATAAGCATCTGCAACGCCGATGTATTCTGCGCCTCATCGCAGATTATGACCGATTCATTGAGAGTCCTGCCCCGCATAAAGGCAAGCGGTATAATCTCGATGACGTCCATATCCATAAATTTTCGCATCTGGCCGAAGTCCATCATATCCTCGAGCGCGTCGAACAGCGGGCGAAGATAGGGATTTACTTTTGCCTGAATGTCACCGGGGAGAAAGCCGAGTTTTTCACCCGCCTCGACTGCGGGCCTGGCGAGGATTATGCGTCTTATCTGTTTTCTTTTGAGCATCGATACGGCGACGGCGACCGCGAGATACGTCTTGCCTGTCCCCGCAGGGCCTATGCAAAACGTAAGGTCGTTGTTGAGCATCGCCTGGATGTATTTGAGCTGTCTTTTGCTGGACGGCTCGATTACCTTTTTGTGCGAGTAAACGGCAATCGCCTCTGGTGACTGCGGCGAAGCGTCAACGTCAATATCCGAAAGTATGCTGCCGACGTCATCAGCGGTGAGAAGGCCTCGTTTGAGCAGGTGCTTTTGCATTTTGTCGATTGTCTCCACCGCCCTGTTGACGTTATCGGCTTTGCCTGCAATGAGGAGATTGTTTTGCCTCGCGGTCATCCTGACATCGAGGGCATCACGCACCATTCGAAGATTAATATCAGCAGGCCCGAACAATTCGAGCTGTTTGCTTATCGAATCGAGTTGTATTGTTATCTCCAAGAGCTTCCTTTAATGTCTCAAAAGAGTAAAAAACAAATAGCCGAGCGGTGCCGTGATTAAAATCGAATCGACGACATCCAAAATACCGCCGAAGCCCGGGACGCTGTTTGACGAATCTTTGGTTTCGGCATCGCGTTTGAGCATCGATTCGGCCAAATCGCCAAGCTGACCCAAAAAGGCGAAAATAACGCCGAAAACAATAGCCAGCCGCCAAGACATTATATCACAAAAAACGGCAAAGGCCACTGCCGTCAGGACCGCCAAAACCACCCCGCCCGCCATACCTTCCCAGGTTTTTTGGGAGCTGATTACTGGGGAAAATTTGTGTTTGCCGAAGAGTCGTCCGGCGGTGTAAGCCCCTATATCAGAACACTTTACGACAAATATCAACATAAGCAGATGCCATGGGCCAAAGTCAATATATGTCGCCGGCGCAAACGCACCCAATAATCCAAGATATAATATCGAAAAGCAGGCGGCTCCGCAGTTGGCGAAAACTCCCGACAAGCCATACCGAATCCTTTGATACAGGAAACACGCCATAAGGGTAAAACTCAGTAAAAAAAAGATGAACCCGCCTGTCAACGTTAAACGAGGAAGCCAATAGCTACTGGTCGCAAGCAATATTGAGGCGGGAATCGAAACCGGCAGAAGGATTTTGGTTCCTTTCACAGCGGCAAGTTTCGATATCTCAAATAATCCTGGAATTACCAATAAAGCAACAAGAACAGCCACCGCCGCGCCGCGAAACGGTTTGTCGTCAATAGTTGGAGCAGCCATAGAGCCGTCGAACCGGCCACTTAGCAGGACGATGCCGACAAACGCGATGGTCATCAGTGTTCCGAATATGAGCCGATATTTGAGCATTTAGGCGTCCTTCGAATCAACAACGGAGCCGAAACGTCTTGTGCGTTTGGCATAAGCCAGTATCGCTTTTTCGAGGTCGGGCTGTTCCAAATCAGGCCAAAGCGTTTCGGTAACATAAAATTCGCTGTAAGAAATCTGCCAGAGCAGGAAATTGCTGACCCTCAGTTCATTGGCCGTTCGTATGAGCAGGTCGGGGTCGGGTATGCCTGCGGTGTAAAGATGACTGCTGATACAATTCTCGTCGATATCGTCCAGTTGAATCTGGCCCGCCTTGTGCCTGCGGGCGATTTCTTTTGTGGCGTCGATAATTTCCGCCCTGCCTCCGTAATTGAGAGCAAGGGCAAAAATCATTCCTGTATTTTTAGAGGTCAACTCGATGGTTTTAAGAAGCTCGGTCTTGACTTCCTTCGGCAAAGGCCCTATCCGGCCTAAATGAACCAGCTTGGCGTTATCCTCCATAAGCTTGGGACGCATCTTGACAAGGTATTCGGCGTAGAGGCTCATCAGGGCGTTGACCTCTTCTGTCGGCCTTTTCCAGTTTTCTATGCTGAAGGAATAAAGCGTCAGCGCCTCGATTCCGAACTCGACGCAGAGGTGGGAAATTTTTTCGGCGGCTACTGCGCCCTGGCGATGGCCTTCGGGGCGGGACAGTCCCCGTTTTTTCGCCCATCGGCCGTTGCCGTCCATTATTATCGCGATATGGCGCGGCATTTCTTCGGGTTTTATACCCAGCCGAGAGGCGGTTTGTGTAAGTTTGTTTTTCATCGATTTGATAATCGACAGCAATCCTATCGTCTAAAAATCGTCTGCTTTCGATTAGGCCCCACGCCTATCATCGTAACAGGTCTCTTTACGCTCTTTTCTATGAAACTCACGTAGTTTTGAGCATTCAACGGCAACTGGCCAAAATCTGTTACTTGTGTGATGTCTTCTTTCCAGCCGGGGAGGGTCTGATAGATACATTTAGCTTTTTCGAGCTTATCGATATTGGCGGGGAAAAACGAGGTCTGCTTGCCGTCGATTTCATAACCAACACAAACCTTCAGTTCATCGAGGCCGGTAAGAGTATCGAGGTGCATCATCGCGACCGAATCGATCCCCCCTATTGTTGCGGAATAAGAAACAACGACGGCGTCGAACCAGCCGCATCTCCTGGGCCTGCCGGTTGTTGTGCCGTATTCGTGCCCTTTGTCGCGAATATACTGGCCGATTTCGTTATCCAGCTCCGAGGGGAAGGGGCCTGCACCAACTCTTGTCGTATATGCCTTTGAGATGCCTACGAACTCATCGACCATTTTCGCAGGCACGCCGGAACCGGAGGGCATACCCAGGCCGCTGACATTTGCGCTGGTTACGAAAGGAAACGTGCCGTGGTCGATATCGAGCATACTGCCCTGCGCGCCTTCAAAAAGAATCGATTTGCCTTCGGCAATAGCGTCGTGTATGTATTCCGTCGTATCGATGGTAAAAGGCAGGAGCTTCTGGGCGTAGGATTTGCATTTTTCGATTATCGATTTGGCGTCAATCGGCTCCGCTTTATACAGGGCCGAGAACAATTTGTTTTTGTAATCCACAATCGCTCGCAATTTTATCTCAAGTGAGGCGAGGTCGCGCAGGTCGCCCATTCTAACGGCATAACTTCTGCCCATCTTGTCGGCGTTGCAGGGGCCGATACCGCGAATGGTTGTGCCTATTTTCTTTTTGCCTAAGGACTCCTCGCGCAGCTGGTCTTCTTTCTTGTGATAATCCAGCACCAGATGGGCATTTTCACTGATAAAGAGACGCTTGTCTAACTTGATGCCTTTTTGGGCAAGGGAATCTATTTCGCCGAGCAGCGTTTCGGGGTCAACGACAACCGCGTTTGTGATTACGCAAATTGCTTTGGGCCTGACCGCGCCGCTGGGCAGCAGGTGCAGCGCAAATTTCTCGTTTCCCACTACAACGGTATGTCCCGCGTTTGCGCCGCCGTTATAACGAACTACGACGTCGCTGTCTTCGGCGAGGATATCGACAACCTTACCCTTGCCTTCATCGCCCCACTGCAATCCTATAACGCAACGATTCACGCTCAACCTCTTAAATTACGTTTAATATAACCGGCAAGCCCCCAGGTTTATCCCGGGGGTTTATGAAAAGAGAAGTTTAATCGCCAATGGGAAGGATTTCAACTGATTTTCGCCACAAGATGGTCCAGTACGGCTTTCAGGTTGTCGTAATTCCTGTCGCTGATTTTAAGGTCGATTTCTTTGCCGTCAGGTGTTTTGTAAGTAAAGGTGAAATAGCCCTTTTTGTCGAAATCGGTCTTGTCGATTTTCTGGACTGATTCGTAAGGGATGCTTGTTTTGCCGTCGATTACAAAGGCGTTATCATCCGCCACGATTTTCCTGTTGCGAATAACCAGCAAATACACACCTAACAATGCCGCCGCGCCTACAAGATAAGCCGGGGCTTTCTGGTTAAATACCATTGTGCCATCGGGTTTGCCGTCAGGGGAATGTTTTTCCCTGAACGACTCATTGAAGCGGCCGTCGTAAACGCAATAAGCAGCGAAACCAACCAGGACAGCCATATAAATCAGGTATGTTTTTACCTTGTATTTGCTTACGGGGGCTACAATCACCATAGTCAATCTCTTCCTGTGTTTTAGGTCAGTCGTTTTTGCGCGATAACATTTATAAGCGGGTGAACAAGATTCGGGACGATTTTGTCCGCCATCAGCTCGTCGGCGAGCATACACTGCCGGTCAAACGATTCCAGCGTGTCGAATTTGCCGGAGGCCGCGCGGTATTGGCGAACTGTGAACGACAAGCTTATCGCCTCTTCGAGCGTCTGCGGGGGCTTATCGGGGTCGAAAATACTGGTTCGCGATTCGACGCTGATTCTGGCCTGGGTGCGGCAATCCTCGGAGAGCGCCACCACTATTTCGGGCGAATGGTCAATCGCTTTTGCCAGCGGTATATCCAGCAGGCAGTTGAAAGCCGAGGAGCCAAGAGCTTCGGCGATAATCTGGTCGTGATTGCCTGCGCAGAAAAAGTCCATCGCATAAGTAACGTCGAGAGAATCCACGTCGAGATGACTTATGCCCAGCATATACGGAATCAGGCCCAGAACGAATTTGTCCTGATTGTAAACTTCCGCGAACTCCACGGGGTTGACGATGCCGGAACTGACACGGTCAGCTTCGAGGGCAACCCAGCGGTACTGGCCGCTGCCGTGCTCCTCTTCGAGACAGTATTCTGTGTTTTCCCGGCGGGTAAAGCAGCCCATCGTGGGATACTGCTTTTGAAGCCGCTCAAAAAACGATAGAACGGTATCGCTCTGGAGGGGTAAGTCAAGCTCGGTGTTGACAAACATATCCAGATAAAAATCATCGCACAGGGAGCTATAGCCATTGGCCATAATTGAAGCCACTCTCTACACAAACCACCCAAACATCGACCCGGCAGTATCCGCAATTCGGCGGATATCCCCAAACCAGGGTCCGCTGTTAATTATACGTTAAAAAGTTCGCTTTGCCAGATTTTTTTGAGTCGAATTTGCAGCCGAATAACGCGGCAGCTCAAATGCCCATACGTTTCAGGTCGGGGTCGGGCAGCATCATTTCGGCAACAATAGCCGCGATTGTGGCGAGAATCGCGGAAGCAAAGGTGTGCATTGCGCACAAAGTTATCAGTTCCGATGCCGTCGCGCTATGGTCAAGTATTGCCGCGGCAACAGTGGCGAATATCCCGATAGCAGCACCCGAGACGGTCGCAGTAATAATTCGTCTCCACAACGCCGCCCCGCCCGCGCCGAGGGTTACAGCAACCCCGCAAAGTATTGGCGCGAAAATAACAAGCAGCCGGATATCTCTTAACCGGGGCAGTACCCAGTACTCATCCAGATAGCTGTTATATGCAAAGGCAAATGCCGCAGCCGCAGCGATGACACAGCCGACAGCGTGCCAATAGCGGACAGGATACGCCGAGCGGACTTCGGCGCGGCGGGCCATACGCCTGCGAATCGTCAAAGGCCAGTTATAGAACAGGCAGAACACCCAATGCTCCAGTAACGCCCCCCTTTCGCCGAATACCGGTACTATGTGAACAATTTCGGTTGCCCAGTGCCCCGCCATAAACCTCGCAAGAACCGGGTAGCGATAGGTCATCTGAATCGGAAACGCCAGATACCCTATATACTTGAAGAAACTAAGAAACAGCGCGATATTATAATCTTTGAAACTACGGTCATGAATCGCCAAGCTGACGGTATAACACCCCCTTGCAATCGAACCGGGCGAAATGGGTATAACCTGAAACAACACAACAATACCCAGCCCTATCGCCCATGCTTTTTCGCGGGGCAACTCAGGGTGCATATACACATAAGCCAACGCACATATTACCGCCACAATGTGCGTCGTCGGCATCAGCAGCAGATGAACAACTAAACTGACGAGGTACTTTTGAATATACGGCTCTTTAATCTGCGAAAGAATCGTGCCCGCGTCGTTATCCGTCAGAATATGTTTTTTTTGTCCCTCGGCGACCATATCGCGAAGCCACTGCTCGCGCAATGAGGCGTGAAAATACAATTTAAAAGGCCTTATAAATATGGCGTAAAGTTTCTCATTTCTGAAAGCCGAATCCGTCAGGAACCGATGCAGACCCGCAGAGATAAGGAGTAAAAATGGCAAATGCAGGAAAAATCGCCACTGCTGGTCATAGATTCTTAACGCCTGGTCGATGCTGATGCGCCCGCATCGATACCAGTCGATAGTTTTTTCGAGAATTTTCCCATCGGCCGCCCTGCAAAAATAATTCCAGCGGGTAAACAGCTCCGTGTAATGGCGTCGCCAGTCGGCCCTTGCCCAAAGCCGGCGGAAAATAGTGCCTAAGAAAGGTATCAGGCCGAGAAGTAAAAACATCACCGTCCGCGATTTTTTGCCGCGGAGTTTTGTCTCGCTTTCGTCGTCGATGAGATTACGGACCTTCCAGCCGATTATTGAGCCGGCGAGAATCTGCGACCATAATTTGCCGTCATAAAACAGCCGGATATTGTTTTGAGTAACGTCCGGGACGCTGCTGCGGTAAACCTGTTCGTCGGCTTTAAGCTCGTCGAGCATTCCCCGCATATCCGCGAAATGTTGCGGGTTCGCCAGCACAAACGATTCGAGCTTCGATATGTCTCCGCGGTCGAATTGCACGATTGAGCCGCGCATAATGCCTTTCGCTATCAGCAAAAAATCGCCTGGACTCATCGGTAAAAAAGGAAGCAGCACAAGCCCGGGCCTGAAATCGACGGCCGTCAATCCTTTCGCGGGCTGGTCCTCGACGCCCTTGCGTTTGAGGCAATTGGGCTGGCTCTTGCAGGTTGACCATTCGTATTGCCTGGCGAATTCGTATGCGCCGATATCGTGAAGCATATTCACGAAATCAGCCATAAATTGCTTTTTTGCGCGGTATTCGGGCGAACCAAGATAGCGAGTGTCAGCGATTTTGCCTCGTCGCCAGAATTTAAGCAGGTCCATTCTGTCATCAGCTTCCAGCCGCCAGGTGCGTCCCTCGACCCATTCGCTCAGCTCGCCGCAACTGCCGATTTTCTCATCAACAAAGGTGGCGTGAATATTAACGACGGTCATCTCTTCGCCGAAACGTATTTTGGCCGCCTGCCTGATGAATTTTTGCCAAAGCGCACCCGCTCTTGCCGCCGCGGGATTGACCTGAAGCTGAAAAGGCCCCTGAAAACCAATCTTATAAAGGATATCGCGGAACAGGCAGGCAAAACCCGACGGCGGGACAAGAATCTTTATCGCGTAAACGCCGCCCTGCTCAATGCCCGCAATGGGGCCGGTCGCGTTTTGAATATCGAGGATTTTAACCCTGTAAACCTGGCCCGCGAACCCGCCTCCGATGAATTTTTCTATCAGCAAATTCACCCGGGCGGTGTCCGGTTTTTCCAGGCCTGTAACATTGTAAACCAGCTCGGTTCCCGCGTCATACCTGCTGACCCGCATCGGACGATGAAGACCAAGACCCTGATACTTCGCCTGAAGCTTCCTGCATATATCGGGGCTGTATTCCGTTGTCGCCATTAACGCTCCCTGCTACTGTTGACAGCAAAATTATTTAAGAATCCAGAATTTGGCGGAAATAAACAACACGATTCCCGCATAAACCCCCGCCATCAAGTCGTCGGCGAGAATCCCCCAGCCGGCGGGCAATTCTTCGAGCCGATACGAGGGCCAGGGCTTGACCGTATCAAACAAACGAAACAAAAAATAACCGAGCACAGCAATCGAAACAATCTGACCGCCTGAGGCGTCAGCTATAAGCAACGGCATCACCAGAAAAGTCAACGCCTGTCCCGCAACCTCATCGGCTACAACCTCATTTGGGTCTTCATTACCTGTCGCGGCAACGGCAACATGTGAGAATTTAACGCATACAAACGAGCCGGCTATTACAAGCGCAATCATCAGCAATACCACAACCGCCGCTGACCCGCCGAAATAACAGGCAAGACCGAAGATAATCGCGGAAGGCAACGACCCCCACGAACCTGGCGCCACAGGCAGCCAGCCAAGTCCGAAACAAGATGTAAGAAGACGTTTCATAAAACCAGCAAATCCGCAGAAAAATTAAATGTAAGGATTATAACGATTCGGCCTTAGATTTCCTCAACCATTTTCAGGCAGAAACGGTCCGTCATACCCGCGATGTAATCGCAGACGGCCCGCTGGAGGCCCTGTTTCTCAATGAAACGCTGGAAATAGCCCGGCATAAGCTTTGGCTGGTTACAAAGATGCTCGAAAAGCCGGGTAAGCCACTGCTCGACTTTTTTGCCGGCGGAAAGCAGCGAAGGATGCTGATAAAAATTAGCGAGAAGGAATCGCTCCAGCTCTTCCAACTCAGCATTACTTTCTTCAGGCAGGACAATCAAACTTTCCCGCCGGTTATATACATCATCAAGCGTTTTAATTTTCGCCTGACGAATTGCCTGGCTGCTTTGCTCGATACAATCGCCTACGAGTATATCTATAATCGCCTTGGCGCTCCTTGTCCGGCGGACAATTCTATCCTCAATCCTGTCCGCCTGTGCACGCTGTTTGGCTTCCTGAAACAACCTTATGTCTTTCAACTGCTCCGCCTCGATAAGCCCCGCCCGCATACCATCTTCGAGGTCATGCGAATTAAAGGCAACCATATCCGCGATATTCGCTATCTGGCCTTCGAGCGAACAATTGAACTCAGGAAAATCGGCATCCTCGGGTTTATCGTAAGGGCTGCTGTGTTTTGCCAGCCCCAGCCGGGTTTCGTAAGTCAGGTTAAGTCCCGCGAAATCCGGGTAAGGATGCTCAAGCAAATCAACGACCCGCAGCGATTGCCTGTTGTGCTCGAAGCCGCCGAAATCAGCCATCAGCTTATTGAGGACGCTTTCGCCGGTGTGGCCGAAAGGCGAATGACCCAAATCATGCGCCAGACATATCGCCTCGGTCAGTTGCTCGTTGAGACCCAGCGCCCTTGCGATGGTCCTGCCAATCTGGGCGACCTCGATTGTATGAGTAAGGCGTGTGCGGTAATGGTCATCGAGGCCGGGCGTGAAGACCTGCGTTTTGCCTTCGAGCCGGCGAAACGCCGCACAGTGAATTATCCTGTCGCGGTCGCGGTCGAAATCCAGCCGATAGGGATGCGGCTCTTCCACAAACAACCGGCCTTTGCCGGATTTCTCACTGACCGCGTAAGGAACAAGCTCTGAACGCATAATCACAGAATTGGAAGATTGTTTTGGGCGCTTATTTGTTTTAATATCGCGAGAAGCTCCTCTATGCTCTGGCTGATGAGGTGTGTATCGCTGCAAACCCGGACGAAATTGGTGTCGCCATTCCAGCGAGGGACAACGTGGATATGCATATGGTTGGGCAATCCCGCGCCGGCGCATCTGCCGAAATTGATGCCGATGTTGAAGCCGTGGGGCTTAATCGCAAGAGAAAGGACCTTCTGAGCGTCCCTTGTCAATTTGGTCATCTCAAGAAGTTCTTCGTCGTTCGCCTCGCTGAAATCGGGGATGTGTCGGACAGGCGCAATGAGCAGATGCCCGTTGTTATAAGGGAAGCGATTCATCACCGCGATGCAGTTTTTGGAATGCCACAAGACAAGATTTTTGTCGTCATCCTGCGGGGTTTTGATATTCTTGCAGATGAAGCACTCGTTTTTGTCGGCGAGGCCCTGTATATACCCGATTCGCCACGGAGCCCAGAGATTCTTTTTTTTCAAACTGCCATAACCTCCAAAACACTTTCCTCTTGATAATCAATTATTTTTCGCCGCGGCTATAAGCTGCATTGTTATTGTCTGCTCAATTGTTATCTTCGGATTTACACCGCCCAGCCCCATGGGCAAAGACGCCGTGGCCCGCATCGTATATTTTTGAGTGTACTGCTCGGTTCTTCCGGCCTCTATATTGAAAAGCTCCTGTCCATGTCCCTGTATATCGAGCACTTTATATTCCCGCAGAAAACCGAATATCCCGCTCATCTGGAACACCTCCGTATAAGGAACAGGCCATTCGGAGGGATTCGGCCACAGCAGAGAATAGGAACCGCCTATGACGGCTACACGGTTATTGGGGTCATTGGGGTCCTGGCGGATTTCTTCCAGTGTGTAATTCACGTCTCTGGCCGCAAAAAGAATCATCGTTGCGGGAACCGGGAGCACGGACTTCCACTTTTCGCCTACGGCAACACCTTTTGCCGGGTTGCTTATATGCGACACGGAATCCCACAGGAACCACTGCGTGGCAATGACATCATAAAGCATATCCGGTTCTTTGATGGGGCCTTTGCTCCTGTCGGCCCTGAATGCCCGCTGACCCGCCTGATGAAGCACGTCAACAAATTGTGAACCGTCCACAATTTTACCCCTCGCGTCAACGGTAAACGTCCAGCTCTTGCCGGCGAAATCTTCCGCCGCCTCCTTCCAGCTCTGCGCGCGGGCCGACGACAAGGTGCGTTTTACTCTCGCGGATTCACAATTTGCCCTGATTGTCGAAATACCGTATGGGTCCACTGTAACAGGCGTATAAGAAACAATCATTTCCAGCGATTCCGACGAGCTGTTTATCTTGTTTGCATCTCCCCCTCTCGGCGGGCCCCAGTCCACCGCCATATTCCTGCTGCTGACGAACTTGTATTTAAGGGGCTGGTCGGGCTTGAAATCAACGGTCAGCAGCGTTCTTTTTGAAGTCAACGCCGACTTTTGCGCCGTGGTGCAGCCGGCGATAATCCCGACAACAAGAGCCACTATAAGAATTTTCGTCTGGTTCAATTCGGTCCCTTTCATTCAAATCCGAATTATTTAATTCTTTCAATGCTGTACCCGCGTTCCGCGGACATATTAAGCACCACCGGCTCCGAGGCATCACCCTGCTTTCCCGGAAGCACAACAGTCCAGGTCGCCTGGAGATTTTCATGGTAATTTTCTATCCTGCCCGCTTTCACGTCAAATTCGCCGGCTCCCGTATATAATTCCTTCGAGTCGAATTTCTGCGACGCACCTTCTTCAGCTTTCTTGCCGGCGAATTTTGGCTCAACTTCGGAGGTTGGTATCGCGTTCATATCGATAACCGCAATTTCTCGCCCGTCGTTTCGCAGTTCCTTAAGGGTGTAAATTTTTTCGTAGGATTTAAGCCCCATTTTCCCGAACATAAAGGTCTTTATTGAGCTCCACTTGCCCCCCGGCTTAAGTATTTCCTGCCCCTGTTTGGGCAATTGCATTGTGCTGTGCCTTTCCATTATCGAATCCGGCAAAACAATCTCGGTTCCTATCTTGTCGGAAACAGTATCACCTTTCATCATAATAGTCGTGACCGGCGGCAAATCATCAACAAAAGACACAATGTTCCGCGGATTGAATTCTATGGTATAGGTTTCGCCGATTAACTTTATTAACGGGTTGCTGGAATCCGAATTCCTTGTGCTGTTGAAATCCAGGATTGCCTGCCCCTTGCTCGTGTAAAAGCATTTTAATTTGTCGATTGATACCTTCGCGGTGGCTACGCCGTTGGCGTCAACGGTTTGTATCCGTCGCGTAACGGCCATTTCGACGCGTTCTTCACTGAAGCTCTCGTCAAACGCGGCTTTCTCGGGAACCGGCCCCTGCCATTTTGTGGTTCTGCGAGCTATGGTTGTAATCTTATATTTATCCAGCCCGCCGACGGTCGATTTCAACGCGATTTTAACCGGCCCATTTGACTGTTTTTGTGGTTGCGCCGTTTCACAGCCCCATGCGAACACTCCACAGCATATCCCCGCTACCACTAAACCCCTGAAAATACCGTTTTTTTCCATAATTTCGTTCTCCGTATAGTTTCCGTGTAGTTTAAATTTATCCAAATTAAAACAGTTATTATACCCGCCGGTGATACCGAAACAACCTATTTTTCTTCAACAACAGTCGCCTAAACGTTACAATATATGCTTTGAAAATGCCCTGGTTTGGGTATGATTTTGCAGAAAGGAAGATAAATGAGAAGCGACAAAATAAAGAGTGGTTTTCAGCGAGCGCCCCACCGCGGGCTTCTTCACGCCTGCGGCGTAGCCGAAGCCGATATCAAAAAGCCATTTATAGCCATCGCAAACAGCTTTTGCGAGATAGTTCCCGGCCACGTTCATCTCGACAAAGTAGCCCGGATTGTCAAACAGGCCGTGCGCGAGGCGGGCGGCGTGCCCTTCGAGTTCAATACCATAGCCGTCTGCGATGGAATTGCGATGGGACATACAGGTATGAAATACTCGCTTGCGTCGCGCGAAATAATCGCCGACTCGGTCGAGACAATGCTGCAGGCACACTGCTTCGATGGAATGATTTGTATCCCGAACTGCGACAAGATTATCCCCGGTATGCTGATGGCGTCTGTCCGGCTCAATATCCCCACGATTTTCGTCTCAGGCGGACCTATGGCAGCGGGAAAAACCAAAGACGGCAGGAGCGTTGACCTTATAAGCATCTTCGAGGGCGTCGCCAAATTCAATGCGGGCAAAATCACCGAAGAACAGTTAAAAGAGCTTGAAGCCACGGGCTGCCCCGGTTGCGGAAGCTGTTCAGGGATGTTCACCGCCAACTCGATGAATTGTCTTTGCGAGGCAATCGGCATCGCCCTGCCCGGCAACGGCACCGTGTTGGCAGTCAACCCGAAACGCGAAGAGCTTTATAAACAGGCGGGCAGGCAAATCATCCAGTTAATCGAAAAGAACATCAAACCGCTGGATATAATCAGCGCCAAATCGATGGATAACGCCCTTGCGCTCGATATGGCAATGGGCGGCTCGACAAATACCGTCCTGCACACATTGGCCATCGCAAGCGAAGCGGGCATCAAATATGACCTCGACCGGATAAACAAAATCTCCGCGAAGTGTCCCAATATCTGCAAGGTCTCTCCGTCAAGTGCGTTCCACGTCGAGGACGTTGACGCGGCGGGCGGCATCAGCGCAATACTAAAGGAAATAAGCAAGGTTCCCAAGCTGCTGAACCTCGACACGCTTACCGTTACGGGCAAAAAACTCGGCGAAAATATCGCGGACGCAAAAATTAATAATACCGCGGTTATTCACACAATCGAAAATGCCTACTCGAAGACGGGCGGATTGGCAATTCTCAAGGGCAACCTTGCACCAAATGGAGCCGTAATCAAATCGGCAGGCGTTGCGGCAAATATGCTCACCCACACAGGCCCTGCTGTTATATTCGACAGCCAGGAAGACGCCTGCGATGGAATCCTCGCGGGCAAGGTCAAGGCGGGCGACGTCGTCATCATCCGCTACGAAGGCCCCAAAGGCGGCCCGGGTATGCAGGAAATGCTCAGCCCCACAAGTTACATTATGGGCGCCGGTCTCGGCGAATCAGTCGCCCTCATCACCGACGGCAGATTCAGCGGCGGCACACGCGGCGCATGTATAGGCCACGTCAGCCCAGAAGCAGCGGTCGGCGGGCCAATCGGACTGTTGAAAAAAGGAGACATAATCGAAATCGACATACCTCACAACAAGATAAACGTGAAACTGTCCGCCAAAGAGCTCGCCGCCCGCAAAAAGAAATGGAAGCCGAGAAAACCGAATATCACCACCGGCTGCCTTGCCAAATACGCCTCTATGACCACTAGCGCAGACACCGGGGCAGTACTGAAGTGGTAAGCCGGGATATTTGACGCGAAAAAATTGGTTTGAAATGCACCATCAGGATTAACACCCAAGCCGGAATTGGGCGACCAAGTCCCATAAAATCTTTTGTGCTTGAAAATTCTGCGGGAAATTGTTAGAAGAATGGAGCGGAGGAGTGGAAGTGAAATTTCACTCCCGGCTGCGATTCCCAGCGCCTGTTTTGTAAACTGGGCATAATTCGCCGTACAGGTGATTTTGTCGCCAAAACAGGCGATGGCAGAACTTCGACCATCGCAATCAGAACGGAAACTGATACAGGAGTTTTTTGGGCTGACAATGGACGTTGACAGGACAAGGGAAAAAGGGGGTTCAAACCCACAGGATGGTCAGGAGAGATTTGTCCCGACCTGCCCGATATGCGGAGATAAGCACTGGCCGCATCATCCCCTTGCGCCCTGCTTCAACGCCAAAAAAGTAAAAGAGAGAGTCAAAGCAGAAGCGGCGGCAAAGGTGCTCGCTGAAAAACAGGCGAGGATTGACGCCAAGCTTCAGGCAAAAGAGCAGGCCCACGCGGAAAAGCTCGCAAAAATCGAAGCTAAGGAGCAGGAAAAAGCCGATAAGCAGGCGTATTACGAAGCGATAAAAAAAGCGGAGGAAATCGCTAATAACGAGGCACAGGCAAGGGCCGAGGCGCAGAGAATCGCCCAGGCGGAAACCAGGGCAAGAATCGTCGCGGAGGAAAAGGCGAGGACTGAAACCGAGGCCAGAATCAGGGCCGAACAGCAAACGCGAGCCAAGCTCGAAGAAAAAACCCGCGATTTTCAAGAATCCCAGCGGCAGCTCGAAGGAAGATTGCAGGCCGAATTATCGGCCAAAGCCCAGTTGCAAAAACAAATTGACGAATACCACCTGCTGATTAGCGAAATGCGGGAAAAACTCGAGGCACAAACAAAAGCCCGCGGTATCGTAGAACAGCAGCTTTACGCCGAATCGCAGGCCAGAAAACAAACCGAATCGGATTTGCACGAAAAGGCACAAACCTACGGCCAGGCGATAGAGGATATCCAGGTAAAATTGAACGCCCAGACGCAGTCGCTCCAGGATGCCGAAGACAAGCTCAAACAATACGTCGGGAACCTGATTCAGACGGAAACCCGGCTGCGAGAAGAACAACAAGCCCGGCGCGAGGCGGAAGAAAAATCGGGAAGCCAATCGCAGGCCAGAGCCATTGCCGAGGAGCAGGCAAAGCAACAGGGCGAACAGAGAATCAAGGCCGAGGCCCGGGCCGAACAGGCCGAACACCAGATACAAATAGAAACACAGGCGAAAATCAGGGCTCAACAGCAGGCAAGGGCCGAGTTAGAGCAAAAAGCGACCGCTTACGGCCAGGCAATCACCTCAGCCGAAGAAAAAATACGTCAATATGCAGAATCGCTCGCCGAGGCAAAGCAACAAGCAGAGACACAAACCGGGGAAATCGTAAAATACCAGCAGCAACTAAACAGCCAGGCCCAACAAATCGCGGAATTGAAAAACACCATCGAGGCGCAAACGCGAACAATTGTCCAGCTGCGCGAAAAGTCGGAAATTAGCGACGCCCTGCTGACCGCCGCCAGGGAACGCTCACAGGCCGAAATCGAAAAAAGAGCGAAGGCCGAAGCGATGGCGGAAACCCAGGCAAAAGCCAGAAGCGAGGCACAAGAGCAAATTCAGATTGAAAAACAGCTGCGCCTGCAGGCCGAAGAAAAAATGCGGGCACAGATTGAGGAAAAAGCACAAACCTACGGTCAGGCAATATCGCGACTTGAAGAGCGACGAAACAACGCCGTGGAAGCAAAACGACTCGCTGAAGAACAACTGCGTTCTGAAACGCAATCGCGAATTGAAACCGAAGCAAAAACAAAAAACATCACAGCCGAATTAAAGCAGCTGCAATCGCAGCTTGACTCACAAATCAAAAAGCAGGCGGACATCGAACAACACCTTAAATCGGAAAGTCAGGCACGAACAGCCGCTGATGAGAAGGCACGCCGGCTAAGTGAAGAAGTTATCAAAGAAATAGCGACTGTGCAAGCCGAACAACAGGCCAGAATCGAGGCGGAAAAGAAAACGGAAGCCGCGATACAGGCCGCTATGCAAACCGAAAGGCAGGTAAGGGCGGAACTGGAGGAAAAAGCCAAAGCTTATGGCCAGGCGATAGCGAAAGCCGAAGAAAAAATCCGGACGCTGACGGAAGCCCTCAAACAAACAGAGGAATCGCTCAACGCCGGGGAGCAGGCAAAAGGGCTCGCCGAACAGCAGATAAAAGTAATCACGGCCCAATCAGCGGAATTATCTCAACAGCTCGAATCGCAGACAAACGCAAGATTGGAAGTCGAGGAAAAACTCAAAGCGGAAAATATGGCAAGGTTAAAAGCCCAGGAAACCCTCGCCCGGACAGCCGAAGAGAAATTACAGGCACAAACCATCGCGCAAACCGAGGCAAAGGCGAGGGTCCAGGCCCAGCAGTCGGCAAAAACCGAGGGCGAAGCGAAAACCCGGCTGGCGGAACAGTTGGTCTCGGCAATCGCCGCTAAAGCACAGGCCGAAAAGCAGCTCGAACAGCAAAACAACGCACGCCTGCTCGCCGAGAAAAATGCCCGGCTCGAATCGGAAAAACGGGCACAGGCCGAGGCGAGGGCGACATCAGCCGAAGAAGCGAGGAAGCGAGCCGAACAGACGGCAAAAGAACAGGCACAGGCACGCGCCGAATTTGAACGGCAGGCAACATCGCAATTAGAGGAAAAGACGCGGACCTATACCCGTGAAACAACGACCGCGCAGGAAAGAGCCAAATCATATCAGGCGCAGGCCGAACATCTCGCGAAACAATTAGACGCCGAATCACAAACGAGGGTCTTGCTGGCGGAACAATTAGCCGCTGAACAAAAAGCAAAAATAGATGCAGCCGAACAAATCAAACGTCTGACGGAACAGCTCGAACGCCTAAAGGCCGAATCGAAATCGGCAAACGAGGCAAAGGCCCAGGCAGAACGAAAACTAAACGAAGAAACACAGGCACGGGCAAAGGCGGAATCAGCCGCTCGCTCGCAGGCGGAAAAATCGGCCGCACTGGAAGTGAAATTCAAACAGGATATCGAGAAGCTACTGTCGGAATTAAACGAGACAAAACAGCAAATCATCCTCGAAACCAATGTCGCACAGGACGCCGAAGACCGGCTAAAAACGGAAAAAGAAGCTCGGTTAAAGGCGGAGGAAAAAACACAAAACGAGGCGCAACAAAGAGCAAGAGCGGAAGCCCTTGCCGAAGCACAATCAAAAGAAACGGCTCAAGCACAGGCAAAGGTCGAGGAACAGGCACAAAAATGGCAACAGGTCGAGCTGCAGATAAGGACTGAGCTTGAAGAAAAAGCGACAAGATATGGCCAGGCGATAGCGAAAGCCGAAGAAAAAACCAGGACAATCGCCGAGTTACTTAAATCAGCACAGGACCGCCTGAAAGAGGAAACAGACCAGCGAAGCCAAATTGAGGAAACACTGCGCAGTTATCAGAAAACGTTAGCAGACGCGCAAAACCAGTTAAGCCGCGAGGAAGAAACAAGGTCGCAAACAGAGGAACAGCTTGTCGCCGAACGCGAGATTACGTCGCAATTGCAGGAGCAGATATCGGCTTACGCTGAGCGCCTCAACCAGATAGAACGGGAACTCAATAGCGAAGCCGCGGGCAAAGCAAAAGCCCAGGAACAGCTCAAGGCGATTCTCGAAGAAAGACAACAGCTCGAAGAAAAGGCGAAACTGGAAGCAATGGAAAGGGTCAGGGTGCAGGCGATTGCGCAATCGCAGACGGAAGCGAGAGAAAAAGCGGAAAAGCAATTACGCGATTACACCGGGCAGTTTGACGAGCTTAAGAGCAACCTTGAAACACAAGCCGCCGTTACGGCACAACTGCAAACAAACCTCGCAAATGAAACACAGCTAAAAACAGAATCGCAGACCCTTGCGCAAAAACACGCCGAAGAAAAGGTGCGAGCCGAAGCAATCGCGCAGGCCGAAACACAGGCGCGGATACAAACAGAGCAAAGAGCCAAAGAAACAATTGAGTCAGCAGAACGAAAAGCCAGAGAAGCAATCGAATCCGCAGAACAAAGCACCAAAGAGGCGATTGAATCGGCGGAGCTAAAAACCAAAGAAGCAATAGAATCAGCGGAGCAGACAAGACAGCAGACCAAAGTCGAACTTCAGGAACAAATGAAGGGTTTCAACGCGACGCTGGCCAATATTCAGGAACAGTTAAACCGCCAAATCGAAACCCGGGCCGAGGCCCAGCAGCAGATAAGAACGCTTACGACAACAATAGAGGAATTAAAAGAACAGGTCTCCTCGCAGTCGCAAGACAGGGCCAACGTAGAACGAAGCATTAAAGACCTTGGCGATGCGCTTGCCGAAGCCCGCAGGAAACTTGACGCCGAGAGCCAGGCAAGAAGCCGGGCCGAAGAGCAACTGGAAGCCGAAGCAGCCACAAGAACGGATGCCGAGGAAAGAGCCGTCGGTTTGGCGTCGGCACTCGCCAAGGCCGAAGGCAGAGTGGAAGCCGAAGAAAAGGCGAGACGATTATCGGAGGAGAAAGCCCGCGTCGAAATCGAGGCAAAAGCGAAAGCCGAACAACAGTCGCGGGCACAACTGGAAGAAAAAGCAATAAGCTATGGCGAAGCGATAGCCACCGCACAGGAAAAAGCAAGGTATTACGCCGAAGCCCTCACCGAAGCGAAAAACAAGCTTGCCGAACGGGAAAAATCAACCGAAGATATTCGCAATCGGCTTAACAGTGAACTCCAGATACATCAGAAGCTCGAAGAGCAGGTCGAGCTTTATCGCCGGCAGGTCGCGCAGGCCGAGGCACAGGCCAAAACACAGACCTCGGAATTGACCGGCATCGAAAAACAATTGCGTTCCCAGTTGACCAGCCAGGCAAAAGTTTACGAGGAACGAATCACCCATCTCGAAGAAACGCTTGTTTCCGAAACAGACGAAAAAGAAAAACTCCGCCGCCAATACGAAATTGAATCCGAAACCAAAAATGCCGCTGAGCAGCAGTTGCAACAAAAAACCGAGGCATACGAGCGGGTAATCGAAGCCGCGGAAGAACATCTAAAAAGTGAATCTCGAAAGGTCTCGCAAATCGAGGCGCAGTTGACGGCGTTGCAGCAGGCAAAAGCTGAAGCCGAACGCAAACTGGAAGCGGAAACCGAATACAGAATATCCGCACAGGAAAATCTCAGGACCTACGCCGACCGATTAGCAGAGCTTGAAAAACATCAGGCAAATCTTGCCTCCACAAACGACGAATCACTGAAGAAAATCGTCGCCGAAACGGAAGCAAAAGAGCAAATGCAAACGCAAATCGAACTGCTGACCGCCGAGTTCACAAAAACCGAACAACAATTGCGCCAGGAACGCCAGGCAAGAACAGAGCTGGAACAAAAACTCAAGACAGAGACCGACGCCCGATTAAAAGCCGAAGAGCAGGCAAAAATAGAATCGCAGAAACGCACCGATATGGAGGAAGAGCTTAGTATCCAGAAGGAATTAACGGCCCAGGCCAACGCCGAAGCCGGCGTGCAGGAAGAGGCAAACGCACAACAGAGAAAAACGCTGCCTTTCGATATCCGCGAAATACCCGTCCCCGAAAAGACCCAGCCCTGCGACTGCTGCGGCAGAAACGACCTTACGCCAGGCGAACTGCACAAAATCGATTCCGGCCACCTCTTCTGC
This sequence comes from Sedimentisphaerales bacterium, assembly GCA_050012695.1. Taxonomy (GTDB): domain Bacteria; phylum Planctomycetota; class Phycisphaerae; order Sedimentisphaerales; family Anaerobacaceae; genus Fen-1362. The sequence continues at coordinate 13,124 of JBEKGR010000014.1, read as the reverse complement.
CCCGACTGTTTCGCTGCGTTAAGAAGATAACCTTAAACGGGCGTGTTTGTAAAAATCCGGACGGAAAATAGATTTGACGCAACGGCGACGCATTACTATACTTATCCGTTTAATAACAACAGGACCAGCCCGCTTCGCCGAGAGGCGAGCATAATTTCGGAGAATAAGATGGATAAGAATAAAATCATCGCAGAAGGTATAACATTCGATGATGTCCTGCTGATACCCGCCAAGAGCGACGTAGTGCCCAGCCAGGCCGACACAAGAACCCGCCTCACCAACAACATCATGATAAATATCCCCCTTGTCTCCGCGGCAATGGACACCGTTACAGAATCCTCGCTGGCAATCGCGCTCGCTCAGGAAGGCGGCATCGGCATAATCCACAAAAATCTGCCCGTCGCCGACCAGAAAAGAGAAGTCGTCAAGGTCAAACGCTCCGAAAACGGCGTCATCATAGACCCGATTACCCTCTCGCCCGATGAGCCGGTCCGAAAAGCTCAACAGATGATGAGCGAGCAAAACGTCTCAGGCATACCCATCGTCGAGGGCAGAAAACTTCGCGGCATCCTCACCAAACGAGACCTCAAATTCCTCAAGGACTACGACGCCAAAATCAGTTCGGTAATGGTGAAGAACAACCTCGTAACAGCCCCGCCCAACACCACGCTCGAACAGGCCAAAGGAATCCTGCAGGAACATAAAGTCGAAAAGCTGCTGCTGGTCAACGATAACGGCGACCTGACGGGCCTGATAACAATGAGAGATATCGACCGGGTCGAGCGATATTCAATCGCCGCCCGCGACCAGAGAGGCCGATTAAGAGTCGGTGCCGCCGTCGGCGTCCACGATTACGAAAGAGTCGAGGCCCTCATAGCCGCCGAAGTCGATGTAATCGTTGTCGATACCGCTCATGGCCATTCGCAAAACGTCATCGACACCGTAAAAACAATCAAAAGCAATTACAGTATCGACGTCATCGCGGGCAATATCGCGACTGCTGATGCCACCAAAGACCTCATCGACGCCGGCGTAAACGCCGTAAAAGTCGGAATCGGCCCCGGTGCCATTTGCACCACAAGAATCATCTCCGGCGCAGGTATGCCCCAGGTCTCCGCGATAATGAACTGCCTCTTAGAGGCCTCTAAACACGATATCCCCGTCATCGCCGATGGCGGTATCCGCCACTCAGGTGACATCACCAAGGCCATTGCCGCCGGCGCATCAACCGTGATGCTCGGTTCGCTCTTCGCAGGCCTTCGAGAAAGCCCCGGCCAGTTAGTCATCTACAAAGGCAGGCAGTTCAAGGAATACAGGGGTATGGGTTCTCTCGGTGCGATGATCAAAGGTTCCGCCGACAGATACGGACAGAAAGCCACCGCCTCCAAAGACAAGCTCGTCCCCGAAGGTGTCGAAGGTCGTGTCCCCTACCGCGGCTCGCTCAGCGATTTTGTTTATCAGCTCGTCGGCGGACTAAGGGCCGGGATGGGTTACTGCGGAACCCGAAGCATCGAAGAGCTTCGGACCAAATCGCGTTTCGTCCGCGTAAGCTCTGCCTCCGTCAGCGAATCGCACCCGCACGATATAAAAATAACCAAAGAATCGCCAAACTATTCGACAGTCGAACCACTTGAAGATTAATAGCGGGTTTTTCAAAGGCCTGTTTTGAGCAGGACTATATGAATCACGAAACAATTGCGATTCTCGATTTCGGCAGCCAATATGTGCAGCTCATCGCAAGGCGTGTCCGCGAGCATAACGTTTACTCCCAAATCTTCCCCGCCAATACCCCCGCAAAAACTCTGGCGAAAGAAAACCTCAAAGGAATAATACTCTCAGGCGGCCCAGCAAGCGTCTATGACAAAGACGCAATCAAATGCGATGAGAAAATTTTCGACCTCGGCGTCCCAATCCTCGGCATCTGCTACGGAATGCAGCTCGGCTGCTCCGTCCTCGGCGCAAAGGTCGTCCCCGCCCAGAACAGGGAATTCGGCAGGACAAACCTCACCATCACGAGTAAATCCGGCCTCTTCGCGAACCTCCCCGATTCAACTACCGTCTGGGCAAGCCACGGCGACCAGATTGAGGACGCGAACCATAACTTCATCAAGCTCGCCCAAACAAAGACCTGCCCCTTCGCCGCGGTAAAACACAAAAAACAAAAATTCTTCGGCGTCCAATTCCACCCCGAGGTCTCGCACACGCCCAAAGGCGCGGTCATCCTCAAAAATTTCCTTTACGATATCTGCGCCTGTGCGGGCGACTGGAAAATGAGCGACTTCGTCGCCGATACCGTCAAAAAAATCCAAAAACAGGTCGATGACCACACTGCTCGCCACGACGTAGCCGAAGGCGAAGCCAGGGTTATCTGCGGCCTCAGCGGGGGCGTCGATTCCTCCGTTACCGCCGCCCTGCTCCACAAAGCCGTAGGCGAACGCCTCGTCTGCATTTTCGTCGATAATGGACTTCTCCGCAAAAACGAACGCGAACAAGTCGAATCCACCTTCCGCGACCACTTCCACATCAACCTGCGCGTCGTTGACTGGTCCAAACAATTCCTCTCCAAACTCACGGGCATAACCGACCCTCAGCAAAAACGCAAAGTCATCGGCGCTGAATTCATCGCCGCCTTCAAATCCGAAGCGTCTAAAATCAAAAACGCCAAATTCCTCGCTCAGGGAACCCTCTACCCCGACGTCATCGAGTCAGGAGCCAAAGATGGCAACCCCGCAGCGAATATAAAACTGCACCACAACGTGGGCGGATTGCCAAAGGAACTTGGCTTTGAACTGGTCGAGCCGTTAAGGGATTTGTTCAAAGACGAAGTTAGAGTCGTCGGCGAATACCTCGGACTGCCCGAACACATCGTTTGGCGTCATCCATTCCCCGGGCCCGGATTAGCTGTGCGTGTAATAGGCGAAATAACCCCCAAACGTCTCGAAGTCCTGCGTGCCGCCGACGAAATCCTCATCGACGAAATCAAATCCGCAGGTCTTTATAGAAAAATCTCGCAGGCCCTCGCCGTCCTTGTCCCCGTCCAAACCGTCGGCGTTATGGGCGATGGCCGAACATTCGAAAACGTCATCGCAATCCGCGCCGTCGAAACCACCGACTTTATGACCGCCGACTTTTCGCAAATCCCTTACGAGGTGCTGGGGCTGATTTCGAGCAGAATCATAAACGAGGTCCGCGGCGTAAATCGTGTCGTTTACGACATCTCCAGCAAACCCCCCGCGACTATCGAATGGGAATAACAAAATGTTTAGCCGCCGCCGGCACGGCGGCGCATCCAAATAATATTTAGCCCCCAGGCCTGCCTAGGGGTTATTCTTTTTATGGCGGGGTTATTTATTACCGCACAATATTTAATTGTTTCCGGTTACAGTAAAGCTCCCGTCCCATTCGGCCTGTATCTTGATATCGCCGTCCTTCGCCGTCGTATATATCCTTTGCGTCAGCGTGTACGGGACAAATTTTTCCTTACCTTCTGCCGCCTCGATTGTAACGGACGGGCTTCGCGTTTCCCTTATGTTATTACTATCATTCAGCAGCTTAAGCGTCTCTATTCTCGGAAGTCCGTAAGACCAGGCGGTCTTGGAGCCCTTTTTGTAATCAGACCGGCCTACGGAAATCACCGCGATTGTCGGCGTCATCGCTTTGAGCAATTCGAGAGTAGTGCCGTTCTGAGAACCGTGATGGCCCACGTGATAAACGTTTACGTCGAGGATGGCGGGCGGTTCTTCGCCTTCATCGACGATTCCGTCGTAGTAATTAAGCATGGCGTATGTCTCTTTTTTCTCCGCATCTCCGGTAAAAAGAAAAGACGCTTTGCCGAAATCCACTCTTATGACTAAGCTTTGCTCATTTAGATTGGTCTTATACTCACCGCGCAGCTCGCTCGGCCGTGACCACAGAATAACAATTTTGGGGTCGCATCCTTCGCAATTTATCGGGTCTATAATGCCGTCGGTAACGCCTTTTTTATTGCCGTTGGCTGTTATTTCGTCATTGTTCACGTCCCTGAGTATTATGCCATTCGCGTCCGCGATTTTTTTTAACCAACTCGGGCCATCTCCTCCCGTATTCCCGTTGTCAACATATCGCTTGACTGTAAAGTTATCGCAGACCTCTTTCAGCGCACTCGTGTGGTCTTCATGACCGTGAGTAATAATGACCGATTCAAGGGTCCTGTTCAGGTCAGGCCTTTTATCGAAGAAACTTTTAAGATACGAGATGAGGTGGTCCGGCTTTTCCCCATCCTGGAAGCCGGCATCGATTAAAATAGCTCCGCACGGGAATTCAAGCAGGGTTGAGTCGCCCTGCCCGACATAGATAAAATGTGCGGTCATTTCACAGGAGTTGACATCCGCGGCGATTGTCTTGTTCCCTGAACACCCAAAGCAAAAGACAGCCAGAGCTATTACCAGAACACGAACTAATGCCGTTCTCATAATTGTCTCCTTTCCGATATCCCGCCCTTGAATTTGAAAAGAAGTTGTCCTCTTGGCGTTACCTCTATGCCTCCAATATTTGAATGGTCTGTCTCCCGATGATGTAATTATCAATTAAATTATCTTCTATGCAAATAGCAAGATAATTACCACCCCCCTGCGACAGAACCTGTCATTCCCGCCGTTTTTTATATCGCCTCTATTGCTCTACCCTCTAATTTCTCACCCGGTGCAGGCGGATAATTCTTGCCTTTATGGTCTTGAAACACGGGCAAAGAAGGGTAGAATTGGGAAATTAGAAAAAAGGATGGTAAGAACATGCTGAGACCAGATGAAAATACTCACAAGTTCATAATTTCATCGACTAGTCGATTTGTTGGCGAATATGAAAATGAAAACCTCCTGATAACTCACGCTTGGCCGTCAACCGAGAATATAGGACAATTATATGCCGGACAAACAGAAAATCCATATTCTCGCAACTATTTTATTATTGTTTATAAAAGCGAACCTTACGAAAAAGCCCCAGGTGTAGCTATCCCAAACTATGACTGGCTTAGCGAATTTATTTGTATATACCTCGGCATTCTTTTTGGGAAAAGATTCGATAATCACGGTGCTGTAGAGACAAATGGGTTCTTTTTCTTAGCAAACACCAACGAAGTTGGGACTCCAATAAGATTCCATGATATCGGCGTAAACAACCACAGACCAAGATGTGACCTCCAATTTCCGTTGAATCTGTCCGAGTTTAAACTGCTTGAACCACTAATATCGGGTAAGGTTGACGAAAGAGTTATCTCTATTGCGAATGCGGCTGGGAGATTCTATCTGAGGTCAGTAAGATTATTCGAAACTGATCCAGAGGTTGCATTCTTGGATCTGGTGACATGTGGTGAAATCCTATCAAACTATTATCAATATACTGACGAAGAACTATACGATGATGGCATTCGGCATATTCTCAACACCATAGAGCAAAATAATGGGTCTGAGGTTGCAAACACGATTAAAAGTCGTCTTTATCAAGTTCGTAGGAAATATGTTCTAACAATTACCAAATTGCTCAATGCGTACTTCTTTCAAAACACGGAAAGTAAACAAGGTTTCGCATCATTGAAACGGGAAGATATCATAGATAGAATAAAAGCATCGTATGATCTAAGAAGCTTATATGTTCATAATGGAATAAAAATTGGCAACTGGCTGGATCCCCATTCTTTCCTTAATGAGGTCCAAGTTGGAATACCGGTCGTCGAATCAAAAGATTTACAGAAACTTCTTTGCTTGACACCGACATGGACCGGTATGGAAAGAATAATGAGATATTGTTTGTTACGGTTCCTTCATTTGAACGGTGTATCCATAGACAAAAGATTAGACGGAGACAAAGATGTTCAAGACAAACGAATACTTCGGCGGAAAGGTTAAATCCATCGCCTTTGAAACCAGCCAGTGCCCCGCCACCGTCGGCGTCATCGCCCCGGGCGAATATGAGTTCGGCACAGCAACCGTCGAAATTATGACCGTTATCACGGGCAAACTGGCCGCGATGCTGCCGGATAGCGCAAAATGGGCCGACTTCGGCCCAGGCAAATCATTCACCGTCCCCGCCAATAAAAAATTCAAGGTAAAAGCCGACGAGGATACCTCCTACCTTTGTCTTTATAAATGAAGTCAAACCCATCCGCCGAAGGCGCATCCGCATCCCAAAATTGAAAATCGAAAATTGGAAATCGTAAATCTTCTGTGCCACTGCGGCAAAAAATATTCAGCAATGCGGCAAGTTCCGCACATACTGCCCTGCGATATTTGCAATTGCCCCCCAGTCGCCCTTCTCGATGAATTCTTTTCTCACGACTGATGCGCCGATGCCGATAGCCACGCAGCCGACGGCGAAAAATTCCGCCATATTCTCAGGACGCACGCCATCGACCGCCACAAAGTCCACGTCGTCAATCGGCCCCCGCAGCGCCTTTATGTAATTGACGCCGAGAGCCGACGCGGGAAAGATTTTGACCATTTTCGCCCCGTGCCGTTTTGCAGTTAGAATCTCCGTAGCAGTCGCCGCCCCGGGTAAAATCGCGACATCCTTTTTGACGCAATAATCAATCACCTCGGTATTGGTATCCGGCGCAATGATAAATTCCGCGCCCGTACGAATCGCCTTTTCTGCCAATTGCGTCGTTATTACGGTCCCCGCGCCGATGCACATTTTGTCTGCCATTTTCTCGCGGAGCATCTTTATCATTTCAAATACGCCCTCGGTGTTGCAGGTAACTTCGAGCATCTTTATGCCGCCAGCCAGAATCGCCTCGGCAAGGTTGATTATCTGGTCACCCCTGACGCCCCTCGCAATAACGATTATCTTCTCTTCTCGTATAAGCTCGTAAACCTTTTCCGCCCGCATATCAGCTCCAGTAATCTTTAACCGTCCATTTTGCCAGCGATTATACCCGCCCCTCGCCAAACGTCAATTTCTCGAAGCGCAGCGAAGACCTCGGCGTAGTTCTTTAACGAAGCCGGGCATCTGCCGACTCCCGCCAGTCCCTCCCGACCGTAAGTATCCGGTAAACGTTTTCACTCGACCAGTAAAGGTCTTATAAAAACAGCATAATCATCGAAATAATGGGGGTTTACCAACGAAAAACCACAAGGAACACCGATACCCCCTATAAAACACTGGGTAATTATACTAAAAAACGGGTTTTAGAAATAATTTTTTATGCTTGACAAACCCCCTATCCGAAGTTAAATTAGGGCAATGAGGTAATTTAGATAGTCCGGTGAAGTAAGGGTATATAAAGCAGGAGAGTGTGATATGAAGGAGCTATTCACAACTGGAGAGGCCGCTGAGATATGCCGGGTCAGCCAACAGACAATAATCCGCTGTTTCGACTCCGGCCGGCTGGAAGGTTTCCGCGTGCCCGGGTCGAAGTTCAGAAGAATCCCCCGCGAAAGCTTAGTAAAATTCATGAAGAACAATGCCATACCATTGGACGGTATGGAGACGGGGAAAAAGAAGGTGCTGGTCGTCGATGATGACGCTGAAATCGTCGATTTGCTGGTTGAGGTGCTGACGCGGGACGGCAGATTCGACGTCAAGACGGCCACCAGCGGATATGAGGCGGGGATACAGACGCAGCGGTTCAGGCCTGATTGCATACTGCTGGATTATATGCTGCCAGATGTAAACGGGAACGTGGTTTGCCATACTATCCGGAAAAACCCGGAGTTCGAGAATATAAGGATTATCATAGTAAGCGGGGTAATAAAGCAGGAAGAAATAGACCAGCTATTGAAGTCCGGGGCACAGGATTTTGTGAAGAAGCCGTTCGATGTTAATGATTTGATAAATAGAATTTGCGCTTCGCTTGAGATGCTGCAAAAAAGCGCGTAGGGCCGGCTGGTTAGCATACCTGTAAAAAATAGCTCTGGGAAGCACCGAAAATTGACAAGAAAGCAGCGATAGCTGATAAGTGAGGATGGGTAATATGCCGGAACAAAATCCGGACAATTCCGCCGGCCGCAGGGTTGAGCTTGCGGTGGGCCAGTGTGGAACAATCTCAATTCTGCCCTCGGTGGCCGCAAGGTTTCTTTCGCAACTGGGCAGGATGGAGCTTACTCCCGGCTCGCTGGCGGAGCTTGTGGAATCCGACCCGGCGATTACGGCATTAGTATTGCGCCTCTGCCACAACAAGGGAATCATAATCAAACAATGCGACACCTGGCTTTTGCAGGTGATGGAAAACATATCGCTGCGGGAGATTCGGGACGCGGTTTTGTCGGCAGACGTTTTCGGGGGATTGTCGGACGACGGGGGGAGCGAATTCAGGAAAGAATTGACCCGCCATTCATTAGCGTCGGCCTGCTGCGCCAAACAATTAGCGAAACTCGTATCGCCTGCAATTGACGGTGATACCGCTTATTTGGCGGGCCTGCTGCACGACATAGGTAAATTCCTGCTCGATGAAACGATGCCGAAAAGTTTCGATACGCTACTCGAACAGGCGAAGGCAGGCAAAACGAGTTTTTGCCAGGTCGAGCAGGCCAATCTCGGTATTGACCATACGATATTAGCCAAGCGATTCGCGCAGAGTATTCGGCTGCCGAGCGATATTATATTGGGGCTTTGGCTGCATCACAGCCACGCGGGGGCGATACCGCGGATGCCGCAGGCGAGGATAGCCGGGGTCGTGGAGGTTGCGGATATTATCGTTCGCCGGGCGGGTATCGGCGAATCGGGGAATTACGAGGAGCAACTTTCGGCTGAAGTAATCGCGGGGACACTGGGGCTGACCGCTGAACAGGTGAAACAGGTTGAGCAACAGCTACCAGATTTGGTCCATCAAAAAAGCGAGGCGGTGGGGCTGAACATCCTGAAGCCGGGGTGGGCATATTGCGACGCGTTGCGAACCACGGCGGGACAGTTGGCTTCCGACGGCTCAAAATTATTCGAGGAAAGCTCACGACTGCAAAGCAGCGCGAGCTATTTCGATTTTATTAAAGAGCTGATACCTAAAATCAACTCATCAATGCCCGCGATTGAGCTGGCGAAAAATTACGCATTAGTCTGGCAGGATTTTTATCATACGGGGCCTGTGTGCGTTTATCTTACCGACCAGCTCGAAGAAGGCATCATCGAGGGAACAGTCGCCCAGGACCAGACCAACACAAAAACACTTTTGCTTGAAGTGCCCGGCGACGCGGAATTAATTCCGGAGCCGATGAGCGAAAAATTCGTCGTATTGGACGCTGAAGATAATATCGATTGGCTGTTCGAGCAGTGCGACGTCAAGTTCGACCTGAGCCGCACCAAGATTGCCCCGCTCCAGGCAGCCGGACGGACGGTTGGCGTAATCATATTCGAGCTTCGTCATCCAGCCGGGGGCGATATTGCTGAACGGTTCGCACCTGCCGCGAGATTTGGGGGCACAATCCTCGATATGCTTGGGACAATCGGCAACCATCAATGGTATGCGGAACGGTTTGCGCAAGCGATGGGCGGGCAGCGTTCAGCGGATAGTGAGCGAAAAACGGAAGACCCTTCTTCGCTTCGCTACGAAGGGCAGGCCACCGAACTTCCAACAGAAGAGAAGAAACAGCAAACGGGAGATGCGGAGGCGATGGTGGAAATGGCGGCGGGAGCGGCACACGAATTGAATAATCCGCTGTCGGTTATTTCGGGACGGGCACAATTGCTCGCTAAAAGTGAAAACGACCCGGACAGGAAACGCATCTTAGAGCAGATTCAGCAAAACGCGGGCGAGCTATCGGCGATTATCGACGACCTGATGAGCTACGCAAACCCGGAACAGCCCAGGGCAACCGAAACAGCCGTGGGGCAAATAATCAATGACGCGATTGATTTGACAAAACAGAAAAAGCAAATGGAGCAGTTCGATATCAAAATCAATATTGCGACTGATACGCCTGAGGTATTTGTTGACTCGGCACAGATTTCCTGCGCGATATCAAATATTCTCTGCAACGGTCTTGAGGCATATCCGTCGAACCTTGCGGATAAAGACCAAACCCTTCGACAGAGCTCAGGGCAGGCAGGGCCGATTGCAATAGAGGTTACAGCCGACAAAACAAATAATACTGTTAGTATGCAGGTTGTTGATTCGGGTAGAGGGATGGATGAGCAGACGCTTGCCAAGGCGACGCATCCGTTCTTTTCGGCGAGGGCGGCGGGGAGAAAACGCGGAATGGGCCTTGCGCACGCGCAACGGCTGATAGAGATAAACCACGGAAAACTCTCATTAGCGAGCCAGCCGGATAAAGGGACGACGGTAACTGTCATCTTGCCCTGCAAGTGACAGACCAAAGACACCAGACCACAGACGCCTGTCATTGCCGAAGCGGGCTCTACGCTCCGCTACGTGTCTGATTTATAATTTATGATTTATGAATGGGTCCCCTGTTGCAAAGCCATGTAAGCAGATTCTCGGGGAGAGCCGGGCGGATGAGGAAGTTTGCGCTGCAAAAAACTGGGTCCCGGATAACGGCATTCCGGGATCTTCGCTGCGCTTCGAGGGTCTTCGCCCGCCAAACTGACTGGCGGGTAAACTGCGCTACGATAGGTCCTAAAAACAGTGTGTTTGGGGGGAATCAAACAACAAACGATACAATCGTCAGGTTGGGCGACGCCATAAAACTGATAGGACGTTAGTTATGGGGCTGGTGGGGTTTAAAACAGGCGGGTTAAGCCGATGGCGGGAAAGGTCGATTTTAATACGTAGGAAGGGACACCAACTATCCACAACTTTATGATTTTAAAGCGAGGACGCGGTGAACAACGAAATACGAAATAAACGGCTGCGCCTGTTGATTAGGAAATTTAACAAGCAGCGCAAAAAGCAGGCGATGCAAATTGATATTCTTTGCAATGATATTATGACAGCGCACAAGGACTTTCTAAAGGCGCTTAAGGTCCTCGGGTTCGCAGCGGACTTTTACAACGCGATAACGGGTATCACCGACCTCAACGAATTACTTTGCACCGCGGGCAGTTACATCCAGAAGCATACGCCGGACGTGCATATAGCGTTTTTCCTGCTGGCCCAGGGTGGAGTCGAGGGGGTACAGCCGGAGAATTTCGAGATGCACGTGTTCGAGAGCGACCAGCCGATTGACCCCGATGACAGACGGGTGGAAAACTTTTTTAACACCGAATTAGTTATCAATATCAGCAAATCCAACCAAATTTGCACAGTCGAAGATATGCTGGGAATGGGACTTCAGTACTCTCCTGTCTTCTTAGAGAAAATCTCGACGGCCGCGATACCATTATCGACGGCGGGCAGCTCAATGGGTTTTATGCTTATTTACCGGTCATCGCGTAATCCATTAACAGCCGACGAACTCAAGGCCGTCGCGCAGATTACGCCCGGACTGGCGCGTTCAATCGCATCCTGCCGGGCGTTAGTGAACAACATTTAATTATTCCCGCAACAAGCCCCATTCAAAACAGTTGCACAAACCCCGATATCCTGCGCATAATAATGGCGTAAAATAACTGAGCTAAGAAAGATTGGATATGGCAGGCAAAAACCAAAATAGCGAAGAGGCCTTTGAGACGGTCGAGCCGGTAGGCAAACGGGTGCTTATCCGCAAAGACGAGGACAAAAAACAGACCAAGGGCGGGATTCAACTGCCGGACAATATCGAGATTCCCACAATAACGGGCAGAATCGTGGCGATATCGGCGGAGGTTGAAAATATGCCTGAGATACCGCTTGCAAAATACGACAAGGTGCTGTTCAATCCCAAGGGTGCCATACCTGTTGACTTCGAGGGAAATAACCGGCTGTTTGTGGTAGAGGTTGAGAACGTCGTGGCGGTATTCAGAAAGACATAGCCGGCTTATCGCGGCAATTCTTGGAACGGGGACAAAAAAAATATGCCAGAAGGCGCTTGAATCCTTCTGGCATTTCCGGGTTGCCGGACCGATAATCGGCAAACAGGGGGATAAGCTCTGATTATTACATTTTGTCTGTTAGATTTACGCCATTTTTGCGGCGATTGACGAGCATAAGGAACCCTGTAACGAACAATGTTACCGTCGCGGGCTCAGGGGTCGGAACCGGAGGTGGTGGTTCAGGGGGCGGAGGATTGGAGTGCGGAGGATTTCCGGGGGGGGAGCCGCCGCCGCCGTCCTCAGATGTGTAAGATAACCCTGGGCTTGGCGTCATCCCGCCGCCACCGCCGCTGCCAATCACCGTAGAGCCGCCAGTTTCATCCCCGGGCGTCGAAAATTCATCCCGCTCAAAAACAGCGATGACCATTTTGGGCGAATTAAGAAATACGGTGGTGGAGCTGTTTACGGAGTTACTGACGCTGCCCAGCCAGCAAACGAACTGATAGCCGGGCTTAGGTGTGGCTTTCAGCGTAACAGCCGAGTACATGTCGTAAGCATGCACGCCTGTCGGGATATTAAGATAACCACCTTGCACGGGACTCGTCTCCAACATCAAAGCTGTCCCGTTTTCCTGAACTGCTGCCTGGGCGGAAAAACAAGAAAACAGAGTTGCACAGCAAATAATCACCGCAGAACACCATAACTTCAGATTGCTTCTTTTCATCTTATTCATCCCTTTATTCCACCCTTACACAGTCCCCACGGGCAAACCAGGCGTGTCCGACTTCTACACCGCCTGGCGTTTTCTACCCCGCTTCGCTGCGTATAAAACCGATGCAACACCAAACAAAACAATGCCATTGTGCCCGGTTCCGGAAGTCGGAACAGGAGCAGCGCTTTCATTACTTACCGCAAAATTGCTGTTGGTTGGTGCGTAGTTAATGTTTAGACCGTGACCCTCCGAGCAAGTATCGCATCCACCCCGTTTTCCCCCATCGAGAGAGCTGGAAGGCAAAGCTAAAGCATTCTGTGCCAACACAACTCCCTCCTTTATTACGGAGAATACAGCAATTATGTTCTTCATCACCTTCATTGTTTCCTTCACACACACTTTAGTTTTTTGCCAAGTTGCACAAAAACCGGATACAATTCGTCTCCTCCGGTTAAGCTTTTTTTTGCTTTCTTCGGAGAGCCATAAAAGCCCCGCCGATTAACAGTCCAAACGTTGCCGGCTCGGGAATGCACTGTGTATCAATTGTTATCTCATCGATATAAATATCCCCCTTGACGGTAATCCACTCGCTTATCGG
>JBEKGR010000013.1:0-82484 GCA_050012695.1 Sedimentisphaerales bacterium | reverse complement strand
ACGACCGCGACTGGACGAAGTCAAAAACCCAGCAGCTCAGTTCTGGGGATATGGCTGCCCCTAAATCAATGAATACGTCGCTTCACGTGCTGGAAGGTATCGCCAATTTATACGATGTGAACAAGGACGAACTGGTCGGGCAGCGGGTCGGCGAAATGCTCGATATATTCGCTGATTATATCCTGCACCCGTATGGGACGTATTGCCAGTTGTTCTTCGATGAGAACTGGTATCCCAAGAGCCAGATGATTTCGTTCGGGCACGATATCGAGGCGAGTTGGCTGTGTTATAGAGATGCTCAGATTTTCGGCAAGCCGAGAACGATAGAGAAGCTCAAGCGGATGGCGCTGAAACTGGCGGAGTCAACGTATAAAAACGGCTTAGACAATAATAAGAGTATGTTCTACGAGGCAAACCTGAACGGCGTCAGCAATTCCGGCAAGGACTGGTGGGTGCAGGCGGAGGCGGTCGTGGGGTATTTGAACGCCTATCAGTTGACCGGCGAGCAGAAATATTTTGACGTCGCACAAAATATCTGGCAGTTCATCGAGGATTACGTCGTCGATAAGAAGGGCGGCGAGTGGTTCTGGACGATTGACGCGAAGGGCAACGTCGATAAGACGAAATTCAAGGTCTCGGAGTGGAAGTGCCCGTATCACAACAGCAGGGCGTGCATTGAGATAATACAGCGATTAGACCAGATTGCCAAGAAGGCCTGAAGACAGCTCTGTGAAATCTGTAGTTAAAAAAGGAGAGGCCGGTCAAATAATTGACCGGCCTCGTAATTCCTGGCGATACCTACTCTCACCCTTGCGGACTACCATCGGCCTAACGAGCTTAGCTTCTGAGTTCGGAAAGGGATCAGGCGTTTCCCCGTCAGTAAATTCACCAGGAAATTCTTTATCCCCGGCTCTCGCCGGGTACATATTCAGTTTTCAAAAAACTCAAAACTCAACACTAAAAACTGTTAATATGCGGGTGATACTATTAATTAAAGTGGGCACAATCATCCAGATATTGTCGATTTACTCCGAACAACCAAAGAATGATATGGTCAAGTAATTGAGCGTTAGTACCGGTTAGCTGAAGCGATCTCTCGCCTTACACATCCGGCCTATCAACCTGGTGGTCTACCAGGGCTCTTTGTGACCGAAGTCACTGGAATCCTCATCTTGGAGGGGGCTTCCCGCTTAGATGCTTTCAGCGGTTATCCTTTCCCGACATAGCTACCCGGCGGTGCCCTTAGCAGGACAGCCGGTACACCAGCGGTCAGTACTTCCTAATCCTCTCGTACTAAGGAAATATTTCCATCAAGATTCCTGCGCCCACGGCAGATAGGGACCGACCTGGCTCACGCCGGTCTGAACCCAGCTCGCGTACCGCTTTAATGGGCGAACAGCCCAACCCTTGGGACCGCCTTCAGCCCCAGGATGCGATGGGCCGACATCGAGGTGCCAAACCTCCCCGCCGCTATGAACGCTCGGGGGAGATCAGCCTGTTATCCCCAGAGTACCTTTTATCTGTTGAGCGACGACCCTTCCACACAGAATCGCCGGATCACTAGGTCCTGCTTTCGCACCTGCTCGACCTATAAGTCTTGCAGTCAAGCATACTTTTGCCCTTGCGCTCCAAGCGCGATTGCCAACCGCGCTGAGTATGCCTTTGAACTCCTCCGTTACTCTTTAGGAGGAGACCGCCCCAGTCAAACTGCCCACCTGGCACTGTACCATGCCCGGTTTCACGGGTCACGGTTAGGTGACTAACAGAACAAGGGTGGTATTTCAACGGTGGCTCCGCCCCGACCGAAATCGGGACATCATCGCCTCCCACCTATCCTACGCAAGTTATGTCAGGCATCAATACCAGGCTACAGTAAAGGTTCATGGGGTCTTTCCGTCTTGCCGCGGGAATGCGGTATCTTCACCGCATCTACAATTTCACCGAGTCCGTCCTTGAGACACTACTCCAGTCGTTACGCCATTCATGCACGTCGGAACTTACCCGACAAGGAACTTCGCTACCTTAGGACCGTCATAGTTACGGCCGCCGTTTACTGGGGCTTCGGTCGCCAGCTTTTCAGGTATTGCTACCCAATGACCGACTTCCTTGACCTTCCAGCACCGAGCAGGCGTCATTCTCTATACATCCTCTTTTGGAGTTAGCAGAGAACTGTGTTTTTGATAAACAGTCGCCAGAGCCACTTCACTGCGCCCTCAGCAGGCACCTAATTGCTTAAATGCCCCTGTAGGGACCCCTTATTGCGAACTTACGGGGTCAAATTGCCTAGTTCCTTAAGGACGGTTCTCTCGAGCGCCTTAGGATATTCTCCTTGCCTACCTGTGTCAGTTTTAGTACGGTTATGCACCATTGTCCTGTTTGAGGTTTTTCTTGGCGGAATTTCGGGTTGCTCAGGCATCTTAAATCGGCCCTCGCGGTCCCGTATTGTTTTGTGTCGGCGGATTTGCCAACCGACAACAACACGGGCACAATAGCCACTACTAGTCGGCTTCCAACCGTTGCTTCCGCGTCGCCCCCACAGTTATAACCTTTGGTACATAGTGCAGGAATATTAACCTGCTGTCCATCGTTTACGCCTTTCGGCCTCAACTAAGGGACCGACTAACCCTGGGCGGATTTACCTTCCCCAGGAAACCTTAGGCTTTCGGCGAACAGGATTCTCACCTGTTTTATCGTTACTCATACCGGCATAATCACTTGCTGCCGCTCCACCGCTCGTCTCCGTGCGGCTTCTATGCTGACAGCAACGCTCTCCTACCACTGCCAGACAGGCGAACCCGTCTGGTAATCCGCAGCTTCGGTATCCTGCTTATTCCCGATCATTATCGGCGCCGGACTGCTCGGCCAGTAAGCTATTACGCACTTTTTAAATGGTGGCTGCTTCTAAGCCAACATCCTGGCTGTCGCCGCAATCCAACTTCCTTAATAACTTAGCAGGATTCTGGGACCTTAGCTGGCGGGCTGGGTTGTTTCCCTTTCGACCACGGAACTTATCTCCCGTAGACTGACTCCCGAGGTAAACTTTACGGTATTCGGAGTTTGGTTGGGGCAGGTGACCGGGTAGGCCCCTAACCCCATTCAGTAGCTCTACCCCCGTAAAGTACTTCCTCAAGGCTAGCCCAAAAGCTATTTCGGAGAGTACGAGATATCTCCACGTTTGATTAGACTTTTACTCCTCCTCACAGCTCATCCCATAACTTTTCAACGTTAATGAGTTCGGTCCTCCTCAGCCTTTTACGGCTGATTCAACCTGGCCATGAGTAGATCACGTGGTTTCGCGTCGTACCGCCTGCGACTATATCGCCCTATTCAGACTCGCTTTCGCTACGGCTACTCCCCTTAGGGGATTAACCTTGCCACAAACGGCAACTCGCCGGTTCATTAAGCAAAAGGCACGCGGTCATCCATTACCCGCCCGAAGACGGGTCATAGGACTTCCACAGCTTGTAAGTGTATGGTTTCAGGTTCTTTTAACTACCCTAATAGGGGTTCTTTTCATCGTTCAATCGCCCTACTGATTCACTATCGGTTGCCGAGTAGTACTTAGCCTTGGAGGGTGGGCCCCCCTGATTCGCACGGAGTTCCACGAGCTCCGTGCTACTCTGGAACGCTGATGTAACGGAGGGTGCACGCAGTCGCATACAGGGCTATCACCTGCTATGGCTCAACTTTCCAGAAGATTTTGCTTGCGTTACCTTTGTAACTCCAAATCAGCGCCCGCAACCCCAAGAAGCAAGCTTCCTGGTTTGGGCTATATCCGCTTTCGCTCGCCGCTACTTACGGAGTCTCGGTTGATTTCCTTTCCTGCAGGTACTTAGATGTTTCAGTTCCCTGCGTTAGCTTCGGCCGGCCTATGCATTCAGCCGGCGATGACAAGAACTGGTTGCCCAGTCATGTCGGGTTTCCCCATTGGGAGATTCCGGGATTAACGGTTGCTCGACACCTGCCCCGGACTTATCGCAGTCAGCCACGTCCTTCATCGCCTCTCGGCACCAAGACATTCCCCATACACTCTTAGTAACTTGACCATATCATTCGATGATTGGTCAACCATGAGTAATCGCCAAAAATAAATATCCAGACATTGCGCTCCACTTTAAAATTATGGACTCGCCACGTTTAGAAAAGACAATAAAAAAATTTACTACACCCGCATATTAACTTGTCAAACAACTTTACATGGCAACCCAAAGGTTTAACCTTTGGGCCAGCCCAAAATCCGCTTTTGGCGAATTTAATGGAGACGACCGGGATCGAACCGGCAACCTCTGGCTTGCAAAGCCAACGCTCTCCCAGTTGAGCTACGTCCCCGGAGCCGCGATTCAGGAATCTTAAACTTGAAATCTCAAATCTCAAATTCCGAGTGGGCCCGGGAAGAGTCGAACTTCCGACCTCACGCTTATCAGGCGTGCGCTCTAACCAACTGAGCTACGAGCCCTTTCAATTGCGGATTTATGATTGTGGATTGCTGATTGAAAAAGCAGATTTCAAACCACAAATCGACAATTTAGTCGAGGCCGGATAGTTTACATATACACATAAAAAAGAGCAACAAAAAAACCGCTGCCTAACTGCCAGCGGTTTATAACGATTCATCCGCTATTTCAGCTAAGGCAAAACTTTCAACGCTTTGAAAATTCTGTTCAAATTCACCTACGCTTTCCACCCACATCCGACTATTGCTAATGTTACACCGGATAACTCCGTACTGGCATATAAAAGCTCTAATGCCAGCATTAGCATATCAAGCATATTGGATTATCGACAGTGCGTCAAGAATATTTTATGAAATTTTTTATTTTTTTTAACAGTCTCCCCAACCCACTTCTAATGGGGTTATACGGTGATTCTCAATGTGTGTCCAAAATAAAAAAATGATTATTGGTTGTTTTTCAGCGGTGAACAGGCAACCGCCCGATGGAAATCAGAAACGTTTGGTTCGGAAGTGGCAATAGGGGGCACCGCCTGTTTTGTTGTAATAATCCTGGTGGTAATCCTCGGCGGGCCAGAATTCTTTTGCGGGCTCAACCGAGGTAACGACTTTAAGGCCTTTTTTCTTTAACTGCTCAATCAAACGTTCAGCGATTTGCTTTTGCTGCTGGTTCGCGTAGAAAATGGCGGAGCGGTATTGATAGCCAATGTCAGGGCCTTGCCGGTTACGCTGAGTGGGGTCGTGGATTTCAAAGAAGAGTTTGGCGAGGTCTTCGTAAGTGGTCTTGTTTGGGTCGAAGACGACTTCAACGGTTTCGGCGTGTCCGGTTGTGCCCGTGCAGACCTGTTTATATGTGGGATTTTTGGTGGTTCCGCCCATATAGCCGGCTGTTACGGAGATGACGCCCGGGGCGGACTTTAGCCAATAATCGACGCCCCAGAAACAACCGCCCGCGAAATATGCCTTTGTGGAAGGTTTGCTGTTGGGGTCATTTGGGTCGTTGGCGTCTGCTTTCGCGGCGGGCACAAAAACGAGTGAAATTGAATTGACGCAATGCCTTATGTTTTTCTCAGTTAAACCCTCGCCCGTAAAGACGTGGCCAAGGTGCGCGCCGCAATTTGCGCAGATAATTTCAGTGCGATGGCCGTCAGGGTCAGGTATGCGTTTTACTGCGCCAGGGATTTCGTCATCGAAAGAGGGCCAGCCGCAGTGTCCGTCGAATTTGTCGGAGCTGCGATAAAGTGTTGCTCCGCAACGCTTGCAGACGTATGTGCCTTGTTTTTTATTATTGAGGTATTCTCCTGAGAAGGGGGCTTCGGTGCCTTTGTGAACGATTACATATTCTTCTTCGGGAGTCAGTTTATTGTTAGTCATTTGCTTATCTCCCTTCTGCACAGCCAATGCAGCCAACGTGATACCTAAAACCACTATTCCCGCGTATTTGAGCTTCATTTTCATATCCTTATATAACTTCTACTCTTTAATACGCAAGTACGCAATCAATCGTTCGGGGTACAATAATCTTAACAATCTTCGCTTTTGCCTTGGGTAATTGTCTTTCGTCTCTATAAATATAAATGGGATTGACTGAAGCCCATTCTACCATATAATGTCTGAAATCCAACCGTTCAAGAAAGGCAAGGAATGGCAAAACCAACGGCCAATCGCAAAATGCAAGCGCCGCCGGCAATAGCGGAAGAGCCAAAGGACTGGCGTGGTGTTGTCATCGGCTGCATAATCATTTGTATTTTAGGTGTGGCCGTGCGGTATCCGCTGTTGACAAGAGGCGCTCATATTTCGGACACGGGTTTTTTCGTCAACTGGGCAAACACTATTCATCAGTATGGTTTGACAAATGTTTACAACAAAAGCTCGATGTCGCCGAATTATCCTGTCGGCTTTATGCATATTTTTTACGTTTTCGACAAATGCGCATCGCTTTTCGGAGAGCCGGCCGGGTACTGGACTGAACAAACGATTGAAAAACCGTTCAAGGTTTTCTTGTGTGCGGGAGACGTCGTAATCACAATCTGCTTAATTATAGGCGGCTATCGGCTGGGGGGTTCCGTGCGCAGCACGCTGCTTAGCGGGAGCTGTTACATTTTGAACCCGGCGGTAATAATGATTACGGGAGTATGGGGGCAAACCAACGCGATAGCCATCGGACTCATTATTGCGGCGCTGATTTTCCTGTGTTCGCCGCGTTACTGGGCCGTGGCATATGTGCTGGCGGCGCTGGGGTGCAATACGAAATTGCAGGTGGTTCCATTACTTCCACTGCTGCCGATAGCAACTATCTTTTTGAATCCGCAGCATGACCGGAAGGAGCATTTCAAGGCGGTTTCGCTGGGGGCGATTCTGTTTTTGGTTACGACAGTAATACTTTTTTCGCCGTTCTTATTGAAGGGGACTGCTGGGCAGGCGATATCCACGGGCTATTTATCGCATTTTGAAACGGACCCGGCATTGAATCGTAACGCGTGGAATCCCTGGCTGGTGTGTATGCCGCCGGAACAACACATTTCAACTATTCCGCCTGTGTTAGTTCAGCTTGGGAGGAGAGTATCCTGGCTGGCGCCGATTGCCGATTTTCTTACATATTGGCACATAAGCATCCTGCTTTTCGGCGCCGTATCCATAATGGTTTATATTGGCTTAACCAGGCGGCCGTCAAAAGGAAATCTTTTCTTTGCCGCCTCGGCCATAGCCGTAGCGTTTTTCTTTCTTATGACCAAAATTCACGAGCGTTACCTGCTGGACGCCATACCGTTATTGCTTCTCGCAGCCGTTTTGGACCATCGCGCCTTTGGATTGTGCGGCATTGTCAGTATGATAAGCGCCCTGAATGTAAAGTGGGCCATCTATTTGCTGGCTCCGCTGGGTGTTGTCATACTGGCGATTGTGCTGGTCCGAATGATTTTGGTTATGCTGGCGCCTGAGGCAATAGTGGAATGGCCCTGGGAGATGGCCTTGCGCAGAAAACGGCTGCTGGATATGCCGACAGCGACTTATATTATCGCCGGCGTAGTATGTCTGGTATTTACGTGCCCCTGGGCATTATGGTTTTCGAACATAACCCAGCCGAATGTTCTTTATTTCGATGAGCTGCCGATACAAAATTACAATTCGAATATCTACTGTCCCTTCCGACCGATTAACGAACCCAATAATCCGATACTTGTCGTTGAAGGAAAGAAAGCCCAGCGCGGTTTAGCGATTCCCACCAAAACTGTTGCCGGTTTCTCAATACCATCTGGCTACAATACATTCTGCGCTACGGTTGGCATTTCTGACCAGGTCCCCAACGATACGGCAATCACCGTGAAATTCATGGTAGCTCTGGATAATCGCGAGGTATTTCGCACAGAGGTCGTGCGTCCACATTCACCTGGAATAGATATCAGTATTCCTCTTAAACAGGCCAAAACCATTGACCTGGTTGTAATCGACCCCGGCGAAGAAAACCAGCAACCAAACACGAGAGACTGCAGGTGTTTAGTGTGGATGAACGCGAGGATAGAGAAGGATTTTTGAGAATAATCTCCGGTAAAACAGGGGCCAAATAATTTATTTTGACTTTTCTGCGAGCCAGCCTGGGCCATAGGCGACATCAACTTTTAACGGGACATCGAGCTTGATTGTATTACGCATCTCATACGAAATCCATCTTGAGGCAATCAGTCGTTCGGGGCGAATTTTTTTTGCCGCAAAGACACGAAGGTTATTGAATCGCTAACGCGGATTCAAGGATTTTTCAATCGACGCTCGTTCCAAATGTAGTATGTCAGGGATATTACAAATATAACTATGCACAGTACTTTCCATAGAAGCAACCACCACGGCTGCCACCAAGCACCGGTATGGACTTCAACACCGTCAGACAAACCAAAAGCGATATAAGCAGCCACAAGAAGAAAAGTTAGCTTTTTATAGCGGTTACTTTGGCGAAAACCATTCGCGAAAAATGCGACGCCAACAACCAGCCATATAAACATTTCAAGCGAATTGAATATCTGCGACATATCCATTTTACACACAAAAGGTAAATCAGCATCGGAACAACTATCTGGCTTTTTTAAATTCCGCGATTGCCGTCTGCATAACCTCCTTGACACTCGTGTTATGCTCCTGTGCGGCTTTGGCGCAATCCGCAAATTCCGGCTTGGTATTTACAACCTTGTCGGCCCACCTCCCGACCTTGATTTTTATATTCCCGAACCGCGTTGTCACCGTTACAAACTCCCTCGCCAGCTTGCTTCGCTCGACGATTTGCCTGCGGACGCCGAAGGTAATCCCGCTTTGGAAGATTATTTCTTCCATTTTGGTGATGTCGGCTGTTTGGCAGATGACTGTCAGTTTTACGGCGGGGCGGGTCTGCTTCATAACAATCGGCGTTGTAAAGACGTCCAGTGCTCCCGCTGAGAGCAGCTTGTCCATCACGTTCGCGATTATCTCACCGGTTGAGTCGTCGATATTTGTCTCGATCAGGCAAACCCTGTCGGTTGTTGCCGACGATTCCTCCGCCGACCTGCCTAAAATCAGGCGGACGACGTTTGGAACGTGCTCGCTGTCCAAAGTTCCCGCTCCATAACCAGTCGCCTCAATTGTCATAGGTGGTATTGGGCCAAAACTTTCGGCGACCGTCGTCAATATCGCCGCACCGGTTGGTGTGAGCAGTTCCTTGTCAATTGGTCCGCCGACAGTGGGAATTCCTTTTAATAACTCCGCCGTCGCCGGCGCAGGCACCGGCATTATCCCGTGGGCCGCCTTGACCTGTCCGCCGCCGACTGCCAGCACCGAGCAATAAACTTTTTCTATTCCTAGGGCGTCAAATCCAATCGCTGCTGATACGATGTCCGCAATTGAATCCATCGCCCCGACTTCGTGAAAGTGAATATCGTCGGGGTTTTTGCCGTGGACCATCGCTTCGGCCTGTGCCAGTCGGCTAAATATGGCGATGGCCGTCTGCTTCGGCTTTTCGCCTATTTTACTGTCATTGATGATTTTCTTTATATCGCCGAGGTGCCTGTGATGATGCTCTTCTTTGATAAGCGGCACGAAATGCTTCGCTCGCAATCCGGCGCGTCTGGTTTCGCTGACTATAATATCAAGGTTTTTCAGGCCGAGGGTCGCTATTTGTGATTTGAGGAATTCAAAGTCCAGACCGGCATCGAGCATTGCCCCGGCTATCATATCGCCCGCCGCTCCGGAGAAACAATCGAAATACGCAATTTTCATAATTGATGCACCTTCCAAAGACCGCTTTTTATCTATTATCCGGCCCAATCGGTTTTTTTGCAAGCCGATTCACTCTACGCGATGACGATGTTTGGCAGGGGGATAAGGCCGAAGATACAAGAAAGTAAGGGATATTACGATGCCAGGTGACGACGAGGTGAACTCGAGGTTAAGTTTGCGGCGGCTGTCTGGCGAACGGCAAGCAAATAACCTTCCATTAACTCGTCGATAAGCTCCTTTACGGAGACGAGTTTGTTGACTCTATAGACATTTGCGCCCGCAAAGGCAAAGCCGTGCTCCAAGTTACCTTTCTTGGCGTTGGTCAGTGCCAGGGCGATGCAATAAGGCACATTTTTGAAATCGCAGGTCCGCAGGCACTTCCATGGGCATTGGAACTTTTCCTTGGCCCCAGTCGCGACCCGGTCAAGAAAATCACAACGAATGGCCCTTCCCGGCAGTCCCACGGGGCTGTCAATAATAAGGATGTCGCCTTTTTCGCATTTAAGGTAGGCCTGTTTAAATTCGTCGGAGGCGTCGCATTCGTATGTGGCGACGAATCTTGTCGCCATTTGCACGCCGCTTGCGCCCATCTGCATAAATTTATAGATGTCTTCGCCGGTGTATATCCCGCCGCCGGCAATTACAGGTATGTGTTTGCTGAACTGCTGCTCGTAGGGTTTTATCGCACTTATTACGTCTGGCAGTATTTTTTCCAGGGCATAATCAGGGGCGTTAATCTGCTCTTTTTTGAAGCCCAGGTGTCCGCCTGCCATCGGGCCTTCGACCACAACGCCGTCCGGCACATGAGAAAAGTGCTTCGCCCATGTCTTGAAAATTAAGTCCGCGGCTCTGCCCGATGAAACTATAGGGACAAATTTCGTATGCAAACTGCCCAGTGCATCCAGCGGCAGTGTATGTGGAAGCTTTACCGGAAGACCCGCTCCAAGAAAAAGAATATCGGCCTGCGAATCAACCGCGCACTGGACCATATCGTCGAAATCCGAAAGGGCCACCATTATATTAACGCCGATGATTCCGTCTGTTTTTGACTTGGCCTTTTCTATTTCCTTGCGCAGCGCCCTTTTGTTTGCTTCTCTGTAATTGGTGTTCACGTCACTCTCGAATTGCCCGATTCCCGCTGTTGCGATTACACCGATTGCACCTGCCTTCGCGACCGCAGAAGCCAGCCCGGACAAAGAAATGCCTACCCCCATTCCGCCCTGGATAATCGGAATCCTGGCCTTGATGCTGCCTATCGACAGTGTTGGTATTTTTTCAAAAATCGTAATATCTCACTCTTCATTTCTAGTCTAGGGTTTTTTCAACTGGTATAATCAACGGGTAGTTTGCACATTATACGTTATCGGCTGTTAACCTGTTACAAAAAAAATATATATTTTTTTTGTACCGGCACAAAAACAAAAACTCACCGCCAAAAACATACAAAACCCGCAGAAATTATTTGCGTTTAGCATCGGTTCTTGCCGAAGGTAAGGCCGGACAGTAGCGGACGTTTATCCCATATCCTCGTATCGGGAAAAGCTGAATTTGGCGGATAAAAGATTTCAATCTGGCCGCAAAATGTTATAATACCAAACTTTGCCTGCCTCAGGCGTGGTTTATTCGTCGCAGGCGGGTTTATCATTGATTGTCTAAATAAACAGATAGAGATATTAATGGCAACCGATTTCACGAAACTGAGTGATGGCGAGTTGTTGGACCGCTCCGCGGCCGGCGAAGAAGGTGCGTTTCGTGAAATCGTCGAGCGTTACAAAAACGGCCTATACGCCTTTTTACACAACTTTCTGAACCGGACCGACGCTATAGAAGACGTCTTCCAAGAGACCTTCCTGCAATTGTTCACCAGCAGGGAAAGTTTTGACCGGAGCAGACCTCTTCGCCCCTGGCTATACACCATAGCTGCGAACAAGGCCAAGGATGCCCTTAGAAAAATGCAAAGAAATGCCACTGTTTCTATCGGCACGATGAGCGATTCCGACGAAATGTCGTTTGATGATATGCTCAATGTCTTAAGTTCTGAGGAAGAAAGACCTTACGACGACCTCGAAAAGGGCGAAATAGCGGCCAATGTAAGAGGGGTTATATCGAATATACCGGATAATCTGCGAGAAATTTTGGTTATGGCGTATTTTAACCATTTTTCCTACAAACAAATGAGCGACGTCCTGCGTATTCCTATTGGCACGGTTAAAAGTCGGTTGCATACGGCAGTAGGTCGGTTTGCCAAGGATTGGAAAGTAGCTGTTAGGAGCAAAAAGACGCAATGATATCACTAAATAATCAGCAAAAAGAGCTTCTTTTCGATTATTGCTTAGGGATTACATCAGAAGCAGAATCAGCACAGGCACAGGAATTAGTATTCTCAAACGAACAGGCAGCGAAATTCGTCACTTCAATAAAGTCATCATTATCACCTCTTGAAAGTATAACCCCACAGGATTGTCCTGCAGAACTGGCGGAGGGAACAATTTGGCGTATCAAACAAACGCTACGGACCAGCCAGGTGGGGCTTAATGAGCTTCTTAAGGCGGAGCAGAAGCGGAAAACGGGTTTCTGGTATGATATTTTTGGCCGGCTGGCTACGGCGGCGGTCTTTGTTATTGTGGGCTCTGCCCTTATCACGGGTGGTAAGATGGCCACAAGCTACGCCCGCCAGATGTCCTGGCAGACCAAGTGCGGTTCCCAAATGGCCGGCTTATTTAATGGCTTGAGCAACTATAGGAATGACAACAACGGTCAGATGCCTGCCTCGGCATCAGCATCGGGCTCACCATGGTGGAAGGTTGGAGACCAAGGATCAGAAAATGTGTCAAATACGCGAAGGATGTGGGTATTGGCAAGGAACGACTACGTTAAGCCGGATGCTTTTATGTGCCCCATTACCAAACCTTCCTGTAGTTTCACCTGCAACGCCAAAGAATACAACGATTTCCCCAAACGAAATTTCGTTACGTATAGTTTCCGCATCGGCTGCCCGAAGGCGGAGCTGGAGAAAATGGGCAGGCAGGTAATCATCGCTGATATGAGCCCCATATTCGTGAATATATCAGCGGCTGAAAAAGAATTGAATGTCAATCTCAGTGATGCCCTAATGAAGAAAAACAGCCCGAACCACGGGGGCAGAGGTCAAAACGTCCTGTTCTGCGACGGCTCGGTTGTGTTCGTAAAGGGCCGCACAGTTGACGTATCAATGGACGATATCTACACAATTCAAGGCAAGCAAACCTATCAGGGCGTAGAAGTGCCCACATCTGAAGCAGACGTATTCTTAGCCCCATAAACACAGGCAAAAACCCTGCTAAACCTACGCCGCACTGCGTGCTACGCAGGGCAAACCGGCTAAAACGGGGGAGAGTTTATGTTTACAATTATTGCTTTTGTGGATATAATCAGAATCGCAGGCAGGGTCGAGGTGGCTCTCGCTGAAATTTTTATTAAATGACAAAATAAGGAGACCAAAAAAAATGAGAAAATTACTGGGGTTAACTGTGGTGTTGGCGGTATTGGGTGTTTGTGCGCCATCGTATGGATACATTCTTGTTTACAAAGTTACCGGTGCAATGAAGGCGGTGGATTGGAACAGCGAGAAAATAGTCAGCGTTTCGGTCAAAGGTTGTCTGGCGATGGATATTAACGATAGCGAAGAAGTCAATGATGCACAAATGGTGCTTGACGGCAAAAATGCGAACGGCGCTCTTGTGTACTATAAGGATTTGCTTAGCGACCCCAACGGCAACGGCGGCGCTCGCTGGGACACGACAGGCGGTGTTGTTGGTCTCGCTGTATGGGACTATAACAGCCCCTTTGACTATGAGTTTCTGATGACCGGCAACGTTAAGGCCACAGATGTCGGCTTAGGCGCCAGCATCAAGAAGTCGGCTGCAAGCAGTTTGAAAGGAACTTTGGATTCCTATTGGGCGCAGCTATTGGATGATAATCAGGACCTTTTCGGGTCAGGCACGGCCACAATGACGCTTGATACCAAACAAACCAAGGCCGCCAATGCGGGGGCAAAAACGGTTGATGATATTATCACAACGTTTATAGCCGGACTCAAAGGTTATAGCGAAATAACTTTGTAAACAGGGGTTCAGCACCGAGACGAAAACAGAATTAAGTTGATTAAAGAGACGATTCCGTTTTGTGGCTGAACGCAGACACTTCGACGCTGCTCAGCGCAAGGCGGAATCGTCTTTATTTTAAGTGTCGAGCATATCCCATTCGAAGCCGACGAGCCAGCGCAGCGCGGATAGTTTGCCGTTGAGCATTCCCCATTCGAAGTCATCATAAGGGCCGAGGTTTTCGATGCCGTATTTTGCCTCGATTTTGCGGGCGTTTATCTCGGCGTCCTTCCAGATTTGCGGGTCGCACTCCTCTTCGCCGTCTTCGATTGCTTGTTTGAGGTCTTGGTGCCTGTTGTACCAGATTTTGTCGATAAGCTCGCCGATTTGCTCGTCGATTTCTTCCTGTGTTCTTTGCCCCGGCATCTCCGAACCTTCCGAGTCATCAGGATTAAAGGAATTTCTCGATATCATAGCCATTCACCCAAGATTAAGGATTATCATCAGTTTTTTCCTGTGGTGTAATTATAGCCGGTATTGATGATAGGGTGCAAGGGTGAACAGGAGTTGGTTACGCCGGGCAAGAAGGCACGTCTTAGCGACTGGGACCCGGATTGCACGGGCAAATACGAGAACAAGGGGCAGGCGTCGGCGGCGGCAAAACAGGTCCATACCAGATTTCGTCCGATGAGCCGGCCGGAGAAATGATGCCGCTTTAATCCCGAGAGTAGTGGTTTAGTGCGCCCGGCAGGAGTCGAACCTGCAACCTCCGGGTTCGAAGCCCGGCACTCTGTCCAGTTGAGCTACGGGCGCAAATATCATTCCCGCCTGGCCAATAATAGCAGGTTATTCGGCAAACTTCAATCATTAGCCGTGTTACCTCGTGTAGTTTTCCGCCATTTTTATTTGGCTATTTGGCCGATAAATACGTATAATGAAAAACTGATTGTTCTGTTATAGGGGGAAAAATAATGACAGATATGGTAAAAACACGTGCCAAAATGATGCTTATTGCCATTTTGTTGGCTGCTGTCTCGGTTCCGGCTGCTGCCGATGACGCGATGTGGACTTGGGTCAGCGGCGTAGAGAATGATAACCCATTGGGCACAAACTACATCCCCGGCGGACGAGATGGAAGTATCTCCTGGATAGACGCCGACGAAAACCTGTGGTTTTTAGGCGGGTATGGAATAGGTATTGCCAGCACGAGCCCGGGCCTGATGAACGGTTTATGGAAGTATGATGTGGCGGATGGAACCTGGAGATTGGTAAGAGGCACTGAAAATGTGATCAATATATCCTCCCAGTTCGGAATATATGGAACCAAAGGGGAGTTTGATTCGGCTAACATTCCAGGCGCAAGAAGCAACGGTGTTTCGTGGACAGGAACCGGCAGCACCAGCGGCTATCTCTATCTTTTCGGCGGATACGGATATGATGTCAATGGGACCATAGGATTCTTAAATGATTTGTGGAAGTTTAACACCAGTAGCAGTAGCTGGACCTGGGTGAGCGGCTCCAGCATCGTTAATCAATATGGTGTGTACGGAACAATGGGAGTTGCTAACTCAAGTAATACGCCCGGAGCGAGAGGGTTGAGTGCGACCTGCGCGGACAACAACGGAACATTTTGGCTTTTCGGGGGCAACGGCTATGGCAGCAGCGGCTCATCAGGAACGCTGAACGATTTATGGAAGTATAGCGGCTCCAAATGGACGTGGGTCAGCGGCTCAAAAAGCATTTCTCACAAGGGAGTTTACGACGTCCAGGGCGTTGCGGACTCGACTAACGTGCCGGGTACAAGATATGGAAGCGTCCTGTGGATGGATACCAAAGGCAACCTGTGGCTTTATGGCGGGGTAGGTTATGACAGCAAAAGCAAAAGCGGGTATTTGAGCGATTCATGGAAGTTTGACGTTAACAGCAGTGAATGGACGTGGGTGAGCGGCTCAAATCTCGCTGATCAGCATTTAACCGGAGTATATGGAACACAGGGGCAATCTGCTGCGAAGAATGTTCCCGGCGACCGCGAGGCATTTGCCTCTTGGAGAGACAATTATGGCTATCTTTGGCTCTTCGGCGGATACGGATATGATATCAAGGGGACCAAGGGGCTGTTAAATGACTTATGGAAGTTTAACGGTTCTGTTTGGGAATGGGTCAGCGGCTCAAACACCGTGTCACAATCCGGCACATACGGCACCGAAGGAACCGCAAACTCGGATAACACGCCGGGGGCACGCAGTTACAGTGGTTTCTGTATCGATACGAACGGCCTCTGGCTCTTCGGCGGAAGTGGATACGATGGTTCTGGCAACGACGGCAATTTGAATGACTTGTGGAAATTCAATAGTATAATCCCGCAAGGGGTTCAGCTAAGAGTTTTCTGCGAAGCAAATGAAATTATCAGCGACCAGAATGTTCCTGTTGTTCTGGGTACCGCTCCTGTCAGGATTGCGGGGCCGAGCAAAACCTTCACTATTCGCAATAACGGCAGCGAAACACTCGTATTGGCCGTGCCTTTTGCCGAGCCGAACCATTTCATTATTACGCCGCCCGAAGTAAACGTACTGGCTCCGGGCGAGGACACAACATTTACCGTTACGCTGGATACAGCCGAGATAGGCGTTTTTCAGGAGACCATCTCTTTTGACAACAACGACGTCGATAATGACCCCTTCTCCTTCACGGTTAAGGGGACCGTTGTCCAGTGGCTATTCGGGAATATACCCGGCAACAAAAATAACACAAAATTAACGGTCCCCGACGTCTGCGATGTTTCTGTTACGTTCAGTTTGATGGGCGGTGGATATGGCGAAATAGTCGGCGATGCCAATTTCAACCAGGTGAACCTGTATGGCACAGGCGAAAAATCACAACTGACAATCGCGGCAAAAACGGAAATCAACGTCGGCGATATCAATTCAACCGGCTCACTGAAATCGATCGCAGCCAAAACGGCAAACCTGCGAGGCAATATAAAGGTATCTGGTTCGCTCGCAAGTTTGATTATCAATGACGTGGATAATTCGACCGACCATACGATTACTGTTGGTCATTCATCGAATGCAAAAGCAACGGTATCGCTCGGCTTTGACCGGGTGGCTGAGCTGATGTTGAACAGCCAAATGCCGATAAAGACGATTTCGGCGACCGAATGGCTTGCCGGCGAAATTAACGCCCCATCCATCGGTGCTATCACGACCAAGGGCGACAAGAAACGAAGCATTGCGGGGGATATGGACGTGAACGTTGCGCTGGATACCTCTGCCGGGACAGTCAAAATCGCTGGAACTCTTTCGGGCGAGTTGAAATGTAATACGGTTAAAAGCATTTCAGCTTTGCACATTGCCGACAGTCAAATAATATCCGATGGAGACATTGGCACAGTCAATGCCGGGACGATGATAAATTCGGTTTGTTTCGCAGGCATTAAAGATGACGTTAACGGGTTGCCCAATCTGCCTGACGATATCAATGTTTCGGCCTCCATTAAGAGTGTCACGGTGAAGGGCATCAAAGGTGAACTGAATTCTTTCATCAACAGTAATGTCGCCGCGGCGAATATCCTGAGCGCAACTTTTAATTACCCCAGGACTGATAATAACGACGTACCATTCGGTGTGTCCGCCGGCTTTATTAAATCGCTGAAAATTAAAAACGCAGGCGAGACAGTTACGTTTAAAAACCTCGATTTGCCCGGCGACAGCAATGAGATTGGCGATTTTAAAATTCGCCTCTATTAGAAACGCCAATTTATTCGCCAAAATTCAAATCACTCGCGTAATACTGGCGAGCCGGCATAATTTATGCTATAAGCACAGGCGATGTTTGGCCGTCCGGGACAGCAGGGCGGCGATAAGTGTATTGCCGGAGAATTTGTAATGAAGGCGGCCGTGCTGACGGGCATAAGACGGGCACAAGTAGTCGATTTGCCGAAGCCATCAATAAAAAATGACAGTGATGTTCTCCTGAAAGTCGCTGTCGTCGGGGTCTGCGGCAGCGATGTCCATTATTATCTCTCAGGCAGAATCGGCTCAAAAATCGTCCAATACCCCTATGTCGTCGGGCACGAATGCTCCGCGACCGTAGAAGCGGTCGGCAAAAAGGTAAAGCACGTCAAACCCGGCGATACGGTCGCTGTCGAACCCGCTGTCTCCTGCCACGAATGTCCCCAGTGCAAAATGGGCAGAGAGAACACCTGCTGCAACTTGAAATTTCTCGGCGTTCCGGGCGAGCTGGCCGGGTGTCTTTGCGAATATATCGTTATGCCCGGAGATTGCTGCCTGCCGACAAATGGGCGATTAACTCACGAACAGGCCGCTCTCTGCGAACCGTTCGCGATTGGTGTTTATACCGTTCAGCAATCCCGATTGGCCAAAGGCGACAAAATAGCCATTTTTGGTTCAGGCCCTATTGGCTTAAGCTGTCTGGTTGTCGCGAGAATACAGGGCGCTGGCTTTGTTTATATGACGGACAGGGTTGATTATCGCGTTGAGTTCGCAAAAAAGGCCGGTGCAAGCTGGGGCGGCAATCCCGATAAAAATGACGTCGTGAAGGATATTCTTCAGCTTGAACCGTTAGGCGTTGATATCACCTGCGAATGTGCGGGCAAGCAGGAGACAATCGACCAGGCCGTCGAAGTTCTCCGGCCAGGCGGTATTCTTATGCTCGTGGGTATCCCCGAATCCAGTCGCGTAAGTTTCCCCATTGACCGCATCAGAAGAAAAGAGATTACCATTATCAACGTCCGCAGACAAAATCACTGCGATTCGCGGGCGATTGAGCTTGTGGCGTCCGGCAGGGCGGCGATTGACTCATTCGTTACCCACCGTTTCAAACTCGAACAGGCAAATGAGGCGTTTGACATTGTCGCTAATTACCGCGATGGGGTCGTCAAAGCGATGATTATTTTGTAAGATGGGAGCTATGATTAAAGCATGCGTAGTCAGTATCGGTAACGAGCTTCTCAACGGTCACACCACCGACACGAACTGCTCGTATATATGCGGCCGGCTGCTTTCAATCGGCATACCCGTTGTCAGCGTTTATACAGTCGGCGACGATATAAAACAAATCGTGCGTTCGCTCAAACGCGCAGCCGAAGATGCGGATATAGTCATCGTTACGGGCGGTCTGGGGCCTACAGATGATGATATCACTCGACAGGCCTTCGCGGAATTACTGGGAGTCAAATTACAGGTCAAACCGGCCCTGTTGAAGGACATCCGAAAATTCTTCACCGACAGGGGACTGCCGATGCCGGAAAAAAATACCATTCAGGCCTGTGTTCCCAAAGGCGCATCGGCACTCGAAAACCCGTTCGGCACAGCGCCCGGTATTTTTGCCAAAATGAAGAAAAAACTTTTTTTCGCAATGCCCGGTGTGCCTGTAGAAATGAAAGAGATGCTTGAAAAATCTGCCTTGCCCCGCTTGCCAAAGAAGGGAACCACCGGTTTTATTATTGTCAAAAAAGTCCGGTGTTTTGGCGTTGGCGAATCGGCGCTTGCAGAAAAACTCGGCGACCTTATGGACCGACGCAGAAATCCGCTCATAAATTCAACCGTTGGTTCGGGCGTAATTACGCTTCACGTCGTGGCCTCCGCCAAAACAAAAAAACAAGCCGAGCAAATGGCTAAAAAAGATGTTGACCATCTTCACTCGCTTCTCGGCAACCTCATCTTCGGCGTCGATGACCAGACGCTGCCGGAAGTGGTAGGGCACTGGCTGATGCAGCACCGAAAGACAATCACCGTCGCTGAATCCTGCACGGGCGGGCTTTTAACAAAACTTATTACCGATATCCCCGGCGCAAGCGAATACTTCACCCATGGCTGGATAACTTACAGCAACAGAGCCAAAACCGAACTGCTCGGTGTGCCAAAGCGGCTCATCGAAAAACACGGCGAGGTCAGCGAACAGGTCGCTTCCGCTATGGCGATTGCCGCCAGACAAAAAGCAAAGTCAGATTTCGCTATTGCTATAACCGGTATCGCCGGCCCCGCGGGCGGCACTGAGCAAAAGCCCGTCGGCCTGGTTTATATCAGTGTCTGCGACCAGAACGATTGCCAAACAAAAAAATGCCTGTTTTCTTATACAAGAGAATTGATTCGCACCAGGGCCGCTCTCACTGCCCTTAATATGCTTCGCTTGTGGTCTTCGCGTGCTCAGCGGTTAAAACCTTAATCGGGGCGACAGGACTCGAACCTGCGACCCCTTGCACCCCATGCAAGTGCGCTAGCCAAACTGCGCCACGCCCCGAATACAGACATTTTAACATCGATTCACCTGCTCAACAAGGTTTTTCCGCCTGTAAATAATATATGAAAAATGTTTGACAAAGCCCCTTGACTACGACAAAATGTTAGCCATAACTAACATTTCTGTCGTATAAATAACAAAGGACACTGTTTAATTATATGGGTTTCAGGAAAAACAACGTTTTGAGCGCTTCTCAGGAGGATTATCTTGAAGCCATCCTGAATGTGGCCGACGCTTCCGGTATGGCACGCAGCACCGATATTGCTGTATCTCTTGGTGTAGCCAAACCGTCCGTCACAGGGGCGATAAAGCTGCTGGCTCACAGAGGTCTTGTTAATTACAAGCCATACGGATGTGTGACGTTTACACAGAAGGGTTTTTCGCAGGCGGGACGCGTCGCCCAAAGGCATGAAATAATAAAGTCGTTTTTTATGGATGTTCTCGGTGTCGATGCTGCTGTTGCCCAAAAAGCCGCCTGCAAAGCGGAGCATCTTTTAGGCCCGGTCATAATATCACGTATGCGGGATTTCACGAATTTAGCCAAAAAGAAAGCCCGACGTAGAAAGATTGAAACGAGTATTGCAAGAGGTAAAGCGGTAAAGAGATAAAATATGGAAACCACAATCACAAGACCATTGTCGGAAATTGAGGAAGGACAAACCGTCAACATAATAAGAATCGGTGGCGGACGGGGGCTGAGAGTGCGCCTGACTGCGCTGGGGCTTTTGCCCAATACGCAGGTAACGGTGGTGCATAACGGAAGGTCCGGCCCGTTTGTAATAAGCGTCAAAAATTCAAAAATGGCCCTCGGCAGGGGGATAGTTGATAAAATTATAGTATCCTGATTATTGTTTTTTTTTGCTTTACAAGTTAGGTGTTCCTAACTTTTAGCCCGATGGAATATGACTGACAGCAAGCTGAAAAAGATAATCGTTGCCCTGGCAGGCAACCCGAACAGCGGCAAGACCAGCGTATTCAATATGCTGACCGGTGCCAGCCGCCACGTTGCCAATTACCCCGGCACAACCGTCGAAACGGTCCAGGGGACGTGTACGCACGAGGATTATCGCATTGTATTTGTTGACCTGCCGGGCACATATGGCCTGACCGCGTTTTCCGCAGAAGAGCTGGTAGCCCGGAAGTTTCTTGTTGAAGAAAAACCCGATGTCGTAGTAAACATTATCGACGCCTCGAATCTGGAGCGGAACTTATACCTGACTACCCAGCTTATCGAGCTTGGCGCGCCGATTGTCCTGGCTTTCAATATGAACGATATAGCGACTCAGCGGGGTATCGTCTTTGATACTGACCGGCTTTCCGAGCTGCTCGAAGCCCCGATTGTTCGCACCGTTGCAAGTAAATCACAGGGCCGGATTGATTTACTCAACGCGATTGTTGCCGAAGCGAACGCTCCGCGAAAGCCCAGGACTCATCATATAACTTACGGCGATGAAATCGAAAATGCGATAAAGCAAATCGAACCGCTTGTTCGTTCGGAGTATCCGGGTCTTGCCGCTGAATACGACTCCCGCTGGCTTGCCCTCAAGCTGCTCGAACAGGACGGCGACATACTTTCAAAAATCAGCGGCGACTGGCTCGTCGATACGGTCGGTGATACCATTACCAGGCTTAAAACCATTTTCGGCGACGACCCAGAGGTTATTATCGCCGAAAGGCGTTACGGCTTTATTTCCGGCGCCTGCCAGGAAAGCGTAAAAAATACTGTTGAGCTTACTCATACCACAAGCGACCTTGCCGATGCGGTCCTCACCCACCGCGTATTCGGTCTGCCCATATTTTTATTGATGATGTACCTGGTTTTTTATTTAACGTTTTCAATCGCCGCTTACCCGATGGCATGGCTGGAGCGATTTTTCGGCTGGTTATCATCAGCGATTGCTTTAATCTGGTTTACGAATGATGGTAACTGGCTGCGCTCGCTTATAATTGACGGTATAATCCCCGGCGTGGGAGGTGTCCTCGTATTTTTGCCCAACATTCTCCTTCTTTTTCTCGCAATCGCCGTCCTTGAGGACTCCGGCTATATGGCCCGTGCCGCCTTTATCATGGACCGGCTGATGCACAAAATCGGTCTCCACGGCAAAAGCTTCATCCCTATGCTCATCGGCTTCGGCTGCTCTGTCCCCGCGATTATGGCCACCCGAATTCTCGAAAACAAACGCAATCGTCTCACAACCATTATGATTTTACCCCTGATGAGCTGCGGCGCACGCCTGACGATTTACGGCCTTCTCATACCTGCATTTTTCCCGCAGAACTGGCGAGGGCCTGTTCTGTGGCTTATATATCTGGCCGGCATTGTCCTGGCCGTCATTGCCGCAAAGGTCTTGCGCCTCACGGTTTTCCGCGGTGAGAACACCGATTTCGTTATGGAATTACCCCCTTATCGTGTCCCCACATTCAAATCGCTTTCTGCTCACACCTGGCTGCGGGGCTGGTTATATCTCAAAAAAGCGGGCACCGTTATTCTTGCCTTTTCAATTATCCTCTGGGCCGCAATGAACTATCCCAGGGTCAACGACCAATCTGTTGCCGGCCTGTCCCCTGACCAAATCCGGCAGACGCAACTTGCCAATTCTGTTATTGGCAGGGTTGGCCGGGCAATTGAACCAGTTATTAAGCCCCTCGGCTTTGACTGGAAAATCGGAACCGCCCTCATAGGTGCAACTGCGGCAAAAGAATTATTCGTTTCACAATTAGGCATTATATACGCCGTATCTTCACACGACGGCTCTTCTTCTGCCACGCTCCGTCATCATTTACAGGCCGATTATTCCTCGCTTGTCGGCTTTTGTATAATGCTGTTTTGTCTGATTAGCTCCCCCTGTGCCGCCACCATTGCTGTTACCCGTTCGGAAGCCGGCTCCTGGTTCTGGGCCGCCTTCCAGTTCGTTTCCCTCACCGTGCTGGCATATATCATCACCTTTGCTGTTTATCAGATTGGCTCACTCGTTATGGCTTTATAGCGGCTTTAGTATTGATAGTAGAAGGGGTCGATTTGCTGCCAGTCATCGGCTAATTTTGCGAAATCGGCAAAATCTATAACGCCGTTGGGGGCGAGCAGCGAATCAAGCGGCGAATCATCCGACAGCCAGTCCGCGGTCAAGGTCGATAAATCGTTGTAGTCCACGACATAATTTATTGGCGGGAGGTCGCCGGTCATAATGGGGTGCAACTCAAACGCGAAGCCATAACTCGCCGTCTCATTAGTCGAGTTGTTCGCAATTGTGATTGTATAATCGCCCGGTGTGAGTATGGGCAGGTCGCATTTTATAAGATTGTCGTTGGTATTGTAGCCAAACATGGTTTTGCTGAAAATCGCATTCGGCTCATATGGCGAATAGACCGTCATATCAAGATTCGCCAAATACGCCGTGAGATTATTATCCACTCTTCGCTGCCATGTGGTCGTTGCTATAAGCCGGCACCTTTGCGCTATATGAATCGTGTATGTGTTTGACTGTCCATTTGTAATCTTGCCATATCCCCAGCCCCTGTCCTGTGTGATTGTCGTTCCCGGCTCGACTTCGTTGATATCCAACAGTTGATAAGCTCGAAGACAATCAAGCCGCCCATAACCTCTGTCCTTATGCCAGGTATTGTTCGGGTCTGCCGGATTTGTGCTGATGCCCGTTTTACTGTTAACATTCGGCATCGCGGAATTAACCAGCACTGCCTTTATTACCACGCTGTTATTATCATTCGGTCCCGGTGTTGTATCTGCAAGCCCCAGTAACAGCGCAGCCGCCCCCGCGGCATGCGGTTCCGCCCAGCTCGTTTCCCCGCCTGTTGACCCAATCGTTGTCCACGCAGTATCACTGCTCGATGTTGGCACCGTCTGACTTTGTGACGGCGCGGTTATGTCCGGCTTGCGTCTGCCGTCTGTTGTCGGTCCCGAACCGCTTGATGATCCCACCCTTCGATATTCATACTGGTTATCCGGGTCATTCAAACGAAGTCCGCCCGTGGTTATGCCGTTATAAGCATCGCCAAATATGGTGACATAAGTGTTTTGATTGCCTGCCGCGTTTATAAAAATCACGCCATACTGATACGCGTAATAATCGTAAAGCAGTGTCCATGAGCTATTGCCGTTAGGTTCGGTTCCTATTCCTGTAGTCAATTCAAACCCGGTAACTATAACCCGGCAGTTATAAGTGTTGATGAGCGTATCGAGTGCGTCAACAAGCCAGTCGCTTGAAATGCCGTTGCCGCTCACAACCCGTGCACAGTAAATATTCGCACCAGGGGCGACTCCGATATCGTTCGGATACGCGGCTCCGCCTCTGCTCGCGATTATTCCTGCCAATTGCGTGTCGTGCCAGTTAATCAAATTACCGTCGTTGTCGTCTGTGAAATTGTAATTGAAAACGTGGATAACGCCGTTGGCGTCTTTGAAGGCCTCATGTGTAGTTAGTACGTTGTAAATTGATATGAATCCGATATTAACGCCTTCGCCTGTCTCACCGAGTTGATGCACCGCTACTGAATTAGACCCACCCGGGCCGGTCGATTCTGCCAGACCGTAGGCCTTCTGTGTCAGTACAAAACACAGTGCCGAAACGATAACACCCCACATCGCCGCTATTCGGGCGTATCTGCTCACACCGTCCTCCGTAGGTAATCAGCAAGAAAACGACATTTCATATTATAACCAGAAACGGCCATAAAATCAAGGGAAATCGCCTCTATACGTGTTTAAAACAGGAAGGATTTGATATTTTGCGTTTTTTACTGCCTGAACCACTCGACGAAACACTTCAAACCAGCGCTTATATCGGTATTCGGGTTATACCCCAAATCCCTGCGGGCTTTTGTAACGTCCGCGTATGTCCGCTCCACGTCCCCCGGCTGCAAAGGTAATCGCTCTATAACCGCTTTTTTGCCCAATGCCTTTTCAATCTCGCCGATAAGGTTATTGAGTGTTATCGGTCTTGATTCGCCGAGGTTATAAATGTTATAACCAGCACACTTTTTAATGCCCGCCACTGTCCCGTCGATTATGTCGTCGATATAGGTGAAGTCCCGCGTCATGCTGCCGTCGCCGTAAACGGGTATTGGTTTGCCGTCCTCGATTAGCCGGGCGAATTTGTGAATCGCCAAATCGGGTCTTTGCCTCGGCCCGTAAACCGTGAAAAACCGCAGGCAGGTCATCGATATGCCGGCGAGGTGATGATAGGTATGACAAATCAGCTCGCCTGCTTTTTTGGTCGCCGCGTATGGCGAAATCGGAAAATCAACATTGTCGTCTTCCGAGAAGGGCACTTTTTTGTTGTTGCCGTAAACACTTGAGCTTGAGGCGAACACAAACTTTTTTATATTGTTCTTTTTAGCCGCTTCGAGCAGTGTAACCGTCCCGTTTATGTTCACATCTGTGTAAAGCGCCGGCTGCGCAATCGACGGCCTCACCCCGGCTCTTGCCGCCAGATGAACTATTACATCGGCGCCTTCGCTTGCGACATTATTCATAGCTGCCGAATCGCGTATGTCTGCCTCGACCAATTTGAATTGCTTGTTCCGCAGACAATTTTTGATGTTGTTACGTTTGACCTGTGGGTCGTAAAAATTATCAAAGTTATCCACCCCGACGACGGTCCATCCGTCTTTCAACAG
Source organism: Sedimentisphaerales bacterium (assembly GCA_050012695.1). Taxonomy (GTDB): domain Bacteria; phylum Planctomycetota; class Phycisphaerae; order Sedimentisphaerales; family Anaerobacaceae; genus Fen-1362. The sequence goes on along the minus strand of JBEKGR010000013.1, from coordinate 56,819 downwards.
CCGTTCGCACAAATGCGACCCGATAAATCCCGCCGCTCCGGTTACTATCGCCTTCATATTAAAATCTCACAAAACATCCGGTCTGCCCACGCTGTGATATTCTATTCCTGCCTTTTTTACGATGTCGAGGTCGTAAAGGTTTCTGCCGTCGAAAATAACCGGCTTTTTCAGCTTTTTGACGATTAGCTCAAAATCCGGATTCCGGAATTCCTGCCATTCCGTAAGGATTACAAGAGCGTCTGCGCCATCGAGCACATCATAGTCATTCTCGAATATCTCGACTTTATTGCCCAGTGCCATTTTGCCGGTCGTCCCCGCCTCAGGGTCGTATGCCCGGATTTTAAAGCCCTGCTCTAATAGTTTACTCACGCAGTTAATGGCGGGTGACTCCCGCACGTCATCGGTTTTTGCCTTGAATGCCAGTCCCCATACCGCCAGTGTTATACCTTTGCCCTTGCCTTTGAAATAGTCGCTTATACGTCTGGCAAATCGCTCTTGCGACGCCTCGTTGGCCTTTTGGGCTGCCTTGGCCATCTTCACTTCCATTTTTTGCTGTTCACCTATGTATATCAGCGCCCGAATGTCCTTCGGGAAACAACTCCCGCCATAGCCAACCCCTGGGAATAAAAACGCTCTGCCTATTCGCGAGTCGCTTCCGATTCCCTGCCGAACCGATTCCACGTTGGCGCCCATTTTCTCGCAAAGTCCTGCTATCTCGTTCATAAATGATATTCGTGTCGCGAGCATCACGTTGGCCGCGTATTTTGTCATTTCCGCCGACATCGGGTCCATAAATATAATTCGGTTGCCTTTTCGCATAAACGGGCCGTAAAGCTGCTTCATCGTCTCCCTGACCGATTCTTTTCCTGTTCCGATTATTATCCGGTCCGGGCTCATAAAGTCCTCGACAGCCGAACCTTCCTTCAAAAATTCCGGGTTGCTCACGTAATCGAATGACTTGTTGGTTTTGGCCCCCATTACTTCCGCCACTTTTTCATGTGTTCCCACCGGTACCGTGCTTTTTGTAACAACAATTCTGTAGTCGGGCATAATTTGGGCGATATCGCCCGCCACCGCCAATACCGCCGATATATCCGCGGAGCCGTCCGGCTGCGATGGCGTCCCAACCGCAAGAAATATTATCAGCGCGCTATCCACCCCGTGTTTCAAATCCGTCGTAAACTCGAGCCGTTTGACCTTCTCGTTGCGCTGAACTATCTCGCTAAGCCCCGGCTCATAAATCGGTATTACGCCTTTTTTAAGCCCGTCGATTTTTTCCCCGTCGTTGTCAACGCAAATTACGTGATTGCCCGCTTCCGCCAGACAGCCCGCCGTAACAAGCCCTACGTATCCGATTCCTACCACGCAAACCTTCATACGACTTAACGCTCCTTTTATTTAATTTCCCTCGTTCTCGTCAATTACTTCTATCATATCCGTGCCTATCTCTACGCTGGCCGCCTGGCCCAGCATATTTATTTGAAGCACAAGCCGCGTTTCATTCCTGGTCTTTACGACTATGCCTGCAAGCCCCGCCAGCGCGCCGCCAATCACTTTGCATCTTTGCCCGACCTTGATGTAATCGTGAGGCGACAAATTCGCACCGCCTGCTATTGCACGCTCTATCTGCGACAACTCTTCGACTAATCGCTGCTGGTCTCTGACGTCTATCAGATTCGCTACCCTTTTCGTTTTTAACGTCTCAACCCGTTGCCTTTCGTCTCCGCAAAAAAACAAATACCCGCCGAATATCGGTAGCAGCGATCTTATTGTCCTGCCCCGCATCTTTTTCACCTTCCAGCTCATCGGCAGAAAATAACTTATGCCTTTGCCCGCCAAATCACTCGCAAGCGCCTTTTCATTCCGGCTCTTGGTATGTGCAACCCACCACTGCCCCGTGAATTCGCGAAGCGTTTTCCCCTCGGGCCAAATCATCGCCGGATTGTCGCTTGGCTTCAGCAAACGCGATTCTCCATAATCCTATTTATAAAACTCAAGCACCGTTTTGCCAACGTGCTCTATCTGCTCGGATGTCAGCTCCTGGTATATCGGCAGCGATAAAACGCTTTCCGTAATCTCTTCAGCAGCCGGGAAGTCGCCTTTTTTATACCCAAGCCCTTTGAAGCAATCCTGCAGATGCAATGGCTGCGGATAAAATATCCCGCTGCCAATACCCTGTTTTGACAGATACGCATGCAGCATATCTCTCTTCGGCACGGTTATTGTGTATTGATGATAAATACTCACGTTATTTTGCTCAATCTTCTGCGGCTTAACAATCGTCCCGGCAAACATACTATTATAAATTGCCGCGTTGCCTCTTCGCTTTTTGTTCCATTCATCAAGATATTTCAGCTTCACGCTAAGTACCGCGCCCTGGAGATTATCCATCCTGAAGTTGCCGCCTATCATTCGATAGTAATATCTCGGGTTTTCGCCGTGCACCCGCATCAGCCGAATCTTTTCCGCAAGCGCATCATTGTTTGTTACAACCATACCCGCGTCGCCGAACGCCCCGATGTTCTTCGTCGGGTAAAACGAATAGCACCCGATATCGCCGATGCTGCCCGCCTGACGACCGTCCTGGGTTGCTCCCATTGCCTGTGCCGCGTCCTCAATAACGAGCAATTTGTGTCGGCGTGTGATTTCCATCATCGGCCCCATTTGCGCTATCTGGCCGAAAATATGCACCGGTATAATCGCCCGTGTCTTTTTGGTTATTTTTGCCTCAATCTTCGCCGGGTCAATATTGAACGTCCCGGCATCGATGTCGGCAAAAACGGGTTTCGCCCCGACTCGTGATACTGTCCCGGCAGTCGCGAAAAAAGTAAACGGCGTCGTGATTACCTCGTCGCCCGGCCCTATCCCCGCTGCCATCAAACTCAGCAGCAGTGCGTCTGTTCCGCTCGAAACCCCCGTCGCATATTTGCATCCGCAGTACGCCGCGGCTTCCTTCTCGAATCGCTCCACCGCCGGCCCAAGGCACAATATCTGGCTGCTGCATACCTCCTCAACCGCCTGCATCAGCTCGCTTTTGTATTTCGCGAACTGCGCCTTCAAATCAAGCATTACAACCTGCATTGTTTCACCTCATCCTTGTTTTATATCGTTGCTGTCAGGTATTCCGTTTCCGCCGAAAAACGCATCACTCCGCCGTATGCCGCCGGAATCAGTATTGTATCGCCGGCCCTGAATTCAACCGTGTTCCCTTTACCCGCAATCGTCCCGAATCCGCTCATAATCATAATTGTTTTCATTTTCCCGGCTGTCAGTAGCATCTCGCAGCTCCTCGCCTGGTGTCCCTTGTCAACCTTGAAACAATCGCTGTCAACAAGTCGCCCGACCGATGCCACCGAAAGGTTATCTCCGGAGGGGTCAAAATGTATGCTCTCCAGTGCCTCCTCAATATGAAGCGGCCTCGGCTTACCCTTGTCGTCAACCCTGTTCCAGTCAAACACCCGGTATGTCGTATCCGATGGCGTCTGAATTTCCGCTATCAGCAATCCCGCCCCAATCGCGTGAGGCGTCCCCGCGGGCAGAAAATGACATTCGCCGACTTTCACAGGTACCTTGACCAGCAGCCGTTCAACCGTCCCGTCTTTTATCGCTTTCGCAAACTTCTCTTTTGTTGTGCCTTCTTTCAGCCCCTTGTAAATCACCGCCCCCGGCTGTGCTTGAATAATATACCAGCACTCCGTCTTGAAATCGCCCTTACCCATTCGCTTACAGGTCGCGTCATCCGGGTGCACCTGAACGCTAAGCACGTCTCCGCAGTCCAGTAATTTTATCAGCAGCGGGAAGGGCAGCTTGAATTGCTCCGCCCCGGTTATTTCCTTTGTGTATTTACGAATCACCGATTCAATCGTTTCGCCCGCCAGTTCGCCGTTGACGATTTTCGACTTATCTGCGGGCAGGTCCGCCAGCTCCCAGCTTTCGCCGATGCGTTTGCCCTTGGGCATTTCTCTGCCGAACACCTCGCGCAGCTTGTTTCCGCCCCATATTCGCTCTTTGTATATAGGCCCGAATTTTAATGGATATACCTGCATACTCCTATGTTAATCGGCAAGGGGGGTATTGTCCAGCCCCCGTAACCTCCTCCGGCGGTTTGTCCTCGGCAGTTTTTGCGCAAGAGGAAGCTCCGTTCGATGTCGTGACGTCCCATAAATGCTGCGATGATATGTTGTTATTGGCAATGACTTCTACACTTTGGCAGCCCTCAGTTTATGCCGTCTTTGCTTAAGTGAGGCCCTTATTAGTCCGAAAAATAATTGTCGCACTTGTGTTTTTATTAGCGTAAAAAAAAGGGTTTGAATGGTCTCTGATGTTCAAAAATTGATTGCTGATATGCCGCTATTGATGGTTTTTGTAATCTTTATGACCGGGGTCCTCACCTCGCTCAGCTCAAGCACAATTGTGCGTGTTCCCGTGGCGCTCGGTTTCATCGCCGGCGCGACCGAATCGAAGAAAAAAGCCCTGTTTGTTACCTTCCTTTTCGTTTTTGGCCTCGTCGCCGCCTACACCGTTTTAGGAATGTTCCTCGGAACGGTAGGCCGTGTCGCCTTCACGATTGTTCAGTGTAACAAATACATATTTTATCTGCTCGGCATCCTGCTTTTTGTCTTTGGATTGTTCATCGCGGGTCTTCTCAAAATAAAACATCTTCCGGCTGTTCTCCGGTTCCGCGAAAGCTTCAAGCACGTTACATTTTTCCGCGCGTTTTTCTTTGGGACATTATTCGCTCTTATTGAGATGCCGACCTGTCCGACAAGCGCCGGCCTGCTCCTTATGCTCGCCGGCTTGGTTGTTACACATAATCTCGCGCAGTATTCCGTAGCAATATTTGTCAGTTTCGCCCTTGGCCAGAGTTTGCCCGTCCTTGCTGTCGCGCTGTCCGCTAATTTAGTCAAAACCGATATCATTATGTTCCTCGCTTTCAAAATCCAGCGGGTCGAGGACCACATTAATTTAATTGCGGGTAATATGCTTATTATGTTTGGTATCTATTATCTGGTTATCGCCTGAGTTGATTTGCCTATGATGTCCGAAGACGAAAAACTTGAAAGTATGCTCGCTGACCCCTGGCTCGCAAAGCCCAGGACCAGATGGTCTTTGAGTATCGTGTTCGTTGTGCTGGCCCTCTTTGCCCTTAAGCCGGTTATCGTTGACCGCCTCATTTCACGCGCCGAGGCCTATTCCTCGTATAGTATGTTTAATAACGCCGAAAGAGAATGCCACAAGGCCATTCTTCTCGACGGCGACAATATCCGTGCCTGGAATCTCCTTGGTAACGCTTATAAAAGCAGGGGAGACACAGCCAATGCTGTCAACACTTACCTTAATGCCATTAACATTAACCCTGCCAACAAAGTCGCGCACTTCATGGTCGCGATGATTTATACCATCGACAAGAATTATAACGGGGCCATTCCGCATTTTGAGCTTATTAGAATCCTCGGCCCCGAATCGCCCAAAGCCCTTGCCTGCGACCCATTCTCCTATTATCACGCCTCACTCGAGATGTTGTCGCTCTGCTACGAAAAAACGGGCAGAATCGACAGGATGAATGATATAGCCAAAGACCTCGCAAGGACTTACTCCGGCCGTCAAAAAAATGAAAATATGCTCCGGCTGCCCGATGCTAAATAAATTCTCGCAAATTACCTGTCTTCACAAACCACATTTTTAGCCAATAGCAATTTTACTGTTCACTTTTTTCCCGAACAAGATATGATAGCCCGTAATTATGAAAGTCCTGAAAACCGTATCTGAGCTTGGTCAGTTGCCCGATGGTTGTGTCCTGACCATCGGTAACTTCGACGGTGTCCATACCGGGCACCAGCAGAATATAAAAGTCGCCCGTGATATCGCCACTCTCGAACACACTTCGCTGGCAGTGATGACTTTTGAGCCACACCCCGTCGCAATCCTGCACCCCGAAAAAGCCCCGGGCGTCCTCACGCCGCTTCCACTCAAAATTCACCTCTTGGAAAATTGCGGCGTCGATTACCTCATCATTCTCAGAGATACCACCAGCTTGCTTCGTCTCTTGCCGACCGATTTCGTGGACAAATTTCTATTAAAAGATGTCCGCCCGAAAGTCCTCGTTGAGGGCGACGACTTCAATTTCGGCGCAAACCGTGCCGGCAATATCGATACCCTCAAGCAAATGGCCGAACCCGACGGTTTTAGCGTCGTCGTCGTCCCCTCAAAACTCGTAAAACTTCACACAGGGCAATCTCTTCGCGTCTCAAGCACTACCATTCGTTATATGCTCCAGTCGGGACACGTCGCCGACGCCGCCTTTCTTTTCGGCAGGCACTATCGTCTCATAGGCAAAATAACCCCCGGCAGGGGCAAAGGCAGACAGCTTGGCTTCCCAACCCTCAATATGCAAATACCTTCACAGATTATCCCCCAGGAAGGCGTTTACGCCGGTTTCAGCTTAATCGGTGACTCCGAAGAGGATGTATGCCGTTCTGATAATCGTTTGCCTTCCGTCTTTAGCATCGGCCAGGCCATTACCTTTGGCGACCAGCATTCCCAGCTTATCGAAGCGCACGTCCTCGATACTAATCTCGGCGATACGTCAGGCAAATGGCTCGCTATGGATTTCGTTGACCGCATCAGGCCCCAGAGGCGGTTTGAATCTCCCGAAGTTCTCGCCGCACAAATCGCCAGGGATTGCGATTCAGCAAAACAGATTCTGTCCGCAGAGAAAAAAAGATAACTTTTTAGCTGCTCACTAAATATCTGTGTCTTAAAAAAATTAGATTTCTCTGTGTTCTCTGTGCTCTCTGTGGCTATAATAAAAAATATGGTAGCAATGAACGAGATAGAAAGGTTTGGCAGACGAATCGGCGAGGAGTTTGGAGCCGAAAAAGTGATTTTGTTTGGTTCCTATGCCAATGGTACTGCCCAAAAGGACTCTGACGTTGACTTACTTGTAGTTGCATCATTCGAGGGCAAAAGCGTCGATAAATCGGTGCAAATCCGCCTCAAACTTCGGCCTTCATTTCCTGTTGACCTGCTTGTGCGAACACCTGAAAAAATACGCCGGCGATTGGAATTGGACGACCAGTTCATTAAAGATATCCTCAAGGGAGGCAAAGTCCTCTATGAAGCCGACAGCCGCTGAATGGATTGAAAAAGCGGAAGGCGATTTTGCCACAATGCAGAGAGAATCTCGCGCAAGGAAGAATCCAAACTACGACGCGATTTGCTTTCATGCCCAGCAGTGTGCGGAAAAATATCTCAAGGTCCGATTGGCCCAGGCCGGTATGGAGTTTGGGAAAGTTCACGATCTTGTTGCGCTTCTTGGTCAGGTATTTGCTGTTCAGCCAGATTGGGAAATCTTCCGCGAGGATTTGGCGTACCTTTCTGATTTTGCCGTAACTTTTCGTTATCCTGGTGAGTCGGCTGATAAGGAATCTGCCATTGATGCCGTTCGTCGATGTCGTTTTTTTCGGAAGATTGCTCGCAGTACTCTTGGTCTGTCAATATAGATAGCTTCCTGTGGCTTTGGGTGAATTGATATGTTCAGTTACGAGCTTGGCGTAATAATTTTAATGTTGATTTTCAACGCGGTATTTACTGCGTATGAAATGGGCCTCGCCACCATCTCGCGCGCAAGGATTGCCATTTTCGTCAACGAACGCAAAAAAGGCGCCGATGCCGCTGCTTTTATGAAAGACCGTATGGAGGCCAGTTTGGCCGTCATTCAGCTCGGCGTTACACTGTTTACTACTATTGCCGCCGCTGCCGGTGGTGTTGGTGCGCAGGACGCCTTTGCTCCTTATCTTGCCCAGCACTGGCATATCTCGATGACGCTGGCAAAGGTTGTCGCCGTTACTTTTGTCATTATCCCGCTGACGCTTGTTACCATTGTCTTTGTTGAGCTTGTTCCCAAGATGTTCGCTCTTAACAACAAGGAGTGGATTGTTCTGCGGCTCTCGCCTTATATGAAAATCCTGGCGAAAATCATCGACCCTCTTGTCTCCGTTATCGAATTTGTCGTCAAAAAAATGGTTGTCGCCATTTCGAAAATGCAGCCCGGAACACGTGACGCCCAAATCCCATGGCTCCACGAGCTTCGCGCAGCCGTCTCGCTTGCCCGCACGTCCAAGCTTATGGGTGAACGCGAGGAAAAAATCGTTCTTGCCGCCGCGCACCTCTCCAGCCACTCCGCCCGTGACATTATGATTCCTGTTAAGGATATCTCCGCTATTTATGTTGGCAGCACCCTCTCCCATGCCCTCGTTCAGGCCCACCTCGATATGCACACGCGTTTCCCTATTTGTATGGTCGAAAATGACCCACAGACAATCGAGCGATACCTCAACTTCAAGGATATCGTCTCCGCGCTCCGCATAAATCCCTCTGACCCCACCATCAAAGGCATCTCCCGTCCCATGACCAGGGTCAAAGAGGATATGCCTCTGCCGAAGTTGCTCGAAATGATGATACAGGAAAAGACCCACATCGTTATCGTCGTCTCCGCCGACAACGCCGTGATGGGTATGATTACGCTCGAAGACATCATCGAGGAGCTTGTCGGCGAAATAGAAGACGAATTCGACCGCCTCCCCACGCACATTCACCCTTGTCCCTCCGGCTGGATTATGGGCGGCGGCGTCCTTATGACAACCGCCTCTTCAACCGTAGGCCTCGACTGGTCCGAAAAATTTACGGGCCGTGTTCCCACCCTTGCCGAATGGTGCAATCAAACCTTCGGCTCCTCTCTCAAGGGAGGCGAAACCATCGAATCCGACGGTTTGCGCGTTATCCCCAGAAAATTCCGCCGCAAAAAACTCCAGGAGGCAATCGTCTCACTAATCTCCTCTAATTCATAAGGATTATAAAATGAAATACAAACCGAATATCGGCATTATCGGGGCCGGTATGATTGCCGGCCTCCACCTCGACGCAATACTCAATGCAAAAATGGCAAACGTCCTCTGGCTCGCGGACGTTGATAAAAAAATTCTCGCTGAAAAACTGAAAAAATATAATGTCCCATACGGCACAACCGATTATCGCGACATCCTGCGAGACAACAGTATCGATGCCGTTATTGTCGCCGCTCCGCCGTTTGTGCATTTTGACGCCGCCGTTTCAGCGATGCGGGCGGGCAAAAACGTCCTTATCGAAAAGCCCCTTGTGATAAATCGTTCACAAATGAATCGCCTCGTGAAAGAAACCGAAAAACACAAAAACCTCGTCATCCTCGAATGTTCCGCCAGGCACACCCGCCTCCAGCCCAAATTCCATTTCGTTAAAAAAATGCTGGACAACGGCGACATAGGCGAGGTCTATCACATCCACCACAATCACCTGATGCGGGGGACTTTTATCGAGTACAACCCGCGCGGCGTCTGGTCCCTGAAAAAATCCCTCGCCGGAGGCGGCCCCTTCCTTGACTGGGGCGCATATGACCTCTCTTTCCACCTCGGCCTCCTCGGCGACCGCCCCGAACTTGCCAGAATCAATAGTTTTACCAGAAACAACGTCAAAATCTTTCCAAACACCAAAATTAAATCCGACGTCGAGGAGCATGGTGCCGCCTTTATGGAATTCGACACCGGCCTCACCTACTACTACGAACGCGGCGCAGGTGTCCACTGCGAAGTCCCCAACGAAACCCGTATCTTCGGCACAAAAGGTTCCCTGCGTTTTTCCATGCCAACCTGGAATTCGCCGCAGATTGAACGGTTCTGGGTGAACAAAAATCGCGTCGAAAAACGCTCCGTCTATAAGGTCGATATGTCAAAGCATCCCGGCGACAATCCCGCCCTTATAAATCACTTCCTTGATTGTCTCACGGGCAAAACCAAACCACTAATGCCCGTTTCTCTTGCCGCAAAACACCTCGATATACTATTTCAAATACTTGGTGAATAGGGATATAATGGTAACTCGTATGAATAATCAGAACTTTCAAAAAGCTGTTGAACTCATAAATAAATCAACTAATGTGCTGATTACTACCCACACCAAGGTTGATGGCGACGCCGTTGGCTGCTGTGTCGCGATATCCGAAGTGTTTTCCGTTATGGGCAAAAATCCGCAGATTCTCTTCCTCTCCCCGTTGCCCGACTGGTATGGCTTCCTGCTCGAAAAACCCGTCCCTGTCCTCGGCAAAGACATTTCAAAAGACCAGCTTCAACAAAACAAATTCGACCTCATCGTTATCGTCGATACCAACAGCAACAGCCAGTTGCCCGTTTTTGAGGAATACCTCACGCAGACAAATGCTCCTATCCTCGTTATCGACCACCACGCGACCTCAGACGGTCTCGGCGATGTCGAACTCGTTGACTCCGCCGCTTCAGCCGCCTGCTCCGTTGTCCTCGACCTGTTTCGATTCGCCCGCTGGCCCATCTCCCCCAAAATCGCCCAGGCACTCTTCGCCGGCATCGCCACCGACACCGGCTGGTTCCACTTCGGCAACACCACAAGCCGATGCCTCCGCGATTGTGCGGAATTAATCGATGCCGGCGCAAACCCCGACGATATTTATCGCCTCATATACCAGACCTTTTTGCCCCAGCGTTTCAAACTTATGACCGTGATGCAAAACACCCTCGAATTGCATTTCGATGGCCAATACGCCTCGCAGTTCCTCACACAGCAGGATTTCAAAACCACCGGCGCAAAATACGAAGACACTGAAAATCTCATCGACCAGTGCAGGCGCATCGCCTCGGTCGAGGTCGCCGCGCTATTCGTCGAACTAAAAGATGGCAGAATACGCTGCTCGCTACGCAGCAGGGGAGCTGTGGATGTCTGCAAAATCGCCCGCAAATTCGATGGCGGCGGCCACACCTCCGCCGCGGGAACCTATCTCCCCGGCCCCCTCGACAACGCCAAAAAACTCATTCTCGACGCCGTCAAATCTCAATTACAGTAGGGTGTGCTCCGCACTATAGTTTCGCACGCCAATCTTCTTGACTATACACCCACGGTCAGTTTAAATATCACTCTTTACGAACTTATTATAAGGATGACTGATATGATTATGAAAGTTAGCAAAAGAGCACAGGCCGTGCCCCCGTCAGCCACGTTGGCTGTTACCGCAAGGGCGAAAGAACTCAAAGCTCAGGGTATTAACGTAATCGGCTTCGGTGCAGGCGAACCAGATTTCGACACCCCGCAATACATCAAGGATGCCGCCATCGCTGCCCTAAACGCGGGCAAAACAAAATATACCCCTGCCTCTGGGACCATCGAGCTGAAAAAGGCAATCGCTGAAAAATTGCTCAGGGAAAATAAACTCGAATATAAACCGGAACAGGTTGTTATCAACATCGGCGCAAAGCACTCGGTATATGGCGCGATGCAGGCCGTCCTCGATCCCGGCGACGCCGTCATTCTCCCTACCCCGTTCTGGCTCACGTATCCCGAAGCTGTCAAGCTGGCCGGCGCAAAAGTCAAAGTCGTCAAAACCAGCCGGCACAATAGCTACAAGATTACACCCGAACAACTTAAAAAAGCCATCGGCCCCAAAACCAAAATGTTCGTCCTCAACTCCCCCAATAACCCGGGCGGCTTCACCTATACCCCCGACGAACTTGCCACGCTCGCCAAAGTCCTCGAAGGCACCGATGTCGCAGTCCTCTCCGATGAAATCTACGAACGCCTCGTTTACGCCGGCACCAAATTCATCAGTTTCGCTGCCCTCAGCAAAGACGCCTACGACCGCACCCTCACCGTCAACGGCTTCAGCAAAACCTATTCAATGACCGGCTGGCGTCTCGGCTACACCGCTGGTCCCCTTGACGTCATCAAAGCAATGGGACGACTCCAGGACCACTCCACATCGAACCCCGTAACCTTTGCCCAGGACGCCGCTATCACCGCCCTCAAAGACCCCAATAACGAGGTCGAAAAAATGCGCGTCGAATTTGAAAAACGCGCCCAGTATATGGTTGACCGTCTCAACGCAATCAAAGGCGTCAAATGCATCCAGCCCACGGGCGCATTCTACTGCTTCCCCGATGTCTCCGCTTATTTCGGTAAAACGAAAGGTGGTATCGAACTGAAGGGCAGTATGGATTTTGCCAAAGCCCTTCTCGAACAGGCCAATGTTGCCGTCGTCCCGGGCTTACCCTTCGGCTGCGATAAAAATATCCGCCTGAGCTTCGCAACCTCGATGCAGAATATCACCGAAGGTATCGACCGAATCCAGAAATGGCTGAGTTCGTAACCGGTCGCTTTGGCCCTGGGCAAATTATATCGAATCTGAACCTCAGGACCCGTTACCTCATAATTATTTGAACAATATCGCGACCTTTTTCTTTTGCGACGCCGTTATCGCTTTTGGGTTTGTCCAGACCGCCATATCTAAACTTCGTCTGCAGTCGCAATCTTCGCAGACCATCTCGTGTCTGTCTGCCAGAATTGCCTTAATCAATTCGAAGCAGTTGCCGCTTGCCCTTTGCAGGTTGCCTGTTATCTCACGCAAAAGCTCCTGCTTGTCTCTTTTTTTCTTCTGCGGCTTCCAGCAGTCGTAATCGCTCACCAGAGCGACCAGCGAATAACACATTTGCGCCTCCCTCGCTAATTTCGCTTCCGGCATCGCCGTCATCCCAATCAGGTCTCCCCCCCAAATTCTGTGCATAAGCGATTCCGCCCGCGTCGAAAACATCGGCCCCTCTATCCCGACGTATGTTCCTTTGCGATGCGTTTTGACGTCCAGCTTTTTCGCCGCTTCCGCGATAATGTTTCCCAGTCGATTACACGTGGGCTGTGCCATCTCAGTATGTACTGCCCCGTAATCGTCGAAGAAAGTATTTTGGCGGCGGAATGTGCGGTCGATGAACTGGTCAACAATGACAAGCTCGCCGGGCCGGATTTTTTCACGAAGCGAACCCACCGCGCACGTCGCTATGATTGCATGGGCGCCAAGTTTTTTTAATGCGAAGATATTCGCGGCGTAGGGCACCTCACTGGGGGATAATTTATGGCCTGGGCCGTGGCGGTTGATAAACGCCACCTGTTTCTTGCCTATCTTGCCAATCATAATCCTGTCGCTGGGTTTTCCGAAGGGCGTCTTCACGTCGTGAAACTTCGCGTCTTCAATTTTGCTGGCCAGCACATCACCCAGCCCCGACCCGCCTATCAAGCCAGTCAATCCTTGCTCCATTTTTGCCTCCAGTTACCCTAAATTACCAATATATCTGCTTATATCGTCTATTAGAGCGTATTTTCTCTAATTGGCTTTTCTGTTGTTCAATGTACTGGTATAATTATGGATTACACCCGTTTTTTTATGCGTAAAAAATGACGATAACGGAACATATTAAGGAAAAGGCCCTTGCGTTTGGTTTTGACCTCGTGGGCGTTACTGATGCCTCTCCCGTTGACAGGGAGCAGGTCAGTCGTCTTCTTGGCTGGCTCGATGCCGGCTATGCAGGCCGGATGACCTGGCTGCACTCAAATCTCGAAAAACGCACCGACCCCGCCAAACTCCTGCCCGGCGCCAAATCCGTTATCGTCGTCGCCCTGAACTATAAGCCGGCACAACACCCGCCTCGTCCATTAGGGACGGGCGAGGTCTCGCCAGGGGCGGAGAAAACGGAAGCAAAGACAGCCCCGATGGGGCGGGTTGCCCAGTTTGCCCAATACGATGACTATCACCCGTTTATAAAAAAATTGCTGCGCCAGCTCGCTGATTTTATCGTCTCAACGACCTGCCCGTCTATGCAGTTCAAGATTTGTGTTGATTCCACGCCTTTGCTCGAACGTGCGCTGGCCGTAAGAGCGGGATTGGGCGTAATCGGCAAAAATCGTATGCTGGTCAATCCTCGCATCGGCCCGCAGATTTTCCTTGGTGAAATCGTTACCAATATCGAGCTTGACCCGGATAAGCCGTTGAAGGATTCGTGCCCGGGCTGCGGCAAATGTGTCGCTGCCTGCCCGACGGGGGCGTTGAAACAGGATGGCTCATTCGACGCCACTAAATGTATCAGCTATCTGACTATCGAGGCCAATACCGATGTGCCCGCGGAGCTGGCGCCGAAGATTGGCAATCACCTCTTTGGCTGTGCCGAATGTCTGCTGGCCTGTCCTTCCCAGCAAAAAGCGCCGACCTGCGCCAACAAGGAATTTGTCCATCATCCCGACCGGGCCCAATTGAATTTGAATGATTTGCTAAATCTTACCGAAGAGCAGTTCAAGATTCAGTTTGCTCGTTCGCCGATTCTTCGCCCCGGTTTAACTCATCTGCAAAAAATCGCTAAAATATGCATTCAAAATTTATCCGCCTGAGGCGGACATCGGACATTAGTTCTCAGCGGGTGTTCAGTTTATATTTCGCCGTCAGATAAGGCCATAGTCCTTTTGACTAATCAAAAGGACTACGAACATTTTAATCAAGTACAGGTGGTTTGTTGTTCATAGCAGAAGATACTCGATACTGGATACTCGTAGCGGATTCGGCTTCGCCGAATATTAATCAAAAACGATTGAATTGGGGGCGGTTTATTGTCAGCGCGGAATTGCGATTTAACGGCAGTGGATAACAAAATATCCGGCTGTCCCTAGTTTTCTCCAGTTATTCTAAGGATAATCATTTATCAAGGATAGTCCGCAAGAAATTTTTTGCCTTGAGCCGTGAGTGAATATCTCATATTGCCTTCTTGATTCATTGATATTAAACTAATCATATTAGCATCAGTTAATTCGTCAATTGCGGATTCAATTTGAATTGTTCCGAAATGATCACTCAGAGCAGAAATTATGGAATCTTTCAATACATCTGTTGAATCTTCTAGGTGATAAAATCCTAATATAGCATCCGCCGCCTCTGAAAAAGAGGTAGACGCATTATCATCATTTTGGGCTACTTTTTGACTAAGTTCACCTACTTGCTGTTTAAGAGACTCGTTTTCCTTGCGCAAACTATTAACTTGTTCTCGAAGGAGACCATTGCTTTCCTTTAAAGCATCATTGTTATGTTTCAATTGTTCGAGGTTCTCATTCTGGAGGTCATACACATGCTTAAGGATATCAAAGTTTTGGGCATCAAGAACTTTGTCTTTGAGCCCTTTCAAAATAGATATTGGATCCATAGGAAAATCCTTTCTTAATCGCAAGGACAAGGATAATAAAATTCCGCACGGATTTCAAGACCTCAAATACGCAATTTGTCTGCAAAAAGCAAGTGCATCTCATGTTTCTAATGATATAATTCGGGGTATGATTGAAAAGAAAACAGTTTTGGTTTTGGGCGCAGGCGCAAGTAAACCTTATAATTTTCCGTTAGGCCAGAAACTCATAGACATGATTACTAATGAAGTATCATTTCCTAATGGTAGACTACGTCAAAAATTAATAGAATGTAGTTTTGAGTCTGACTTAATTAATAAATTTTCTACTGACTTGAGGGATTCTCCGCTAGGTTCTATTGACATATTCCTCGAAACCAGACCAGAATATTTAAAAATAGGGCGCACATCAATTGCTATTTCTCTTCTTCCTCTTGAATCGGTTACAAATTTCGTGCATCTCCCACGCGGAATAAGACTTGGAACACATAAAGGAGCAACCGATACTTGGTATGATTATCTATTTGGTAAATTACATGATCCGGGAACGCCTTTTGGCAAAAATCAGTTAAAAGTTATCACATTTAACTATGATCGATCTTTTGAACAATTTCTTTTTCTGGCGGTTAAAAGTTGCAATCCAGATAAGAATGAATCAGAAATAGCTTCAATGGTCCAGACAATACCAATAATTCATTTGTATGGCAGTTTAGGTCGCCTTCCATGGCAAAAGGAAGAGGTTGGATTGTCGTCGAATGTTATTCCATTTGGTATTGGAGCCGAATCATTGACTTCTGATATTTTGATCAAATCCGCTGATAGCATTAAGATTATGTCTGATAGCAACGGAGTTACCCCAGCATTTGAAAGAGCTAAAGAGATATTAAAAAACGCTGAACGCATTTACTTTCTGGGCTTTGGCTTTTATAAAAAGAATGTTGAGCGGCTTGGTAGTGAGTGGAGCATGGACCGAAACCCACGCGTGCCAGACAAGAAAAAAGTAATGGGTACTGCGTATCACCTTGATGCGACGGGTAAAGCAAATGCATATCATTTTAGTAATTATCGTTTAAGCACTGAGACTTTAATCAATCGTATGATAACTCCTACCCCCACTCTTTTTGATGAAGATGTATATACGTTTCTTTATAATCATGTCAATTTCAGCACATAACCGTAATATTGCGGCATTACAGAAATCTTAGAACGCCAAAATAATTTCTCCGCCGGGGGTTTCAACCCTGTTAGAAAGAACGACACTTCTAACAGGTAAACTTGGTCATCTCACAAAAACCTTGAGCATCTTTGAACACATTTGAACATCTTCATTTTTAGCGTAAAAATGGTTGTTGGCCGCGTTGCGGACAATTTGTATTTAGTCGTTAGTCGATAGTAATGTGAATTGTTCTTTGGGAAAATAAAAAAGCCCCGGTCAGGTTTCCCTGGACGGGGCTTTGGTGCTTTAATCAGCCGATTATTTCATAGTTGGCTGTTGTTTGTTAATTTCGTTAACGGCAGCGGTCTGGTCGGGCACTATTGTAAATACGCTGTCCAGCGCCGTTACCGAAAAGATTCCTTTTGTGGCTCTTGCCACGTTGCAAAGGAACAGCGAGTGGTTATCATCCATCAGGAGCTTGCGCAGCTTGAGCAGTTTCGACAAGCTCGATGATGTAACGATATCAACGTGCGAAAAGTCAACTACAAGGTCGCAGCCGTCGTTTCTTTCGCGCACAGCGTCGATAGTTTTGCCGAGCTCTTCGTTCAAGGCCGGTTCCGGGGAGGCCTCAACAAGAAGTATGTTTTCCGACAAATCTCTAATATCCATTTTATCGCTCCTCTTTCAATCTATCGAAAAGTGTGAACTGCTCCATATAAATTATGCTCAAATAACGGTTGTTTTGCAAATACCCTATAACTATTTCGTCAGTTTCGCGAAGAGGGATTACGTATTCTTTGTAGTTGCCAAAATGAAACACTGCCGCTCGTTTTATGGGACTAATTGCTGTCCGGCGAGGCGATATCCTCCCACTCGGCGATATCCCATCCGCCGCCCAGGGCCTTGTAAAGGGCGATTAAATCCGTTGACAGCGTGCGGCTGCTCTGAACCAGAGAATCCTCGGAGCTGTACAAAGACCTTTGGGCATCCAGCACGCTGATGAACTCGGTTTGCCCCTCGACATAGAGTTGAGTAGAGATTTCGACTGCTTTTCGGTTTGCGGTAACGGAATCGATAAGCGCCTTGTGATGTTCCTGTTCTCTGGTGTACGCTATGAGCGCATTTTCAACATCCTGGATCGCGGTAAGGACGGTTTTTCTGTAAGTAATGACGGCCTGTTCGCGTAGAGATTTTTGGGCTTCGATGTTGTAGCCGATTTGGCCGGCGTTGAATATCTGCCAGCTTGCCGATGGCCCAAATGACCATGTACGAGTGTCCCACTTAAGTGACTGCTGATTGGTGGCGTTGAAAGTCATTGAGCCGGTGAGACTAAATTTCGGGAATAAATCCGCCGTCGCGACGCCTATTTGCGCCGTTGCGGAATGTATCTGTGCCTCGGCTCGTCTTATGTCCGGACGCCTGCGAAGTAAATCAGAGGGCAGACCCACGGGGATTTCGGGCTGCGTCAGCGGTATCGAGGAGGGGGGGGAAAGCTCTTCGAGAAGAGAAGCAGGCTCCTGACCGAGCAGCACACTGATATTGTAAATCGTTTGTTGCGCGGAGGTCTCCAGCAAAGGAATTTGAGCCATTGTCGTGGCGACCTGGGCGTCGGCGTTGGCAACGTCAAGCGCGCTGACAAAACCGCCCTCATAGCGTTTGCGAACCACCCCGGCGCTTTGCTGCTGTACTTTGAGGTTGTTCCTGGCGATGATTATTTCCTGCTGGAAGCCGCGAAGCTGCACATAGTTGTTCGCGACTTCGGATATGAGAGTTATCATAACGTCGCGCCGGTCTTCGATTGACGCATTCACGTCGGCCATGGCCGCCTCGATGCTCCGTCTTATCCCTCCGAATATATCAAGATTCCACACGGCATCGAAGCCGACCTGGAACAGATTGCTTTTTATCCCGGCGGAGTTTCTGTTGCGAGTTGCGCTGCTGGTAACATTGGCGGTGGGCCAGAATCCGGCACTTGTTGCGCCGCTGATAGCCCGGACCTGGCGTATTTTCTCCTCGGCTAATCTGATGTCGAGATTTGATTTCATCGCGCGTTCGACCAAGGACGTGAGATTGGGGTCGTTAAATTCCGTCCACCACTTCAGCAGCATCGCGTCGGGTGAGGCGGTGTTTTTGGTTCCGACCCAGCCGGCGGGGGCGTTCGGGTCCTGCGGTTTATAATCGGGGCCTACCATGCATCCGGCCTGTGTCAGCAGGTAAAGACAAAATATAAGGACAACAATGCTTTTGTAATGTATGTTTTTCATTCGTATCTCAATGCCTCAATCGGGTCCAGACGAGATGCCTTCCATGCCGGATAATAGCCGAAAACGATTCCAACGCTTGCCGAGACGATGACCGACGCCACAATGGCCGGCACGGATGTTTCCGTGGGCCAGCGCAGAAAACGGGTTATAAGATACGACCCGCCGCAGCCCAGGATAATACCTAAAATTCCGCCTGCAAGACACAGGACCACGGCTTCTATCAGGAACTGACGCAGGATGTCCTTCGCCCGGGCGCCTACCGCCATTCGTAAACCGATTTCCCGCGTCCGCTCGGTGACTGATACCAGCATTATGTTCATTATTCCAACGCCGCCGACAATCAATGAAATCAGGGCGACAGCGAGCAAAAGCTTGGTCATAAGCGTTGTCGTCGAAGATAACGCGTTTGTCATCTCCGTCATATTGCGGATATTGAAGTCATCGTCTTTGGGATTACGAATACGGTGACGCTCGCGCAAAAGGGCTGTCATCTGGTCTATCGCCTGAGGAATCTCAGCGGCGGAATTCGCGGCGGCCACAATCTGGTCAACGTTGGTAAACCGCACCGGCTTAGGGTTGTCCGCCGTCTGTGTGTCCGAAGGCACAGGGTATAAAGACGTTTGCGAATTAGGATATAACTGGCTTGGAGAGCTTGCCGTCGAGGTTGTGCTTGACGATGTGCCGCTCGACGTTGAAGACGAAGCGCCGACCCTGAATTTTATAGTTGTCCAGGGGGCGATGACAATGTCGTCCTGGTCCATACCCATCATATTTGCGCCTTTGCTGCTGAGGACTCCGACGACCTTGAACGATATGTTCAGGACCCGCATTTCTTTTCCTATCGGCGAGCTGCCCTGGAAAAGCTCCCGCGCAATCGTCTGGCCGATGATACATACCTTTGTCGAATTACGAACGTCTTTGTCGGTGAAGACGTCGCCCTGTGCCATATCGGTCCAGTCCCGCACATTGAGGTAATTCTCTGTTGTTCCGTAAATGCTCATCGGTACCCAGTTGCGGTCCTGATAAACTATCTGGCCTCTGGCACGAACAAGGGGAGCGGCGCTTTTCACGGCAGGGCAGTCCCGGATAATCGCGTCACAATCCTGCGGTGTAAGCGTCATGCTGCTGCCTGCCCCAAAGCCGATGCCTCCGCTTGTGGCCGCGCCGGGTAAAACCAGCAGGGTATTCGCGCCCATCCTCGCGATGGTTTTAGCGATGGCGTTCGATGAGCCGGTGCCGATTTCCATCATCGCGATTACCGCGCCGACTCCGATGATTATGCCTAACATCGTCAGCGCCGTCCGCATAGGATTTCTGCGTATCGCCCGAAGCGCGGTTCGCAATATTCGCATTAAGCGGAATAACCTCATTGCGAACCTCCCTGCGATGTTTGGCCGTTCGCGATTAAACCGTCGTGAATATGAATCTGCCGCTGAGTATGCCGGGCGACATTCGGGTCGTGCGTTACAATAATGACCGTGATGCCTTCCTCCACGTTGAGCTGCTTAAACATCGCAAGCACCTCTTCACTTGTTTTCGAGTCGAGGTTGCCCGTCGGCTCATCGGCGAAAAGCACCGAGGGCCTGTTAATCAGTGCGCGGGCGACTGCGACTCGCTGCTGCTGACCGCCCGACAGTTTCGACGGCTCATAATGCAGCCGGTCGCCAAGCCCAACCCGTTTCAGAAGCTCTTCGGCGCGGTGTTTTACCTCTTTATCAGACACATGCTCATGTGTATATGACAAAGGCATCATCACGTTTTCAAGCGCGCTTGTGCGGGCTAGAAGATTGAAATTCTGAAACACAAAACCTATTTTATGATTTCGCAGATTTGCCCGTTCGTCGGCGGATACCCTCGATATCTCCCGCTCCTCAAGCCAGTATTCACCGGACGTCGGATGGTCAAGGCATCCGAGGATGTTCATCAGCGTGCTTTTACCCGACCCCGATGCCCCCATCAGCGCGACAAATTCTCCTTTGCTGATTGAAAGCGTAATACCCTTGAGAACGGGGACATCGATGTCGCCCATATAATAGGTCTTATAAATATTTTTCAGTTCAATCAGTTCCATAGTATTCGCAGCGAATCTGCAAAATTTATTAACGTCCTGCCGGTCTGGGGCGTCCGATTTGCGGCGTGAAAGGATTAACCGTTCCAGAACTGCCCGCAGATATCTGTTGTTCTCCGGTGATTACCTGGAGACCTTCTTTAAGCTCATCCTGTGGTGAGCTTGTCGAACCCACGCCCTGCACTTCGGTCATTGTATCATCGCTTGTGCCCGCGAGCACCTTGATTGGCTTAACTAAGCCGTTCTCGCTTACCCACAACGTGGCTTTCTTGTAATTCGAGGCCTGTATCTTTGGCGCATTCGGGTCGCGTTGTTTTTTCCCTGAACCTTTACTCTGCTCGGCGGGGTCATTTAGTGTCGATTGATACTCCGGCGCAATCTGCTCAGCCCTTGGTTTCCATCTAAGTGCCGCGTTTGCGACCTCCAGCACGTTGTCTCTCCGGCTGACCTCGAAATTAACATTAGCGGTCAGGTAAGGAAGTAATTTGCCGCTTGAGTTGTCGGTGACAACTTCGACGGTGTAAGTCACAACGTTTTGTGTCATAGTCGCGTTGAGTCGAATAGTGCCTACCACACCCTTAAACGTCTGCCCTTCGTATGTTGAAACTGTAAATGTCACCGGCTGCCCCTGATAAATTTTCCCGATATCGGCCTCATTGACCGCGACCCATACCTGCATCCTTTTGAGGTCCTTGGCAATTAAAAACAAACTCGGCGTATTCAAGCTCGACACCACCGTTTGCCCGATGTTGACCCTGCGGTCTATAATGACGCCTTTCACAGGCGATATTATCGTGCAGTATCCGAGATTTCGTTTGGCTTTTTGAAGCGTCGCCTCTGACTGATTGACAGACGCCTTGGCCTGTAAAATCGACGCATTGCCGATCGCCACATTGGCCTGTGCAACCTCGAAAGCCGCCTTATAAGAATCGTAACTGCTTTTGGCGAGCGCTTCAGAAGGTCCCAACTTCTGGGCACGGTCCCAATCCAGCTGGGCCTGGTCAAGCTTTGCTTTCAATTGTAAAAGATTGGCCTGGGCGTTTTCCACTCCTGCTTTGGCCTGGTCCAGTTGCGCACTCGCAAGCGCAACATCCGAGGCGTAAGTCGTATCGTCAATTTTCGCCAGCAACGTGCCTTCCGCAACTGGTGAGCCGTAATCAACCTCATTGCCTTCTTCGTCTTTACCGAAAGCGAGAACCTGTCCGGCAACCTGGGCTCCGACGTCCACAAGCTCTTCCGGCTCGACTGTTCCCGTTGCGCTTATGGTTGACAGGATGTCGCCGCGTGTTACCTCGGTAGTGCGGAATGTGACATTTTTCGCTTTGTTCTTGTTGAAATACCACCATCCGCCGGCGATTCCGGCTACTATTCCTATCACAACTATTAGCAAAATTATCTTCTTCACGTTATATTCCTAAAAAATCACCTAACTCTTTCAATATACTATCGTTATAAGACGCTTGCCCCTTAACTTATATTGCCTCGTTCTTGCCTAAATTAACAGTTAACCTGAAACTTTACGCTATTTGGTGGGGCTTGTTCAAATAGGACGGCTGCAGAGGGCTGATATCCGCATAATTATAATACCAAAATTGCCCCTTCCGAATCAAGGTTTTCTGCACAACACGGGGCGTTTAGACGTTAATACGATTGATTCATCCGGTATCAGCAGATAATATCTAACTTCGGAACGAAACTTAGAAGAATGAGGGTGCGGACAGCTATGATTAAAAAGGATATAGAGGCCTTTCAAAAGCGGGTCAGAAACGAATTATACGAGGATATTATCCCGTTCTGGCAAAAGCACACCGTTGATAATGAGTTCGGCGGCTTCGCGGGCCAGGTCGGCCGTGATTTGAAAATTGATAAACACGCAAACAAAGGATTGATACTCAACGCCAGAATACTCTGGACCTTCGCGGCGATGTATCGCTTCGATGCCGACCCCAAACATCTTGAGTTGGCAAAAAGGGCGTATGATTATTTGAACAGGTACTTCTGGGATACTCAGTTCGGCGGGATGTTCTGGCAGGTTGACTATCGCGGGCAATGCGCGGATGACTCGAAAAAGATTTATGGCCAGGCGTTTTATATTTACGCCCTTGCCGAATACTATCTCGCGACAAAAGATGCCGACGCACTTGCGCGGGCAAATGAAATGTTCGAGCTTATCGAACGGCACAGCTTCGACAAAGTTAATACCGGCTATTTCGAGGTCTGTAACCGCGACTGGACGATTGCCGAAGGCGCACGCCTCAGTGATAAGGATATGAACGAAAAGAAATCGATGAATAACCATCTCCACATAATTGAGAGCTATACGAATTTGTATCGCTGTGAGCACAAGCCGAAAGTCGCGGAGAAAATCCTCGGCCTTATAAATAACTTTACACGTCGAATCATCGACCGCAAAACATTTCACTTCAACCATTTCTTTGACGAGCTTTGGCGGCCAAAATCCGATTCATACACCTTCGGCCACGATATCGAAGGAAGCTGGCTGCTTTATGAGGCGGCGAAAATTCTCGAAAAGCCCGTGCTAACTAAAAAGGTTGCGGAAGTTGCCCTTGAAATGGCCCAGGTCGTTTTCAAGGAAGGCCTTGATAAGGATGGCGGACTGCTTTACGAGGGCAGGGGGGGACAGATAATCAATTCAGACAAGGAGTGGTGGCCCCAGTCCGAGGCGGTTGTGGGGTTTCTGAATGCCTATCAGCTTTCAGGCAAAGAGCATTTCCTTCAGGCCGCTTTGAACAGTTGGGACTTCATCGAACGCAAAATTGTTGACCGCGAGGGGGGCGAATGGTTTATGAAGGTCTCGCGCGACGGCTCGCCTGATTTGACCGACCCCAAGGTCTCCGAATGGAAATGTCCCTATCACAATACGCGAACCTGCTTAGAGACGATGCGCAGATTAAAAGCCATTAGTGAATAAGGCGTAACTGTGAGGCCGTTGTAAAAGTCGAGATTGCTTCGTTGCTCCGCTCCTCGCAATGACAAAGAGTGCGTTTTTGTGTCATTGCGAGCGAAGCAATCTTAAACACTGAATATAAAGTTTTTCGACAGCCCAAAAACCTGTCTGGCAGCGGTTCTACAAGATTCTATATACCGCCTTAACTGCGTTTTCTCAGCAATGTCGCACCGAGGCCGAGAAGCAGAAGCGTGGCTGGTTCGGGAACGTAGTCAATAGTCAATATTGGCCGATAGTACCAGTTATATCGTTCGCTTTCTTTGGAATCGAACTCGCCGTACGCCAGGTCAGTGTCGCCTTCATGATTCGTCGCTACCAGTAGAAAACCATCGTTCTCGGTATCGCCATACCACAAGGAAACCGTATTGGTAACATTCCAGTTGGCCCAATTCATAGGTTCAATCGCATCCTGCGGCGTGCCGCCGGTCTTCTTGATTTTGACTGTCCCGTCACCATCATCGACCTTATCATTCCAGCCGCCATTCTCGTTGGTCCATGGCGAAGTTTGATACTGGTCATGATAGTCCCAGTTGACACCCTGACCATTAAGATTCACCCCTGTGTTCTCATACCAGCTATTGCCAGGAGCCAATCGGTATGCCGTTATGGAGACGGCCTCGTTAGTCGAAAAGTCCACTGCGGTGTTGTAGTACAACGATAGCGTTGCACTTGTAATATGCTGATTAGCGGGAATTTGCCCAGTCAAATCGAACTTTATTACAGTATCATCGCTTAAACCGTTGTACCACTCAACGTGCAGGTTATCGTCGCCACCATTGTTATGGTGCTTGTTACCGGCATCTAACCATGCATCTGTACAACCATAATACGGGTTACCGCCCCAATTCTGCTGCAAAACGATCTCGCTGGCATAACAATTTACCGTAAAGCTGAATAATGCGGCAAAACACAACCCAAAGGGAAATAAAAGTCCGACGTGCTTCATCTTTTTCTCCTCTTCAAAAAATTTATAAAAGTTTTAGCGCACTATGTACGCACGAATGTTTATATAAGCTGATTACTCCTGATAGAGGTATTTGTTTTCTCATACTCTTCTCCTTCATTGCCTTTTGCCCCCAGACATAAAGGCTTATTTCCTTATACTCTTTACAGCCAGTCTGTCAAGTAAAAAATGTCGAAAATAGTCGATATTTACTGTTTTTCCATTATGTATGCAATATCGGGCGAACACGGGAAATAAAGGCAGAGGGGAATCCCTGTTTTTGAAGCAAAAACAAACTTTCCGAGTCCATAAAAAGGAACAATAACTGGCATGGGTTGAGTTTTCGGACACGATAAAAAGGGGGATTTGGCGAGATTCCGGGGCTGTTTCAGAAAAAGATGCCCTATGATTCACCTTGAGCCGAGTTCGTCGATTCTAAAGCCCCAAACCCTATCTGGCAGTGGTTCTACAAGATTATATAGGATGTCTTAACTGCGCTTTCTTCTTTCGCAAAACCGTCAGTCCACCTAAGCCAAAAAGTAAAAGAGTAGCCGGCTCTGGCGTGAAAGTTGCAGTGGTGCTGCCAGCTTTCCACGTGATAGTTGCCCCCGATGACGCGATTACGGACCATTTACCTGGGGTGTACTTATCAGTTACATCATAGGTTCTTGTGGCCCCGGGGCTAATACAGACGCTCATTTGGCCGGTACTTGTACCGGTAGACGGACCAGTAGGGGTACAGTTGAGGGTTCCGCCAATAAGGCAGGGAACACCGGCGATCGTGACGCTAATATTGCTGAAGGCGTATGGATCATCGCCGGTCCACTGCATTTGGCCCGAACCTGACCAGGCAGCGGAGCCGAATTCACCCGAATCCGTCCAGTTAAAGGTGGTAGTTGCCGGATCGTAGGTGCCGAACCCGCTCAGCGAGAACGCCTGGCCTAAGTAGGTTTGCCCGGGGACCTGACTGTACGAGAAGCTGCCGGTGTCGGTGTCGAGCGTGTAGGTGGACTGCAGGCTGGTCGAGAAATCCGGGCCGGCATAGGCCTCCAGCACCAAAACGTCGGCGGTCTGAGCCTGCATGAGAGTCTCTGGAGTGAGGATCGCAAGGTCCGCGTGGACGGCGGACGGCGCCGTAAAGAGCGTTCCCAGCACGAGCAACGAAACGAGATTCGGCAACATTTTCCTCATGGGGCCAAGAAAAGGGGACATCCAAGATTTCCGGGCTGCCAAAAACATTAAGTTTTTCATTTTCTCTCCTTCAAAATATTTATAAAAGTTTTAGCGCACCTTGTGCGCACGGATTTTTATGTAAGCGGATTACTCCCAATAGACGTGTTTCTTCTCTCATACCTTTCTCCAAGTTGCCTTTTGCCCCCAGCAAAGGCGATTTTGATGATACCCTTTTGCCGGTGTCTGTCAAGAGAAAAAAGGGCAGGTTCTATGAGGAAAGCAAGGAATTGAAGTTTAGAGAGGTGGGGGGATGCCTATTTTTATATGGTTTGTAGTCCTAAATCTACAATCCGCAATCCGAAATCATTACTACTCGTAACGCAGGGCCTCAATCGGGTCCAAACGAGATGCCTTCCACGCTGGATAAAAACCGAAGACGATTCCTACGCTGGCGGCGACCACGAAAGCAGCCGCTATCGCAGGCACAGAGACAATTGTCTTCCATTTCAGAAACATCGTAACCGCGATTGACGCTCCCCTGCCAAGCAAGATGCCCGCCGCACCGCCGAGGAGACAAAGAATTACCGCTTCGGTCAGGAACTGGCGAAGAATGTCTCTGGCTCGTGCGCCTATCGCCATCCGGACGCCAATTTCTCTCGTTCGCTCCGTTACCGAAGCCAGCATTATATTCATAATACCGACACCGCCGACTATAAGAGATATCAACGCCACGCAAGTCAATAAATGTATCATTGTCTTCTGCGTCGAGGCAAGTGTCTGTGAAATTTCCGTCAGGTCCCTGATTCTAAAATCGTCAAGTTCGCCCGGCTGAATATGGTGACGTTCACGCAGTAAGTCCGTAATCTGCTGAATGGCCTGCGGAATTTCCTCCTGTGACATCGCCGAAACCCATATATCGTCAAGGTCATTAAACCGCGTCATCTGCGGCGTATTTATTGTCTGGGCAGCGGATTTCTGCGGGTAAAGCTGGACCTGCTGGTTCGGATAAAGCTGGCCGGATACTTTGACTTGAGTTGTTGTGGTCGCAGAAGCCGTTGTACTTGCCTGCGATTGTCTTGCGCCGGACAACTGGAACTTGACTGTCGTCCACGGCGCGGCGACAAAATCGTCCTGGTCACTGCCCATCATATTCGCGCCTTTTGCGCTGAGGACCCCGATCACCTTCAACGCCACATTTCTGACGCGAATCTCTTTGCCGACAGGACTCTCGCCTTTGAAAAGCTCCCTGACAATCGTCTGCCCGACTAAACATACCCTCGCCCCGCTTACCACGTCGTGCTCCGTGAACACCTCTCCTTCTGTCAGGTTCGTCCAGTTGCGCACCACAAAGTAATCAGGCGATGTCCCCAGTATCCTCATCGGCGACCAGTTGCGATTGCTGTAAACAATCTGCATATGGCAATCGACGCTCGGAGAGCCGCAGCGAACCGCGCTGCACTCCCGCAGTATCGCGTCGCAGTCATCGGGGCTTAGCGACGGCTTGCCTCCCGCTCCGGAGCTGACGCCTGCCACAATTATATGGGCGGGGTCGATTTGTATAACGTTTGCGCCAATCGCCGCGATTGTTTGCTGTATCGAATAGTTTGTCCCCTGACCTATTTCTATTATGGCGATGACAGAGGCGATGCCGATAACGATTCCTAAGCAGGTCAGCGCCGACCTCATAATATGCCGTCTTAAAGAGCGTATCGCTGTCCGCAGCGTTCGATATAACGAGTGCATTATTAATTCAAATCCTTGCCATTTTATAATCTTGTCGCCGTCACCCCGGCAAAAACCCTTCAAACTGGGGTATTTCGGCTGACGCCAAACCGCATTATACCAAAAAATCAAGCTTTTCAGTGCTGTTAGCCGATTTTATTATAAGTCAGCAAAATACTTGCATTTGCTGATTTCCCGGTTAAACTACTTAACTTTATGTTTCTGATTAGCTGATGTAACGTCTTATTACCTGATTTTTAAGGAGAACACAGTGGAAACACGGTTGAAAAGTGCTGTTTTAACGCCAATGAGGGCGTTTTTGGCAGCGGCGGTCGCCTTGTTGTGCGGCGTGCCGGCAGCTATGGCCAGCGAAGCCGATCTGATATTGCCCGACCTCAGGTCAGTCAAATTCTTCGGCGACAGGATTGACGGCTGGTCGTTGTTAATCGGGGGGCTGGTGATATGCGCCTTCGGTATGGTCTTCGGAATGGTGCAGTACTCCCATATTAAGAAAATGAAGGTGCATAAGTCGATGCTCGAAATCTCCGAGCTTATCTACGGCACCTGCAAGACATACCTGTTAACACAGGGTAAATTCATTATTGTCCTGTGGGCTCTCGTTGCGGTAATTATATGGGTCTATTTCCACCTGCTGCGTGGAATGCCGAACCCCACGGTTGCGATAATCCTCGCATGCAGCTTGGTCGGTATCGCGGGCAGCTATACCGTTGCGTGGTTCGGAATGAGAATCAATACCTTTGCCAATTCACGCTCGGCCTTCGCAAGCTTGAAAGGCAAACCATTCCCGGTTTATGAAATACCGCTCAAATCAGGTATGAGCATCGGTATGTTGCTCATTAGTATCGAGCTGTTCGTTATGCTGTGCATCCTTTTGTTTATTGATAAGAAATACGCCGGTTCCTGCTTTATCGGTTTTGCAATTGGTGAATCGCTCGGTGCATCCGTGCTTAGAATCGCGGGCGGCGTCTTCACCAAAATCGCCGATATCGGCTCCGACCTTATGAAAATCGTCTTCAATATCAAGGAAGACGACGCACGCAACCCGGGCGTCATCGCTGACTGCACGGGCGATAACGCAGGCGACTCAGTCGGTCCGACCGCCGACGGTTTCGAAACCTACGGCGTAACAGGCGTTGCTCTGATTTCGTTCATACTGCTCGCCGTCAAAGACCCGATTATCCAGGTCCAGTTGCTCGTCTGGATTTTCGTTATGCGGCTTGTAATGATTTTCACAAGCAGCGTTTCCTACTGGGTCAATGCCGCCATAGCAAAAGCACGATTCGAAGACGTTGACAAAATGGATTTCGAGAAGCCGTTGCTGTCACTTGTATGGCTGACCTCGTTTGTCTCAATCGGCCTGACTTATTTCGTTTCATGGTTGATAATACCGAATCTCGGCGACGGTTCAATGTGGTGGAAATTCGCCTCGATTATCACCTGCGGCACAATCGCGGGTGCATTGATTCCTGAAATGGTCAATATGTTCACAGCCGTAAAATCCGCTTATGTCCAGAACATAGTCAACGCCTCACGCAAGGGCGGTGCCCCCCTGACAATTCTCGCTGGCTTCTGCACAGGCAATTTCAGCGCATACTGGATGGGCCTGGCTATTATGGGCCTGATGGCAATCGCCTATGGCGTAAGCACGGTCGGCTTAGACGTAATGATGATTGCTCCTTCGGTCTTCGCGTTCGGTCTCGTGGCGTTTGGCTTCCTGAGTATGGGGCCTGTAACAATCGCCGTTGACTCATTCGGACCAGTCGCGGATAACGCACAGTCCGTCTATGAACTTTCGCTGATTGAGAGTATTCCAAATATCAAAGCGGACATCAAAAAGGAATTTGGATTTGAGCCAAACTTCGACAAGGCCAAGAGATTTCTCGAAGAGGCAGACGGAGCCGGCAACACCTTCAAGGCGACCGCAAAGCCCGTTCTTATCGGCACAGCAGTCGTCGGTGCGACCACGATGATTTTCTCAATCATCATAATTCTCACTCAGGGCCTCAAGCCGGAGCTTCTGGCAAACCTGTCGATTCTGCATCCACCGTTCCTGCTTGGCTTGATGGCTGGCGGCGCGGTCATCTACTGGTTCACGGCTGCTTCCACCCAAGCCGTATCGACCGGCGCATATCACGCCGTGAAGTTTATTAAAGACAATATCAAGCTCGAAGGTGCGACCAAGGCATCCAGCGAGGACAGCAACAAGGTCGTCGAGATTTGCACCAAGTTCGCCCAGAAGGGTATGATTAACCTGTTCCTGGTCGTGTTCTTCAGCACGCTCGCCTTCGCCTGTCTTGACCCCTATTTCTTCATCGGCTACCTGATTTCAATCGCCTTGTTCGGCCTCTACCAGGCAATCTTTATGGCAAACGCCGGCGGCGCATGGGACAACGCCAAGAAGTACGTCGAAGTTGACCTCAGGGAAAAGGGCACCCCGCTACACGCCGCAACCGTTGTCGGCGACAC
The DNA here is from genome assembly GCA_050012695.1 of Sedimentisphaerales bacterium. Taxonomy (GTDB): domain Bacteria; phylum Planctomycetota; class Phycisphaerae; order Sedimentisphaerales; family Anaerobacaceae; genus Fen-1362. Next base: position 26,994 of record JBEKGR010000013.1, on the reverse strand, counting down.
AGTCGGCGACCCGTTCAAAGATACCTCTTCGGTATCGATGAACCCCATCATCAAGTTCAGCACCTTGTTTGGCGTCCTCGCTATCGAGCTTGCACTTGTATTGAGCAGGAAGGTCAACGTCACTTTGGCGGTTGTCTTCTTTCTCATCTCGGCCTTCTTCGTCGCACGTTCATTCTACGGCATGAGAATTAGAGACGAGGATTAACAAGCCGAAACGGATTTTGATGTAATACACAAGGGGATTTGCGATTTCGTAAATCCCCTTTTTTATTATTCCATCGCAATACTACGGGTGAAACCCATAGTAGTTTACTTTGCTGTTTTGAATAACGCAGTGATTGTCTTGGCAATGTGTTTGGCGGCGGCGACAACCTCTTTCGTCGGCTGTGCGCCGAATACAAGCGTCTTTGGCTGGATGCCGATGATTATCGCCTGAAACTTGAACGATTCGAGCAGATAACCAATTATCACCTTGAGGGGCAGCGAGTGCGTGCAAAAGGACGTTCCGCCGATTGTTTGGGGTTCCATTATCTCGATATGTCCCGGCTTTTTATTAAGTTCGGCGGCATCGATGATTATCAGATGCGTCGGCTGAAACTTTTTTATCTCGCCCGTGAGATTTTCCGGAGCCGTCTCGCCTATAAAAACACGAATCTCCGGCATAGTTTGCTCTGTGATTGTTTTCTCGATTTGCTGTGCAACCAGAAGCCCCGCCACGTCATCGCCGCGTAATTCCGACCCGACGCCTAATACTGCGACCCGCTGGGCATTATTTAGTTTCTGTTTTAGTATCTTTGCCGGCATCTGTGCCTAAAACCACCAAGAGTTTGCCGTGTTCGAGCTGGGCCAGTTCGAAGTCAGGTGTGGCTTCGAGAGCTTCTTTGGGGCAGGTATCGACGCACTGGGCGCAATACAGGCATTTGGCGAGGTCTATCTCGGCGACAAATTTCTTTTCGCCCACGGGCTTTATAGTAATCGCCCCCGACGGGCAATCCCTCATACACATTTTACAGCCGATACATCTTTCCTGGTAGAACCGCAGCTTGCCGCGGAAATCCTTCGGCATCGGCTTTTTCACAAACGGATACATCGATGTCACCGGCTTCTTGAAAAGCGATCGCAGCACCTGGCTTGTCATTTTTCCCGGTCTAAACATTAGTAGCCAACCCCCTTAAGCTTAAGAATCAGGTCTGCGATAAACTGCAAAAACGCCAGCGGTGCGATAACCTTCCAGCAAAAGCTTATCATCTGGTCGATTCTCAGCCGGGCGACAATTGTGCGAGCCAGCGATATGAGTCCTATTACGAACAGCACCTTTACGATATACAAGGCGAATCCCGCTGCCGGCCCATAGTTCAGACCGAAGGGCAGAAACACCGCCGCCAGTAATGACGCACCGACGACCAGCTCCATATCAATCGCCAATCTGAATATCGCCAGAAGCCGCCCGCCGTATTCGGTAAACGCACCCGCGACGATTTCCGTTTCCGCCTCGGGTATATCGAAGGGAACCTTTTCAAGTTTCCCCAGAAGGGCGATTATCGCGATTACAAAACCCAAAAGGTTAAACAGGATGGCCCACGGATGAGTGCTGAAATATACTGACATCTCGCTCAGTGACCATGTGTCCGCCAGCATTGCCGGAGCCAGTATGCTCAAAAACAGCGGAATCTCGTATGCGAACAACTGCGTCAGTGAACGTGCCGCGCCAATCATCGAATAAACGCTTCGCGAATACCACCCGCCGAGAAAATACGTCAGCGTGGGGACAGTCAGCAGGTATATCACAACGACAAGGTCGCCCTTGAACGCGAATAACGCCTTCGAACCCCACATCGGCATATAAAGAAACGCCGTGAGAATCGAGGTCATCGCGATAATCGGCATCAGTTTGAAAACAAGCGTATCGGCGTGCTGTGGCACAACGTCTTCTTTCGCCGACAGCTTTATGAAATCGGCTAAGGGCTGAAACCACGGGGGCCCGACACGGTTCTGCATCAACGCGTAAAGTTTGCGGTCGATGTATTCCGCCGCCAGCCCGAACGCCGCGACGAATAAAAACCCCGGAAACACAAAGATATTAAACAACGCCTCTGCCATTAGTTCGACTCTCTCATAGTTCTAAGTTTTCGGTTCAATTCCGCGAAATCAATTCCCTGTTTGCTGTACCAGTCAATCCCGTATGTCCGCAGCGTTGGCCAGTCCATTCTGTCCGTCCGGCCATTGTCAATGTTCGTCGTCGCGATGGCCCTGTCCGTGCAGGAAAAGCACGGGTCAATCGCCGCAATCACAATCGGCGTATCCGCCAGATACCCGTCCTTTAACATATGAGCCACCACCTGCACGTTGGCAAGTGTCGGCGCTCGCACCTTCACCCGTTCCGGCTTATCGCTGCCGTTTGCCTTGACGTAGTGAACGTCCTCACCCCGCGGCGCCTCATATCGGCTTATCGCCTGGCCCGCGGGAATCTTTCGCGGCGCCTTCACAACTATCGGTCCCTCAGGCATCTGCTTAATTATCTGCCTGACTAACTTATACGATTCCATCAGCTCGCCTAAGCGAACCAGCGTCCTGCCGTAAACGTCGTTATGATTATCCGTGATTACCTTGAAGCTCAATTCTCCATAGACCGCGTATGGGTCATCGCGTCTTACGTCCCTGTCAACGTTTGATGCGCGGGCAGTCGGGCCTACCGCGCCTAAGTGTGTGGCGTCCTCTTTCGAAAGCGCCCCGACTCCCGACAGCCGTTCTCGCAGCGTGATTTCCTGTGTCCCTACCTGTATGTAGTATTTTGTCCGTTCTTCAAGTGTGTCTATCGCGCTTAGTATCTGCGGTATCTGCTCCGCCGTTATATCTCTTCTCACTCCGCCTATGGTGTTCATTCCATAGTTGACGCGGTTGCCTGAAATAATTGCCAGTATGTCCATCACCAGCTCCCGGTCTCGCCACGTGTACATCAAAAGCGTATCGAACCCTATTTCGTGTCCCGCTACTCCCAGCCAAAGCAAATGACTGTGAATCCTCTCAAGCTCCGAAATCAGCGTCCGGATATAAAGCCCTCGCTTGGGAACCTGTAATCCGGTTATCTCCTCGACCGCCTGAATAAAGCACGTCGAATGTGAGTGTGAGCATATCCCGCAAACGCGCTCGACAAGATACATATCCTGGATATATGTCCGCTGTTCGCAGGCCTTTTCGATGCCTCGGTGGTTATAACCCAGCCGAACTGTCATATCTGTTATTTTTTCGCCCCTCAGCGTCAGCAAAAAGCTCTCCGGCTCTTTCAACATCGGGTGCTGAGGTCCTATCGTTAATTTCACTTCTCGTTCAGGCATCTTCTTCTACCTCCTTGCCTCGGCTCGCCCCTGATTCGGGCGAGACGGGCGTTTTCCCGATTGTGTCCGATTTCCAGTCCTTGCGGAGCGGGTACTGACCCTCTGGCCATCCGTCCGGAAGGGGGTATCTGTTGCCGGGCGGCAGGCCCTCTACCTGCATACCCAGTAAATCAACCATCTCCCTTTCGTAAGCGTCCGCAGCCGGAAATCTCGCACTAACTGTTTTTATTACCGGTTTATCTTTCGGGACACTGATGTGTAAATTCAGTATTATCCCGCTTTCCCTCGCTATGTGATAGATTACGCCGAGCGTCGGCCCCTCATCGAGGCCGGTTATCGTCGCAAGAATTACAAATCCCAGTTTGTCAACTGCATAGTCGAAAATCTCGCCGAATTCAGCCGCCGGCACGTCCGCCCAGATGCGTCTTTCCCGCTGAACCGTAATCTTTTCCGCCGGCAATCCGAATCTCTCGGCCAACTGCTGTTTTATTTTTTCTTCTTCAACTAACACGGGTCACTCCCAATTATGTTCCGCTAACTACTGCTTCCTTGGCGGGCTTTGATGCGTTGTCCACGCTCGCCAAAAGTTTAACCACCCCGTCTATAATCGCCTTTGGGCTTGCAGGACACCCGGGTATATACGCCGAAACAGGTATCACCTGGTCTATGCCGCCCTCAACGTTGTAACAGCCGTTGAATACCCCGCCCGAACAGGCGCAGGTCCCGACCGCCACGACGAATTTCGGCTCCGGCATCTGCTCGTATATTCGTATCAGCCGGTCCTTTATCTGTCTTGTAACAGGCCCTGAACAAACCAAAACGTCCGCGTGTCTCGGTGTGCCTCTTAATATCACCCCGAAGCGCTCCACGTCGTATATTGGCGTTAGGGCCGCGATAATTTCAATGTCGCAGGCGTTGCACGCCCCCGTGTTGAAGTGAATTATCCACGGTGACTTGATTCTCGCCCACGTTACTATTTTCTGAACTAAACCCATATCGAGGTTACCTCTTATACAAAACGAATAAGCCGATAATCGCGCCCAGTATGTAAACTACCGCTATCAAAAACGACTGCATTGTCGCTACCGGCACAGTCGCAATCATCAGCGCAACTACGTGCAGTATCGTAAAATAAAACGCGAACGGGAAAAACTGTGTGTAGTCGGGCTGTATCATGTGTGTCTTGATGTCCTCGCCACAGGAGTACTCCTGTGTCAGTCCCGCTGGGATTTTCTTCGGCTTCATCGCCAGCTTCGACAAAACATACGCGCATAAAAGCGCCGCCAGCATTATCAGGATGAATGCCACCGGGGGCGACAGCAATAATTCATTTGACATCTTTTCTTTATCCCGTGAGATATTAAGTTTTTAATGGTTATTCCCGCGAAATTGTTTATCTCACGGGGTTTATCCCTTGATATTTCTTAGTAATCTTCCGTCTATCGATTTAATGTTCTTATACACGCACAAAACTATTCCAACCGCCACCGCGATTACCACTACCTCGATAACGATTAGTGTTATGGCAAGCGCCTGCGCCAACGCCATTCGGCCGCTAACATACCCCGCCAAAATGATAAACAGCGTTACGCTCTTCGTCAGAATCTCTAAGCCAATCAGCGCCCTTACCAGGTTATACGTCATTATCAAACAATAAAAGCCCGTTATCAGCAGAAGGACAGCCCCTATGCTGAACAGCCAGAATACCTGCGGTATTTCATCTATCATTCGCTCAATCCTTAAACAACGCGACCACCCCAAATGCCCCGGCCAGCAAAATAACAATTTGCCCAACCAGGTCAAGGTGTCGCATGTTCCATATAATATTACGAACGTCGCTTTCACCTGGTGCGACCTGTAAATGGAAATCAGGGGGGATATGAACCTGGTACAAAGCCACTCCCGCCAGCACAAGTATTACAGGCAGAAGCCAGAATTTGGAAAATCGCTCTTTTTGCCTTGCCGCTGCCTGCTCATCGGTCAGCCGCTGTGTTAAGCTGATGCAGCTTATGAATATGGCGGATATCAATCCCGCGCAAACCGACAACTCGAAAACCGCCGCCAGAGGCGAATTCAGCTTGAACATAATTATCGTCAGAATCATGCTGGTCAGTGCCAGCCCTATCACTGAGCGTAATAGGCGCACAGTCATCACCGTCCACGCGGCCGCTAACACTAACGTTACTCCAAGTATGATGTTTATTGTCATGTCAACTCTTAAAAAAAACGGTAGGGCGGGGTTTACCCCGCCAAATTTATCTATTTTAGAAAACTGCTTGTAGGCATCAAAACACTGTTAAACATCCACGGGAAAGCCACGCCGACGCCAACCGTTATCACAGCCAGTATCAAGGCGGCCACTGTTATACCTAAGCCGGCTTCCTTTACGTTAGTCAGCCCCTCAGCCAGTTTGCCGAAGAACACCTTTCGCTGCATCATCAGCAGATACGCAAGCGTCAAAACGCTCGCTAATACCGCTATCGTCGCGTATCCGTGCAGGCCGTTCTGCCACAACGCTATCACGATAATCAGCTTGCTCCAGAATCCCGCAAGGGGGGGCACGCCTGCCGTTGACAAAAACGCTATCAGCGAAGTCGCGTTGGTAACGGGCATCCTTGTCCCCAGTCCGCCCAATTTGTTCATGTTCGTCGTGCCCGACTGTTTCTCAACCGCCGCGGAATTCACAAACAACAGCGACTTGAAAATTGAGTGATTGAACAGGTGGAAAACCGCTCCTATTATCGCTAGGTTTGTCCCGCAGCCCAGGGCGAGGATTATATATCCCACCTGGCTGATGCTCGAATACGCAAGCATCCTCTTGAAATCGCTTTGCCCCATCGCCGCGAATGCGCCGACGAGGATTGAAATCGCGCCTGCCAGTAAAAGTATGTGATTTACAGATTCGTTATTTGCGAATACCGAGGTCGTCAGCCGAATCAGCGCGTATATACCTGATGTCTTGGTTGCTATGCCTGCAAGCAGCACCGATGCCGCCGCCGGCGCAGCCGAATATGCTCCGGGCAGCCACCCGTGAAACGGGACCACGCCGCCCTTGATTAACAAGCCGCATATAAACAGGCCGATTGCTACTATCACTAAAGGATTGCCCTGCGATTGTTTCACCGCGCTGCCCGCCGCCGCGAACGATGTGTCCCCGACCACCAGCAGTATTATCGCAATCGAAAGCAGCATCATTATCGTCGCCGTCGCCGACAAAATTATATATTTGAATGCCCCTTCGAGAGCGTTGGTATCACGCTGAAAAGCGATAAGGATAAATGACGCGACCGCTGTTACCTCGATGAATATATACAGCGAAAACAGGTCCGTAAGCATCACCGTCCCGTTCATTCCAATCATTGCGACCAGAACGAGGTTCACAAAGCTGAATCGCTGCTTTTCGCTGCCAATTGTCTGCATGCCGACCAGGATCGTCGTCAGAGTTACAATGCCGATTGACAGCAGCAGAACAAGCGTCAGGTTGTCGCAGGTCAGCCCCAGCGAAAAATATCTCGCCCATGTGTCCGTGCCGCCGCGACCCGTCGCAATCATCGTAACCGCGAGTATCTGCCACAGCGACATTATCACCCCGAACAAAAACGACAGTTTCTGCGTTATGCTTCGCATCGGCAGATTCAGCAGCACTATCGCCAGCAAAGGTAGCAGTAAAAACGGTGACAGCATATTGCCCCTTAACTAAAACGCCTTCATTAACATTATTACGATAAACAAAACGCCTATTAACGACCAGACGACATACAGCGGATAACTTCCCGTATGCGCCAGCTTTATCACGCTTGATAAACCCGCGGCAATCTTCACCGCGAAATCCTCATACAGCCAGTCGATTGCCCTGTCTATCCACCAGCCGAATCTTGATAGCCCATGAACCACTTTCATTCCGATATCATAAGGGTCAAACCAGCGGTTCTCCGCCTTTGTATAAATCCCCTCAAGGAACGGTGCGTGCCGGATATGGTCGCTCGCCTTGTACCCGCTGCCGTTGACTTTCGCCGCGAACAAATGGTGCAGCAGCGCGCCAACCAGAACTATAACCGTAACCGTAATCAGCATCGTATTGGGGCCAAACTCGTGTCCCGCCAGTCGTTCCTCGCCCAAAATCGGCTTTATAAGATTATTCAGAGGCAGATAATTCCACACGCCTAAAATCACGCATACCGATGCGATAACTATCATCGGCACAAGCATCGGCAATGACGTTTCCCTGACGTTCTTGTTTTGTTCGCTAATCTTGCCCAAAAACGCCGCGTGACCTAATTTCAAAAATGACGCCGCCGTAAGGAATGTGCCTAAAATCGCCACTAAGTAAAACACATTTCCTCTTACTAATGCCGCATCATAAACAAGCTCTTTCGAGTAAAACCCGTTAAATGGCGGCACACCCGAAATTGACGCCGCCGCTATCACAAAACACACAAAAGTAACAGGCATCTTTAACCACAGCCCGCCCAATTTTGCCAAATCAGTTGTACCCGTCTGCTTTTCCACCGCGCCGCCCGTAAGGAACAAACAGCTCTTGTACAGGGCGTGGTTTATCATATGAAACAAACCGCCCACAATGCCTATGGGCAGGCAGGTGCCTATACCGAGAATCATGTACCCGACCTGGCTTACGGCGTGATACGAAAGCAGCCGTTTATAATCCTTCTGCACAAGGGCCATCATTACCGCCAGAAGTATCGTAATCGCGCCGATTGTCATAAGCAGCATGCTAATCCACGAGCCGCCGTGAAGTTTGAACATATCGAGCGATATTCTCGCCAGAAGATAAATACCCAGAAGCTTCTCAAGGGATGCGGGCAAAAATGCCATAAAGGGCAGCGGCGCGTCAACTGCGGCGTCGGGAATCCACGTATGGAAGGGCACCGACCCTGCCTTCGAAATCGCCCCAATCATCATAAGGATAAATGCCAAAGCCCCCAGCGAATCAACGACGGACAGGTTGATTTTGGAGATTGTCATCGTGCCCGCCAGATACCCCGCAAGACCGATACCCATCATCAGGCACAAATCGGAAATACCAACGATAATGAACGCCTTAATCGCCGTCTTGTATGCCCCCGGCCTGCCAATCGCAATCATCCCGAACAGCGTCAGCAGCAATCCCTCCCAGAAAAACAGCATTAGGACAAGGTTATCCGCCAGCACCGCGCCGTTGGTCATCGCGAGCGTTATGAGCAGGTAGCTGTAAAATTGATTAAGGCGGAGCTTGTCCCACATAAATGAGCAGCTGTAAAGCACAAACAGGAACGAAAATGCCGCCGCCGCGACGAGGATGAACGCGCTGAAGTGATACAGCCGCAAAGCTAAATCAATTCCGAAACCCGTCCATGGAATTGATAAATTTATATTTTCTCCGAAAAGCGTTATGGTCAAACCCAATGTTGCAGCAGTGGCAAGCAGGGCAATTGCCTCCTTGACGCCTCGGATTTGCTGGCCTATCAGCAGCACCAGAAGTCCGGCGACAAAAGGTATGGCTATTGGCAGTAAAATAAAACTATCTGTCATCTGATTACCCCCGGCAGATGTTGAATCGCGGCCATAACGAACTGCGTCGGCCACGCAATCGCGAATCCCGCGACAATCGATAATACCGCAAGCGACGCCACGCTAATAACCATCGTGGCTGAACCCTCCCTGACGGGCTTGGTCTTCGCCTCGCCCAAAAACACCATACTGAATACCCGCAGCAGGTAAATAATAGTCATAATTGCGCCGATTAAGAAAGTCAGCATAATCCAATAATCATTCGCCTTGATAGTGCTGGTCATAACCATAAATTTACTGAAAAATCCGCCGAATGGCGGTATCCCCATAACCGAAAACGAACAGAACAGGAAAGCAATCGCCGTAATGGGCATCGTCTTAATCAACCCGCCCAGCTTGGTGATATCCTTGGTCTTGGTGTTCTGCTCAATGATTCCCGCACACAGGAACAACCCGCCCTTGGCTAAACCATGCATCATAATATAAAGCAACCCGCCGGTGATGCCGATTTCGTTGCCGATGGACAGGCCTAAGAAAATAAACCCAATCTGGCTTACGGTAGAATAGGCAATTATGCGTTTCAAATCGGTATCGACCATCGCCGCCGCCGCGGAAACTAATGCGCTTGCGCCCGCGACTATCGGCACCACTGTATGCCATGAATCATCAACAGTAAACGTCGCGATGAACAACCTCGCGAAAACATAAACGCCTATCTTAACAAGCAGCGCCGCGTGCAGCAGCGCCGTAACCGGACTCGGAGCCACACCCGCGTCGGGGAGCCAGGTATGGAAGGGGAGCGTCGCGGATTTGGAAAAGATGCCGGCGAGCATTAGAAGGACAGCCAGATTCGATAAATGGGTTGCGCCGAGGGATTCTTTTATGGTCTGGAGGTCGAAAGAGCCGGTTTGCTGGTAAATAATGACGAAGCCGATGAGCATAAGGAGTGAGCCGAACATCGTAACAAGGAATGCCTTGTCGGCCTTTAAGACGTGCTGCTTTTCCCTGAAAAAGCCGATGAGCCGCCAGCTTGTTATGGCTGTGATTTCCCAGAAAAGATATAGGAATACGAGGTTGCCTGAGAAAATCAGGCCCAACATACCGCCCAGGAACAGCAGGACCATCAGGTAGTATTCGTTCTGGTTTTCATAATGGCTGATGTAGCCAAAAGAGTAAAAAATGATGATTGCGCTCAAGAAAGCGGAAACAATCGCCATAAAGACCGCCAAGCCGTCGGCGTACAGGGTGAAATTGAATATGTTATTGATATTGGCCGTGAAATTGAGCGGGCCTGCGAGCATAACCGTCGGCAGGAGAGCGATTACTAATAGAAGGGGGATTAGAGCCAGCGCCAGCGCAAGGAGATTTCGCAGGCCGGCTGATATTCGGCCCACGAGAGGCAGGACAAACGCCCCGATACACGGCACAAGAACTATACAAAGGAGCATCAATCGATTATCCATAATCGCCCGTTTACCTGAAAAGGAGTCAAAAAAATTCCTTACTGCTTATAGTAAATAGAAGGATGCAGCATATTAGCGATTTGTCAGCCGATAGTCAAACAGAATATCGGCTGCGTTAATGGCATTGGGTTGGAAGATATTAGCACATCAGGGGTGAGGGTGCAAGGGGGAAGTCATCGCAAAAAGCAAAGGGCAGAAGGCAAAACTGCGGTATCCCGGAGGGATGGTGTTCTTACCGCCGAAGCTTGTTCGCCTGGGGCGAGGTGGATTTGCGATTGCCGTTCTGCCATTATTTTCGCCATTTCCTACTTGACAACTACCAGCAAAAGGGTATAGTCAAAATCGCCTTTGGCTGGGGGGCAAAAGGCAACTTGGAGAAGGGTATGAGAGAAAAGGCAACTCTATCGGGAGCAATCCGCTTACATAAACATCTGTGCGCACGAGGTGCGCTAAAAACAATTATGTTTTTTTGAAGAGGAGAAAAAAATGAAAAAGCTAATAGTAGTTTTAATAGTTCTGTCGATGGCCTCAGCGGCCAATGCAATGGGTGTATTGGTGTTGACGATTTCAGGGCCGGATTCCCTTGTGACCGGCGCGACAGGCACATACACCGTAGGTTATAGCGGTGCTCAAATACTTGCGGCAGATGTCGATATTGTCGTCGATTACGGAACAATAGGTGGTGGCGTGATTCTCACAACCAATAACGACAGAGCCCTCGATTGGTTAGGCATAAACTGTGTAAGCGGCAACTACGAAGTGTCGATTGTGAATGATATTTCTATGACTGATTTAGGTTCTCCGCTGTTTTCGTTCCAATTTACAGCCCCGAGTGCTATCCCGCCCAGCGGTTATGCGCACATATCGCTGATTGAGAACGCATTCTTTGACCTCAACTGGAACCAAATTACCGGTCCGGATTTATTTTTGAACGGCAAGACAGTTACAATTCCAGAGCCGATGACAATGGGTCTTCTCGGTCTTGGCACTTTGTTCCTTCGTCATCGCAAACGATAACGACAGAACAATTTTATGCTGTTATTAGAGGCAAAACCTCCGGTTTGGCTGGATGGCCGAAATTACATACCATTTTTAGAAAGGGAAAGAAAATGAAAAAGCTAATAGTAGTTTTAATAGTTCTGTCGATGGCCTCGGCGGCCAATGCACAGATTTTAGAGCTGTCGATTTCAGGGCCGAGTTCCCTTGCGACTGGCGCAACAGGGACATACACCGTAAGTTATAGCGACGCTACGATTTGTTTTTCCGATGTTGATATTATCTGTGATTTGGGGACAATCGGTGGTGGTGTGATTCTCACGACCAACAGAGACACGGAATATGACTGGACAGCCGCAAACCCGGAAACCGGTAACTATGAGGTGATTATTGCGAATGACATGCTCGTTACTGATTTGGGTTCTCCGCTGTTTTCGTTCCAATTGACAGCCCCGGGTACTACTGGGGTAGCGACCATATCGCTGATTGAGAATTATTTCTTTGACCTCAATTGGAATATGGTTACAGACACTTTTATGCCCAGCAAGGAGGTTACTATTACCCCGGAGCCGGTAACGATTGGTCTGCTTGGTCTTGGTGCTTTGTTCCTTCGTCATCGCAAACGATAACGACAGAACAATTTTATGCTGTTATTAGAGGCAAGGCATCCGGTTTGGCTGGATGGCCGAAATTACATACCATTTTTAGAAAGGGGAAGAAAATGAAAAAGCTAATAGTAGTTTTAATAGTTCTGTCGATGGCCTCGGCGGCCAATGCAATGGGTGGATTACCGTTGACGTTGGCGATTTCAGGGCCGGATTCCCTTGTGACCGGTGCTACAGGGACATACACCGTGAGTTACGCCGGCGCCACGATTCTTTTGTCCGATGTTGATATCGTCACCGATTTAGGGACAATCGGTGGTGGTGTGATTCTCACGACTAACAGAGACACGGCCCTTGACTGGACAGCCGAAAACTCGATAACCGGCAACTATGAAGTGAGTATTTGTAATGACGTGCTTCAAACTGATTTGGGTTATCTGCTGTTTTCGTTCCAATTGACAGCCCCGGGTACTACTGGGGTAGCGACCATATCGCTTATTGGAAACGCGTTCTATGACCTCGATTGGAATGTGCTTACAAACGCTGTTCTGCCCACCATGGAGGTTACTATTACACCGGAGCCGATAACGATTGGTCTGCTTGGTCTTGGTGCTTTGTTCCTTCGTCATCGCAAATAAAACGTCGATAACGCCGATTGTAGCACCAGTAATTAAAGCGAGTTATCGTAAAAGACCGCGACGCTGTTGCTTCTCGGCCTTGGTGCGGCGATTGCCACGAGAAGGCGCAAAAAGCAAAGGGGAAGAGGCAAAAAGTTATGGCTCGGCCTCCCTGTTCGGGAGAAGTGAGAAGTTAGAAGGGAGAAATAAATTGCGGATTGCGCCCGCCACACAAACGGCGGGTAAACTGCGCTACAACAAGACCTAAGACCACAGGTCTTGTATGCCCTCATCGGCCTGGAGCCAGTTTGTGGCCTTTTCAAAATCGGTGAACGCCATAACGGTAAATCTGTCGATATTCGCGCACATCTCCAAAAAAACAGCTTTGTTGAATTGCTCATCATCTCTTGCAATGACAGCGATTTTACTTCGGAATGCCTCCTTGTGTCGCCCAAGTTCAAGAACCAGCTCATGCAAGTCGGCATGATCCATGTTGCCGTAGGCCTCCCGCAAGTCCATCAGTATCTCATGGTCTCCGATTAGATGCTCCATCTTCGCAAGTTGACCGAGCAGTTTTTTGCTCTCATCAAGGTCTATCTCGCCGGTGGGCTTGGCCTTTATGAAATCCTTGGCTTGAATTATCTTATAGTTTACCCGCATTTTCCCGCATCCTAAATAATCCTATGTTTGTTCCACATATACTCTACTTATTATATGGCACAGGTTTTCAATGATTTTATCCTGCTGTTAAGAGAATAGCAAGAATTCAGAATCCGCCCGGGTTTCAAGACCTAAAAGACGGTAGGGCGGAATTAATCCCCTCGCCTGCTCAACTGCCTGTCTGCTGTACGCTGATTTCTGACTTGTCCGCCGGAGCTTGCTCGCCTGTGGCGAGGCGTGGTTTATCCGCCGGTGGTTTGGCGGATTTTGCCTTGTTTTCCCCTTGACTATTCCCCGAAAAATAGTATAATACAGGCCGTTTCAAGACAAGAGAGAAAACCAATAAAGAGGAAAGGGTTAGACAATGAAAAAGGCATTTTTCTCTGTCGCTGTTCTTGCACTTCTTTCAACAAGCCCGGCCTTGGGCATAACCTACAACGCAATCGATTTGACCCCCGGAGGCGGATTGTTCAACTTTTCTTATGGTTACGGAATCAGCGGCACACAGCAGGTCGGTTATGGCGGCGGTTTGATAGGTACTAATAATAATAATCACGCCATGCTCTGGAACGGCAGCGCCGCAAGCTACGTTGATTTGAACCCCAGCGGATTCTCTCAGTCTTATGCCCGCGGAATCAGCGGCACACAGCAGGTCGGCGATGGTCATGGTTCTACACCAACAGGGGGAAATGAACACGCCTTGCTTTGGAGCGGGACAGCAGCAGGCTACGTCGATTTGAATCCCACCGGATTCACCTCTTCTTATGCCTACGGAACCAATGGCACATACCAGGTCGGCTACGGTACCGGTCCGGCAACGGGCTACAACATCTACCACGCCCTGCTCTGGAACGGCAGCGCCGCAAGCTGCGTCGATTTGAACCCCGGCGGATTCTCTCAGTCTTATGCCCGTGGAATAAGCGGCTCACAGCAGGCCGGTTATGGTACGGCCGCGAACGGCAATACTCACGCCCTTCTCTGGGAAGGGACAGCTGCAAGCAGCGTCGATTTGAATCCCGACGGATTCACCACTTCTTATGCCTACGGAATTAGCGGCACACAGCAGGTCGGCTATGGTTCCGGTTCGGCAACAGGGGGAAATGACCACGCCTTGCTCTGGGAAGGGATAGTCGAAAGTTTCGTCGATTTGAATCCCGGCGGATTCACCTCTTCTTATGTCTACGGTACCAATGGCACACAGCAGGTCGGTTATGGTACTGGTTCGGCCACTGGCGGCAATACTCATGCCTTGCTGTGGAACGGCAGCGCCGATAGCTTTATCGACCTGCATCAATTCCTGCCGGCGGAGCTGCAGTCGAGCTATTACACATCTAAAGCTATTGGAATAGATAGTTATGGAAACATCATCGGCCTTGTGAGCAGGGATGGTCCGAATCCCGGTACGCGTGCCGTTCTCTGGCAAATTCCCGAACCATGTACCCTGATGCTCCTCGGCCTTGGTGCCTTGAGAAATCTGAAAAGATTTCCAAGACTTTAGTCCTGGAAATTTCTTCGAAATTTCACAGGGCGGCGATGGTTCGACACTTCGACACTGCTCAGTGCAGGCAATGCTCACCACAGGTTGCAGTAAGAAAGCACAGATAGAAATTAGTCGTTAGTTTACTCTGTCCGCAAAAAACTTGTTTTCTTTCCAGTTTAACAATATACTACTAACCACTAAGCCCCGAAGACACAAAGTGTATTCTTAGTGCCTTTGTGGTGAAGATTAAAGAGGTTCGCACCTTTGACTGGCAACGTACCTTGCCAGCCCGTTTTGGCTTAGATTCTTTGAAGAAACTTAGGGCGATAGAATTAATAGGGATACTGATTTACTCTGTCAGGTTGGCAGACGGATTATCTTATTTTATTTAGAATGGCAGGTATAGAAATATTAAATTGGTCAGTATGTTTTACATATGCCTTGATTTAATAAGAGGTTAGGGCTTTTCTTGCGAATTTATGCCTTTGGCACATTATTTGCACCTTTTAAAAAGCATGGACGCTGATTCTAAAAAACCTTTTCGTGTGTTGACCCTTGATGGCGGTGGGATGCGGGGGTTGTATACCGCGTCATTATTGCTTACTTTGGCGCAACGATTCAATCCAAAGTTTAAAAATGTAAAACCAGATATTGGCAAATCTTTTGACTTAATTTGTGGGACAAGTACAGGAGCCATTTTAGCATGTGCTCTTACAGCAGGTATTTCAATCGATGAAATATGTAACCTATATATAAAAAAAGGCCAAGAAATATTTCCAGACCCAGTGCCATCTAAAGAATTTCCTAAAATATGGTTATTGAAATATCTTAAGAAGCCCTCCGCAAAAGAAAACAAATTGAAAGAGGCGATTTCGGATTGTTTTAAAGAAATAACATTAAAACAATTATACGATACGCGAGGGATCAGATTATGTATTCCTACGGTTAATGCAAGCACACATAGGGCTTGGGTTTTTAAAACTGGGCATAATCCAGGTAAAAACCGTGACGATAATTACAAATTGGTTGATGTTTGTATGGCGAGCTCTGCTGCTCCTATATATTTACCTATAAATGAACAAAATAATCCGGATAACAGCTCTCAAAAACAATATTTTGTAGATGGTGGATTATGGGCTAATAACCCTATATTGGTAGGGTTAATCGAAGCTATTGCTATAACGGATGAGAATAAGCAACCAATCGAACTCATTTCTATTGGCACCCATGATAAACCAACAGGTGATCCATATGCGATTGCTAATAATCGCTGGGGTTTAATAAGCTGGAAGGCAGGAATAAAAATAACAGAAATGTCATTGTCTGCTCAAGCTTTTGGATATTCTAATATGGCCAAATTTTTGGCGCAAAGCATTAACAAGCGAGGTCAGAACGCAATATCTATTCGTCTTGAAAGCAGCGAAAAAACCCCGGAACAGTACAGTTCCATTGGCCTCGACAGGGCAGATGATTCCGCCATTCAAACCCTCCTAGGTTTTGCAATAAGTGATGCAGACCATATTCACAGCCGAGTTATGAGTAACGAACATTATGGTTCAAGCGTTATAAAGGATATATTTTCCAATATATCAGAAATAAGTTAACATATTTATAGGATAAAGGAAGCTATTATGGCAAATTGTCACGATCTGTTTGTTGAGTTTGATTCTTCTCAAATACAATTAACGAAGGATCGAAGAAAAAAACTGTTAGCATCAAGGGATAGTTTGAATGAAAGGATAAAAACCTATTACAAAGAGAATAAACTTGATGATGTTGAATTGACTTGCGTTGAGCAGGGTTCCTTTGTTACGGATGTTATAGTTAATCCTATACCAGTTGAAGAGAGAGGAGAGACAAAACTAAAATATGATTTAGATTATGGGGTTTATTTTGTTGGAAATCAAAACGCCACTGAAAGAAAAAGTATAGAGACTTATCATGATTTGATTTATGAGGCCGTTAAGGATCAAACAGGTCAAGTCGTACGTAAGAATACTTGTTTAAGAGTGGTTTATTCTGATGGACATCATATCGACTTGCCCATTTATTATAAACAAGGGACTATACCAGAACTAGCACATAAAAAAGATGGGTGGATTCAGAGCGATCCAGTTGGATTTGTTAATTGGTTTAATGAGATAGCAAAAATAAACCCACAGCTTAAAAGATTGGTTCGATATATGAAAGCTTGGTGTGATAACAAGACATCTAGTACAAAGATGCCGAGCGGCTTAATAGTGACTATCCTTACATCTAACAATGCAAAATATAATACCAGGGACGATATTGCAATGAGAGATACCCTTGAGGCAATATCTGCGTATTTTAAGAGCGTAGGTGTAAGATGTGAACGTCCAACTACGCCCATAGGAGAAGATCTATTTCACGATTATAGTCAAACAGAGAAAGATTATTTTGTAGAGCAGCTTGATAATTTAATTATATCCGCAAAGCAAGCTATTGAAGAACCTAATCAGAAAGATGCTTGCTTGAAATGGCAGAAGCATTTTGGAGATAGATTTCCATGTCATTTGGCAAAAGATGAAGTTGAAGGTGCAAAGGTATATTCAGCTCCGGCTATAATTACTAGCGATGCCAAGAGTGCCTGAAATGGTTGATTTTGATAAAGCTCGGCAGATTGCATTTGAAGAACTTAGTAAGATTTATACGATCGATAAGATATCCGAAAAGGACAAGTTAGGTTTTGAGAAATACATTGAAGTTTGGAAAGTAATATCTGAAGTAGAAATATTTCATAGGGACGTGAGAGATTTTACTTTTTTCTTGTGTTTTAAAGCCGACTTCCCAATATCTATTCCTAAAATATATATATCAGAAGCAGATTATGAGATAATTAAGTATATTCCGCACATTGACACGGATCGTTTAATTTGTACGTTTGATTCCGATGCAATAAGGACAGATATAAACAGGCCGCAGGCTATAGTTTACGATGCCTTAAAACGGGCAAAGAAAGTCATTGTTGATGGAATTAATAAAACTAATTTTTCTGATTTTGAGGATGAGTTCATCGCATATTGGAAGAATTCATATTCGAAACAAGATCATATCTTCTATAGGTGTTTGTCTTTAATAGACCCTTACGAACAGATAAATGAATCTGATATAAAAGTAACTGCAATACCATCTCCAGGGGTGCGATACAATTATATTATCCATTGTGATACAGTGGATTCCAAAAGATTCATATCTTCTCTGTATAGCCATTACAATAACGTAACTACCCATCCTGTTTATTGGGGTGGAGAGTTGGAAATTCCCGATGTACCACCGTTTAATTTGTCGTATGATAAACTTGCATCTCTTCTAATTGCAGGCGATGATAAAAAACAGGGTAAACTTAAAAGGTTTTTAAAAAGTAAATATTCACCAAAAATTGTTCTCTTTAAGAAAAGAGTCGGAGATAAAACATTGCTCCTATGTTTTTCTTATTGCGATCTTGCTTTAGATAAAAAGGGGTTCTTTCATTGGGAAGAGCATCATTTAAAAGATATTAAAAAAGATAATGTTAATATGGTTGTTAGATTTGCCCCAGAAATATATTCACAAAAAAGGTTGATTGAGAGATCTGCTGGCGTATACACAGAAAGTAGCCAACTAACATTTTTAGTTGCGGGTCTGGGGAGTGTTGGTTCCAATTTAATCTATTTCCTAAATTCATTCGGTGGCCCAAATTATCGACTCGTCGATATAGATGTATTAAGTTTGGAAAATATTGGAAGGCATTTGCTTGGTTACTATTATGTTAATTGCCCCGATAAAACGGAAGCGATGAAGGAATATTTATTAAGGCAGCGTCCAGGACAAAATGTAGAAATAAGAAATGAATCAATAGTAGCGATAGTGCGTAATGATGGTAGATTTGTAAATGAGGTTGATTATATATTTATTGCCGTAGGAAACGATAATGTTGAATCTTGGCTGGGAACTTCATTAGATGAAAAACTGATTCAAAAGCCAATGTTTTTTTTATGGGTCGAGCCTTATCTTGCCTCAGGCCATTGTCTATATTTGCATCCGAATGGATCAAAAAAGTATGCTGAGTATTTTGATGAAGATGGTTTATGTAAGTTTAATGTAATTGAAAAAAGCGAGTATTTGAATGGAAATGAAAAATTAAAGTTAAAAGAAGCTGGTTGTCAAACATCGTATACTCCATATTCTTCTGCAAATTTAATATTGTTTTTATCTAATATATTTCCCTATATCAACGATGTTATTTGTAATAGACGCAGTGAATCCTTTTTGTTTGACATGGATCGGTGACAAAACAATATTGAGCGACAACAATATTAAAATATCTAACTTTGGACAGAAAGAGAGTACTGGTAACATTATAAGGAACTAAAACGTGTTTCAGTTAGGCCAACATCAGATATTCATTTCAAATAATGTATTCGCTATTCTTGAGCTATATAAACAAAGTCAAAAAACACAAAAGGAAGCAGGCGGTATTTTACTAGGGCAAGTTAGAGGAAAACAAATATTTGTGCTAAAGGCTTCGATCCCAAATAAATATGACAAATCAAGAAAATTTAATTATATGAGAGATAAAGATGTCGCACAAGTAATTGTAAATCATGAATTTGCTAATAGCACTAATAAAACTATTTATTTGGGAGAATGGCATACACACCCTGAAATTGAGCCGTGGCCATCTATTTGCGATTTGCGTATGATCGATAAACAATATTTCGGAAACAGATTGAATGAGAAGTTTATTGTAATTATTATAAAAGGAACAGAAAAGCTATTTGTGGGACTATATGACGGCAAAGTGTTAAGTCATATTATAATTGATTCTACTATTATTACAGACGGTGGTGAATAATAAACCGTCCAGGAAAAGCACTTGCGATTACTAAAATCGGAGCATTGCAGTTGAGCAGTAGAGAAATCCTAAATTCACCTGCGGTGGGCAAACAGGGCAGGCTGTTAATCTAGGCAAATCAATCCAACGGTTTTTCGAGATTACCTATATACCCAAAAAAATCTCGTAGCGAAGTTTACCCGCCGTTTGTTTGGCGGGCGAAGACCTCGGCAAAGTCGAAGACAACCTGTCCCGCCGTAGCCCTTGGCGAAGGGGGAAGACGGGTGGCGTCACGCATCATCATTGCTATGAATCGCTAACCAAAGAACAAATTACCCAAATTGCCAAATAAATCTGGCAATTTCCGAAATATTTTTTTATTCCTTGTGGCATAAGGACTTACCGATTTTTGTCGGAATTATACACTTGACAAAGCTCATTTAGCAAACCGCCTTTTTGTAGGTTAAACGCTTGCCTTCCGCTCCCATTATGGCGTGTTCGGCCCGCGTTCCATCGTTTACTTTGCGGTGATTCCAGCGGAAAGCAAACTCATCGCAATAACGCCCGATATGTTGTTTGGAAATATGATGATATGTCCCGTGAACGCCGCGCTTCATTAGCGAGAAATACGACTCAGCCGTGTTGGTTGTTACGTTGCCTCTGGCGTATTCGCCCATACTGTGTTTTACAACGTGATGACCTCCTGCGAATTCTTTCCCTATACCTTTGTAAATTTTTGATTCGTCTGTCATTATCGTGGATTGCTGACCGACGGATTCCCTGATAGCAGATTTTAAAGTATTGCCGTCAACGCGCTCTATGGGTTTGGATACTGCTTCGCCGTCCCTTTGAACCAAAACCATTACCGGCGTTTTTGTCGTGTAGCATTTACGAATACCTTTTTTGCGGCGGTCGATGCGTTCATTTTTAAATCTTCCTCTTGGCCTGCCGCCAACGTAAGTTTCGTCACATTCCACGATACCGTTTAACTTACCAGCAAACGGCCCTTCACTCATCGCCGCTCTTATCCTGTGAGCTAAATGCCAAGCTGACTTGTAAGAATGAAGCCCCAAATTCCTTTGAAGCTGCAAAGCCGATACGCTCTTTTTGTGAGAACACATAGAATAGAACGCCTGTACCCATTGCCTCAAAGTAATGTGCGAGCGGTGCATAACCGTTCCGACTGTAACCGTAAACTGGCCTCGGCAATCGTTGCACTGTATAACGCCGTCCCTGACCTTATCCGATTTGGCCTGTATCCTCGTTACGTTTACACTGCCACAATGGGGACAGGCAGGGCCTTTAGGCCAACGTAAGCCCTCAAGGATAGCCCTTGCCTCGTCCTCTGTAAGCCGCCCTACGTCTATCGAGGCCATTTCGCTTAATTTACTGAATTTTGGTGGTATGAATTTCATGCTTTATTCCTTTAAGAGTTCCGCCTGTATAAGATTATCTTTAACTATATTTAGGGATTTCCTAATTTGACTCTTTTTATATTTAATTGTTTCAGGAGTTATTTTTATATTTTTTGGAATGCAAGAAAAAGAGGCCAGTATGGCATTTGCAGATTTTAGAAGTTCTTCATATATTTCCTTATTGGATTGTTGTCCATTATAAATCACTATATAACAGCTTTTAGCATAACCGATTATATGAGGTTCGCAAATCCAAAAACGTACATTTTCATCAAGAAGATTGTGTGGAATTTTTGCATCGTCAATGGCTTTGGTAATCAGATACCTGCCAGCCCTTGATGTTAGATTTAATACAATGCGAGGATTACTTAATAAATAATCAATGTTTCGGATTGTTATATTTTTGTTTTTTGTGTAGGTATTTATAGCCGCAATCATTATTAGAATAATACCAGAAACGAATAAAACGAAATTAGCGACTATATAAATGCGCGGGAATGTAGATAGCCACGTAACCGCATTGCCAACTAATGCTGTGGTTGCCATTATCTCTCCCCATTTCGCCAATTTTGTATTCTGGAATTTAATGTATTCTTCCATACCCTACATTTTAGCATATCCCCTCCTGCTTTGTCAAGTGCATAATTCCCATTTTTGTGGTAATCAACGTTGTTTCGTAACTACTTAATATGCCCAAAAATTCACCTTATATATAGAGGGACGTTGTGGTCCTGAGGACGGATGACCGAGGTCGGAGGACAGCTTCATCCGTCTTCCGTCGTCTGTCCTCTGTCATCTGTGAAAAAGGGGGAGATAAAATGACATCCATCCAAATCAAAGTTCCAAACTGGCTCGACTTTCTTTTCACCACTCCACTGCTCGCCTTTCGCCTGCTCCGTCACGGCTACGCCTTCCGCAAAATCAACCTCTGCGAAAACTGCTTCACCATCGTTGACGTCGATGTCTATTACCGCCTCGGCCGTTTCAAATGGAGTGCCTGTGGCAGTGACGATGATAGTTTGTATGCCGCTCGCATCCTCAGAAAAACAGAATTCGGGCGAATAAAAACAATGTATTTACACAGGGAAATAATGAATGCTCCAAAAAAGCTTCTTGTTGACCACGAAAATGGCGATTCATTGGATAACCGAAGGGCGAACCTTCGGCTGGCGACGCAATCGCAAAATCTCGCCAACGCGATAAGAGATAAATCAAAAGCATCGTCGCGGTTTACAGGGGTTTACCTTAACAAGGCACGAAAGAAGAAATGGCACGTCGGGATACGTTATCAGGGGAAAAAAGTGTTCTTAGGCAGATTCGACGACGAAATAGAAGCGGCGAAGGCATACGACGCGGCGGCGAAGAAATACTATGGAGAGTTTGCGAGGTTGAACTTTCCGGAAGAAGCGTGCAGCGTATCTGGATCCCCTGTTGCGAGACCAAAGTAGCGACTTCTCGGGGACAGGCGGGGGGATGCGGAAAACCCTGCCACTCGCCTACGGCGAAGATGGCAGGGCTAAGTACGGATTCGGAAAAAACTAAATATGTTTTTTAAAACTTGTATATGAAGGAGGTCTGGGCGCGGACACTGTCGGCGTCGCCAAGGTCAACATACTCCGTATGCCATTGGGAAAGCTCGAAGCCAATCTGCGCATTTTTGTCAAAGTTGTAAAGGACGTTGCCAAAGATTGACTGGTTGTATTTGCGTCTGTCCCCGGTCATTCCCACAAGGTCATCCGCGTTCACCTTGTCTGCGCCTACACCAAGATTGAAAGACCATTTGCCCCAGGGCCCGAAACTTGCCTGTGCCCAGCCGCCTTTGCTTCGGATTTCCTTATTCCTTACGGTGTTTACTCCCTGTCCGATACCGCCGAGATAGGCGTCGAGGTCCTGGCCCGTAAAGAATTCACCTTTGAAGCTGAGCCATTCGTTGACCGGCTGTTGGACATCCAAATTCAAAGACCAACTGTCGAACTCTTTGCGGTCGGCTGCTATTTTGCTGCCGGCGGCGTTGACGTCATAGGATTCTTTGGCGTAGTGACTTGAGAAACCGACGGTTGCGGGCTTAGAACCCCACGAGGGCAGCGTTAAGCTAACGCGTCCCTGTATGCTCGGGAGGCCGGCATCTTCACCGGAGTCCGACTGGTCTGCTGCCAGTATGTTCGAATTCGTCCGACCCATTGTCCTGGCGATGGCTCCTTCGAGTTTCAAATCCGTATCCTTAGCTATTGAGTAGATTTTTGTAAGTCTAATTTGAGGTCTGCGATAACCGATATTGCCAGTCCACCATCCGACGGTGTAGTTCAGGGTATCGGGCCACAAGGGCGAAATCACGTCCGAGGTTTGGCCCGCCAATATGCTGAATTTGTCCTGGGGCCATTCAAAATTCAGGTAAGCATGCCGCATCATCGGGACGGGCTTGTTTTCGGTTCCGCCGCCGTAAAAATCCATCTCGACGCGGCCGCTGGTTTTGAACTCCTGGTCATTAGGCCCGTATATCAACAATCCGAGCCGTGTTTCGTTGGCTGTCAAATCGAACTGGCTGTGGTCATTTCTGCCCCTGTCGGGCCTGACCCATTTCGCGTAATCGCCGAGGTCCATTCTCGATGAATCGTATGATGCGTCCACTTTAATTCTTCCATAAATCTGCAAGTCAAGGTCCGACAGTACCGGTTTTTTTCCCGAAGCGGGTTTGGCATTCATCGTTTTCTGTTCGATGTTAGCCGTTCTGCGTTCGAGGATATTTGCTTCTTTTATTCTCGCCTCATCCTGCTGTTTGACCATCTGCTTTAACTCTGCAAGCTCCTTTTCCAATTTTTCTATCCTTGCTTTTAATTCGGCATTTTCATTCGTCGTGTCCGTCCCGACGTCTGCCAGGCAGAGATTCCCCAGGAAAAACACAATAACGGCGCTGACAACAATTCCTCTGTTTCTCATAACGGCTCTCCTTGGCATAAACATTTAATTTTATCCTAATCTCACACCAATTACAAAAACCCGAATTTTACATTGCGCATTCATAAAATTCCACTTGTATTTCACCGCTGAAAAAGATTCTGCTGCAATCCATTATTCAGCAAAATCGCCCTTGATATTGCACCGGCGTTCTGATATTAACAACCGCTTATATGAAAACGAGTTTGAAAAAATTATTGGTTTGTTTTGTTCTTGTCTTCGCGTCAGCCGGCATAAGCAGGGCCGATTTGGCGGGGAAGGTCGAGACGATTGTCGCGTCACAGGCACAGGGCAAGGTTCACATCGCGGTCAAAATCGTAAACCCCGCCACCGGGGCCGTCATTTACAGCCATAACGCGTCCCAGCCAATGATACCGGCGTCGAATATGAAGCTTGTTACGACGGCAGCCGCGTTACATTACCTCGGCCCGGACTTTGTTTACCTGACGGGTGTCGGCTTAGTCGGCGATTCAGTCGCGGTAATCGGCAGCGGCGACCCGCTTTTGGGCGACAAGCCCACTATGCAAAAACACAATCTCGACCCGCGCTGGGTGCTAAAAGACGCGGCTGAGATTCTCCGCAAAAGCAACGTAACGACAATTTCAGATGTTATTGTTGACGATACTGTATTCGACGACGAATATGTTCAGCCGGGCTGGGCGAAAAAGGAGCTGATTCACTGGTATGCCGCCGAGGTCGCGGGCATTAACTACAATGGTAATTGCATCGAGATTATTGCCGAGGCGGTCGGCTCAAAAGTCGAGCTGACACTCGACCCGCCGACCAGCTACGTAAAGATAATCAATAATTGCAAGGTATCGGCCACACAAACGGATACCACTATCGGGGGGGCGAGGCCCGCCGGCTCAAACGTCATAACTGTCTCAGGCGTCTGCTACAAAAAATGTGAGCCGGTCCGCGTTACAATCGACAGGCCACAGGCATTTTTCGGCTATCTGCTTGCCGAAGAGATTAAACGGGCCGGTGTTGGCATAAGGGGACAGCTCGTTGAAAGAGAAATCCTGCCGCAGGACCAATTCAAGCTCCTCGCTGTTTATCGCACACCTATATGGGATGTTTTTGACCGCTGCAACAAAGACAGTTTGGAAGTCGCCGCGGAATCACTGCTGAAGACAATTGCCGCATATCGGCAACCAAGCGGCAAGGGCGGCACGTGGGCACAGGGCAGGCAATTCGTATCGGATTACTTAGTTTCGCTGGGGATATCCACTGACCAGTTCGTTCTCGACGACGGCTGCGGGCTGAGCGAAAATAATCGTCTAAGCGCCAATCTTCTTACGGCCATTCTCTTGGACATTTACAAAAAGCCCGAGTGGCAGAAGTTTAAGGAGACGCTCGCGGTAGGGGGGGAAGATGGAACAGTAGGTAAATACTTCAACGAGCCGAAATACAGGGGCAAAATCTTCGCCAAGACCGGCTACATCGGCGGCGTCAAATCATTATCCGGCGTATGCACCACGGAAGGGGGCGACCGGGTATTTTCGATAATCACTAACAATACAAACGGCAAAAGCCGGCAGGCCATTAACGATATCGTCAAAGCCATTATTGACGAGTCGCGATAGTTCAACCTCAATGACTTGTCATACCTGCGGAAGCAGGTATCCAGTGGTTTATGGTATGGATTCCCGCTTGCGCGGGAATGACACTCTTGTTTTGTTAGTCAAATGATATAAAATACGCCTTACAGATAATGCTAAAAATCGGCAATATAATTCTTGATGTTCCCTTTTTTCAGGCGTCGCTCAGCGGATACAGCGATTACGCTATGCGGGCAATTGCGCGTGAATGCGGAGCTCCTATGACATTTGCCGGGGTATTCCTTGCCAAAAGCGTCATCCATCCGCGGGTCTTTAATGATCCGTCATTTAAACCCGGCGATGATGAACATCCGATAGGGGCACAGCTTTTAGGCGAGGACGCCGAAATGATGGCAAGGGCCGCCAAGGTGGTATCTCAGGCGGGTTACGATTTGATAGACCTGAATTTTGCCTGTC
Organism: Sedimentisphaerales bacterium; assembly: GCA_050012695.1. Taxonomy (GTDB): domain Bacteria; phylum Planctomycetota; class Phycisphaerae; order Sedimentisphaerales; family Anaerobacaceae; genus Fen-1362. The sequence goes on along the minus strand of JBEKGR010000013.1, from coordinate 1,108 downwards.
CTGCGCCCAAAGTTATTCGCCGAAAGCGGGGGGGCTTTCTTCTCAATGAGCCGGATAAGGTAATAGAAATCTATAATGCCGTAAGAGGAACCGTCGATTGCCCGGTGACTATGAAATTACGGACGAGTTTCGATAATCAGTCATACGATAATTTCTGGGACATCAGCTCCAGGGCCGCGGCCGGAAAGGTCGATGCGTTAATTGTGCATCCGCGCACGGTTTGTCAGAGATTTACCGGCTCGGCAAACTGGGAGTTTTTATCAGAGGTTAAAAAACGATTTCCCGGCACGATAATTATAGGCAGCGGAGATTTATTTTCGGTTGATACAATTAAAAATAATATAAAAAACAGCGGGGTAGATGGCGCGGTAATTGCTCGCGGCACGATTGGCAATCCGTGGATTTTCGAGCAGCTTCGCGAGGGAGACGATTTCGTTCCCCCGACTCTTGAGCAGCAGGGCGGGGTAATTTCAAAACATTTCAATTTGGTTCGTAAGCTCTATGGGGACAAAAAGGCCGTCACGCATTTTCGGAAATTCGCGATTGCCTATTGCAAACTTCATCCCCTGCGCAGAAAAGTCCAAAAGGCCCTTTTTGCAACAAAAACAGCCGAAGAATTCTTAGCCGCTGTAAAACAATGGTATGGTTTGTAACAACAAGAAGTTTAACCACGGATTACACAGATTGCACGGATTTATTAGCCACTCCCGTAAGGGACGCCTTCCGGCGAGAGGGCACAGAGCACACAGAGAAATGAATAAAAAAACAGTGTAAAATTGGTTGTTGGTATATCCGCGGCGGGTTATTATTTTAGTTATGCCTGAATCTGCGAAAAAATCTTTCGTTATTTTCACGTATTTTGTCCTGATATTGAGCACCTTGCTGGTTTTCCAGCAGGTACGCAATTTTGATTTTATTAATTATGATGACAAAGACTACGTATACGAAAATCCGCAAGTTTTGAACGGTCTGACTGGGGAAGGTGTCATCTGGGCTTTTACCACCAACCACACGGCCAACTGGCACCCTTTGACCTGGCTTTCGCTTATGCTCGATTGCCAATTGTTCGGTACAAACCCGGGCCGGATGCATCTCGTAAACCTGCTTT
>JBEKGR010000012.1:0-93441 GCA_050012695.1 Sedimentisphaerales bacterium | reverse complement strand
CGTCCGCCAACTGCGCGCGGAATCGACGCACAATTGTTCTCGATTCTCTTCTCGTGGAAATTCCCTGCCCTACCCCAATAGCAAGACCCCTTGCCCGGCTATTGGCTCAGATGGCTGTAAGTTGCTACAGCCCGTTTCACAACCTCGTAAAACAGCGTTTTTGATGCCAAAAACAGGCTATCTGGCAGGTTACGAAACGGCTTCTGGAAATAAAGCACCTACAATGCCTTCACTATGTGATTTTCCTCTTCCCCCGCTTCTCAAACGGTACTACTGTGACACATAATGAGAACACACTCACTGTTAAAGAGCATATACAACTACCCTTACTACTAGTGAGTTTTCTCGTCAGCCCCCAAGCTGATAGTTGCGTTAAACCATATTGCCTAAACGATGTCAAGAACTTTTTTGGAATTTTTTAAAATTTTTTTTCAGCCCCAAAATGCTGCCAATGCCCTAAATAAACAAAAAAGTATTTTTCGCGAATTTTATTGCTTCATCTCGTACTATAAAAAAAACTCATCCGATGCTAAGTTCATGGGTACATACAGATAATTTTAACGAACCGACGCCGTCCATTCTCGCCTATCTTATCACGGGCGTGAATTATGGCGTTGCTTACGTGCCGCCTTACTTCTCGGGTTCGACACGCCGAAGGCAGGATGCGGTTTTTTTTGTTAAAAAACCGCTTGCAAGGAGTCGATAATAGATATTATAATATGTGGCGGTTTGTGCAGGTCCGCCATCCCTAAGGGATGTCGAGACCTTGGCCAAATGCGGGTGTAGCTCAGTGGTAGAGCGTCACGTTGCCAACGTGGATGTCGTGAGTTCGAGCCTCATCACCCGCTTTGAATATATATAGTGTTGGCGAGTTACCGGCTAAATGAGTAGTTTGGCGTTGGTCGCCGACGCGTTTGGGCAACGAAATATGAAAAAATGTGGCTGCGGGAATCAGAGTTCCTAATGCCATTTTTGTTTTGTATGAGCGTAAGCCCGGTACGATAGGAGAATAACATGGCAGAGCAACTGCAGGAAACAACCCCAAAGAACACTGTAAAAATCGAAAAGTCAGGCCCGTGCAAAAAGAAGGTCATCATCGAGGTTCCTCGTGAGACAATAACAAAGGCCACCGACGCCCAGTACGAAACGCTGCGCAAAGACGCGCTGGTGCCCGGTTTCAGGAAAGGTCGTGCGCCGAAACGATTGCTGGAAAAGCGATTCGGTAAAGAAGTCGGCGAGCAGACAAAGCTGAAAATACTGGCAGAAGCGAGCGATTCGGCAATAAAGGACAACAAGCTGGATGTTCTGCGCGAGCCGGAGATTGATTATGAGAAGATAGAATTGCCCGCGGAAGGCGCTCTGAAGTTCGAGTTCGAGGTTGAGGTGCGTCCTGAGTTTGAGCTGCCAAACATTGAAGGGATACCCGTCGAGAAGCCAAAACACGTGGTAACCGAAGGAAACGTTGACAGGGAAATCGAGATGCTCTGCAAATACGCGGGGACGTGGACGCCAAAGGACAACGGTAAGGTTGAGCTTGAAGACCAGGTCGTCGCGGACGTGATGCTGAATATCGAGGGGCAGGAACAAAAAGTTGATAATACCGAAATATACGCCAGGCCAAGCGGCTTCGTGGCGGACGTGCCCGTCGAGAAATTGGACGAAATCCTGGTTGGGGCAAAAACAGGAGACGTAAAGACCGCGGAAGTGGAAGTGCCCAAGACATTCTTCAGAGAGGAACTGCGGGGCAAGAAGGTCGGTATCAAGATAACGATTAAGGACATCAAATGGCTAAGACCAGCGGAATTGAACCAGGACACGATAAGCAAATGCGGCGTAGCGACCGAGGCAGAGCTGCGAAAGGCGATTCGCGAAAAGCTGGAAGGTCGGCTCGAAGGCCAGGCGAAACAAGAGATGGCCGAGCAAATTTACAAATACCTGCTTGATAACATCAGTATCGATTTGCCGGCAGACGTTGCCGCGGACCAGGCCGTCGCGTTATTACGACGCCAGTATATCAACCTGATGATGCAGGGCATTGACAAAGAGCAGATTGACAAGAATATCGAGCAGTTGAAGGCGAACACCGAACAGCAGGCCAAAGAACAGCTCAAGGTATTCTTCATAATGGACAAAATCGCGGAAAAGCTGAATATCAAGACGACGGATGAGGAAATCAACGGGCATATCGCCCAGTTAGCCGTCCAGAAACACATCCGGCCCGAGCGAATGAGAGAGGAAATGCAGAGGGACGGCTCCCTCGAACAGTTCAAGCTTCAGGTCCGCGAACAAAAGTGCGTAACCAAGCTGCTTGAGTCGGCGAAAATAACCGAGGTTGAGCCAAAGGCGGAAAAACCGAAGGCCGAAACCCACAAGCACAAGAAAACGACCGAAAAAACAGAGGCCAAACCGGCTAAAAAGGCGGAAACCGCGACAAAACACACGCATCCCAAAAAAGCAAAAGCTGCGGATGAGAAAAAGCCCGCAAAAAAGGCGACACCGACGACCCGAAAAAAGAAAACTTGAGTGTAAGAATATCCGATAAACACCTTAATCGGCGGGGTAAACCCCGCCCTACTTTATGAATTAAGGGAAAATTTGATGTTCAGCACAGGACGCCAAAAACGTATGATAATTGAGCCGAAGGGACAGTACCAGGACCAGTATGGGCCGGGAGGCGGTCATTACCAGCAATTTCGCCAGATGAGTTTGGACGATATGCTGCTGGAAAACCGGATTGTGTTCCTCATCGGCGAAATCAACTACGCCAGGGCTACCGAGGTAATAATGAAAATCCTTTACCTCGATAACCAGAAACGCAACACGGAAATCAGCTTGTACGTGAATTCGCCGGGAGGCAGCGTTGACGACACGATGGCGATATACGATACGATGCGGTTCGTAAGCTCGCCCATCGCTACTTACTGTATCGGCCGCGCTCAGTCGGGCGGAGCGATAGTTCTCGCGGCGGGAACAAAAGGCAAGCGGTTCGCGCTGCCGCACTCAAAGATTATGCTCCATCAGCCGTGGGGCGGAGTTTTTGGACAGGCGGCGGATATTAAGATTCAGGCGGAGGAAATCCTCAAGGCCAAGAAAATGCTCAACGAGCTGCTTGCCAAACTCTCAGGCCAACCCGTTGAAAAGATTAGCGCGGAGACCGAAAGAGACAGATATTTGACAGCAGAAGAGGCGCTTGCATACGGACTCATCGACGAGGTCCTGGAACTTGACGAGTCAGGCAAGAAAAAACCGGACGATAAAAAAACAGACGAGAAGAAACAATAACCACTGAAGAGAGTGAAACTATGGCAGTTGACCAGAACTTAGTTCCGATAGTAATTGAAAAGACAGGACGCGGCGAACGGGCATACGATATTTACTCCCGGCTGCTCAAAGACAGAATCATTTTTCTGAGCGGGCCGATAGATGACGTTTCCGCAAACCTGGTGATAGCTCAAATGTTGTTTTTGAGCAACGAAGACAGCAAGACGGATATTCACCTTTATATCAATTCGCCGGGCGGGTCAATCTCGGCGGGACTGGCCGTTTACGACTGTATGCAGTTTTTGCGCTGTGACGTTGCGACCTATTGCATAGGCCAGGCGGCGAGTATGGCTGCGGTATTGCTTGCGGGCGGCAAGGCGGGCAAACGATTCCTGCTCGCCAACAACAGGGTGCTGATTCATCAGCCGTTGATTTCGGGAGAGCTGATTGCCCCGGCAACGGACCTTGAGATTGAGGCCAGGGAAATAATGCGTCTGCGCGAGCGACTTTACACAATACTATCCAGACACACAGGCCAGTCAGCGGAAAAAATCGAGAAGGACTGCGACAGAAACCTCTGGCTGGACGCGGATGAAGCGATAAAGTATGGTCTGGCGGACAGAATAATCCAAAAGGCGCCGGAAATAGTCAAATCGGCCGATAAAGAAAGCTAAATTTAAGAATTGAGAATATGTTCTTAGTTCGTAGTTCATTGTTTGTTGTTTCATTGGTATCGCTTGTCTTCGCGTACGGATGCGATAGCGGTACAGCGAAAAAACCAACGCCTTCACAACAGGTCCAGCAGCTTACCTCGCAAAATACGGAGCTTCAAAATCAGCTCGAACAGGCCCATGCGGAAAACGCTCAGCTATTAAAACAATCGGAGTCGCTTTCCAAACTGCCGGGCGATAAAAGGGTCGACGCAATATATCACCTCAAGTCGGTCAAAATCGGCAATTACACAAACTTTTATGATGATGACAAGACCCCGGGCGCAACAGGAAAGAAAAAGCTGGTGGTTTACGTTCAACCTATTGATGAAACGGGCGACATCGTAAAGGCGGGCGGAGCTGTTGAGGTCCAGCTCTGGGACCTGAACAAAAAGGAAAACGAGGCCCGTTTAGCACAGTGGCAAGTCGAGCCGAATGAGCTTAAGACGCTCTGGCTGGGCGGGATACTTTCGAGCGGCTACCGTCTGACTTTTGACGCGGCCGAAATTGTTGATAAATTCGACAAGCCACTGACCATAAAGGTCAACTTCACCGATTACCTGTCGGGTATGACATTCACTGAGCAATTCATCATTCGCCCGCCACAACCCCCCGCTAAAAAATAACACCCCCGCCGTAACTGCCCCTGCCGAAACTCCTCAGAAACCAAAAATAAAATTCTCTGTCCGCCTTTGGCGAGACCTCGCCCGCCCCTAAGGGGGCGAGGCGGGTGTCCAAAAAATTCTTCGTGTTTTTTCGTGTCTTCGTGGTAAAGTAATTTGGTAATTATGTCAAAAATGAAACTATCAAAACTATTATCAAAGCAGGTGGTTCTGGCCGACGGGGCGATGGGAACGATGCTCTATCAGTCAGGCGTCTATATCAACGCCTGCTTCGATGAGCTGAATCTCAGCAATCCTAAACTCGTAACCAAAATCCATAAGCAATACGTCGAGGCCGGCGCTGACTTCATCGAGACCAACACCTTCGGCGCAAACGAGGTCAAGCTTGCCAAATATGGTCTGGCTGAACAAACCGAGAAAATAAACAAAGCAGGCGTCGAACTGGCGAAAAAAGTAGCGGGCGATAGTTCGACTTCGCTCACTACAGGTAACGTCCTTGTCGCCGGGGCGATTGGGCCTCTCGCACGCGATATAGCCCTTTACAATCAAATATCTAAACAGCAGGCAATATCCGCCTACAAAAAACAGGCCAAGGCCCTCGCCGACGCCGGCGCGGATTTCCTCATCCTCGAAACCTTCTCGAATACCGACGAGTTGTTGCTTGCTATTGAGACCGTGCGAAGCGTAACCGGCCTCGAAATCGTCGCCCAGATGACCACTACAGAGCTAAACGAGACGCCTTATGGCGAAAAAATCGACCACGCAATCGCCCGAATCGCCGCCAAAAAAGGCGTAACCGCCGTGGGCTTGAATTGTTCCGTAGGCCCCTCCGCGATGCTAAACGCTCTCGAACTCATCCACGCCGTAACCGATAAGCCAATCTCCGTCCAGCCCAACGCGGGACTCCCCCGCCAGGTCGAAGACCGACTGCTTTATATGTCCACACCCGAATACATGGCAGAATTCGCAAAGCGATTCTACGAAAAAGGCGCACGAATCATCGGCGGCTGCTGCGGCACAACACCAGACCACATAAGAGAAATGGTTCGCGCAATCCGCGCAATCGACAAGGCCGCAACGTCAAAAACACGATTGAACGCGGTAACAATCGAAACACCAAAAACAACCGAAATTCGCGAAACACCCCTGGCGGAAAAATCAAAGTTCGCGGCCAAACTGGCAAAAGGCCAAAAGGTAACAACCATCGAAATCACTCCGCCCAAAGGCCTCGATATCGACCCCATTCTCGAAAAAGCGAGGGCTTGTGCCGATATGGGTATCGACGCAATCAACATCCCCGACGGCCCACGTGCAAGCTCGCGATTATCGCCAATGGTTACAGCGGTCAAAATCCAGCAGGCCGCGAACATCGAATCAATCCTGCACTTCTGCTGCCGCGACCGAAATCTCATCGGCATGCAATCCGACATCCTCGGCGCTTACGCCATCGGCCTTCGCAATATGCTCGTCATCACGGGCGACCCGCCAAAAATGGGCGACTACCCGCAGGCGACAGGCGTGTTCGATATGGATTCCATCACGTTGACGGGAGTAATCAGAAATCTCAACCGCGGCATCGACCTGGGCGGCAACCAGTTCAGCCCCCCTACCTCACTGGCAATAGGCGTCGGCGCAAACCCCGTCGCCACGGATATCAAACGCGAAATCGATAAATATCACCAAAAGGTGCTCGCGGGCGCGGAATTCGCAATCACCCAGCCCGTCTTTGACGCGGATACGCTTTTCCGCTTCTTAGATTCGACTAAAAAATCCAAAATACCCGTCATCGCCGGTATCTGGCCCTTCACCAGTTTGAAAAACGCGGAATTTATGGCAAATGAGGTCCCCGGCGTCGTAGTGCCGGCTAAATTATTGGAAAGAATGAGTGCTGCAAAGACCCAGCAGCAGGGAAAAACCATCGGCATTGAAATCGCGAGGGAATTGATTGACCGGATTAATACCAGAGTCGCGGGATTCGCCGTGAGCGCACCCTTCGGCAATGTTAAAATCGCGCTGGCCGTCTTAGGTAAAATCGAAATCGACAAAATCTGAGAAGGAATTATGCAACAGCAAACCTGTGCAAAACAACTGGAAGTCGAACTTGTCGCGATAACGCCCGACCCGCAAAAGGTAATCGAGCAGGCGGGCAGGACGTGCTACCTCAGTTTCGACAAGATGGACGACAATTCGCAGGCGGGCTTCATCAAACGCCTCATCAAAATGGGCCACGAATCACCGCTCGAACACGCCTACGCGACTTTCAGAATCAAAAATTGCTCCCGCGCAATGACGCATCAATTAGTAAGACATCGTCTTATGGCTGTCTCACAGCAGTCCCAGAGATATTGCGACGAGGAGGAATTTACCTACGTCGTCCCCGAAAGCATGCCCGCCGAGCTGGTTGACGAATTCCACAACGATATGAAAACAATTCAGGATATGTATCGCAAATGGCGTGACAAAGGGCTCAAAAAAGAGGACGCCCGTTTCGTCCTGCCCAACGCCTGCACGAGTGAAATCGTCGTCTCCGCCAATTTCCGCGAATGGCGGCATATCCTCACCGTCCGCACCGACAAAGGCGCACAGTGGGAAATTAAAAAAGCGGCACACCTGATTTTAGACACTCTGAAAAAACTCGCCCCGGCCTGCTTCGAGGATATTATTTCGGCAAATTGATATCGCTATCCAAACGACGGTAACAACTCAATCAAAAACTCCCAGACGGCGTCAACGGAGGCGATATCGACACGTTCCTGAGGTGAATGGGGATTTTTAATCGTGGGGCCGATGGAAATCATCTCAATACCCGGTATCTTTTCGCCAATGACAGCCGGCTCAAGGCCCGCGTGAACAACCTTAACTTCCGGCTTTTTATTATTGAGCTTCCTGTAAATTTCTTTTGCGCGTTTAAGCAGTGAAGAATTTACATCCGGCTTCCAGGAAGGATAGCCGCCTACGGTTTCGACTTTGGCTCCTGCTGACTTTGCCAGGCCGGTAATCTTGGCGGTTATTTCAGCAAGCGTTTGTTTCTCCAAACTCCTCTGAGAGGTAACAATTCGCAACTGATTCTCATCGCGGAGCAACTCGACTTTGGCGAGATTGCAGGATGTTTCAACGATGCCGTCAAATTCAGACGACATTCGATAAACGCCCGCCGGCAAAGACAAAAGAAGATTGATGATTTTGGTCCCCTGTTCTTGGCCAAGTAAGCAGCACTCGGGGATGACGCTTCGCGTCAATTGATTTTTCTCCGTGTGCTCTGTGCCCTCTGTGGCTAAAAACTCTGTGGCTTTTTTCAATTCGACTTTAAGATTAGGGTCGGTTGCGGAAAACTCCTTTTTGAAAGATGATTCGATTTCAGAGAGCGTTTTTTTCGCCGCACTGAGTTTGGAGGCGTCAAAACAGATAATCGCTTTTGCATCTCGCGGGATGGCGTTATGGACGGTGCCTCCCTCGATATCACAGACGCGTAAATCAAAATTATGCAAACCTTTCAGCGTTCTTCCTAACAATTGGATTGCGTTTGCATATTGTTTGTCGATATCGATACCTGAGTGGCCGCCGTGAAGGCCTGATATTTTCAGGTCGAAGCAGGCAAGCGAATCGGGCACGGGTGAAAATTCGAGGGGCAGGCGTATTTCGGTCTGCTCGCCGCCCGCGCAGCCAACGATGAAGGATGTATCTTCGCCGTCGAGGTTGATTAGGTATTTGCCCGTAATGAAGCCGGGTTTCAAACCATTCGCCCCGGTCAGGCCCGTTTCCTCATCGACTGTGAAAAGCAATTCGAGCTTTGGATGTGATATTTTTTCGTCAATCAGCGCCAACGCTAAAGCAACTCCCACGCCGTCATCCGCGCCGAGTGTCGTGCCATTGGCTGTAATCCAGCCATCGCGCTCGACTAATTCGATGGGGTCTTTGGTGAAGTCGTGTTTAGATTCGGGCGTCTTTTCGCAGACCATATCAACGTGGCTTTGAAGAACGACGGTAGGCGACTTTTCACAACCCTTTGTCGCGGGCAGCTCGATAATCACGTTGTCAACATCATCGCTTCGACAGGCAAGATTGCGACTTTGGGCAATGGTCTTGAGCCAATCAATAATCTGCTTTTCATTTTTTGAACATCGAGGAATGGCACTAACCTGGCGAAAAAACTTCCAGACCCGTTGTGCTTTTGCATCTTTCAAAGCTAATTTTGCTGACGCCATATCATTATCCCGAGAAAAATCTGTCTTTTTATGTGCCTGGCATCCCACAAATTCTAATACAGCAGGCAAAACACAAAAAACAACTATCCTCAAAGGTCGATTCATTAAAAGCTCCGCGTCGCTTCAAAATCAGCTTAATTCGCGAGCAAATCAAAAATAGAAAATCACAAATAAAAAATGAATTATCCCCGGTGAGATTCGAACTCACAACCTTTGGCTTCGGAGGCCAACACGCTATCCAATTGCGCTACGGGGACCGAATAACCCCATTCTAATACGGCAAAAAGGCCAAAAAGTCAATAGAATCAGGTCAGACGGCAAATTTTGCCAAAATCAACCGCCGATTTATGGTATAATTGGCTGGGGCGATGAAAAAAAGAAAAGAACAAAGTTGGCTACACCCGTGGATTGCCGCATTACTGACAATTGTAATTGCGCAGGCGACGGTCTTTGCCGACAGGCCGGGCTGGCAAAAGGAGCAGGCCGACTGGCAAACAGGCAATGGCTCACGAATCAAATCAATCTCATATCCGCCCGAAAAACATCCGCCAATGGCAAAAAACCGAAAGCCCCAAAAGCCGGAAAAGGAATTGATTTTCCCGCAGGCGACCAAACGAGCATCAGCCCAATTAAAATCGACTGCTGATACCGAGGTTGTTTTCACCAACGCGATTGACTCGCCGGCGGTGGATGGTTTTACGCCATGGATAGCGATTTCGGTAACCGATGAACGTGCCGACAGCGACACATTCGACGCGACTGTCGAGGACTTGATTGTGGGAAACTACCTGACGAGCCACCCGGAATCAGATTACATAATCGGGATATTCGATACCGGCGCAAGCGCACACGTGATGGGATATGAAGCAGGCACTCGCACGGGTATATTCGCTGCGGACCTGCTAACCTCAAACACAAGCACCATCAGCGGCGTTACCGGCGAGGTTGACGCATGGGTAAGCCAGCCGCTTGGAATTTTCATCGATGGCCTGAGTGCGGTTGAGCCGAACGGAATGCTTTGGAACAGGTCAAAAATGGTCGGGCAATCAAACGTGGCGATAATGGTGGGCCAGGGCGGCTCGCCGGTTGATTTGCCTACAGCGATTGGCTCGCCTATGTCGGTTTATTTTACCACGGCGTTTAACAACAACACCGTCGTTACGAGAACACGAGACGGCAACGATTACAACTCGCCTGATATACATATTTACCAGCAGGATGACCCCTGCATACCGACTTACGCCAATATGATACCGCTGGAATTGAGGCCTTTGGGCGCGATTTCCGTCCAGTATACACCGGGATTTACCGCCGACTTTGATTTTGAACCGACAAGCCCGTCCATAATAATAACCAGCACTTCGTCTCAAAGTGTATTTTTTGTCGCCAGCGTTGACCTGTATGACGGGATTCATTCGGCTATCGACAAGACGCGATTTATGTTAGATACCGGTGCGCAGGTGAGCGTTGTCGGTTCGAGAATCGGCGCCCGGCTGGGGCTTAAGCCGGCTAATCCCGATTTTGAGGTTGAAATACAGGGCGTTACGGGCGAGATAAGCACGGCGCCTGGGTTTTACATCGACGTGATTGATATACCGGCGCTTGGTGATTGGCTGTCGTTTACGAATATCCCGGTTGTGCTGCTGGACGTGTCATCGCCTGAGGGCGGAACGCTCGACGGCATTATCGGGATGAATCTGTTCACGGACCTCAATTTCACGCTCCGCGGAGGCGGGATGTTTTTACAAGATGACCCGGCTATCTATTACGAGACGATATCGCAAGTGCCGGGCGATATAAACGGCGACGGGGTTGTTGACTGGCTCGACGTGGCTGCGTTAGCTGACGCGTGGTTAGCCACTCCCGCATCGCCAAACTGGAACGCCAAGGCCGATTTGGTCGGCGACGGAATCATCAATTTCCTCGATCTCGCAGTCCTGGCGCAAAACTGGTCTCAATAAGATATTCCACAACCAAACTTTCACAATCCCTGACTTTGACAAGCCGCACTCTACTGGTTACAGTATCCCCATATTATGACAGTGCTTATTGACATCGCATATTTGATTGCGCTTTTGGCGGTAAGTCCGATGGCGATTTACCGGATGCTGCGGTACGGGCGATACCGTGCCGGGTGGGCAAATCGCTTCGGCAAAATAAGCCGTAAAAGACCCGACAAAAAGTGCATCTGGATTCACGCGGTAAGCGTGGGCGAGGTCAACGCGACAACGACACTAATCCGCGAACTGGAAAGCAAATTCCCCGATTACGAAATCGCAATCAGCACCACGACCGACACGGGGTTTGCCCGTGCAAACGCGCTATTCGGCAGCCGACTGAGCGTATTTTACTTCCCGATGGATTTCTCGCTGACAATGAAACGGGCGTTTGCGAATATAAGGCCGGCAATGTGTCTGCTGATTGAGCTTGAGGTCTGGCCAAACCTTGTGCGAATCGCAAAGCAATCGGGTGTTCCCGTAATTGTAGTCAACGGCAGATTGAGCGAACGAAGCTTCAGAAGATACAACCTGATAAAAGCGGTAACGAGAAAGTTGTTCGGCAATCTTACGTTTGCGCTTGCGCAAAGCGAAGAATACGCGGAGAGATTCAGGCAAATCGGTGTGCCCGCGGAAAGGGTCATCGTTACGGGTTCGGTAAAATACGATACCGCGCAGGTAACAGACAAAGTCGATGGCGCTGAGGTATTGGCGACTCAACTGGGTCTTAAAAACGAACGACTTTGGGTTGCCGGCGCGACAGGCGACAACGAAGAGCAGATTATTCTGGATGTTTACAAACGGCTGATTGAGCAGAAGCAATTCAAAGATTTACGACTTGCGATTGTTCCTCGTAAACCCGAACGTTTCAACGAAGTCGCAAACCTGATACATGAAAAAGGATTCGATTGTTTAAGATACAGTGAAATCAAGAGCGCTGACCTAAAATTGAAAATTGAAGATAGAAAATTGAAAATCGATTTAGTTGTTCTCGGCGATACGATGGGTGATTTGCGGAAGTTTTATTCGCTTGCGGCAGTGATTTTTGTGGGCAGGTCGTTAGTGCCGATGGGCGGGTCTGATATGATGGAGGCGGCGGCGCTGGGCAAATGTACGATTTTTGGCCCGCACGCGTTTAATTTCAAACAGGCCGTCGATGATCTACTGAAAGCCAACGGCGCAATCTTAGTCAAAGACACAAATGAATTATTAAGTGCTATGACGAAATGCCTTACCGATGCCGATTATGCTCGACAAATCGCCCAAAACGGCCAACAGCTAATCAGAAAAAACCAGGGCGCAACGGCACGCACAATAAGCAACATCAGCAAGATGTTGAAATAAAATCAACTCCGCAGTTTTTTGCTGACGGCTTCGATGTGCGCGGGGGAAGTGCCGCAGCAGCCGCCGATTATGGTTATGCCGGCGGCGTAGATTTTCTGCGCGGCATCGGCAAACTCATCGGGCGTTACCTTATAGACGGCATTGCCATCGAGCAATTCGGGTTTACCCGCGTTTGGTTCGGCGAAAACAAGGACCTTCGGATTAACGGCCTTAGCAGCGGCAACGTATCTTTTAGCAAGGTCAACGTACTCGTCGAGGGTGGTTGTGCCGCAATTGAAGCCCACGGCGTCTGCGCCGGCGGCGACAAGTGATGAGACGGCGGTTTTCACATCGACGCCCATCATGGTTCTGAAATCATCTCCGCGTTTGTCGAATGACATCGACGCGAGAACGGGTAAGACGGAGCCCGAGTATTTGACCGCTTCGACAGCGACAACCGCTTCATCAACAGCACCCATTGTTTCGATAATAAAACCATCAACCCCCCCCGCCTGCAGCGCCTTTATCTGGTCAGCGAATATTCCCCTAAGCTGGTCGGGCTTCAAGCTGCCGAGCGGTTCGAGGAAGTCGCCGCCTGGACCTATATCGCCGAGGACGTATTTATTTTTTCCCGCGGCCTTGCGGGCAAGCTGAGCGCCGGTTGAGTTGACGTCGGCGACGCGTTCTTCCAGACCATGGCGGGCAAGCGTGATGCCATTGCCGCCGAAAGTATTGGTAAGGATTGCGTCGCTGCCCGCGTTCAAATAGCTATTATGAATCCGCAGGACTAAGCCCGGCGATTCGAAATTAAGCAATTCACTGCATTTGCCCGGCTCAATACCCAAGCCAATCAACTGTGTTCCCATTGCGCCGTCAAGCAGAAACAATCCCTTGCGTAACCTGTCCTTTAAATTCAGCTTACCCACAAAAATTTTCCCTTTCAAACTTGTATTGCGTTTATATACGGATTATTGCTGTTTCTGTTCGATTGTCTTGCCGTCGATTACCCGGTAAATATGGTCAAAACCACGCGGCAAAGGTCTCACAAACAACCGCTGCCTCTGCTGGGCGTTCAATTCCGTCGTTTTGACGGATACCAGCGAGATATCGGCGGAGTCCTCTTCGCCTTTTTTGGAAACGGCAACTATTTTTATCCGCGAAGGGGTTAAAAAACCTTCGGCTGTTTTTTCATAACCGGAAAAATCCGCTCTAAGGTAAATATCGCCCGATTCGTCAAAACGCTCCATCTTTATTACCACGTAATCACACGGCTCGATATATATTTTCTGAATTATAACGCCGCGGTCGTTACGCAAAGTGAGCAGATCGAGATTACCATTACGGCTTAACGTCCAGTCGCCATTACGTATATCGACGGCCCCGAAGGCCTCAAGGGCTATCATGGGGCTGGCGGCGAGGCCATTCCAGATTCCGGCCTGCGACCAGGCGCCTGACCAGTATGAGCTGATTTCTTTGGGTTTGAGCCAGAACCAGAATTCGTCGGCGTTTGAGCCGAATACCAGGCCGGTCGCGTCAAAAGCGACATCGCCCCGCAGGTAAATTTCATCGGGAGGGTTCACCCATAGGTTGACAGGAAAATTTTCTTTGCGAACCTTACCTTCGGCGTGATACTGCAAAAGGCACTGGCCCGTCGCGCGAACGGGAGCTGCTTTTTCACGGCGTGATTTCAATACCGCAATCGCTTCGTCAGCAGTCGTTTTGCCCGGGCAATGATGCATCGGCTGTACGGCACAGCCCGCGAAAAACAGCATCAACATTAAAAATGCAAACCGATTTAACAATTACAGCTCTCCCTGCAAAATCTGCCCCATCTGGGAAGTCAACTGGGCAACCTGCTCTTCGCCAAGATTGGGATTGACCACTTCGGCAAAATCCTGTGTGCCGGTGATTCTCAATCGCCAGATTTCCTTGCCGTCCTGCGTTCTTGAAGAATCATATTTCAAACGACGTCTTCGCATCAGGACAAGCGTGAGGACGAAACGGAAATTAACCTTTTCCTGCTCGGTTTCCGTCGCCAGCCGTTCAAAGAACACCATCAGCATATCATCATCGACGAACAATTGTTTTTTCTGTTCGGGTGTCGGCAGTTTGGTTTTCCAGTAACAAAAAACCTCCGGCTTCTGCTGCGTCCATGCATCGGCGCAAAAATCACGCCTCGCAAACCCCTGCTCGGTCTGCACCAGGGTTGCGTAGTATTCTTCGCCCGGCGCAATCACCCTGCCGGTAGCACAACATTGCCCTAACGGTTTATCTATAACCCATTCGTCCATAGTATTATTTCGACTCCCTGTTGTATTTTGCTGTCATTTAAATTTCAGGTGTTCGCACATATTGCTTATCGTGGCAGGCCCGATGCCTTTGACGTTGTCGAGGTCGTTGCAATTCTGAAACGCCAAATCGCCCCGGCCGCTTTGCCGAAACTGTTCACGATAACTTATTATCGCCTGTGCCCTTGCGACCCCGACGCCAGGCAGCATCATCAAGCCCGCCGCAGGGGCATCATTCGGGTTTACCCTGCTTTCCAGCTCAATTTTGACTGTCCCGCTTTCCGCATTGACGCTGCTCACCGTAAAGCACAGGCCAAAAATAACAGCCAGAAAAGAGGCAATAACAAACGCAAGCAACTGAATCCTGTTCATCACGATAATCCGTTACCGGCCAAAGATACGGTCGCGGAACCTCTTCAACGCCAGGTATGATTCCTTGGGTTCGAGTCCCGCCGTCATAAGCCCGCTTTCGGGAACGACGCTATCCGCGACGTCGGTGAAATTAGAATACATAACCCCGTCAATACACGCCTTGCTGAGCGCTATCCTGTAAAACTGGTCGAGCCATTCCGCCTGTTTAAGCTTGTCCCATGGACCATGCCAGAAACCAGCAACGTCGGCAGCACCATCACGGCCGGGAACTTCAACATTCGTGATATAAACCGGCCTTGATATAGGAGCGAAGGAATCCAGAATCGCCGAAATCTGCATCATATCACGGACGTGCATACCCGATTCGTCGGCGCCGAAACGCATAGTAAGCCCGAAGGCGTCGAAATTTATGCCGCTCTGGATGACCATATCCATATAGACCAGCGGCGGGATTGTGTCGGCTGTCTGCCCGTAATACTCGCCCCAGGGATTGCTGACCTCTATTATCCTCAGCGCGCGTTCAGAAGCGGTCTTGACCGCCCTGTTGGCGGCGCGGGTTATCTCCAGCACCTGCTCAAAACCAAATCCGAAATGATTAAAGGCGTTAAGCCCGCTGACAACGCACCAGGTCCTGACCATACCGCCATACCTGGAAGCCGCCGCTGAAACAAACTCGTATGCGTACTCGCGAATCTTCTCAAAATCGGGGTTGTTTTCGAGCAGCCACTTAGGCAGATATTCTTTGGTAAAACAAAGCAAAGGTCCCGCACCAATGGCGAGCTTTCTTTTGCTGAGCATAGTTATGCAGGCGTCGAGTTTTGAAAAGTCGTATTTGCCTCTTTCCAGCTCAATATGTCCCCAGTTAAAAGGCACCATCGCCAGGCCGAATATGCCGGCCAATTGCTCGAGGTAAGCCGGATTAGTAACCTGCTTGGGGTCAACCCAGCAGCCGAGACAACCGCGGCCAAACCCGTGATTTTTACCTCTTGTCGTGAAAAGCAGCTTGGCGTGTTTGGCCGCCAGCAATTCCGAAAACGTCATCGCTTTTTGCAGCGCCTGGTCGGCAAGCTGCGAGGCGGCTGGGCCGTCAGTAATTTCCTGGATGGCCTTGATGAATAAATCCTGTATATCGCCATGCAACGCGACGGTATCTTCGGCATCCTCGAAAATAGACCAGTCCTCGCGTTTGTTGATGATTTGCATAAGCCGGCCGCGGGTCAGCTCCAGATTAAGATTATACGGCTCAAGCCTTTCGGGCAGACAGGTCGTCGAAAGCAGCACCCTGCCGAAACCTTCAACAGGCCACAGCAACGCCACCCCGGCGGTTTCCTCGCTTGGCTTGTAGCACTCCAGAATGCCATCTACAAAGCTGACCTGCGCCTTGCGAATCGCCATACCGTCGGAGCCGAACATATACGCCCCGTGAAGAGCGAATTCCGTTATCCGTTTGCCGTTGTTAAAAATCTGAAATCTCACGGTATTCCTTTATCAGAAATAAATTATTTCACCATATCTTAAACAACCGCGTGATTATAACATTAGCCGCTTCAAAGGCAAATAACCTTAAGACCATTTTCTCTCGATAGTGATTTGAGATGTTAGAGATTAACGGCAATTCCGCGGTCGCGGAGATATTCTTTCATCTGGGTAATTGTGTAACTTTCGAAGTGAGTGATTGAGGCCATAAGGACGGCTTCGGCGTGGCCTTTAACGACGGCGTCGTAAAGATGTTCGAGAGTGCCCGCGCCGCCGGAAGCGATTACGGGGATATTGACCGCATCGGCGACCGCACGGGTCAATTCGATGTCGTAGCCCTTCTGCGTGCCGTCGGCATCCATACTTGTAAGCAGAATCTCGCCCGCGCCGCGTTTTGCGCCCTCGACTGCCCATTCAACCGCGTCGATATCGGTCGCCTCGGTGCCTGCTTTGACAGTAACCTGCCAGTGCCCTGCTTTGGTTTTTGACCTGCGGGCGTCAATGGCAAGGACAACGCACTGATTGCCGAATCGCTGGGCGGCCTGGGTGAGGATATCGGGATTTTTTACGGCAGCGGTATTCACGGAGCATTTTTCCGCGCCGCTTCGCAGCAGTTCATCCATCTGCTCGACGGTGCTTATGCCCCCCCCTACCGTAAATGGGATAAAGACATTTTCGGCGACTTTGCGAACAAGGTCAACAATTGTCTTGCGAGAGCGAATCGTCGCGGTGATATCGAGAAAGACAAGCTCATCGGCGCCATCCTCGCTATAACGCGAACCAAGCTCAACCGGGTCGCCGGCATCCCGAAGATTCAGAAAATGCACGCCCTTTACCACCCGGCCATCTTTAACATCAAGACAAGGGATTATTCTTCTGGTCAGCATCAGTTACCCCTCCCATTGGCAATCCGGGCGAAGTTCCGAAGCACCTGTAAACCCTGCCGGCCGCTTTTTTCGGGGTGAAACTGTGTGCCATAAATATTGCCCTTCTGGATGGACGCGGGCAGCTTGAAACCATAATCGGTATAGGCAACTTTGGCGGTTTTGTCTGTAACATTGGCGCAGAATGAGTGAGCGAAATAGAAATGCTTTTCGCCTCCCAAACCGTCAAATAACGCCATATCATTTGGCAATACAACCTTGTTCCAGCCCATGTGCGGTATTACCCGGCCCGGCGGTATGGGAACAACATCGCCCGATACAAGACCCAAGCCATTGTGTATGCCGAATTCAGAGCTTTTGTCAAAAAGCATCTGGAAGCCCACGCAGATACCGAGCAGGGGTTTACCCGCCAGAGCAAGGTCTTTGATTACCGAGCCGAGCGAACCGAGGGCATTTACCGCGAAACCGAAGGCGGCAACACCCGGCAGGACCAGGGCAGAAGCGGCCTCAATCTTCCTGCGGTCGCAGCTCAGTTCGACCGGGCAACCCAGGTGGTCAAAGGCGTTGCAGACACTTTTTACATTCCCAACGTTATAATCGATAACTACAAGCATATACCCCAAGTTCAATAGAACATTAACCGGCAAATCGAGTATTATAGTTTAGCAAATTTAAATTGCCAGTCGAATACAATCGCCTTACAATGTAGTATCAGTAAAACTGATACTGCTGTAACGTGCTTCGCCTGCGGTTTCAGTTCAGAAGATAACCCGTTGTCCGGAAAGACAGTTGAATTACAATCGAGGGAAAAGAAATGTGCGGCATAGTGGCATATTTGGGTCAAAGGACAGCTCAGCCAATCATTATCGAGGGACTGAAACGCCTCGAATACCGCGGTTACGACTCTGCAGGCGTGGCCCTGTTGAGCAACGGCGTTATTAAGATTCAGAAGACAAGCGGCAGGATAGCCGCCCTTGAGGCGATTCTCGATAAGCCCAAAGAGGGAGAAACTCTCGGCCTTGGGCATACCCGCTGGGCGACTCACGGCGTTCCGAACCAGATAAACGCCCATCCCCATAAAGATTACACCGGCAAAATAGCCGTAGTTCACAACGGAATCATCGAAAACTACACGACACTGAAGACCTGGCTGCAAAGCGAGGGTGTTACCTTTGTCAGCGACACCGATACCGAGGTGATAGCGAACCTTATCGGCTATTTTTACGAAAAGTGCGACACAGGCGACAAACAATCGCCTCTGCCGAAACTTCTTGACGCAATACAGGATACCGTCAGCAGTTTTATGCCGTCTCTTACCCTGAAGAAACCGCAAGGCCAGAACAAGTTCGAGTGGGCGGTCCAGCGGGCATTGCAGCAAGTACACGGCACTTACGGGCTTGGAATACTGTGCGCGGACTGCCCTGATATGTTCATCGGAGCCAAAAAGGGAAGCCCGCTGATTTTAGGGGTAAGTGAAGGTGAATACATCCTCGCATCGGACGCAGCGGCGATTGTTGAGCACACGGCGAGGGCAATTTACCTTTCGGACAACGAAATGGTAATTGTTACCGCGGACGGATTCCATACCAAGACAATTGATAACATCGCAGTAACCAAATCGCTTGAAAACATCGAATTCTCGCTCGAGCAAATCGAGCTTGGCAAGTTCAAACATCACATGCTCAAGGAAATCTTCGAGCAGCCCACGGCGCTGGCCACCTGTATGGGCGGCAGAATTGACCCACAAAAAGACAGAATCCACTTAGGCGGCGTCAATGATTATCTGCGGGCGATGACTCACATAAAACGGATTATTATCACCGCCTGCGGGACGGCGTTCCACGCGGGGCTGGTCGGCGAATTCCTCTTCGAGCAACTGGCGAGAATCACCACCGAGACCGAATACGCCAGCGAGTTTCGCTATCGCAATCCAATCGTGGAAGACGGCACAACTGTTATCGCGATAAGTCAGTCAGGTGAGACGGCGGATACGCTTGCCGCCGTGGAACAGGCAAAAGAACGCGGTGCAACGGTGCTGGGCATAGTCAACGTCGTCGGCTCATCGATAGCCCGCGCCACCGACGCAGGGGTATATCTGCACGTTGGCCCCGAAATCGGCGTGGCAAGCACCAAAGCATTCACTGCCCAGGTCACAGTGCTGACAATGCTTGCGATTGAGCTTAGCAGAAGAAGACACATAAGCAGCGATGAAGCGACAAGATACATCAAAGAGCTGACTAAAATACCGGATAAAATCTCGCACATCCTTGAACAATCGGAAGACATCCGGAAAATTGCTGCGGCGAACATCAACCAGAACAACTGGCTGTTCCTGGGCCGGGGCGTCAATTATCCCGTCGCGCTGGAAGGCGCATTGAAGCTCAAGGAAATAAGCTATATTCACGCCGAGGGATTACCCGCTGCAGAAATGAAACACGGACCAATTGCACTGATTGTCGATGGTATGCCCGCGGTATTCATCGCCACCAACGGCCCTCAATATGAGAAAATCATAGGCAACATCTCCGAGGTCCGGGCAAGAAAGGGCAAAACTATTATCGTCGCCACCGAAGGCAACAACCACATCAACCAGTATGCCGATTACCTGATAACCGTACCGGATGCGCCGGAATTGCTCCAGCCGATACTCACCGTCATACCGCTTCAGTTGCTGGCGTATCACGCGGCCGTCCTCCGCGGTCACGATGTCGATAAGCCCCGCAACCTGGCAAAGAGCGTTACGGTCGAGTAACATGCGAAGAAGAATTCAGAACGGATTCACCATCGTCGAGTTACTCGTCGTCATTGCAATAATCGCTGCATTAACGGCCATACTCCTGCCCGGGCTGGGAAAAGCCAGGGTAATGGCAAGGCGTGTAAGCTGCGGCTCAAACCTGCATCAAATCGATATGGCGATGCACCTGTACCTCAGCGAAAACAAAGACACATACCCCTGTGCCCAGGACCCGCTGAACCCAAGTGCCCCTAACATCTGGCTTTGGATGGGGCGTGGCTGGCGGAGTTTCATCACGCCATACTTCGGCGAAAAAATAGATATCAATAATCCGTCTGTTCTAAGATGTCCCGGGGACCAGATACCGGCCAATACATACGAGGCCACAAGCTACGCATACTCAATGGCTTTTTATCATAGCCCACAGCAGATTAACGATATGAACAGCTACAAGGACAACTATCAGAATCCGAGGTCTTCAATTTCGCAGGAGTCCGACAGGGTTGTCAAGCCGGCAGGGAAAATCATCGTCGGCGACTGGAACAGTAACCATCAACGACTCAATCCGGGTGAAGACAAGGGGTGGTGGAACGAGATGGGCTGTCGAAACTTTTTGTTCGTCGATGGCCAGGTGCAACTGCTGCAAGCCGGTAAAATCCGCAAAGCCAACGACGGAAATCCTAATCCAAATCTTACAATCAACGGCATCGAAGGCATCGACTGCAATAATTAGGACTAACTCATTGCCGATTACGACCAATCTGACAATCAACAGCATCGACTTACCGTGATAATTATTGCGGCTGTGGCACTCCATCTTAAATTGCCGATATAATAGCAGAAGGAATTTTTGTTTCACTTGCTGATACGAGGTGAAAAATGGTAAAAAACAGATTAGCCATCAGGTTGCTCATAATACTGGTTCTCGCAATATCGCTTGCCGGCTGCAAAGATGACAAGAAGCAAAAAGCCCTTGTTGAAGAAGTTGCCCGTGCAAAAGCTGAAGCCGTCAAATTCAAGGCGGAGACGGTGCAGTTGAAAAGCGAAATCAGCTACCTTAACGAAAAACTTATTACCGCTAACCAGGCAAGAGACAATATGCAGATACAGTTAGACCAAGTAATTAAAGACAGCAACTCAGCGGCAACCAATGAGGATAACATTCAGCAGGAAAACGACAAACTCCGGAAACTGCTGGCGGATCAGTTAAAAAAGAACAATGAGCTGGAAAAACAACTTGAAACTCTCAGAATGGTAATCCGCGAACTTCAGGCCAGAATTGAACCGAATAAAATTGCGGAACATCCGCCAACGTCAATTGAAGAAACAGCAGTCAGCAAGTAAACGGTCATTCAATGGACATCAAGTTTGTTTGCGATGTAGTTGACTATTGAATTGACAGTGAACAAATCACCAAGCTTATTGATATCCGGGTTGTTTCGGAACGCCGATAAATCAGTGTGAGGCATCTTATTTTCCAATTCAGAAAGTCCTTTGGCGGTTAATTTGCCGTGGCTGACCAATTCGGGATTGTTCATAAGCGTTTCGACGGGGAAAAGCTCTTCGCGGGGGACTTTTATGCCGAATGCCTTTTCCAATCGAAAGACAATGTCTAAAAAATCGATGCTTTCCGCCCCGAGGTCGCCCATCAGCGTAGCCGCCCCCTTTACCTCCTCTTCATCAACTCCCAGGGCGTCAACCAGCACATCCCGCACCTGCTCGAAGACCTGCTCTTTTGTGGCTGCCATACTTACCCCCTGTTCTAATGTTCATCTGTTCTACTTCTCCCGCGCAGCGACCAACTCGGGGTGACTGGACTCGAACCAGCGGCCTTCCCCAAGGGACGCTCTAAGCCAATGAGAACATTTTTGCACCTCTAACACTCACCAGTCGATTCCCCTCCGGCGAATCGGGGTGACTGGATTCGAACCAGCGGCCTCTTGGTCCCAAACCAAGCGCTCTAGCCAAGCTGAGCTACACCCCGTCTAAATTCAGGAATAATATAACACAAGAGAACGTTATTCGCAAGTTTGGCCGATAATTCCGGCTAATTGTTTCTTTTCCTGAGAACCCCTCGTGCTTTTAAGGTATCGCTCCCGTCTTACCGCAGAAACTCGGTTTGGATGTTGTTCGCTATGAACCAACATCCAAGGGCCACTCTGCCGGGTATATTTCCCACCGCATCCGGTATTGTGGTCTTCGACTCTGCGGTCTATATTATTAGTTTGCCCGATATAAAGTTTGCCGCTTTTCCGGCTTTGGAGGACATAGACGTAATATACAATTGTTTTTTTAGAACCAACCATTAAATGCCAGCGGCCTTCCCTAAGGGACGCTCTAAGCCAAGTGGCTTTGCCACCCCTTACGGGGCTGAGCTACACCCCGCATAACGGTCAAACTGAACCGTAAAGGCATATTCTACACGCAGCCGCAGGATATTGCAACAAAAACGACGCTTAACGAGGACAGAAGATACCCGCCTCATCCCCAGGGGATGGGCGAGGTCTCGCCAAAGGCGGAGATGACAGAAAACAGAAAACTGGGGAAAATCATCATTGCCAAACACATCGGCAGTTGCTATAATCCTCCGTTTCAAAGGCAGTACGAGCGTATAGATGTGAACAGCAGCGTTTTTTCGCAAAGGAGTATGTTAGATGTCAAGAGAATGTCATTATACGGGCAAAAGAGTATCGTTCGGCAACCAGATTGCCCGTCGTGGTAAGGCCAAGTACTTGGGCGGCGTCGGTCGCAAGATTACCGGTATCACCAGAAGAAAGTTCAAGCCGAATATCCAGAAGGTTCACGCGATTGTCGATGGCAAGGTAACCCGGATAAGGGTATCGACCAAAGCGATGAAGATGGGGCTTGTTCAAAAACGGCTGAAGCGCAACTACAAACCCGCCGAGAAGAAGGCCAGTTAACGGGAGTAGTGTGGTCACAGAATCTTCCTGAGCGAGGCGGGCTGCGCCTCGCTTTTTTTATTTAGTTTGGGCGGTATGGACAAAAAAATAGACAAATCGCAGGTGAAAAAGGTCGCCAAACTGGCCCGGCTGGATTTGAGCGAAGCGGAGATAGAGGAGTTCGCCGGGCAACTGAACGCCATTATCGATTATGTTGAGAGAATGAATAAGCTGAACACCGAAGGCGTCGAACCGATGGCGCACTGCCTGCCGGTAAATAACGTCTTCCGCGACGACATCGTAAAAAAATCCTTAGGAACAGAAAAAACACTGGCAAACGCACCGGAACAGGACGGTGCGTTTTTCAAGGTACCCAAAATTCTCGAAGAACAGTAGAAAGATACCTTTTGGGAGTTATAGATAATGAGAAAAGGGCTGATTGGACTAATGGTTTGTTTTGGATTGATTGGATGTGCGGCTATGGATGCAAAATCGGGAAAGCCAGGCGAGCAAAGTAAGCATATGCTCAACAAAAAGATTACGAAAGTCGCAGATTGTAATTATCTCCTGTATTTGCCCACCGACTACGGCAAAGGCGATAAGAAATGGCCCTTGATAATGTTTTTACATGGCGCGGGAGAAAGAGGAAACAACGTGGAAGTTGTCAAAAAACACGGGCCTCCCAAAATGATCGCACAAGGCAAAAGTTTTGATTTTATCGTCGTCTCTCCGCAGTGTCCCAACGATATGTGGTGGCCCGAGCAGACCGAGGTTCTGATAGCTTTGCTTGATGAAATCGAGTCAAAATACCATGTCGATACCGACAGGATTTACCTTACGGGCCTTAGTATGGGCGGATTCGGAACATGGACACTGGCGGCAAAATATCCGAATCGGTTCGCGGCCATCGCGCCGATATGCGGCGGCAGCGAAAGAATCAGCGGGGCTCGGCTTAAAAAAGTCCCTGTCTGGGCATTTCACGGCGCAAAAGATAATACCGTGCCCCTGGTAAGGTCGCAGGAAATGGTCGATGCTGTCAAGAAGGCCGGCGGAGACGCAAAGCTGACGGTTTATCCTGAGGCCGACCACGACTCGTGGACGGAAACCTATAATAATCCGGAACTTTATCAGTGGTTTTTGTCACACAAGATAAGCGACAGGACAAAGTAACGGATTCACAATGGATTGGCAAAGCGCAAAACAATTACGGGATAAGATTGCTACCCGCCAGACCAGCAGCGTCGAGGCAACAAAGGCGGTCTTTGCGCGTATAGCGAAGATAGAGCCGATTGTCGGGGTGTATATCAGCACCTTCGAAGAGCAGGCGATTGCCCGTGCAGCCGAGATTGACAAGCGTATCGCTGCGGGGGAAAAAATAGGACAATTAGCCGGCGTGCCGGTCGCGATAAAAGACGTGATGTGCACGACATTCGGAACGACGACCTGCGCGTCGAAAATATTAGCCAATTTCCATGCACCATATAACGCGACGGTAGTTGAAAGACTGCTGGCAGCCGACGCGATTATAGTCGGAAAAACCAACTGCGACGAATTCGCGATGGGTTCGAGCACCGAAAATTCGGGGCTAAAACAAACCGTAAACCCATGGGATACGAAACGTGTTCCTGGTGGAAGCAGCGGCGGGTCAACGGCGGCTGTCGCGGCTGGATTATGTTATGCCGCACTCGGTTCGGATACGGGCGGCTCGATAAGACAGCCCGCGAGCTTGTGCGGCGTTGTTGGTTTGAAGCCAACATACGGACGTGTATCGCGTTATGGCCTTGTCGCTTATGGTTCGAGTTTGGACCAGATTGGGCCAATTACACAAACGGTTGAAGATTGCGCCTTGATGCTGAACGTTATCGCGGGCCACGACCCGGCTGACAGTACCAGCGTCGATGAAAAAACCTCGCCGGTTACTGATTACCTCGCTAAATTGAATGAGCCGGTGAAAGGATTAAGAATTGGCATAGCATCCAGTTTTAATGCCGGCGCCGATGAGCAGGTGAGAAAGGCGATTGAC
Source organism: Sedimentisphaerales bacterium (assembly GCA_050012695.1). Taxonomy (GTDB): domain Bacteria; phylum Planctomycetota; class Phycisphaerae; order Sedimentisphaerales; family Anaerobacaceae; genus Fen-1362. The sequence continues at coordinate 68,645 of JBEKGR010000012.1, read as the reverse complement.
GAGGCGATACAAACCTATAAAAAACTAGGGGGCACTATAGTGGAAATTGATATGCCCCACCTGGATTACGCGATAGCGGCCTACTATATGGTAGCGACCGCTGAGGCGTCGAGCAACCTGGCAAGATACGACGGCGTGCATTACGGGCACAGGACACAAAACCCGAATGACTACATCGAAGTTTACACAAAATCCCGCGCCGAGGGCTTTGGCAAAGAAGTCAAACGCCGGATAATGTTAGGCACATATGCGCTATCGAGCGGCTACTACGACGCTTACTATTTGAAGGCACTGAAGGTGCGAAACCTGATACGCGGCGACTTTGTGCAGGCATTTGAAAAATGCGACTGCATTATGATGCCCGTAGCCCCCACTACCGCTTTCAAAATTGGCGAAAAGGTCGATGACCCGCTGAAGATGTATCTGTCGGATATTTACACAATCGCGGCGAATTTAGCGGGCATCCCGGGCATAAGCATCCCCTGCGGCTTCGACGACAAGCAATTGCCAATCGGCCTGCAAATACTGTCGCCTGCGTTCAGCGAAGAAAAACTGCTGCGAATAGCGCAGATGTACGAAAAGCAAACTGACTGGCACAAAAAGAGGCCATTGATTTGAGTAATGTAGATTACAAAGTTTTGGTGGGTTTGGAAATTCACGTGCAGCTTTACACGCGGACGAAGATGTTCTGCGGCTGCGAGCTCGCCTTCGGCGCAGAACCGAACAGCAGGGTTTGCCCCGTGTGCCTCGGTATGCCCGGGTCGCTGCCCGTTATGAATAAGCAGGCGGTGGAATTTTCGATACTGGCGGGGCTTGCACTTAATTGTCAGATTCCGTCTTTCACCAAGTGGGACCGCAAAGGATACTATTACCCGGATTTGCCCAAAAATTACCAGATAAGCCAGTATGATTTGCCGCTGGCGTTAAACGGCTATATCGAAATACCGGCAAAAGACGGGACGTTTAAGAAAATCAGGATAAGACGGGCGCACCTCGAAGAGGACGCGGGTAAAAATCTGCATACAGCCGGAAACTTCTCGCAGGTGGACTTGAATCGCGCGGGCACCCCCCTTCTGGAGATTGTTACCGAGCCGGATATGAATACCGCCGCCGAAGTGCGGGAGCTGGCAGAAGAATTGCAGCGGATTGTCAGATACCTTGGCGTATCGGAAGCGGATATGCAAAAAGGGCATATGCGTTTCGAGCCGAATGTGAATCTCATAATCAATCGTGCCGGCCAGCAATTCAAAACGCCAATCGTGGAAGTAAAGAATCTCAACAGCTTCAGGGCGCTGGAGAACAGCATCAACTATGAAATCGGCAGACAACTCGACCGGTTCCTCGAAACCGGCGAAACAATGGAGATGGGCAACAAGAGCACACGCGGCTGGGACGACGCGAAGGAAGTTACGGTCCTGCAAAGAGAAAAAGAAGAGGCACACGATTATCGTTACTTCCCAGACCCTGATTTAGTGCCGGTGCGGGTCAACGAGCAGTGGCTTAACGAAATCAAATCCCGGCTTTGCGAACTGCCGTTTTCAAGACGGATTCGATATACCAAGGAATACAGTTTGAACGATTACGATGCAGGCGTGCTGACCAACGACCGTCAGGTCGCTGATTTCTTCGAGGAGTCCGTCAAAGCGGGCGGCGAGCCGAAACGTGTTTGCAATCTCCTGACACAGGTAGGATTAAAGTTGGCAAATGCCCGCGGATGCGCAATCGCAGAACTTGGCCCTAAGCCAGCCGATATTGCCCAGCTTGCCAAAATGACACAAACAGGTGAAATCAGTGCAACAGCCGCAAATTCCATATTAGAAGAAATGGTTAAAACGGGCAAAGGGCCGCGAGAATTGGCGGAACAGTTGAACCTGATTCAAAAAAGCGACGCGGGCGAACTTGAGGCAATCGTTGACGAGGTGCTCAAAAACAACCCGCAGGCAGCCGCGGATTTCAAAGAAGGCGGCAAAAAAAGCGGCAAGGCAAAGGGCTTTCTGCTTGGCCAGGTAATGCAAAAAACAAAAGGCCGAGCAAACCCCAAAGTGGCCTCTGAAATTCTCGATAAAAAGCTCGCCTGAACTTCATTTCCTGCTACAAAACAGGTAATTCATAAGAAGTGTCAATTTTTGTCACATTTACCGAGATTTCGCTGGATATTCTCCCCCTTCGGGCTAAAATTATTTCAGATAAAGGAACAATAATATGGCAGGGAGTGTGTGTAAACTCGGCACGTTCATTTGGCGTGCGACAGATGGTGGCGAGGCGAGGGAAGACCTTTTTGTTTGTACAACTGGGATGGAATACATAGACAGGCGATTCGAGGCCGGCAAATCGGCTGACGTGGCTGGCGATAGGGAGCGAATGGCGTAGCGGGCAACCAAGAGAAAGACAAGAAGATGGCAAAGAATAAGACAAGCCGGGAAAAGAAAGGTCTCAGGGTTGAAGGGCCTTCGAGTTCGCCGGAATCCGGGTCGCGAAGAGGAAAGGGAGTATTTCCGATTGTTGGCATAGGAGCGTCGGCGGGCGGGCTGGAGGCGCTCGATGGATTTTTCCGGCACATGCCGTCGAATAGCGGGATGGCGTTTGTTGTTATCCAGCATTTGGCTCCCCAGCATATTAGCGCGATGGACTCGCTTCTGAAACGGTACACGGAGATGGAAGTTCTGAATATCGAAGATGGGATTAAAGTTAAGCCGAACCATATCTACCTGAACCCGCCCGATAAGCACGTTGTGATAATGAACGGCAAACTATGCCTGATGGAGCCAAAGGAACCCCATGGGGTGAGGATGCCTATCAATTATTTTCTGCGCTCTCTCGCGGAGGACAAGGGCGAAACGGCAATCTGTATTATCCTCTCGGGAACCGGGTCAGACGGGACTTTGGGGTTGAAGGAGGTAAAAGGCAAGGGCGGTCTTGCGCTGGCTCAGGATGAGAGGCAGGCCAAGTTTGACGGCATGCCGCGAAACGCGATAGATACGGGGCTGGTGGACTTTGTTTTGCCTGTTGAGAGCATGGGCGTTGAGCTGATGAAATACTCGCAGCATCCGTATGTTGGGGGTAAGCAGGTCAGGACGGATAAAAAGCAGCTTGGCGACTATATGAGAAAGATATTCTTCATGATTAGATCGAAAACGGGGCATGATTTTTCGAATTACAAGCAGAGTACGATTCTGCGCCGGACTGAGAGGCGAATGGCCCTAAACCACATTGACCAGATATCAGATTACGTTCGTTATCTTGAGCAAAAACCGGACGAGATTATTGCCCTGTACAAAGACATGCTCATCACGGTAACGAGTTTCTTCAGAGACGCAGAGGCGTTTGAGATTCTTAGTCGAAAGGTGCTGCCGGAGCTGCTCAAATCAAAGCAGGATGGAGAGTCGGTGCGAATATGGGTTGCGGGGTGCGGGACGGGTGAAGAAGCGTATTCCATGGCGATACTGCTGGCCGAAGCCATCATGAACCTGAAAAAGCGGCTGGAAATTCAGATTTTCGCCACGGACCTGGACTCTGAAGGAATTGAGCTCGCACGGGCTGGGCTATACCCTGAGAGTATCGCCACAGATGTTTCAGCGGAGCGACTGCAGCGTTTCTTCGTAAAAGAGGATGCCGGTTTCAAGATGAAGAAACAGATTCGGGAAATGGTTGTCTTTGCTGCTCATGACCTTGCCAGGGACCCGCCTTTTTCAAAATTAGACATGGTCTCATGCAGGAATGTTCTTATTTATATGGACGCTTTGCTTCAAAGAAAGATATTGCGGCTGTTCGATTACACGTTGAATCCGGAAGGGGTCTTGTTCCTGGGCACATCCGAGACCGTCGGAGGTCTTACAGAAAGATTTGAGCCGATAGATGCCAAGTGGAGAATCTTCAGACACAAAGGGACTGTTCCCAGAACGCATATGGTACATCCCCTTGCAGTATTTGATAACTTCAAGGGTGAAGGGCAGGGCACAAGAGGGGCCGATATCAGGAAATTAGCCGAAAGGACAATTCTTCAGAGTTATGCGCCGCCGTGTGTCCTGGTGGATAATAAATATAACATCGTTTATTTTAACGGCAAAACGGAGATGTTCTTGTCACCGCCTGTGGGCGAACCGACCTTTAATGTCTTGAAGATGGCTCACGACGAGCTGCGCTACAAGTTAAGCACAATGCTCCATAAGGCAGGCACACAGAAAAAGACGATTGTTTGTGAAGGAGTGAAAATAAAACATACCGGAGGTCTTCTAACGATAAACCTAATAGTCAGGCCTATTACCGAACCGGCGGCTATGAGCGGCTTGTTGATGGTTGTATTCGAGAGCAAAAAACCTATGGACAAACTGTCCAGGAGGAAAGAGAAGAAAACCGTGGTGAGCAATGACGTTGAGCCACGGGAAGAAGCTCTTGAACAGGAATTGCAATCCACAAAAGAGTGTCTTCAGACAACAATAGAAGAGATGGAGACCTCTAATGAAGAGCTGCAGTCAACGAACGAGGAATTGCAAAGCACAAACGAGGAGCTGGACACGTCGAGAGAGGAGCTGCAATCAACCAACGAGGAGCTGCAGACAATGAACTCGGAGCTTCAGGAGAAAGTTGAGGAATTGTCAAACACCAACAACGACCTGAGCAATTTGCTTGGCAGCACTGATATAGGAACGTTATTTCTTGACAATGATCTTAGAATCAAACGTTTTACGCCGGCAACGCGTTCTTTTTTCAAAATCATCGATAGCGATGCGGGCAGGCCAATCAGCGACATTGTTCATAACCTGGCATACGATGGCTTTCTTGAAGATATCAAGCAGGTTATCGATAAACTCGGACGCATAGAGAGAGAGCTGCAGACCAGGGAAGGCGGGGCGTATATTATGCGGATTCTTCCGTACCGAACGGCTGAAAACGCTGTTGACGGAGTGGTAGTTACCTTTATTGACATCACGGCTCAAAATAAGTCGAAGGAACGTGAAGTCACCGCAAAAGCGGCACAGGTTTATACACAGGCCATCTTGGATACTGTTCGGGAGCCGCTGGTGGTTCTGGATGAGGGCCTTCGCGTTATGTCGGCGAACAGGCCTTTTTACGAAACTTTCAAGGTCAATCGCGAGAATACCGAGCAGAAACCGATTTACGAACTTGGGGACGGCCAGTGGAATATTCCGCGATTGCGAGAGCTTTTGGAGCGGATTTTGCCTGAAGATAAGCAGTTCAAGAACTTTGAGGTTACCCACGATTTCCCAGGGATTGGGCGCAAAGTGATGCTTCTCAACGGCCGGCATATCCTGCAGGAGAACCAGGATGCACAGAGAATTTTGCTTGCCATTGAGGATGTTACCCATAGCCACGAGAAAAAAAAGACCTGAGTAAGTCGGTTTTTTGCTTTGTCGAATTTGCGTTCGTCAAGGAGTTTGAAAAATGAGGATAATAAAAGACAAATCAGAGGATTCCATGAATCTTCGTGAGCAGGCGGAGAAGAGAGCAAAGCAGCCGATAGTGGAATTTCGGAGGCAGCGGGGAGAGGACACGGCCGAGCTGATTCACGAACTGCGTGTGCATCAGATTGAGCTGGAAATCCAGAATGAAGAGCTTAGGAACGCCCAATTGGAGCTTGCTGACTCTCGGAACAAGTATTGCGAACTGTATGACTTTGCTCCTGTGGGTTATTTTACCCTGAATAAGGATGGACTGATTGTCGGAGCAAATCTTACCGGCGCCGCCTTTCTGGGTGAGGAAAAAGACAATTTACTGAAGAGCAAATTCTCTCATTTTATTGTCCCAGGTTCTCAGGACGATTTCTATTTACACCACAAGCAAGTCGCTGAAAGCGGGACCACGCAGAGCTGTGAAGTCAAACTGCGCAGGAAAGACGGCACTGAATTCCCTGCTCAATTGGTGAGTGTCGCCGTTGCGAAGCAAAAGAGCGAATATGACCAGTTCCACATGACAATGATCGATATCACCGCACGCAAGCAGGCGGAGCAAAAGCTCAAGGAGAGCGAGACGAGATTCAGAGAGCTGTTTAACAATATGAGCAGCGGGGTTGCGGTTTACGAAGCAGTTGACGACGGCTCAGATTTTGTTTTCAAGGACTTCAACACGGCCGGACAAAGAATAGATAAAACCAGAAGAGAAGACGCTGTGGGCAAACGAGTTACACAAGTGTTCCCCGGTGTTAAGGCGATGGGTCTGTTGGATGTCTTCCGGCAAGTATGGAAAACCGGAAAGGCCGAGCGACACTCAGCGACCCTTTACAAAGACAGCCGAATTGGGGGATGGCGAGAAAATTATGTATATAAACTGCCGAGCGGCGAAATAGTAGCGGTTTATGACGACGTGACTGAGCGGCAAGTAGCACAGGAACGCCTGCAAGAAGAACGCAATCTCCTGCGAACGCTGATAGACCACATACCTGACAAGGTGTACGTAAAAGACAGAGGCAGTCGCTTTATCGCCTGCAACAAATCGACCATTGCATCCAATGGCGTAAAGAAAGAGGAAGAACTTATCGGCAAAACAGATTTTGATTTATATGAACAGGCCTTAGCGCAACAGTTTTTTGACAAAGAGCAGGAATTGATGCGAACTGGTCGGCCGATTATTAACTGTGAAATCCAGGCCTCAGATGGCAGCGTTCACAGTATGCTGGTGACAAAGATACCTCTGCGGGACCACAGCGGTAATATCGTGGGTATGGTCGGAATCAATCGGGACATCACGGAGCGAAGGTTGGCCGAAAGCCAGCTGCAGCAGGAGCGAAATCTCCTGCGAACGCTGATTGACCACATACCCGGAGGGATTTATGTCAAAGATAAAGACGGCCGATTCCTTGCCTGCAATAAACCGCTGGCTGAATTATGGAAGGTAAGAGGCAAGGATGATATCATCGGCAAGACAGATTTCGACCTTTTTGAGCCGGAGCGGGCCCAGCACTATTTTGACGAAGAGCAGAAAGTAATACAAACCGGCCAACCGATTATTAACAAAGAAACAGAGTGTACAGATAAATCAGACAACGCCAACTACCTTCTTGTTACCAAAATCCCCCTTCAGGATAGCGACGGCAATATCACAGGGCTTGTAGGGATTCATCAGGACATCACGGAGCGAAGGTTGGCCGAGGAACGACTGAAAGACGAACGTAATCTCCTTAGAACGCTTATCGACCATATACCCGGCAGTGTTTATGTCAAAGACAAAGAGAGCATATTTATCTTATGCAATAAAACACTGGCCGAAGAATGGGAGAAAAAGGGAAAGGATAATATCATCGGCAAAACGGACTTTGATTTATTTGAGCATGAAATAGCTCAACAGTTTTTCGATGAAGAGCAAAATTTAATGCAAACCGACCGCCCTATTATCAACAGTGAAGGCCGGTTTACAAACAAGTCAGGTGAAGTTTTTTACTGTTCGACAAACAAGATGCCCCTGCGGGATAGCGCCGGCAATATTACGGGCCTTGTGGGAATCAATTACGATATCACGGAACGCAAACAGGTGGAGCAGAAAATACTTGAGTATCAGAAACATCTTAAGCGTCTGGCGGCACGATTAACGCTGGCCGAGGAAGGAGAACGCAGACGCATAGCAGTCGCGATTCACGACGATATAAGTCAAACGCTTGCCATGGCAAAAATCAAGCTTGACGCCCTTCGAAGCTCACCACCCTCCCAATGGTCGTCTGCCGAGATCAAACAGATAAGCTCCTGCATAGAAAAAGTGATTCAGGAAACCAGGACATTGACTTTTGAACTCAGTAATCCACTTCTTTACGAGTTGGGTTTCGAGGCCGCTGCCGCCGAATGGCTGAATGAACAGGTTCAGGTAAAACATGGTATCGCCACCGAGTTTCTTGACGACGGCAAAGCCAAACCCTTAGATGACAATGTTAAGGCGGTGCTTTTCAGGAACGTTCGCGAGCTGCTCACCAATTGTATTAAACACGCCAAAGCGAAAACAACCAGGGTCAATATCCGCAGAATCGATAATTCGATAGAGGTCATCGTCGAAGACAACGGCGTCGGTTTCGACCCGGTACAAGTCAGGGCAACGGCATTCAAAAAGGCAAAATTCGGATTGTTCAGCGTCCGCGAGAGTTTGGAAAACATTGGCGGAAGTTTTGAAATAGAATCAAAACCCGGCGCCGGTTGTAAGGCCACAATGATTGCACCGATAAAAAACACACAAACAAATAAGGAGATATAACCATGCCTACGAGAATTTTATTAGTTGATGACCACGCGATTATTCGCCAGGGTTTGAGCTCGCTTCTGGAAAAACAGCCGGACATCGAGGTGGTCGGAAGTGTCGAGGACGGACGACAGGCGGTGGATACCGTTCGCCAGCTTGCGCCGGACCTTGTGATTATGGATATCAGTATGCCTAATCTCAACGGTATCGACGCTACGCGCAAGATAGCTGAGGAAATCAGCGGCGTGAAGATTATCGCGCTATCCATACACTCCAGCCGGCGGTTCGTTGCCGAAATGCTCAAGGCGGGCGCTTCGGGCTACATACTGAAGGATTGCCTCTTTGGCGAACTAATGGAGGCGATAAAAACCGTCCTTGGAGGCAGAATTTATCTAAGCCCCAAGATAACCGGCGTCGTGATAGACGACTATGTCCAGCGTCTCTCGAAGCAATACCAGTCCAACGGGCCAACACTTAGCGACCGTGAGCGGGAAGTGCTGCAGCTTTTATCCGAAGGCAAAAGCACCAAACAAATCGCTCTCCAAATCCACGTCAGCACCAAAACCATTGAGTCGAATCGGCGTAATATAATGGACAAGCTCAAAATCAACAGTGTCGCGGAACTAACCAAGTATGCTGTCCGCGAGGGAATAACACCTCTGGAGCAATAAGCCGAGCAATTAAGCATTCGTTCATTGGCTTTATAGCCACAAAACGCCATATCCTGACACCGTTATGACATATATCCTATCTATTATTTAGGTTTTGCGAAGTCGCTTTTCAGGCAATTCCTTCCTGCATTCTGCCTCTAATCGGCCGATAACACCACAGGTTACTAATACAAAAGGAGGGGGCGGTAGCTGGTTTATCGAAAAGAGTTTGTGTGTGGTGTGTTTCTCTTGGGGGGCCAGTCAGGGATGGCTGGTTGCTGCTTCGCCGAGGATGACATTCCAAGTTAGCCGCCTGCGAGCTAAAATCGGACGGGGCGGCTTTCTGCGCAATAAAAACCAATCATCGGTGTAATTATCTCTGCCCTGAGTTTTTCTGAAAAATTTTGCTCTCGGTGCCGGCAAGCAGACGGACGATATTATCCCTGTGAAGAATAAAAACCATAACAGGGATAACTATCCCGACTATCAGCAAGGGCCACAAATCCGCAAATCGCCAGCCGGGGATTATCGCTATGGCAGCAACAAAGACAACGGGAAAAGCAACCGCAGAGGCAAGCGAGGCAAGCGACACATACCGCCAAATCAGCGCAAAGACAACCCAGACCACCAGCGTAATCGCCGCGCAAATCGTATAATAAGGCCACAGGCCCAGCGCCACGCCGAAACTTGTCGCAACACCTTTGCCGCCTTTGAAACCAAGATAAACGGGAAATACGTGACCAAATATAGCCGCACATCCCACGGCAAGCTGGGCAATTAACGCCTTCGTTGTGCCATTCTCGGCAAGCCACAATCCCGCAGCCAACGTCGGCAACAATCCCTTGGCTAAATCCAGCACAAAACATATATACGCCCATTGCCTGCCCAAAGCACGGGACAGATTTGTCGAACCGATATTTCCTGAGCCGACCTTGCGCAAGTCAATTCCATGGGCGGCGGCTATGAGTATCCCGAATGATACCGAGCCGAGCAGATACGCCCCGATTAAAAACGCAGCCAATCTCATAGATGCCCTTTCTTTTTCAGTATTTCATCGTAAACGGCCTTAAGCTGCTGCGCAACCCTGGCGACCGAAACATTCTGACGAAGATTATCGCTGATAATCGCGTTCGCTGCCCGATTAAGATTATCACGATTAGTGAAGTATTCGATCGCCTCACTTAACGCGGCAACATCGCGAGGGTCATCGATTGCCCTGCCATGCCGATTATCCGTAAACAGGTCGATTGCCCCGTTAAATTTCGTGGTTATGACGGGTTTGCCCGCGGCAAGGGCCTCAAGAATGAACCGCGAACAGGGGTCATCGAAAGTGGGTAAAACAGCCACATCGGTCGCTGCAATCAATTCCTGCACGTTGCTGACGTCTCCGAGAAACACTATTTTTTCTTCGACTCCCAGTTTTGCGGCCAATCGGCGATACGCCGTTGAGCTTGCCCGGCCGGCAACAACCAATCTCGCGGGCGTATTATTATCCGTTTTTTGAAGCCGACCAATCGCCTCCACCAGACAATCGAGACCTTTACGCTTAAAATCATGACCGACAAAAAGAAACAGAACCGCATTATCTGCTTGCTTTGAACCCAGTTGAGCCAATAACTTAGTCCGCAATGAATCAACACGGGGCTTATCTATCCGTCCTGCCGGCTTGATGCCGTTTGGTATGACCACCATTCGATTTTCAGGGATATGGTAGTGAGTCCTGAACTGCTCTGCCACGTAATTGGAAATAGCGACAACCAGTGGCCCTGTTTGCGATTCGGCAAGCCGGCGTTCCGCGCCAAACCACGCGGTCCTGCGAAAATTCAAAAATGCAGTTTTTCTTTTCAACACCTGAAAAACGGGGCAGCGATACGTCGCAGCTTTACGGATTATCGACTCCGCAAAAGTCCCGCTCCTCGGCTGATAAATATCCGCAAAGTCAAAAGGCAGAACGCTGTGAAGAATATCATAATGATTGCTCTCGATATATTTTTTTAATTCACGCGTAAAAACCTGATAACTCGTCCTTTTGCCGGGTATATCCGTACACAAAATATGCACGTTTGGGGCCGTTGCCCGACCTTTGGCGGCAAGAATATGCGTCTCATAGCCGATTGCACCGATGGCCTCGGCCAATTCATTGACCGAACGCTCAGCTCCGCCAAGCGCGACATTCGCCCGCTCAATTATGATTGCTATCTTTGGTTTCATCCGTTGGTATTATAGCCCGCTTAAGTTTCGAAAGGAACTGCCCTGCCGTGCCTGACGTCGTGTCTGGCCATACGCCCTGCCTTGCCGGCGATGCGCCTGACAAATAGTTTGTCGCCCGCGTTAAATTTTCCCCGACCAAGATACGCCCGAAGGAATCGCAGCCGGTCGGTCTTTGAAAAGTATTTGGCGGGAGCCGAATAATGCAACTGGGCAACGTCCTTAACGCGGTATATTTCACTGAATAACGCCGGCGTAAACACCCTCGCCAAATCTATCAGGTAAAATCGACCATCCGGGACCCTGAATATGTGGCACAGATACAAATCGCGATGGCGAAAACCGGTTTCGTGAAACTTTTTTATAAATAACGCCAATTGCTTTATAAACTGCCGGCGTAAAACTATAGTTTCACTTGTCCCCGGCCCATTAAAAAAACCGGGCAAACTTCGCTCAAGCGATTGACCTTCCCGTATTTCCTCGATAGCCGAAAAACTGCGTCTCTCGAAAAAACCGCCCCAAACCTGTCCCCACGCAATCATTCTCGGCGTATTTATTCCCATCGTCGCCAGTTTTTGCGCCGCCTCAACCTCCGCCAGAGCGCAACTGACTCGTTTTTTCGCAGATAACCAGTTTTTCAACTGTGTCATTATCGGCGGATAGTCATATCGTTTAAGAAAAACCGTAGTGGCAGGCGACTCAATCCGCCCCAGCGGATAAATCTTAAATTCGATTCTGCTTCGATATGAGGCAAGATTTTTCTTGGTGAGATTTCTCCCCGCTCCAAACGCGAACACCGCCTCGATTGACGTCAGGCCAAGCCGTTCAAAACCGGTTTTGTATGCCGGGTCGATGAAAAACTCCGTCATATCACGCCCCGCTTCCCGAAACTGCCCGCATCTAAAACTTTTGCCGCCGCTTTGCAGACCATTTCGACGGTTATCGCTTCCATACAAAAATGCGACGTTTCCCTGCAAACCGGCTTATCGCAGGGTGCGCAGGGGGCATCGCCTTTGATAAATACCTCGTCGGCATAACCCGGGTCGGTCCACGCCGGGGCATTCGGGCCTACCAGCGTAATGACCTTCCGTTTTAACCCGATTGCGATATGTCTCGGCCCCGTGTCATTACAAATAACCAAATCCGCGACGGCGATAAGCGCCTTTAACTCCCCAAGCCCGACAGGCGTATCGCCCAGGTTTATCGGCTTGTGTTTCGCATCATCAACAATATGCTCTGCAATATGTTTTTCGTCGGCGTTTGGCGCAACCGACAGCACAACCGTCGCGTTATATTTTTCCGCCAATCGGTCTGCGATTTGGGCAAACCTGTCCGCAGGCCAGCGTTTGCTTGGCCCCGCCGCGGCGCCAGGAACAAGAATTACCACAGGCCCCTTCGCGTTAAAAACCGCCGGCAATTTCGCTTTCAATTTCTCTGTGTCTTTGGTCTCAACCGATAACTCGATGCGCCTGTCCCGCACATCAGCGCCCAGTTTCGCCGCAACAGCCAGATAATAATCAACTATCGATATCGGCTCAAATTCCCCCGACGGCAATCTGGGCGGATACAACTTCTCGGTCAATAATATCCCCCGCCCATCCCTGGCGTAACCAATACGAGCGGGTATTCCCGCCAGCAGGCAAGTCAAAGCGGAACCAAAAGAATTTTTGAACATAATCGCGTGCGTAAAATTATGCTTCTTCAGCATCCGGGCAGTGGCGAACACGCCATCCTTACTTTGTTCGAGCCACGCGTCCGCGAAACCGCAGGGAGAAAAAACCTGGCGTACAATACCGCTTGCGAAAAATGTTATCTTCGATGCGTTGAACCGCCCGCGAATCGCCCGCAGAGCCGGCACGCACAAAATCGCGTCCCCCATCGGAGAAGGAAGCCAGACCAGAATATTGTCCTTAGTATCAGCCATTTTTAAGTAAACGGAGGTGATTCCTGTGCAGTCCCACTATCTCGGCCCGCGCATAACGTAAAACGTCAGCGCCATTAACTGCAGAAGTATAGCGAACCCGATGGAAATAAGAACCTGGTTAAATTGTTTCGTTGGACTCATCAAAAACCATATACTCGCAAGCAAACACAAAAATACCAGCCCTTGCGCGATACCGGCGATAAGCTGGGTTACGGAAAATTCTCCGAACATATTATGTCGCTGCATCTTTTTAATCTGGTCGAGAATATTGCTAAGCAGGCGTTCCGTTGTCATTTGTTCGGCCGGTTGAGACGGTGCAGGCTGCTCTGGTTCGGCTTGTTGCGGCGCGGCTTGCTGTTGAGGCATTACTTGCTGCTGAGGCGCAGGTTCTTGCCCGCCTCGACTCGCCCGCTCGTCTGGCGAGGCGGGCGGCTTTTCCTCAATCGCCTGTGTCGGCTGCTCAGCGGGCAACACATTGGCAGGTTTCTGCGCCGTCCGCGCTTTCATCTTGATAATGTTCACGACTTCTTTGAGATTTACGGCCCTATAATCAGGAGCCGGCGCTCCCGGCTGGAGCTTTTGCTCGTGCGTGCGTCCCGCAAGCATTATCGTCCTGCAGCCGACCCTTGCTCCCGCCTCTATGTCATTGGTGGTGTCGCCGACCATCCAGGATTCCTTGAGGTCGATATCCATATCCATGCTCGCCGCAAGGAGCATCCCCGGGTTGGGCTTGCGCCAGTCGCTGTCTTTGCGGTATTTTGGAATCACCCCGTCTATATGATAAGGACAATAGTATATCCGGTCTAAGGACACACCCTTTTCCGCAAGAAGCTGTTCCAGTCGTTTGTGAATCTGACCAAGAACTTCCTCGGTTATAATTCCTCTCGCCACACCGGATTGGTTCGACACCACAACAAGCTTATAACCAAGTGCCTTAAGCGAAGACAATGCCTCCGGAGCTCCATCGAGCAGCTTAACCTGGTCCGGGTTATTTATATACCCCGGGTCCTCTATTATCGTATTGTCACGGTCCAGGAATATCGCTTTGTTGGCCATAATCCCTTTCGCCTATGCAAAACTTTGTTCAACGAGTTTACAGATTATATGATACGCGAGCAGGTGAATCTCCTGGCTTCTCGCCGCGGAAACGCTACCCGCGCAAAAACACATATCCGCCAGCCGTTTCATCCTGCTGTTTTTTTTGCCGGTAAACGCGAGAATAACAGCGCCTTTCTTTCTGGCGACCTTCACAGCCGCCAGGACATTAGGCGACGAGCCGCTCGTCGATATCGCCCAGAATATATCGCCTTTTTTCACAAGCGCCTCGGCCTGCCTGGCAAATATATTCTCATAACAACAGTCGTTGGCAATCGAGGTCATTACCGAGCTGTCGGTCGTCAGCGCAACGGCAGGCAACGCCCTGCGACTGGACTCGAACCTGTTTATTAATTCCGCCGCGATATGCTGGGCATCCGCCGCCGAACCGCCGTTGCCGCAGATATAAACAGTCGCGCCTTTCTTTATCGCTTTTGTTATCGCGCCGGCAATATCGGCAATCGTCTTCAACCCGGACTCTTCAAGCTCAGTAACCATTTTCCTGTGAGTCCGGATTATTTCGAACACCTGCTTTTTAAAATTTTTGCTCATCGCTTCCCTGATTTCGTTTTTGCTGCCTGCGATTTTATTTTTTCTATTATAAGCGTCGCGCTTTTCCCCTTCACAAGAGGCGCCAGCGCCACCCTGCCGCCGTATGATTCGACAAACTCTGTGCCAACAACGCCTTTTTTCTCCCAGTCCTGCCCCTTGACCAAAACATCGGGCCTGACCTTTTTGATAAGGTCAATCGGGGTCGATTCGTCGAATATCGTAATGTAATCCACCGACTCAAGGGCCGCCAGGACCGCCGCCCTGTCAACCTGATTGTGAATAGGCCTGTCAGGTCCCTTTATAGCCCTGACGGAACTATCGCTGTTTAACCCCACAACCACGACGTCGCCATGCGCTTTGCAGAACTTCAGGTATTCGATATGTCCCCTGTGTATGACGTCGAAGCAGCCGTTGGTAAAAACTATTTTTCCGTTTCGCTTGCGACGCCAGGCCAGCTCCGCCAAAAGCGAATCAACCGACCGAACCTTGCCTTCGCCGCCTCGGTTAAGATAAACGATTTCGGTTATTATCTCGTCTCTGCTGACCGTCGCGCCGCCGAATTTCTCCACCTCGATTCCGCCCGCGATATTCGACAACTGCACCGCCGTCTTGAAATCGCAGCCGGCCGCAAGCGTCAACGCCAAAGTCGCCAGCACCGTGTCCCCTGCGCCGGTTACGTCATACACAACGCGAGGTCTTGTCGGTATTTGCTCATCGAAACCGGGGCTCCTGAGATACGCCCCTTCCTTATCCAGCGTAATGACTATCGCTTCAAGTTTGAGCTTTCGCACAAATTCCTTAGCCGCACGGGCCGCGTCAGCGATGGTCTTTACTTCAAACCCGACGCCAATACGGGTTTCATACCGATTGGGCGTAATGACCGATGCTCCCGTGTATTTCGAATAGTCGCTAATAGGCGACGGGTCAATCAAAACCCTTTTGCATGCCTTGGCAGCAAGCTTAATTACCTTTTTGCAGAACAAATCCGCGAGGACACCCTTGTTATAATCCTGCAAACAAATGTTATCCGCCTGTTTAATCCTGGTCTCGAAAATCTTCGCCAGCCGGCCATATTGCCCCTCGGTCAACGGCTCAGCCGACTCATTATCCATCCTGAACAACTGCTGCTGGTGTCGATGCTGCGCCAAACCTATCAATCGTTGTTTGGTCGTCGTCGGCCTGTCTGTAACGGTCATCAGGCCCGATACGTCCGCACCCATCTTCGCAAGCAGGTCTTTGAGCTTTTTCCCGTTTGCGTCATCACCTATAACGCCTACGCACAAGGGAACCGCCTCCAGTGCGCACAAATTCGCCGCCACCAGCCCCGCCCCCCCGCAACTGTATTCGGTTTTGGTTACCTTCAGCACGGGCACAGGCGCTTCGGGGCTAATCCGCTCGGCATCACCATACACATATACATCGAGCATAAAATCGCCCACAAGCAGCACTTTCGGCGTGCCGAGCTTTGTTACGGTATTCAGAAGGTTTTCATACATAGCGGCTTTCTGCGATTAAACAGTTCTTTTCCGTGGTATTTTACCCGCAAGCGACCGTTCAATCAACTCTCTTATGCGGTCGGCCCCATCCACAAACTGCAACCTGACCGCCAGATATGCCAAAACCAACTCTCCCGCCCCCGATGCCGGCTGCAATACCTTGTTATAATCCTTCTCAGTCGTAAGTATCATCTGTGCGCCCGACTTCGCCGCGTCACGATAAATATCGTTTACGTCATTGACTGTATAATTATAGTGGTCATCGTAAACCCTCGACCCGACGATATTCGCCCCAATCAACCTCAAAGTCGCCAAAAACGCCTCCGGGTTCGCTATGCCGCAAAAAGCGTATATCTTTTTGTTTTTCAACTCTTCAAGCGGGATTTGCTTCTCGCCGGAAACCGCGAAAACCGGGTTGTGAATCGTCTGCGCTATTATCACATTGGGATTTATCCTGTTGATAGCCGACGTCAATTCTGTCAGATTATTTTTCGAAACCAGGTCGCACCTGGTAAGTATTACCGCCTTTGCCCTTTTCAACGCCGAAACCGGTTCACGCAGTAAACCCGCAGGCAGCAATCTGTCATAGCCAAATGGCTGCATCGCATCGATGGTTAAAATATCGATATCCCTGTGCAGCCGACGGTGCTGAAAACCATCATCCATAATTAAAATCTGTGCCCTGCGTTTTTTAACCGCCTCAATCGCCCCCGCCAGCCGGTCGGGGTTTACCACCACAGCCGAACCAGGGCAATTTTTAGCTAACATCCCCGGCTCATCACTATCGCCCTTCGCCGCCTTATATCCGCGGGTCAGTATCGCGCAATTGAGATCCTGCTCACGGAACAGATTGCATAACCAGATTACCAAAGGCGTCTTGCCCGTCCCCCCGACAGTTATATTGCCGACGCTTATTACCGGGACCGTTGCCTGTGTCCTGTCCGATGTTACAAGTCCAGCGGCCGTTACCGCGTACGATTTGGCCTGCCCCCCGTCAAACAGCCGATTCCGCAGCCAAATACCCAGCCCGTAAAACACCGCGACGATACTCAATAGTAATCTCGCAGCCGAGGCGAATGTCCCTGAATTCTGACCACTAATCAATTTTTTATATGTTTCCTGATTCAATTACTACACCTGCCATTCCTGAATTTTGACTACCTCAAGATATTAACCCAAAACCCGTTTTTTACCACAAAAAACCCGAAGTTCCTGTAAACTAATGGGGCCAGAGGCAAAATTTACTGAAAATCCTTGCAATATTCAGCCGATTCTGTTCGTATATATATGTAGTGTAGAGGTTTTTGAAATTTTTAAGCAAAACCACACCAGTGAGAGAATTGTAATCACTTAAGGAAAACAATGGAAAGCAGTTTTTATACCCCTGCAGAATTGAAAAAAATGCCTTTTAAGGCCATAGGCAAAGATGTTTTAATTAGCCGGTATGCCCGTATCTACGATATTAAACTCATCGAAATCGGCTCTAACGTAAGAATTGACGATTTTTGTTTCCTCAGCGGCAAGATTAAAATAGGAAGCCATGTGCATATAGCAAGTTTTGTGTCCCTGTGCGGAGGCGATAAAGGAATTATTCTCGAGGATTTCGTCGGTATCTCCGAAAAAACGGTGGTACTCGCGAAAACCGACGACTTTAGCGGGGCTGCCCTGACAAATCCTACTATCCCGGATAAATATAGAAATGTCTTCTCGGCCGAGGTAATTCTGAAAAAACATGCTCTGGTAGGCGTAGGCAGTTTTATATTGCCGGGAGTAATCCTGGGAGAAGGTTCGGTTATAGGAGCTAAAAGTTTTGTTAAAAAGAATATCGACCCATGGAGTATATGCGTAGGAATACCCGCTAAAAAAATAAAGGACAGAAAGAAAGACCTGCTCGAACTCGAAAAACAGTTTTTAGAAGAATATAACAAAAAGCAATAGTCCAAAAACTGATTTCCCATATAAAAGTGGCACATTTGATGTTGTGCGCACAGACCTTTTGCAAAATAAGTTCTATCAGCTTCATCCGAAGATGAATTAGCAGAAATATTTGCGGACATTGTTGCGAGTAAATTATGATTGAAACAATCAAGACAGTTGTCGTGCTTGGCGCAAGCGGTACCGTAGGCAGTTTGTCCGGCGGGATTATGGCGCAGAATGGCCTAAAGGTATATTTTTTGAGCCGGACACAACAGGGTTCAGAACGCGGCCTGCAAAAGGCGATATCTCAGGCCCGTTCGGAATTGATAGCACGGAACATTATATGCGGCGATTATGAACATCTGCTTAAAGAGGCCGTTGCAGAAGCCGACTGGGTGGTGGAAGCGATCGCCGAGGATGTCGGCATAAAACAGCAGATGTACGAGCGAATCGAGGCGTATAAAAAAACGCAGACGATTGTCAGTTCAACAACGTCGAGCTTGCCATTGTCGGAGTTGGTGAAGGGACGAAGTCCTGGGTTCAAAAAGAATTTCCTTTCGACGCATTTTTATAACCCGCCTGGAAGGATGCTTGCCTGTGAAATAACGGGTATCGAAGAAACCGACAATGCTGTTGTCGATTTTATGCGGGCTTTTCTGGTCAACCGGCTACGTCGTGCGATTATCCCCGTCAAAAACATACCGGCATTTGCGGGCAATCGGATTGGCTTTGTGCTTTTTGGCAGGATTACATCGCTTGCGCATGAATTCGGCGTGGAAATGATGGACTACCTGATTGGACCATACACAGGTCGCCTTATGGGGCCTCTGGCTACCCTCGATTTGGTCGGCTTGGATATTCACAAGGCAATTATCGACAGTTTGAGCGAGCACACCATGGACGCGATGCACGACTGGCTTGTCGTGCCAAGTTATATTAACACGATGATTCAGCGTAAATTACTTGGCTACAAAACCAAAAGCGGTTTTTACAAGAAGCTCGAAAGCGGAAAATATGTCTTCCTTGACCCCGTCAGTTGTGATTACATCCCCGCTATAGAACCGCATGTGGCTTTCGTTGAAAAAACTAAACATTTTATTCGTATGGGTATGTATAAAGAGGCCTTCGATGTGATACTGTCCGCGCAGGGCAGTGAGGCCGAAGTTGTTAAAGATATCCTCTGCGCCTATGTTGCTTACTCGTATTCGCTCGTGGGCGAGGTTACCGACCAGCGGGTTGGTATCGAGGGAATTGATGATGTAATGTCATATGGGTTTAACTGGGCGGCGCCGAGCGTCATCGTCGAGATGCTTGGCGGTCACGACGCAGCCGCACAGTTGATTACAAAAAAAGGCCTTAAGGTCCCGGATGCACTCAAAGCGGGACTTAAATCACATTTCAACATAATAAACTCCGGCAAATATTTTGTGGCAAAATAAACGTATAAGAGAGCAGGCAGATGATAAACGATTCGGTATATATTCTCGGCGGTTACCAGACGGATTTTGCCCGAAACTGGGCAAGAGAAAACAAACACATAGCAGCAATGATGCGAGAGGCATATCAGGGCAGTATCGATGCAACCAAACTCAACCCCGGCGATATCAAGGCGGCATTCATCGGTAATTTCGCTGGTGAGTTGTATTGCACCCAGGGACTTCTGGGCGCGTTCTTTGTAGATTTTGACCGGCGATTTGCTGGCTTGCCGACGATGAGGTTCGAAGCCGCCTGCGCCTCTGGCTCAATGGCTTTACTGTCTGCAATGGCCCATATTCAGGCGGGAATTTATGACCTCGTATGTGTTGTCGGCGTTGAGTTAATGAAAACCGTCGATTCCGCTAAAGGTGGTGATTTCCTTGGAACCGCCGCTTGGTATGAAAAAGAATGCGTCGGGATTGAATTCCCGTTTCCAAAATTATTCGGCAAGTTAGGCGATGAGTACGAAAAAAGATACGGGCTCGATAATAAGTATCTCGCACGAATTGCCGAGATAAATTATTCCAACGCGAAAAATAATCCCAACGCCCAGACCCGCGATTGGTATATGGGTTTCGACCACGCATGCTCAACGGGAAAATACAATTCGGTCGTCATCGGGAGAATCAAGGTTACCGATTGTTCTCAGATAACAGATGGCGCGGCGTGCCTTTATCTTGCTTCGCAAAGTTATGCCGCCAAATATGCGGCAAGCCGCGGCTTGAAAATGGAAGGCATTCCTAAAATAGAGGGTTGGGGGCATACCACGGCCCCGATAGAATTTGCTAAAAAAATTGCAGATTCCGCCGAGAGTGAATATGTTTTGCCGATGACTCGTAAAGCGATAACGGACGCATATCATCGCGCGGGCATAAAAGATTGCTGGCAACTGGATGCGATTGAGACCCACGACTGTTTCACGACGTCGGAATATATGGCCATAGACCACTTCGGTTTGACAAAAGCGGGTGAATCATGGAAGGCAATAGAGCAGGACGTCATTGCGATGGGCGGCAAACTGCCGATTAACCCTTCCGGCGGCCTTATCGGCTGTGGTCATCCCGTCGGCGCCACCGGGGTAAGACAATTGCTCGACGCCTATAAGCAGGTTACTGCAACCGCCGGCGATTATCAGGTGCCGAACGCCAAACGAGTTGCCATGCTCAACATCGGCGGCAGCGCAACCACAAACGTCTGTTTCATTATAGGAACAGATTATTAGTCTGGCACCCGATCCGGTTATTCAGTACCAACTATTTCAAGGGAGTAAAGAACCTTTCCAGCCGGGGTTGATATTTGTCGGTCTTATCAAATGAAACAATCACTGCCTTTGCTTTTCCAACTATTGCCTTTCCTTCCATAAAACCGAAATATCGCGAATCCCTGCTGTTGTCCCGGTTGTCGCCCATCACGAAGTATTCCCCCTGCGGCACCGTAACAGGCCCGAAGTTACGCATCGCCGGTAACGAGGGAATACCCATAACCGGATGTTCATATCCGTTGAGGTCTTCTGTTGCAAACACGGCACGGTTTTTCAACCCGGACGCAAGCCCTTCAGCGCACTTGGCGTCGTTTTTGGTATAACTGAGAGGGCGGCCGTTGATGAAAAGCACGTTTGACCTCGATTCAATAGTGTCCCCCGGCAACCCAATGACTCTCTTGACTAATCGTGTCCGGTCATCAGGAGAGAAGCAAACCACGATATCCCCTCTTTGCGGCCTGGACCATTCCGCAATCCGGTTGAACGTAAGAGGAAATCTTAAATCGTATGCGAGCTTATCCACGTATATCAAATCGCCTTCAAGTATCGTAGGGTTCATCGAACCGCTCGGCACCCAGTTCCAGTCGGCTATGCTCGATTTTAAGGGTATTATCACGAAAACGATGATAGCGGCGGTCTTCCACCATTCCTTCCATAACTTATGGATATATTGAAAAATCTTATTCCTGCTCATTATTACTCTCCAAAAAGGGTTGGCAACCTGAAATTTTGGTCTTTATACGTGAGGATTAAAGGTATGTTCGCAGGATTCGTTACGTCAAGCTGTCAAGAAATTAGTATGGCACCCCCACATTTCCCCTCAGAATGTTTAGTCGCTAACTCTAAACCATTTTTCCTTTATCCTGTGATATCTATACCAGTCTTTTCGAAAATCTGAGCCTTTTCCTGGTATTTCATCATTAGACAGGTAAACGTAAGCAACATGTTTACAAGGGAAGCCACTACCCCAGTAAAAATCTGCCCTTAAAATGCCATTTTTCTTCTCCCCGTATATAAAATATGCCAGATGGCGATACTCTTCAGGTATTTCTTCACCACGTAGCCTTATAGGATTGCTGTCAACTATTCTATTATCTATCATTCGAATAGCATCTTCAAATTGACTAATTCTCCTGTTAAAAACAAATAGATTAACGTGGTCCCCAACTATTATAGAACAGATACATAAAGCAAAAGTGGCCACGGAAATTCCGATAGGGATAAGGGCCTTAGAATCATATTCACTCCAAAAAACGAAGATGGCCGTAAAATTAATTATAGCAAGTACAACCGAATACAAAACCAACGGCATAAATAATATCTGCGTCGTACTTTTTTCATACGCGAATATCCCGGATACGACAACCAAGGGTATGGAAATAACTAAATTGATCCAAATCAGGGCTTTCATCTTCCTCAATCCCAAGTAGGCAAAGGTTAAGGGGACACCAAACATGAAAACACTAAGGATTACGGACCCCATCCTGGCCGCCCCCCCAAAAAACAAGCCCAAGAATGTTGGTATTCCAATAAGCAAAACGAGGATTATGCTTACGTCGAGAATTATGCCTATGTGTTTCAACCGTGATGTTTCCATCTCGATTTTCCCATCAGGCGAAAGTTAAACACGATTTATCGCACACGATAAACTTTTACTTTTTTATTTTCGCGATTATGGCATCGGCCATTTCCTGTGTGCCTACCGCCGTCGGGTCATTGCGGTCTGCCTTCATATCGTAAGTAACGTCTTTGCCCTCAGCTATTACTTCCGCGACCGCGTTCTCAAGCTTGTTCGCCTCCGCAGTATTGCCAATGTGCCGCAAAAGCAACACGCCGCTGAGTATCAACGCCACTGGATTGACCTTGTTAAGCCCCTTGTATTTCGGTGCGCTGCCGTGAGTTGCCTCGAATATCGCGGCCTTCTCGCCTATATTCGCCCCCGGCGCAACCCCCAATCCCCCTACTAATCCCGCACACAAATCACTGAGAATATCCCCATATAAATTGGGCAATACCAGGACATCATACAACTCGGGCTTTTGCACTAACTGCATACACATATTGTCAACGATGCGGTCCTCGAACTCGATGTCGCTGTTCTTCGCCGCCACCTGCCTGCTTACCTCCAGCCAAAGCCCGTCGGTGAATTTCATAATGTTGGCCTTGTGGACGCTCGTTACCTTCATCCGCCCCATCTTGCGGGCGTAATCAAAAGCATACTGCACTATCCGTTTCGTGCCCGCGACCGAAATGGGTTTTATGCTTATCCCGGAGTCCTGCCTGATTTGTTTTTTGCTGTGCTTATTGAGCCAGTTGATAAGCTCAGCCGTATCGTCTTTGCCCTTCTCGA
The DNA here is from genome assembly GCA_050012695.1 of Sedimentisphaerales bacterium. Taxonomy (GTDB): domain Bacteria; phylum Planctomycetota; class Phycisphaerae; order Sedimentisphaerales; family Anaerobacaceae; genus Fen-1362. The sequence continues at coordinate 45,538 of JBEKGR010000012.1, read as the reverse complement.
ATTCGATGCCCGCGTAAAGGTCTTCGGTATTCTCACGGACGAGAACAAGGTCGATATTAGAGTATTTGCTGCGAACACCCTTATAACTTTTGCAGGGTCTCAAGCAGGCGTACAGGTCAAATATCTGCCTCAAGTGAACGTTTATGCTGCGAAACCCCGTGCCCACTGGCGTCGTTATCGGCGCCTTCAGCGCAAGGGCGTTCTTTTTTATCGATTCCACCGTCGAATCAGGCAAAGGCGTCCCCGCTTTTGCCATCACCTCAACTCCCGCCTCGCAGATTTCCCAGTTTATTTTCGCGCCAGTGGCGTCGATGCATCTTTGTGCTGCCTGGGCTATCTCAGGCCCAATACCATCACCCGTTATCAGCGTAACATTAGTCATAATTTTCAGCTCCAGAATCAAAACAGGCAGGTGATAGTATCGCTCAAAAGAGCTGATGTCAATAACGACCATTGACAAGGTAGTACCAAAACTGTTATTCTGTTCGCCTGGTTAAATTACCGGGAGCGTAGCTCAGTAGGTAGAGCACCGCACTTTTAATGCGTAGGTCCTGGGTTCGAATCCCAGCACTCCCATTTGGAAAATTGGAGGACGGAGGACTGCTTAGACCATTGCGGGTTCAAGAACCTCTTCATCGCGTGACTGGGAATTAGCTAATTCGCCCGGCCTGAACGGAAGCGGCTCATAAAATTTTATCGCCACGCGACTCAGGCCATTGCCAATTTGGTCAATTCGGCAAACCTGGCCCGCGCGAACAAAATCACTGATATCGAAACGGTCGTCCTCGCGATAATATGGCACGCTGAAGCGGGTTGTTATGTTCTGGCCCGGATAAGGACAGCCCTTGTCCGCATAGCAGGTGAAAGCCGCCCCTCCGCTGCAAATGTCAACCATTTGTCCTTGTGAAAGTAAACCGGCAAAATTCTCCGCGAACCACACAGGCCAGTGGTATCTTAATCTCTGCTCTCTTCTCCGCTCGGATGTGTCTTGCATTGCCGGTCCTCAAAAAAGACATTAATGTGTTTGCTCCCTGCGAATCGTCTTTTTTAAAGGACCGCTTAAGAGATTGATAAGTGATGATTGATGATTGATTATCTAAAGCCCGGTTCCGCTCTAAATAATCAATAATCAATCGATAAAAAAAGTTGGGGCAACGTCGAATGTTCCGATAATCAGCGAATGACCTTATTTACCAAGTCGATAAACTGCTCCCCCCGCTGCTCGTAATTGTCGAACATATCGTAGCTGGCACAGGCAGGACTAAGTAAAACCACATCTCCTTCAACAGCCAGACCGTTAGCCAATCTGACCGCCTCTTCCAGCGTCTTCGCGTACTTGACCTGGGCCTTGTTTTGCGGATGATTCTGAATGATTTTCCCTATCGCCACGGCGGTCTGGCCTATGAGAATGGCGGCTTTGGCCTTTTGGGCAATTTTTGCGCCAAACTCATCGAACGGAATATGTTTATCATACCCGCCCGCTATGATAATGGGGCTGTCGAACGCCTCAAGGGCGACAATTGAACTATCCGGTGTGGTCGCCTTGGAATCGTTATACCAGCGAACCCCTCTCGCCTCGCCCACAAGCTGCAACCTGTGAGGCAACGCCTTAAATGCGGGCAAGCACCCGATTATCTGCTCATCGGCTACATCGAAACGCTTTGCTACGGCAATCGCGCCGGCCAAATTGGCAAGATACGCCCTGCCCGGCAACCCATACACGCTGCGAATTCTCGCCGGCACACCATCGGCAGAAAATTTTACGCAAACCCGTCCGGCATCCTTCTGATATTTCGCAAACCACTTGCTGCCAACCTCATCGTCGCCGTTGAAAATCGAAACCGCGGGCTGATTCGTGTCCGGTTTTTGATGTTGAAAGATTAGCTCTTTGGCCTTGCAGTAATTCTCGAATGTCTTATAGCGGTCCAAATGATTCGGCGTAAGATTCGTCAGCAACGCGACTTGCGGCGCCTTGTCACTCTGGGCCAACTGCTCAATCTGAAAACTCGACAGCTCCAAAACAACCAAATCATCGGGTTTTATTTTGCTTACAATCGTCAGCATCGGCTCATTGCCTATATTGCCGCCCAACCAGACCTTTTTACCAAATCGACTTCTAAGCAAATGTGCCGTCAGTGATGTCGTGGTGCTTTTGCCATTCGCGCCGGTGATGCCGATTATCTTCGCCGGGCAAAGTTCAAAAAATAATTCGATTTGCGATGTAACTTTTCTTCCTACCTTGCGGGCAATCTGCAAAAACTTGTTATCCAAAGGCACAGCGGGATTAGCCACAATCATATCCGCCTGCTCAAAATCAGCCGGCTCGTGTGAACCAAGGTGATATGTTATATCCAGCCCTTTGAGTTGAGCAATTGATTCCGCAAGTGTATCCTGTTTTGCCAAATCAGTAACGATTACCCTTGCCCCCGCCGAGCAGGCGAACTTCACAACATCCACCCCGCCCCCGAACCTCCCGAGGCCCATCACCAAAATCTTTTTATCTCTGAAAAGACCTTCACCCATATCTCTATGAGCCAATGCAATTTTTTGCGAGTATAACGCTCAGCTACAGTGCATCCTGGACGGCCTTTGCGATATCCAGCTTGGCGTCGATTACGGCCTGCTCGATGCACTTCTTCCAATTGTCGCCGAACTGTTCCTTGTATTTCGGATTCTCGTATGCGTAGATAATCGAGCGAGACGCGTTAATCAGTGCGCCGTTGCCGTCGTGCTTGCAGAACCGGACACAATCCGCAGCCGATGCCCCTTGTGAGCCATAGCCAGGAACGAGGAACCACATATTGTCATATTTTTTCCGCAGAGCCGTCGTCTCTTCGGGACTCGTCCCGCCGATAACCATACCGATATTGCTGTAGCCGGCCTTACCTATTCTGCCGGGCTTGTTCGCTATTTCGCCCACGACTGCCGCCAGTTTCTCGTACATCTTCTGCCCGTCGCCGGAAGCGAAATCCTGTATCGCAGCCGCACCAGGGTTGCTTGCTCGAACCCATACAAACACGCCCTTACCCTGCTTGGTGGCGACATCCGCGAATGGCTCGATTGCCTCTGCGCCCGCGAAACCGTTGACCGTTATCGCGTCGGCAGCAAGCGTATCTTCAAGGCCCGCCATTTCGGGATTTTCCAGATGCGCCGTCGCGTATGCCTCTGCCGTGTGGCCTATATCGCCTCGCTTGACATCTCCGATTACCTCAACGCCAAGCTCGTTTGCCTCGGAAATAAGTGAATAATAGCTTTCGACTCCCTGCCAGAGATATTTTTCAAAAAACGCTATGTTGATTTTCACCGCCGGCACCATCGGCGAGACAATCCTCAGCACCTGTGTGCAATAATCGAATATCGCATCGACCGCCGAGTCCACGTCGAACTCGTCGTTCATATCGCTTCTGTTCGTTATCGCCGCGGGAAGCCGGCTGTAAACCGGGTCCAAACCAACAATCAATGATGTTCGCTTGCTCTTTATCGCTTCAACCAGCCGGTCGCCAAAATGATTAGCCATACTATTATAAATCCTTTCTTATTCGATTTTCGTTTTTCGCTTTAAGCCGCTCGTATTTTGCCTTACTATAACCGCTCGATTGATTTCTAACAAGCGTTCAGTAGCAATTAAGATGAAAAAAGATTCAGAGAAAATGAAAAACAGGAAATTCAAAGCATACTTCTGGCTTGCACTGCCTCTTGTGCTCGTGTTATTGGCGTTTGTCCTTATAACACACAGACCAAAAAATTACGCCCCGCTTCGAATAGCCGACCAGAGACAAATCAGCATCTATCTGAGTAACTATTTGATGCCGACAATTTACAACAACTCCCAGCTTGATGACCCTTTTGAGGTCGTAATCACAGAGGAAGGCCTGAATGATATAATCGCACGCTGGCGCCAGCCGATAAAATTCAATAACATCACCTTCACTGACCCGCAGGCAATTTTAACACAAAACCAAATTATACTTATGGCAACAGCCAGAACGCGTTTTGCCAATCCCATTCTGACCGTCCGCATAACTCCCGCAACAAATTCATTCAGCCAGTTAAATACCCATGTTGACAGCGTATCCCTCGGCGCAGCAGGCATCACAACACTCACAAAATCAATAGGCAACAAGGTCTTTACTGACTGGCTTGCGTTTACAGGCACAGAGCCGAATGATATCGCCGCACAAGTATGCAGGTCGCTGCTCAACGATGAGCCATTCGACCCGGTCTTCAAAGTCGGCGACAAATCCCTGCGCATCTGCAAAATCAAGCTCGAAAAAAAGAAAATAACCGCCCTTTTGCTTCCTCTTTCCGACGCCCCTCGCCCTGCTTCTAAAACAAAACCCGACTGAATATACGGTCGCATTATCGGACTATAACAAACCCGCACGTAATAAAGTCCGCAATTCCCCCATTCTGGGGCGGGAATACCTCGCTATGCCTGAAAAAGCCGTCTAAATACTCAATCTGTCGCAATTTAACAACGATATTAAGAACATAATTCAGGTATCAATGGTCGGAGTGTTTTCTATCTAATAACTGGGGACGATATATGAGCACTTTATTGACGGAAAAACCGGGTGTCATGAGTGTTGACGAACGTGAAAAGCTGCTCAAACAAATTGAAAGCATCAACAAGGAATTCCAGGACTTCGTGTATATCATATCACACGACCTGAAGGCGCCGCTGCGTGCCATAAATGCGCTGTCCGACTGGATTGCCACGGATTACGCCGATAAATTTGACAACGACGGCAAAGAACAGCTCAAGATGCTTACCACCCGCGTAAACAGGATGCAAAACCTCCTCGACGGCGTCCTGCAATACTCAAGAATCGGCCGTATTAAAGAAGACCCGGCTTCAATCGACCTCAATCAGCTTTTGCAGGAAATCATCAAGCTGCTCGACGCACCAGCCAACATACATATCACCGTCGAAGGCCGGCTGCCCGTTATCACCTCCGAACCAACCCGCATACAGCAGGTCTTTCAGCATCTGCTAAGCAACGCCGTAAGATTTATGGACAAACCCGAAGGTTTCATCAAAGTCGCCTGCGCCGAGGAAAATGGCTTCTGGAAATTCAGCGTCGCGGACAACGGCCCCGGCATCTCCGAACAGCACTTCGAAAAAATCTTCCGACTCTTCCAGACCCTCCAGGCCAAAGACCAGTTCGAAAGCACCGGCGTAGGCCTGACGCTCGCCAAAAAAATCGTGGAATTATACGGCGGCAAAATATGGCTTACCTCCGCCGTCGGCCAGGGTTCAACGTTCTTTTTCACGCTGCCAAAAACAGACAGCCAAACAAAAGCCGATTAAAAAGGGGACAACTATATGAAACTCGAACAAAATATATGGACGCAAAAAACCGGCTGGCAGCCATCAGCACCCGGAACACTGGGAAAATCCGCACAACTGGTCCTGGTCTTCGGTTCGGTCGATCTACTGAAACAATCCCCCCTTCTTAAAGAGCTTGCCGGTGTTTATCCAAACGCGCATTTTGTCGGCTGCTCCACGGCAGGAGAAATTTGCGGAACAACCGTATATGATGACTCACTGACAACCGTGGCGGTGCATTTCGAGAAAACCACCGTCAGAACCCATGAAGTGGAAGTCAATTCCGCTGAGGATAGCTTTCTGGCCGGCGAGCGCCTCGCAGCGATTGTGAATCCGGCCAACCTGAGCCACCTCTTTGTCCTTTCAAAAGGCGTTAATATCAACGGAAGTGAACTTGTCAAAGGACTCGAAAAAAATCTCCCTGAGAACGTAATTATAACCGGAGGCCTGGCAGGAGACGGTGATAAGTTTCAGGAAACATTAACTTTCTCCGACGGCATACCTAAAAATAATGTCATATCAGCAATAGCATTCCACGGCAAAAAACTAAAAATCGGCTATGGCTCCGTCGGCGGATGGGACCCATTCGGCCCGGAAAGAATTGTCACCCGCTCAAAAGGTGGCGTCCTTTATGAGCTTGACGGAAAAAACGCCCTGGAACTCTACAAGCAGTACCTCGGCGAACACGCGAAAGGTCTGCCCGCCACCGGCTTGCTTTTTCCTCTGGGTATTCGAGATAACGAGGCAACTACCAGTTTGGTCCGCACCATCCTGGCCACAAATGACAAAGAACAGAGTATAACATTTGCAGGCGACGTCCCCGAGGGCTACCACGCACGCCTGATGAAAGTTAATTACGAGAGAATGATTGACGCTGCCGCCAAGGCCGCGAAAAACTGTCTGGACACAATTGACTGCCCTAAAGTCGAGCTGGCGATTATCATTAGTTGTTGTGGAAGAAAATGGATTCTTAAACAGCGGGTTGAAGAGGAAATTGAAGCGGTCCGCGAAATCTTCGGCAATGACACCATCCTCACCGGCTTCTACTCATACGGAGAAATCGCGCCGGTCGCGGGCAGCAAAAAATGCGCCCTTCATAACGAGACAATGACAATAACCGCGTTTTCCGAGGCCTGACAATGGATAAAATGCACAGCTTACTCAGACGCCAGATTAAAAAAATATTCGGCTCCGCCGAAAAAATTCCTAAAGATTTTGATGAAATAGTCAAAGTCGTCAACGAGGCATACTTCAATTTCGATGCCGACCGGCTCCTGCTCGAACGCTCCATCGAAATCAGTTCAGGTGAATTGGTCGAGGCCAACTCCCAGATGCGGTCTATCTTTCAGGCCTTACCCGATATGTTCCTGAGAATAGACACCGACGGAAAAATCCTCCAGTGCAAAATACCGGCAAATAACGCTTTCAGCCACATCAAAGCCAATGACCTCGTTGGAAAAAGTATATATACGAGCTTCGGTCCCTTGGCAGCACGCCGACTCGAATGGGCTGTCAGAAGAGCCGTAAAAAACAAAACCGTCGAAATCGCAGAGTATTCGGTCCAAAACCAGGCAGAACAATTCCGTGAAGCGCGAGTGGTCTGGCTGAGCGATGAACAGCTTATCGTGATTGTCCGCGATATAACCGAAAGAAAACTCGCAGAAGACGGCCTGCTTGAGAGTCGGCGAACGCTTCAAATGCTGATGAGCAACCTCCCAGGAATGGCATATCGCTGCCGGAATGACCGCGACTGGACTATGGAATTTGTCAGCGAAGGAAGCGTCAATCTCACCGGCTATCGACCCGCCGAACTCATCAACAACAGTAAAATAGCATACAACCAGTTGATTCATCCGGATGAGTGCGAAAAGGTATGGGATACTATTCAGGCCGCACTGAAAGAACACAAAACGTTCCATGTAACCTACAGAATAAAAACCGCTGACGGCGAACAAAAATGGGTATTGGAACAGGGGCAGGGCATATTCACCCCCAAAGGCGAACTGCTCGCCATCGAAGGATTTGTTTCAGATACCACCGAAAAAGTGCAAATGCAGGAATCTATAAAAGAAAGCGAACGCTTCCTTTCCGAAGTATTTGCCAGCATCCAGGACGGCATTAGCGTGCTCGACGCCAACCTCAACATTGTCAGGACCAATGCGGCTATGGAAAAGTGGTATGCACACGCTATGCCTTTGATAGGAAAGAAATGTTATGAAGTTTACCACGGACGCAAAACACGCTGCGACGCCTGCCCTACCTGTCGAACCCTTGAAACCGGCAAGGCCGATTACGAGGTAGTCCCCAAAACAGGGCCGGGCGGGAAAATTGTGGGCTGGATTGACCTCTACAGCTTCCCCCTGATTGATGCTACAACAGGCAAACTAAAGGGTGTAATAGAGTATGTTCGTGAAATCAATGATGCCAATGCACGCAGGGCAGCCGAAAAAAAATACGCAGAATCACTAAAAGCATCCGCCGAAAATCAAGTTCCTGCTGCTGTCGCGGCAACATCGGCAACCGAAATATAGTATGCAAAGCACAAATCCAATAATAATCAGCTCGATGAAAAAAGATGGGGAAGCAATCAAATTGCCCATCCTAATACCGCTATTTGCCTCAATTTTACTGCTGATAATAATTTTTACCATAGCTATCTATCGTCTCCAGCAAAAACACATCAACGATGACGTCCAGGCCCGGCTTGATAGCATCTCTCGCTATTTTAACCAGTTCCTCGCCTCGGATGCCCGGCTCATCGGCGAAACAACTCATTTCGTAAAGGATAACCCGGACATTCAAAACGCCTGGCTCGCAAAAAACCGCAACACCCTGCTGACCCTTACCATCCCCATATTTGAAAAGCTCCGCCAGGATTACAGGATAACCCACCTTTACTTCATAGACACAAACAACACCTGCTTTTTGCGGGTCCACAACCCACCGCGATTCGGCGACCGCATAAACCGCTTCACACTCAAATCCGCAGCCGACACCGTAAAACCATACTGGGGCATTGAACTGGGACCATACGGAACCTTTACTCTCAGGGTGGTTCAGCCCTGGTTCGTAAACAATACCCTCACCGGATTCATAGAATTCGGCGAAGAAATCGAGCATATTGCGCCCCAGCTTAAAAACGTCGTCAACGTTGACCTGGCTTTTCTGATAGATAAATCGCTCCTCAACCGCGATGACGTCGAAAGCGAGGGCGTTGGCCTGACCTTGACCAAAAAAATCGTCGAACTTTACGACGGCAAAATCTGGCTCACCTCCAAACTCGGCGTCGGCTCAACCTTCTTCTTCACTCTCCCAAAACAAATGACCGCCGTCTCAAAATCTCCCCAGCCCGCCCAAACCTGACCGATGTAAAAAACATCCGCTACCCCCAAAAAACGCCCTAATCCCCTAACCTTCTATTAAAAAACACCATATAACCATTATCATACCCCCATAAGCCAGGCCAAAAACCCGCGGAATAGCAAAAAAATTATTGTTATTACCCGCTTTGACAATTACTATATATTTCCGTGTGCGAAAATTTACAGCTGCCACGTCTTCAACATAGTTAGGTGCGTTCAATGGTTTTTGCGGGGTCTGCTTATAGTGCGTATTAGCCGAACAATTGCTCGGTTCGGCAAAGCTTTCTCGCCGATTGTGGCCGGTATGCAAGGGTTTTTTGCTCCAGCAGCCATAAAAAACTGCACGCCCTGTATAAGGACTTGCGCTTTTTTGAATATGAATAGATATCATGATAAGCTCTAAAGCAATTATTTAAGGATACTTTTATGTACATCGAAAGCGAATTTATTTAGGGCCATTGGTATGAGACATACGATTGAATTGAGCACATTGAAATATCCTTCAGTATGGTGTGAACGGTTGCTGTGGATGGCAGTGCTGCTGGCTCTGGCAGTGCGCATTGCCGGATTCATGGTTTTACCATCTAGTAAATTGGATTCCATGTCCCAGGGTTACATCAGGGCTGCAGCTACATTAGCCTCTGGACACGGAATGCTTATGTCAACGAAGGATTCTTTTGGCAGGGAGAGCGACGTAATTGACGTTATGAAACAGCGGCAAATGGCTGGCGGAAGAGTGGATTCACAGCACCCTTATCCGACGAGAACTACGGGTTGGATACCCTCAACGCTTCATCCAGCTGGTTATTCTTATCTACTCTATCTTTTTTACAGGATTGGCAATTACAATGGGATGCTCCTTTTGATGCGTTTCCTGCAAGCAGGATTGGATGCGATGGTATGTTTGCTGATTTTTCTGTTTGCACGGAATGTGTTTGATCGGCGGATAGGTTTGTGGGCTGCATGGGTATATGCGGTTCTTCCACCGGTAATTGTCCAGAGTACATGTTTTATGCCGGATTCGCTGAATTGTTTTCTTATGGCGTTGGTTCTGTGGCTTTCGAGTTATGCTCATGTTGGACGAAACTGGGTGCTGCTACTGGCTGGATTCGCTGTAGGCTTGGCAAGCAATTTTCGACCGGAGTTCCTGCTGTTACCAGGAGCGGTGTTCTTGATTTTATGGGTTGACCAACGCCGATTTTGGGTGCCCATTGCATGGACGACAGGTATGGTGGCCACAATGTTACTCATGTTAGTTCCATGGATGATGTGGACACATTCGGCCACTGGAAAGGCGCTAATAGCGTCGACAGGTGCCGGAGTAACGATGTACGAAGCTCTTGGCGAAACTCCTAATAACCCTTGGAACGTAGTTCTTGGCGATGGGTGGGTTGATGAAGATGCGAGGAAACGCGGATTCACAACGGCTTGGTCGGTTGAAGCGAATTCGTTTTATCGAGGTCTTTTCAGGGAATGTGTTGCAGAGCATCCCGGTTATTATGCGAAAACTGTGCTTTTTTACCGTCTTCCTCTGGCCTTGGTCCCGCCTTACGTAGTTGAGCGTAGCGCCGAATCGAAAAGGGAATTCAATTTCACTGACATGCGTGAGAAAGAAGGGCTGACTCATTGGGGAGTTGTTCGCAAATATCCCTTTACGGTCCTTCGCTACATGTGGTGTGAAGTTCTTATGGCGGCACTCTCTGCGGCGTTTTTTGTTAATTTTGTTGGTTTGATACTGGTGCGGTGGCGCTATTATCGGCAGTTAGTGTGGCTAGTATTGCCATGGGCTTATACTGTCAGTTCAATATGTCTGACAGCACCGGTCTATCCTCGCTACGTTGTAGCGATCCTTGTTGTCCAGACCGTGGCCTTGGCAATGACGATTGTCTTGCTATCAGATCGGCGACGCAAAGCAATGAGCATTGGTGCATGATGATACAAGGTCAAATATTGTTATTCATCTTGCTGAGATTAGTTGGGATAGCGCCAAGCCGGATGGTCAACCGAGGCAATATCGAAAGCGAAGGCATCGGCCTGACCCCGACCAAAAAAATCGTCGAACTTTACGACGGCAAAATCTGGCTCACCTCCAAACTCGGCGTCGGCTCAACCTTCTTCTTCACTCTCCCAAAGCAAATGACCGCCGTCTCAAAATCTCCCCGGCCCGCCCAAACCTGACCGATGTAAAAACACCCTCTAAAACCCAAAAAAACGCCCTAATCCCCTAACCTTCTATTAAAAAACACCATATAACCATTATCATACCCCCCATAAGCCAGGCCAAAAAAACCGCCAAATTGCAAAAAAAATGATTGTTATTACCCGCTTTGACGATTAATATATGCTTTCGTGTGCGAAAAATTACGGCTGCCCCGAGTTCTCGGGGGAATGTAGTTAGGTGTATTCGATGATTTTTGCAGGGTCTGCTTACAGTGCGTATTAGCCGAACAATTGCTCGGTTCGGCGAAGGTTTCGCGCCGATTGTGGCCGGTATGCAAGGGTTTTTGCTCCAGCAGCGGCCTATGAATCGGGTTGCTATACAACATTGGGTTGAGCTACGGAGGCATAAAATGTAGCGTCAAACCGACGACAACCTCGATTTATTGGGCTTGCAGCGTGGATGTGGAAACCGGTATGGTTTCCTTTTTTTTTATTGCTTGAAGGAAGCATAAACAAATGAACCAGGAATTACTTAGAATAGTTGAAAACGTAGCCAGAGACAAGAACATCGACAAGGAATCCATCTTTGCCGACCTTGAGGAGGCAATGGTTTCCGCTATAAGGAAGCATTACGGAACACCCGAAAGTGAAATCGTCGTCTCGATTGACCGGACCAACGGCCAGGTTACCGCCATAAAGGATAAGCAGCCAATTAATATCAATCAGCTTGGCCGAATATCCGCCCAGACCGCCAGGCAGGTTATGGTGCAGAAAATCAAGGCCGACGAAAGAGACAGTATTTACACCGAGTTCGCACAGCGAAAAGGCGAAATCATCAGCGGCTCCGTAGTCCGATACGAAGGCGGCTCTCTCGTCATCGGCCTCGACCACCGCACTGAGGCATTTATGCCAAAGGGCGAGCAGATAGTCGGCCAAACCCACAGGCCGGGCGAAAGAATCAGGTGCCTGATTCTCGAAGTCAAAGAGGTCTCGAACCAGGTTAAAATCATCCTGTCTCGAACCCACCCGGACTTTATTCGCCGGCTCTTTGAGCAGGAAGTCCCCGAAATAGCCGAGGAAATTATCGAAATAAGGGCGCTTGCCCGCGAAGCCGGCTACCGAACAAAGGTCGCCGTCGCCTCACTCGATGAAAAAGTTGACCCCGTCGGCGCCTGCGTGGGCGTCCGCGGCAGCAGAATAAAAAATATCGTCGATGAGCTTGGCGGCGAAAAAATCGACATCGTCCGATGGAGCGATTCCTCACAGGTCTTTATTACCAACGGCCTTATGCCCGCAAAGGTTAGCGAAATCGCCCTGTGCTTTGAGCTTGGCAGGGCTACCGTCGTCGTCGATGAGGACCAGCTTAGTTTGGCGATAGGCAAGCACGGCCAGAACGTCCGCCTCGCAGCCCGTCTCACCGGCTGGGACATCGATATCCTCACACCCGATGAATACAACCAGGGTATTGAACGACTCACTAAATGCGTTAAAAGTATCGAGGGCGCAGATGACAACCTCGTTGATAAACTTATCGCACTTGGCATAATATCCATTCTCGACCTGGATGATGTCGGAGCTGAACCCCTGGTAACGGAGCTTAACATTAAACCGGAACTTGCCAAGCAGCTCATTGCCGTGGCTGTCGAAGAAGCCAAAAAACTTGCGGCTGATGGTAAACAAAAACAAGCCGAAGAACTGCTGCAGGAACAAGCGCAGCAAAATTCCCCGGCAGACAGCCCTAAACAAACCTGATTTTTGGGAGTGTCTCAGCAGTGGCCATAACAAGAGTATATTTGTTGGCTCGCGAACTTGGTGTCTCAAGCACCGCTATCATGAAAAAGTGGCAAGATGAGGGACTTCCTCCCATCAAAAACCACATGGCCACTCTCACCGCCGGGCAAGCGGCCACTATAAAAGAATGGTTCAGTGAGGGAGACCATACCACCGCCATCGAAACCGCCCAGAAGGTTGACCTCGAAAAAGTCCGCGTCAGGAAATCAAGAGGTAAAAAACCGGCTGAAGCCGAGCCGACCACTGCCGAAGCACCGCAGGAAACACCCGTTGTTGCCGAGATTCAGGAAACACCGCCCGTTGTGGAAACACCGGCTGAGCCGACGCCTGTCGCCGAGCAACCCGCCCCCCCACAACCGCGACGCGCCGTCGCCAGGGTCAGGCCGCCAAAACCGGAACCAATCATACCCGCCGGCCCTATGCTCGGAAAACCCGAACCGGCCAAACTTACAGGCCCGCAGGTCGTGCGCATCGAGGCGCCGGAACCTGCGCCTGCCCTGCGACGACCGAGACCAAAGCCGAGGTACGATATGCCCGTAACCTCGCCTTTGATGGCCTCCCGCAAGGATGAAGATACAGATACAATCGCACCAGGCAAAGGCGGACAGGCCGCCACCAAAAAACCAAAAGAACGAACGCATGGTCGCCGGCGAACCGAATACGAAACCGAAACCGTCAAGAAAACCAAGCTGATTACCCAGAGGCGAGAGAAAGATTTAGAAGAAAGACGAGCCCGGCTCGATGCCGCAGGAAGCGAAGGTTTACGACTCAGGCCGCTGCGGAAAATAACCTCAAAAACCCACCTTGAAGCAGCACAGCCCATAGCTAAACCCACATCCGCCTCAATTACAGAACCCATTACCGTTAAAAGTTTGGCCGCGGCGCTGGCCGCCAAGATATCGGATGTAATCGCCAAACTGCTGCGGCAAAACATCATTGCCACCGCTAACCAGGTTATCAGCACCGAGGTCGCCGAACTTATCGCTCTGGAGTTAGGCATCGAATTGCACGTCGAACACAAGGCCTCCCTTGAAGACCAGATAAAAACAGAATTTGAAAACAGACCCAGGCCCAACCTCAAACGACGCCCGGTTATCGCAACTATGCTGGGCCACGTTGACCACGGCAAAACAAGCTTGCTGGATAAAATTCGCTCCACAAATGTTACCGCAGGCGAAGCAGGCGGAATCACACAGCATATCGGCGCTTATCAGGTAAACGTCGGAAAGGGCAAAGTAACATTCCTCGACACACCGGGCCACGAGGCGTTTACGGCTATGCGGGCAAGGGGCGCGACTATGACCGACGTCGTCGTGCTCGTCGTCGCCGCGGGTGACGGCGTTATGCCCCAGACAATCGAAGCAATTCACCACGCAAAAGCGGCCAACGTCCCCGTCATCGTCGCGCTAAACAAAATCGACCTGCCCGGAAGCGATATCAACCGCGTTTACTCACAACTGGCAGAACACGAACTGATTCCCGTGGAATGGAGCGGAACAACAGAAATCGTCAAAACAAGCGCAACCACAGGCCAGGGTATCGCCGACCTGCTCGAACACCTCGATTACGTCGCCGAACTGCTCGATCTTAAAGCCGACGACACTATACCCGCTACCGGCTGGGTCGTCGAAGCACACCTCTCGCAAACCAGGGGCCCCGTCGCCACTGTGCTTATCAAAGAAGGCGTTATGACCAAGGGCGACATAATCCTCGCCGGCTGCGCCTACGGCAGAGTCAAAACCCTTAAAGACGGCTTCGGCAAAAGCGTCAAATTAGCGACAAGCTCAACCCCGGTCGAGGTCAGCGGTCTTCAGTTTGTCCCCAACGCCGGCGACAGATTCTACATCCTCAGCGACATTAACAAAGCCAAGGCCGCCGCCGACGAAAACCAGATGCTCCATAGAGAAGGGGCTCTCGCCAAAAGAACTCAGATTACCCTCGATAACCTCTTCACTCATATTAAAGCCGGAACCGTCAAAGAGCTTAATCTCATCATCCGCGCAGACGTTCAGGGCTCGGTGGACGTCCTTATGAAATATCTCTCGGAATTGAGCACCGCCGAAGTCAAGCTCAAGATTTTGCACGCCGGCACAGGCGGCATCACCGAGGGCGACGTCGTCCTCGCTGAAGCATCCAACGCTATCATCATCGGCTTCAACGTCGTAGCAGACGAACTCGTCGCCAAAATGGCCGAGAAAAAAGGCGTCGATATAAGATTCTACAACATCATCTACCGCATTACCGAAGACCTCCAGAAATCGATGGTCGGTTTGCTCGAACCGGAAGAGCGGGAAAAAACCATCGGCAGAGCCGTCATCAGAACAACTTTCAAGGTCTCAAAGGTCGGAACAATCGCCGGCTGCCTTGTCAACGACGGCGTCGTCAAAAAGAACGCGAAAATTCGCCTCATCCGCGACAACATCGTCATACGCGACAATATGACCATCGAGTCGCTCAAGCACTTCAAAAACGACGCCAGCGAAGTAAAAGCCGGCCTCGAATGCGGCATCAAAATCGCCCGCTTCGACGACGTGAAAACAGATGACGTATTTGAACTTTACGAAATCCAAAAGGTGGCGAGAACCCTCCAGTAGGTATCGCTCTTTATACTATTATGCCCACGAGAAGACAGGAGAAAATCGCACGTGTCGTAAGGGAGGCCGTTAGTGACGCCATAGCCAATCACCTCAGCGACCCGCGAATAGAATCACTTGTCAGCGTCACAAAGGTCGATGTCTCCGCGGATATGCGCATCGCCAACGTCTATCTCAGCATGTTCGGCGGCACCGAAACCGCCCAGAACAAAACCTTCATCGCGATTCTCCACGCCAGAAGACGAATCCAGATGCTCCTTGCAGAACAGATTAAAAGCAGGTTCTGCCCCGTTATAAATCTCCACAAGGACGAAAATTTCAAGAAAACCATCGAAACTATGAGGCTCATTGACGACCTGGCCGGTGAGTTTAAAGACAAAGATTCCATTGACCAGGAGCACGGTTGATTGTTATATTTGCCGGCATGGCCGTTTCGGCCGCGTTTTCACCCCTAAGGGGTGCCACGGGATACTTATGAAAGACAGTAAAGAATACTCGAAAAAAATTCAAAAACTATATCGCTCACTGAAGCGAAAACCGGGCAAGCATCACCCTGTCGAATATGATGAGCCCGTTGATGCACTCGTCTTCGCCATCGTAAGCGAAAACCTCACGGAATCGCATGCGCAGGCCGCGATTAAAAAGCTCAAGGACTACTTTGTTGACTGGAATGATTTGCGGGTGGCAACCATCGAGGAAATAGTCGAAGTCCTCGGCCCTGATTTCGAGCCGGCACGCAGCATTGCCGCCACACTCGTCAGCGTGCTTAACGCCGTATTCAACAAACACAATATGCTCGGCCTGCAGTCGCTCCGTAAATTAGGCAAAAGGCCCACAAAAATACTGCTCGAAAAGCTCAACGGCGCAACCCCCTTCGCCGTCGATTACTGTATGCTCACCTCAATGCAGGGCCACGCCATACCGCTGACCCCGAAAATGATTGAGTTTCTCAAAACCGGCCAGTTCATCCACGCCGAAGCCACTTACGAGGAAATCGAAGGATTTCTCTGCCGGCTGATTTCAATCAAAAACGCCTGTGAATTTTACTTGCTCCTCAGGCGCGAAAGCGAATCGCCCAAAAAACAGCCGCCAAAAACAAAAAAGAAAACACAAAAAAACCGTAAATAACGCAACTTTTCGAAAGAATATAAAATGTCACAGGAAGTTTTAAAATTAGGTATCCCCGCCGGAAGCTTGCAAAAAGCAACCATCGAACTTTTCGCCAAGGCCGGCTTCAACATCACCGAATCCGACAGAAGCTATCTGCCCGCCATCGACGACGACCAGATACGGCCGACTATGCTCCGCGCACAGGAAATGAGCCGCTATGTCGCCGACGGCGTCCTCGACGCTGGAATCACAGGCCACGACTGGATAATGGAAAACAACTCTGACGTAATCGAGGTCTGCCAGTTTGGTTACAGCAAAGCCACAAGCAAACCCACAAGATGGGTACTGGCCGTCCCCGAAGAATCGAAAGTCCAGAAGGTGCAGGACCTCAAGGGCGGAATCATCGCCACCGAACTGGTTAATGTAACTAAAAAATTCTTCGCCGACAAAAATATCGACGTCAAAATCGAATTTAGCTGGGGTGCAACCGAGGTCAAAGCCCGCCTCGTCGATGCGATTGTCGAGCTTACCGAAACAGGAAACTCCCTCGTCGCCAATAACCTGCGGATAATCGACACCGTTATTACTTCCACAACACGATTTATCGCCAACAAACAGGCCTGGCAGAACAAATTCAAAAAGGAAAAAATCGAAAACATCGCCATCCTGCTCAACGCCGCCATCGATGCCCGCAACATGGTCGGCCTCAAAATGAATATCGAAAAGGCCAATCTCGACAAAATACTGAAAGTCCTGCCTGCCGAAAAAAGCCCCACTATTTCAAGTTTGGCTGACCCTAATTACATCGCCATTGAAGTGATTATCGACGCCAAAATCGAACGCTCCCTTGTCCCAGCGCTAAAACGCGCCGGCGCTTCAGGAATAATCACCTATCCTTTGAATAAAGTGATTCATTGAGACGTAAACGCCGGTATTCACAAATTTGAACACCGGCCTGCCTCTTCGACAACTCCTTATTCATCGAAATGCCTCTTATTTGGCTTTTGCGTAATTGAGCATACCCTGGAAATCCACAATAACTGCCGGCTCATCACCAATTACCCATGCATCGTGACCGGACCCAAGCAGTGAGACGTCGCCGGGATGGCACTCAAACTCGCTGCCGTCATCCATTCGAACCTTCGGCACCCCCGAAACATGATACTGAAAATGCGGCGCCTTGCAGCTTTTTGTTTTGGCGATGGGCTGGACCGACTCTGACCACCTCCAGCCCGGCTCAAGGATGGCACGGCCAATCGTGGTGCCGCCAATCTTGACAAGCTCCACCCGGCCTTTGGGAAATTCCCGGACTTCATCGGGTCTCATAAAACTCTTCAGCTCTGCTCTTTTCGATATTATTCCGATTAGCTTTTCAATCGTTTTCATATTTATCTCCTGAATTAGTCAAGCTTCACTTTCTTATTATCGGGGCGGTAAATTGCGACAGGTCTGCCAGGCCAAGCCCCTTCTCTATTTCGCTGATTTGCTTCACCGCATTATCGAATCCGTTTTTACCAAGCATCTCGTGCTCGATATCTTCGAATTTGTCGTTCATCTTGTCTAACTGTTTGGCGGTAAGCGTCTGCTTCCACGCGGGGAAAATAACCGTATCTTCTCTCGCCGCGTGAGGCCGATACATCCGAACCATCGAGTCCAGCGCCTTCGCCAACGGCTCTGTGTCACCTGATTCTATTTTCGCGGCCTTTGTCACGGAAAGAATATACTCGGTCATCTCTCGTCCTCGGTTGTGCTGCACGACGAGAATATCCGTCCAACTCCCCGCATCGCCCCCCGCTTTTTTGACCGCTGGAAAAATGAATGCTTCCTCCAGTTTCTTCTCGTGGTAATCTTCGCCAAAAGTACGAAACAATTTGGCCGTTTTCTGAAGAGCGTCAGGCGAAACCTCTGAAGGTTTACTTCGCAGCCGCACCGCTGCCTCGCTGTAAACAAACAACGCCCTTCGCAAAATCCCGTGCTCCCGCATCAAGTCCTCGGTCGCAGTAACTTCCCCGCTCATTACCCCTTCGCTCGGCTCCGGCTCCACTACCCCCATCGCCCTGCCCGCTAAAATCATACCGCCGCTTGCGCCACCGATACCGACAAGCAAATCTCTTCTGCTCAATTCCATAGCAATCTCACTTAATACGCCCACATATTAAATCTCCCGGCAAATTGCTGCTATAAGGAAACTGCTTAGACGTGAATTCGGAATTGCTTAATGCAGGTTGAACTCCCCGTAATGACTCATCGACCTAATCACGCGATGCAAAATATGCTACCGTGCGAAATTACTTGGTTGCCCTGCCGAGGTAGGAACCGTCTTCGGTGTTGATGCGAACCACCTCGCCGACTTCGATAAAAGGCGGCACCCTTATTCTCAGGCCCGTCTCCAAATCGGCGTCCTTCATCTGGTTGGTAACCGTCGCTCCTTTGGGCTGGGGCGTAGTTTCCGTAACAGTCAGCTCCACCGTCTTGGGAATTTCGATACTCACCACGTTGCCGTTATTCAGCATTGCCGTCAGCATCGTATTGGGCTTGAAAAACTTTATCAGGTCGCCGATTATCTCGTTCGGGACCGTTATCTGGTCAAACGTCTTTGTGTCCATCAGGACGTGCCCGTGGCTGTCCGAGTAAAGGTATTCCATCTCGCGCTTATCAAGATACGCCTGCTCAAGTTCCTCCGTGGCGCGTAAACGATTCTCGACAATTGTGCCGTCGGAAATCCTCTTGAGTTTGGCCTGAACGAACGCCCGTAGATTGCCGGGCGTCACATGAGCAAACTTGACGCAGATATACAACTGGCCATTCATCGTAATGGCCATACCGGGCCGCATTTCACTTGCCTTCACAACGTTCTCCTATACAAGTAATTTTATTCAATAATCAATAAATGGCCTATTTTAGCGTAAAGACCGCTTCCCGGTCAAGCGCAATCGTGGCGAATCATCGATAATCAATTACCTACCGGTTATCAATTCTTGCCCTGGGGATTAAGGTATTTGAACTCGAAGAAAAACCCGTCGGGTCTGCTGATTCCATAACCCGCCGACAGGCCGAAATACTTTTTCACCGCGCCAAACTCAGGCAGCAAACTAAAGTCCGCAAAATTCCACGCGTCAGGTCCCGCCAGGACAGCCGCCGCCGGCCCCATTCCCATCGAAGCCCGCCGTGATTTGGCGCTGTCCTTCAACATCCACCACAACAATTCCCCCGACGCCACGTTATCCTCAAATCCAGCCAACCCCACAACCGAAGGTACCGCCGCTTTCGCTGTGTTAAACCACTTCGCCGTACTCACCGGCTCGTTTTCCGCACCGCCCAAAGTCCTTATCGCTCGCTCAACCGCCGGCTCCGGCCCGAAAATCAAATGCGTATCAGTAATCGTAAAAGCCAGCCGCTCCCCCTTCGGCGTCGCACGCTGCGGACCCGCCTCCACCATCGGCACCGACCCGCCCAAAATTGGCACTCCCGCCGGCCCGATAAGATAAAGCGTGTATCCAAGTAACTCACGCGTCGGCTCAGGATTGTTCGGCGCAATCAGCCGTTTGTGAATAAGCGACAGTGACTTTTCCAGCGCCGCACGATTATTCACACTCACGGCTATATAAATATCCGTCGGCTCTTTATCCTTCGAAAACGGCTTGTTTACGCTCTGCGCAATCACAATCTCCGTACCAAAATATTCTATTATGTCGGGCCTGATGGATATCCCCGGTTCACTGTCCGACCCCGTCCCCGGAATCGGCTGCTGAAGCAGCAGCGCCGTAGGCGGGTCAAATCCATAAATTATGCTGCAAAGCTCGTCATACGCCCGCTTGATATCCAGGTTTAAAAAACTCACCGAGCACGCCGACGCAGGCACAAATCGCGGAGTACGCACCGGGTCGGAACGCATCTCCAGCATTTTCAAAATGCCCTTCCTCACCCCGGTCGTCCTCAAAAAAATCTTCCCGCGAGCCATATTGTCCGCGTCCGGCGTAATGCCGGCAGAAAAACCAAGCCCCCCAGTCCCGTCAAGCCCAAGATTGACAATCTCCTTCTGTGATTCACCCGTCGTGTCACCATCAGTTATCTGTTTTATCACTCGTTTTAAATTAACATATACATCAACGTCATGATATGGCCCGACCGCCCCCATTGTCGCTGTGTAATCCGTATCGCCCGCCAGTGAAGAAGCCCCCGCGCCCTTAATCTGCGAAACAACAAACTTTACCGCCTCCGCATCGCTTGCCATTATCAGGCAATCACCGACAAAACAATAAACGTCTTTCTCCGATGTCGGCCCTGTCTTCGCTGCCATATTGTCATCGCTGCTTTTAACCGCCGGTTTTTCCGCCGCCGCAGTCGTCAGCGTTATGATATTCACATCGCGGTAGCTCTCAATCCCCCTGTGCGCGCCTTTTTCAACGGACCTGGCTGTTATCTTCTCGATAATATCTCTCACCTTGCCGATATTGCGACCCCACTGACTTATCAGCGTCATCGACATTTCCTGCTGCCCCGTCGTCATCACAAACGCCAGTCGGCCTTCGGGCATAAGGTTCGCGTCGAGTACGCCTTTCACAAATGAGTCCTTGTCGCCCTCTATCTTTTCACGAACCTTGCCGGTAAAGTTTTTCACAAACGCCGACATCGACGGGTCATTATATAACTTATAAATACTGGTCTTTTCGAGCTTGGTCCTGAACTGATTAAAGTCGCCTATATCCACAAGCAGCACCGTATCCGTCCCGACAAGTTCCGCCGTCTTCGGCAGCCCTACCCCCTTCGCGTTGCCAACCGTCGCTGCTGCACAAATAACACAAATCGAAACGATTGCTCTAATTTTCATCTGCGCCTTTCATTAATCAATCTTCGGCTTTCCCTTATTGCGTCTGCCGTCCGGCTGAATATATCTGTACCCCGTATTCGGATTGTTCTTGTCATACGCGAACGCGTCGCGGTTATCTACAAAATGCTTCACGTAATCCACAGGTATCGCAAACCCCAGCCCCCCGAGGAATACGTAACCCATATTCGTAACCCCGATAACCTCGCCCGACAGGTTAAACAAAGGCCCGCCTGAATTGCCCGGGTTAATCGCCGCGTCGGTCTGCAAATAAATCAGTCCCTCGAATGCCCTGTTCGTCGTGCTGATAACCCCGTTGGTCACAGTCCGCTCAAGACCCAGCGGATTACCAATCGCGAACACCCGCTCGCCCGCTTTTATCTCACCAATATCGCCCAGATAAGCAAACTTCACCTGCATACCGCCCAAATCCTCGACCTTCAAAAGTGCAAGGTCAATGAAAGGATTTATCGCCTCAATCCGCACGCCTTTGAAAACCTTCTTGTCGAAGCCGTCTTTTGCCTTCTTAAATACCGTTACCTCAATCTTTGTTTCCTTCTCGACAACGTGATAATTAGTTATAAGATACCCCTGCTCATTTATAAAAAATCCCGACCCCATCCCCGCCGGGCTGCTCACCTTGACCACCGCCTCCCCGACTTCCGCCACACACTGCTCAATTGTTCTCTTCTGGAATTTACCCGTGTAATACAGCCGACCTGTCACCGGCTCCGCTTTTATCTCATTCGCTTCCGTCGCTGGCTGCATCGACACCGCATTCCCGTCTCCCTCCTTGTCATAGTGATATTCGAGAACATCCTCCTTAGGAACAGCTATCACCGTAACACCGACGTCCACGTAAATCTGCTCGTGCCTTTCCGCCACAATATCACCCATGAGCTTTTGCCCCCCTTTTAATACAACGACGTCCGCCCGCGCAAATCCCGCAAATAAACCGGCAAACACAACACCCAACACGATTGTCCCGTAATATCTCATAAATTACCCGCCAATCAACGATAAATCCTTCCCCTGTTTTACGCCATAACCCCCGCCTTTTCAAGCATAAACCGCATTCATCAGTGATTTCTATTGCAAATCATCGCTCTTTGTTGACAATATCAAATCATAATTCAAAAATCTGAAATCTAATATGGTTTTCACGCTTCACAGATATATTTTTCGCGAGGTCATCAAGGTTTTTATCCTCGCCACCGTGGCTCTGACGTTAATGATGAGCCTGGGCAGCATTCTGCGCCCTGTCCAGGAATTCGGCGTCGGCCCGGGGCAGGTCGTCCGCCTTATGATTTATTTCCTCCCTGTTACCCTCACCTTTGTTCTGCCTATGGCCGCGCTTTTCGCTACCACCCTCGTTTACGGCCGGCTTGCCAACGACAACGAACTCGACGCCTGCAAGGCAAGCGGTATTTCCGTCCTCACGCTGGTTTACCCCGGCTTTATTCTCGCCATCATCGTCGCTACCGCAAACCTGCTCCTCAGCTTTTATGTTATGCCCGCCTTTATACACCAGGCCGAAAATTCCCTCAAAAACGACGCCAGGCAAATCCTTTTCAGAAATATCCAGCGAAAGGGTTACTATGCTCTGCCACCCGACGACCGCTGCAGGATTTACGCCGACAACGCCGACATGCAAAATAATGTGCTCTCAGGAGTTGTCGCCGTCGATATGGCCCCCAACGGCTCAATCAAAAGAATCGTTACCGCAGAAACTGCGAAAGTCGTCTTCGACCCTCATCAAAATATTAACGAGGTTCGCATTAACGCCCACAACACCTGCCAAATAGCCCCCGGTGAAGACACCGCCTTCTTCGCCGAACAACTCTCCCTTACCGCTGAATTCGGCGCACTGCTCGGCGACAACATCCAGTTCAAAAAAATCGGCGAAATGAAACAAATCCGCCGAAACCCCATGCTCTTCGAACCCGTCGCCCGACTCGCCCGCCACCTCTATGCCATGTTCACTGCCGAGCTCCTCGCCCAGCAGATTAACGACGCCTTCTCCTCCCCCGCAAAAACACCCTTCAAGCTCTTCAATGACCGTCAGGTTGTCGAATTTTCCGCCAAATCCTGTTCACTCAGGGATGAAGAATGCCTCATTCTCGCCGATGACGTAATTATCACCGAACGGCCGGTCAACGGCAATACCCCGCCCCGAACCATGCGGTGCCAAAAGGCCTTTATCAATATCGAAGGCGATGAGATGGCCCCCACCCTTACTCTCGATATTCAAAACGCCAAATGGACATCCCCCGACCCGCAAAACCCGAAGGCACAGGAAAATATCCTCGCAAGACAAATCATCAGGGGGCTTGTTATGCCCGCTGCCGTTACCGACAATTTCAAAACCGACGATATACTTAGCGAAATAAGCCCAAAAGCAATATCCGCCGCCCTCCACGACGGCCCCGATAAACAGCTGCTCGCCTTGCAGTACCAGCTTCAAAAAAGAATCGTCAGGACACTTACCTCTATAGGTTCCGAAATGAACTCACGCCTTGTCTTCGGCATCGGATGCGTAACGCTTATTATGATTGGTATCGGCCTCGGAATCGTCCTCAAAGGCGGCCACCTCCTTACCGCCTTTGCAGCCAGCGCAGCGCCGGCTCTCATTTTCATCTCCTGTATTATTATGGGCAAAAACATCGCCGAAAACCCGTCTTCCAGAATCATATTCGGCATCCCGATGATGTGGGCAGGACTGATTATTCTCTCGCTGCTTGGACTTGAATTATATCGACGCTTACTTCGCCATTAAGCGTTTAACAAACCGGCAAATAAAATGAAAATATTAGACAAATACGTTGCGAAAAACTTCCTCATCGGCTACGTCATTGCCTTTGGCGTCCTCATCGGCATGCGTATAACCATCGACCTCTTCGGCAATCTCGACGAATTCACAGAGCATGCCGACCTAAATACCCTGTCCGTAGTCGCCAACATCATCACTTATTATTCGCTTCAGAGCACTTTGTATTTCCGCGACTTCGCAGGAATGATTACCGTCGTCGCCGCCGCGTTCTCCCTCGGCAAAATGGTGCGATACAACGAGCTGATAGCTATGATGGCTTCGGGCGTCAGCTTAAAAAGAGTCATCACGCCAATTGTTATCCTCGCCGTCGTGTTCTCCGGCCTTCTCATAATCGACCAGGAATTGATTATCCCCGCCCTCGGACCCAAACTCGTCAGGAGCTCAGATACCGTCCCGGGAAAAGAATCTTACAAAGTATGGTTCATAACCGACGCCAGCGGCTCACTTATATCGGCCAAAAAATTTGACGTGGCTTCCTCCACTTTTGACGACCTCATTGTCGTAACTCGCGCCAAAAAACCCGACGCCCTCCTTTGGGAACCAACAGGCATTATCGAAGCCCGCAAGGCAACCTACGATTCCAAAAAGCAGACATGGCTCCTCACCGACGGCTTTTCCACCCCCATTCCCAAACTCAGCTCGCACCAGCCCGGCAGACAAAATGCCGCCGCCTCACGAATCCCCCTATTGGCCTACCGAACCGACTTAACGCCAAACGACATCCCCATCAGGCGAAAAGCCGAGCATAAATCTCTCCTCAGCTCTCTGCAATTATCTCAACTGGCCTCGCAGGGAACGCAACTCAAAGACCTCGCGAACCTCTACAGTCAGAAACATTTCAGAATCACCGACCCCATTATGAATCTCGTTATGCTCCTCGTCTGCCTGCCCGTCCTCGTTTGCCGCGACCCCAAATCAATGAAATCCGCCATCGCCATCAGCTTCGCCATCACCGCTGCCTCGCTCATCGTCGGCTTTGTATGCAGAATACTCGCCACCGAAGACGTCTTCGGAAGAATAGTCCCCGAACTCTGGGCGTGGCTCCCCGTCTTTATCTTTGCCCCAATCGCCTTTCTTGAAATCGACTCAATGAAAACCTGACAGGCTAAAACTCAAATTTCAGCCCAGTCCCAAGCACCTCGATATCCTTCCATTCATTTCCCGACCGGCTCGTCTGCCATATATAGTAAATGTCGGCGTCGATGCCCTTTCGCAGCGGCATTATCACCCCGAAGTAAAGCCGGTTCTTGTCGACATTGTTCTCGTCGAGCGTAATGAACACCTCGTCGGCAGTATATGGCTTCAGTTTCAAAGGTGTAACCTCAATCGGTAGTTTCACCATGAACTTGTTACTATATCGCCAAACGTCCTTCTTGTCCTCAAAATCCCTGTACTCCATCCTGTTCCTGCTGCTGACCAAACAGTCAAACAAACTGCCTTTCAATGTCACGTCCATAAGAGGCCGATTCTCACGACGCCACACATTTTCATTGTCCTTCTCATATACGAGTCGAAATCCCCCGGCGACGTCCAGCCACTTTGCCAGCCCACTGTACGTGAATATCAAATCCGAATGCTCATAATATAAATTGCCGCCGTCGTCGCCCAATCGAAAGTCCTGCCGAAACGTCGCCTTCCAGTCCTTGGCAATCCCGGTCGACGCCTCCATGTATGACCACCATTGAAAACCCTCGTCCTCAAAGCCCAGACAAATACTGCATAGTAAAATATTCACTCCAACAGCACCCAGAATCCTGTCTCTAATCTGCATTACCGATCTACCTGTGTACAATATTTTACTTCTAATGGTTTCCCACCTTCAATTTTTCACGAATCTCTTTATTTATTCTTGCGCTGCACCACTGTTTGCCGCACATCGAGCAGTAATCCGCGTTCATTTTACCGTTTTCCTCTATTCCCTCGCACGCCTCCTCGTGCATCCTGACAGCCGTTTCAGGGTCCAGCGACTGCGCAAGATGGTTGTCCCAGTCGAGGTTCGCTCTTGCAATACTCAATCCCCTGTCCCTGTCCGCCGCGCCGGCAAGTCCCCTTGCCACGTCGCCAGCGTGTGCCGCAATCCGCGCCGCAATCACACCCATCCGCACGTCTTCCGCATTCGGCAAACCCAAATGTTCCCTCGGCGTAACGTAACACAAAAACGACGCCCCGTAATACGCCGCCGCTGTCCCGCCTATCGCCGACGTTATATGGTCATACCCCGGCGCAATATCCGTAACCACAGGCCCAAGAACATAAAACGGCGCATTATGGCAAATCTCCTGCTGAATCTTCATATTGTGCTCTATCTGGTTAAACGGCACGTGCCCCGGCCCCTCGACCATAACCTGGCATCCTGCCTCAACCGCACGCTGAGTCAATTCGCCTAACGTCCGCAACTCTGCAATCTGCGCCTCATCCGTCGCGTCCGCCAAACTCCCAGGCCGTAATCCATCCCCCAAAGAAAAACAAACGTCATATTCACGCATCAACACGCACAATTCATCGAACATCTCATATAGCGGATTTTGCCTCCCGTGATAAAGCATCCATTCCGCCAATAACGCCCCGCCCCTGCTCACAATCCCCATCACTCGCTTGCCCGTCAAAGGCAGATATTCCCTCAGCACGCCCGCGTGAATCGTAAAAAAATCAACCCCCTGCTTTGCCTGCCTCTCAATCACATCAAGAATTATCTTTTCATCAATTTCTTCAACCGTCCTGTCCGAAACCATTTGGTAAATCGGCACCGTCCCAAAAGGCACAGGGCACTGGGCCAGCAATTCTTCCCTTATCACGTCCAAATCCCCCCCGGTGCTCAAATCCATTATCGCATCCGCCCCCGCTTCTATCGCAACCCGCATCTTCTCGATTTCTTCCCCGATAGTGCTGCGAACGCTGCTCACCCCGATATTCGCATTGACCTTCGTCGCCAGCAAACGACCTATCCCACGGGGTTTCAAATTCCGCTTCAAATGAATCACATTGGCGGGTATCACTAACCGACCAGCCGCTATCTCATCACGCACTAAGCCCGCCTCAACACCTTCGGCCTTCGCCACGTATTCAACCTCCGGGCTTATCTGCCCGGACCTCGCTGTCTCTAACTGCGTCGCCATATTAAATTCTCACCTAAAATAAAAAAATCGCTTTCATAAGGAAGCGATTTCAATCTCATACTAACATCTTCGACTGTCTTTAATCACTTCCCTACGCAGGCCTCGCCTCTTTCGGCTGTCCTGTTCAGGTTCAAAGGGTTTGCTCTCAGGCCTGCTATCCAACAGGCCACCCCTAGTGAACAACTGCTTTATACCGATATCAACCACAGCAAAAGATTCTTTTTTTATCTCTGTGTGCTTTGTGTCCTCTGTGGCTCAATACCAAACCGTAATTATAATATTCGGCTCTGTCTTCTTGGCTACGATATCGCCCGTAACCGTATTCGTATGCTTTATGTTAACTCCCGGGTTATCCGCCAGCCACTTGCAAATCTGCTCGTCCAGAAACTCAATCGCCCCCGGATGCAGCTTCGTGTAAAAATTCTTGATGCCCGTAATCCGGTCGGGCCAGCTCACCTTCTTGCCCGTGTCCTTTATAACAGGCATAGGCATTTCTTCCGGTGCTTCGCTTGAGCTGCCCGATATGCCCCCTCCTCCGAGGTCCAATGGCGAATGTGACACCGACAACCCGTCATCAAACGGTATCGGCTTATCTGCGTTCTGACCGCCCAGCTTGCCTGCTTTGAACTCATCCATTATGCTGCCCTCCAGAAAATTATGGATTCCTCATATTTCAAAAACATTTTAAGCTGTTATTTAGTATAACAACCTTGTGATAACCGTCAAACACTTTATTATATCAGTCAATGAATACTAAGAAAATTACCGTTGGCTTTATACCCCTCGGCTGTCCCAAAAATATGGTCGATAGCGAACGTATGCTCGCCCAAATCGCCCAGGCCGGCTTCTGCATAACCCAGGACCCCGACAACGCCGCTGTCGTCATCATCAATACCTGCGGCTTCATCGCACCCGCCAAAGCAGAAGCCCTCGACGCCATCAATAACGCCCTCAGGCGAAAAGAAAAAGGCCATATCCAGAAAGTCATCGTCGCCGGCTGCCTCGCCCAGCGAATGGGCAAAAACCTCCTCACCGAAACCGCTGGTATAGACGCCATCCTTGGCCTCGAATCACGCGATAACATCGTCAAAATAATTCAATCGACCTTCACATCCGATAAACCCGTTTCCGCCGTAACCGCCCCACTCAAAATCCCCTATGATGACCGCATCCGACTCCGCATCACCCCGCTCCACTGGGCATATCTGCGAATCAGCGAGGGCTGCAACAAAAAATGCTCCTTCTGCACCATCCCCGCTATCAGGGGTAAAACACACAGCAAACCCGGAAAACTCATCCTTGCCGAAGCGCGGGAACTCGTCGCCTCAGGCGCAGTCGAACTTAATATCATCGCACAGGACATCACCGCCTATGGCCACGACCTCAATATCCAAAACGCCCTGCCAAAACTGCTCTCCGACCTCGCCAAAATCCCGCGACTCCGCTGGATTCGACTTCTTTATCTCTACCCCACGGGAATTACCGAACGCCTCATCGAAACCGTCGGCACCTGCGATAAAATCCTCCCATATTTCGATGTCCCTCTCCAGCACATCAACCCCCAAATCCTCAAGGCAATGCGCCGCCCTCATTCCAAAGACAAAATCCGCCGGCTAATCGAAACCCTGCGAGCAAAAATCCCCGGCTGCGTCCTCCGCACCACCTTTATCATTGGCTTCCCAGGCGAAACCGACGCTCGCTTCAACGAACTTCTCGCTTTTCTCAAATGGGCACGTTTCGACAACCTCGGCTGCTTCCCCTTCTACCCGGAACAGGGAACCCCCGCCGCCGACCTCCCCAGCCAGGTTCCCGATAACGTCAAAAAACTTCGCATCGAAAAACTTATGCTCGCCCAGCAGAAAATCGTCTTCGACAAAAATAAATCCCGAATAGGCGACACACTAACCTGCCTCGTTGACAGCATCGACAAAAATCACACCGCCAAAGCCCGCTTCTTCGGCCAGGCCCCCGATATCGACCCCATCTGCATTATCCGCGATTGCCACGCCTCCCCCGGCTCCTTTATTAACGCCAAAATCACCGGCTCAAAAAACTACGACCTCCTCTGCAAAAAAATTTAATGTTGAATTACCCAAATCAATATGTAAACTCTGCCTATGCTAAAACTGGTTCCTAACATATTGACCTTTGGCCGGCTCGTCCTGACCATACTCTTTCTCGTTATGCTTCTCTATATCCCCCAGGCCAAAGACAAAATCTTCGCTTTCGACGCCGCCCTCACCGTTTTCATAATCGCCGGCCTTACCGATATCATCGACGGCCCCATCGCCCGAAAACTCAACGTCGCCAGCAAATTAGGTCGTATGCTCGACCCCCTCGCCGATAAAATCCTCGTCTGCGGTGCATTCATCTGTTTCGCCATCATCCACGAACCCTCCCTCTTCGCCATTCCCGAAACTTATATGAACGTTATCCGCTGGGGTATCGCCGCAATCCTGATTAGCAGAGAGGGCTATGTAACCATTCTTCGCCACGCCGCCGAAGCCAAAGGTATCGACTTCCGCGCCGTCGCTTCCGGCAAAATAAAAATGTTCCTCCAGTCCTTGGCCGTCGGAATCGTCCTTGTCAAATCCGCCCACGTCCCAGTCGCGACCTGGGGCAACTGGGTTGTCACCATTACATTCCTGGCTATGCTCACGGCCACAATCATATCCGGCTTTTCCGCCACCCGCCGAACCGCCCCCAAAAACGTCTGAAGCAATCTTATCTATTAACTTTAACATTCTATATTGAAAATTGGATATTGGATATTTCCCTGCCTTCTAACTTCTCCCCTCCACCTCCCTCAAACATCCTTTTGATAAATCAGGATGGTAAAAAATATATTTTATTTTTTCAATATTTTACTTGACATCGCATAGTATGTAATACATAATAAGCATAACAATACATTATTACGATATACGATATTTTATCCGCCTCAGGCGGAAAAGGAGATTGGTATGAAATTTGAAAGTCAGTTGCTCAAAGGTATCGCCCCCGTAGTTGTGCTTCAGATTCTCTCACGAGGCGAAATGTATGGCTACGAATTGACCCGGACAATCGAAAACCGCAGCGACGAAATCCTCACACTGGGCAAAGGCACCCTCTACCCCCTGCTCTACAACCTCGAAGCCAAACATCTCGTCAAAGCACGAGTGGAAACCACCAAATCAGGCCGTAAAAGACGCTACTACTCAATCACCGGCAAAGGCAAAGAATATCTCTCAAGCCAGACCGAGCAGTTGCGAAAGTTGCGAACAGGCCTCGATTTCGTCTTCGGCGTAGCGATTAAACCTGCGTAAACGAATGAGCCGTTAACCGAGCATCAATAACTTAGGAGCAACGTTATGGCTAAAGATGATAAAACATTCGAAAACCTGCCCCATAGCGCCGTCGAATACATCAACCTCGTCATCAAAAATATGCGATACCGCAAAAAAGCACGCGATGAAGTCCGCGAAGAGCTGTTCGACCATTTCGAAGTTTATCTGAAAGATTGCGCCACTAATGAGGAAAAAGAGCAAAAAACACAGCGGTTGCTCTCAGAATTCGGCGACCCTAAAATCCTCGCTGTCCTTATGCGCCGCGCAAAAAAACGCTGCCGGCCCCTCTGGCGAACCGTCGTTGCAAGAACATTCCAGGCCCTCGCCGCGATGATAATACTTCTCGTTCTTTACGTCGCATGGTTCTTCTCAGGCAAACCCGTCATCACAACCAACTACATCGCGGAACTCAACAAACTTGTCCGCCCTTCCGCCGACGACTCCACGAACGCCTTCCCTCTTTATAACAAGGCCTTCAAAACCCTCGTGGACACAAACGATGCCAAAGAACTCTTACGAATGAATTTTTATGACGCTAACGACGAGCAAATAAAGCTTATCAGGCAGTGGCTTGCCAAAAATGACGCGCCCCTTGCCCTTGTTACAAAAGGTTCAAAATTACCTTACTGTTGGCAGCAGTATCAGTCTAATGACCCCGAACAAAGCATGCTGTCGGTTCTCCTGCCGGACCTCGCGCCTTCCCGTAATATTGCCCGTGCCCTCCGCTGGCGGGCATGGTTAAACGCGCAATCCAACGACTTTAATTCGGCTTTCCAGGATATCGAAACTTGTTACCGCCTTGGCAGGCACTATAAAGGCGAAAAAACACTCATCGAACAGCTTGTTGGTATGGCCATCAAAGGCCTTGCCCTGCGAACATCTCGACAAATGCTGGATGCCTGTAAAATTGAACCAATCGCTCTCGCTAACTTTCAGCAGCGTCTTCAAACCCTCATCGACGGCGATAATTTTAAACCGAATCTGCAATCCGAGCAATTACTTATACTCGATGAAATCCAGCGGAGCTTCACCGATAGCCGATTCGGCCCAAGCCATATCTACCCAAAACACGTATTTAGGACGCCGGGCGTATATAATCCCATTACCAATTCAGGTTTGATTTTGAAACTCCTCTTTACGAATCCCAACAAGGCCGAAACGATTACAGAGGTAAATGCACTTTGTAAATTCATGGAGGAAAATATCACCAAAACCCCTGCCCGGCTGCACGCTGAAGGAATCAATCTGTCCGATGAGAGTTTCCATTTTGCGAAGGACAATAATAATTTGTTCCTGCAGATGCTTGTGCCGGGAATCGAACGGGTCAATATTCTTTCGTGGCGAAACAAAATCGACGCCGAAAGCACAACTCTCATAATCGCCCTTGTCAGATACAAGCAGGATACCGGCGCCTTCCCCGAATCACTCGATAAGTTGGTAGAACGAGGATACATTAAACAGGTTCCTGTTGACCCCTTCAGTGATAAACCGATTGCCTATCGCAAAACGGATAACAGTTTTCTCCTTTACAGTTGGGGTGAGAATCTAAAAGATGATGACGGACAGATTGCCCGTGATGAAAAAGGAAAACCTAAAATGTTCGCCGATACTGGCGACTGGGTGTTCTGGCCTGTCGTAAAGGATTGATTCCGACTAAGCGGTTGGTCTGGGGCGGGGCGTAAATGGCAGCAGTATCCGCTGTGCCTTGCGAATCCGTCGGCGGTTACGCTCTGAGGGCTTCTCGTAATACGCATTGCGCTTCATATCCCGTATCAAACCCTCTTTTTCACACAATTTCTTGAACCGTCGCATCATTTGCTGGACAGATTCGCCTGTTCTTGATTTAACTTTCAACATAATACAAAAACACCCCTTACATCAACCTAAATCGAAAGGTTTAATAAACTTAATTTTAACCAAATTGTTCCACTAATAATATATCCCCTCTGCCCGCCCTTTGCAAGCCAAAAATCACGAAAAAATCACATTCCCGCCCACCCCTTCTTTTATTGAAGAAACAAAGCAGATATGGTAACTTGGGCGGGTTATTTTGGAGGCAACCGGTAAATGGACAAAATGCGTGAGACCATAGGCGTTCGCAAAGAGCGGGCCATATTAGTCGCGGCCATACTGCAACACCCGAAAGACAACGATGACCTCAAAGAGCTTACCGCGCTCGCAGAAAGTGCGGGCGCAATCGTCGTTGACCGATTTCAGCAGAAAATCCATAAAATTAATCCCCCCCTGTACATCGGCAAAGGCAAAGCCGAACAGCTCGCCCAGCGCGTCAAGCGATTCAACGCAGACCTCATCATATTCGATAACGACCTCCTCCCACGCCAAATCAGGGAGCTTGAAGCAATTGTCCCCGCCAAAGTCATCGACCGCAGCGAATTGATTCTCGATATCTTCGCCACCGGCGCAAAAACCGCCCAGGCCAAACTCCAGGTCGAACTCGCCCAGCTCGAATACACCTACCCGCGCCTTGCCCGTATGTGGTCGCACTTAGACAGCGTCGCAGGAGCAGGCGGAGCTACCACCGCAGGAGCAGTAGGCGGCATCGGCACTCGCGGCCCGGGCGAACAACAGCTCGAAACCGACAGACGACTCGTAAACAAACGCATCACCGACCTCAAACGCGAACTCGAAGATATTGACAAACGCCGCGTCCGCGAAATCGACAGCAGAAAAGGAACATTCAAAATTTGCCTCGTGGGCTACACAAACGTCGGCAAAAGCACGCTCCTCAACGCCCTGACCGACGCAGACGCCTACGTCGAAGACCGCCTCTTCGCGACCCTCGATACACGCACAAGAAAATGGCAGCTCGAAGGCGGTTCCGAAGTCCTCCTCAGCGATACCGTCGGCTTCATTCGCAACCTCCCCCACCAGCTCGTCGAGGCCTTCAAAGCAACCCTCGAAGAAGCAATCACCGCTGACCTCCTCCTGCACGTCGTCGATGTCTCAAACCCCGACGCCGGAAAACAAATCGAATCGGTCAACAAAGTCCTCGCCGATATCGGATGCGGCGAAAAACAAATCCTCCTCGTCCTCAACAAAATCGACGTCGTCAGCGGCATCAATACAATGGAAACACTCCAGACCCTTTACCCCGACGCCATCGCCATCTCCGCCAAAACCGGCTACGGCCTCAAACGCCTCCTCGAAGCCGTCATCGATAAATTCCACGGCGGTGTCATCACCGTCAAAGTTACCACAAGCCAGGCAAACGGAAAAATTCAGAGCTTCCTCCACGCTTACACAACAATCCTCAACGAAAAATACACCACTAACAACGTCATCATCAAAGCCCAGTTAGGCCAAAACCAGCTCGTTAATCTCAAACGCCTCAAACCCGAAAAACTCGAAATCCTAACTGGCACAAAGAAAATTACCGAGGACTGATAACCTGTTGACCTGATTCCCTCCGTCTTTGGTCTTGCGTCCGTAACTTGTGTTACTTCTCTGGTATTTTCAGGCGAGCGTTGCATTGCGGACATTTACCCGTCTTGCCCGCGTATTTTGCCGGCATCTTGACCCGTTTGCCGCACGCACAGGCGAACCGTATAAATTCGTCTTGGGGCTTTTGCGGCTCTAACGGTATCGTTTGGGGCTTCTCAACAGGGTCGATTGATATGGTCTTTGGCTCAAATGGAACAGGCGGTATGGGAGCCAGCGGCAGCTCCTGCTGCAGGTTTGCCGTCGCGTTTAGATAACCATAATATCCCGATGAGGGATTCTCAATTGCCGACGGATGCCTGTATTCTTCGATTACCTGGAAAAGCGATTTTTCATATCGTTCCATTGTCACCATCTTGAATTTCAGCATTAAACTCGCCAGGACAACGCCCCCCGCGAAACCTCCCAGGTGTGCAAAATACGCCACCCCTCCCCCGCCCAGTATCACTCCCAAAATATCGAACACCAGCCAGAATAATATCATCCACGCGCTGCTTACGCTGAATTGTCTTATGTAAGGGAAGAATATCCAATAGCATGTTATTTCATTCTGAGGAAAGAGAACCAGGAACATCCCTACGATGCCGTTTATCGCTCCGCTTGCCCCCAGCATGCTTCCGCCGACAAATACCAGGTGAGAAATTCCCGCAACAAGACCCAGGCCTATGTAAGCCGGTATATAACGAAGATTGCCTATTTTTGCGCAGATGGCATTACCGAATATCCACAAAAAAAGCATATTGCCCAAAATGTGCAGAATCCCCCCGTGCAGCCACATGTACCCGAATAATCCTTTTAACGCGAATCCGTCTAAAATGTACGGCCTTATTTCCCCCAACACATAATACTGCTGGAGTATTGATTCCTTAACGAACCTCTCTTTGAATTGTTCCCGTTCGTCGGCCTTCTTAAAGAGCCCTTCATCTTCCATGATTCTGGTGGGTTTTTCTACTGACTTTTCAATCCTTTTAATATCCTTATCCTTCACGCCGAATTCTTTGACCATGTCCTCGACCGGCACGTTCTCGTACTTTTTCGTCATGGCCGGCAGCTGGTCCGTGCGCTCATGGACACTTAATGTCTGAAAGATAAATACCGCGATTGCGCCTGCTATTATCAGCCAGTTCACTACCGGATATCGGTCCTGCGGAACATCAACATGCGCTGGTATTATCAACCCGTCGCCTCCTGACAACCGCCTCTCTGTTTATGGCCCATTATGCTCTCCTCTCGTAGCCTTGCGAAAGTTTCCGCATTCCCCCGCCTGTCCCCGAGAAGTCGCTACTTTGGCCTCGCAACAGGGGATCCATTCTTAATTCTAACTTCTGCCTTCTAAATTCTCCTCGCCAAAGCTCCCTTCATTATACCCTTTTAAATCCTCTTTTCAAATATTTAACGGTTTATCCGCCGAAGGCGGTTTCCGCATCCCTAAATCGCTGAAAAATACTTGTCTCGCCCCACGGGCGTAGATATACTTCCCCAAAGAAAGCGGCTCAAAATAGCGAGATTGAAATAATGTCTGTTTTTGGAGGTCTATCGAAATGAAAGTGTTACCTTACATTCTGCTAATAGTGCTGGCGGTAATCTGGCCAAATAATGCCCGTGCTGCCATCAAAACCCAAACCGTCGAATACAAAGACGGCAATACCGTCCTCGAAGGTTATCTTGCCTACGATAACGCCCTCAAAGGAAAACTGCCCGCCGTCTTAATCGTGCACGAATGGACAGGCATCGGCCCCTATGTTAAAAACAGGGCCGAGCAGTTGGCGGCCCTTGGCTACGTCGCCTTCGCCATCGATATTTACGGCAAAGGCGTCCGCCCCGCCAACACGGATGAGGCGGCAAAACAGGCGGCCATTTACCGCTCCGACAGACAACTGATGCGCCGGCGGGCGCTGGCAGGCCTTGAGCAGGTCAAAAAATACCCTTTTGTTGACCCCGACAAAATCGCCGCTATCGGTTATTGTTTCGGCGGAGGCGTTGTCCTTGAAATGGCTCGCAGCGGCGCGGATTTGAAAGGCGTAGTCAGTTTTCACGGCAATCTCGATACGCCGAACCCCGCTGACGCGAACAATATCAAGGCCAAAGTCCTCGTTTGCCACGGCGCTGATGACCCCTATGTCCAGCAGGAACAGGTTACCGCCTTCTGGAGCCAGATGCGTAATACGAAAGTTGACTGGCAATTGATTATCTATAGCGGTGCTGTCCACGGCTTTACAAACCCCGATAACGGCAGCGACCCCTCGAAAGGCGCCGCCTATAACAAACAAGCCGATATGCGCTCCTGGCTGGCTATGAAAGATTTCTTCAAAGAAATTTTCTGATTCTGACAGAAATTCGGCTTTTACCCGCCGCGCAGTTTGACGCAATCGGCAATTGAACTATACGCTACCCGCTGCACGCTACCCGCTGCACGCTGTACGCTGAACGCTGTACGCTGAACGCTGATTTCCCCTTGACTATTGGCCCCGGAAAAGCTATCATTTTGGGTTTTCCGCCTCGTCCCTAAGGGACGGGCGAGACCTCGCCCTTCGGTTCGAAGGCCGCGAGGCCTGCGGCATGGGCGGGTGTTTTAGTCAACGTTAATGTCAGTGTTTTAGTCGGCTATGCCCTGCGTAGCTTTAGCGAAGCAGGGTGTCTGTTAGTGTTAATTATAAAGTCAGTGCCAGTCAGTGTTTAGGAGAAAAATAGAATGGCGAACAAAATGGTGTATTTCTTCGGCGGGGGCAAGGGCGAAGGAAATGCGAAAATGAAGAACCTCCTCGGCGGCAAAGGAGCTAATCTTGCCGAAATGGCCAATCTCGGCGTGCCCGTCCCTCCGGGCTTCACAATCACCACAGAGGTCTGCACTCATTATTATCAGAATAAAAAAACCTATCCGAAGGGCCTCAAGGAAAAGGTCGATGAGGCGATGCGCAGAATCGAAAGGATTATGGGCAAAAAATTCGGCGACCCCACCGACCCGCTCCTGATGTCCGTCCGCTCCGGCGCCCGCAAATCCATGCCGGGTATGATGGAAACTGTGTTGAACGTCGGATTAACTACATCCACAATACCCGGATTGATTGCGAAGAGCGGGAATGAGCGGTTTGTGTATGACGCGTATCGGCGGCTGATTATGATGTATTCGGACGTCGTGATGGAAAAGGCGGCGGGCATCGAGCCGAAGGACGATGAGGGGATTCGCAAGCAGCTCGAAAAGATAATGGACCACCTCAAACAGCAAAAGGGCTACAAGACCGATACGGATATGAGCGCCACCGACCTCAAGAACCTCTGCGAACTGTTCAAGAGCAGGGTCAGAGAAGTACTGGGCAAGGATTTCCCGGATGACCCGAACGCACAACTATGGGGCGGCATCACAGCGGTGTTCGCATCGTGGAACGGCAAACGAGCCATCAGCTACCGCAAAATCGAAGGCATCCCCGATGAATGGGGCACAGCGGTAAACGTCCAGACAATGGTGTTTGGCAATATGGGCGAGAAATCCGCCACCGGCGTCGCATTCACACGCAACCCCGGCAACGGCGAAAACTATTTCTACGGCGAATACCTGATTAATGCCCAGGGCGAAGACGTCGTCGCGGGCACCAGGACGCCGGCCCCCGTCAACGAGGATTCAAAGAGCGAACACAACAAGGAACTGGTATCGCTCGAAAAGGGAATGCCAAAGATTTACAAGGAACTATACGCCACACAGAAGAAACTCGAAAAGCATTACCGCGATATGCTCGATATCGAATTCACAATCGAAAACGAGCGGTTCTGGATGCTTCAGTGCCGAGTGGGCAAACGCAATGGCCCGGCGGCGGTGCGTATGGCAGTCGATATGGTAAAAGAAAAGCTTATCAAAAAAGAAGAGGCCGTAATGCGAGTTACGCCGGACCAGCTGGATGAGCTTTTACACCCGATTATTGACCCCAAGGCGGAAAAGGCAAGCAAGGCGCTCGCGAAGGGTTTACCCGCGGGACCTGGCGGCGCAGTCGGACAGATTGTGTTCTCCGCTCAGACAGCGGTTGACTGGAAAAAGTCGGGCAAGGACGTCCTTTTAGTCCGTGAAGAAACAAACCCCGAAGACGTCGAAGGTATGAGAGCCGCACAGGGCATCTTGACCGCTCGCGGCGGTATGACCTCACACGCGGCGCTCGTCGCTCGCGGCTGGGGCAAATGCTGCGTCGTCGGATGCAGTGCAATCGAAGTCGATTACGGCAAAAAAGAACTGCACATCGCGGGCAAAATCCTTAAGGAAGGCGACTGGCTCACGCTCAACGGTACAAAGGGCGCGGTTTACGAAGGCAAACTGCCTATGCTCGATGACACCGCGGAAAACCTCCTGCTCGGCAGCTTCCTCAAGATTTGCGACAGTATCAGGAAACTCGGCGTGCGCACAAACGCGGATACGCCCGAAGACGCTCAGAAGGCAAAACAATTAGGCGCAGAAGGCATTGGCCTGTTCAGGACCGAGCATATGTTCTATGGCAAGGGTTCAGATGAGCCGTTGTTCATTTTGCGTAAGATGATTGTTTCCAAGAACAAAGCGGAAAGACAAAAGGCAGTCGATGAGCTGTTCCCGTATGTTAAGAAAGCGATTAAGGGGACACTGGCGGCGATGGATAATCTGCCCGTCGTGATTCGTCTGCTTGACCCCCCTCTTCACGAGTTTGTGCCGCAGGATAGAGTTAAGCAGGAGGAGCTGGCGAAAGAGCTGAATATATCGCTTGAGGAGCTTGCAAAGAGAGCCGACGCGATTCACGAAACCAACCCGATGATGGGACATCGCGGCGTGCGACTCGGCATCACGTATCCGGAAGTCAGCGAAATGCAAATTCGGGCGATTTTCGAGTCGGCAGCGGAATTGATTAAGGAAAAGAAGAAACCATATCCGGAGATTATGATTCCGGTCGTCTGCGACGTAAAGGAATTGAAGAACCAGCTCGATATGGCAAGAGCGGTTTACAAGCAGGTCGTCGCCAAAATGGGCGTTAAGAAGATTCGCCACAAATTAGGCACGATGATTGAGATACCGAGAGCGGCGATTACAGCAAACCAAATCGCCACAGAGGCGGAATTCTTCTCATTCGGCACCAACGACCTTACGCAGATGACGTTTGGCTTCTCACGCGACGACATCGGCGGATTCGTGCCCGATTATCTCAGGCAGGGAATCCTGCCGGGAGACCCGTTCCAATCAATCGACCAGGTCGGCGTCGGCGAACTGATTAAGATTGCCATCGAGCGAGGCAGAAAGACACGCAAAGACCTTGAAATCGGCATCTGCGGAGAACACGGCGGAGACCCGGCAAGCGTGGAGTTCTGCCACAAAGTCAAAATGAATTACGTTTCCTGCTCGCCTTTCAGAGTACCAATCGCAAGATTAGCGGCGGCACAGGCGGTGGTGAATAAGTAGTTAGTCAATAGTTGTTAGTCGTTAGTCGATAGTGAAGGCGCGGCTTCGGTCGCGCCTTTTTTTTATTGCCACTGTCCATTTCTTGACAAAAGTGATGGATAGTATTATATTGGGCAGGAAATCCATATAAACTCTTCGGTTAAATGAGGGACAAAGATGGCTGATCCAAAATTTAGAGATTATATAAATCCCATTATTAATGCCATCAATGCTCTTGGTGGTTCTGCTCGGCCTCCAGAAATATATAAATATATTGCCAAATCTCTTAATCTGCCTGACGAGATTCTCAACGAGGAAAGAGAGAGCGGTGGTTCTCGCTATGAGAATCAAGTAGCTTGGGCACGGTTTTATCTAGTCAGAGCAGGTTATGTCGATTCTTCAAAACGTGGTGTCTGGTCACTTACAGATAAAGGAAGGCAAGCTAAAGAGTTTACAGAAACAGAAATTGACCAACTAATAAAAGATGTCCAAGCCCAATCTCCACCTCGTCCGAAAGATACTACCCCTAGTAAAATTTCCGCCCAAGATGACAAGACCATCCTATCTGAAGAAGAAAGTAATGAAGTATCACCACCCGTTGAGCAGATCAGCTATGAAGATGAATTGCTCAATATAATACTTTCCTTGCCTCCAGCAGGATTTGAAAGGCTGTGTCAACGTTTGTTAAGAGAATCTGGTTTTCAAGAAGTTATTGTTACAGGCAAATCCGGCGATGGTGGGATTGACGGAATTGGAATTCTTCAAATCAATCCTTTTGTGAGTTTCAAAGTTCTATTCCAAAGCAAGCGTTATTCAGGTTCGGTCAGTGCATCGCAAGTTCGAGACTTCCGAGGTTCCATGATGGGCCGAGCTGATAAAGGGATCATCATCACAACGGGAACTTATACGGCAGACGCAAAGAGAGAAGCAATTCGTGATGGCGTTCCCCCCATCGAACTAGTTGATGGCGAAAAGTTAGTCAGCATGTTCGAGCAGCTTGAATTGGGATTAAATCCAAGAACTACTTACGACATAGATTATAATTTCTTCAATGATTTCAGAGAATAAAAAATCGCTGCTGATATTGTCATAATGGCAGGATAGAATTGGTGTAAATAATTTAGCGTTCAGCGGACAGTGAACAGTAAAAAACAGTGTAAATCCGTCCGCCTCGCCCCTAAGGGGCGGGCGAGACCTCGCCAAGGGCGGGCTGGTCTTCATCATCGGCTAACGCTATAATACCATGGCAGAGCAGCACTGAATGACAAAAGGTGAGAATCTGGTTTTTTGGAAACTTTACGGGACGGCGGATGGGAAATGATAGATCCCCTGCTGTAAGTCAAGTAAGCAGACACCCGGGGACAAGGGAGACAGACGATTAAGGTATTACTAATATTACTGTTGTGGGCGATATTGCTGGTGCTGTGCTGGCCTATAGCGTTGTTAGCGCTTATTTTGTGGCCGATTGTCTGGCTTCTGTCGATTCCGTTTCGGATTGTGGGTATTGCCGCGGAGGCGTTTCTTGCACTGATTAAAGCTATTTTATTTTTGCCCGCAAGATTGCTCGGCCATCGCTAACAGGACAAGCGTATAGCGTGCAGCATACAGGAAAAAACTGCTAACCTTGCAAATAATCGATAATGAGTGTAGAATAGTCAATCGTAGCGGTGAGAGTAGCTCAGTTGGATAGAGCATCGGATTGTGGTTCCGAGGGTCGCGGGTTCGAATCCCGTCTTTCACCCTTTCCTGGTTATCAACAAGGGATGAGAACACGCGTGATGCGCAGCATCGCCACGCGGGTTCGACACGCCGAAGGCGGGCCTTGTTTCAAGAATCCCGTCTTTCACCCTTGTTCGTATATCGTATCTCGTCGTTAGTATTTCGTCGTTCGCAGTTGGTATCTGGTGATTTGGTAAAACATACTGGGCCGAACAGGTTCTTCAATCTGTACGGCCCAGCGACTTTCACCAATAACTTTTATGTTTTAACGGATTTTCTCCGAATCAAGCCCTGCGTCTTCTCAACAACGCCAATCCACCGAGACCAAGCAGGCACATTGTCGCCGGCTCTGGGATTGGTGCGCCAAAGTAGCTGTACGTTCCGACCGTGAAGCCCGTGCCATCCCACAGGTTCTTGTTGAAATCAAGATGCACGGAATAGGTATCCCAAGGACCGCCGACTATGCCGCCGATTTCCTGCCCGTCCAGCCTGCCGTCCAGCGCAAGGTCGCCTGCGTACATCAAGAGGAAAGTGGCGTCGAACGAGCCGGTGATAGTGACCGGGTTTTGCCACGCAGTCCCACCAATGGCATTGTAACGCCAGCCATCACCATACACCTCAGTCTGCATGCCCGTGGCGGTCAGGGTGTAGGTGTAATTGAGGAACGCGCCACCCGCTGCGTTATCGATGTCGGGCTGCCAGAGCCGCGCCGCAGAATTGCGATAGTTTGCGTTCTCGCCCGTGACAGTTAGGGTGAAGTCCCACAAACCTCCGCTTTCCTGGGTCCACGCACCGGAGGCCGAGGTCACAGTTGCCATGATGTTGTCGGCGAGTTGGAAGAAACCCGGATTCTGGTTCGACGGGGGATATGCGCTCCAGTTTGACATAAGCTGATTGTAGCCGTTTTGGGCCTCATTGTCAGGAACATTCCCCGTAAAGTAGACCGCCGCATCTCGCGGTGTGGGGAATGCCCACGGACCGGTCGAATCCGTTACGTTGCTCACCGTACCCTGGTAACCAAACTGATTGCT
This sequence comes from Sedimentisphaerales bacterium, assembly GCA_050012695.1. Classification (GTDB taxonomy): domain Bacteria; phylum Planctomycetota; class Phycisphaerae; order Sedimentisphaerales; family Anaerobacaceae; genus Fen-1362. Next base: position 3,497 of record JBEKGR010000012.1, on the reverse strand, counting down.
GATGGCCAGAAAGTCATTCGCCAAAACCGGGGTACCCATGGCCAGAATCAGAACTGCTACCACACAAATTGTTACTAATTTTTTCATTCTCTACTCCTTCTAAAAATGTTAATAAATAGATTCTAACCAGTGAGGGCTGACGTTGAGGAAAATAAAAGGCGGACACTCATTCTGACTATGAGTGTAAAACCAACGCTCTATTTCCTTCTTCTCATCACTCTCAATCTCTTTTTTACTCTCGCAAGTTAAAATTACACAACTTCGCGAGTTTTTTTCCAATTCAACTTGCGTTTTCGCTTTAGCGGAACTTTCGGTTTCTCAACAACGCCAATCCGCCCAGGCCGACGAGCAGACACATCGTCGCCGGTTCTGGAATTTGGGAAACTGTGCCGTTGAGAATAACGTTATCGATAGAGAAAGAGCCGTTTGCTGTTGCGCCTTTGCCATAGATGCGAAACTCTACAACGCCTGTCAAACCAGTCGGCGGGTGCGCCAAATAGGTCCCGTAGCCGAACCATGAGCTGCCTCCGATTTCAAGGTTGTCGTTAATTATAGTTTCGGGATTACCCAGATATGTTACTTTGGCTGAATCGGGGCCGGACATATTAGTAGTTGAGGCATCGAACTCTACACTGATGTCATCAAGGTCAATTTTCCAGCCGGACTCAATCGTAACATCAAAATAGAAGTAATCCGCATATACACTGTCAGGCCAGCCGCCATAAGCTTGATAAGCTTCTCCATTTCCGCTGTAGTCGGTGAAACCAGTAGTTCCGTCGCCGATGTAGCCAAAACTGCCTCCTGTGATGTGGGCAACAGTTTCACTGGGAGCAAGCGTCTCATTGCCGTAAGTTCCGAAATCATACTTAACAACTACTACAGAAGCTTGCGTAAGATCAGTGAATGCCAAAACAATAACTGCCATTATTACAAGTTTCCTCATTCGAGTTTCTCCTTTCGCCAATAGGGGTTTTTATTGTTATTTTTTTCTTCTAATCAGACTCAACGCGCCAATGCCGAGCAGGCAAATCGTTGCAGGTTCAGGAATACAGTTCTCACCTGCCCAGAGTCCTGTTATACCCGTCAGGCCCGTCACATCAAACGACAGTGTCACGAAGTCAGGCTGATGGTGAATCTCGCCGTTCACCAAATATCCCCACGTATTGCTCCCTTCAGAGTCGAAGCCTTTGTCACCCGTGAAAATCTGACCGCCGACATCAAAAGTTTCATTCGCCACGGTAGGATTTTCATCGCTGCTTGTTCCCTGTATGAGAATGAAGATTTCCTTGTAGAGGTCCTCACGTTCCCCATTTTTCAGGTCGATTGAAACGGTGGTGCCAACTACACTGGCCTTAAAGTCGGTGTAGATTAGGAAATTTGAAGCCCAGAAGGTCATCCCTGGCGCTGGTGAAACGTCAATGCTGTCCGGTGTGATGGTTCCAGCCCATTTACCATAAGCATAGTAATCGCACTCTTCGTTCCACCAGCCGGGGGCGCCGGGCGGAGGCGTTACCATAAGAAAGGCCCACGATACAGACGTTGAAATCAGCATCAGACTTGCTACCAAACAAATTGTAATTAACTTTTTCATAACTATTCTCCTCTTCTTAAAATTTTGTTTGTTCTAAATTCTTTTAATTAACTTCTTCACACTCACCCACTTTACTGTCCAACCTGCATACCTCCTTTCTATTTTTTTCTTCTAATCAAACTCAAAGCGCCAAGACCGAGCAGGCAAATCGTCGCCGGCTCGGGAACAACCTCAAAATACCCATTTAGAATTACCGTATCGCCCGCTCCAAGCTTAAATTTGTGCTGAATCGAGATGGTTTCATTTACCGCGCCGCCTGGCAACGGCCCGGCGGATTGCTCTGCGATTGCTGTCGTCGTGCCAGCCCCAGTGTTGTTCAATGAGATGGACGAATAAAGCGGCAACACACCGGAGTCGTCTATCATCCCCAGATACAGCGGCGTGGAACCAACTGTGGAAAAGTACCCGCCCCCCGAATCAGCTTTGAGCGAGCTGCTTACATAGCCGCTATAGAAACAGGACGACATCGACGGCAATACGTCCGTTGTAATTATCATTGTGTATGTCTGTGTCCGACTTGTCGGGTTGGTTAATGACACCGAAGATTCTACGTATGGGTCCATATCGGATGTCAGGTTCCACGACCCCTCGGCCAGAATGTCCTCCCCGTCTGTGAGTTCGAAATTCCGAGCGTTACTGCAGGACTCGAAGGTTGCTTGCCCGTTTTCGTATTCGATACGAACGGTCAGGGCAGCAAATGCAGAAGAACAGCACGCCACCATCAGGAAGAAAAATAGAACCGGCCTTCTCATTTTAGTTTTTTCCTTTCCGTTCTTGTTTTTTCCTTGAAGAAAGTCCGGCACAAATAAGAGGTTTGTTTCTATGTGCCGGATTCCCCTTTTAATTACTTTTTCCTTCTAATCAGACTCAACGCGCCAAGACCAAGAATGCAAATCGTCGCCGGCTCTGGGGCCGCCGCAATACCAAATTCACCAATGCCGAAACCCTGCGGATCCCCAAAGTAATCGACTTCAATTGTAGAGATTGAATCTCCACCAAGTGCCCAGAAGCCATAGCCGCAAGCACCACCACTTCCGTCCACCATCTGGGATACCAAGGATGCTGCGCATGCGGCGGACTTACATACCCGTCTCCCGTTCCCGAAAGGGATGCCTAACGGCAAAGGGATGCTGCGCATGCGGCGGGCAAACTTCACTGACCGTCCTGCATACCTCCTTTCTATTTTTTTGTTCACTAACTTGTCAGAAGGCCTGCCGGCACAAGGAGATTCGTACCGGCCCATCCATCTTTATGGTTAACTGTTCTTCCTCCACTTTTTTATTCTAATCAAACTCAAAGCACCGAGACCAAGCAGACAAATCGTTGCCGGCTCGGGAATTGGACCAGGGTCACGATTGACAGTCGCTGACGAGGCGAATCCTGCCGTAGTGGTAAATCCGTCATTCCAGCTATTATGGCCCGGTAATTTTGCCAGATTGGCAAAACTGAAAGAGAACATTTCTTCTGAAAGCGTGCCGGTGATTTCGGAACCTGTAATTGTTACGTTGTTAGGAACAAATATTTCATCAGCTCCGAAGCCGTATCGTGATACAGAACCGCTTCCAAAATTGATGACTAATACCGGGTTTATTGAAGTGTTATTAGCGTAGAAATCAATCGTCCCGCCGCTGGTATCGCCGGATGTGTCGGTTATTCCCACTTCGGTCATTGTAAACCATGCGTCTGTAAAGGTGTGATTGCTATAGGGGATTCGCAGAGTCAAACCGGTTTGGGTATCAGCCCACCCGCCAGTGAGTTTCATTTGCGTATAATCAACTTTAAACAGCGGATTACTGCTGTTTCTGGACGGGTCAGCAAACGTTGCTATTGTCGCACTTGCTTTGGCATTGACGGAGATAACTCCGACAGCAAAAAACGCCAATAGGATGATTATCAAAAAATGCTT
>JBEKGR010000011.1:0-122965 GCA_050012695.1 Sedimentisphaerales bacterium | reverse complement strand
AAGTCGGGAATGCACCTGATGGACGATTCGCTTATGGAGCTATACGAGGCGGGCGAGATAACTTACGATACCGCGATAAATTATTCGCACGACGCCGGCGAGATGCGAAAGAAAATACATCAGCAAAGAGCGCCTTCCGAAGAGGAGCCGCAAAGTTGAGGATGCCATCGGGACATACGTTGCCCGAGTCTGTCCGCCGAACGTCGCAGATTTAGTGGCTAAAATAGCAGGCGTAGTGTCTGTAAAAAAGTCCTATCGAGCGCATAGCAATAATTGCGACGACCTGGACGGCCAGGTTTATCGCAAGGATTCCGGCGTTTTGCAGCATTGATGGCGTCGCATCTTGTTCAGCTTTATTTTCGATGAAGCAGGCGGCGGCGAGAAGGCCGACAACGACCAGATAGGGAACAAACGCCCGGATGACGGGGACGAACAGGCGGTCAAAACGGAGCAGCTCGGGAAGGTCTTCAAGGACGGCGGCGACCAGTATGGCCATCGGGAACAGGAAAAGCCCCGCGACAAACAATCCCCGCAGAACCAGATTCAGGGCTGTTTTTGTTTCCCATATATTTTCCCAGGTGACGCCTTTATCTCTGAAAAACGCAAGGGCGGCGATGAATGGTAGCTGGACTATGAAGACGGCGAATCCAAAGATGAAAATAGGTTTGAAGATGTATCCCAGAAACGTGATGCTTGTCCCCATTTCTATTTCGGGCAGCTTGTCTTCGCCCGCGGCGGTTTCACGAATGATTTGGAGGTAGAATCCGAAAAAATAGCCCCAGACGGCGAAATATGCAATAACCGCCATGCAGCAGACGCCGGCAGAGAAGAACTTAAAGCATATCGCGGCAATAACGAACACAAGGGATGTTAGATTGTCCTTGTCGATAAATATTTTCCAGCTATCGACGAACACGGCACGGTAAAATCCTGGCAGGGGAAATTCCGGCTCGACTTTCGGCTCGATTTTTTGGGGTGTTTGGTCTGATTTTTCGGGTATTATCTGCCGCTGGCCGCAGGTCATACATTTCGCGGACTGGCCGGCGTGTTTGTCGGTGAAGGCGATGAGTGCGCCGCATTTTGGACAGTGAAACTGAATCGTCATCTTTTTTTTTATTCGCCTGGGACGGATTCTATCATTTTCATTGCATCAACGAATGATTTCTGGTCGTTGGCCCATTTTTTCGCTTCGAGCAGGTCGATTTTGTCCTGCTTCACCAGCTGGGCAAGGTGTCTTTCCATCGTCGTCATTTTTTCGTCTGGATTGAGACGTGTCTTTGTCTGAAGCTGGGAGTATATCTGCTCGACTTTGCCCGTCCTTATGAGGTTTGCGCAGGCGTAATTGTTGTTATTGAGCAATTCGATTGCGGCAATGCGGCCGGTGCCGTCTTTTTTGGGGATGAGTTTCTGACAAATGATGTACGCAAGTCCGAGTGAGAGCTGGTTGCGTACTTCGCTTTGCCTGCCGGTAGGGAAATAATCCAGGATGCGGGTTATTGTGCCTATGGCGTCTCTTGTGTGCAGGGTTGAAAAGACCAGGTGTCCGGTTTCGGCGGCCATAAGCGTCATCGATATTGTCTCGGAGTCGCGCATTTCGCCCACGAATATGACGTCGGGGTCTTCACGCAGCATTGCCCGCAGGCCGTGGCTGAATGATTTTACGTCCCTGCCCACCTCTCGCTGCGATACCATACTGTGCTTGTTAGGGAGAAGGTACTCGATCGGGTCTTCGAGCGTTATAATCCGGCAGGCCTTTTTCTCGCTTATCCGGTCTATTATGGACGATATTGTTGTTGATTTGCCGGCTCCCGTAATACCTGTCACAAGAACGAGTCCCTGCTTGCACTCGACGATGTCCTCCCAGACGTTATTAGGAAAGCCGATTGACTCGACCTTCGGGATATCCATCGACAATGCCCGTATCGCGGCGCTCATCCCGTCATTTTCGCGGAAGATGTTTATGCGGAACTGCAATGACTCGACGCGGTATGAGCAATCGACGTCAAAATCCTGATGAAACTTGTGAAGGTTATCTTCGCTTAGCAGCGGATATATGAGCTTTTTGGCGATTTCAGGAGTTACTGGCTGGCCCTTGAGATATGTTATGTCGCCGTCGATTCGGTACGCCGGAGTGGTGCCGACCTTGATATGAAGGTCCGAGACGCGCATCGCCCCTCTTTTCTCGAAATAGGCAAGCAGGTCCTGCATGCTGAGCATGCCCATATTTTCGGTGGGATATACCTTGGTGGTTATTGAATATTCTTCAGGCATATTTGCCTCCCGTAATTACATTGTTTGATTTTCGCTTTGCTATCTGCTATTTTATACCTTTCAGTCGTAAATCGGAAGTAATAAATCGCAAATGAAAAACTGTAATATATGACTACAAAACCCCAAACGCGTATTCCTATGAGCAGGATACAAAAGCTCATAGGCGAAAGGATGCTTGAGAGCAAGCAAACCAAGCCCTGTTATTATATAGGGATAGATGCCGACACGACTGAGCTTATGGATAGGCGCCACGAGCTGAAAAAGCAATTAGGCGTCAAAATCACGTCCAATGCTTTTTATATCAAGGCCCTTGGCCTTGCGGTTAAGGAATTTCCCCTAATGGTCGGCTCATTGTCCGCCTGCGGCGAGACCCCTCGGCTCGAAGGCCGCGAGGCCTGCGGCTCGCCTTTTGGCGGGCAGGGTGATTCGATAAAAATCGCTGACTCAGTCAACGTGGGTTTTGCCGTGAGCGCGCCGCACGGATTGGTTGTGCCCGTAGTCAAGGAAGCCGACAAAAAGACGCTTGCCCAGATAGCTACTCTCGAAAAGGAACTAACCGACAAGGCCCGAAGTAATAAATTAACGCTCGATGAGATTTCCGGCGAGACAATTGGGCTGAGTAACCTTGGCGTTTACGATATCGATTCATTTATCGGTATTGTCCCGCCTCCCGCGACGACAATTCTAAATGTGGGCAACACTTTGCGAACCGCTGTGCCGAAGGATGGCCAAATTCTTATCCGCAAAATCACCGATTTAACAATTGCTGTTGATTCGAGAGTCGTCCCCGACCATTATGCCGCGAAATTTATCGCACGTATCGGAGACCTTCTGCAAAGGCCGGAACAGCTTATATCGTAGGATTTTGCGGTTGTTCTGTCTGAGGCAAAGGATTTGATGATACAGTTTCTGTGACAGCAGTTTGTGAACTTGCCGGCGCTATTTCAACAATTTTTATGGGGGGCTGCTGTGTTTCGACGGAGAGTATTGGTGCTCGCATCTGGTTATGAATAAGTTCTGCTACTTGTTTGTAGTCGGTTGAGCCGTGGCAGGAGGGGTCGTATTCGAAAATAGTTTGGCCATAACTCGGGGCTTCGGCCAATGTGATATTCCTGCGGACATAGACGGGCAGAATCTGCGCTTCGGACCAGGCACAGTTTGTATTGCGTGCACTGATGAGGAAATTTTCGATATCGGCTTTGACCTCGTTGGGCAGCGATGCTCGTGCTTCGAACATACAAAGCAAAACCCATTTTACTTTCAGGGCGGGATTGATTCGCTTGTTGACGAGTGAGACGGTTTGAAGCAATTTGCCTAAACCCTGAAGCGCCAGGAAATGCGGCTGAAGCGGTATCAAAATCTCATCAACAGCGGCTAACGCGTTCAGGGTCAAAAGACCAAGCGACGGGGCGCAGTCGATAATTATGTAATCGAGTTTGTCTTCCAGAATTACTAATGCTTCGCGAAGGATTGTTTCTCTGCCTACGACGCTGACAAGCTCGGATTCCGCTCCGACGAGGTCGATATTGGCGGGAAGCAGCCATAGGTTTGGCCTGACGAGCATCATTTCCGCTTCGACGTTTGCGGACTGGGTGAGGACACGATATGAGCCGGCATGAACCAAGTCGGTGTTGATGCCCAAATGAGTGGTCAGATGTCCCTGCGGGTCGAGGTCGATGGCCAGGGTGCGCTGGCCCATATTTGCCAGAGCGGCGGCGGTATTAACGACAGTGGTGGTTTTGCCGACGCCTCCTTTCTGGTTGAGGACCGCGATTTTTCTCATTTTGGGGCCTCCTGTTTTACTTCCATCATTTTTCTCAGGACGCCGTCGAGGACACCGTTGACAAACGAGGGCGATTTATCTGTGCCGAATTTTTTCGCAAGCTCGATTGCCTCGTTGATTGTAACTTTGGGCGGGATGTCGGGGCAGAACTTCAGGTGGTAAACCGCCAGACGCAGTATGCTTTTATCGACCTGCGAAAGGCGGGAAAGTTTCCATTTAAGAGCCGCACCGGTTATCAGTTCATCGCAGGCGGAGATATTAGTCCAGGCGCCTCTTGTCCAGTCCGAAGCGAGAATGCGAACGGGCAGCTCAGGGGCATTTTCCCTGAAAAAGTCGTCCAAATCAGCAAGCAATGACGCGCCCTGAACATCGAGCTGAAACAAGGCCTGCATTGCGAGCTGGCGTGCCTTTGTCCTCGGATCCAAGCGTCAACCTCTCCTGACTGGTGTGCACAGCACACCCTGCCATTTTTTCAATACTTATTCTTCGACACTCATACGAGCATCGATGTGTTAAAGCTGTCCCATTACGCTGGCCATTTCCATAGCCGTCATAGCGGCGTCTGCGCCGGCGTTGCCTTTCTTTGCCCCGGCTCTGTCCACGGCTTCTTCGAGCGTTTCACAGGTCAGCACTCCGAAGACCGCAGGGGTTTTCGAATCGTAGTTAATCTGGCCTATGCCGCGAACCACCTGCTGGCATACGGCCTCGTAATGCTGGGTCTGTCCCCGTATCACCGCGCCGAGGCAAAGCACCGCGTCGAATTTGCCGGCCGCAGCGAGTTTCTTCGCGGGGACAACAATCTCGCAGGCGCCGGGCACCCAGACGACGGTTATCTGCTCCTCTTTTGCCCCGTGGCGTTTAAGGCAATCAATTGCGCCCGAAAGCAGGCGAGAAGTGATGAACTCATTGAACCTGCTGACGATAATGGCGTAATTTCCCTTGCCCGCCGTGAGTTGACCTTTTATTTCCTTAATCATACTTGCAAATCTCCAAACTCGGTACCTGTTTCTCGATATGCGATACTCGCGCGCATCGAGCGACTACCACGTACATTATAAGACCATTATGGCCTGCTTTCCATAAAAACAACCGCGTCAGCCAAATCATACCGGCATATAAAGTCCGCCGAATTTAGCTAACTTGTTCAATTATAAGATGTTACAGGCGATATTGCCAGTGAAATTTCCGTTCGTTTGCCGTCATAAGGCAGTGGCCAAAAACCGGTTAACCGTGGGCGTTGGACTGGCGATAAGCAATTAGGAATGAAGATTTCGGAATTTAGGAATAAGGCCGCTTAATTCGATTCTCAATTCTACATTCCAAATTCTAATTTAAGCGGAGCAGTTATGATTTTCGATGAGCAGCCATACGAATCTTTTGACGGCGGTGAGCAGAAGGCGCAAAAGGCGTTCGAGCTTTATGAGGACGGCAAGATAACTCAGGCCATCACAGAGCTTAACGACGCCATTGAAACAAATCCTGCGAATTGCGCACTTCATTTCAACAAGGCGCTTTCGCTTGATTCGCTTGGCAAATTCGATGAAGCAATAGCGGATTACGAGGCGGCCCTTGCTTTGAATCCGTGCGACCTTGAGATTCTCAATTCGCTGGCGGTTGATTACACGCGGGTAGGAAATTATGACCTTGCCATCCAGACCTTTGAGCACATCGAGGGGCTGGACGCGAGCTTCGAGCCGTGTTACTGCAACAGGATAATCACCTATACGGAAATGGGACTGCACGAGCAGGCCGAGCAGATGTTTTATCTGGCGCAGCAGATAAATCCGGATTGCGCTCTTTGCTATTATAACATAGGCAACAGTTTATTTGCCCGCGGGCAGTTCAAAAAGGCAATTCACTGCTGGATGAAGACCGCGGATATGGAACCATCGCATCCGCAAATCAATTACCATATAGCGCAGGCGCTGTGGGCGGAAGGTGAAACCGAACGCAGCAGAGAGCACTTTCTTAAAGAGCTGCGTATAAATCCCGGAGACGTGGAGGTAATCGTCGATTTCGGATTCTTCCTGCTCGAAAGAGGCGATGTAGAGTCGGCGAAGGAGAAATTTCACCGTGCCCTTGAGCTGAGGCCCGACACGGCAATGGCGTTGTTTTACCTGGGCGATGTTGCTCTGGACGCGGGGGACAAGGCCAACGCGGTGAAATATTTTACCCAGGCGCTCGAGCGAGACGCGATGCTGGCCGGTCCTCGATATCGGCTGGGGCAGTACGCACTTGAGCGAGGCGAGCTTGAAAAGGCAAAGACGTTTCTGGCTTCGGAGATAAAGCTGGCGAACGACGACGCGGACGTGCTTGTGTCGATGGCGTCGATGTTTTTGGCTATCGCTGAGAAAGCCGAGGGCGAAGACAAGGACGATACTCTCGATTGTGCGGCGAATTGCCTGTTACGGGCGCTCGATATTGATTCAAGCGACGCGGATGCACACTATTACCTTGGGCTGGCCAATGCGATTAAAGGCCGGCTCGACGACGCTATTGAGTTTTTCACCTGCGCTATGGAGATAAATCCGCAGCACGTTTTGGCGATTCGTGATTCGGCGGTTGTTTATCTTGCGATGAATCGGCTTGCCGACGCGACTGAAACCATCGAGAGAGGCACGCTCATTGTGGGCGACCACCCTCAGTTCAAGGATATCCGCCGGAAAGTCCGCAGGTCTCAAATCACAAAGCAATTAGCTGATTTATTCGGCCACAAAAAGCATTGATTCCTTCTCATCAGCAATTCCAAACCGAGAATGATGAACATTTGCCGGAGCATATTCGTATCCTTACTAAATAAGTAAAATTCGGAAGGGAAATGCTATGGCAAAAACGAGAAAAATTCGCAAGGTTTTCAGGAGCAAGCCAACCATAGAAGGAGCAGGCGTTCATCTCAAAAGGGCGTTCGGATTCAGCGAGGTTGGGATGTTCGACCCGTTTTTACTGCTTGATGATTTCCGCTCGGATGTTCCGGAGCATTATCTGAGGGGTTTTCCCTGGCACCCGCACCGCGGCATAGAGACAATTACATACGTCCTGAAGGGCGATGTTGAGCATGGTGACAGCATGGGAAACAAGGGTGTCATATCATCGGGCGATATACAGTGGATGACGGCAGGCAGCGGAATTATACATCAGGAAATGCCCAAAGGCGATTCCAATGGTGCTATGTATGGATTTCAGCTCTGGGCGAATCTTCCGAAATCACAAAAAATGATGGACCCGCGATATCGCGATATCAAAAATAACCAGGTGCCGGAGGTAAAGCTGGATGACGGCACAAAGATAAGGGTTATCTGCGGCAGGGTTCACGACGTGCAGGGGCCTGCCCGCGATATAGTAACCGACCCGGAGTATATTGATGTCACCATTCCGCCCCGCTCCGAATTTGTTCATCCCACTCGAAAAGGTCACACAGTTCTTGCTTATGTTATCGACGGTAAGGGATACTTTTGCAAGGAGAAGAAGCCGTTTTCATACGAGGCCGAAGGCGCTAATTATTTCGATATCCAGAGAGAGCCATTTATCAGCAACGGAACCCTTGTCCTGTTTGAAGATGGCGAACAAATAATGGTATCAACGGAAGACCAGCCAGTCAGATTTCTGCTCATTTCCGGCAGGCCGCTCGGTGAACCTGTTGCCTGGTATGGCCCTATTGTAATGAACACTCAGGAAGAACTGCGGATTGCCTTTGAAGAGTTCGACAACGGCACATTTATAAAACATAAAGGGCCATAGGCATCGCAGGCGGGGTTAAAGCCGTTACCGGTTAGCTTTAATTTTGATTTTGCTGTTCAAATAGCCGAACGCAAGGTGTTATTTTTCGCGGTATGGTTTGCCTGCTTTGTAAAGCTCAAGCCGGTTCTGGGTTTCACGAGCCGTATTTTCCTGCCCCGCGGCTTTAGCGACGTTCAAAGCTTTTTCGGCGGTCATTATCGCGTCGTTGAATTTGCCCGCAGCGGCATAGGCGACAGCCAGAGTATCCAGATAGTCCGCGCTATTGTAAGCCGTCAGCTCACAGGCACGCCGGGCGTAACCTATCGCCCTGTTGGCGTCGTCGGCGGACAGGTCGCCGACTGTGGCCAAAATCCAAGCCAGGTTATTGAACACTACGGCGTTTTTGAGTTTCAGTTGTTCAGCTTTGGCGCAATTTTGCATCGCCAGGTCAAACTTGCCCTGTTGAGAGTAAACTATAGCCAGATTTACATACGCCTCCGGGAAATCCTGTTTTTGTTTTATAAGCTCATCAAAACATGCTTTGGCCTCGTTAAGCTTTCCCTGTTTCAGGTAAACCTTCCCGAGGTCGTTGCGGGCGTTGAAAAATGTCGGGGATAGTCGTGTAACTTTGGTCAGATGCTGCACGGCTTCGTTGAGTCGGCCCGCTTTAAAGAAAGCGATTCCAAAATTGTTCTCCGCGATAATGTTATTTTCGGTAACCTTAAGGGCATATCCGAACAGTGTGAAGCCATTCTGCCAGTGTTTGACCTGTATGTGGGTGAGAATCCCCAGGGCAAACAGCAAAACCGCAGCCGATACGGCGATGAAAATTTTCCGGCGAGCTTTGTCGGCGACAAACTCTTTGACGGCGAAGACGGCAATGATAAACAGACCCAGAATCGATATATACATATACCGGTTGGCCATCGACTGCGAACCGACCTGAACAAGTCCGATCATCGGGACGAGCGTTCCGATATACCACAGCCAGCCGACCAGTACATACTTTCTGCGACGGCCTATATAGATGCAGAAAACTGTTGCCAGGACAAACAACAGGGCGCAGATAATCACCGCGGTGTCTGTAAGATTTAAGTTAAAATACGGATAAATAACTGCCAGTCCGCTCGGCCAAATTATTTTGCCGATATACTTTATGTAGGAAATAAACGTGTTGGCGATTCTGAGGTTGAGAGGCAGTGTTTCAAGCGAGTTGACCACTTCTCCGCTTTGTTGCGAGATGAATGTTACCACGGCCAGCACAGCGGACAGCAGAAGCAGAGGTATTTTTTCTATTATCAATAGCGCAGCCGATATCTTTCGCGGGGATTCGCCGTTTTGAGTTAAAGGTTTAATGCTGAGTTGCCATTTGACCCGTTCAAGAGGCCAGTAGTCCAGCAAAAGCAGGGCAAATGGAAGCGTTACAACAACGGGTTTGGTCATTATGCAAAGGCCAAAGACCACAAACAGCAATATATATCGTCCTATGGCCGGCCGTTTTGCGTACCAGATATAAACAGATATTGTGAGAAACCAGAACAGTCCGCTTAGCACCGTCTTTCGCTCGGCTGCCCACGCCACCGACTCCACCTGCACCGGGTGCAGTGCGAATACCGCCGCGATGAATGCGCCGGGCCAGATTGACCCCGTCAAATTGGTGAAAATCCAAAAAACAAGCAGGGTGTTGGTAATATGAAACAGCAAGCTGACAAGATGATGCCAGGAGGCATTCAGCCCAAAAAGCTGACAATCCAGCATATGGCTTAGCGTGGTGAGAGGATGCCACATATAGGCGTGCGGCTGTGTAAGTACCCAGGTGACGGAATTCGGCGTTATCCCGCCGGTTACGCTTGGATTTTCGGTTATATAAACATCGTCGTCGTAGTTGACGAAGCCGTTATGCAGTGTCGGCTCATACGCGGCAAATGTGGCTGCCATAAGGCCGATGTATATGAGCAGTTTTGCCCGCTTTTCGTGATGTTTCGCGTTCACAACATATAACCCGTATTCTTTTGATTTTTTCGTTCCACAAAATGCGGCTGGTCCTGCTGCGTGTACCTTCGCACAAGACGATTTTAATCATAGGTTTTGCGGGCAGACAGTCAAGGGAAAACGGAAAGATTTAAACCCTGTTACGGTGATTCCCGGAGAAATCGGCGTAATCGTGCAGGCGGCAAAAAGCAAAGCGGCAGTAATGGTTTGTTTCCCATTACTGCCGCGTTTGTTCTATCGCAATCAAATTTTCATGGCCGGATAAATAAACCAGCCGGTTGTTTTAGTTGCGCCCGCCTCTTTGCTGACCTTTGTCTTTGGACGAATCGCTATCCTTGGGTGTGTCGCTGCGCCTGGATGTGTCTCTATCACGCGGCGAATCATCGCTGTTGGGCGTACGTTTGACGTCGGTTTTTCGTTCGTCAGCCGGCTGAGACGGTGAGGTTTTATTGAAGATTCCTTCCTGTTTGCCGACAATCGGCGGAGGCGGAATCTTTACCTGTTCCGACTGACCGCGTTTGGTTTCCTGGACAGACACATTTCGGGTCTTGTTATCGACTGCGGGGACGGGTTTTTGCCCTGTCGGCTGTGTCTGTGTCTGTGGCTGCGTCTGCGGTTGTGGCTGCGGCCGTGTCTGTGGTTGTGTCTGCGGTTGTGTCTGTGGCCGTGTCTGCGGTTGTGTCTGTGGTTGTGTCGCAATGGTTTTTTGTTCCGAAGGCGACCGTGCTGCAGATGAGGATTCCCATTTGCTTCGATTGTCGCCGAATTTGCGCAAGTCGGTAGATTGTTTGGAGATTTTCTGCATTTCGTCTTTTTTTACCGGCTCAAACTTCATCGTTGACTTCTTGTTCGCAACAACCTTGTCAAACGATTCAGCCATCCGAATATCATTTCGTTTTGCCTCCGGCAACTTTGCTTCTCGCTGCTCCAGTTCTCGATATGTCCTTGGCGGGCGAAGCTCTTTGTCGTCCCTGCGGCGGTCATATTCCTGCCGTTCGTGGTTATCCCAGTCGCGGTCAACTTTGTGGTGGCGCCAGCGGTCATGCTCATAAATAGGGTCATACCATGAATGACGAGTCCTGCACTCATACCACGGGAAGATACCTATGCCGATATAGAGGTTATCGTAGTAGTCGCCGAAGTAATAGTGGTTGTATCGCGGACAGGTGAACAGGCCGAACTCGAGATTGCCGATATCGACGGCAACGCTGAGCGAGTAAGAAAATCCGGGCCGTTCATAATAGTGCCTCGGGAAATAGACCGGCGCGAACAACACGCCTCGACGTCTCAGTGAATAATCCCAGTGCCCTGCGACAAAAACATACCCTCGCGGCGTGCAAACGTAATGCGACGGCCCCCATACCCAGCCATCTTGGGCCACTACCCAGTAACCGGGCCGCCAGATATAATGGCTCTGATACCAGTACCAGCAGGGTGGTACCCATATATTGTCCTCAGTCGGCGGAGGTCCCGGCGGCTCCACGTCCGCAATTGCCGGCGGGGCGGGCAAATACTCAAGTTGCTGAACATTACTTGTTGAACCCCAGAAACCGGGGACCCATTGCCAGCCTAGGCCTGTTTTAGACCAGTATCCCGGCACCCAGTACCTGTTCGGCGGCGCCGCTCGCCAGCAGCCGCTGACCCATATATAGTCGTTCCTCTCCGCATCCCAGGCCCAATAGCCAGGCACCCATACGAACTGGTCGCCGGAGGGTTTATCAGTCGGCGGGTTTTCCGTTATGTTGGCAGGCGGCTGAGTAGGGGCAACAAGGGGGGCTTGTGTGTTTAAGTCAACCGGTTCGGCGAAGGCCTCATGCACCGGGCCGCGAGTCAATACCTCGGGCTGCTCTTCAGCCGGAGTTGGCGGCGGCTGCGTCGCGTCCTCGCCGTACAGCGGGCCGGTCGCAAAAACCATTATTATCACAAGCGCAATTGCTGTTTTCATAATTTTTCCCCTTTCATAAAAAAAATGGAATATCAATCACATCTCATATTTAAGAACGTCTTTCACGGCAAATATATTGCAGTGAAAATAATGAAACTACTTGCCAACAGAATACGATTGCAATTATAGATTGTGCGAGCCGGACGTCAAGGTAAAGTAGATTTGCCGCGTTTTTGAGACAATAAAAGGGGTTCGCGGTTATTCAGGGCTGCGATTAAGGCAGGTAAACCAGCCCTGATTCGTTAAAATCGGCGAATTTGATGCCGAGGTTTACATAGCCCGATGGCGAGATGATATTCGTTTGTTTTATAGTGAGAGTAAAGGAGCAGTTGTTTGCGTCAAAAGTGCCGGTGGCGAAGCCGCCCTCGTTAACAGCGGCATTTGTGCAGACGAATTTATTTTTCTTTGCGATAAAGCTGCCGGCGGGAATGGTGAAGGTTTGCGAATCAAGAGTAACTGTGACGTTGACATCAGCAAGATTTACATTTGTGTGTTCGACTGCGATAGCCGCATTAACGGATAATTTATTTTTACCCTTCGTAACTTTGAAATTGTCAATTCTCAGGGCGTTTTTGACCCCCAGCATAAGTTTTATGGGAGACGGTTTGAGGCCGTTGACTATTCTTTCACCCGCATGGCCGGCGCCTGCGAAATTGCCGATTGTGATTCGCATTGTTACGGGACAAGACAAACCCGACAGGTCAACATTTTTAGTGGTGAAGGAAAATTTGCCGGTTGCCGGAACATATTTGAAGGATTTTTTTGTTCCGCTTTCGGTTCCGGCATAGCTGTATGTGCCGTTCCTGAATGAATAGCTATTTCCGGGGAACGTTTTTGTGCATAACGTAAGCAAATCATTTGAATCGACGGTGATTGTGATGCTGTTCGCGTCAATCAGGTCATTGTCGTTAACGTCCATTGTGCCCGAAATTGAAATCGCACCGATGTTGTTTTTGCCGGCGGAAACGGTGCATTTCGTAATTGAGACCCAATAGTGGTCTAATGCGGGATTAACCAACTCAATGCCCTTACCGTTCACCGGGTCGAGGTTGCGGGTGTATTGCTTATTGTTGGCGTCATTCCAGTGTTCGTGAACACCTAAACTTCCGATAAGAGTGCCGTCGTTTTCGGGGTCATAGTTGATATCCGCCGGCCAGTTGTTCGGGTCTGCCGCCTGGTGAAGATAATCGTCCACGCCAGCCATCTGGGGCCAGCAGTTGTCGGGATGATTTGCCGGAGTGCATTCTGTCTTTAAGAAGTCGAAGCAAACCGATTCCAGCGCGACTTGGTCCTGGGACGCGAAAATGCTTGATGGATAGCCATTGTTAAACGGGGCCGTTATCCATTTTTCTGGTTTTTCGAGGGATTCAAACCCGCCCCAAAGACCGTCCACCACGTTTAGTACTGTATTGCCGCCCAGGAATTTATGTCCCATCAAATCCACCTGGACCCTATATAACCCCATCCCGGCCCTGCTTGGGTCGGTTCCACTGGTTCCATCGGGATTTACCAGGCCTTGGTGGAGATGATTGGACTCCTCACGGCAGTGTGAGCCGAAATGATTCTTGGCGCAAAGGGTAATGCCTGCTCTGGCGTGACCTTTGAGGGATGCGATGTTAATCATGTAGTTGGCTTCTGTAATGCAGGTGGGCAGGTAATCGTTATAGACAGGGGCCGAGTTGCCGTCACCCTCATCCTTGTCCTCGTGTAATATGGTGCCTCGGTCGGAATAAAAAATCACGGGAGCGGCGCTTGCGACAATCGGTGTTCTTCCCAAGGTGCTGGACTGGTGGTCGATATAGACGACGTTTGGGAATTCCGTGTGCAGAAGGTCATAGGTATGTTTGTATAGATGCTTAAGCGGGTCGCCGACTGAAATATCCTGCTGGCGCACGCCGTAAACGTTCACTAATTGCCTTAAAAAAGCGAGCACCACCTCCGGCGATGTTTCCGCTGTGCCATACCAACTGTTTTTCACGATTGAATAATCGGTTGAGTTAATGTTAGGCCAGGGAGTGCCCCAGCCCCAGGCGCTTGTGAAGTTTGCTTTTATCATAATCTTCTGGCCAGGGATATAGCCGGCGTTT
The DNA here is from genome assembly GCA_050012695.1 of Sedimentisphaerales bacterium. Classification (GTDB taxonomy): domain Bacteria; phylum Planctomycetota; class Phycisphaerae; order Sedimentisphaerales; family Anaerobacaceae; genus Fen-1362. The sequence continues at coordinate 109,170 of JBEKGR010000011.1, read as the reverse complement.
CCCCTGCCCTTTGTCTGGTTGAAATTTTTGAACAGGGCGTCCCATGCGGCCTCATCTGAATTTTCTCCCGTCAAGCTGCGAATAATTTGGGAGACCATTTTGTCTATCACCGCCTGGTTGTTGTTTTTGGGAAGGAACCAGCCGTCTTCAACGGGGGTATAGGTGTTGGTGCAATTTTCATTGGTGGCGTTGGCGTCGTGAACCCAGACGACACGACCGGGGTAAATGCCTTGCGCAGTGCCCATCGGCTCGTTAGCCGGCTGCGACTCTGCCAGGACGATTTTAGGCGTCGTATGGCTCATCGCCATCCAGATGAAGCCGATACTGAGGGAAACAAACATTATCCCGACGATGTATCTCGCCCGCAGGAAATAATGCCTTGCCTTATGAAATGCGACAACCGAGCCGGCCAGCCCCATCAGCCAGATTATGAAACCTGACGCCAGCGGGAACGCAACACGCTGGCAGGGATACGTAGCGCGTGATGGTTTTGGAACTACCCTGATGAGAAACCATATAAGTGCGGCAAATCCTGTTATTGAAGGCAGCCAGAACAGCCAGCGATGTTTCGCCGGCCCGGATGCTTTGGGACAAGCTGACGATATTCTTTTTTTTACTGAAAAAAATGTTATCACGCCTGCTCCTTATCAAATCCGCTGGCGATAAATATCAGCAATACTTTTTATGACCGAGAACTTTCTCTGTATTCTTATATATCGGCATTTTACAGGACTTTTTTAAGGACTAAGAAAGAGTAATTTTGACCATTTTTTTCACGGGTTACAGGTAGCGAAAAAGAGGGTTTTTATGACACCTTGCGGCAACTGTAACTACATTTAAACCTGTAGTCCTTTTTTTGCGGACTACATTAGAAAAAGGGCCGTCAGCAAAAGACGGCCCGAGATATTTTGAAATTATGAAGTAAGATTCAATTTAAAAAGGCCAGTTCGCGGGACTGCTGTTCATCCAATAGCCGGCCAGAATACTAAAGTCAACAAAATCAACTTTTCCGTCGTGGTTAAGGTCTGCGCCGATGTTCGAACCCGTCTGCAGCCAGTAGTTGGAAAACGCGTCGAGGTCGTAAAGCTCGACAATGCCGATAACTTTGACAGCGATGTCTTTTGTGAAGTCGGGAAGCGTATAGGTAAGCTGCCCGTTGATGGAATTGGCTGTGCCTGAGCTGATAATGCCGCCACTGCCGCGGGTCGCGTAAACATAGACATTGTAAAGACCGTCGCTAAGCCCTTTGGCGATAACCGGTTCATTGTGGAATGTTCCGTTATTTATCAGCCCGTATTGGCTGTTGGTGTCATAAATCCAGAAATAACCCCGCTGTTTGCCTACAAGGCCCATAGAGCCCAGAAGCGAGACGTTATTGGGAGCGAATTCATAGCCGGTTATATTAAACCAGTCCAGACCGGTGTTTTCTATTTTCACCGACTGCTGACCTGCCGAAAGCGGTACCGAGATTATAAAATTGTTTGAATCTGCGGGATATGTTCCTGAGAAGGTCTGGATGCCATTAACAAGCACACGCAAACTGTTATCACACCAGTTGGCGGTACTTTGCACGTGTATTTTCAAGGCGCCTGAAACCGGCATATTCAAATTGAAATTGGGGTCCGACTTGTAATCTGATTTGGTGGAACCATGAAGCCACTGAGAGAGGTTTTCCATGCCGGGGAAGTAATCCACTTGCAGATAAAATACCGTTTGAGTCGAAATCGCCCAGAAATCAGTGAGTACCGGGTTTGCAAAGTATGCCTCGCTTCCGGAAGCGGCACGCTGCGCCCTGGTCAGATTGCAGTCGGCAAGGTTTTCATTGGCGTCGTAAATCGAAAGCGGTGTATATACGCTATAAAGATTACAGGGGTCGATGTAATAGTCCCACCACCACAGATGCGCACTGCTTTTGGCGAAAAAAGCGGCCCAGATGCCGTTGTGCATTTCCAGGCCTTCTTTTAACTGTGTCGCGTAAGGTTCCGGCTGGGTGCTGGTGCTGGTTTCCGGGTTACCGCCTAACCCGAATTCGGCCATAAGTACCGGCTTGTTAAAGTCCGCCAAGCTTAAAGCTGTTTGCTCGAATGTGCGAATGGTGTCGTTTCCATAGTAATGATTCTCAACCAGATTGATATCGGGGAGGTTCCAGAGGTTTTCAAAGCCGGGGCCATGACTGCTGGTAGTGACGGGGTGTTTGAATGCGTCGATGCTGCGAATGTAAGATGCCATAGTATTGTGCCAGCTTACGACGGTTGACTGGTCGTAGTTCCATGCGTTGGTCCACTGGACTTCGTTGAATAATTCCCAGGCATAGATTGAGGGCGAATAGCCCCATCGCGAGACGATGTAGCGATATTTATTTTTTGTAAGTTTAATGGCGTTGGCATCGGTGAAGTATTTGCAGGGGTCTGGAAGGAATCCGCCCGCCACAACGTTATAAGGATTATCGTTCCAGTCGGCATCGGTAGTTGTGCTGAACTGACCGTGATGCTGGAGGGCAAACTGAATAGCAATATTGTTTTGTTCTGCTATTTCGACGTATCTATCCATCCGCAGCGATGTTTGCAAAGACGGTTTCCCCGCTCCCTGGAAGTAAGTGGTGCCCCAGAGGCCGGGTCTCCATTCGAGTGCAACTCCCATATCAGCGCCGTAGTGGCAGCTCCATAATCGCACCCAGTTTGCGCCTGCGTTGTGCAGTTTTTTGAGGAAATAATCCCAGCCATAGATTCCGCCGCCGGGGAGTGAGCCGTTGTTCCAGCCGATGTTCTGGCCGATGTTGATGCGCGTGTCGCCATTGTCGTATTTCAGGAAATCGTGCTGGTTGGGGTCAACTTTGATGAACCCTTTTTTGCCGCTTTCCTGGCAGGTGAAAGAGCCGGCGTTTATCGCGGTTGCCGTTCCATCCACATCTTTGACTTTGATATCGCAGGTATATGAGCCAAGTATTGACGGCGAGAATCGCGCCTTCCAGGATATTGCGCCAGCGCCAGAGTCGGGATAAGTTTCAGGATTGCTTCCTGATGCTGTATATGCCTTGTAATAAAACCCGGGGATGTTCACGTCGGTTCCGTTGGGCTGATGAAAAGTTACCATAACGTCAACTTCGCAGGGGTCGAATGGATTTGTGTATGTTCGTGAAAGCGCGAATGTCAGTTCGTATTTGGTGTATCTGCCGATGGTGGATGAGTTTTGTGAGATGCCGCTTATTGTGGTTGCGTTTGCCTGGTTGATTCCGAATGCCAGGGTTGCGATTAGGCATGCGGCCAAAATACACGTCAATCTTTTCATCGCTGCTTACCCCCTTTTCGATTCCTCTCGATATGAGTGTGGTGTCACAAGCACAATAGCACTTCATTATCATTATATCCTGAAAAAGGGGGGTAAGTCCAGAACATTTTTGTCGAAACGGCTTTATTTGCCCTTTTAGGGCTATTTTGGGGGAATCAAAGCCAACGATCGGATTCGAACCGATAACCTCCGGTTTACAAAACCGGAGCTCTACCATTGAGCTACGTTGGCGTAAGTTCTATATCGGCAGGATTATACTGAAAATGAGGTAATTTAGCAAGTGCCCAGGCGAGATTACGTCAAAAGCAGGAGTATAAAACAGCCGAGCATAATGACCATACCGAGGGGGACGCCGAATACGGCCCATTCTTTGCTTTTTATCGAGAGTTTGCTTGCGCAGATGATGTTAGGGATGTTCCCGGGGATAAGCATACCGCCCGCGATTAGCAGGCCCATAAGAGCGTCTTTGATTGTGTCGATGGGCATAGCTGGGGATATTTCCGCAGCCGTGAGGGTCGCGTTATCGAGAATTGCTGATGTGGTATTCACCCAGTAAATTGCCGCTGACGGGATATGCACAATATATTTGTCAATGACCGGCGTAAGGCCTGTCCCCAGGAAAACAAGCGCGAGGACGAACAGATAGACCTTGCCCGCCCTTATGAACATATCCTTTGCTTGCTCGGGTTTGTCTTCTGTTAGAGTGGGGCCTTTTCCCTCGTGTTTGTGTGTCAGAAATAAGGGTACTATTCCAAGCAGGACAACCAAAGGTATTACCCATTTGCCAAGCAGTTTCAGCAGGAAGAAAAAATCGGCGTGATAGGGTTCACCTCTTAGTTTGGAAACCGCTATCGTGGACAACGGCTCGCCTATGGGCGTAAGAACTGCGCCCAGACCAATCGAAAAACAGGCGATGATTACGAGTCGCACTTCGAGAGCCCTGGGAAGTTTTAACACACTTATGACTTCAGCGAGAATCAATGCGGCAATAATGGCGGTGATGATGCTTGAAGACAAACCAAGGCCGACGACGATTATAAAGAAAAGCGTGGAGTATCCAAACTTTCTGGCGAAGGCGTGAGCCCATTTACCAATTTTAGGCCGGATGAATTTGAAAATCAGGCCCGCAAAAAGCACCGCCAGCGTGATTTTAACCGGGTCAACAAGCGCCTCTTTTACCAGATGCCACGACCACAACCCGGAGATTGTGACTGCAAGGCATCCCATAACAAAAAGGAAGGCCTCAAGCTGCTTTTCGACCCGTTTGGATAAGAAAGGCCCAACAAGAACCAGCCCGACAATAAAGACCAATCCGCCCGTTACAAGTGTTTCATTCATGTCTATTTTCTATTTTCGATTTATTGTTTTTGATTTACAATTTGAAAATGATAAGTCATAAATAGTAAATTATAAAGGGGAAACTGAAAATGCATAAGTTTGTTTTGCTTTTTTTGTTGGTATCTGGTTTGTGCTTTTTCTTTGGCTGCGCCGCAAACCCGATTACCGGCGAAGACGAACTGATGCTCGACCGTGACTACCATAACGATATAAAGCTTGGTAAAGAGATTGCCCCAAAGGTTGAAAAAGAGCTTAAAGGCAGAATCAAAGACCAGGTATTGCAGGATTACATAAACGGCGTCGGCCATAAAATTGCCAGATTCAGCCACAATCCGGATTTCGATTTTAATTTTGTCGCCGTAAACGACAAGTCGATAAACGCCGTATCGCTTCCCGGCGGGTATATTTTCATTACCAAAGGGATGCTTGCCAAGCTCGAAAACGAATCGCAGCTCGCGGGCGTATTGGCGCATGAGACCGTCCACGTTGTAGCAAGAGATGCGGAGAATATGATGAGCAAACAAGTCGGCATGGGTGCGTTGTTTGTCTTGGCGATGTCTCAGGCCCGAACGCAGGGTGAGGTGGCTGCTGCCGATATAGCGATGCAGCTTGTGGCGCTCAAATACAGCAGGGAAGATGAAAGAACCGCAGACCTCGGCGGTATGGATTATATGTTCAGGGCCGGCTACAACCCTAACGGTATGGTCGAGACGATGCAGATACTGCAAAAGGAGGAGGCAAGCAGACCCTGTGATTTCTTTTCAACGCATCCTTCGCCCGAAAACCGCATCGATTATCTCAGGGCGAGAATCCAGTCGCATTATTTGGGTGGTACCGCGGGGACAAAAACGGGGGAGGAAGATTACCGGCAGAATGTCCTGGACAGGATAAAAAATCTGCCTGACTCGCCGGGCAAATAACTGAATGACAGGGGGGCGATTGTGCCTCAAAAATTGGAGTCGGCCTGCTGCAAACGTGGAAACATTACGCAATTTTCAGTATTCTTGCCGGCTCTTCGGGCATACCGGTGCGTGCGGAAAGATAAACAGCTTCTATAAATGCCATAATCTTCAGATTGTCGGCTGCGGGGCTTACGAGCGGGTTTTTGTCAGGCCACAGCAAATGAGAGCCGAAATTCTCCAGCACCATTTTCATCCGGGCGGGCGAATCGTCCACGAATTCGTCCTGCCTGAGCCGCTGTCCCCGCAAATCAGCGATTTCAAACATCTTGTCGTCGCATCTTACAATCGTATCCTGGCACTGCGCAATTAACCATTTTTGCCGCTGGTTTGCGAGTGATTGCCCGACAGCCGCGTGACCCGCGAGGAGATTGCCCGACATCGCGTCGCCGAATTTCATCGTTATGATAGCGCTGTCTTCTGTTCTGTATAATCGTTGCTGTCTGTCGCCTGCGGTGCTTCCCGCGACGCAATACACCTGCTGTGGCAGGCCGAAGTTCAGAATTATCTGGTCGATTATCTCCCAGCAGTCGTAAAGAATCGCGCCGCCTCCGGCCAGCACCGGGTCATCGCGCCATTTTGCTCTTGGCGTGCCCGATGTCGGCTCGCCTGCCGCGGCAAGGACAAGAAAGGGCTGTTGCGCCGGGTTTTGCAGGAAATATCCCCTCGCCGCAAGTGCGCTTTGAGCGAATCTTCCCGGGTTGGCCGCCGCCAGGGTAACACCCTCGTTTTGTGCCATCCTTACGAATTCCGCCGCCTCGCTGAAATTTCTCGCTAACGGCGGCAGCTTGAGAATGTGAAATTTCTTTTTTATCGCCAGCTTGAGATATTCGGCGCAACTATGAATCGGTGCGGCGACGAGCAGGCAGTCGAGCTGGTTCTGTATTATCAGCCGGCGATAATCGTCGTATGCCGCGCAGTTGTAATTTTTGGCGACTTGCTGCGCAAGGTTTGCGTCATTATCACCCACAGCCGCGATGGTAAAGCAGTCGAGACCTTTGGCCGCGTCGAGCAGCGACCTGCCCGCGTCATTGAGGCCCAGGACGGCTATTTTCAGAGGACTTTCTCGCATCCCTGCACACAAATCGCAGCGAAAAACAAACGGCTGCAACTACCCGTGATTATTTCCTGTTCGGGATAATAAAGTGGTCCGGCACCGGGAACTGCGAGCACAAAAGCAGAACGTCTTTGGCGACCTGCTCGATGACCGATTCATTATCGATGTTCTCGGCGACCTTGCCTATGTATTCCGCGATTAGCCGGGCCTGTTCTTCCTTCATGCCGCGCGTGGTAATCGCGGGCGTTCCGATTCGCAGGCCGCTTGGGTTTGCCGGCGGGGCCGGGTCGTTGGGCACGGTGTTATAATTGGTTTCGAGTCTGGCCCGGTCGAGCGCCTTGGCGAATTTTTTGCCGGGAATGTTTTTGTTTCTCAAGTCGATGAGAATCAGGTGGTTATCGGTGCCGCCAGATACGAGGTTGAATCCGCATTCGAGCAGTTTCTCGGCCATCGCCTTTGCGTTTTTGACAATCTGTTTGGCATAAGCGACAAACTCAGTCGTGTCGGCTTCCGCCAGCGCGACGGCAACAGCGGTAATCGTGTGCATGTGCGGGCCGCCCTGGAGTCCGGGGAATACTGCTTTATCAACCTTTTCAGCGTATTCGGCTTTGCAGAGCAGCATTCCGCCTCGCGGGCCTCGAAGCGTCTTGTGTGTTGTTGTTGAAACGATGTCGGCGTAGGGAACCGGGCTTTTGTGGACACCCGCGACGACTAAGCCGGAGATATGGGCGATATCACTGACGTGATATGCGCCGACCTCTTTGGCGATGTCGCCGAAAATCTCGAAGTTGATTTCTCGCGGGTAAGCTGTGCAGCCGGAGATTATGATTTTGGGTTTGTTTTTCTTTGCCAGGTCCCGAATCTGGTCATAGTCGAACCTGCCCGTTTCAGCGCTGACGGTATATTGCATTGAGTTGAAGATTTTGCCGGTCATGCTGACTTTCCAGCCGTGGGTGAGGTGCCCGCCGTGGGGCAAAGCAAGTCCCATAATCGTATCGCCCGGCTTTGCCAGCGCGATATAAGCCGCAAGGTTCGCAATTGAGCCGGAATATGGCTGGACATTGGCGTGGTCGGCCTTGAAAATCTTTATGGCTCGCTGTCTGGCGATGGTTTCGATGAGGTCGGTAATCTGCTGGCCCTCATAATACCGTTTGCCTGGGTATCCCTCGGCGTATTTATTGGTCAGGCAACTGCCGCTTGCCAGCATTACCGCCTTGGAAACGTAGTTTTCGGACGGAATCAGCCGGACGCAGGCACTTTGGCGTGCGCCTTCCTGCCTTATAAGTTCATATATTTGCGGGTCATACTGCTCAAGAGCCGTAAGCATATCATATTCTCCATAAATATCAGGTTTAAGGTACCACGGTTTTATAGCAAAGTCGGGATTTCAATACAAGCATTTATACGTCCGTGGCGGATTTATTTGTTGACAGAATATGGCCGAAGAATACGATTGTAGGGGTGGGACCGTTCATAAGGTGGTTTTTTGAGGAAATTGATGCCTGAAGACAATGGAATAAATGCAAAAGCGAAGCAGTTTTTTGACAAGGCCGATGAAGCGGCTGCAAACCTCAATTTTGATTATGCTATAGGGTTATACCTCGACGGATTGCGATGCAACCCTGATGCGCTTCAGGACGGCCACTTGCAGCTTAGGGAGCTTGCCCTTAGGCGACAGGTCAAGGGCGGCAAGAAACCCTCAATAATGGAAAAGATGAAATATTCCCGCGGCAAGACCCCCCTCGAACAGTTGCTTAACGCCGAATATCTGATGGCTATGGACCCGGAACATTTGCCATACATCGAGGCGATGTTAAAAGCGGCTGTGGCCGGCGGATACAATCAAACGGCAAAATGGATAGCGGATTTGCTGTTCGCGGCCAACAACGCTTCACAATCGCCGTCGGCGCATGCGTATTTGCTGCTGAAGGACTCGTACGCTGCCATTGGGTTGTGGGATAGGTCCCTTGCCGCCTGCCAGTATGCGGCGAAATTGCGTCCCGATGACGGCGAAATAGCCGACGAGGCGAAGAGATTATCCGCAGAGCTGACTGTCTCTCGCGGCAAATATGACCAGGCGGGCGACTTCCGCAAATCAATCAAAAATCGCGAGGAGCAGGAAGTATTTCAGTCGCAGCAGGGGGTGGTCAAGAGCAAGGATTACCGGGTTCTTGCGGTAGAGACGGCGAGAAAGACATACGAGCAAAACCCTGAGTCGGCACATAGCATATTCGGACTGGCAGGCGTCCTGGCGGATATGAGGACCGACCAGGCGGAAGAAGAAGCGATAAAACTGCTTGAGGATGCGTACAAAAAGAGACAGGATTTCAGCTTCAAGGAACGAGCGGGCCTGATTCGAATCGGGCAGGTAAAACGCAAGATACGAGAGGCGGACGAGGCAATTGACGCGAATCCCGAAGACAGCATCGCAAAATCAAAGCACGCGGGTTTAATCGCGCAGTTGAACAAGGCGGAAATGGAACATTACGGGCTTTGCGTCAAAAACTATCCTACCGACCTCAAGGCGAAATACGAATACGGCCTGCGCTTAGTCCACAACAAGAGGTACGATGAGGCGATTCCGATGCTTCAGGAGGCACAGAAAGACCTGAGGCACAAAATCGCGGCGATGAGCAAGATAGGCCTTTGCTTTTTTATGAAGGGCTGGTATGCCGACGCGGAGGACATTTTCACCAGGGCAATCGAATCTTATGAAATAAAAGATGACGACATTGCGAAGGAATTGCGGTATAATCTTGCCCGCTCCTTCGAGGAGCAGGGCAAAAAGACCGAGGCCCTTGACATATATCGTAAAATAGCCCAGATTGACTTTGGGTTCAAAGATGTTTCCCAGCGGGTTGACCGGCTGAGAAAAGAAGCAAAATAGCAGGTATTGAAAATAACTGTGTACAGGAAAATTGTTAACAGAAGTATTTTTTAGGAGACAGAAGTGGCTCATTCGTTGTCGGCAAAAAAGAGAGTAAGGCAGAACGAAAAAAGAAGGGCAATTAATCGCGCAAGAAAGAGCAGCGTCAAGACGCAGATTAAGCGTTTTGAGGAGGCGCTTGCCAGTGGCGATATCAAGGCGGCGGCGGAGCAGTTCCGCCTGACGGCCAAACGGCTGGACAAAGTCGCATCGACCAGCACTATGCACAAAAAAACAGCCGCTCGCAAAAAATCACGTCTTGCCAAAAAGCTCAACGCGCTGAAAGCAAAAACGTAACTCGTGCCCCGTGACTCCTTCGACTTTGCTCAGGACAGGTCGGGGGCTCGGGTCACGAGAGGCGAGTCACGGATGACGAGTCATGCGGGAAGTTTACAAAAAGAAAATCATCAAGCTACTAAAGCACGCCGACTACAAACCGGTCAAGGTCAGCGAGCTGGCCAGGGCGTTGGGTATCGAACAGGCCGATTATCCCGAGTTCAAGCGAGCGTTCGATGAGCTTCATCACGCGGGCCACGTCGTATTAGGCGACGGAAGTGTAGTCGGGCTTGCCGGTCTTGCGGGGCGAATCATCGGGACCTTCCGCGCAAATCCAAGGGGCTTCGGCTTTGTTACGCCTTTGGAATCAGCGGCCCACGTCGATTTATTTATCCCGCCGGGTGAGACGATGGAGGCGATGACGGGCGACGTCGTTGCCGCCAAGGTCGTCGAAAAATCCACGAGGGGAGAGCAAATCCGTTACAGCGGCAGAATCATCGAAATCGTCCAGCGGGGACGCAACCGGTTCGTAGGCACGCTGATGCGAAAACCCGAGGGCTGGCTCGTCCAGCCCGATGGTTCGGGAGCGACCGACCCCATAACCGTAGATGACGTTACCGCCAAAAACGCAAAAGAAAAGGACAAGGTGGTCATCGAGATATTGTCTTATCCCACGGAAAGACGTCTCGCTCGCGGGGTAATTGTCGAGGTGCTGGGAAAGGCGGGTAGATACGAAAGCGAAATCGCCTCGATTGCTCATCAGTTCCAGCTTCCGGGTGAATTCAACGACTCCTGTATTTTTCAGGCGCATAAGGCCGCGACCGAATATAAGCCGGAAAATATACGCGATAGGGATGATATAACAAATAAAATCATCGTAACGATTGACCCGCCCGATGCGAAGGATTTTGACGACGCGATTAGCTTGGAGCGAGATGCGAATGGCAATTGGCTGTTGGGCGTTCACATCGCCGATGTTACATTTTTTGTCCCGCCCGGAACGCCTTTGGATAAAGAGGCCAAAGAGCGGGGCAACAGCATATATCTGCCGGGCAGGGTCATCCCGATGCTGCCCGAAATGCTGAGCAATGGCGTATGCAGTTTGCAGCCCGACCAATTGCGATTAGTCAAAAGCGCATACATTGCTTACGACAATGATGGTAACGTTGTAAATCGCGATTATCGCAACAGCATCATCCGCTCAACTCAACGGCTGACATATCAGCAGGTTGACCGTTTTCTAAAGGGACATACCAAAGATATAAAACCCGAAGTGATGCCTTTATTAAATGATATGAATACGCTTGCGCGGCTCATCGAGAAACGCCGCGACAGGCAGGGGATGCTTCATTTGGATTTGCCTGAGACGGAGCTTGTGTTCGACGAAGCGGGCAGGGTTATCGATGGCCAGCCAGCGGATAATAGTTATCCGCATACGATAATCGAGATGTTTATGGTCGAGGCCAACGAGGCCGTGGCGACGGTTCTGGACCGCAATAATATACCGGTTATGCGGCGGGTTCACCCTGACCCGGATGCTTTTACTATGCGAAATCTTGCCGAGCTTGTCCGGTCATTGGGACTGAGCTTGCCCCGTTTGCCAGACAGGGCTTCTTTGCAACAGCTTCTTAATTCCGTCAAAGGGACGGACAGCTCTCTTGCGATAAATCTCGTCGTTTTGCGAAGTATGGAAAAGGCGCAGTATTCGCCCCTGCATATAGGCCATTACGCGCTTGCTTCGGAATTGTATGGGCATTTCACAAGCCCCATAAGGCGATACGCCGATTTGCTTGTTCATCGTGCGCTGGATTGTTACCTGCGTGGCGACCTCGAAGCCGGGCATGACTGGATGCCTGATAATCAGCAGTTGGCCGATATCGGCAGACACATCACGTTTACCGAGGAGCGTGCTGACGACGCGGAGCGCGAATTGAAGGCGGTTTTGATTCTGCAAATGCTGGCCGACAAAGTCGGGCAGGAATTAGATTGCGTCGTTACGGGCCTGACGAATTTCGGCATATTTGTCCAGTCGCGTAAACTCGGTATCGAGGGTCTTGTGCAACTTGCGGATTTAGGCCCTGACCAGTGGCAATACAACCCCAAACATGGCTCCATCGTCGGCAGGCACTCAGGCCGGATTGTTTGCTTAGGCCAGCCGATGAAAGTCCGCATCGTCTCCGTAAATGTCGCCGCAAGACAATTAAATGTTACGCCTGTTATGGCTGTCCTCCCCGCCTCGACTCGCCCGCTCGTCGGGCGAGGCGGGGAAGGCGGAATTCATCCCCGCCGTGAACAGTTAATACCAAAGGCCAAAGGCAAACGCGCAAAACACGGCGGCGGAAGATTCGCTGTCCGCCGAAAACAAAAACGCGGGAAACGGCGAAGATAGTTCAAAACATCTCTTGACCCCTTTTTCACTCGGCTTAAAAGGCAATTTTACATCCCCTTTTTCATTGATTTACCGAAGGTAAAAACATAGTATTTCTCTAAATCAACTTCGGGTGAAATTTGAAAGGGCGGAAAATGAAAAGGTCAAAAATCAGGGAGAGGTTATTTATATCTTTATTTTTGATATTTTATGTTGGGTGCAACGAACAGCAAACCACAACCACAAAGCCAGAAGTACATCTTGGAGCAAGAAACCCAGATACGCCGGAAGCCGCCCGGATTTTACAAGAACAAACTGCGAAAGATATGAATTTGCCTAAGCAACTATCTATAAAAATATCAGATGCTAATAACGTTTTTATGGATTTTGTGCTGATTCCAGCGGGTTCATTTCATATGGGCTCACCGGAAACTGAATTGAAAAGAAATATCGATGAAAGCCCCTTACATCAGGTTGTAATAAGCAAGCCGTTCTATATGGCTAAATTTGAAGTGACTCAGAGGCAATACAGGGCGGTTTTGGGTAATTATAAAGCATTTTATTTTGTGGGATTTGATTTTCCTGCGGATGGGGTATCATGGAATCGGGCCAATGAATTTACGAACAAATTATCTGATGAAACAGGTATGCGATTTCGTTTGCCCACCGAAGCTGAATGGGAATACGCTTGCAGGGCAGGAACAGATACCACATTTTACACAGGTGAGATTTTGAACCCATATCAAGCAAATTATAATTCATCAAAGGTTTATGGTAAGGGCCTTAAGGGTAAGGCTTTAATGAGACCGACAAAAGTTGGAAGTTATCCGCCTAATCCTTTTGGTTTGTACGACATGTATGGTAATGTTTGTGAATGGTGCGGTGATAGATACTCTAAAAAATCTTATGAATTTAGTTCTTTACAAGACCCTCTCGGAATAGGTACTTCGTTATCTACCGTTATTCGTGGTGGCGGATGGGAATCATCTCCTGAAGATTGTCGTTCTGCAAGCCGAGATTATCGAAAGTCATGGCGTTCTATAGATTTCATTGGTTTCCGTCCTGTTATTGAAATAGATGATATATCAAAGTTCAAAAAACGCTGACAACCTATGATTAACTTTGGAATTACAGAACGAAAAAAAGAAGAGCTCGAACAACGTATGCAGAAATGCAATTTGTTCGAAAAGGATATAGCGGAAAAGTTCGTCAGGAGCAGCGGTTCAGGGGGCCAGAAAGTAAATAAAAGCTCTACCTGTGTTTATCTGAAACATATCACCAGCGGCTTATCAGTAAAAATTCAAAAGAGCCGCAGCCAGGGGCTTAATCGTTATTATGCCAGAAAAAAAATGTGTGAATTGCTTGAGAATAAACTTTTGGGAAAACAAAGCACAGACGCCAAAAGGATAGAAAAGATTCGAAAGCAAAAAGACAGGAATAGACGCAGAACCTCCTCATAATAAAAAACAAGGGATGCAGAGTGAGTATAGCGGACCCGGCTTCGCCTAAGAGCTACGCCGTGGCAAGCAGCGGTCAGAAAAGACATAATCCCCTTTTCTCCTGCCCGTTCTTGACAAACGTGACCGCTTTTACGATACTTCACTGCTTATGTTGAAAAATTTCGGTAAAAAGATTGTAAAGCTATTCGGCTCACGCAGCGAGCGATTGGTCAAGACGTATATGACTGTCGCACGCGAGGCAGGCGTCTTTGAAGAACAGGTTAAGCAGTTGACCGATGAGCAGTTGAAGGCAAAGACAGCCGAATTCAAAGATAAGCTCAAAAATGGCGGCAGGGCGGAGGATATATTGCCCGAGGCGTTCGCTGTTGTTCGTGAGGCGGCCAGACGCAACGTCAATATGCGGCATTTCGACGTGCAATTGGTAGGCGGCAACGTCCTCTACGAAGGCAAAATCGCGGAAATGGCGACCGGCGAAGGTAAAACATTGGTCGCGACGTTAGCCGCGTATCTTGTGCATTTGACTGGCAGGCACGTTCACGTCGTTACCGTTAATGATTATCTCGCGAAGCGTGACTCCGAATGGATGGGGCCTATTTATAAAGCGCTTGGATTAACCGTCGGCGCGATACAGGCGGATATGGATACCGCAGGCGAGGAGAGAAAAAACCAATACGAAAGCGACATTACCTACGGCACCAACAACGAATTCGGCTTCGATTATCTGCGCGATAATATGAAACTGTCGATTGAGCATATGGTGCAGGGGGATTTGCAATACGGAATCATCGACGAGGTTGACTCGATTCTGATAGATGAGGCGAGAACGCCTTTGATTATATCTGGACCTGCTTTCGATGACGTGAGCAGATACAAAAGGGCCGACGACGTAGCGAGAAAACTTATCGGATTGCAGGGGGGTTACGACCGGGTCAAAAAGCAGATTGACACGTCGGAAAAGACGCTTGCCAATGCTTATGGCGAATTGGGCGAGGCCAAAAAATCAAAAGATAAAAGTCGTATCGAAAAGACGCAGGGCACGATAGAACGGCTCGAAAAGGAGCTTGAAGAGGCGCAGAGCAAAGTCGGCAGCGCAACCCAGTATTACGAGGTTGAGCAAGACCACAAGGCAGTGCATTTGACGCACGAGGGAATCGGAGCGGCACAGGATGCGGCGGGAGTCGGTTCGTTTTTCACCGGCTCGAATATGGAATGGCCTCACATGCTTGAGCAGTCGCTGCGTGCGCATGTAGTTTTCGAGAAGGAAAAAGATTACGTCGTAATGGAAGGCAAGGTCGTCATCGTCGATGAATTCACGGGGCGACTGATGCACGGCAGGCAGTGGTCGGATGGTCTGCACCAGGCGGTCGAGGCGAAAGAGGCCGTGCAGGTCAAAGAGGAAAGCCAGACGCTTGCCACGATTACGTTACAGAATTTTTTCAAACTCTACGGCCAGATTGCCGGTATGACCGGAACCGCAATGACCGAAGCCGAAGAGTTTATGAAAATATATAGACTCGAAGTCGTTGTTATGCCGACGAATCGCCCCTGTATCAGGAATGATATGGAAGACGTGATTTATAAGTCGATGCCCGAAAAATTCACCGCGATATTAGAGGAGTTGAACAATATCAGCATTTCGGGAAGGCCCGTGCTGGTTGGAACGGTGAGCGTTGAGAAAAATGAAGTGCTATCGGAGGCGCTTAACAGGAGATTCGGCCTTGAGCACGAGGTGCTTAACGCCAAGCAGCACGAACGCGAGGCGCAAATCGTCGCAAAGGCGGGCCATCAGCACCAGGGCCGTGACGGCAAAATGCACGGCAACGTTACGATTGCGACGAATATGGCAGGTCGGGGAACGGATATCAAGCTCGGAGAGGGCGTCGCTGATATAGGCGGGCTTCACGTTCTCGGCACCGAACGTCACGAGGCAAGGCGTATCGATAACCAGCTTCGCGGTCGCTGCGGCAGACAGGGCGACAAGGGGTCGAGCCAGTTTTTCCTCAGCTTCGATGATGAATTGATGCGAACGTTTGCGCCGGAATGGACGGTAAAGGCGTTGTCGTGGATTGGCTGGGAAGAAGGGCAGCCGATTTACCACAAAAGAATCAGCAAGGGCATCGCCAAGGCGCAGAAAAAGGTCGAGGAACGAAATTTCGAGACCCGCAAGAGCTTGCTCGATTACGACGAAGTGATGGATTATCAGCGCAAGATATTTTATTCCCGCAGGCGCAAAATTCTTGCGGGCCAAGGTCTTAAAGAAATTATCGATGAAATGATAGGGGGCACGACCGCCAAAAGCTGTCAGATAATGCTGGAGGAGGCGTATCCTGCCAAGTGCATCTGTGAATGGGCGTCGAGCCAGTTTGGCGTTGAGCTGAAACCATCTGAAATAGAGGAATTGTCGGCCGAAGAGATTGAGCGAATCATCAAGAACAAGGCCAAGGAAAGCGCGGGCAACGATATATCGCTGTCGATTGGCGAATACCTCGAGGATTACGAAGACCAGTCAACGTGGGATATTCCGGGCCTGTGCAAATGGGCGATGAGCGCGTTCAGTGTCAGCTTGAGCATAAACAAGGTCAAACAGATGACCCCTGAGCAGCTCGAAGAGCAATTGATTGCCGCGGCACAGGAGCAGATTGAGAAAAAGGACTGCTCGCCCGTTGCTGAGCCGTTGAAACCGGAATTCGCGATTCGCCGGCTTGTGGAATGGATTCGCACGAAGTTCGATATAAAGCTAAGCGTTGATGAGCTGAAAGCGTTAAAGCCGGAGCAGATTGAGGGACTCATCGCGGAGCGAATCAGGGAAAGATATAAAAGGCGTGAAATCGAATACCCCGTCGAGTTCGCGATGAATATGGTGTATGGGCCTCAGGGGGCAAATGTATATGGCTTTGAATCGCTGGCGAACTGGGCGAACAGAAAATATAACGCACAGTTTACCGCCGAGGGCATACAGCAAATCCAGCCGCAGACATTGCACAAACAGCTTCTGGAATTGAGCGAGTCCTACAGCAACGGTCAACTGACAAAGGAAGTCGAAGATGCGCTTCGCCTGCCTGATACGCAGGCGATTACCGAATGGACCAATAACCGCTTCGGGACGGCGTTTACGCCTGAACAGCTTGGCGATATCGAGCAACGAAGAGATATAATCCTTTATGCGGGCAGGGAGTTTCTGCGAAGGGAATTAAGCGAGCTTGAAAGATACGTCCTGCTCCAGGTTTATGACACCGCCTGGAAAGACCATCTTTATAATATGGACCATCTCAAGGACAGTATCTGGATGCGTTCCTGGGCCGAGAAGGACCCGAAGACCGAATACAAGCGGGAAGGCCACCGGATGTTCAGCGAGATGCTGTCCAACATCGATGAGCGGGTTACGGATATCGTCTTCAAGGTGCATCTCGAAGCCGGCGCAAGGGCCAGAAGTGTTTGGCAGGTGAGCCAGACCGCGCACGACCAGGTCGGGCAATTTGCTATGGCCGAGCGTCAGCGTGCTGCGGCGCAGGCGCCTCAGGGTGAGATAAAGGTCAAGCAGATTAAGCTTGAAGGCCCCAAGGTCGGCCGCAATGACCCCTGTCCCTGCGGCTCAGGCAAAAAATACAAAAAATGCCACGGCCAAAACGCATAGCAAATCTGCCCCGGCGCAAAAAAAGAGCCGCGTTACTATGCGGCTCTTAGTGCTCGTTATTTAATCACGTTACTGATTTTGTTTTGGCTTTGCGGCTGATTTATCTTTTGGCTTGGCGTCCGTCCTGGGCTTAAGCTCACTGAACAGTTTTACGGTAACCCATTGAACATCGCCTTTTTTCTCCAGGGTTCCTTCGATTTTGACTCTTTTGTCAGCCATTGTCTTTCCCAGCTCTATGCCTTTTTCATCGAGAACTACTTTGTATATGAGGCTCCTGTGGACGGTCACTTTTATTTCGGCGATATTGCCGTCGTTGTCTTTCACTGCGGTGACGACACCTATGACCAGGCTGATGTCTTTTGATTTTTCTTTCGGGGTTCCTTTGGGCTGGTTCGCGTCTGCTGCCATCACATTGCTCACAACCGCGAGCATCATACAAACCGCGACCACCCCAACCAGCGCCATTAACTGCTTCTTCATTTTTGGTTTCTCCTTAATCCAAAAAACACATACCACTTTTCTTATTCGTTATTCCGATATAACTATATCGGCTACATTGCCCGGAATTCATTCGTTGTCCCATTAGTTTTCAAGCCATTTGTCGAATTTTAAGCGATTTGAGTGTAGTTGTCGTCTATATAAAAAAAGAAAACATCGGATAACGCCTCGCTACCCGATGTTTTCCGGAGGGGAGAAAAACTCTGTTCTGCTGCTCCAGTTATCGGCAAATACATAATTTGTGCTTTAATCCCAAAATTACCCCATTTCGTTTACCTTACAAAACATACGGTTTTTGGGGTTCCGTGTTCGATTTGGGGGTTAAAACGGCGTGGCGGGGCTGTGCTAACAAAGCGTCATTGGCTCATCGGGTCTGCTTTTCCGGCGGTATATCGTAATTCCTTTGCAGCCAAGGTGATACGCGAGCCGGTAGGCCTTGTCAACGCTGGCGATTTTGGCCTTTTCAGTGAAGTTTATCGTTTTGCTGACGGCTGCGTCGCAGTGCTTTTGGAATGCGGCCTGCATACGAATGTGCCATTCGGGGCTGATATCATAGGCACATTTGAAGATTTTGCGGATTTCAGCGGGGATCGAGGATATTGTTTGAATACTGCCTGTTTGAAGCGCCTGCCGGGCTATATCTTCACTGCAAATGCCCCTGTTTGCGGCAATTTCACTGAAAACAGGGTTTGTCTGGAGTAATTTTTTGCCCGACAAAACTTGTCGCACAAAAACGAGCGAATAAAGCGGCTCAATACCTGATGAGCAGTTGGCGATGATGCTTATTGTGCCTGTTGGCGCGACACAGGTAATCGCGGCGTTTCGCACCTTCAAATTTCTCTGCTTGTTCCAGATACTGTCGGGCCAGTTGGGGAAGCATCCTCGCTTTTCAGCCAATTCACTGCTTGCCTGCATGGCGTTTTCGTTGATGAATTTCATAATTGATTCCGCGGCAGCGACACCTTCGTTGCTGTCATATGGTTTGCCGAGCATAAAAAGGCAGTCCGCGAAACCCATAACGCCCAGTCCGATTTTACGGTTTGCGCGGGCGATTTCGGCTGTCTGGGTAACAGGATAGTGGCAGGCATCAATGATATTATCGAGGAATCGGACGCTCAGTTTCGTTGTTTCAGCCAGCGCAGGCCAGTCGATTTCGGATTTGTCGGTAACGAATTTTGCGAGGTTGATGCTGCCTAATGTGCAGGCCTCGTATGGCAACAACGGCTGTTCGCCACAGGGGTTTGTCGCTTCAATATCGCCAAGTGCGGGCGTCGGGTTATCATTGTTAATGCGGTCAATGAACGCCACGCCCGGGTCACCTGTCTTATGGGCGCAGGTGATAATCATATTCCACAAATCGCCGATGGTGTAGAACCTGTCTTTATTTTCGATACCGTCAATGTTGTCGCCGGGTAGCGCGAACAGGTCCTGTATCGTGTAGTTGTTGATGTCGATTTGTTTGGGGAGAAGGTATTTTTGGCTTGTCCGCGGATTTTCGACTACGTGCAGTGCGTTCGGCTTTGTTTCGAGGGCGTTCATCCAAGCATCGGTGATTTTTACAGAGATGTTGAAATTGGTGAAGGCCTTTAAGTCCTGTTTGGCATGCAGGAACCTGATGATATCGGGATGGGTAACGCTCATCATCCCCATATTTGCGCCTCTGCGGAATGCGCCCTGCTGAATCGCGTCGGTTGTCTGGGAAAATACCCGCCAGAATGAAATCGGGCCTGACGTTGTTCCGCCACTCGACGCGACCCGGTCGCCGGTGGGACGCAGGCGGTCGAGTGAAAAACCTGTTCCGCCGCCTGCCTTTTGAATCAGGGCGGTATCTTTGATTGTCTCGAATATATCTTCGATGCTGTCTTCAATCGGCAAAACAAAACAGGCGCTCAACATTCCCGAAGGTCTGCCCGCGTTCATTAGCGTTGGTGAATTGGGCAAAAACTTCAGCGAGGCCATAATGTCATAATATTTTTTATGCCACTGGGCAACTTCGGCTTCGTTACAGCCGTAATTTGCCTCGATTGACGCGACAAGCCGGGCAACCCTGCTTAAAAGCTGCCCCGGCGTCTCGATAATTTTTCCGTGTTCGTCCTTGATTAAATAGCGATTTTCAAGCACGGTCATCGCGTTTTCGCTAAGCACCGGCTCACCGCCTGTCGGCTGAATTATGCTATCTGTTTCTCGCATAATATTTATACGAATCGGTCCTGCAGAGAATTACATTTTTTTAAGCCATTTGAATCGAAAAACGTCTCTTATGCGGTCTGTGAATCGGATGCCGAGTCGCTGTGTGCTGGTTGTGAATTCCGCCCGCTTAAAGTCCTTTACTGATGGCTTCGCGGCTTTGGTTCTGAAGACAGCCGCCATTAATCCCGCTAAAAAACCGAGAACGGTATTAGTTTTTCGATGAAGGACCATTTTTCAAAACGTGGTTATCTTTGCACGGCGATTTTTGTCGAGGCCAGGAGTTCTTCGCCTGTTCTGCTTTCGACGGATGACCGGCCCCACAACTGGTGTCTTTCCAGTATTTCTGGTTTTGCGTCGTAGTACCTCGTTACCGCACTTACGCCTCCCTCGACAATGCCCGATGTTTTATACTCGTGCTCAAGCAGCCAGCCGCTTATCTCATCATCATATTCGGCGGGATAAATAAGCGATACCGCGAATTTGTCGTCGCTGTACCTGGCAAGATGAACGATTGCTTTGCAGGGCAGATTGGTCTCAACGCCGAGTTTGACTAATCGCTTGTAATCGTTGCGGGCGGTATCGAGACAAGTGGAGAAGAAGAACATGCCTGTCTCAAGCTGGAAAGTTTCTTTTTGAACGCCTTTCAACTCCAGTCGGCCGTCGGGATATGCCTTGTGTATCTTATACGCTTTGCAATGGCCGAACCGTTCGCTTTCAAAAAGCTCAGCGACTTCCTGCGCGGTGAATCCCACTCCCGTATTATCGCCGAAATCGACAATATACAGGCCGACGTAACTATCCGGTTTTTGAAGCTTTGGCAGTTTCATATCGCCCTATTTTAACCTCTGATTTTGCGGATTGCACGCCATTTTCTCAGGGGCTTCTTTAGATTATACTGGATTTAACGCGTGCGGGTACTGACAATGTGGACACAATTTTTTTGGAGACAAAAATGAGCACGTTGCTTTACATAAAGTTAAGTGCGGTGATGGCGCTGGAATACGCGATTTGGGGGGCTTGGATGCCGGTATTGGCGGCGAGATTGCTGGGGCCTTTGCGTTTCAGCGGCAAACAGACGGGGTGGATATATGCCACTTTGCCTCTCGCGTGCATTATCTCTCCTTTGATTTCAGGGCAGATTGCGGATAAGTGGCTCAACGCTGAATGGATTCTCGCGGGGGCGCATTTAATTGGGGCTGTCCTGTTGCTGATTGCGGCGGTGCAAACGAGGTTTACGGTGTTGTTCGTCGTAATGTTTTTATATTCGGTGTTTTACGCTGCGACGCTTCCTCTGGTCAACGCGGTGCTTTTTGCCAATGTTACCAATGCCGCCTGGCAGGGAAAGGTCTTTATGTGGGCGCCGATTGCCTGGGCGATTGCGGGGTATTTCCTGACGGGTTGGCGCTGGACGTTCAAGACCGCTGAGAAGGGGCGTGATTGTCTTTTCCTGGCCGCGGCGCTTTCAGTTATTATGGCGGCCAGTTGCCTGGCATTACCTTCGACGCCGCCTGCCGGGGCCGGCGGGACGCCTGTTTTGAAGGCGATGACTATGCTGCAGAATACAAATTTCCTGGTCTTTATGATTGTCTCGCTTGTGGCAGGGGGGCTGATGCAGTTTTATTTTTTGGGCAGCGCGCGATTTATGATGGACACGGGAATAACCGGCAAAAACGTGCCGGCTGCGATGGCGATTGCGCAAGTTGTGCAGGCCGTAGCCACATATTACCTGCTGAACAAATTTATCGGCTCATTCGGATTCAAATGGACGCTGACGATTGGCGCGGCGGCCTGGTTTTTATTGTATCTTGTTTACATCATCTCAAAGCCGCGTGCGCTGATAGTTATCTCGCAATCACTTCATGGGCTTGCTTATGTCCTGTTTATCATCGCAGGCCAGATTTTTGCCAACATTACCTCTCCGCCTGAAATCCGCAGTTCGGTGCAGGCGCTTGTGTTCGCGGCGACGACCGGGGTGGGGTTATTTTTGGGGACACAGTTCGCTGGTGTTGTGATGGATATTTTCAGAAAAGAAGACCGGTTTAACTGGCGGGCTATTTTCTCAGTGCCCGCGGTGATTATGTTCGCATCAATTATTGCACTGGTCATGTTGTTCAAGGGGTAACAAAGTGAAGGCGGTGCGGGTAGGAATAGTCGGATTTGGTTTTATGGGCAGGCAGCATTTGCATTGCTATCACGGCTTACGCGGCGTGCGGGTGGCTGCGATTTGCGACAGCGACAGGGCACGCCTGAAGGGCAGTGAAAAAATCGAGGGCAATATCGGAGGCGATGACGCAGCTTTGGACCTTAGGGATATTGCGCTTTATACGGGTTTTGAAAAAATGCTTGCTGAAGAGCAGCTTGATGCTGTTTCGATTACGCTGCCGACGTTTATGCACAGGGATTTTACCGTGAAGACCCTCGATGCGGGTGCGCACGTTTTGTGCGAAAAGCCAATGGCGATGAATGTCGAGCAGTGTGAGGATATGATTGCTGCCGCAAAGACGAATAAAAGAATACTGCAAATCGGTCATTGTATCCGCTTTTGGCCTGAGTACGCGAAAGCGAAACAGATTGTTGATTCAGGAAAATACGGCGATGTGTTGGCCGCGTCTTTTCGGCGGGTCAGCACGGTGCCGGAGTGGAGCTGGAAGAACTGGCTAATCCACGCGAAACAAAGCGGCGGGGCGATTATGGACCTGCATATCCACGACGCCGATTATATTCAGTATCTGTTCGGATTGCCCGAAGCGGTGAGGTCGGAGGCGGTCGTCGGGCCAAGCGGTGGGTTCGATTATGTCACGACGCAATATGTTTATAAAAACAACAAGGTTGTCTCGGCGGAGGGCGGCTTTGTTATGTCGCCCGATTTCAAATTTGAAATGAGTTTTGTTATCTCGCTCGAAAAGGCGACGATTATATATGATTGCAGGCACACGCCGACGCTTCAGGTATGTCTGTCCGGCGGTGATTGTTTAACGCCTAAGATTGAATCGGGCGACGGCTGGTCGCGTGAAATCTCGCACTTCGTAAAAAAAGTCAAAGGCACAAAAGTGCCCCTGATAATCAGTCCGGCCGATTCCCTCAACGCGGTAAAAATAATTCTGGCGGAGAAACAGTCCGCTGAAAGCAAAAAGGAGATTGCAATTCGATGAGATGTCTCGATTGGCCTGTAGGGGTTTGCAGTTGGTCGCTCGGCAATGACTTTGAGAAAATCGCCGAGACGGGGGTCGATAGCGTTCATTTAGCGATTGCGCCCGCGCTGGCCAACAACGGCAGTCAATATTTTGCCAAAGTCGCCAAAAGCAAACTGAAGATTACTGCTGCGATGATTAATTTTCCGCAGGAGGATTATTCGACGCTCGAATCGATAAAAGCCACAGGCGGTATAGTGCCTGATGATTGCTGGCGGGACAATAGTGAGTTGGCATTAAGAGCCATTGAGCTGACCGCCGAGCTGAAGGTGCGGTTTCTTTCGATGCACTTTGGTTTCGTTGATATGCACAACCCAGCAAAGGCCAAGACGCTGATTGAGCGGACAAGGATGCTCGCGGATAAAGCCGATGAGCATAATATTACGCTGCTGATGGAGACCGGGCAGGAGTCGGCGGGGGAGCTTCGCGATTTCCTTGAAAAATTACATCATCCCGCTTTGGGCGTGAACTTTGACCCGGCGAATATGATTCTTTATGGCAAGGGCAATCCCGTAGAAGCGGTTGGTATTCTCGGCCCCTGGATAAAACACGTTCATATTAAAGATGCCCTGCAAACCAAAACGCCGGGTGCATGGGGAAGCGAAGTTGTCTGGGGGGCGGGTGAGGTTGATGCTGATAAATTTTTGAAGGCACTGAAGAGTGCTGGTTTTGCAGGGGCGTTGGCCGTGGAACGTGAGGGCGGCGATGACCGGCTTGGCGATATCAAAACCGCGGTAAATATGCTCCGGCAGTTTACCGGCGAATAAAGTTTTGTTGTTGAACGAATTTCGATTTGGCCGATATAATAAAAAGCACGCACCGAGGGATTAAAGTCGACATTTTTGAAGAGGATAAAATGAAGACACATCTCAAAATCTCAAACCGGTTCAGAGAGCTGTTAAAACAGGAAATTCAACTCTGGCAGGCGGACGGGTTGATAAGCACAGAGCAGTCATCTGCTATTTCACAACGATACCGGCTTGACCAAATGGCCAAAGAATCCACGCACTTATTGCTCTTTGTAATTTACATCATCGGGACAGCTCTGGTCGGTGCGGGCGTCATAAGTTTTGTCGCGGCCAACTGGGAAAGCATTCCGGCCGCGGCCAAAGTGGCAATGATAGTTGCTTTTATGCTTGCCTGCCATCTTATCGGCTATTATCTGTGGCGTATCTCTGCCATAAGCCCCCGGCTCGGCCACGCACTGGTCGTGCTGGGAACGCTCGTCTTCGGCGCAAACATCGGCCTGATGGCGCAAATCTTTCACATCAAATCAAATTTCTACAACGGCCTTTATGCGTGGGCGATTGGGGCAATCATAATGGCTTACGCCGTCGAAAGCGTTCCTAATGCCGTTATCGCAATAATTGTCTCATTCATAGGTTTCTGCGGCTGGGCTGGTGATAACCCTCAATCCTTTTGCTATTACCCGTTCGTAGTCGCTGCGGTGTTCTTGCCTTTTGCCTGTCTTTGTCGTTCGGTGCCGGCATTCTCACTGTCGCTGTTTGCGATAGGCGCCTCGGTTGTCGTATGTGCCGGTGTTGGTGCTGAGGAGCTTGCCTCTTTTGGGCTGGCTGCACCAGGCGCAGCATTGCTATTTTTTGCCTTCGGGCTGCTTTTGAATCGCTCTGTTGGCTTCAAGGCATTTGCTTCTCCGGCGATGGTGGTGGCGGCTGTCTTCATCGCATTCGGGGCCTATTTGTCATCATTCCATTATTACGGCATGAGTTATTCGGATTTATTTGAGCATCGAATGTGGCTGGTGCCGACAATTTGTCTTTATGCACCGGCTCTTTTAATGTGGGGTTTTGTGTTTAAAGCGATTTTTGCCGGACAACGAATTAGCTGGTTTGACCTTGGCGTATTTTTTTCCTGTGTGCTGGTGGCCGCACCAATTGTGTTGACACAGGTGCTGGTAAGCTCGCCGGATTCCTTTTTGGTTGTTGTGTTTTCGAATGTGGCGTGCCTTGTCCTTTCGGCGGCTCTTATCGCGAATAGTTTCCGCGCCGAAGACAGACAGTTTTTCTGGGCCGGTGTGCTCTTTGTTGCTCTGGTTATCGCCAGTCGTTTCTTCGAGTACGAAACCGGCCTACTTATAAAGGCGGTCGTCTTTATTACCTGCGGCATCGGCCTGATTCTCGCGGGCGTTGGGTTTGAAAATTACCTCAAGCAAAGGAGAATGACAAATGAATAAACGTTTGATTTTGTTTGTCGTTGCCGTCGCGGCGCAATTATTCATCATTGCGGCTGTTCCCGCTCAGAAAATCTATACGCGAGTCACAGGCAAAACAATCTTTCTCAGGATGGCTCCCGTTGCCCCGTATTCCATAATGAGCGGTTACTCTGTTACTCTTGGTTACGAGATATCAAATCCGAAAATATCGACGGAATGGCATAAATGGTCGGAGGAAAAGCCGGTGCCGGTATGGGTTATTTTGAAAGCAGATTCCAATGGCATCTGGAATGCCGTATCGATTCACGACAAGCAGCCGTCGGTTCCGGATGATTGCGTTGCCATCAAAGGTAAAATATCCGGTCAGAGAATAGAGTATGGCATAGAATCCTATTTTATCCCGGAAGGTGCCAGGGACAAAGTTGCACAGGACCTTCGCAATAATTCCAGGGAAGCAAAGGCCGAAGTCAAGGTCGATTCCTACGGCAATGCTGCTATAACAAAGCTTATAATACAGGACAGGGTGTATGAGTATTAACGGCCGACGGGAAGTTTAACCGGATGCTGTTACATTAAATTGTCTTGTTGTTCTTCGGTGTGAATTCGCACGTTTTTTCGGTATTCATCTGGCTCGTTGTTGATTTCTTTGTTTATCCGGTGTTGTGCTGCGAATATTTTCAGAGCGGTTGTGCAAGTGCCGATACCCGCGACGAAGAACACTATTGCCGCCAGTGTCGCGAAAAATTTTGGCATCAGGTAAATCAGCAGACCGAAACCAATCAGCATAAGTCCCGTGGCGAATATGCCCCCGGCAATTCGGCGGGACGCCTGCGAGATTACGTTGCTGTAAAACTGAAACGACATTTGAGAACTCCTTTAAAAAGCAACAAGGCGGGTTTTTCAGGCCCGCCTTGTTGTCAGCGTTTTTTAGTACATTCCGCCGCCGGGAGGCATAGCGGGCGATTCTTTCTTTTCAGGAATTTCACTTACTATCGCGTCGGTTGTCAGTAATAGTGACGCGATTGATGCGCCGTTTTGCAGCGCGATGCGTTCGACCTTTGTGGGGACGATGACGCCGAAGTCAATCATATTGCCGTATTCTTTTCGCAGCGCGTCGTAGCCGAAGTTCTTGTCGGAGTTTTCCATAACCTTCTGCGCCACGATTGAGCCGTCGAGACCTGCGTTGAGGGCAATCTGCTTGATTGGGGCAACAATCGCCCTGCGGACGATATCGATGCCGACTTTCTCATCGCCCTGTGCCTTGATTTTTTCCAAAGCGGGAATTGTTCGCAGCATAGCGACTCCGCCGCCCGGCAGGATGCCTTCTTCTACCGCGGCCCTGCAGGCGTGCAGCGCGTCCTCGACGCGCGCCTTCTTTTCTTTCATCTCGGCTTCCGTCGCTGCGCCTACCTTTATCATCGCAACGCCGCCGGAGAGTTTCGCAAGGCGTTCCTGGAGCTTTTCGATATCGTAATCGCTGGTTGACTTTTCGATTTCGGCCTTTATCTGCTCGATTCTGCCTTTGATTTCTTCCGTTTTGCCTGCGCCTTCGATAATCGTTGTGTTGTCCTTATCGACAGTAACCTGTTTTGCCCTGCCTAACATATTCAGTTCGAGGTTTTCGATATCGATGCCGAGGTCTTCGAATATGGCCTGACCGCCTGTCAGCACAGCGATATCACTCAACAGCGCCTTGCGTCTGTCGCCGAATCCCGGCGCCTTGACCGCCGCGCACTGTAAAACGCCGCGGAGCTTATTGACTACTAGTGTCGCCAGCGCTTCGCCTTCGACTTCCTCAGCGACAATCAGCAGGGGCTTACCCTGTTTTGCGACCTTTTCAAGCAGCGGCACAAGCGATTTTATCGAGCTGATTTTCTTTTCGTGGATGAGGATATACGGCTTATCTAAAACGACCGTCATATTTTCCAGCTTGTTGATGAAGTGCGGGCTGAGATACCCTTTGTCGAACTGCATACCTTCAACTAGGTCAACTACGGTTTCGAGCGACTGGCCTTCCTCAACGGTGATGACGCCGTCTTTGCCTACTTTGTCCATCGCCTCGGCTAATTTCTTGCCTATTTCCGCGTCTTGGTTTGCGGAGCACGTCGCGACCTGCTCAATCTGTTTGCTGGAGGCGACGGCTGTGCTCATTTTCTGCAGCTCTTTGACGATTGTGTCAACCGCCGTGTCGATGCCGCGTTTTACCTGCATCGGATTTGCGCCGGCTGTGATGTTTTTCAGTCCCTCTTCGAATATGCTTTCAGCCAGGATGGTCGCGGTGGTTGTTCCGTCGCCCGCGACGGTTGACGTTTTTGACGCGACTTCCTTGACCATTTGTGCGCCCATATTCTCGTATGGGTCTTCAAGCTCGATTTCCTTCGCGACCGAGACGCCGTCTTTTGTGACGGTGGGCGAGCCGAACGATTTTTCAAGAACGACAACCCTGCCGCAGGGGCCTAATGTTACTTTAACGGCGGCGGCAAGTTTCCTTACGCCTTCTCGTATCGCTGCTCTTGCCTCTGTTCCAAACGCTATCTTTTTCGCTGCCATATCTTACTTCTCCTTCTGGGTTTTAATTTCAATTATCAATTCCGGCTTAATCTTCGATGACCGCCATAATGTCCGACTCGGCCATAATCAGATATTCTTTGCCGTCCATTTTCAGTTCGCTGCCTGCGTAGCTGGTGAACAGCACCGTGTCGCCTTTTTTGACCTGTGGTTTCTGGCGTGAGCCGTCGTCGAGGATTTTGCCGTCGCCTACCGCGACGACTTTGCCTTTCTGAGGTTTTTCTTTTGCGCTGTCGGGCAGGACGATTCCACCTGCTGTTTTAGTTTCCGCTTCCACTCTTTGAACGAGGACCTTATCGGCCAATGGTCTTACTTTCATTTCCTGCTACTCCTTTCAAAAATTCTACCTTCATTTTGCTTTATTTTTTATGACGAAAAAATATGGCTGCCGTATCTTTTCACGAACAGCCGGTTCAGCTGGTCTCTCAAAATACTCATATCCACCGGCTTACTCATAACGCTGAAGGCGTCCAACTGCAGCGCCTTTTCGAGCATCATATTAGTCGCGCGCTTTGCCAGTAATATACAGGGCATAAGCGGCTGTTCCATTCGGATAATCTTCAGCGTCCACAGCCCCGCCTCCGGCTCGTCGAGGTCGGTATCGATAATCGTTGTGCATATCCGCCGATGCCGCAGGACGTTAACTATATCATTGGTGCGCTCCGCGACCAACAGATTTATGCCTCTTGGCCTGAATATATCTCGCAAAGCCCCCGGCCAGTCCCAGTCCGACCGTATAGCCAGCACGTTTAACTCATCGAATTGTCGCAAGTCCGCTACCATAGCGACCTTAGAGTTGCAAACCCCGTGCCAGTAAAGCAGTTGCGGTTGTTTTGTTGCGTAACTTGTTGGCAATAAACGGGTTAGGAAGGATTGTAACAGGTAATAATATCTTGACAACCTTGCAGCCCGCCAAAGATTTACTGCCAACCTGGCAGTTAGAACAGGGGAATAGATTGCAATCAGAAAACAATGGCGGCATAGCCGACGGATTCCCGGCTGGTTTCGCCCATTTTGCGGAGCAATACCTCGTTGCTGTTAGTATGGGCGAGGAGAACGCCTTTTTTCTTGCCGAGTGTTTTGGCGGCGGCTACGGTTGCAGCGGCTGCGCCCGCGCCGCAGGCATTATAATTTTCATTTGCGCTTTCGAGCATCTTATCCGGCTGCATCTTCAGCGAATAATCAATAAACTGCTTGTCGTTGACTTCCATCGCCCATTTTAACGCGTCTTTGCCCGTCCCCATTGGCGCGAAACCATAGCGAGGCCCATAGTGAGTCAGGTCGGTTGAGCCGAGACATACGATTTTTCTCTCGTCGTCGCTGGCAATGATGCTGCCGACGATTTCGCCTAAACGAATTGCGTCGTCATCCGGCGGTGTGAGAATAGGCAATATTTTCGCGCCGGGAAACAGATGTTGAATGAACGGGACATGGACTTCCATACTGTGTTCGCTGTCGTGTGCGTTGCGGTCGCTTATCGCGGTTTTGCTTTCTATTATGGCACCTGCAAGCGCCTCATCGATAGCAACTTCACCGAATGGTGTCAGCCAACTGCCTTTGTCGTAAATGGCAGGGGGATGGCCGATGTAGCTGTGTGCTGCGCCGAAAATTACAAAGGTATCGACCTTCGGGTGTTTCTTTTTTATTGCGGCAAAGACAATCGCAGCGGTTGAGCCGCTGAAAGTCCAGCCCGCGTGAGGGACAATACCCGCAACGATTACTTCAGGAAGAGGCATATTCAAAGGCGATTCTTTAAGATACTGCTTTATCTCATCAGCGCACTCGTCCGGTCGGCCGGGGTAAAATTGGCCTGCCACTATGGGTTTTCTCTTTTGCATATTGTGCACCTGTCAAGCTACGATTATACTATTATAGCAATGGTGGTATAGGCAATTTTTACCCCGTGAGATAAATTGTTTATTGTCCTGCGGAGTAAAAAAGAACTTGTGATATCTCACGGGGTTAATGGAGAGAAAGATAAATGGCAGCTAATAAGAACAGCAAATCATCGGTAGCGGTAATAATGGGTTCGGATAGCGACCTCGCGATAATGCAGACCTGTATCGATACGCTAAAGGATTTCGGGATACAGCCGTTTGTGCGTATAATCTCGGCTCATCGGACGCCTAAGGCCGCATCGCAGTTTGCCGCCGGGGCTGCCAAAAAGGGGATAAAAGTGATAATTGCAGCCGCTGGTATGGCTGCCCATCTGGCGGGGGCTATCGCTGCCCAGACGACACTGCCCGTTATCGGCGTGCCGCTTGCCGCTAAAGAAGGGCTGGCTGGATTAGATGCCTTACTTAGCACGGTTCAGATGCCGGGAGGGGTTCCGGTCGCGACGGTCGCAATCGGCAAGGCGGGCGCGAAGAATGCCGCTGTTTTGGCGGTCCAGATATTGGCTTTATCGGATAAGAACCTGGCTGGTAAATTATCCCAGCTCAAAGCCACTCAGGCAAAAGAAGTCGCAAAAAAGAACTCCGCCTTTGCCACTAAGACACCAAGACACTAAGTTTATTTTAATTTGAATTTGGCTTGGTGCATTCTACGACTCAATCGTAAATATTTATCGGTAGGAGGGGTATTGGTCTGCAAAGCTTTTTGTGGATTTGGCCGGGGTTTTGCCGTAGAATCTACCCGTTTGTAACGGATTCGACTTGCTCACCGCGGGCGGGTTCTTAAAAAGGATTGGATGTTTGTTATATGCGCAAAGCGACGTTATTGATATTGGCGGCCGGTTTGATTCTGGCGGGTTGCGAGGACAAGCCCCAGTTTACACAGGAAGAGATGGCAAAGCTGCCGCTTGCCAAACGCGAGGGGCTTCCTGAGGTCAGCGGCGGTTTTACTCTGGCTGTGGGCGACCAGACAATTACATCGGAGGAAGTTATTGGTCCTGTTTTTGAAAAGCTGGCTGCGGCGGCGCAGAGGACCGATTTTGAGAAATTCAGAAGTGTCGCGGGGCCGGTGATTGAGCAGCAGCTTATGGAAAAGATAGTTAATGCGCTGCTTTACAGCAGGGCGAAAAAAGATGCAGGCGATAAGATTGATGATGAGCTTGATAAGGTAACCACTGCGGAAGTCAGAAAATACGTGATGGATTTCGGCGGGGATTATGCCAAGGCGGAGCAGTCGCTAAACCAGATGGGGATGGACTGGAGCAAGTTTGAGCAATATAAAAAGCGGTACATATTGAGTCAGAGTTATCTGGCCCAGAAGATGCCGAAAGACCAGCCGATTATGTATAGCGAGATGACATCGGCGTATAATGCAACCAAAGAGCAGTTGTACGCAACGCCGGGGGTATTGCGGTTTCGTCTTATCGACCTTGAGCCGGCGAAAATGCGGGATATCGACGCGAGCAGGCCTCGCCAGGAGCAGGCGATGGAGCTTATCGGTGGTATTGTGAAACGTATCAAGCAGGGCGAGGATTTTGAGCAAGTAGCGAAGGAATATTCAAAGCCAAACAATGCCTTAACTGCCGGGGAGGTGAATGCCGCCCCGGATTCTCTTGTTGTGCCGTATGATGTTCTGGCCCAAAAGGCGGCGACGATGAAACCGGGAGAGACGGCGGGGCCTATCGAAGTGGAAGGGCACATTTTCGTTATGCAGCTTGTTGAATATCAGCCGAAGAATGTCGAGCCGTTCGAGAAGGTCCAGAACCAGGTTAAGGCGAGGATATCGGTCGAGCGTATGCGTCGGGCGATTGATAAGATAAATGAGGAACTTGTTGAGCAGGCCTCGGCGGCGGACAGGGCAAAATTTGTGGATTTTTGTGTGCGCGAAATTTACAGGGACGCCAATAGATAACATTAGTTCAGTGTCTGGAATCATCGGATGGGAATAATCGCACATGGCATAGATTTGGTTGATTTTCCTCGTATAGAGGATATGGTCAAACGCCACGGGGAGCGGTTTTTGGATAGGGTCTTTACCGCCTCGGAACAGCAATACGCGAATTCCAACAAAAACGGGATTGAGAAATTAGCCGGCCGGTTTGCCGCCAAAGAGGCGGTGCTGAAACTTGTAGGCACGGGCTGGCGGGGCAAAATCGCCTGGACGGATATCGAGGTGGTTAATACGGAGACGGGGCAACCGGAGGTGAGATTGTCCGGCGAGGTCAAAATAATCGCCGACAAACTTGGCATCACGCAAATAAGCGTCAGCATTACTCATACCGCCAATTTCGCCATCGCCTCCGCGGTGGCTCTGGCAGAAAAACATTAACCGCAGAGTTCGCAAAGAACGCCAAGATATTAATATATTTGACTTAGGCGGACTGGATTACCCGCAATTTCAATCTCTCGAAACACAAAAAACTCATACCGAGCTTTCGGTACTGCGATGTGACATTACGTTTTCACATATTGTTTGGAATCTTTTATTCACAACCAAGGTTCGCGTTTCGATACCTTGTCATAATCTCGGCATGTTTGTTCAATCCAGTCCGCTAGTAATGAACCAATCTCAGTATTCTTGCTTTTTAACTTTTTGCATTGTCGTTGGAGATATTTGGGAAATGTTTTATGTAGCCGGTCTCTTGCATGGCCATGAGCGTCGAGGATATCCGCAAACTTGACGACCAGTGCTTCGTTCGTCTCTCCTGCGTTAAACTCTCTTACCAATCCCAGAAAAACATCCTTCACTTCAAGACCGTTAAGGAGTTGTACAAATAATTTCTCTTCAATCCTGTCCGCTTCAGAACCCATACAATTTTTGACGCCACTCGCTATCTCACCTGTTGCACACTCCGGAAGATCATGAAAAGCTGCAATCGCCAATACTCGATCAACGTTGATCTCATGCCCACGGTTTTTAAGCACCTGTGCAATCATGAAAGCAATGAGTGTAACGCAGAATGAATGACCCGCCACAGAGTCGGCCTCTGCCGCAAGAGCGCCTTCTTGTATCCAACCTTGTCGCGGAAGATTCTTGAGACAACAAGCGGTTTTGTATAACGAAATGGTTTCTTTTAACTCACTATCCATTTTATAATGTCTCATCTTTGCTAAGTTCTTCTGGGCTCATTCTGTCGACTCTCTGAATAAAGACTTCGGTCGTAGGTTTTCTAAACGCATCGAGAAGCTTCCGGCGAGCAAAGGAATTGAGTTCGTTGGCGTATGAGTAGTACGTTTCATCATACATGAGGTCCACCAGTATGTGGACGACGCGGAAGGCAAACCATTGACAGCGCCGCTGTGACCAGAATAGGAAAAGACTCCAACCTATCTCGAAAAAACCGGGTTGCGATGATCGCAACCGCCACAAATCTTTTCCTTGGGAACAACAAACCGGAGCATCCAGAGAGTCCGCTTCGGCTTGCGTAATATCAAGAATTTTTATCGGTTCATCAGCTGGTATTCGGGCAAAGCAATAGGCATGTGGATAGAGGCTAAACTCATAGTATGTTTTGCCTTTTTCAGTCTGATTTTCCGATTCCATATTTTGGACACTAAGCTATTTCTTATATGGTTTCTGTATAAGAATCCGAAATATTCACTGTAGCACAGCCTTATATTATGAGAAATGGTATCGGTTGTCAAGATTGATTAAAAAGTTCAAAAGATTGTGCTATACTGGCTGGATATGTTTAACAGAACTAAAATAAACGAGTTTGACTGCGTGGTAATCGGGGCGGGGCACGCCGGTATAGAGGCCGCGCACGCGGCTGCGAAAATCGGCGCAAAGACGGCCCTTATCACTATCGATAAAAATCAAATCGGGGCGATGAGCTGCAACCCCGCGATAGGCGGGCTGGCCAAGGGGCAGATTGTCCGCGAGGTTGACGCCCTCGGCGGACTTATGGGGCTGGCGACCGATGCGACGGGGATTCAGTTCAGGATGCTCAATCGCTCAAAAGGGCCTGCTGTGCAATCTCCCCGCGCCCAGGCGGACAAATACAGGTATCAGCGGTATATGATAAACGCACTTGAGCAGACGCCGAACCTGACCATCATCGAGCAAATGGCTGTCGAGATTATTGTTGAGGATGGTCGAGTTGTTGGTGTGAGATGTAAAGACGGGTGGATTTGTGATACAAAAACGGTGATAGTTGCGACGGGGACATTTTTGCGCGGGCTTATGCACATAGGGCAGGAGAGTTTCGAGGGGGGCAGGCGAGGTGAGCCGGCGTCTGATGACCTTTCGGGTTGTCTTGAGCGACTTGGTCTTGTTGTCAAACGGCTGAAAACCGGCACGCCGCCCCGGCTGGATGCGAGCACGATTGATTATGGCAAGCTCGAAGCACAGCAGGGTGATAAGGAGCCGGCGCCGTTTTCGTTTATGAACGACAGGATTGACAGGCCGCAAATACCCTGCTGGATTACCTATACCAATGAGAAGATTCATAAGATAATTCGTGATAATCTCGACCGTGCGCCGCTTTATACGGGCCAGATAAAATCGACTGGGCCGCGATACTGTCCGAGCATCGAGACCAAGATTATTCGTTTCGCGGACAGGGAGCGTCACCAGGTATTTCTCGAGCCGGAGGAATTGGAGCAAAAGGTTATTTACTGTAATGGTGTAAGCACGTCGCTGCCCAAAGACGTTCAGGATGAGATTATCAGAAACCTGCCCGGCTGCGAGAACGCTCGTATTGTGCATTATGGCTACGCGATTGAGTATGATTACTGTCCGCCCGTGCAGTTGAAGAGTAATCTTGAGACAAAGAAAATCGCGGGGCTTTTCCTTGCGGGGCAAATCAACGGTACAAGCGGCTATGAAGAGGCGGCGGGACAGGGAATCATCGCAGGGATAAACGCAGCGAGATTTTTACGGGGGGCTGAACCGATTGTGTTGGGACGTGACCAGGCGTACATCGGCGTGATGATTGATGATTTGCTTACCAAGGGACTTGGTATCGAGGGGGTTGGTATCCCGGATGAGCCATATAGGATGTTTACTTCCCGCGCGGAGTTCCGGTTAAGTTTGCGGTCGGACAACGCGGACAGACGCCTGACGGAGGTTGGCAGGGCGGTTGGCTTGGTCGATAGGAACCGATGGGAAAGATTTCGGAAGAAATTAAGCGATATCGAACGACTCAGAGAATATCTGACGAAAAATAAGCGGGACGGAATTGTTTTGTGGGAGCAGCTTCGCAGGCCGAATAGTCCTCTTGCGCCGGCGCTGGCGGAAATGCCCGAAATTAAAGACGCCGGCTTCAGCAGAGAAGTAATTGATGCTGCTGTTATCGACGCCAAATACGAGGGGTATCTTGTCAAACAGGAGCGTCTTGCCGCTGGTTTGCAGGCGTGGGACAAGAAACAAATACCGGCGGATTTGGATTATAGTGCGATAACGCACCTGAGACCTGAGGCGAAAGAGAAATTAACGCTGTTCAGGCCTCAAACGCTGGGTCAGGCGGGACGAATCTCCGGCATCACACCAGCCGACGTTACCGTCATTCAGATACATCTAAAAAAATATTATCAGGAAATCAGGTAATCGTTGGTTATGAGTTTGCTTTCAGATAACATTTATAATAAGCAAGTGGGGCGGGATGAGCCGAAGTTCAAAATTTGGCGTAATGCCGGTCTTTTGCTGACTTATAAATGCAACGCTAAATGCGAATTCTGTTATTATAACTGTTCGCCGCAGCAGGGGGGCTTGATGCCTGTCGATATGGCGATAAATGTCTGGCGGTCGCTGCGGGAATTGGCGGGCGATTCGGCAAAGGTTCATATCACGGGGGGCGAACCATTTTTATACTGGGAACACTTAGTGGAGATTCTGCGGGAAGCTAAAAAGAACAATCTTGGCCCTGTTGATATGATTGAGACCAACGGTTTTTGGGCGGTTGATGAAAATATTATCAAAGAGCGAATGAGGGTGCTCGATGAATTCGGTATGAGCCGGCTCAAGATAAGTTGCGACCCGTTTCATCAGGAATACGTCGATATCGAGCTGGTAAAACGACTGGCGAGCGTAGCGAAAGAGTTACTTGAGCATGCCAGTGTTCTGGTTCGGTGGGAAAAGTATCTTGATAAGCCGGTTGAGATGAAGAATATTACAACAGATGAGCGGAACAAATTCTATGTTGAAGCATTGAAGGATTATCCCTGCCGGTTCACAGGCAGGGCGGCCGACGGGATTGCTGAACTGGTTGCGTCGCAGACAGTTGAACAAATTGCAGCGCGAAATTGCTCAAACGCATTTCTCGATTCTAAAGGCGTGCATATTGACCCGTATGGCAATATCTTCAGCGGGACCTGCAGCGGGATAATCGTTGGAAATATCACTAAACGGCCTTTAGCTGAAATCTGGAAAAACTGGCAGCCGAGTAACGATAAAATAATTGAAACGCTGTTTAATTCAGGCCCGGCGGGATTATTAGATGAGGCGATTAAAGCCGGTTACACGCAATCGAAGCTGTATGCGGGCAAGTGTCATCTTTGCACAAGTATCCGCCGGTTCTTTTTTGATAAAGGCCTTTACAAAACCGTTCTCGGCCCGGCTGAATGTTACTTGTTGTAGCGCGATATTAGTTCGGTTATCTGCCGCCTGGAGCGCCCGGACCACCTGGTCCACCGAAACCGCCGCCCGGACCGCCGAAACCTCTACCGCCGGGTCCCATCTGTATGCCTCGTTCCTGCATACGGTTCTGCATATCCCGACGGAATTGCATCATTTTTACTCTCGTATCGGCGCTTATTCTTTCAGACCTTTCCCTCATTCTCGATGGCTCAGGCATACGGAACTGCCGGGCTTGCTGTCCCATCTGTCGCCGCGGGGAATTGGGGTCTCGCTGGCCGAATCTCCTGAATCTATTCGGGTCTGGTGGGCCGTTGGCGTCATTGGCGTCTCTTGCGAGAAATTCCGCCCGCCGGGCCTGCATTTCGTCGATGATTTTATCCAAGTAAACCGTTTTTGCGTCGTCACGCAATGCGGCATACTCATTTGCCTGGGTTTCCATTCTTGCCATCATCGCCTCGCCCATTTCATCGCGTATTTCGCGTCTTTTATCTTCGTTGGCATCGCGGAACTGATTTGAGTCAACAAATTGTCGAATCTGCTGTGGGGTCATTTTTGTGAAATCAGGTTTGCTGTTGTAATGACGGACGGTCATCGTTACCGCAATCGCCGTGCCGGCAGCCAGAACAATTGCTACTATCAGAATTGTTTTATTTTTCTTTGTCATATTTTTACTCCTGTTTTTTATAGTTGCTTACGTGCCAGTCGGCGTACAAATAGTTTACACCCCCGCTCCTGCCACTGCCAATTGCCGGGTGAGGAGGGGGAGTCGAAGTGAAATCACTCATAACTTGTATGTTTCTTTCTTTGGTGCCCGCCTGCACAGCGGGGTATTCTCTTATCGTTATTCCGGCCAAGCCAGACCCAGCTAATGTTGTTCCATTGTACAAATAGCTGGTATTACCCACCCTTAAGTGGTAGGGAGGCGTAACGATGTTATCCGACTTGCATATAAAGACCTTTGGTTGTTTCAGGAGAGGGCCTAAAACCTTTGTTATAGGCGACAAATAAAGAGGGTCGTTTGCATCAGTGATAAGCCAGGGATAGGCACAGCAAAGGGGAAATATATCGCGGTTGTCGTCGAGATATGACCGCATTGCGACGCCGATTTGTCGCAGATTTGCCGCGCAGTATGTTCGATTGGCCGCAGCCCTGGCCTTGCCGAGCGCAGGAAGCAGTATTCCCATTAAAAGCGCGATTACACTGATAACCACAAGTAACTCCACGAGCGTAAAGGCCCGGCCCAGTTTTTCATTGCCTGCAGGTTTCATATCACAATTTATGACGGTTTATAATAGTAGTATATTGCAGAAATCCTAACAAAGTTCTTTGCAGATGTCGAGTGAGTAAGCGTCAATTCCGTCAGAGAGCGTTTTGCTCAGTTTTTGGCCCAAATCAAGCGATTCCGGCTCAATACCGAAAATTACTATTTTGTCCGGACATTCGCCGAGTTGTCCGGAAAGCTCGATAATCCGCAGGATATCCGCCTCGTGAAGGGAAAAGTGCATCATCTTTTTTGTGGTTTGGACGTCAGCCGGCTCAAATCGTTTGATTGTTCCCGGTTTCTTACCCATTTTAACACAGTCGATGATTACGGCCTTTTTGCGGTTTGCGATTAAATGCAGAACATTCATTCCGCCTGTGCCCGCGTCGATGAATTCAACGGAGGGGAATTTGTCCTGATGCTCAGAAAATTTTCGGATTAAATGGACGCCGATGCCCTCATCGGACATCAGCAGATTGCCAAGTCCTATGACGACTGTATCTTTTCGGGGCGTTTGGTCCATCACCTTACAAACTGCACGTTGAGGAAATGCGTTGAGCAGGAGATGCACGGGTCATAAGAGCGGACAAGCATTTCCAGTTTCAGTCGAATGTCCTTTTCGCTCTGGTCCAGAATTTCGGGCAGCAGCTTTTCGAAATCCTTCTGGATGTTGGCGTGGTTCTGGTTCGTCGGGATGCAAATATCGGCGGCGGCGCATTTGCCGTTCTTGTCAAATTCATATTCGTGGAACAGTATTCCGCGAGGCGCCTCGACGCAGCCGGCGCCTTTGCCTGCTTTAGGCGAGGATGTAACTTTTTCTGTCTTCAGGCCTTTAGTCAGCAACTGGTCGATAATCTCAATGCTTGTTTCAACGACGTGGAAGCACTCGACAAGCTGGGCTACAGTGTTCATAAACGGGTTGCAGCAGCCCTTTTGGAGTCCGAATGTTTTCGCGGCGTTTTTGGCCATCGGGCTAAGCAATTCGGCGTTGTTGTTGAATCTTGCCAGTGCGCCGACCGCGTATGCGTCACGATGCCACTTTGCCCATTTTGCCGTCGATTGCTCAACCATATATTCATTTGCGACATCATGCCATTTCTCAATTGGCACAGCCGCGCCTTTGTTGTCATTGGATGTTACGCCGCCGTGATAGAAGGTGTATGTCGGCGGGGTGGTCTGCTTAAGCGACACATATTCGGTGGGGCGTTCAAATTTGGGGACGTTTGCCGCGACGCTTAAAACCACCTCGGCGATTTTTTTGAGGTCGGGCACAGCATCCTTGAGCGTCTGCTGCAACTCGCGCAACTGTTTTTCAGTTGGTATTCGGGTCAAGCCGCCGGGGATGAGCGTTACCGGGTGAGTCGTTCTGCCCGCGATGAGGTCGGACCAGGTATTCGCGATTCTGTGTGCCTTGACAATCGTTTTTACGGCGTCCGCTGCCCTGGCGACAAGAGGCACAACGGATGGCGTGCCGAAGAAATCCGGCGCAGCCAGGTATCCGATGTGCAGAGTATGGCTTTGCAGTTGCTCGGAGTAGTGCATCAGTATTCTCAGTTTGTCCGCCTGTTCGGAGACATTGATACCCAGCGCGGATTCCACCGCCTTGGTCGCGGCCAGCGAATGTGTGATTGAGCATATCCCGCAGATTCGCGAGACAATCGTTTGTATGTCCTGGTAGCTGTGGCCGCGGACCATCGCCTCGAAGAAACGCGGCGCCTCGGGCACCTGCCACTGGAGCTTTTCGATTTTGCCGTTTTTGACGTTTACGACTATGTTGCCGTGTCCTTCGACGCGGGTTATATGATGAACGTTGATATCGAGATTGTTATGCATTTGTTGGCCCCTGACCGATTCCAAAAAGAACCATCTTTGCCTTGAGCGCATCGACGCTCAAACCATATCGTTCAATAACATCTTTTGCGCCATTGATGTTCGGATTATCGATGTAGCCGCGACAGCCGAAGCACCTGAAGCCCGATGACGGACATCTTGCGCCGCAGCCGGCCCTGATAACAGGCCCCAGGCAAACCTGCCCGTAGTCCCAAAGACACGGATTGCCTTTCGATTTGCATTCTACGCATACAGGCCATTCGGGTATCTCAGGCCGTTTACCCATAAGCAGGCAGCGAATCACGTATGTGAATTCTTTTCTGTCTATCGGGCAGCCGTGAATTTTGTAATCTACCTTGACCACCTCATCCACCGCTTTTGTCGGCATGGTTTCAAGATGAGGCATATCAGCCGACTTGCCGTAAACGCACTTTTTAACGTCGCTCATCTCAAAGTTGTTCTTAAGCTTGTTGATTCCGCCGATTGTTGCGCAGGCGCCAAGAGCGATGAGCGTTTTTGCCCTTGTCCTTATAATCTCTAATCGTTTCTCGTCTTCGGGTCTGGTAATTGAACCTTCTATTATGGCGATGTCATATTCCCTGCTTTGCTCGCTCATTGCCTCTCGCCATTCGACCACTTCGACGTTATCGATGAGGTCAAGCAGCTCCTCTTCGAGGTTGACGATTTGCAGCTGGCATCCTTCGCAGCAGGCGAAGTCGAAAATCGCTACTCTTGGTCTGTCCATATCAGATTGCCTCCGGGGCTATACGCAGGTCGGAATAACGGAATACCGGCCCGTCTATGCAGACGTAATAGTTGTTAATCTGGCAGTGCCCGCACTTGCCTACGCCGCATTTCATTTTTCTTTCGAGGTTCAGGAATATTCTTTCTCTGGGCACTTCCGCTTCCTGCAGGGCCATCAGCACGAATTTATACATCACCGGCGGCCCGCAGATAAACACCAGCGCCGACTGAAGCTCGGTTTCAATTTTGGGAATAAGAGTGGTAACGACGCCGACGTTGCCGAGCCAGCAGTCGTCGGCCTGGTCAACCGTTTCCATAAAGCGTATATCGTTCCTGTGTGACCAGCCGTCAATTTCCGAATGGAAGAACCTTTGCGCCATACATTTTGTTCCGAGCAGGACAGCAAGCTCCTTGTAGTCGGCGCGGTTGTCGAGGATGTAGTTGATAAAGGACCTCTGGGGCACAAGCCCGATGCCGCCGCAGATAAATATGATGTTTTTGCCCTTTGCCTCTTCAACCGGGTATGTGCCTTTTCCGAAGGGCCCGCGTATCCCGATTTTGTCGCCGATTCTCAGCCGGTGAATCGCGTTGGTAACGTTGCCGATTCTGCGGACGACCAGCTCGAAGTAGCCCTTCTGCGTGGGCGATGACGAGATTGTAATCGGCACCTCGCCTACGCCCGCGATTGATACCTCGACGAACTGGCCCGGGATAAAGTCAAACGGCTCGCTGTCATCGATTGACAGCCGGAGATACATCTCGGTCGGGTTCATCAGCCGCTTTTTTTCGAGGGTTGCCAGCCGGGGCAGGTAAATGTCTTTTTCAACAGCACAACGTTCGCACATTGTTAACGCTCCTATATTTTAATGTCGAATCGCTCGACTTGAATTACTTTATTCCCAAATCGTCAACTAACCTGTTGTAAACCTTGACCGGGTTTGCGATATCCGGCAGGCACGCGCCCACGCATCGCCCGCACCCGACGCATGACATTATCTGGCTGCTTATTTTTTCGGGCACGTATTTGCATTTTCGATACAGGCGGTGCCTGAAGCGGTCGGCTCGTTTTTTCCTGAATTCGTGCTCGCCCGCCACTTTCGTGAAACCATCGAGCAGGCAGCCGTCCCAGGCCCGCTGTCTTTTGCCCGATATGAAGTCCCAGTTTACGTCGTCCTGCACGTTGAAGCAGTAGCATGTCGGGCAGACGAGGTTGCAGGAGCCGCAGCTAAAACAGGTTTTGGCCTTTTCTTCCCAGACAGGATGGTCGTATGCCTCTTCGAGCAGTTTGGGCAGATAGGATGCCTTGCATTTCAATTTGTGATTATTAAGCCGTTTTTCGTTTTCTGCCTGAATTTTATGCCTTGCCTGCAGGTCATTTTTGCTTGAATCAGCCGCGTCTTTGGCCTTGGCGATAAAGCTATCACCTTTCTTCGAGCCGCTTTCCATAACGAACGCGTTGCCTATATCGGTCAGCAGAACGTCAAAGCCGTCTTTGACTGTTGCCGTGCCCATCGAGGAGGCAAATACGTTTTTGGATGGTGAAATCACATCGCAGGCGACTATCGTGGCGTTGTGACGTCTTTTCATATAGTGGGTATCGTAATTATCCTGGGTGAAAAGTTTGTCAAGCTGGTTTAACGCCACCATATCGTAAGGATGAACGCCCAGCAGGACAAATTCGGTATCATCGTAAACGGACTTGTAGCCGTCGCCGACTTCGTAAGTCAGCAGCGTTTCAACCGGCGGCAGGAAGTATTTTTTCGGCGGCTGAAGCGTTACGTCATAATCCAGTCGAAGCTGGTCGGCGGATTCAAGCTGCTCAAAATCGAAACGGTCGCCCTTGGCACAGACGCCGATGACCCGCTGCTGTTTTATAATTTCATCCACAAACCGCCTGAAAGCGTTTTTGTCGATTGTTACTGTTTTCATTTTACGCCTCTGTTAAAAATGTTCTCAAACGTTATTAGTCAAAACCCGAACGCCTCGGTTTTCATATATAGTAGGGCAGACGGGCAAGGTCCGTCGCTATATCTATTGTTATCACCTTTATCTTTTTGGGGACGATAATTCTTCGCGGGGAGAAATTCAATATTCCCTTTATGCCCGCCCCGACCAGTGCATCCGCCACATCCTGCGCCGCCTGTTCGGGCACAGCGATAATAGCCATATCCACCTGTCTCTTGCTAAGTGTATCGAGCATTGAGATGTTTTCAACCGTGACATCGTTCATCTTGAGGCCGATTTTGGCTGGGTCATTGTCAAACGCGGCGGTAATTTGAAAACCGTATGTTCCGAAGCCCGTGTATGCCATTATTGCCGAACCGAGGTTGCCGACGCCCACCAGGGCGGTTTTCCGCGTCGTATCGAGCTTTAATATCTTTTTGATTTGCTTAGCGAGGTTTTCAATGTCGTAGCCGACGCCGCGGGTGCCGAAGTCGCCGAAGTAGGAGAAGTCCTTCCTTATCTGCCAGGGATTCACGCTGACAAAATCCGCCAGTTTGCTGCTGGAGACGCTGCTGAGTCCCTGCCGGGACATAAGGGCCAGCCCCCGCAGGTAAACCGGCAGGCGACGGACTGTCTCATTTGGTATCTTGCTGTATCTCACAATATATATTATGCCCAGTTAGTGCTTGTGTTCACATTCACAAAGTAGCATAGAAGCAATTTACACAATTCCCCATAGGCCTGTCAAGAAATTATGCCTTGATTGGCAAAAAAAGTATGTTTTTT
The DNA here is from genome assembly GCA_050012695.1 of Sedimentisphaerales bacterium. Taxonomy (GTDB): domain Bacteria; phylum Planctomycetota; class Phycisphaerae; order Sedimentisphaerales; family Anaerobacaceae; genus Fen-1362. The sequence goes on along the minus strand of JBEKGR010000011.1, from coordinate 66,210 downwards.
CTTTACGCTCTCTTTAATACTGAAAAGCTGGTTTTTGTTTTCTGCGGAGGGAATCTGTCCGGCACAGTCAATACAATCGTTAAATGCCTCGCGTTTTATTGTGTTGGTCTGTTAAATACGCATTTTTATATCACTATGTCCATTCCTATACTATATGAGGAGAGGCGATTGCCCGATATAGTGGGATCTTACGAAAAGACAGGAATAAAATGGAATCTTGTGAGTTTTATCAGGGTGACCCGGAGGCAAAATGATGAAAGCCGTTAGCGAAACATCGAGAGCCAAATGGTGGGAATGGTTTGTTGTGGGCGTATTATTCGCGACGGCTGTTGTTTGTGCTTATGCCGCTTAATAATATTCTTCTGCTCCATTTCTCTGCTCAATAAGTGAACCGAACGGGTTTGAAGGTAACTGTGGGTTAAATCCATAGCGATAATTTAATGGGCAGGGCCGGAGTTGAACCGGCGACACGTGGATTTTCAGTCCACTGCTCTACCACCTGAGCTACCTACCCGGTAGGTTCAAATTATAACCGTTTGTTTCACTGATTTAAACCGAAATTTTACCACCGAGACGCTAAAACTCAAAGTATTTTAACCGCGGATTACGCCCGTTAAGGGCGGGTGTTAATTGGTGTCTTTAAAATAAAACTGCCGCGAGGCCCTTCTACCTCGCGGCAGCAAATTTTATCCCTGCGTTCTCCGCGTGCTCTCCCGGAAGGGATGGCCAAGCCATGCGGTAAAACGTTTTTACTTGGCGAAGTTATACACGTCGTCCTGTGTTCCGTACAAGCCATCCCAACCGGCGGACAAAAGGATATAACCATCTTCATTATGTGGCCGGGGAGTCGATGTAATCTTATCATTAGTTATTGCCTTGAGGAACAACAATGGGCCTGGACCAGTTGGTGAGGATGAGGAATCCGGTTTGTACATCGGGTGGTCGTTTGTATGCGTACTTTCCCACGGTAGGCCAAGGGAGGTGATTGCATAGTTATCGTCAAAGTTGTAAATGTTTGTGTTAGGAGTAGCAGCGACAGGTGTGGTCGTAGTATCATGCCCGAGTTTTGACGAGTCGGCCTTGTAATAAAGCACCGGCATACCTACTTTTTGACCCGCTCTCGCCGCACAATATGTGCTGTTTATAGTAGCACGCTGGAAGACATCGCCAATAACGGCATTGGGAGTGGGTTTTCCATTGCCCATGGTAGCATTAGTGAAGGTTCTCGTTGTGGTATAGAAGCTCACACCAGAGGTAATAGGCCAAGTGTATATATCCTGAAGACGGTAGGCCTTGATATTCTCAGCGTCGGTATATTTAGTTCTGTCGCGCAAATTCGCCATTTCACATGAGTCATAAGCAGTAACCCCGGGATCTCTTATGTTACAAAGGTCAAAAAGATAAGTGTTAGGTTGTTGTGCCTGGAAATTGGACAATTGATGATTGCCCATACCATCCTGGCCGAGCAATGCCTCGCATAGTTTCATTGCCCCGCAGTAACCATAAGGCGTTGGAGAGGTGGTATCGGCGGGACCCGAATCGGGGTAGGTTTCCTGATGGTCGTTGCGATATAATTCGAGACCTTTGGTGATTTCGTGGAACTGGCCCTTCTGGACAACGACCCTGGCGTATCTGCGGGTCCTCTGCAGGCCCGGCATAAGGACGCTCATCAGGATAATTATAATGCTCATCACCGTTAGCAGTTCGACAATGGTAAACCCTTTTGTTTTTTTAGAGGTCATTTGATTCTCCTTAACAATTTAAATATCATAACGTTAAGTACGGAAACAACACTTCCGACACATAATCAGTATAGTTTATGAGACGCACCTTGTCAACCTTTTTGAGTGTTAAATTCGTCCCCAGGATTTTGGGCCTTAATTCGGGGCGTTTGCGGGGGGGGGTTCTAAAGTTTTTCGGCGTCCTGGACTGCCAGCCGTTGTGAAAACTCGCGCCAGGCCAGCATCGAGCGTCTTAGATTTTCGCGGATATCGCCGCTTAAACCATATCCCTGCAGGCCTACGGGGCCTTTGAAGCCGACCTGTTTCAGCAATTGCAGGAACGAGTAAACGTCATAGGTCCCTTTATCCAGCGTTTCTATTGACCCGGCTTCGGTTGTGCCGTTTATCGTTACGATAAGCAGGTAGGGCGACGCTTTAGCCAGGATTGTTTGCAGATTCGCGGATTTATCGGTTTTTAGCCAGTGATAGAGGTTAAAAATGACGCCGACGTTGCGCCTGTTGCTTTTTTCCGCGAGGCGAACGGCATCCTCGACTTTTTCAAGCCAGAAGTTCTCATGCGGATACAGGGCGACCGCGATATCGTTCTTATTCGCGATGTCAGCTATCCGGCTGATTATCGCGACCGCCTGCTCATCGCCGTTGACCGATGATTTTTGATGAACATCGCTGGTCATTGCCAGCCATATCGTTGTCTTGCGGCCTGCCAAAGCCCTGATGCTGTTCTCAATCAATGCCGTGTATTTTTCGGGCGGGTCTTCGAGTTTTATCGCGAAATATGCCCCGAACATTTTGAGGTTTGATTTATCGAGTTCGCCAAGCATTTCAACAATGCCGGCTGTACCCTGTGCGGGGTTTCTTTCCCAGTATCCTATCCCTGCGTATCCCAGTTCTTTAAGCATCTCGACCTGGGCATGGGCGGACTTGTGCGTTTCATCAATCGTTCCCGTATCCATCGCGAAAAACTGGTTCGTCAATCCCGTATTGTCAAAATCGAGAGGGACGACCCATATATTTCTAAATGCCACCGGCCCGTGGTCGCCCTGAAGGGCAAGCGGTCCTTTGGGCAGGTCATTGGGTTTGAAACTGCCTCTGGTGGGGCCGGTCAGTTCCACGTCTTTTTGTATAAGCGTTCCATTTTGCCATATTCTTATTACTTTTGCGTTGGCGATTTTTCTTCCTTCTTTGTCGAACCTGGCCGCGCGAAAGATAATATCAAAGGTTTGCCACTGTCCGGGCGGGCGTGAGGCGTTCACTAAAGTCGAATGGCCGTCGTATGATTTTCCGGGCCTGGTTTCATCCCAGCGAGGGTATATCCCGCCGCATTCCCCGCCTGCATACAGGATGTTGGCGTCGGTCCAGCTGTCAAGTATCTGGATTTCGTATTGGCCCTGGATGTACACGCCGGAATTCGAGTTTTTCGGTATCACAAACTCAACGTGTATCCTCGCGTCGCCGAATTCTTCCCTGCTCACAAGCGGGGGGCTTTTGGCTTTTCGGCTATTGACTATTGCTCCTGTGCCTTCTCTGGTCGATAACAGATTTTCGTTGCGCGGATGCTCGAAGGCGTCCCCGACGACGTTCCATTCGCCATTTTGCTGCCACGCCGATAAGTCGGTCAGGGTAATTTTCTCGGTTGCTTCGCTTGTGCCGCAAACCAGGGCCAGTCCTGTTACCAGAGTTGCGATGATTTTAGTCATCTTTATCATTCAACTTTACCAATCAGGTCCCTGACGGCCGCTATCCCGTGGCTGTCGCAATATTTGTGAATTCCGTCGATAATTTTCACGGCACAGTTCGGCTCGACGAAATTCGATGTCCCGACCGCGACGGCGGTTGCGCCCGCCAGGATAAATTCAATCGCGTCCGAGGCAGTCCTTATCCCGCCCATACCCAGAATCGGCACTTGAGTGCCCTTTGTTACCTCGTTAAAGACCTTGTTGACCATATAGACGGCAATCGGCTTTATCGCCGGGCCTGACAGACCGCCCGTGCGATTCGCCAGCACGGGTTTGCGCGTTTCAATGTCTATGACCATAGCGGTAAAGGTATTGATTAAGCTGAGCGCATCGGCGCCGCCTTCGACGGCGGCCTTTGCGGTTACGGCTATATCTGTAACGCTGGGCGTGAGCTTGACCATCAGTATTTTACTTCCACAGGCCGATTTGACAGCAGAGGTGATTTCTTTGACCAAAGCCGGTTGAGTCCCAAAGGTGATTCCTCCTTGTTTCACATTTGGACAACTGATATTAAGCTCGAAACCCGCTATCGCTTTCTGCTCGCAAAGCCGTTGTGCGACTGCGACGTAGTCCTCGATTGTCTCGCCCGCGATATTCACAAATACCGCGCAGGACATTTTTTCAATCGCGGGCAGTTTTTCAGCGATAAATTCATCGACACCGATGTTGGCGAGCCCTATGGCGTTGAGCATACCGCTGTCGGTTTCGACTATTCTCGGCGTCGGATTTCCCTGCCGGGGTTTTATTGTAACGCTTTTGGTGATGAACCCGCCGAGCTTGCCGACGTCCATAAAATCGCCCAGCTCATCGGCGTAGCCGCATGTTCCCGAGGCCGTCCATATGGGATTAGCCGTTTTCAAACCCGCGAACTCAACCGACATATCAATCTGGTTTTCCATTGTGCCTCCGCATTATATTTAGGGATTATATTCTACTGCCCAAAGGGATATAATACAATCATTACGAATCTTATGAATGTGACGAATAGAAAAGGTAAAGTTTATTTGGTTGGCGCCGGGCCTGGTCGGCCGGACCTGATTACGGTCCGCGGCCTGGAATTGCTCAAATGCGCCGATTGTATTATTTACGACAAGCTTGCTAATCCGGGCCTTTTGAATTACGCCCGTCCGGATGCTGAGCTGTTTGCCGTCCCCAAACGCGTGGGGCCTGAGTCCTTCAGGCAGGAGCAGATTAATAATATGCTCGTCCAAAAAGCCGGCGAAGGTAAATCCGTTGTTCGTCTCAAAGGGGGCGACCCGTATATTTTCGGCAGGGGAACTGAAGAGGCGGCTGTTCTCGCAGAAGCAGGAATCGACTTCGAGGTCGTGCCGGGTGTTACTGCCGCGCTTGCCGCAAGCTGTTATTCTGGTATAGCTCTTACCGACAGGGCGTTTGCGTCCGAAGTTATATTTGTTACGGGCCACGAAGCCGAAGGCAAACAGCAGACCGGCATCGACTGGCAGTTGCTCGCTAAATTCGCCGGCACAATCGTCTTTTATATGGGAATGGAAAACCTCGACGATATTACCCGCCGGCTCATCGAAAACGGTATGTCTCCTGAAACACCGTCGGCCGTCGTTGCCGATGCGACATTGCCAACGCAGAAATTCGTCAAAGCAACCCTGGCAACAATCGCCGATAGCTGTACCAAAAATAAAATCACGCCACCCGCGCTTGTTTTCATTGGCCCAACCGCGACGGGCGACTCGCGACTTGAATGGCTTGCTGAATTACCCTTGTTCGGAAAAACAGTGGTAGTTACACGCGATGCTGAAGGAAGCGCCGAATTCGCCGAAAAAATCGCAGGCAGGATGGCTGTTACCATTGAAATACCAGTTACCAAAATCAAAACGCTTACTGACTCAAGTGACTTTATAAAAACACTCGCCCGGATTCACGCTTATGACTGGATAATCTTCACCAGTTGCAATGGCGTCGAGACCTTTTTCGCTGCGCTGGCAAAACTCGGTAAGGACGCCCGTGCCTTCGGCTCAGCCCAAATCGCCGCCATCGGTGTCAGGACCGCCGAAACACTCGCGAGATTTGGCATCAAAGCTGACTTTGTTCCCAGCGCCTTTACCAGCAAAGACCTTGCCAGGGGGCTTATCGACTTTACAAACCTCCGCGGCAAAAAAGTTCTGCTTTTGCGTTCACAAATTGCCTCCGACGACCTGACGCAATTGCTCGAAGCTGCCGGTGCATTGGTAGATAATGTCCCTGTCTATACCCACGAAAAGAACTTATGCGATATGAAATCACTGTCCGATAAGGCAATTCACTGGCTGACCTTCGCGAGTCCTTTTGCCGCGACGTGCTTCTTTGAACAGGTTCCCCCTGATTTCGTAAAATCCAAAGATGCCAAAGTCGCCTCAATAGGCCCGGTTACATCGAAAAAACTTGCCGGGCTTGGCGTAAAAGTCGATATCGAGGCGTCTGAGCATACTTTCGACGGCTTGCTTGCCGCTATCGAACAATACGAGTTGCGAACGACTAAATGATAAATATCTCAAAGCTATATTGCGGCCTCGCGGGACAATCCGACCATTTGCGTTACGGCAACAGAGATTCCGTCGGCCCTATCGTTGTCTATAACTGCACCTCCCGCTGCAATCTTCGCTGCCTTCACTGCTATGCCGCCTCCGATTCGACCCGCAGTGATACCGAACTTACCACCGACCAGGCGAAAAAGCTTCTGAATGATACTCTTGAGGTGAACGCTCCCGTGGTATTGTTCTCAGGCGGTGAGCCGCTCCTTCGTCCTGATTTGTTTGAATTGCTCGCCGAAGCCAAACGCATCGGCTTGCGAACGGTCATCTCCACCAACGGCACACTTATCGACGGTGACACAGCCAAAAAAATTGCCGAGGCGAACGTCGGTTACGTCGGGATTTCAATCGACGGCCCCGAAGAATTTCACAACCGTTTCCGCCAGACAAGCGGCTGTTTCAAAGCGACTATGACCGGCTTCGAAAACTGCAGAAAAGCGAATCTGCGAATGGGCCTGCGTTTTACAATCAGCAATTCCAATAAAGAGCAGGTCCCCGCCGTTTTCGATATCTGCAGGGACAACGGCGTAAGACGAGTTTGTTTTTATCACCTCATCAGGTCCGGCAGGGGAAAAGATATTGAGTCGCAGGTTGTTTCTTCGACCGACACCCGAAAAGTTATGGACGTGATTCTGGAACGCGCCGCCGATTTTGTTGCCAAAGGCCTTCTCGATGAGGTACTCACAGTCGGCAATCACGCCGATGGGCCATATCTGCTTGTAAAAATGCAGCAGCAGGGGAAAAATATCGACCAGCAAAAGCAGCTTCTTCTCTCCAATGGCGGCAACCGCATAGGCGAAAAAATCTCCTCGGTCGGCTGGGATGGCAGCGTTTACGCCGACCAGTTCTGGCGAAATTACCCCTTAGGCAACGTTACGCAGAAAACCTTCAAACAGATCTGGACAAATGAAAATGACCCCGTGCTGCAAAAACTTCGCAATAAATCGAAATTCGCCGACAAACGCTGCCTCAAATGCAAATGGTTCGATTTATGCAAAGGCAACTTTCGCTTCCTCGGTCCCGACCCCGACATCAAAAATTGGCGATTAGAACCCGGCTGCTACCTCACCGATGCCGAAATCGGATTGTAGATAGTCGCATCCTGCGTCATCACTGTTTTGGGGCAATTGATTTTCGTATCGATTCGGTGAGTTGACGTAATTGTCTTTTCAAATCGGGATTAAGCAGCACAGCACTGCCTTTGATGAGGGCTATTGTTATTGCCGTTGGTATGAGCAGGAACAAATAAAGGATGAAATAAGACATACCCGTGAACATCGGCTTGGGCAGCTCGAATTTGCCCGCCGGGGTGTTTATATCGCAGGAAATGCCTGTTGCGGGAACTATTTTTTGCACTATCGCCGGCGTGTTCGTATCGTGGATGGATGTGTTAACGATAGTGAGCACCCAGAGGCCTAACGGTATCGCAAGAACGATAAAAATCACCGCCAGCCCTATTCTTACTGTTGTTATCGAGGATACTTCCTGTTCCGATTGGCCTTCAAGCATACTCTTCTCCCGAAATCTATTACACCAAATTAATTTTTCAATTCTGATTCCGGCCGCTATTGTATCGCCGACATAGAATTGGTCAAGATTGATTGCCTCAGGATACCAGTCAAATACTTTGCCACCGCCCCTGGCTAAGACGATTTACTTATCGATTCAAGCGGCGGTCAGTCATAACAAGTATAAGCGTTGCAAATCCCCCTTGGCAGGCGTATAATCGCTACGTTTTATTTATTTTTATGAGGATTTTTTGCGATGCAGATTCCGGAACAGTTGAAATTGCTCAAACGCGGCACGGCTGAGATTTTCACCGAGACCGAATTGGCTGAAAAACTTACTAATGCCGCCAAAGACAAACGCCAGCTCCGCATAAAACTCGGCCTTGACCCCACAAGCCCCGATATTCATCTTGGCCATACTGTTGTGCTTCGCAAGATGCGCCAGTTCCAGGACCTGGGCCACAAAGCCGTTTTGATTATCGGCGACTACACCGCCCGCATTGGCGACCCGACGGGCCAGAACACTACCCGCCCGATGCTTTCGCCTGAGCAAATCGATAAAAACGCAAAGACATATTTCGAGCAGGCGGGCAAAATTCTCGATACCTCATCCGACAAACTTGAGGTCCGGCATAATTCCGAATGGCTCGCGTCCCTTCATCTTGCCGACGTAATTAAACTTGCCGGCAATATGACCGTTGCGCGGATGCTCGAACGCGATACGTTTGAGATTCGTTATAAGAAGGGCGACGCGATAGGCGTCCACGAATTTTTGTATCCGCTTATGCAGGGCTATGATTCGGTTGCTATAAAAAGCGATGTTGAATTGGGCGGCACAGACCAGACCTTCAACAATCTCGTGGGCAGAGACCTTCAGCGAGTCAATAATCAGTCCCCGCAGATTGTTATTACCTGCCCCATTCTCGTCGGTCTGGACGGCAAAGAGAAGATGAGCAAATCGAAGGGCAACTACATAGGCGTTACCGACCAGCCCAACGACATGTTCGGCAAGGTTATGAGCATATCCGATGATATGATGGCAAATTACTTTACGCTTCTTACCGATTTGCCCGCTGAAAAAATCGCCGAACTGACTAATTCGCAGAAGACCCACCCCAAAGAGGCAAAGGTTCTGTTGGCAAAGACAATTATCTCGCAGTTTTACGATGCAGCAGCAGCGGATTCGGCTGCGGAGCAGTTTGAAAAGGTCTTCGCGCAAAAGCAACTGCCCGATGAAATGCCGGAATTCAAATTACCTGCTGAGCCGATTTCAGTCAAGCAATTGCTTATCAACTGCAAACTTGTCGAATCGGGCGGCGACGCCAAGCGTATGTGTGCGCAATCAGCCGTAACAATTGATGGTCAGAAAGTTACTGACCCGAATGCTCAAATTACTCCAGCAAACGGGATGACAATACAGGTGGGCAAACGTAAATTCGCGAAAATTAAAGTGAATTAAACTTCGGCGAAATGAAAGTATCGAGGTTTGGTCAAAAGATAAAACGCAGGTCTGGAATCAGCCAGTTGATGGTTGATATGGGCGAGGGGCTAAAGGCAGGCGTTGATGTCCTGATGCTCGGAGGGGGCAATCCGTCGCATATACCTGAAGTGGACCGGGTCTTTCGATGGTGTATGAGCGGGCTTCTTGCGAAAGAAGGCGCATTCGAAAAAGCGGTCGGAGATTATGACCCGCCTCAGGGCAACAAGGAATTTATTGAAGCAATCCGCGAATTATTGCGGGCCGAGTGCGGGTGGAATCTCAAGCCGGGCAATATCGCTCTTACGGCCGGCAGTCAGTCGGCGTTTTTCATACTCTTCAATATCTTCGCGGGCGAGTTTGAAGACGGTTCAAAAAAGAAAATTTTACTTCCTCTTGCTCCCGAATACACCGGCTATTGCGACGTGGGTTTTACTGACGAATTGTTTGTGGCGAACAAGCCCGATATCGAGCACGTCGATGAGCATATTTTCAAATATCATGTGGATTTTGACCGGCTTAATGTGGGTGAGGATATTGGCGCGATATGTATTTCAAGGCCTACCAATCCCACGGCCAACGTGCTGACCGACGTCGAAGTTGCCAAGCTCGATTCGCTTGCGCGGGCCAAAGATATCCCGCTGATTATCGACAACGCATACGGCTCGCCTTTCCCTAATATAATCTTCACCGAGGCAAAACCTCTTTGGAATGAAAATACTATTGTATGTATGAGCTTGTCGAAGTTCGGTCTGCCTGCGACGCGGACGGGTATTGTCATCGCTCGCGAAGAAATTATCGAAATGGTCTCGGAGATGAATGCGGTGATGAGCTTGAGCACAGCCAGCATCGGTGCCGCGATTGGGACCGAGCTTGTGCGGACAGGCGAGCTGGTTCGGCTGAGTAAAGAAGTGATAAGGCCCTATTACCAGGACAAGGCAAAATGGGCGGTTGCCAAAATATGCGGACTGCTCGATGGGATTGATTTTCATATTCACAAGCCGGAAGGGGCGTTCTTCTTGTGGCTCTGGCTGCCCGGATTGAAGATTACCGATGCCGAATTATATCGGCGATTGAAAAAGCGCGGCGTTCTCATAGTTCCAGGTCATTACTTTTTCCCCGGACTCGATGACGACTGGGAGCACAAACAACAGTGCATCCGCATAAGCTATGCCCAGGATGTTGATAAAGTCGAAGCGGGCCTGAAAATAATTGCCGAAGAAATCAGGATTGCGCATAAGCAGGCTTAGCCGGAATCATCTGATATCTCCCCTAAAGTGATAATTCTAAAACGCCCGGCTTTTGTTATTAAATCTTGTCCCGAAACAGCTGAACAGATAGCCCAGGACGAACGTCATTACCGTGCCTGCCACTATCAGCCAGCTCCATGCCAGCTTGATGTATCCGCCATGAGACAGCAGCAGAAGGGCCGTCATAGATAATGCGCTGATAATCATTGCCGCTGCATTGCTTATGTTGGCTTTGCGTTTTGTTAATACGCCCAGCAGGAAAATGCCAAGCGTGGCGCCGCCCGTCAAAGACATTATTTCAAAAGCAAACCAGAGAATATTTTTCACCGGCTGGCACGCGAAAGCGATAATCGCCAGTATCAGGCCGAATGTAACCACTCCTATTCGTGAAACGAACAGATAATGTCCCTCCGTCGCGGACTTCTTAATCAGCGGGCGATAAATATCCGTTACAAACGACGAGGACAGTGAGTTTAACGGCGAATCAATGCTGGCTAATACAATTGCCGAGAGCATCAATCCTTTTAATCCGACGGGAAGGGAATATGTTACGAAGTGAGAGAAGACCTCCTTGGCTTTTTCCGGTGCGGGCACGCCGGGGTTTTGCTTGTAGAAAACATAAAGCAGTGTCCCGATTCCCAGGTACAGGCATAGAATCGGCAGACCTACCAGTATAGTAGAAATGATTGTCTTTTGACTTGCCTTGCGGGTTTTCACTGTAAGCAATCGCTGCATCAGCTCCTGGTCGGTTCCGAATATGGCCAGGCCTATGAAAAACGCGTTGGCGGTACCTGCCCAGAAGGTTGTCGGGTTATTGAGGTCGAAATCGAATTTGAAGACACTCAGCCGGCCGGCCTCATTGGCAATGTGCCAGGCGGATGACAGGCCTCCCTGAATTTTAAGCAGAAGATAAATAAATAACACACCGCCCGCCAAAAAGAAAACCAGAGTTTGATACGCTCCTGCCCAAACCACCGCTTTTATCCCGCCGAACGCGATGAAGGCGATGCTTACCATCGTAAACACCAATAGCGTTGTCGCCAAAGGCCAGCCCAGGATTATCCCCACCCCCAGACACGCGGCATATAATCTGACGCCGGATGCTATTAAACGTGTGATAAAAAAGAAAATAGAGCCGGCATACTGTGTCTGGGGCCCGAAGCGGTGCCTGAGAAACTCGTAAATGCTCGTGCAGTTATACCGGTAAAATACAGGGATGAACAGAAACGCCACCATAATTCTTGCGGCTGCTGAACCGATAAAAAACTGAAGATACTGCCAGTTTTCGCTGTAGGCGGTTGCGGGTACGCCGATAATCGTAAGCGCACTTACTTCCGTTGCGACAAAAGACAGACAGGCCACTATTGAGGGGACTTTGCGTCCGCCGACAAAAAAATCTTTTGTATTTTTTTCTTCGCGTCCGAAGATATAGGAAATAACAAAAAGCAGGATAATCGCCAGACCTACCTCTATTAAATCAATCCGACCAAGTGTTCCTGAGATTTGGTGTACTGTAAGAAAATCGCTCATTCGCCTTCCTTAATGGCTTTCCTTAACGACTGTCCGCATTCGTCGAGGATAGCAAGGGCCTGTTGCAGATTAACTTTGCGAAAATGCATTACGATTGCGGCTTTGACTTTACCCCCGGCACGTTCAAGAAGTTTGACAGCTTTCGCGCGGGAAAGTCCCGTCAGTTGAACAACGATTCTTTGAGACCTGTCGCGCAGTTTCTGATTTGTCGCGTTAAGGTCAACCATTAAATTCCCGTACACCTTGCCCATTTTTATCATTGCGGCTGTTGTGAGGATATTGAGCATGAGCTTGGTTGCAGTGCCCGCCTTCATCCTGGTTGAGCCGGTAATAATCTCCGGGCCGACAACCGGATTGATAATTATTTTTGCAGGAATATCCCTGATGCCTTCCGCTGAGCAGGTAATAAAGATTGTGCCCGCCTCGATTTGCATTGCCTGTTTCAGTGCGCCTCGTACATAAGGAGTCAGCCCGCAGGCGGCAATTCCGACAACTGTGTCCCTGTTGCAAACCCCGCGTTTAATTATTGCTTTGGCTCCTTCATTAACTTTATCTTCGGCTCCCTCGATTGACCGAACAAGTGCGCGTTTGCCTCCCGCGATAATTCCCTGCACCAATGTCGGCCTGACACCGAAAGTAGGGGGGCATTCCGAGGCGTCGAGAACGCCCAGCCGGCCGCTTGTCCCCGCGCCGACGTAAAATAATCGGCCTCCTTTCCGGAAATGCTCGACTATCACATCAACCGCCTCGGCTATTTTTTTGCGTTCTTTGCCGACGGCCTCAGCAACCAGCATATCTTCGCTGTTGATTAGCTCAACTATCCCGATTGTCGATAGCCGGTCGATATTTTTACTTCGCGGGTTGCTGTGCTCCGTCGTCGGAAGTGGTCTGTGCTTTTTCATTATGCGGGTATAATCTTTCCTAAAACCAATGGTTGTGTTGCTCCCGTTGCGCCGGGAACGTTGTTTGGTTCGCCTTTAATGGTCGCGTATGCGAGAATCGCAAATGAAATCGCCTCTTTGGCGTCGCAACTGATTCCAAAATCATCACTTGTCAAAATCCTGCTTTTGCCAAGACCCTGCCGCAGCATTTTTACCAGGGTCGAATTATGTGCGCCGCCTCCGCACAATATTACTTCGTCAGGCATTTGAGGCAATAAATTTCGATATGCCCGGACGATGCTCTCGGCGGTAAATGCGGTAACAGTCGCTATAATGTCTTCGGCGGGTATCGATTTTTTCTTCATCTTTCGATATAACGCGTCGCAATACCTGCTGCCGAATTCTTCTCTGCCTGTTGATTTTGGCGGGCGCAGGCCCAAAAATGAATGTTTCAGCAAACAATCGAGGATTGTTTTGTCGATTGTGCCTCGTGCCGCGATTTTGCCTCCGCGGTCAAACTTTTGTTTACCTTTGCTTATGATTGAAACGATTCCGTCTATTATCATATTGCCGGGGCCTGTATCGAAGGCGATTATGTCACCTGGCAGGCAACCCGCCGGCAGGGAGGTAACATTTGCGATGCCTCCGATATTCTGGATGGCTCGATTGCGACGTTTATCGCGAAACAGAAAATAATCCGCAAATGGCACTAACGGCGCACCCTGTCCGCCGGCGGCCATATCCCTGGGCCGAAAATCCGCCACTGTTGTTATGCCTGTTCGCTGGGCGATTATAGATGGCTCGCCTATTTGCAGGGTTGACCGAACGGTCTTTTTGCCGAAACGCCTGCCTTTGGGATTATGATAAATGGTCTGGCCGTGAGAACCAATCAAATCAATCGTATCGAGGCCGATACCGTTTTTTTTGCATAGTTTTAGAACCGATTCGGCGAAGACCTCGCCAAGCACAAAATTCAAATGACAAACATCTGCCACATTGCACGGTTGCGACCCGCAAAGCTGAAGGATGCCGCGACGTAACTCGGCCAAATAAGGAAACGTATCAAACGCCTGCACACTCACTTTTTCATTATCGATATCAATAATCGCCACATCAACGCCGTCAACAGACGTGCCCGACATCAAACCTGCGATGCGCATTCTCGATTTTTGTGAAAGCTCAACTATTCGGCTCTTTGTCTTCATCATAATCTCTTTTTCAAATCATCTTCGGCGAGATTAAATAATCGCATATTATCATTCAGCCGGGAAAGCTTATTGCGTGCCAGCCATAGTTCTTTGAAAGCTGTTCCGATATCGTGCATTTGCCTGCGCAACTGTCGCAGCTCGGAATTTTTCACGTTTTGCCCCGCGCGCAGCGCCTTTACCGCCAACGCCCTTTTGCCTGCTAAGCAATCCATACGCGAGGCCAGCTTCAATTCCCGCAAGGCCAGTTGCTCAAAATCCCCCATTGGTTTTATATCCGCCGGCCATAGATTATCACCGGATAACTCAATTTCTATTTGACGCAGACCTTCTTTGCTCATCGAATCAATTGCGCTGCATTCTATTGTTTTGTCCCGCGATATCGACTCAAAAAACGACTGAAACAGCAACGATTTATTCGGCGAAGTTCTGCCGCAGGTGATATAGGTGCTGCCAAGCAATCTTATTGCCTCGGCCATACGCTTGTCTTTCTGGCCGAAGGCGTGATAGCAGAAATTTTCGGTGAACCTGGTGTTATCAACAGCTTTACCATTCCACGCGTTGGCTGCCCCGTGTGCGAAACTATGCAAACTGACTCCCAGAAAATTACGATGTCCATTATCGCCCCAGTCGGTATTAAGCAGTCCTTCCGCGTGATATTTTCGGCCCGCAGCGGCAAAGTTAGTTACGTTCCCCATCGAGTTGGGCAGGCGTGTTCCGTGCGTCAGCCAGCCGCTCGTTCCCGGACAAACCATAAACGATAATCCTGAATTTGCTATTTCTTTGGTCCTGGCGATGTTTGCCCCGTTCTGTTCATACTCCCAGTTAAGCAGGACTATGTCTCGCGGCAATTTGCCTAACAATTCCGGATGGTTCAATATAATGTCTGCCCAGGCGTTCATTCGTTTGCCGTGTTTTTCACAAAGACGATGAATCTTCAGCAGAAAATCGAGGTAAACCTGTCCTGTTCCGATGCGAAGTGCTTTTTTCTCGCTGCGGCCTTTTCCAAGCTCCCATGTTTCATCGCAGCAAACGTTGAAATCCTCCGCCTCGAAGAGCGGCACAAACTCGCTGTAAAGTTCCGCGACAAGCTTGATTGCGTTCGGGTCGATGGGGCAAAGGGTTGTGCCTCCCGGAAAGCCGCGAAACCCCGGCTTTTCACCTAATCGTCTGTATTTCGGCAAGGAAAGGATTTTCTCAAAATGCCCGAAACTTGAAAGCGAACCGACAAGTCGAATATGGTGTTTTTTGCAATGTTCCTGAAGAGAAAGAATTTCCTCAGGCGTAAACGGGCTGTAACCCTTTCCGATTTCCGGGTGTCGTTTAAAAGTGAATACGTTTTCAACATAAAGCTGTATTTCGTTTATTTTCCAGTGCGAAAGCCACGTTGCCAGCTCTTTCAGCGTGTCAAGTTTGGGCACTTTCCCTCTTGAACAATCGAGATATACGCCCCGCCTGTGAAAATCCGGCTCATCTTCTATTTTGCACAGGGGCAGAACCTTCCCGTGTATCGCCATCATCTCACGCAATGTTTGCAGGGCATAATATGCGCCTGCATCTGTTTTGGCGTAGATTTCGATACCTGTCTGAATAATCGTCAGACGGTATGCCTCGCTGTTGGTAATGTTTTTATCGCGATATATTCTTAACGCTGCCTGCCTGGAGGAATCGCTGGTTATGTTCGCGATAAGATGATGCTTTGATAAATCACGGGTAAGCTGTTTGAGGCCGATTGCGTCGGCCATATTTGAACAGGCAAAGACCGGCCGACCGGGCCAGCGGAAAAACCCTTTCCGAAGACCAATCTTCTTTACCGGAACCACTGACTTGGCAAAATGACCTTCATCCTTGATAGTCATACCGTCAGTATAGCACGACCTGAGCATACGCCGCAAGTTGCCATACCGTTGCCCGTTTCTTAACGCGTAACTATGTAATATCGAGGGCTTGCCGAAGAAAACAAAAAAATGGAGACGAAGGGAATCGAACCCTCATTCCCGCGATGCGACCGCGGTGTGCTCCCGTTACACCACGTCCCCATTACTGTTCGCTAAAACTGCCACTTATCATAGCAAACTATATTCTTAACCGGCTCCCGTGTCGTTTGCCTGTAGCCCTTCTCGGGATAGCCAAGTGCCATCAGTTCAATTATAGCAATATCTTTTGGAATTGCCAGAATCTGTTTGACCTTTTCGGTGTCAAATGAGCCAATCCAGCAGGTCGCAAGGCCAAGTTCGGTCGCCATCAGGGCGATATGTTCCAGCGCGATTGAGACGTCAATCGGGGCAATTTGCTGGCCGCATTTCATAATTTCTTTGCAGACGCTGCAGGCCGCGATAATCGCGCCGGTCTGTCCAAATGTATCCTGATGATTCGTGCAGCCGGCAACCTGCTGCTTTATTTTTTTGTCGGTTACGACAACAAATCGCCAGTCCTGCAGGTTTTTGGCCGAAGGCGCCTCTCCGGCCGCCTCAAAAATCTGGTCGAGCTTGTCCTGCTCCACCGGCTTATCCAGATAAGCCCTGCATGAGTATCTCTTTTTAATTACCTCGAACACAGTCATAATGTGTCTCCGAATAATTGTTTTCAATATCGGATACGAGTATAAGCCATCAAGGATATTGACGCAAGCGTTCGGGAAGGGTATCCTGACCCTAATTGAATCGGGCGGTTAGCTCAGTTGGCCAGAGCGCGTGCCTTACACGCACGATGTCACAGGTTCAAGTCCTGTACCGCCCAGTATTCATCCCGCCCGCTTCTCGGCGGGCTGCTCATGGTTTTCCGGCCGGGCCGGCAAGTGTGATTTCGTTTGGCTCGGCGGCTCTGCGTTTTGCAACCTCTCTGTGAGCGGCGAGGACGTTCATAGCGTGTTCGATAGTCAGGTCTTTTTCCCGCTGGGCAATATCTCTGTGCCATTCGGCGAAGACCCTGGTCTGCTTATCAATTTCGTTGGCGTCTAATATGCCGGCGTGTTCTGTCTTTTGCTTTTCAAAGTCATCCAACAACCTGACGAAAATGTCCTTTTCCATTCGCAGGTCTTCCAACTTCTGGCTCGTTATGCTCAGGTTTTCAATGGCGATATCAAATCGTGAAACAGGCGGAGGATTGCTCGGCGTTTTGCAGCCGGCGATTATCAGCAGGTATAGAATAATAACTGTCTTTTTCATTGTTGAATCTCACCTGTGTTTGAACGGCATTGCTGTAACATTATACATTTTCGTAGTCCTGAATCAAGCACAAACTGCGGTGTTTGACGCGACCGGTTTCATCAGTTATAATCCCAGCGGCGTTAACGCTAACACATAGTAATTTACATTTTGAAGGCGCATTGAATTATGATTAAAAATACGGTTGTTGATGTTTTTCGGCCTGATGAAAAGATTTCGGCGGTTCTGTATGACGCGATTGTTATTATTTGCGGCTCATTGATACTTGGTTTCAGCTCGCAGATAAAAGTGTATCTCCCGATTAGCCCGGTTCCTATTACTGGCCAAACCTTTGCTGTTTTGATGCTGGCTGCGTTACTCGGCTCTAAGCGGGGCGTTCTGGCGATTATTGCTTATCTTGTCGAAGGGATTTTGGGGCTGCCCGTCTTTGCCGGCGGAATGGGGCCGGCGACTTTGATTGGCCCGACGGGCGGTTATCTTGTCGGCTTTGTTGCTGTGGCGTATGTTGTCGGCAGATTAGCCGAAATGGGCTGGGACAAGCGGGTCAGCACGACCGTAGCCGCGATGCTCGCGGGCGAAATCGTGTTATACGCATTTGGCGTATGCTGGCTTGCGATTATGACTAATATCAGGATTGCGTTAGCGGTCGGCCTTTATCCTTTTATTGTTGGGGATATTCTCAAGGTGGTTCTTGCCGCGGCTGTTTTGCCGGCCGGCTGGAAACTGCTGAATTACCTGAAAATCAAAAGCAAGCAATAACAGGCGGTAAACGATAAATCGACTACTTTGCCACTGCGTCGGAGTTTTGCCGATACAGGGTATCCAGTTGGTTTTTGCTTTCGTTCAAGCTGTTCTGGACGCCTTCTAATTCGACTTTGGACAGCGACATCTGTCCCTGGATGGTTGTCAGTTCCGACTGAATGGTGTCGAGGTTCTTTCTTGTTTTGTTCAGGTCGCCCTGGATTTTTTCCATATCGGTTTTCGACGCGGCGATTCGATTCTGGATGCGGGTAAATTCCGCTTTTGCGCCGACAAGCTTTTCCTGCATCTCTTTTAAGCTTTGGTTTGTGCTGGTCATTTCGTTGTATCTGTTCTGGATGCTTTTGTATTCGGCGTTAAGGTCGTCCAGCCTGGTTTTTGTGGACATATAAAGCCAAAAGAGGCCGACTATGATGACCATAGTAACAGCGGCCAGAACTATGGTGAAAATTTTGGAGGAGGTTGTTGCGCGAGGTGCAACGGGTTTTTTAGGGAGAGTTTCTACAGCGTTCTCATTTTCAAATTCGCTCAACTGCTCAGGGGAAACATCCACGACGAATTTTTGCCCCTTGAATTTTCTTATCTGGATTACGCCGAGCTGACCCTGCTGTTCGACAATGTCGTTGGAGATTCCCTGTCGTGTGGCGTATTCATCGAGAGGGACGAGATTCCGTTTGAAATGCGAAGACGACTCGGCTTTCTGCACGGCCGTACCGCTTCCGGTCATTTCTTTATCCGGCTTTGAACGCGAATTTGACTGGTTATTATCCATACTTTCCGACTTACAGCATGTGGCCATATAAGTAACGATAATCTACCAGCGACAAGTGAAAATTACCAGAAAAAACCGGCTCGGCAAATAGACGATGTACGGGTTATTTGCTCAATGCTCAGATAACGGGGTGTGTGCGGCTGAAACCCTATTTCTTATCGGAACCGCTATTTGCCAAATCGTCGAGCGTATCAAGAACCATTGGTATGTGAACATAAGCAGGGCCGCCTGCCATCACAACTGATACCGAGGCCGCTTCGAGAATTTGCTGCCTTGTTGCCCCGGCTTCCAGACATTTTTGCACGTGTGAACGGATACAGGGCGGACAATGTACCGCCACACCTATACCGAGCGCAATTAGCTCCTTTTCCTTCATGGTCAATGCGCCGTCTTTCATTACTTTTTGAAATAGTCCGCCGAAACCCTGCAATGTTTCAGGAATTTCGGTTTTTAATTTGTCGATATCCGTTTTGAACTTCGCGAAATATTCTCTTGTCTTGTCCATTCTAATCCTTGTAGCGGTTAGTAATTAAATCTTTTTAAACGCCTCGCCAAGCGATTCAACAACATCCGTGGCGATTAAGCTTATTTGCCCGAATTTATTTGCCGCGATGTCTCCGGCCAGCCCGTGAACATAAACGCCAAGCACCGCAGCGTCAAAATTGCTCAACCCCTGACCAACCAGGGCGGTTATTATTCCTGTCAGGACATCGCCTGTCCCGCCCGTGGCCATACCGGGGTTGCCCGTTTTATTCACATATAATTTTCTGCCGTCAGTAACTATCGTGCCTTTCCCCTTTAATACGACGGTCGTTCCGGTTTTGTTTGCCATTTGTATTGCCTGTATTTTTCTGTCCGTGGGCAGGGGGGTTCTGAAAAGTCCTGCCCATAGCCGGTTCATTTCACCCGGGTGAGGCGTCAAAATAATGTCAGCTTTATTTTGACGAGGCCAATCATTTATTTTACTCAGGTTATTCAACCCGTCGGCATCGATAATCAGACGCAACCCTTTTTGTTCCAGCAGCCGTTGAAGTACCGAGGATACGCCCTGCGTAATGCCAAGCCCCGGTCCGAAGGCGATGCAATCATTATCGGGGATTAAATTGAGAATTGTATTAGCGGTGCTTGCGGCGATTCTGCCCGCGTTATCTTCGGGCAAAGGGATGGTTGTGAAAGATGGTTCGATTGATGCTACAATCGGCAGGACACTTTTAGGTGTTGCCACTCGCACCAATCCTGCGCCGGCTCGCAATGCAGCCCTTCCGGCAAGAGCAGCAGCACCGCTCATACCAATACTGCCGGCAATGATACAAACCTTGCCGAAATCGCCCTTATGTGCGTCAGCCGCACGAGGTTTTAGCTTCGGTATCGTTTTTATTAAGTGCATACAGATTCGTATGTTACAAATAACGCAGGATACGGTCAATAAAAGATTTGACGAGCAAATATGAGGATTTATAATCATAAATAGATTGGAGAGCTTGTGTGGAATCAGTAGCAAATGATACATCTGAACAGAGTAGCCAGGTTCAATTGGTTCGGAATTATCCTGTGGCTGCGGTGTGCGCAGACCGGCTGATTCTATGATATAGTTATCTGCGATGACGAACGAAAGAAAGGATGTGTCAGATGTTTGAACGTCTGTGCCAATCCTTGGGCATAAAACCACTCGGCCTGATTCTCTTCATAGGAATCTTCGGTTCTCTGGCCTTTATTGCGGCGGGCAAAGTGTTCAATGTGCTTCCTGGAAAGGATGAAAGCCTGCTTAAGGGCATCATACCTTTAATCGTGTTCTTCCTCGTTCTCGGAATTGGAGGGTTTCTTCTTGTGAAGATGGGTTTGCTATAGAAATTAACCGGAGGGTGCAGGTTGACGCGCTACCCGCGCGAGCATGATCCTCATCGTTAGCAACTTTGCCAAAACTCGTCAGGGCAGCCCGATGTGAGTTAGGGATAATATCGCACCTATCCTTACTTTCCTGCGTCGATTTTTTTGTTTATTAGTGTGGCGGTAACCGCCGCGGAAAAGCCATTATCGATATTTACAACGGTAACGCCTGAAGAGCAACTATTGAGCATCGTCAAAAGGGCGGAAAGCCCCTCGAAACTCGCGCCGTAACCGACGCTTGTTGGCACGGCTATTACCGGGCAGCTCACAAGTCCGCCCACAACGCTGGCAAGCGCGCCTTCCATTCCAGCCACTACGATTATGACGTTGGCTTGCTGGAGTTTTGGCACGTGAGCAAGCAATCGATGCAGGCCCGCGACGCCCACGTCGCAAACCAGTTCCGTTCGCTGGCCCATAATCTCCGCGGTAACCTTGGCCTCGCTGGCGACGGGCAAATCAGCCGTGCCCGCGGTTACTATCGGAAGAACGGATTTCGATGGCGTAAGCTTCTTTTGTTCGAGAACTATTGCTCTCGCTGCTTTTTCATATCGGGCGAGGGGGAATTGCCCTGTTTTTGCGATTGCCTCAAAGACGTCTTCCCCGGCCCTTGTGGCCAAAACGTTATTGCCATTTGCCGCAAGCGCAGTGAAAATCTTGATTATCTGTTCGATTGTCTTGCCGGGGCAGTAAATAACCTCAGGAAACCCTTGGCGAATATGACGATGGTGGTCAACGCGGGCAAAGCCAAGGTCTTCATAAGGTAAATGCCGAAGTTTTTCGACCGCCTCATCGATGGTTACATCGTTGGTTTTAACCTGTTGTAGCAACTTTTTTAACTGTTCCGGCTGAATATGATTACTCCTTAACCATTTGCCTTTGGTTCAAGCGTCAGGTCCGCGAACAGACCCGCTTTATATTTATGATACGCAAGCGAAGCTACCATAACAGCGTTGTCGGTGCAATATGCTTTCGGGGCGACCAGCAGCTTTTTCGCAGGCGTATATGATTCGCACATCTTCGCAAGGGCGGCTCGCAGCGAGCTGTTTGCCGCGACGCCTCCGCCCAATAAAACGGTCTTTGCCCTTACCCCGTCGATTGCCCTTTGGGTTTTTTCTATCAGCACGTCAACCACCGCCGATTGAAAAGATGCAGCGATATCGGCTATTTCCTGTTTGCTCATCGAATCAACTTTGGATTGTCCCTTCATTTTCTGTCCCCGGCAGTGATAAAGCACAGCCGTCTTCAGGCCGCTGAACGAAAAATCCAGAGAATCCGCTCCCAGCATCGAACGCGGAAAAGCTATCGCGTGTGGGTTGCCCGTTTGCGACGCATTTTCAATCGATGGGCCGCCTGGGTAGGGCAGTCTCAGAATCGTGGCGACCTTATCAAATGCTTCGCCCGCTGCGTCATCGATACATCGGCCAATCAATTTCAATTCGAGGGGCGATTCACATTCGTAAAGACATGTGTGCCCGCCCGATACAATCAGCGCTATTGCCGGCAACTGCAAATCCTGCTCCGCTATCATCGCCGATTGCAGATGTGCGTGAAGATGATTGACCGCTATCAATGGTTTATTCCAGGCCATGCTCAGTGTCTTTGCCGCCGTTACGCCCACAACCAGCGCGACAGCCAGCCCCGGCTGGTTTGCGACCGCGATTGCGGCGATATCGTCTTTAGCGACGTTGGCCGTTTTGAGTGCCTCGGTTATCACGGGGTAGATATTCTCAATATGGGCACGAGAGGCGATTTCAGGAACGACCCCGCCATATTTTTCGTGCAGTTTGGCCTGCGAGGTTACAATCGATGATTTGACGGTTTTGCCGTCGGCGACAACCGCTGCGGCTGTCTCATCGCAGCTTGTTTCTATACCCAGAATGTTAACCGTTTTATTTTGCATAATAATTAATTATCAATAACTGGTTGCTTTATGCCAGTCTGCTCTTTGATTTTTTTAGTATCCGGCCCAGGTTCATTGTTCGCCGGCGGGGTTATCGAATATGGTTTTCGCTCTTTGAATAACGCGATAAGTTTACGAATATTATCGGCAAGCTGAACATTATTCTCTGCGATGGCCAGATTCAAGGCCGCCTCTTCCGTTTTAACCGCTTCATCGAATCGCCCGATGGCTGCGTATGATACCGCAAGCGTATCGAGGACCTTTGCGTTCTGATTATTTGTCAGCTTTGCCGCTCGCTCGGACAGTTCGACCGCCAATGCTGTGTCCCGCGTATTCGGATTCGGATGTATCGCCATGACCCGCGCCAGGCCGACTAAGGCGTTGACCATGTCCGGCTTAATTTTCAGTGCCTCGCCGAAACAAGTCATCGCTTCATCCAATTTTCCCTGCGGCAAAAGCGCATAACCCAGATTGTTATACGCGTCCGCGTAATTCTTATCATATCCTATTACCTTGCGATATTCCGCGATGGCTTCGTCGTTTTTCCCCTGACTGCAAAGTGCATTGGCAAGATTATAACGGATATTTGTGTTTTCAGGCGCAATCTCCGTCGCCCGGCGATAGTGACTAATCCCCTCATCCGGGTATCCCTGTGATATAAGCTCATAACCGAGATTATAATGTATCATGTAATTATTTTTCGTTACCGCCAGTGCTCGTTCAAACAAAGTGACGCTGTTTTGCCAATAACTTAATTGAATCCTCGTGCATATCAAGAGGGCAATGATGATTAACCCTGACATTATTGCCGGCACAAATGTCCTCGCATGAATCCTGTTGATAATTTCCTTCGCTGACCAGGCGAGCATTATAAATATGCCCGTCAAAGGCAAATATGTGTATCGGTCCGCCATCGCCTGGTCACCCACCTGCACAAAACCGATGACGGGCACTAATGTTCCCAGATACCACAGCCAGCCGACAAGCATATATCGCCGCCTGGCTAAGATTACGGTTATTGTTATGACCACAAGTAAAATAGCCGCAAGGGTGATTTTCCACGCGGTGGTTCCTCCAGGCGGATACGGATAAAAAACCGATAGACCTGCGGGGTAAATCATTTTCCCGATGTAACTGAAATATGACACGGCGGCATTCGATATGCGTGTGCTCAAAGGCAAAATATCAATACTGGTTTTCGTCTGCAAACTGTATGTAATCACCGACGAAATCGCCGCAATAACAATAAATGGGAGCTTTTCAAGAACTAGTTTCAAAATCGAACGTTTGGAATCGACGGCTCGTTTTAGTGGCCAGTAATCGAGAAGCAGTAAAACAAAGGGCAGCGTTACAAGCATCGGTTTTGCCATAAGGCCTAAGGAAAATAATATAAGGGTGCCTGAGTATCGAAGCAGCGTTGGTCTTTGGACGTAATGCCAATATGCCAGCATTGTAAGAAGCCAGAATAATGCGCTCAAAACGTCTTTTCGCTCGGCAATCCATGCCACCGATTCAACGTGCAAAGGATGAATAGCAAAAATCGCCGCGACAAAGGCGCTTGGCCAGGTTGAACCTGTCATTTTTTGAAGAATTAAAAATAAGAGCAGTGTGTTTATGATATGAAGCATCAGGTTTGTGAGGTGATGCCCGGCGGGATTGAGGCCGAAAAGTTTGTAATCCAGAATATGGCTGAACCACGTCAGCGGGTGCCAGTTTTCCGCATACGGACTTGTCAATGCCCATAAAATCGATTGCAATGTGAATCCGTTTTTGATATTGGAGTTTTCGGTCACATATACGTCGTCATCGAAGTTTACAAACCCGTTTTTAAACATCGGCTGATATGCTGCCGCCGTTGCCAGCACAAGCCCCGCACAAACCAGAATTATCCGTACTCGATTTACCATAATAGCTTTGGTTAAAAATCCTTTATGTCCTTGCGACCTCGTGGTGAAACAAAACCGGATTTGGCAAGCAGTATAATTTGTTTACAGACGCTTTTGCAAACGTGAAAAAGCGAAAACCTGATTGGAATCGGTTTAGCCGGAACAAAATCGGTGCAGATGGTTTCAGGAAATGTGTCGCCTGCGATTTCGATGTCGTCAAAATTTGTACAGCCAAAGCCGATTTGTTTGGCGGTTTTGACGATGGGCAGTGATTCCGGCGATAAATTTATCAGCGTGCTGCATACTATTTCACAGGCAATCGGCTCTGTTCCTCCGATTAGCCAGCCAAGCGGCCTTGCTCTGCCGCTGATTGGCCCCGGGCCGTCCATCACGATTACGCCGTCGATAATGGTCAGGGCGGGGCTTAGCAGTTTGTATATTTCGATGAGCAGCTTACAGAATTTCTTTTCATTGCTGCCTTTTGCGAAATGCCAGTACGCTTTCCACTTGCCGCTTACACAGCCGAACATATTTTTTACCGCGAACGTCGCCACAAGCTGCTGATGCGACTTGAATTTCGGCAGGTTGATAATTTTATCGGCATCGAGGGCAGCCGAGCTTATACCGACATCGACGCCGGCTATCTGACGTTTCACCGGCTTATCTAATTGCCTGATGGGGACACCCAGTTTTTTCAGCGGCTCTTCGAGTCCCAGTACGCTGACGCATTTAAAAACATCTCCCCACGCCGGCGAATCGCCGACAAATGGCCTTGCGCCCAAATCCTTAAGTATCCTGGCGATTTCTATTATGACCGCTGGGTCGGTTTGCGTGGCGCAGCGGCGGGGTTTCGGGGCGATGAGGTTGGGCTTCAACAGGACGCTGTCACCCTTTGTAATAAATTGTTCGATTCCGCCTAACAGCTCAAATTGTCTGGCGATTGCCTCGGCAACGACAGGTTCTCTGTATTCGGTGCAGTGTGTCAGCGCTACTATCGGTTTTATCGGCATGGCTAAAAAATCGATACGCAGACCAGCAAATAAACCGTAATTGTCGGCCTGGGCCTGCTTTTGGTAAAGAATCGGCCCGATGCCGTGGTTTCATCCGGATTGTATTCTCGCGGGCTTAGCAGGACAAAATCGCCCGGTTTCATCATCGCGGAAAATCCCGCCGAGTAAATCCGTAAGTCGTTTTCCCTGATTCGTTCCGCCAGCGCAGGCGCAGCGCCTTCGGTCGAGGAAAAAATTACAGGTGTTACCTGGATGCTCGCTAATTGCGGCCTGTTCGCCTGTACCTCAACGTTGGATTCAGGCGGCTTGCTTGTCCTGGGTGAAGTTGAATTGCCGATGATTTGCCTCGAGAGCACCTGTAGCCCGACAATTCCAGGCCCGACATCTGCGTTTTTGACGACACCCTGCCGACCTATGAAGGAAATGGTCTTGTGCGGCATTCTGGTGATATTGATCATTTCCGGCTGGTTGTCCGACATTAACAGCGAGTTTGTGGGCAGTTTCTTCGCGTTTGCGGTTTTTAATATCTCGGTAACTTTATTAAACGCGGCGAAATTGCCCATAGCGGCTCGCAACCCGTTTGCTGCAAAACCGCCAAGGTCGTTGTATCGCAGTGTCCCCGGGTTCAGAATCTGCCAGATGCCTTCCATTGATGTGATGTTATCCACAGACAGCTCATAACTTATGATTTTGATATTGGTCGTTCGCAGGGCCTTTGATTGAACGTGCTTGCCGGTTGGCGCAAGGTCGCCTATTTTAATACCCTTGGTATCTGCACTTTTATGAGTGTTGTCGCAGCCGGCAGGCAACAGTACTGAGCAGACAAACAAGATTTGTAACAGACGAGCCATAAGTATAGGTTAGCCGGTCAGGAAATATCTGTCAATCGAAAGGACACAGGGATTATTTTCGGGCGAATTGCCGAATCCGGTCAAAAAAAGGCGTTCGTTTTTGCTCTACACACTGGGCGGCGTAAAAGTACATCGCAGCCGACCAGCTTTGCCAATCCTCGCCGCGAGGGATGCCGTCCTGTGCCTTGAACCATTCGTTAAATCCAAACTCAACCTTTGCCTTGCGGGCAGGCCTCACAAGTTCTGTTAACGCCAGGAGTTTCTTCTCAGCAAGCTCGTATTTGCCTGCTGCCACAAGCGCTGCTATGTAAAACCCGCAAACAAAAGGCCATATTCCTCCGTTATGGTAGTCCCCCGGCTTGTTGTATCTCGCATATCTGGCAACCCAGTCAGGGTCTCCGGGCCTGATATACGGAAAGAAATTCGGCGGCAGATTCACCGCCAGCTCACCATTTTTTCTCATTGACCGGCATTCCGCCTCGACCCACGATATTATTTTTCTTGCCCTTGAGGTCGATGCCAGCCCCGTAAGAATCGCAATAGTGTTGCCCAACAGGTCAAAGCGTTCGCTTCTGTAAATCTTGTAAGCCCACAAAGCATAGTAGGGTTTATTCGGCAGGATAAGTCCTTCGTGTATGTGCTTGTTTTGCTTGTCGCCACGCACGAAAAATTGCCCCATTTGTTCTTTAAGCTCTGCTGCCCGTCTGTGCTGCCCGAACAAATGCAGATAAGCATACACAAGCGTATTCACATACAACCCGTATCCAAGAACCCATTGCTCGTCACGCCAGTCACTTGTCGGCAGTTGAGCGACGAGGACGCGGTTTGTGGGGCTTTGATGTTCCATCCAGAGCATCGCCTTGCGGATTGTCTGCTCGAGAAAATTTTTCTTTCCCGTTACCTGCCTGAACAGAACGACGGCTGTCAAAAACAGGGGGGTGCAGTCGCTTGACCCGCGGTCTTCGCGGTCATGAACTAATGACGGGATATGACCCTGCGGACTTTGATTGCGGGCGGTGGTTTCGAGCGTCTTTTGCAGGGACTTTATTAACTTGGTGTTTTTCGTCAACAGGACACCCAGCGACGATACCATCAGGTCGCGCGTATATGGTTCGGGGTAGCCCCAGCCGGCTGTTCGAGGCAGACCCTTATATGGGCCGTGAGCATTGTGAAGCAGGACTTTTACAGCCGCCTCTTTTGCTCTGGTAATCAACGCTTTATCAGATTTATTCACGTTACGAAATTCCCAGCCGTTTTGAGATTATCTCGACGAATCTTTTGGCGACTACGCGGTAATCGAATTTCTCGACTACCCGCTTCCTGCCTGCCTCGCCCATTTTTTTTCGTAATTCGGCGTTGGTCATAAGCTTCATCAGGTATTTGGCGATGTCGTGCACACTGGCCCTGTAATCGACGATTCGCGGCTCTTTGAAGACCACTTTGCGGCTTATTTTGTGCCCTGATTCGTCGTTGAGAATTGTTTCCCTGAGCCGGATTTCCGTGGCGACTTCCGCCAAAAAGCCGGTTTCGCCATCAACTATTGTGTCTAACATTCCCATTGCTTTTATGCCTATGACGGGCTTACCACAGGCGCCCGCCTCAACCTGAATCATCCCGAATCCTTCCAGCCGGGATGGCGCCGCGTAAATATCGCAGGCAGCCAGAAGGTAGGGCATAAAATTTCGGCTCGTAACGTTCGTCGTATATGTTACATTTTTTTCGATTCCCAGGTCGGTAGCCAGTTGCATATCAATACCATTCTGCTTTTCAGTCCTCGGCTGGGGCCAGACCTTGCAGACGTATTTCCAGTCCGGTGCCTTTGTGTCAATCAGGGCAAGCGCCTGCATAACCTCCTGCGCGCCTTTTGATGTTGCATCGCCGCCCACAGTCATAATCATTATCTGGTCGGGCGCGACGCCGAGCGATTCGCGAACCGCCGTAACCTTGGGGTCATTCTTGTCTCGCGGTATGAAGGCGTCTGTATCGCAGCCGACGGGCAGCACCTCGATGTTCTTGCCGCTCAGGCCGTCGCGAACATAAACGCTTTTTACCCATTTGCTTGTAACAAGTATCAAAGGCAGTTTTTCAAGTATCTCGTGATAATCGCCCATATAGCCATCCGCGACTAACCACGGCACGGCAACAACACCGTATCTTTGCGGGTGAAGCACTAAGTTAGGCGTATGCCCCCAGTATCCCACGCCCACAACAATATCCGGCTCGAACCAGCGGTAATACCATTCCTTTTCCTGTGCCGATTCGAAATTCACCGAATGCACGTCCACGCCAAGCTCCGTCAGGCCCCGGTGCAGCAAATGCCCCTGTGTTGCAAGGCCCGCCGGCGAAGGCGGATAATCATAAAGCAGCAGCACCTTCATTTTTTATCTCCTCGATTGGGCGTAACAGTTGTGCCGAATTGCCAGAATCCTTCCTGTTTCGGGCAGCATTTGGCCTCGAAGCTGTCGGCTCCGAAACCATACATTTCCGTAATGATTCTGTATTTCTCCTGCCAGATTGGGTCGGGCAGCCAAATCTGTATATCAGCGTCCCGGCTGGGTTTTGGCAGGTATTTGCCGCCTCCGTCCTCATACGCGAACATCCATATCAGTTTGCTCGGAAGCTCGCCCGTTGTGTGCAATGCCAGG
Source organism: Sedimentisphaerales bacterium (assembly GCA_050012695.1). Taxonomy (GTDB): domain Bacteria; phylum Planctomycetota; class Phycisphaerae; order Sedimentisphaerales; family Anaerobacaceae; genus Fen-1362. The sequence goes on along the minus strand of JBEKGR010000011.1, from coordinate 37,458 downwards.
ACGGCTCTGCTTACCTCCTCATGCCTCAAATGCCGGGTGTATTCACCCCATCGGCTGTGCGTAAGAATCAGGTCGAATTTGTCCATAGGCAGCAACCCTTGGATTGTTTTCCTGATTTCCTTTTCGGCAAGGGGCTTTTGTTCCGGGCCGTCATCGAGGTTGCCCATAACTCCCTTTGTGCCGAGAAATTCCATTACACGATTGAATTTGGCGGAGCGGTCAGGGTCGCTTTTTCGGCAAAGCGTAACCACCGTCCAGCGTGTCTGCGGGTGCAGCAGCATCAGTCCTCCCGCCCACAGTATTTCATCATCGGGATGAGCGACGATTAAAAGACAACTGTTAAATTCCCACGACTGTCCTGCTTTTGAAATCGCCATAGTATTTGTCTCCGTTTGGCAATATCATCTTCAATCCCGATGTGTTCGTCAATGCCTGATGGTTCGTTAGGCATGACCTATAAACAGCAGGATGCCCTTTCTCATCAGCATCACCGCAATCGCCGCCAGAAGCAAGCTCATTATCTTTGAAAGCGCCTTTGTCCCTGCTTCGCCCAGTACTTTTATCAGCCAGTATGAGCCGCTAAAAATAAGCCCCGCGAAAAGAATGTTCCCAATCACCGCGATGATAGTAGGCAGCAAACCATATTCGGAAATTATAACGAGCGAGGTTGTCAAAACCGCCGGCCCCACAATCAACGGGGTGCCGATTGGCACAGCGCCGAGGTCTTTGACAGGAATACGTCTTTCTTTGGTATGACTCACAAGGTCTATGATTGCTATGCAGAAAAGAAGCGCGCCGCCTGCGACCATAAAATCCCCGATGGTAATACCAAGCAGCTTAAATACCAGTTTGCCGACGAGGATAAAGCTGACCGCTAACAAAAATGCGGTTGCCATCGACTGGACTATGATTTTGTTTTTTTGCTGTTTGTCAAGGCCGTCCGTCAGCGAAACAAATATCGGCAGTACCCCGATTGCGTCCACCGCCACGAACAACGGTATGAATGACAGAAGGATGTTCCTGAGAACATCTGTTACGCTTTTGACGTCGGTTGAAAATAGTTGCAAATCCATAGCAATCAGTGTAAATTAGATGCGCACCTGCGGTCAATACTTTTATTGGGGTATAGTGTAATGGTAGCACAACTGACTCTGGATCAGTTAGTCTAGGTCCGAATCCTAGTACCCCAGTACTTCGACTCGTTCGCCCTTTTGCAAGGGCTTACTCGCTCAGTACGAGTGGTTCGATATAAAGCATTGGAGCGAACGAGGAGAAGTATCCTGAGCGACCGAGCAGCAGCGAGGGAGTCGAAGGATGTCGAAATTATGGTTTGTCTATATTATCGAATGCTCTGATGGCCGCTTCTACACGGGGATAACAGATAATGTCGAACAAAAATTTCAGCGGCATAAAAATGGGGAAGGAGGCAGTTTCACAAATAGATTTGGAGTGCAAAGGTTGCTTTATTACGAAAAGTATTTTATTCGTATTGAGGCATTCAAGAGGGAAAGGCAACTGAAGGGTTGGACAAGAAAAAAGAAATTGGCATTAATCCGCGGAGATTTGGAGTTGTTGAAAAAACTGTAGTGCATCGATATGGTCTGTGGCCTCGCTCAGCGTAAGTTGATATGGCCAATTCTTTGCAAAATCCCAATCAGTGAAGGAATTAAAAATGGGAGAAGTGAAAACAAGCAGACAGGCGGTATCACAAAAGATTGTTTTTTTGTTGTTTTTCGCGTCAGGAATCAGCGGCCTTATCTATGAGGTTGTCTATCTTAGAATCCTTTCAAGAACAATTGGCGTAACCGCTTATGCCACAGCCGTAACATTGGCTGCCTTTATGGCTGGGTTAGCCCTGGGCAGCTTTATATTCGGCCGGCTTGTTGATAAACGCAATGACCAGTTGAGAATTTTTGCTCTGTTGCAGATATGGCTCGCAGTTTTTGCCATTGTCACGCCCCTCATCCTGATTGGCTCGGTCAATGTTTACAAATTCGTTTCTATAATCACTCATCAAAGCGCCACCGCGATTTCATTGTCAAAAGTGGTTGTGTCCTTTCTCTCGCTGCTGGTCCCTACTGTGCTGATGGGCGGCACACTTCCTGCTCTGACCAGCTACCTTGTCAGACAAGGCGGGATGTTCGGGAAGAACTTCAGCTTGCTGTATGGATTGAACACGTTAGGGGCTGTTTTGGGTGTTGTCCTGAGCGGTTTCATTACTATCGGCGCAGTCGGCGAATGGAATACCGTATTCATTGGGGTGGCAATAAACCTTTGGGTCGGTTTCGTAGCATTTGTTGTTTACCGCAGGAAATTGCGATTCGCCGGACAAACCGGCGTCACGCGCAATGTGGCTGTCAAAGCTGTGGATAAGCGCATTTCGATGTACTCGGATACGGTGCGAAAGATGGTGCTCATTGCGTTTATGATAAGCGGCTTTACTGCCCTGGCCTACGAGGTGGTATGGACGCGACAGCTAATTCTGTTTCTACAGACCTCGATATACGCGTTTTCTGGTATGTTGGCGATATTCCTTGTAGGAGTGGCGCTTGGCAGTATGTTTATGAACAGGTATGTGGACCGTCTCAGGACTCCCCTGTTAATTTTTGGGATCCTGGAGTTGGCCATCGGCGCTTTGTCGATTTCCAACCTTTATCTTTTCGGCCCGTTGGATAGCACCATGTTAACCAGGGTGCTTTCGCCGGTTGTGCTGGTGCTGCCGCTTACCCTTCTTTTTGGCGTCATATTTCCTATTGCCTCATTATGCTATGCCAAAAGCACGGACCTTACCGGCACTTCCGTGGGTATCCTGTATACATTTAATGCGGTGGGCAATGTTGCCGGCTCTCTTTTAACGGGCTTTCTTTTCATCAGCCTGCTGGGCTCCAGCAAAACCGTAATTATACTGGGTTTCGTAAATATCATGCTCGGATTGGTTCTTTTGTGGCTCGAACCCCGCACGTCGAGGGGTTACAAACTGAAGTTTCTGCTGGTAGTTCCCGTTGCTGTATTGCTTGCGCTTGGATTTAAAGGCAGAGACCCGTTTCTGGCCGTCATTGAAAACAGAATTGCAAAAGGCGCAAACCACTATGAGATATATCACAACCGGGAGACCGTGGAAGGTACCGTAACCAGCTTTGTCAAAAACGGCACTAAGCAACTCTGGATTAACGGCTACGGGCAGACCGTTTTGTGCACAGAGACAAAACTTATGGCGCATCTTTCGGTTATGCTGGCGGATAAACCAAAAAAAATGCTCGTGATATGTTTTGGTATGGGTACCACACCAACGTCTGCGTGTATTTATGACGATTTGAATATTACGTGTGTTGAACTGGTGCCCGAGGTTTATAAATGTTTTCCTTATTATCACAGTGATGCACAAAAAGTTATAAGCCGTCCGAGTGTCCGTTTCATTGCCAACGATGGTCGTAACTTCCTGCTGCTGAGTCCCGACAAATACGACGTAATTATTGTTGACCCTTCGCCTCCCGTTTACAATGCCGGCACGGTAAATCTTTATACACGGGAATTCTTTACGCTGTGCAGGGAGCACCTGACGCCAGGCGGAGTTATGTGCCTGTGGTTTCTGGGAAGCAGCCGGCAGGATAATCTGTATATATGCAAAACTTTCTATTCCGTTTTCAGGAATACGACTGTCTGGAATGGCCCGCGCGGCTGGGGTTTCTACTTATTCGGTACTCCTTCGCCGACTAATGTTGACAGATCAAAGATAGAACTTGCTTTTACAAACCCGCAGCTTGTTAAAGATTTGAGTGAATATGACAATGTCTGCGTGACAAGCGAGCAGTTGCTGAAGCTGTTTGTGCTGCGGGATGGAAAAGATTTGGATGACCTTACAAAAACCGCATCAATTATTACTGATAACTACCCATATACGGAATTTCCCCTTTGGCGTTACCTGCTTAGTCGCGAAAGCGACAAGATACATTAACTATTTCCGGATGGTATGCACTTTGTGCCGTTTCATTTCGACCTGCTCGAATTCCGCAATCATGAGCGCGTGATTGCCGGGGGCGAGATAAGGATGGGGCTTTTCTAATGATAAATAGCAATTGCTCTTGAACATCGAATGTGTTTAATAGTATAATCACCTGAACCTTGGTATGAATTAAGACGCGAGATTAGGAAGAAAGCGCAATATAAAACAAGTATATGCGTTTTTCTGAAATGACTACAACTTGGCTGAGTGATTACGGGTAAAAGGTTTTGATAGTTTAGCTTTTTCCTGCGACTCTGAAGAGTCGGGAATTGTAAAACGGAGATGGAAAAACTTTATTATGTAATGAAAGGGGAACATTATGAACATGGAACCGAACAAGAGAGGGGAATCAGCCATCGAACTGGAGACGCTCAAAGGCGATGTTGCGAAACTGGCTAACGACCTCAAGGACGTGCTTCATGCTGCCGGGGCACAAGGAAAAGAAAAACTGCAAGAAAGCAAAGAACGGCTTGAATCCGCCATTAAAGCCCTTCGAGGAGAAGCAAAAGAGAAGCTCGGAGAAGCTTATGACAGCTTGCGTGAGCACAGCAAAGAGGCTGTCGAGCTGAGCAGGAAGAAAATAGAAGAAAGGCCTCTTACGGCTGTCTTTACAGCGCTTGGAGTGGGGTTACTTGTTGGCATTCTGATTGGGCGGAGGAGCTAATGAGCTTGTTAACGGATATTGTGTGTACCGCCGGAGACCTGCTCCAGAGTGTCGTTAAATACCAGACGAAATCTCTGTTGCTTAAAATTGATGAACAAGCCAAAGCGATGGAATGCTGTTTCAGGCGTAATTACATCTGGTGCAGCTTTCTGGCGATGATTATGCTTGTTTTGCTGGCCGGGATAGGGCTGATTATAGCCGGCTTTTATATGCTCCTTGCGCCGGCAATCGGCTCCGGCCTTGCGGCACTGATAGTCGGGGTCATTGTGAGCTTGCTGGCGGTCATCCTGATGGTGACACTTAAAAGTTCCATGCGATGAGATTGTAAAGTTTGCACCGGGAGCTTTTGATTTTATCAGTCAAATCCCGTGATAAAGGGCGTATGCCGACTGAAGGCAGGATGGCAACGGTATTTTTCTAAAGTGTAAACCTAATTATATTGCCAAAACGCCAGGGAAAACATAAAATATCGCTCATATTGATAAAGGCGATGGGGTTCGCCTGAACCGCTTAAAGAATGATTAAGCTGATGACCTCTACCGAATCGGTAGAGGTTTTTTGTTTTTGGGTAAATGCCGGTAAAAAGGGTTAATCAATGCAGATTTTCATAGCTCATTGAAGCCAAGCCTTGAAAATATCTGCAAAATGTTGTCGGGACTAATGAAATAATCGGCCCAAAGGCCAATATCACCAATCACTCAAAGCGTTTCGCCTGCCGGAAAAGATCGACAGGATTTCTTTTGATGTGTTCCGGCGGGCAGGTTAGGATATCCACTTAATATATTGATATAATTTGACTTATTGCCATTCTGGTTTGGAATATTATGCGGAAGAAGGCCTATAAGGCTATTTTATCAGGAAACCATATAACACATAGTTGGGAGAGTGAATAGATGAGAAAGAAGCTCTGGCTTTGTGTGCCATTTGCGGCATTATGCGTCGTGGATTTTGGTCTGACCCTCGCGGGGCAGTCTCCAGCTTATTGGCAGGGGAATTATAGTGCAGTAGGGGAGTGGTTCCCTCTCTTCGCTTTGGTCCTGCGCCATGGACCTATCCTTTTCCTGTTTATGAGTCTGCTTTGGATTTTCGTTTTCTCCACTCTTATCGTGGTTCTTCCGGATATTTTTTCCCAAATCCTGTCTCTCACGCTGGTCATTGGCAATACGTGTGGAGCGCTGACCTGGTTGGCTTTTCGATTCCGGTTTAACCCCCTTCTATGCATGTTGTTGTTTGTTCTGTCGGCTGCCATCTTCATAATCACACAGGCAAGATGGAGGATGACCCAACCAGCACATGCAGCGGAGCGCGCGTCGCCGACCGTTTTGCATCCGCCAAAATGCGTCCGCTGATGCGTGGCGTTGGGTCTTTCCGTTTTGCAGTCGGCTTCCGTCTTATAGCCGTCTCTGCGACCCGGATTTTGCGGAAATGATTGGAGGCCTGTTTATGAGAAAATTAACGTTAATTATCATAACTGTCGGTATATTCATTTCGTCGGCGTATAACACCGGCCTTGCCCAAGACGACCTCAAAATCTGGAATGAGTTCGTCGAGGCCGTCAAAAATGACCAGGTGACACCTGATAGAATTCGCACCTACAACAACCTGCCGAAAGATATGCTCCTGCAATGGAGCAAAATGTTCAAAGAGGGAAAACTTTGGGAGCAAATCCAGGGGACGCCGGAAGTTCACAAAGTGGGGGAACACGTTCATTATATTGTGACGTTCGCCAAGGACAACTGGAAAAGCACCTTCTGTCACACATTTCTCATCGAAGATGACAAATGGTATTTTCGCCACTTGGAAAATATAACCATTCGTCTCGACAAAATAGCAGCGCCCCCGACTTCGGAGTTTCCTGATTTGCCGGAGGAGAAGAAGGCCTGGACGAGGGAGGAAGTGTTTTGGACCGAGCAGGTGCGGCTGTTCAATTTCTTTGCTAAGGAAAAAGGGAAGGATTTTGCATTCAACTGGTTCAAAGATGGCGATGGGTTCCTACTGGCGGCAAAAACTTGGGTGCCGTTTTATCCGCCTGAGAAGGCATTTATCCTGTATTTATGCTGGGAACAGGCAAACTTGAGAGGAAACAAAATCACGCTGGAAAAATTTGATAGTAATGAAGCCGTAGTGCGAATGAAGCCGATGTATTTGCAGCTTTATAAACAAACGGGACATCTGAAAACACAGATTTCTTTTGAAGACTACCTTCGACTTTTTGAAACTATCTGGCAGGACAGGGCGAGTAAAGCGGGCTGGAATCTTGGTATTACATATAACGGCGATGAATGTCTGTTTAACTTTCAGCGAAAGAAATAGGACTATAGATTCAAGGCGGGGAAGTTTTTATCGCCAGTTGAATTCTGTGATGATGGGGCGGGGTTGTTATCGTAACTTCTTACTTAACAAGCAGTTAGACCGCATTTCATGGCAAATTCTGTGAAATATTCAGGTTAAAAGCACAGCTCCCGAATTTAAATCATAATTTTGAAAAGATTTTTCTTGACTCGGTTACCCACTGTACTATAATACTAATACAATGATAAACTTTAAGTTAGACAAACAAAGCTACATACCTTTTTATCGCCAACTCGTGGATATTATATTATCCAGCATCGCTGCCGGCACAATCCTGCCCGGCGAAAGATTGCCGACTATCCGCGACATGGCTGTAAAATTGGAAGTCAATCCTAATACTGTGGTAAAGGCCTATTCGCAACTTCAGCTTCTCGGCTTTCTCGATACGCAGCAGGGAACAGGCGTATTTGTCCGGCCGCAGCCGTCCATTCCCGCGGAAAAGAATCGTGAAAATCTGCGGGCGCTGGAAGAGCTTTGCAGAGATTTTATTTCAAGAGCCCATTTGCAAAACCTCACCATCGATGAAATAGTCGAATACTTGCGGAGTATGCAGAAACAACAACCCGAATAAGTGGCCGATACTTTCGGCGGAAAGGAAAATATTATGCTTTTCAATCTTATACAAGCCATTTCAAAGAAAGTATCGTCAGAACTAACTGAAACTATTCGCAAAAAGGAGAACCCTATGTATGATGCTATGACACAACTTAACAAAGACCATGCTGTCCGCCAGATTCAGCGAATGAAAACTTATGCACCAATTACCCTCCTTACGGTTATTATAGCTGTAGGGACAATTATTGGCGGCATATTTCTGTTACGGGCAGACAAAACGGCTCCTGCTGTTGCTACGTTCATAGTCGGCGGAATTCTCGCGGCACTGTGGTCGTTGTCCGCACATCTTCTGGCCGAATGGGATAAAGCCCTTGTGCTGCGATTAGGTCGTTTTAGTTCTGTCAGAGGGCCGGGCTTTTTTATGATTTTACCCATCTTCGAAAGCGTTATCCGTATTGTGGATATGCGAGTTCGCACCACAACTTTTTACAGCGAGTCGATGCTTACCAGTGATACCGTGCCTGTGAATATCGACGCAATCGCGTTTTGGCATGTCTGGGATAGCCAAAAAGCCCTGCTTGAGGTCGAAAGCTACTATCAGGCAATTTCGCTGGCTGTTCAGACCGCGCTTCGGGATATAGTAGGCATCCATTCCCTTGCTGAGATTCTTTCCGACCGGGAAAAGGTGGCTAAGACGCTTCAGAAGGTGCTCGAGGCAAAGACCGAGGCCTGGGGTATCAGCGTTACCTCAATCGAAATCCGCGACATAGCCATTCCTGAGAACCTCAAGGACGTTCTTTCCAAGCAGGCCCAGGCCGAAAGAGAACGGCAGGCCCGGGGAATACTCGGAACGGCGGAAATGGAAATTGCCGAGAAGTTCGCCATGGCGTCCAAAGGATACCAGGATAACCCTGTTGCTTTGCAGCTTCGCGCAATGAATATCGTCTATGAGGGCATACGGGCAGGCGGCTCGCTTATGATTGTGCCGAGTTCCGTTCTCGATACGATGAATCTCGGCGGCATAGCGGCTTTGGGACAAACTCAGCGAAACCTTGCGACTCAGCAACAGGCAAAACCATAAAGATTTTAATAATATGCCGACGATGCGCATTAGCAGGTTGGACTTGCGGTATATCAATTTCTTTACCAGTCAAGTTCCGTGATGATTGGCGTGTGGTCGCTGGGGCGGGGCGGAAACCGGCCCAAATACCAATATCACCAGCACTCAAAGTGTTCCGTCTGCCGGGAAAAATAGACAGATTCCATTTGATGTGTTCCTGTGAGCATGGTAGGATATCTGCTAATATAGCATCAGGCGTCTTATATAGAACCATATAATACATTACATTTACATAGTTAGCTAAGAGGAAGTACGTTTATGAAAATACTCAAAGTGGTGATTTCATCTTGGCTGATTCTCTTCCTGGGTACCTGTTTATTGTTTAGCCAAACCTCGCCGGAAGAAGCAAAGCTTAAGAAGACAGTATGTGAGCTATTCGAAAAAGGGGAATACGACAAACTATTCGCCGCCGCCTTTTCCGACCCTGTCCAGAAACGAAATTTCTGCAAGACGAAAGGCAAGATTCTTAAAGTAGATATGATAAATGGAGAACCTTTCCCTCTCACTCAGTTCGAAAATCTCGATTTTCAGGGCGGTCACTTTGGTATAGGGGCACAATACGAGCTTCCTTACGCAAACAAGGAGAACGTTATTCCCTTTCAAAGATTGCTTTTTGTAAAACCCAATGCACTGTTCTGCGGTCCGCCCTTATTTCCTGGTCTTCCTGTTGCATATCCAAAGAAACTGGAAGGGGTCCAAGCGGAGCCTTCAGACCTTTTAAGCGGTGCTTTGGGGATAGTTTTCTTGGAAAAAGATGGAAGTATCGGCGCATTCATGCCTTTGGCGATAGAACTTCCAGCAGCAGTTAAGAAACTGGGTGACGACCCGAACGGATTAAGTTCGGTTAAAGAATTCAAGGAAACTTATGATGCACTGAAGAATCTCACACCCAATTTTGAATTGGCACGAACCAAAGGTAAAAGGATCGAGAAATTCAACAGCACTTCACCGACAAATTCGGAGTTTGTGAAATGGCCCGAGAAATTACCTCTAAAGACCGTAGGTTTGCTGGTATTTGTTTCCCCATGAGAATAAGTTGCAATTCCCACAGCTAACAAACGCGCGGAGTGCGACTCAGAAGACCGCTCACATCATGATCGTCGTGGGGAACTTTCCGCCTTGCAGGCGGATACCGTCTTATAGCCGGGTCTGCGCCCGGATTGTGCGGGAATGAAAGACTGATCGGTGTGCAGTGGACATTTGGTCTTTTGAGCATTGGCCAGCGTGTTTGTGTTCACCAATTGAACTCTGCGACGATTGGCGTGTGGTCGCTGGGACGAGGCAATAACCGTGGGGCCTTGTCGATGTAACAGGCGGTGCATTTTTCGGCCAATGGTTTAGCTGCCATAATATGGTCCAATCGCCAGCCGAGATTTCGTTTCACGGCATTAATCGGCCTGTAATCCCAAAAAGTATATTGCCCCGGCTCTTTGCAATGCAGCCGAAATGCGTCCACAAATCCCCAGTTCATCACGTTTTTCAATTCTTTTTGAACGTCAGGATGATAACAAACATTTCCCAATAACCCTTCGGGGTCGTAAACGTCAATCGGTTCCGGTGCGATATTCAAATCGCCAACCCACAGAACCGGGTCAGTTGGTTTGAAGTGTTCTTCAAAGAACCGGCGCAATCGTCTGAACCATTCGAGTTTATATTGAAATTTGTCTGATTCGGGAAGATAACCCTGCGGGACATAAGTGTTAACAATTATGACGCCATTGATTTCGGCCTTTATCAGCCGGGGTTGGTCTTTTGGTTCATCATCGAAGCCGGCCTGCACGTCCGCGATTCTGCTTTTCGCTAAAATTGCCACGCCGTTGTAACTTTTCTGACCCGCAAAGGCATAGTTGTATCCTGCCTCATCGAACACTTCAGCCGGGAAATCCTTATCCTGAACTTTTGTTTCCTGTACGCACAGGACGTCGGGCCGTTTTTCGTTCAGCCAGTCGAGTACAATAGGCATTCTCGCCCGCAGTGAATTGACGTTGAAACTTGCCACAATCATCAGTGTTTACCTTCGCACATTGTCAGCAGACCAAGCAGAAAACTCAATGTGCTTTCCGCCCCCTCATTTAAACTGACGCCTTCGGCGCCAAGCCCGTCGCCGCAGCCCTTGCTCTTCGAATCGTAAAGCGGAATCCCCAAATCATTCTCACCCAAAAACCAGTTAAATGCTTTTTGCCGCAGCATCGAATACTTTTTGTCCTTTGTCGCCTTATATCCGGTGTCTAACATCAGAATTGTCCCCGCCGCTTCGATTGGCTGCTGGTCAAACTGTGCTTTTTTACCTCCACGCCGAAACCAGCCGTTACAACCAATGAAACTGAAGTGAGCGCCTGTAAAAGTATTGGCCAACAGAAAATCACAGACCCTCTGCGCAGTTTGTAGATATTTTTTTTCACCAAGCGTAATTGCCGCCGTGAAAAGCGCACAGGGCAGCATAGCATTGTCATAAGTGAGTATGTTCTCGAACCAGGGCCAATCAGGCCTCATATTTTCCTCAAACCGTGACACAATCAAATCCGCCGCGGTCGCCATACAGTGTTTAGCATTTTCCGCATCCGGGAACCGTTTCAGATAACCAGCCAAACCCAGTATCGAATAAGACAGTCCTCGCGGGTATTGCTTTTCAATCAGTGGCATCGCTATATCGATTCGCTCTTGAGCTATCTGGATATAAATATCGGAAGGGGGGTGAGCCAAAACAGCCCCGAATGCCCAGATTACCCGCCCAAGCGCATCGTGAACCGGCTCTGCTTTGTGCCATGTCCTGTCGAAATCCATAAAATTCTTCACGGTGCCATCGTCATTGTGCGCGTGCAGAACAAAAGACAGATACTTGTCGATTAGTTGCAGCATTTCCCGTTCGTGGTAAAGGGCATAGTATTTTGCTGCCACGATTAAAGCCCTTGCGTTGTCGTCGGTTGTGTAGCCCTCGCTGCGAAGCGGTATTGTGAACTTGGCGTGCTGAAACAGACCCGTATCATCGGTCAGCCGATGAAGATGCTCCAGCGACGGTTTGGGCAGAGATTGTTTTGCCATACGCCAATCTTATTGTTACGCCGAACCTGCGTCAAGGTTATCCGTAACGGTATCGCTATATACTATGACTCTTGGAACAGCTATGTCGAAATACACAGTCGATAGTATGTATTGTATGGCAATATCCCACTAATACTACCTGATATAAGCGATAGCATCATATTGAAAAACCTGTTTTAAACACTTTTTTTAAAATTTTACATATTTTTTTAATGCCAGTTTAGGATTTGTTCGTATAATATACTACCAAGGTAGTAGGAATAATGGAGATAAACGATGAAACTATCAACGAGAACAAGATATGCGATGCGGGCGGTTTTGGAGTTGGCGGAACACTTCGGAAAAGGGCCTCTCCAGACAAGGGTAATTGCCAAAAATCAGGAGATTTCAGTTAAATACCTTGAGCAATTGATGGCAGCCCTTAAATCAGCGGGTCTTATACGAAGTCAGCGCGGCGCAAAGGGGGGATATATTCTGGCTAATCCGCCGGAAAAGATTAAACTAAGCGATGTTTTCGATGTCTTTGAGGGGCCGGTTGTGACTGTCGAATGTGTAGCCAATGATAAATACTGTAATAGGTCAGGAAATTGTATAGCGAGGCAAATATGGGCCGAGGTCCAGCGAGCAGTAAGAAATGTTTTACAGGCAACGACCCTGAAAGACGTAATTGAAAAGGCAAAAAACAACAAGTCGGATTACCAGATATAAGGATTTTATATGAGCGCAATATTTGATGATATAACTGCATCGATTGGTTTTACTCCTCTTGTCCGGATTAACAAATTGAGTCCGGGCGGGGCGACAATACTTGCGAAACTTGAGTCCAGGAATCCCTGCGGCAGCGTTAAGGACAGGATTGCGTTCTCAATGATTGAGGATGCTGAAAAGAAGGGATTGATAAAGCCGGACACAGTAATCATCGAGCCGACAAGCGGCAACACGGGTATAGGCCTTGCCTTTGTATGTGCGGCAAGGGGGTATCATCTGATTCTTACGATGCCGGAGTCGATGAGCATAGAACGTCGCAAGATACTGGCTATGTTTGGCGCAAAACTTGTTCTCACTCCTGCCGCCGAAGGAATGAGAGGCGCGATAAAAAAAGCCGAAGAGCTTATGGCCCAAACCCCGAACACCTTTATGCCGCAGCAGTTCAATAATCCTGCCAATCCCCAGGTTCACCGCGAGACGACAGCCGAGGAAATATGGGCGGATACCGACGGCAAGGTTGATTTTTTTGTGGCCGGCGTCGGGACGGGGGGAACGATTACCGGTTGCGGCGAGGTGTTAAAAAGCCGAAACAAAAATCTCAAAGTAATTGCGGTTGAGCCGAAGGATTCGCCTGTGCTTTCAGGCGGCAAACCAGGCCCGCATAAAATTCAGGGTATCGGCGCCGGTTTTTTGCCGGATGTGCTAAACCGTGAGATAATTGATGAAATAATTCAGGTTACAAACCAGGATGCGATGGAGACCGCTCATCAACTGGCATCCAAAGAAGGAATATTAGCTGGAATAAGCTGCGGTGCGGCGATGTGGGCTGCAATCCAGGTCTCGCAGCGTCCCGAAAACCAGGGCAAAACGATAGTTGTGATTCTGCCCGATACCGGCGAGCGTTATATATCCACTGAAATGTTTGCCGCCGTCACATAGAAGCCGCGTGGTGGTTATGGAAGAGGACTTTATATGGCCAAAGCTGATTTGACAGACAAAAAGCTTGAACAATTAGTCGCTGAAATCGTCGGGACCTACCAGGGCGATTTGGGGATAAATTTTATCGACGCGACCAATCTGCCTGTGCGGGACAAAATCCTCGAAGTGCTTGATATGATTTTCGAGGTCCTTTTCCCCGGTTTTACCGGCAAAAGAATGGTAACAAAATCGAACGTCAACTTTGTTGTGATAGATGTTCTTTGCCACATTTACACCGAGCTTTCCACACAGATAGAACGTGCGCTAAAATACCGCTGCCGGCTGGAAAATTGCGAAACGGGCGGCTGCCATAAAATGGCCGAAGACGCTACCATTCATCTCCTGACGCAACTGCCTCATATCCGGGAAATGCTGAAAGGAGACGTCAAAGCGGCGTTTGACGGCGACCCGGCCGCGAAATCTCCCGAAGAGATTGTCATAAGCTATCCCTGCATAATAGCGATAGCCATATATCGCATTGCCCACGAGCTGTTCATAAAAGAGGTGCCGCTGATTCCGCGAATTATGACTGAGTGCGCCCATACCAGGACGGGTATCGATATTCACCCCGGCGCCACAATCGGCAAAAACTTCTTTATCGACCACGGCACCGGCGTCGTGATTGGCGAAACGAGCATTATTGGCGATAACGTTAAAATTTACCAGGGCACGACGCTGGGAGCATTAAGTTTCCAGAAAGATGAGAAAGGCAGGATTATTAAGGGAGGCAAACGCCACCCGACGATTGAGGATAACGTAACAATATACGCCGAGGCGACGATTCTTGGTGATATAACAATAGGAAAAGGCGCTGTCGTAGGCGGAAACGTCTGGATTAAGGACTCCGTTCCGCCGGGCGTTACCGTTACAACTCCCAACGCCGAGCTTGTGTATAAAAAACACTCCGCCAAAAAGAGCGGCAAAAGAAAAGCAAAGAAATGAACGAACGGTTGATTGAGAAAATCGGGCAATTGAAGGCCGAGCGCAACGCCGTCATACTTGCCCATAATTACCAGCCCGGCGAAATCCAGGATATTGCGGATTTCACGGGCGATTCGCTTGCGCTGAGCGTCAAGGCGGCGGCGACGAATGCCGACGTTATCGTTTTCTGCGGCGTTAAATTTATGGCGGAGACCGCTGCGATTTTGTCGCCCGGCAAAACTGTCCTTTTACCGGATAAAAACGCCGGCTGCCCGATGGCGGATATGATTGCCAGCGAGCAGTTGAGAGAATTGAAACGCAAAAACCCCGGCGCTTTGGTGGTCTGCTATGTAAACAGCTCCGCGGAGGTAAAAGCCGAAAGCGATTATTGCTGCACGAGCGCAAACGCCGTCGAAGTGGTCGAGTCGCTGCCGAAAAACAGCAAAATAATTTTTGTCCCCGACCAGCATTTGGGCAGGTTTGTGATTGAAAAGACCGGACGAGAAATGATTTTGTGGCCCGGATATTGCCCGACGCACGCGTTTATTACCGAAGACGACATAAAAAAAGCCAGAGATGCCCATCCCGGCGCTATTGTGATGGCGCATCCCGAGTGCACCGAGCCGGTGAAGGCCGTCAGCGATAAACTCCTCAGCACGGGCCAGATGCTTAAATTCGCTAAGCAAAGCGACGCCAAACGATTTATTATTGCTACTGAGACAGGAATAATTCATACGCTGAAAAAAGAAAACCCGGGCAAAGAATTCTACCCGGCGAGCACTCGAGCCCTTTGCCCGAATATGAAACGCATAACCCTTGATAAGGTGCTCTGGTCTCTTGAAGATATGCACTATAAAATCACAGTGCCTGCCGATATTGTTGCAAGGGCGAAAAAAGCGCTGGAAAAAATGGTCGCGATTTTACCTGCCTCGCCCGACGCGAGTCGAGGCGGGCCTGCTAAATAGAAAGGTCATAAATAATGAGCGATAAAAAAACTTCGTCTCGAAACGTTAGCCGGTGTAACGCCCGATTATATACGCGTCTCGGTTGGCACTGGACATATCGATGATATAATGGCTGACTTTGAACAATCGCTTAAGACAAGTCAAAGGTAGAAAATTATGTGGGAATATACGGATAAAGTTAGAGAACACTTTTTCAATCCGCGAAACGTAGGCGAAATACCGGATGCCGACGGCGTCGGCGAGGTCGGTTCGCTTGCGTGCGGTGATGCGCTGAAACTGACTTTCAAACTCGACGATAAAGGCAGAATAAAAGACGCCAAATTCAAAACCTTCGGCTGTGCCAGCGCAATCGCCAGCTCTTCCGCCTTGACCGAGATAATCAAGGGAATGCCCCTTGAAGAGGCCGCCAAAGTTACAAACAAGGATATCGCTGATTATCTCGGCGGTCTCCCGGAACAGAAAATGCACTGCTCGGTTATGGGCAGAGAAGCATTGGAAGCGGCAATAGAAAACTATAAGGGCGGCAGCAAAAAGAAACATGAACTTGAAGGCAGGGTCGTCTGCACCTGTTTTGGCGTTACCGAAAAAGAAATCGAAAGAGTTATTCGCGAGAATAACCTCGACGCCGTCGAGCAGGTTACCAATTACTGCAAAGCAGGGGGCGGCTGCGGCGGCTGCAAGGGCGAAATCGAAAAAATAATCGAACGCATCAAGGGCGAAAGAGCAAAACAAAAAACCATGCCCGCTCCCGTAAAAGGCCAGAAGCTGACCAACATCCAGAAAATTCAGCTCATTCAGCAGACAATCAACGAACAGATTAGGCCCGCGCTGCGTGCGGATGGCGGAAATATCGACCTGATAGATGTTGACGGCAACAAGGTCGTTGTCGCTCTTCGCGGTATGTGCGCACAATGCGCCTTGGCGAATATCACGATGAAAGACCTCGTTGAGGCCAAAATAAGAGAGTTTGTAAGCCCCGAAATCTACGTCGAAGAGGCAAAGGATTTGGCAGACGACCAAAGGAAATAAAAATGAAAACAATATACTTCGACAACAACGCCACCACAAAAGTCGCTGATGAGGTTCTCGAAGAAATCAAACCGTATTTCTGCGACCTCTACGGCAACCCTTCGAGCATGCACACTTTTGGCGGTCAGATTGGCATTAAAATCCGAGAGGCACGCGAAAAAACGGCCGCTCTCCTCGGTTGCGACCCCGGCGAAATCATTTTCACCGGCTGCGGCACCGAAAGCGACAACACCGCCATAAAAGGAACACTCGCCGCTCATCCAAACAGGCGAAAGGTGATTACGACTCGCGTCGAACATCCGGCCGTCTTGTCGGTCTGCCGCGACCTCGAAAACCAGGGTTATACCGTTGTCGAATTATCGGTCGATAAAAAAGGCCGGCTCGATTTGTCGGAGTTGAAATCACATCTCGACGATAACACCGCAATCGTAACGATTATGTTCGCCAATAACGAAACAGGCGTGGTATTCCCCGTCGAGAAAATCGCCGAGATAGTGAAAAGTAAAGGTGTCGTCTTTCATACCGACGCAGTTCAGGCGGTCGGCAAAATCCCAATCAATCTCTCTAAAAGCAATATCGATTTGCTCAGCTTATCGGGTCACAAACTGCACGCCCCCAAAGGCGTCGGCATTTTGTATGTCCGCAAGGGTACTCGTCTTGCTCCTTTTATGCTCGGCGGTCATCAGGAAGGAGGCCGTCGGGCCGGCACTGAGAACGTCCCCGGTATATTAGGTCTTGGCAAGGCCTGCGAACTGGCGATGCAGAATTTCGACCAGGAAAATAAAAAGGTCAAGTCCCTCCGCGATAAGCTCGAAAAGGGCATTCTCGCAAAATGTCCCGACTGTATGGTCAACGGTGATACCGAAAGCCGGCTGCCCAATACCAGTAACATCAGCTTTGAATTTATCGAGGGGGAATCAATTCTGCTTATGCTCGACAGATTCGGCATTTGCGCTTCCAGCGGCTCCGCCTGCACTTCCGGTTCGCTCGAACCATCTCACGTCCTTCGTGCTATGGGCGTTCCCTTTACCGCGGCCCACGGCTCCATCCGTTTCAGCTTAAGCCGATACAACACCGAAGAAGAGGTAAATTTCACCGTCGAAAAAATCCCACCAATAATCGCCCGCCTCCGCGAACTCTCGCCGTTTGTCGCTAAGAAATAAATATAGATGACCCTTCAGGATAGTAGTTGAGTTTCATAATTTGTATCATCTGTCGGGAAAAGCGTTGCGTATTGTCAGTTTATCTTCCAGTGTCACTACTCGCAGCACTTGTCCCTCCAGTTCGTCAATATAAATCATGTCCGCTGTTCAGGTTTGCTTTGACTGCTGCAGCCGGTCAACAACGGCGATAATTAACACGATGGGGGCGTAAAACTCCAGCAGTATAATAAGCTTATCACGGCCTTGTAGCAGCCATATTAATATAAGAGTAAGGATGACACCTATGAAAGAAAGAATCCTTTCTCGCCCCTTGAAAATGTTTTCAATTTCCGGGTATCGGTTTCTTATACTGATTGCCAACCACCCGGATAAAATTCCGGTTGCTGCTCCTCCCAGTGCGTCTGAAGGATAGTGCGCGAGCACCACGACTCGCAAAATAGCGACCCCGCAGCAGCAGGCGACGAAAACTATCGTGGCCGGCCAGGGCATCGCAAACGCCAGAACCGCTCCCGCCGCGAATACGCCCGCTATGTCACCGGATGGAAACGACCAGCTTTTAAAAATATCCCTTTTGTTCTCGACTTTTGTTTCCGCGGTTATAACGTCCCTCGGCCTGGGTCTCCTGACCGTCTCTTTTATTACCGTTACTGCGGCTAATGTTATCAATAACGCCAGCAGGCACACAATTACCGTCTTGTGCTTTCCCGTAAGCCACACCCACGCCAGCAGAAGCCAGATTAAAGGGTAACCTCTCCCTAACAGTTTTAACGCCTGAGCCCAGAGAGCCCTGTCCCACTTCTGCGGATTTTCCCGCAGATATGAGAACAATCGCTCATCCACAACAAAAAAGCAAACCGCCGCCGCGGCCAGCAGAAGGCCTGCAAGCAAAAGGAGCACAACCGTTCCCCGGTTTGTTTTTCCGGTTTCAGCGGTCACGGCCCGGTTTGTGTCTTGACTAATAATGCGACAACCTCGACTTCCTTGCCCTTGGAATAGTTAATGCCTGTTTTTGACGCTATCTCTTCAAAAGCGATATCACCTGCGTTTTGCCTGATACTCTCGAAGTCATTTCTCGGAATTATCAGCACGCGGTTTCCTGTGCTTTTAAGCCACTCAATGACGTCGTCTGTTTTGCGCAGTTGCGTAATTTTTCTTCCAACGTAAAAATTCAGTGTTGGCTCAGCGTATTTATACATCGCGACGGGCACGTCTTTGCCTGTTTTTTCCCTGATTGCCTTTGCTATATGAGGACTGATTTTAATCGACTCAACCGCGGGCAGCAATACGAATAGTAACGGTATAATGAGAATCAGTACGCCGGCGAGAATAACTTTTGCCGTGCCGTTGAATTTTTCCCGTACCTGTAAATAACAGCAGATTATTGTAATTACCAGCGAGATTGTTCCGCAGATAAACCCCGGCATTATAAGTCCGTTGCTTTTTGTAAAATACCCGATGCCGATTAAACTTGCTGCAATGCCTAATCCAATCGGCCCAAAAAACCACACCCCGCCTCGAAGCCATTTGCGGTCACGCTCATTTAAAACGTTTTGTCCCGATGCGACAATTGTTGCTCCTGTTATCACCGCCATCGCGGGCCAGGCGAACAGTATATAATGCGGCAGCTTCGTCGCCGCTAATGTCATCAGGACGACCGTTACTATTATCCAGCTCAACAAAATATTTCTTGCCCCGGCGTTCCCGATTCTTTTTCCCAAGCTTGCCGAAAATGCGCCGGGCAGAAAAATAACCCACGGGAAAAATCCCGCGACCATAATCGCCGGGTAATATGGCAGGTATAAAAGAAAATTTCCCCCGTGGCCTTCCATCGGCGAAAGCGCACGCCCGACAATATGCCTTCCGAAAAATACCCGGTATAGTTCCCCGTCGGCTGCCCTGTTGGCCGGAATTGCCCATAGTGAAAATATCCCCGCTGCGATAACCACCGCAAGACAGACCCATAGGAAATTGCGAATAAAGCCCCCGGTATTTTCCCGCCCGAACCATATAACGACAATAATCACGAACACAGGCAGCAATCCTAACGGTCCTTTTGCCAGCATCCCAAGCCCGATCAAAACTCCCATTGCCCCTGCGTCAATAGCCCGTATTTTTTCTCCCAGCCGACTGACGAAAATCGCCATCGCCCCGACGATAAATGGCAATGCTATGCCGTCCACCAGTGCCGAGCTTCCCACAAAAAGCATCAGCAGTGTCGTGCCTAAAATCGCCTCGGCCCATAATCCCGCTTTTGCGTCGAAAAGTTTCCTCCCGATGAAAAACGTCAAAAGCAAAGTTACCGCCGTCCCCATAACCCCCGCGAATCTGCACGCTATTTCGCTTTGCCCGAGCAATCTAACCGGGACAGACATCAGCCAGTAAAGCAGAATCGGCTTATCGAACCACGCCTGGCCGTTAAAAGTCGGCACAAGATAATTGCCGCTCTCAACCATCTCCGCCGTTACTCTCGCGTATCGCGGCTCATCCCGGTCCCACAGCGTGCTGCTGCCCGCTATCAGCAGATATAACGCTGTAAATCCGGCGCAAATCAAAAGCGCCTTTACCCACGGACTTGTCGTAAATCGTGTTTTAGTTGAATCCATCATTACGGCGGACGAAAGTGAAAATTTATATCGTGATACTGGCGACCCGCTTTCAGCGAGGTCTCGCCTTCGGCGGACGAGCAACAAAAAATGCCGAAGGAGGGACTTGAACCCACACCCTGTTGCCAGGACAGGATTTTGAATCCTGCGCGTCTGCCAGTTCCGCCACTTCGGCTATTTCTGCAGGATTATCGATAATTCCGCCGTGTTTGTCAATCGTCGCCCTCGAAATGATTGAAAATCACGCAAATTTGCCTTCCATCGGGCTTCTTCCGCACTTTTATATTGACACGGGTGAAAAATAGTATAAACTATTTTGCTCACGCGAAAGTGATTAAGCCGAATCTCGAACTTTGATTATTCCTTGTAAGGGTCTTCGATGTATTCAGATTATATTCGTAATGTTGCTGTAATTGCTCACGTTGACCACGGCAAAACAACCCTGGTTGACCAGCTTCTCTACCAGTCCGGAATGTTCCGCGCAGAAGAGCTTGATAAGCTCCAGGGCGGCGAAAACAAACTCATTATGGACTCCAACCCCCTCGAGCAGGAGCGGGGCATTACAATCCTCAGCAAAAATTGCTCTATTTTTTATACCGATTCGCAGGACGACGAATACAAAATCAACATCATCGACACCCCGGGCCACGCCGATTTCGGCGGCGAGGTCGAACGAGTCCTCAAAATGGCGGATGGCGTCCTCCTTCTGGTCGATGCCTTTGAAGGGCCAATGCCCCAAACGCGGTTCGTATTGACCAAGGCGCTCGAAAATAAGCTCAGGCCAATAGTGGTTATCAATAAAGTTGACCGCGAAAACAGCCGCCCCGACGATGTCGTCAATGAAGTATTTGATTTGCTCGTTCAGCTCGGCGCCGGTGACAAGGCGCTTGATTTTCCCATTATTTACGCCTCGGCCAGGCAGGGCTGGGCGTCGAACGACCTCAAAATTAAAACAGACAATATGAAGGCCGTTTACGATGCCATCATAAAATACGTCCCGCCGCCGGAGGCAATTCCCGATGCTCCGCTGCAAATGCTTGTGACAAATCAGGAGTATTCCGATTACGTAGGCAAAATCGCCATTGGAAGGGTTTTCGCGGGTCAACTCAGTGAAGGCCAAAATGTTACCGTAATCGACACTGCTGGTGTTCATACTCAGCAGCAAATTATGCAGATTTACCAGTTCCAGGGGCTTACACGCAAGGTTGTTTCAAGCGTTCAGGCAGGCGATATTTGCGCCGTGTCCGGACTTGACCCTATTAGTATAGGCGACACCATCGCCTGCCCCGATAACCCCACCCAGCTTCCGGTTATTCCTGTCGATGAGCCAACGATGACTATGACCTTCCGGGTCAACGACGGACCTTTCGCCGGCAGGGACGGCAAATACGTTACCAGCAGGCACATAGGCGAACGTCTCGAAAAAGAGCTTCAGCATAACGTCGCACTGAGGGTCGAGCCGGGCAAAACGCCCGAAGAATTCAACGTATCAGGCAGGGGGCTTATGCACCTCGGTATCCTTCTCGAAAATATGAGACGCGAAGGTTATGAGGTTTGTGTCGGAAAACCCAGCGTTATTATCAGGAAAATAGACGGCATAGACCACGAGCCGATAGAATTGCTCGCGATTGATTGCCCGATGGATTGCCAGAGTGCGGTTATGAGCTTGGTTGGCGACCGAAGAAGTGAAATGATTAAAATGGACGCCAAAAGCGGCGCAAACACTTTTATTCACATGGAATTTTTAATTCCCTCCCGCGGCCTCTTCGGTCTCCACGCCCGAATGATGAACGCCACTCAAGGCAGGGCCGTTATGCACCATACCTTCGAAAGATATGAGCCGATGCGGGGTGCGATACCTCAGCGAAAAGCGGGCGTTATGATTGCTACTACCACTGGCCCCGTTACCGCCTATGCCCTCGATGCCTTGTATGACCGGGGCTTGTTCTTCGTCGAGCCGGGCGAAGTCGTATATGATGGCCAGGTCGTCGGCGAACACTGCAAAGACGATGACATAGCGGTAAACGTCGCAAAGCTCAAGCAGCTTTCCAACATGCGTACGACCAGCAAGGACGAAGCCGCCAAAATCAGACCCGCACGCATAATGTCTCTTGAGGTCGCGATGGAATATATCCAGGAAGACGAGCTGGTCGAGGTCTGCCCCAGTACGATTCGGCTGCGCAAACGCCAGCTCAAAGAATCCGACAGACGCCGCTTTGCCCGCCAGACCTAAAGTTAGCCGGGCAATACCGAAATATGCGTTTTTAGAGCGAATAATAGCCATGTTAAGCATTACGTTTTTGTTATAGGACGTAATTTTAACGCGAATTCTCTTGACTATGGTGATTCTTATCTGATAAAATGTTGCCTTGCAGTGGTTGTTTTTCGGGAGGTTTGGTGAAGGAAAACTGTCACAATGACAGGTGCGTAGAGGGCCCCCTTGGAGCAAGGTCTCGGGCTGTAGCTCTAACAGCACACAATTTTCTCACATCATACCTTCTCTTTAAATTGCTGGCGAATACAAAAAACCAAAGTCATTTCTGGCTTTGGTTTTTTACTTTACTGCCACGGATGGAGAAGCACGGGTAGGCGGATGGTGAAAAGCAACGGGTAGATTATGTTGTCTGCCCAAATCCAGTTACCCTCCACAAGGATGTATGTGCCAGGTGTGCGCATATTGCGCGCCTGGCGTAAATACAGGGTCATCGTTTACACATTTTTTGTTGGAGGGCAAAGTGATGAAAGCGTTATTAACAACAAAAGTAATAACTGTTATGCTTGTTT
Organism: Sedimentisphaerales bacterium; assembly: GCA_050012695.1. Taxonomy (GTDB): domain Bacteria; phylum Planctomycetota; class Phycisphaerae; order Sedimentisphaerales; family Anaerobacaceae; genus Fen-1362. Next base: position 14,571 of record JBEKGR010000011.1, on the reverse strand, counting down.
TATGCGCCCTGTCAGTATTCGCAGGGACAGCACAATCCTCTACTACGCTATTCAGCGATGGATTCGAAAGCGGCGATTTCACCGCAGGCGGCTGGACAAAACCAAGCCATTCAACCAAGGTCTCTGTCACAACTGATTCTAACTACACTGGAACCTATGGTGCAAGAATTACTGCGAGCGCCTCATCTAGCTGGCTAACAAAGAGCGAAAGCACTCAGGGGTATAATACCATTCACGTATTATATGACAGGAAAACCACCTACGGAGATATAGTTCTGGTTGTCCGATGGTCTTCGGACGGCGGCTCTACCTGGACAAACCTTGAAACCGTCAACGCTTCAGCCGGTTGGGCATCTGAGAATTGGACTTTGCCCTCTTCCGCCGACAACGATCCAAACTTCCTCCTTCAATTTATCACTACAACCGGCACCGGCAGCCACTATGCCTATATTGATAACGTGAAGATAACCGGCAACGACTCTTCTGTTTCGCCCCCTGGTAAAGCGATAAGCCCGACTCCAGCCAATCTGGCGACAAACGTTGTTGTTACAACCGACCTTAGCTGGGCAGCGGGTACTGGCGCAACATCACACGATGTTTACTTCGGCACCACAAGTACCCCACCATTAGTGAGCAGCAACCAGGCGAGCAATACTTATGATACCGGAACAATGGCGAATGGCACAACATACTATTGGCGCATCGATGAGGAGAATGCCGGCGGCACGACCACAGGCGACGTCTGGAGTTTTACTACAAAAGCGCAAGTACCGAACGTTCTCAACATGACTCAGGCCGCTGCCGGTTCAGCTATTACAGGCGCCGGTCTTGTTGTTGGTACTGTAACACAGCAGTGCAGCGATACTGTGGCAGCAGGTAACGTAATAAGTCAGGATCCTATAGGCGGCACACAGGTAAACGTCGGCTCGGCAGTTAACCTGGTTGTATCAAGCGGCCAGCCTTCAGTGCCGAATGTAGTCGGCCAGACACAGGCTGCCGCAATAGCTGCAATCGGTGCTGTTGCTAATATAAGCTACGGCTCAAGCACTACCCAGTGCAGCGCGGTTGCGGCAGGCAATGTAATAAGCCAGTCCGCTACAGGTACAGTTAGCTGCGGAACAGTAGTTAACCTGGTCGTATCCAGCGGCCAGCCTTCAGTGCCAAGCGTAGTCGGCTCGACTGAGGCCAATGCAATAGCTGCAATCGGTGCTGTTGCCAATATAAGCTACGGTTCAAGCGCTACAGAGTGCAACGACACCGTGGCGACAGGTAATGTAATAAGCCAGTCCGCTACAGGTACAGTTAGCTGCGGAACAGTAGTTAATCTGGTCGTATCAAGCGGCCCATGTTTACGGACCATCTCCGGCTATGTTACCGAACCTGATGTCAACATACCAGTTGAAGGTGTCCTCGTAGACGCCAATAATAATGGTGGAGGCACAGACACTACAGATGCCAATGGCTACTACAAAATAGTGGTGCCATACAACTGGTCAGGCACCGCTACACCGATAAAGGAAGGTTATACCTTTGAACCAAACAACATATCGTACAACAATGTTGTCGCAGATGAAGTAAATGATTACACAGCCACACTGATGACCTTTAATATTGCGGGCTACGTGTTCGGGCCCGACCTTATCACGCCTATAAGCGACGTTAATGTCTCCGCCGAAAATGGCGGCGGACCATGGACGAGCAAGTACGGCGGCGGTTCCTCGCTGACGGATTCAGGCGGTTACTATGAGGTCTGGGTTGATTACAACTGGTCGGGAAAAGTAACACCCGCTAAGTATGCCTATGTCTTCGAACCGAACGGCATAAGCTACGAAGATGTCAATGCGGATTTCGCAGGCCAGGACTATGCCGGCACTCTGCTCACGTTCAAAATCACCGGTTACATCACGAACGAATGCAACGTGCCCATCAGTGATGTGCTGGTTAGCGCGGACAACGGCGGCGGGCAGGCCATGACCGATGCCAATGGTTTCTATGATGTCTGGGTCAGTTACGCCTGGTCCGGAACAGTTACGCCGGAAAAACTGTATTACACGTTTAACCCTGTGGGGTTGAGCTATGTCGGTGTGCTGGTTGACCAGGTCGAGCAAAACTACACAGCGGACAACATCTACGACCTTGATTGCGATGGTTATATCGACCTTGGCGATGTTAAAGTGATGTGTGATAACTGGCTAACGACCGGTTCAAAGACACCTATCCCAGGCGATTTCGATGCCGACGGAACTGTTAACTTTACGGATTTCGCGATTTTCGCCAACGCATGGGGCGACTAAAAAATCGGGCTTGTAAACGTATTGTTGAGTTTTAAATTTTAAAGGCCGTCGTTTCCCTTTCGGAGACGACGGCCTTTTGTTTTGCGAAGACCGGTTCAGTTCTACTCGTATAGCCAGTGTTCGTCGCACGGGTTAGTTACAATACTGAACGCTGAACGCTAAACGTGGTTGTGGCTTGCACTCAGACACAGGTCAGTTACAAAGGTGATATTCGCTGATTTTGCCATGTTTTCTTTGATTAAAAGTCATAAGTACAGTAAAATATCACTCCGTTCAGCATAAGGAATTGAAAAGAATGAACGAATTACAGGCAAAACAAATCGCGGAAGCCCTTTCAGGTGAAACCTGGCAGTCAGGCGGCGGAATCTGGCTCGTTCTTCTAAGACAGGCAAATGCCAAACTGGTTGTGATATCCGATGAGGCCGTCTGCGAATATGATGATGAGAAGCATTTTGAGGAATCAAAACCTGCCAAAGCCATATTCCTTCATCAGAATTTCGCTTCGCGCAATTAAAAATTAGCGCATTCTGTTATTCCAAAAACGCCCGCAATCGCCGAGTAAGTTTTTCGGCATCTTGTATCTGACATTCCCAAACGATAAGGATTTGCCAGCCGAGTTTTTTTAATCCCTTGTGATTCTTCTTGTCTCTTTCGATGGTTTTCTTGAATTTTGATTGCCAGAAGTTTTTTCGAGTTTGCGGCATTGAACGGCCTTTTTTGCAGTTGTGGCGATGCCAATAGCAGCCGTTAATAAATATCACCTTCTTTTTGCCCGGGAAAACCATATCAGGACAACCCGGCAAATCTCTTCTGTGCAAACGATATCTATACCCGAGAGAATGCACTAAGCCGCGAACATAAATTTCAGGGCTTGTGTCTTTCCCCTTGTTTTGTGACATGCATAATATTCGCTGCGACTTTGTTAATGTATCAGGTGCCATCTTTAAGTTGGAGGAATATTTTCGGTGTCTTGCAAAACTAATTCATAATAGGTAGAGTCACCAACTCCGGTACTGAATTTGTTGGGGTCAAGTTCGTCTGGGCACACATACCAACATTGCGAGAATTTGCATAGAGTGCTCGCTATTGAACACGCTATTGCTTCAATTTTAGAGCCTGTTAAGCCACACTCAAAATTGAATCCTCTATTAGTGTACCAATATCGATATGTTCTTAAGATCAATTCCAATATTTTTTCTAAATCATCTGGATTGTCAGGAGTTATTTTAGCGCCGTAGTTGCTTTCAGAAATATGCCCTACAATTTGCGCCAATTTACTGCGAGGATTTTGCCTTTCTGAAACGGCTATTTCAATACGGTCATATTCTCTTTTATCTAACAACGTAAGCAGTCTTTCATATTTTGGTGATGAAAAAGCAAATAATGTTCGTCTCCTTGATTCGTCGGCATCAGATTTTATTAATGGCATAATACGATAAGGACCTTTTTCTCCGGTCAATATTTCTTTCAATTTCTCTATCAATACATAATGGTTTTTTTCTCTTTCAGCCCTAAGTACCTCTTCAATAGCTTCGTTTTGGGGATAATAATCTTTTGCTCGAGTGTGACAAATTATAACTCTTCTATTTGTTTTTAATGCCGATCTGATTGCATAGAATATAGCAGGCTTTGCCAATCCTGTCACATCCACTAACATCGTACCCTTAGGAGATTCAATACCTTCGGTTAGTATTTTAGAATAATCAATACAATCATAATTAAAAGAGTTTTCCTTGCATATACGCAGAATATCATCTTTTTTCCCCTTCGTAGGGTATTCAATAAACATGCCTCTTTGGGGTTTTGCTGCCCCCAAAATCCGTACAAGAGATTCCATCGTTCTTTCTTCAAATCCGAGACCCGCCACCAATACATTAATTGTTTTTTTTCTGAATATTTCGGGTGTAAGTTGTGTTATTGTAACCAGCGATTTAGTATTTTCAGGGGTTTTTCGCCACGAGGATGAACCGTCAGAAGGAATTTCATCGATAATATTTAAGTCTTTGAATAGTAATGGATGGTCATCTGGGATTTTTTTATCAGCAGCTTCTAGTGTTTCGTCTTCGTCTACATCCTCAGTGTCTAAGTCAGAGGCAGTATTTCTTGGTAGGATTTCATTTCCTTCAGATGGATTGTTCAACCACCTTTCAAGGTGTTGACCTGAAAGCTCAAATCTGTCTCTTTCAGCAAGTCCGATGAAATTTGAAAGACCAAACAGTTTTCGATATGTTAGAATGAATTGTTGCATAGGATCTGAATCTCTTGTCCTAATTCGGGGTGTCTGGCTACCCCCGTGAAGGACAAATACTCCTGCATCAATGAGTTCTCGAAGTTGTTTGAATTGGGATTCTGTGTCGCCTGTAGTTACACGGAAATAAATTTTGTTGTATTGCCGTAATCGTTCTTTCTTTTTATCACCACTCTTAACTTTTTGATATGATTCAACAAGCAATTGGTGTGATGCCTCTGCGAATGATAGGGCAAAGTCTTTCAAGTCACTCTTTCTTCGATTTAGATCAAAAAGACGTCGAGTACAAAAGTCCTGAAAACATTCCGACTGTATTCGAGGGGCTATTGGGAAAGACTGCCCTGCCGCTTTTCTGAGTATAAACTCATAAATGCTAATGACATCTCCTATGTCACCAACACACACATTGGACAAAGCTGATATTCCATAATACACCTCTTTTTTTTGAGCAGAATTGTCACTCGTAGAAGCAATTTTTCTCGCAATAGATATTAATGTGCAATCACCAATTATGCTTGTAGGGCTGACATTCTTTGGGTGTTCAGCATAATACTTTGCCCTTTGAGACAAAATTTGGGACACGAATTCTTTTGCTTTGTTTTTGTTTTTTCCACTTATTGCTTCGTATACTTCGAGTCCTAAGTCAAATATTTCATAATCTCGTCCTTGTCTTGCAAATTCTATTTCACCAGGAGATTTTAACGCCAACTCTAATGTCTGCGCTTCTGTTGTTAATTTAAATGCACAAGTAGAACTTTGAAAAAGAAGTGATGAGATAATTTTTTCTATTAGGTTGTGTTGCAGAAACCTTGTCGACACGTCATCAAGAAGGAATAAAACATAAGCATTATTCCAATATTTACAGGATTTTTTAATTGTTTCAGCCAAAAACTCGAAGGCATGTGAAGGATGACTTGTCTTGAGCGAGCACTTATTATCTCCATATCTCATTGACACAAGCTTATTTACTAATATATTTTCGAGTTGAACCACAGATGTTGCTTCCGACCATTTCTGATCGGTATCTAGACAACTATCAAGAGTTTCCGCAATAAATTTGTGATATATGGGCGAAACCGAGTCAGGAGCAATTTCATCCATATGCCTAATTGCCTGAATAGCCTGCCTTGCATAATCAATGAGCAATCTTTCAAATGGTTTATACGCTTCTCTAGAAGGAACTCCGAGTGTATCCAGAAGTCTTGTGCAAGACACGTATAGCCCTACAAATCCATCTCCCTCTAATCTATTCTTAACATTCGTATCCTTCTCGTCGTCTCTTTTTGTAGCACGCGCATGTAACTGCAAGGCCCTTAGAAGCATAGTTTTGCCGCAACCTCTCATTCCGACAATAATTTGCGGCCCCTTACTACTTATACGAGATACCCATTGGCCATCAGGATCAACCAGTAGATGTGGAACAAACCATGGCGATAATGATTGAGCATTATATGTATCATCAAAACGTTGCAGTGTTAATGTTTCAAGCCACGGAGATCTTATTTGATGATAAGATAATTCGATTTCTTTTTTTAAATCTCTCGCTTTTGGTATTCGTTGATTTTCATCACGAGGGGATAATAGTGAAGAGTGGACATCCAACAAATCTGCGATACGGTAGTCTAAGTCTGATATTATGTCTGGAGATTTAGTTAATTGTCTAGCCAGCATACTTATGTGTGCTGCGATATAATGTACATCACCAAGACATCCTTCGATGCTACCACTTCTGTTGTCACTTGCAACAGAGCCAAGGTCTACCGCTACTGCTCGAATATTCTCATCAAGAGCGTCCAAGCGTCTTTTGCCTTCACTTAAATTCTGGATTATAATATTCCCCGCATGGAGGTCATTGTGGCGAGAAGACTTATTTTTCAATTCTTCCAATATATCGTAAAGATCTATCGCTATTTGTGCTACTGTACGTGCTTTTAAGATATCTTTTCCTTTGAGTATCTGTGCTAATGGCGTTCCGTCTATATATCTCATAACCACAACATGACAAGGAATTGTCACATCTTTAAAAGTTATATCTTCGTCAAAGTAATTTTCTATATCAACAATATGCTCTGAACCTTCTGCGACTTTGGTGTGGTGCTCGCACTCATCAACAAAATTTTTCTTAAAGAATACATATATCTTTTTTGGGATAACTTTAAGAACACGCTTTTGCCTAAGATTACCCCATTCAGCCAGATAGGTACATGCAAAAAAGCCTCGTCGTAAGACTTCTATAATTTTATAATCACCTATTTGCTTAGGGGCATTATATAGAGGAAATCCGTATGGTCTTTGACAATGCGGACAAAGATCGTTAAGTTTATTTTTCGCTTTTGTTTCAGCAGGACAGAAAAAGCAACAAAAATATCCTTCTTCTGACATATTAGTATCCTTTTAAATTCGTGTGTTGATGCAATGATTCGACCGATAAAGCATCATAAACTGATGCAATAACTCTTTTGCCTAATCGAATAGGCACGGCATTTCCAATCTGAACCGCAGATGCCATAAGACCGCCACTGAATACAAAATCATCAGGGAAGGTTTGGAATCTTGCTGCGTGGCGGACTGTAATCCCGTGATTTCTTGTCGGATGGAGAAATCGTCCTTTGGATGGATTTACGCAGCCGGTTGTTATTGTGGGGCCGGGCTTTTTAGGATCAATACGGCCATAAACATCTTTATGGCCGTTATGATTTTTATGGCAGGGTAATTGTCTTTTCGATTGAGCTCTACTGCCGCCGTTTATGGGCGTGCTATTGAATACCTCAAGCAACTTTTTTGAGTGATTCATATGAATATTATTAGGGTCATCTCGTTTAAGCGATTTTTCAAATACCGCTGAGGCGGGCAGCCAAGGCGGTTTACCTTTTTCTTTGACCTCGATGCTTTTAGGAGAAAAATGTGTCGGAGAAGGAGGCCAGTTAATTTCAAGATTCAATTCTTTTCTTGTTCCGAGAATGAAAACTCTTTTACGATGCTGCGGGACACCGAAATCTTTGGCATTCAAGAGCACATGCTCAAAGACATCATAGCCGGCACTACGAGCCAACTTATAAAACCTATCAAGATGTTCTTTGTGGCGGTCCCATAATAGGCCGGAGACGTTTTCAACTATAAATGTTTTAGGTTTAAGGACTCGGACAAAATCAAAATATCTGGTTAACAGTTGATTTCTGGGGTCGTTGACTCCTGCGTTTTTAATTCTATGAGTCGAAAAGCCCTGACAAGGAGGGCCGCCCATGAGGATGTCTAATCGTCCGGGGGAAATGTTCAAAGCTGATAAAAGCTTTTCGGGGGAGATATCTAAAACGTCACTTTCATATAACAACGGTTTTTGACGTTTATTTTTGATGAAATTATCGCGGTAGGTTTCACAGGCGTGTTTATCGTATTCTATCGCGGCGATAACATCGATTTTCAATTGCTTGGCCGCCAAAGTAAAACCGCCGGCTCCACAGAACAGGTCTATGGCCTGAATCTTCTGCATTTTTAGCGTGGTTCTCCTGTCTATCGCTGTTCACATACCAATAATTGGTCTTTTTTGTATTTAGGCAATAGGATAACACACGGTTTACCAATAGAAAAGAATATTCCCAATACCCCAACCTTCGTCTTTTTCAACAGCTAAAATCCGTGTTAATATGGGCAACTTGCCCTCTCGTAGCGCAGCGGCCCGCTTCGGAAACGAGGGGCAACAAGGGGCGACTAAAAAATCGGGCTTGTAACCATATTGTTGAGTTTTAAATTTTAAAGGCCGTCGTTTCCTTGTGGAGACGACGGCCTTTTATTTTGCGAAGACCGGTTCAGTTCTACTCGTTTTTGCCGTATAGCCAGTGTTCGTCCGCGAATTCGTAGTTCACGATTTCTTCAGGCCGGAAAAATATCGGGATTTCATAATCGGCTGATTGCACGCTGTCTGAACCGTGAACAAGATTGAATCCTCTCGAACAGCCCAAATCGCCGCGAATTGTCCCCGGAACGGCCTCATAACCAAATGTCGAACCAAGCATCCTGCGTGCGATTTCGATTGCCCCCTGGCCTTGCCCTGAGCTTGCCTGTGGTGAGCTTGTCGAACCAGTCGAATGGGTCGAACCAGTCGAAGGGGCTTCCCATACCATCGCCAGCACAGGCGACGAACAGAGGAATTTCACCAGACCATCGTAAAACGGTTTGCCTTTATGAACCGCGTAGAGTTTGGTCGCGATGGTATTGTCGGGCTTTAAGAATTTAGCTGCGACAAGTTTCAAGCCCTTCTTCTCGAATCGGCCTATGATTTCCCCGATAAGATGCCGCTGCACCCCATCCGGCTTGATAATTATCAGCGTCCTGTCAGCCATTGCGAATCTCGACCGTTATCGTGTTACACGCCCTTGGGGACGATGTAAATCTCAACTCGCCTGTTCTGCGGATTGCCCTTCTTGTTCAGCTCGTTTGGCACGACTGGCCTGAATTCGCCGAATCCCCTGATACTGGCGCGTTCCGACACGATACCGTTAGCCGTCATAACGTCCAGAACCGCGATTGCCCTGTGTGCCGACAAATACCAGTTGCTCGGGTGTTTTGCCTTTGTCTCGGGTTGCGAGATACGCAAATCGTCGGTATGTCCCGCGATTATAATGTCAAATGCCTTGGCCTGTTCGGTATTAAGAATCCCGCAAAGCGCCTTCACTGCCTCCATCGCTGATGGTGCTACCTCGTCGCTGCCTTTCTCGAAGAGCAAATCGCTCTTGAATTTTACGATACCCCTCGCCGCGTCGAAGCTGACCAAGTCGCTTCCCTTCGCCCAATCTTCAAGCATTGAAGATAGCTCGGCGGGCAGTTGCGTCGCGCCAAGCAGTTGTTTTTGCATTGTCTCAATCAGGGCCTTCTTCTTTGCCAGTTCCTCTTCCAAAGCCGCGACTTTCTGCTGCAGGGCCTGCATTTCAACGTTACCCTTGCCGCCCAGCGCCTCTATTTGCCTCTTGGCCTGCTCAAGCTCCAGATTCGCCGCCTGCACCTGGCTTTCAAGCTCTTTTATGCGTCTTTCCTGCGCGGAGTTTTGCAGTTTGAGGTCCTTGATCTGGTCAGCACAGCCGGTGGTAAATATCATTGCGGAACATACGATACTGATTACTAAAACTGTGGCGAGTCGCATCTTATCATCCTTTCAAGCGATATTGACTGACAAATCCATTTTATCATCTCCCGGCGTTCCGGGACTACTGCACAAATAGAACCATTTTTACCCCGCCCGTCAAGACCAAAATTGCAAAATCTTACGGGTTATTCACATTTGATTTTCTTCGGTTGCCACGGTTTTGCCTGCCCTGAGCGCAGTCGAAGGGGTTGCGCCCTCCTGCGATTTTATTACCGCCCAGCGGAATTTGGCCGACGAACTGCGCGGGTTCGACATAATCTCTTTTGTTCTCGGCACAATCGCGTCCGGTGAAGCCGTCTGGTATATGCCCGCCCGGACGTTGTCTCGAAACCACCGTTTTACAAGCCGGTCCTCGCCGCTGTGAAAACTTATTATCCCGATTCGCCCGCCGGGCTTCAGGCAGTATTGTGCGATTCTCAATAGCTCTTTCAATGAGCCAAGCTCGTCATTGACTAAGATGCGTAGCGCCTGAAACGTCCGCGCCGCCGGGTGCAGCTTGCCGAATCCTGCCTTATTCTGCTTTTTCCAGAGTTTTTCGGTCAGGCCCTTGACGCTGAAAATTATCCGGATGAGCTGGTCGGTCTGCGTAATTGGCGTAACCTTCCGCTGGTTGACAATAAACTCTGCGATTTTCTTGTGGTCCGGCTCATCCGCTAATTCCAAAAACGCCTTCGACAATTCTTCTTCGGAAAGGGTATTGAGCAAATCCGCGCCGGTCTTTTTTAGCCGGCTATCCATTCGCATATCGATTGGCCCCTCGTGCTTATAGCTCATCCCACGTTCGGGATTATCTATCTGCATACTCGAAACGCCCAAATCCGCGAAAATTATATCGCACCCCGCAAGTCCTTCTTTTTTCAGCACCTTTGCTAACCCCGCGAAATTGCTGTGATGAAAACTAATCGGTGCGTTGTCTTTGCTCAGTCGATTGCGTGTGCGTTCTAATTCTGTGTTGTCTGCGTCTATCGCAATCAGTTTTCCTGTTGGCCCTATGCGTTTGAGGAATTCGGATGCGTGGCCGCCGTAACCCACGGTGCAGTCAGCGACAATTTCGCCGGGCTTCGGACTCAGGCACGCCATTACATCTTCGACCAGCACCGGCACGTGTGTGCCCGCGGGCGTTTTGCCTTTGGCTCGCAAATGCTCTTTGATTTCCGGGTGGGCCGCGAGATTATGCTCCTTGTATTTCTCATTGAAATGCTTGGGGTGCGTCCCGCTGTATCTGCGTCGCCTCTGATGCCTGTTTGGCTGTTGCTCAAATTCGTTCATTCTTATTTCTTTTTTTAGTCAACGACGCCCTGTGCGATATTTTTAATGTATTGCTCGTTTACGTCCCGGCTTTTATATATTTGAAAATCGCTTACATTTTTCAATACAAACCGGCTCACATCTTCCTTCTTCTGCGATGTTACCCGGCTCATATAAATCCCGTTGACGTCTTCGAACACAAAAGGGGGCCTCGCATCTTCATTCATGAAACTGATTTCAACGTCGTTCATTTTTATATTTTTGGCGTGCCTTATAAAAAAGCCGTAAGCAGGGGGCGGCCCGAACATTCCGGGCTCTGGATATTTATTTTCCTGCTCTGGTATCAGCCGGTTGGGTTCGGGCGCTGCCCCGCCCCCTTTATAAAGAATGCGAATATTGCTTAAGCGAATATCCTCGATGTAATGGCCCGGGATGCCGCTTATTGTGCATGCGTTCGACGGGTGGGCGTTATAAACAATTACATTGCTTATAATAACCCGGCGCAGCTGTCCGACAGGTGTCCCTGCCGGGCCTCGCATCCGTGAACCGAGGCGCAGGAATATGGGGTCATTTACGATGTCCCGCATGGTTATATTTGTTATGGTAACGTCTTCCAGCAGGCCGCCGTCCACCGTTTCCAGCGCAAACCCCTTGCAATAATCAAAAACACAATTGGAAATCGTGATATTTTTAAATCCGCCGTTGGATTCCGTCCCGAACTTGATTCTTCCGGTGGGACGATTTTTATAGTGCGGATTTTCCGTGCGTTTAAAAGTGCCGTCCAGCAGCGTCCCTTCATCATAGCCGCTTACCTGGCAGTTTGTGATGGTTACGTTTTCAGTCGCTCTCGCATAGCCCAGGGCAAATGAGCTTTTCGGGCAGATACCGTCGTCGTATGGCGAATTAACAAGGCAATTGGAGATGCGCACGTTTTTGCAGCAGTCGATATCGATACCGTCGCGGTTGGTGTCTATCTTGATGTTATCAATAGTGAAATTATCAACTCCGGTCGCAAGGATAGCGAACCAGCCGCCCTGCAAAATGGTTATGTCCCGGATAATCACGTTTCTGCATCGCACCAGCGAGATTGCTTTATTCGCGGATTGTTTGTTTTCGTTGCTGTCAATCCAGTCCTTATATAATGCCTTTGCCCATATTCTCCCCGTGCCCATAATGGACACGTTATTAATATCTTCGCCCCATATCAAGCTGTTGTGCCAGTGGCTGTGACCGTAATCCTGAAATTGGTTATTGCTGCCTGTCTCTTCGTCATCGTATCCGTTTTCTTTGCTTACCGCCGCGGCGATAATAGTTGCTCCCTGGTCAATAAACAGGCAGATATTGCTTTTAAGCCGGATAGAACCCGTCAGGTAATTTCCCGGCGGGAAATACACCGTTCCGCCTCCCGCCTTCGATGCGGCCTCAATCGCCTTATTTATAGCGTTGGATTCGACCGCCGTTCCGTCGCCTTTTGTTCCGTAAAATTTTACATTGTAAAAATTATCACTTAGGCCCGTTGCCTTTGTTGCCGATTGCTGCCTTGAAGAGCAGCCGATATTCATTATCAGCAGCAGGATAAGAACATACATCAACTGCCTCTTGTGATTGATTAACGATTGTCCTTTACCGCCCGATTTCTCAAACTCATTCATATCTGACTCCAGAAATTTATTGCTTATCGATTGCGAAGATTCTACCACAAAGTACGCCTTGAGCAAGGTCGAAGGGAGAACACGGCCTGCCCTGAGCGACCTGTGGTGAGCGAAGTCGAACCAAGTCGAAGGGATTACACGGATTTTTTATGTTTAGCCCGCAGGCCTGCCTGCGGGTCATAGAGTTGTAGGTCGGGGCTTGCCCCGACAATTCCGCTTCGCCGCTTCTTTCTTGACACGTTCTCTCCAACGCACTAAATTGCTGACAAAAGATGTGATATATTATTACTCTGAGCAAGGAAGCATATGAAATCAAACCTTTTCATAATTTTTGTTGCAGCATATCTGTTAACAAGCAATGCAGAGGCAATTTCCGAAAGAAGTTACAAAGAACCTGGGGATTTGCTCTATTCTCTGGACGATGGGAATAAACTTATAAAAATGGCTGAGAAGAAATTTGGGAAACTAACTGAGGCAGATAAGATTTTATTTGCTGCGGTGGCGGATGGTCATCAGGCGAATTATAGCGAAGGAGCAGATAAAGATAAACCTGAAGATGCAAATAGCTGGCCAGAGAAACGGACTATAAACGCAAATCGAATTGAATGGCTGTGCCGTGACAAACAGGCAAAAGAACTTGTTGCAGATAAGGGAATATGGGTTACAGGAGCAAAGATTGAGGGGACGGTTGACCTTAGTTTTGCAGAGGTTCCGTTTCCGCTTGCTTTTTGGGAAAGTGCTTTTACAGAAAAGATAGATATTGAACATTCGAAGATAAAGTTTCTTGCTATGGATGGCTCTCGCACAGGTTCGATTCTGGCAGATGGAATGAAGGTAGATGACAGTGTGTTTTTGCGTGAAGGTTTTAGGGCTGAAGGAGAGGCTGCATTTCGGAAGGTGGAGATAGGCGGAGATTTTGATTGCCATAATGGTGAATTTATTAATAAAGGCAAAGAAGCGATTTCGGCAGACGGCATATCTGTAAAGGGTAGTATATTATTGAATAATGGTTTTAAGGCTAATGGGGAGGTTCGTTTTCCGGGAGCGACGATAGGTGGAGATTTTGATTGTAACAATGGTGAGTTTAATAATGTAGATGGCAGAGCGATTTTTGCAGACGGAATGGATATAAAGGGTAGTGTGTTTTTGAAAAATGGTTTTAAGGCCAATGGGGAGGTTCATTTTCTGGGAGCGGCAATAGGCGGAAATTTTGAATGCATAAATGGAAAGTTTATTAATAAAGGCGGCAGAGCGATTTTGGCAGACGGAATGAATGTAAAGGGTGCTGTATTTTTGAGAGATGGTTTTAAGTCTAACGGAGAGGTTCGTTTTCCGGGAGCGGCGATAGGCGGAAATTTCGATTGCAGCGATGGCAACTTTATCAACGAGAATGGATATGCGATTTCGGCAGACGGAATGGCTGTAAAGGGCAGTGTGTTTTTGAATAATGGTTTTAAGGCTAATGGAGAGTTTCATTTTCTGGGAGCGGTGATAGGCGGTGATTTCGATTGTAGTGATGGCAACTTTATCAACGAGCATGGATATACGATTTTGGCAGACAGAATGGATGTAAAGGGCAGTGTGTTTTTGAATAATGGTTTTAAGACAGAAGGAGGGGTTCGTTTTTTGGGAGCGGGGATAGGCAGCAATTTAGATTGCAGCGATGGCAACTTTATCAACGAGAATGGATATGCGATTTCGGCAGACGGAATGAATGTAAAGGGTAGTGTGTTTTTGAATAATGGTTTTAAGACTAATGGAGAGATTCATTTTCTGGGGGCGGTGATAGGCGGTGATTTCGATTGCAGCGATGGCAACTTTATCAACGAGAATGGATATGCGATTTCGGCAGACGGAATAGCTGTAAAGGGCAGTGTGTTTTTGAATAATGGTTTTAAGACAGAAGGAGGGGTTCGTTTTTTGGGAGCGGGGATAGGCAGCAATTTAGATTGCAGCGATGGCAACTTTATCAACGAGAATGGATATGCG
>JBEKGR010000010.1:0-126410 GCA_050012695.1 Sedimentisphaerales bacterium | reverse complement strand
CGTGACGCTGGTCAGGCTGGTGCAGTCAGAGAACGCCCAGTCCCCGATGCTGGTGACGCTGTTGCCTATCGTGACGCTGGTCAGGCTGTAGCACCACCCGAACGCATAGTCCCCGATGCTGGTGACGTTATTACCGATCGTGACGCTGGTCAGGCTGGTGCAGTCAGAGAACGCCCAGTCCCCGATGCTGGTGACGCTGTTGCCTATCGTGACGCTGGTCAGGCTGTAGCACCACCCGAACGCATAGTCCCCGATGCTGGTGACGCTGTCGGGGATCGTGACGCTGGTCAGGGTGGTGCAGTAGCCGAACGCCCAGTCCTCGATGCTGGTGACCGGCAGGCCATTGATCGTGCTGGGGATGGTCACTGCACCGCCGGAACCGGTGTAGCCGGTGATGGTGCACGTGCCGTCGCCATTGGTCGTGTAAGTGTAATCTTGGGCTTGCACCACGCTCGCGCTAAACACAAAAGCAGTTAGTAGGCAGAAAATACAAATAATCTTCTTTTTCATATTTTTTCTCCCATCCAAAAGCGGTTAGCCGCGGCTGTGGTAATGGCGTTGGCTGCCTGCACCGCAGAAAGAAGAAATGCCATGAATGCGATTAGGTGTGTTTTAGTCATTTTTCTCCTCCTTGGATTTTCTCTACAAAACGCTTTGTCGGCTTGGTTGCAGCACATGTAGGGAATCCACCGAATTGATAGTTATTGATTATAACACGGATTTCAGCTAATGCAAGAAAAAAACAGGGGAAATTCGCAGCTCGCCCGCCGTTCGTCTGGCGGTATCGGCCCAAGTTAACGGCAATAAGCTCGATGACGCCGCGATAAACGCTATTTACGGATTGGTCAGCTCAAAGGATATTGACCCCGGCTTGCGTGCCGCCGCCGCAGCAGCTTATGGCGCACTGAATTTACCAAGCCAGAAGGTCAAGACCCTGATTCTCGACCAGGCGCGCAGCTAAAAGCGTTAGGATGTTCACTTTCTGCCCGTTGCGGCATTCGATAATTTCCTAAAGTTTCGCAAGGAGAGATACTACGGGGGAATTATGTTGTTCGGGTCCGGTGACCTCCGTATAGATGCCGGATTCATATAGTTATTTGGTTCATTTGTGTTAATAGGCCGATTCAAACTACCCCTGGCATTGGCGTCCGCGACAGCTTTATTGACCGGCTTTATCAGCAGCTCTTTGATTGTTTTCTCCACGCCAACGGTGTCATTACCCGATGCGACAAATGTATCCATAAACTTGCACCACCAGACCAGGTATGACTGCATTTTGGCTTCTTCGAAGGTTTTGGTGTCTAAGCCGAGTTCTTTGACGTATTGTTGCTGGGAAAAAGGGGTGGTGCAGATAACAAGTGTTGCGAAACTGCATACCAAAAAGCCCGCCAGGAACCCCATAAGGCCTGAGCCGATGATATTTACTGCCCTCGGGAAGGCAACCTCGAACTGGCCTATCAACAAGACGTATGCGATACCATGCAAAATCAGGAATGCGCCAGTTCCCGTTACCAGCAGCGAAAGTGCCTTGCCGTATTGCCCGTTCGTGGCAGCAGGGAAAAACTCCTCAATGACAGGCCCAATGCGAACCGCTATGTAAACGGCAACCAGTAGATTAAACAGCGTCGTCCATGCGTGGTAGAAGCCCAGCTTTATCGTCGAGTAAGCGAAAATGACAGCAATCAATATACTTATCCAGAATACTACCATAATTTTATTCGACCACCCTTTGCATTTCATCGATGCTGGTCATGCCAGTTACAACTTTGAACAGGGCCTGCTTTCGCATATTTGATTTTCCCCGCGTGTCGCCATCTTTTCTCAACTGGTCTATTGGCAGTTTATTATTCGACAGGGAGTTTTTAAGCTCGTCATCGAGGGTCAGCATATCGTAGATTCCGATTCTTCCGTAATACCCGGTTCCATAGCAATGCTCACAGCCGACCGGGTCGTATATGTTGGCGTAGTTGACCTTCTTTTTTTCAAAGATTCTTAGTTGTTCCTGGCTTAGTTTCGCGGGGGCCTTGCAGTATTTGCACAGCCGGCGGATTAATCTTTGTGAGATAATCAAACTCAGGCCCGTTGCCAGCATCAGGGGGGTAACGCTTAAATCCAGCAGTCGAATCATGGCCGAGGCGGGGCTGTTGCTGTGGACGGTTGCCAGAACCAGATGCCCTGTTTGTGAGGCCTGAAGGCCGATTACGGCCGTTTCCTCGTCGCGTATTTCGCCCACGACGATTACGTCGGGGTCTTGGCGCAGGATGCTTCGCAGCGACTTGGCGAATGTTATCCCCGCCTTGGGGTTGACCTCAATCTGGCTTGTGTTGGGCAGGACGTATTCGATTGGGTCCTCGACTGTTATCACGTTTCGCGTGTAAAAATCGATTTTATTGAGCATCGCGTAAAGCGTCGTTGTCTTGCCGCTGCCCGTCGGCCCGCACAGCAGTATCATACCTGATGGCTTCTTGATGGCGCTTTCAACGATATTTCTTTGCTTTTCAGTCATGCCTACACTCTCAAGAGTGTATATGCTGGCGTCCTGTTTGAGGATTCTTATCGACAGTTTTTCGCCGTTGAGCACGCCAGCGCTTGCCACCCGGAAAGAGACCGTTCCATCCGGAATCTTGGCGACAAATGCGCCGTCCTGTGGTCTGCGTCTCTCCGAGATATCCATATTAGAGATGGCTTTGATGCTGTTTACTATGGCCTGGCAGGTGGATGCCTCTAACTGGTTGGTTTCCCGCAGCACGCCGTCAACGCGAAATCTTACGATGGATATGGAGTCGCTTTTGGGGTCAATTAGAATATCGCTTGCCCTGTCCTGAAGAGCGTCCCATATAATTTTTTCGGTCAAATTGAGTATGTGGCTGTCTTGGCGACGCATTTTCCCGTGGCCGTATAGCTCCTTAAGCTCGGTGCCGGATGAATCAAGCAGCTTGATAAAGCTTTCTTTCGAGCCGCCCATCAGTTTTGAGGATTTTATGGTGTCGCTGATTGTCAAAAACCGCTCTTTTATCGCCTCGAAAAAATTTCCCCGCTCGGCGATAGGGGTCTTGATAACGTCTTTTATCAGGAAAACCAGCAGTGGTATGGGCCCGAATAATAGCGTCAGCGCGTTTATGAACGGCTTTTTGCCTTTGGGCACTACCAAACTGAACTCCACACGCTGGACGCAATACAGCCCCAGATACACCCATCCCACAAGAAGTATAAGCTTAAGAGGATTAAACGGTATATCCGCCGCGGCCAGTACGCCTGCCTGACCCGGCAATTCAGCCGTTGCCTGGTGTGTGGCGGAGAATAACACTTTCATAAACCAGCATTGCATACCTTCCCTCTTACCCTCAAAATATACTGGACCAGGAAGCAATTGCTAAGCACTCCAAATTAACATAAATTTCTGTTGTTGGCAAGGTATTTAGTAGTTAATGGTCCCCTGAAATTTGGGGAATTTTAGGGGTTTTAGCGTTATCAGCTATATTTCACCACCCCCGTCAGGATAAGCCGGCCTGTAGATTGGAGTGGGCAGTTCAGGGCGGATTCATTGCCGGAATCTTGCCGATTTTTTTAGAGTATTTGGTATAATGGCAGGAGATAAGCGGTGAACATAAACCGTCAAGATATTCCGGATGTGCCAGAATGAAGCTTGAAATGCGAGGACAAATGCGGCTGGAGCAGCAGATGAAGCTGGCTCCGCACATGATTCAGTCGATGGAGATACTCCAGCTGCCGCTCCTTGCGCTTCAGGAGAGAATAGAGCAGGAGCTGAACAATAATCCTGTTTTGGAAGCGGATGAATCGGCAGAACAGGCGGATACGGCCGCTGAAACGACAGCCGAAACGGAAATTCAAACCGAACCCAAGTCGGGGCCGGCGGAGGATTACAAGGGTGATGACCGGCTGGATGAAGAGGTGCGGGATTATATTGAGCATAGGGACGATTATCCGAGACCTCGGTCGGACGAGCCGGACCTGAAGCTTGCCGCGATTAATAACACTGCCGCTCTGCCGCAGTCGCTGCATGATTACCTCGAAGACCAGTGGCGGATGGTCGAGGCGGAGGAGCCGGTAAAAAAAGCAGGCAATATGATTATCGACTACATCGACGACAAGGGGTATCTGTCGGTTCGATTAGAGCAGTTGCACAACAAGGACCGGACGGATTTTACGCTTGAGGATTTGCAGAAGGCGATTGTGCTAATTCAGCAGTTAGACCCGCCGGGCGTTGGCGCACGCGACCTTAAGGAATGCCTGCTGATTCAAATTAACCAAAGTAACGAGGATGTGAGTTTCGAGACGACCCTTGTTACTAATTATCTGGAAGATATGTTAGAAAACCGGCTGCCCGATATAGCCAGGAAAATGGGTTGCTCGATGGAGGATATTAACCAGGCGATTCTTCGGCTGAGTAAATTTGACACCTCGCCGGGACTGCAAATCGGCAGAAACCATAACCATCCTGTTACCGCGGACGTGATTGTGGAATATTCCGAAGAAACGGGTGATTACACGGTTCGTCTGGTGGAGGATGGTGTGCCTCGGCTGCGGATAAGCGATGATTATGTCAAAATGGCCTCGGGTGACAAGGTAGGCGAAAACGCGAAACAGTTCCTGCAGAACAATATTCGTTCGGCGCAGTGGATAATCGACGCGATACAGCAGCGAAAAAATACGCTGCTCAAGGTTACTCGTTCGATTGTAAATCGGCAGAGGGAATTTTTCGACAAAGGCCAGTTATATTTGAAGCCGTTGCCGATGGCGAAGGTTGCCGAGGACGTCGGCGTGCATATTGCCACCGTTTCCCGCGCGGTTGCAGGCAAATATGCACAGTGTGAATGGGGCATTTTGCCTTTGAGAAAGTTTTTCTCAGGCGGCATCGAGGATACGCAGGGCAACGAAAAAAGCTGGGAGGCGATAAGAGGCAAACTGCAGGAAATCATCGATGCCGAGGACAAATCGAAGCCCCTCAGCGATGACCAGATTAAGGCAAAACTAACCGAAGCTGGTATCACGGGCCTTGCCCGAAGAACAATCGCCAAATACCGCGGCCTGCTCAAAATACCACCCGCACGTCTTCGTAAAAAATACTAAAAAATGTTGTTGACCGGGCAAACATGTTTGATACTATATGAGTATATAATCACATAGTAACATTGATGGGAAATGAATATGCCTGATTCAAAAAAACGACTGTTGTTTCAAAAACAGGCCCAAATTGCGCAGGCAATCGGCCATCCTCTCCGGCTCGAAATCATTGATTTTCTAAAGGACGGCGAGCAATGCGTCTGCGATATCGCCGAGCAAATTGGCGCGGAACGTTCAAACGTGTCGCGGCATTTGTCTGTTATGGTTGCTGCTGGGGTGCTGGAGCATCGCAAAGAGGGGCTGAAGGTCATCTATCGGCTCAAATGCCCCTGCATACTGGAGTTTTTCAAATGTATGTCGAGCGTGCTCAAGCAGCAGGTCAGAGAAAGCAGAAAACTTTTAGCAGAGCTTTAACGAAGGAGTTAAGAATGTCGCAGGGAATTGCGAAACAACTTTCCTTTTTAGACAGGTACCTGACCCTGTGGATTTTTCTGGCGATGGGTATCGGGGTCGCATCGGGCTATTTTTGTCCCTCGATTGTGAATTTCTGGAACGCATTTCAATACGGCACAACTAATGTTCCCATCGCAATCGGGCTGATTTTAATGATGTATCCGCCTTTGGCTAAGGTCAAGTATGAGGAACTGGGCGGGGTCTTTCGCAATTATAAGATACTGGGCCTCTCGCTGCTTCAAAACTGGGTAATCGGCCCGGTCCTGATGTTTGTCCTGGCGATAGTGTTTTTACGCGGCTACCCGGAATATATGGTCGGCCTGATTATCATCGGGCTGGCAAGATGTATCGCAATGGTTATCGTCTGGAATGACCTTGCCAAAGGTGATACGGAATACGCCGCCGGGCTTGTGGCGTTTAATTCGATTTTTCAGGTGTTGTTCTTTTCCGTTTACGCTTATGTATTTGTAACGGTTTTGCCGCCTGTGTTCGGTTTGGCCGGCAGCGCAGTCAATGTCTCAATTGTCCAAATCGCCAAAAGTGTTTTTGTTTATCTGGGGATACCATTCATAGCGGGCATCGTTACAAGGTTTTCTTTGATAAAGATTAAAAACAGGGATTGGTATCAAAACAAATTCATTCCCAAAATCAGTCCCATTACATTGATTGCCCTGCTTTTCACAATCATGGTGATGTTCAGTATGAAAGGGCAGTTTATAGTTTCGCTGCCTGTTGATGTGCTTCGTATCGCGGTGCCTTTGCTGATTTATTTTGTCGCGATGTTTTTCATCACTTTTTTCATCAGCGCAAAAGCAGGCGCCGGCTATGGTCAATCGACAACTTTGTCTTTGACTGCCGCCAGCAATAATTTTGAATTGGCTATCGCGGTAGCTGTTACGGTCTTTGGCATTAACTCCGGTCAGGCCTTCGCGGCCGTCATTGGTCCGCTCGTCGAAGTCCCCGTAATGCTTATGCTTGTAAAAGTATGCTTAAAAATGCAAAACCGATTTGTGGCGGCCCACTGAAACCGGATGGCCGAGGGCTGGACGAGACGCTTTTATTTCCCGATGCAAAAGCGGGAGAAGATGCGGTCGAGAATCTGTTCATCGATATTGTGCTGCTCGATGTTGCTTAGCTGGTTATAGGCGGTCCTGAGCATCATAGCAGCCAATTCCTCGCTGCCTGCCTTTATTTCCTTTTCGGCCTGGATGATATCGTGAACTGCGTTATTGATCGCCTGCCTGTGCCTGGCGGTCAACGCGATACCGTATTTATCCGCCGAGGTGGATTTACCTTGTCCGGATGTGACGGCAATTATTTGTTCGGCTATTTGTGTTTTTAGGTTATCGATGCCTGTGTTGCCGTGTGCGGAGACGGGGAGGAAATCGCAGTCGAAGAGTGATTTTAGTTTTGAGAGTCGTTCGATAATAATCTTTTCCGAAAGTAGATCGGTTTTTGTCGCGATTGCCGTGAGATTAGATGGGTTTATCAATCGGCGTATCGCAATATCTTCGGCCCATTCAGGTTTTGTTATATCGACGCAAAAGACAACTACCGTTGCGTTTCGTATTGCTTCAATTGCGGCCTGCTGGGCGAGTTCATCGAGTATATTTTCTGGTTTTATTATTAATCCGGCGCAATCGAACAGAACGCAACGACAGCCGGGAAGCTCAAATTCACCTGTAAGGACATCACGGGTTGTTTTTCGCTGATGCGAGACGATACTGCGTTGTCTGCCAAGAAGTTTATTGAGCAGCGTGCTTTTGCCCGCGTTGGGAGTTCCTGCGATTCCGACTGCGGGAAGGTCAAGTGTTGATTCGCTGCGTATCGAGCCGGCGAGAAGGTCGTTGAGCCGGTTTATTGTCTCGTTCAATTTGGCGATTATATCCGCTTTATTGGCGGGGGAGATATCTTCGGTGCTGAAATCAATGTCCGCTTCAAGCCGGCTGAGAAGGTCGAGAATTGATTCGCGAATTGTTTTTGATAATCGCCCCAGCTGGCCTGCCAACAGGTTTTCCGCTGCGGCAAGCTGAAACGTGTTCGAGGCGGTAATCACTTCGTTTACGGCTTCGGCTTGTGCGAGGTCGATTTTGTTATTTAGATATGCCCTTGCGGTGAACTCACCCGCACAAGCGGGCCGGGCGCCGAGCTTCAGCAGTCGTTCCATTAACGTTTCAGTGATTGCCTGATTTGCCCAGAGGTGTATTTCGGCCAGGTCGTCTCCCGTATAAGAATGCGGCTGGCGGAAAAGGTAAACAACCGCGTCGAGATTTATATCTGATATGCGACAGGTCGTTATGCCCGCCTTGTCGGTGACAGGCGATGTGCAAATGCGGTTCAGGATGTCGAGTGTCTGCGGGCCGGATAAACGAACAATCACCCGATGGTCATTGTTTGGTGAACTAATTGCCGCGATTGTGTTATTAGAGTTATACACATTCACTGAACGCTATACGCTGTTACTTAGATTTTGAAGAACGGTTTTGACTTCGGCTTTTTGACTTTGCCGCCGGTTTTACTCGTTACAGGGACGAAGTTTTCGGTTTCCACCAGTTCCTGTTTGGCGATGTGCTTTTTGATGTAGTATTGTTCGAGGACGCCGCCAAACACGCTGGCCATAATATAAAGATTCAGCCCCGAAGGTGAATTGTATAGCATCAGCGGGAACATCACGGGCATCATAAACATCATAATTTTCTGCTGTTGTGCCGCTTGCGAGTCGGCAGCGACCTGTGCGGGCATAAGTTTTTGCTGGAGGTAAAACGCCACGCCCATAAGAATCGGCAGCAGGTTAAACGAGTCGAGCGTGCCTAACAGGGGCAGCATTACCGCCTTGAACCGGAACAGCGCATCAGGCGCCGAAAGGTCTGTAATCCAGAAGGGCAAAAACTGCGCGCCGCGAAGGTCGATACTGGCGTAAACAGCGCCGTATAGCGCAATCCATATCGGCATCTGCACCATTGTCGGCAGCATTCCCATAACCGCCGCGGAGTGAGACACGCCGTATTTTTTCTGCACCTCGGCGATTCGGCGGTTCATCTCCATCATATTTTTGCCGTATTGTTTCCTGATTTCCTGCACCTCAGGCAAGGCGTTGAACTTCGAGTATTTGCTCATCGATACCTGGCTTAGCCGGGTGAGCGGGTGAAGTATCAGCCGGACGAGCAGGACGAGTATGATGATTACGATGCCGTAATTAGGGATAAATGTGTAGAGCCATTTTAAAAGCCAGAGGATTCCAAAGGCCAGAGGATGAATTATTGCGGCAGGGCAGCAGCAGGCCATAAAATCCATTGTGTTGACAAATCCGAGGTTTTGATACATCGGCACTTTATCGAATAGCGATTTATCTTTGGGGCCGAGGAATAACTTGAAGCTTAAAGTTTTACTCTCTGCCGGGGCAAGCGCGATAGTTGTGGTTTTAAGGTCGATGCCGATGGTTTCATCGCCGCTGTTGAGCTGGTAATCGCCGTCCGGATTTGCGAACCAGCCGGACTTGTCGGTTATCCAGTTGCAGAAGTTCATATTCGCGTCGGGTGTCGGGACGACGATGGCCGTGAAGTATTTGCAGGTGATTGCCGCCCAGATAAAGCCGGCGTTGTGCTGGGCGAGTTGTCTGCTTTCAGGTGTTGTGGCCTTTTTGAGTTTGTTTGTGTCGAGGAATGTGCTGACAATTTCGCCCTTGGTATCCCTGAAAGCTGCGATGGTTTTTCTTGAGTCGCTCCTTGGGTCGTCTCTTTTTATGCCGGCAGGGCCGGTCATCTCAAACTGGAGTTTATGTTCATCGGAAGAGAGGTTCTCTATGGTTAAATCGCAGTCGAGGTCATAATTTTTTGGGGTGACGCGATAGGTTTTTGTCAGTTTGATAACAGATTTACCTGTGGTCTTGTCTTTTATGATTGCCTCAAAGCGGGCGGTTTGTGCGCTGTTATTGGTTTCGACGTCGCCGGCTGTCCAGTCGAGCTTGTCCAAGCGTAACTGCAACTGGTTATCCAGTATGAGCGACCGGGTTGCCATTGAAAAAGCAGGCGCGCCGTCGAGGTTGACCGTCGGCGATAGTATCGCAAGCGGCTGAGGATTTTTGTGGTCGAGGTCGCCGAATTCGCTGAGTTTGGCGTCGCTTATACCGGCGCCGCGGGAGGTGAGGTCGATAAGGAACTTGAATCCGGTGTTGGGGTCGAGCGAGCCAAGGGTAAAGGTTTTGGGACCTCCGCCGACTGCGCTGAAGCTGGGTTGAGGCGCCGCCTGTAGAGAGGGTGCCTCGTCAGCAGCCAGGGTTACACAGGGCGAACAAAAAACAATTAACATCAGCGCCAAGACAATTTTTAATTTCATATCAAGCTCTTTTATCTTCCTTCTTCAAGCCGGTCGGCGTTAAATGTGTCAAGCTGTCCCATCGCCCTGATTTTGTCGGCTGTGGTTTTATAATCGTATTCGAGGCGGACAAAATGCACCTCGTTTTCCTCGATGTAAACGTAGCTTGCGCGGTTGTCGCGGTCTCTGGGCTGGCCCACTGAGCCGATGTTTATAATCGCCTTTTCGTCTTCGACAATCGGATATACGTTGCCTAATTCGTTGGGCAGGTAAAAATCCGGCTCATCGAGGAATACGCCCGGCAGATGCGTGTGGCCCACGAAACACAGGTGCTTGACCCGCTCGAAAAGCACGCGGACCTTAACTGGATTGGTATAAACGTCGTCGGGAAAGATATACTCATTGATGGGTCTGCGGGGCGATGCGTGTATAAAATCGATGGTCGCCGCGATGTCGCCAAGCTTTGCCTTGAAAGACCTTCTCATAGGCAGCTTGCCTAAGAATTCCCAGCGTTTGTCTTTAATCGGCTTATCGGGTTCGCCCTCGAGATTGAAACGTGTCCAGAAGCTGGCCTGTTCCGCGCCGTAATTGAAATTTGTCGGCTCATAAAGCGTGGCGTAATCGTGGTTGCCCAATACGCACCATTTGGTCTTGTTGAGGACCAGGTCTAAGCATTCCCTCGGGTTTGCGCCATAGCCAATAACGTCGCCGAGGCAGTAAATGGTTTTTATGCCGCGGTTTTCGATGTCCGCCAGGACGGTCGTCAGCGCCTCGATATTCGAATGTATATCACTTATAATTGCAAACATATCTCACTCACGGATTGCCTTTATACCATCAAATTGCCTAACGTAAACGTAACTTAATAGCAGAAAAACCGCAAAAAGGCCAGTGTATTTGTTGGTTTTTCGCGATTGTTTACGGCCTGCTTCAAAATGCCGGGACGGGTTCTATTTGGTTGCTTTGGATAACGGCGGTGATATAATACCCCAAAATAACATGTTATTTCGATAAGGGGATTACCTTGGCTGATACGAATTTGCTCGAAGCAAGCGGATTAGTGAAAAAGTATTCGGGAAGGGCGGTCGTCAACGGCGTCTCAATCTCAATCGCCCACCGCAGCATCGTGGGCCTGCTTGGCCGAAACGGCGCGGGCAAGACCACCAGCTTCCGGATGATTATGGGGATGATAATCCCCACCGCGGGCCAGGTTGTCTTTGAAGGCAATGACATCACGGAACTGCCGATGTTCAAAAGGGCGCGTCTTGGCATCGGGTATCTTTCACAGGAGCCCAGTATCTTTCAGAGGCTCAGTGTCCGCGATAATCTTTACGCCATTCTCGAAACGATGGCTGTTACAAAACAGCACAGGGATAGCCGCGCCGATGAGCTGATTGAACGGTTTGGCCTGACCGAGGTGGCCGAGAGCGAAGGACGATTCCTGTCGGGCGGCGAACGCAGAAAACTCGAAATCGCACGCGCTATGGTTACTGATCCGTCGCTTATTCTCCTCGATGAACCCTTCAGCGGCGTTGACCCCATTACCGTCCAGGAACTGCAAAAAGACATTCGCGAACTTGTCGCCTCCGGCGTCAGCATCCTGGTTACCGACCACAACGTCGAAAGAACGCTCGAGGTGGTCGATAAGGCCTATATCATCGACCACGGCAAGGTCCTCGCGGAAGGCACACCGGCCCAGGTTATCCAGAACGAAATCGTCAAGAAAGCGTATTTAGGTAATAGTTTCAGAGGCGATGAATTTAATTAGAGAATCAATATGACGATTGATGTTGAAAAATGTCATATAACGCATTACCCGGCACAAGTGCTGGGCGAACCTTCGCAGCCGGTCGATAAAATCGATGATACTATTCGTCGGCTGGTTGATAAGATGACGGATATAATGGTTGAGCTTAAAGGCGTCGGCTTTGCTGCCCCGCAGGGAGGCGTGCCATTGCGCCTGTTTATAATTTCTCTCGACGGCAGCAGGAATAACGTCCGTGTTTATGTGAATCCGACAGTTAAGGGCGAAGGCTCGATTGTGGAAAACGAAGAGGGCTGTCTTTCCGTCCCCGGCGTATATACCAAAATCAAGCGATACAGCATCGCGACTGTTACCGCGACCGACCTCGATGGTAAAACTTTTACCGATAAGGGCGACGGACTTTACGCCCGTGCGCTTCAGCATGAGTTTGACCACATCGAAGGTGTTACAATTGTCAATCGTATGCCGACGATAGCCCACATCACTTACCGAAAGCAGTTGAAAAAACTTGAAGAGGCGAACAACGACGCCGGCTCCTGAAAAACAGGAATCCCCAAAGACCAATGAATATCGTTTATTTAGGAAGCGGCCAATTCGGTTTACCTTGTCTCGACGCGATACTTGGCTCGCGGCATAAGGTCGCTTTTGTTATAACCCAGCCGGCGCAGCCCGCGGGCAGGGGACGTAAAGAAAAGCCGACACCCGTTGCCGAATGGGCAGTTGAAAATAAGATGCCCGTCATTGAAGCCCCTGATGTGAACTCACCCGAGATTATCGATAAAATAAAATCCTGCAAACCCGACCTTCTGGTTGTTATCGCGTTCGGCCAGAAAATCAGCAAAGATGTTACCGATAGCGCTCCCAAAGGCGCGATAAACGTTCACGCGTCGCTGCTGCCGAAATACCGCGGCGCTGCCCCGATAAACTGGGCGATAATCAACGGCGACTCCGAAACAGGCATCAGTATTATCACGGTTGCGGAAAGAATGGACGCAGGCGACATACTCGCGCAATGCATGACCGATATTGACGGCGAGGAATCGGCGGGTGAGCTTCACGACCGCATGGCGATACTGGCGGCGCCGTTGCTCGTTACGACCATCGACCAGATTGCCGCAGGCACAGCCAAATACGCAAAACAGGACGACACGACAGCCACCCGTGCCCCGAAACTGAAAAAAGCCGACGGCTTTCTCGATTTCACCGAGCCGGCGGAATTGCTGCACCGTAAAATGCTTGGTTTGTGGCCCTGGCCCGGTGTGTCTGCTATTTACAAATCGCAAAAATCGGACCGGGTGGAGCGAGTCATCTTCGCAAAGGCCGATATCCTGCGAATGGATGAGCCCGCGAACCTGCCCCCCGGCACAATCGACGAAAACCTCAACGTCGTCTGCGGCAAAGACCGCTTGCAGATTATGCAGTTGAAGCCGGAAAATTCCCGCCTGATGAGTTTCGCTGATTTCGTCAACGGAAGATGCGTTTCGCCGGGCGACCGATTTGTCAAAATCGAAGATTGATATGCCTGAGCTGAAACCTATAACCGCTCGCGGTGTTGCAGCCAAAGTGCTCTCCGAAACCCGCAAAGACAAACAATTTGCCGGCGACGCATTAGACCAGTATCCCAAACTTGCCAACAGGCAAAAGGCGACCGACCTTGTCTTCGGCGTGATAAAAAACCGGCCGGTCATCGACCTCGTTATCGAAAAAGTATCGGGGACTCAAATCGTGCATATACCGAATAAAATCCTGAATGTCATCAGGGTAGGGGTATATGAGCTGGTTTTTTGCCCGCAGGCGAAAGAATACGTGATAATTTGCGAGGCGGTCGAATACGCAAAGCGCATCGCCAATACAAAAGGGGGAGGGTTCGTCAACGCGATACTTCGCCAGACGCAAAAACACATAATCAATCGTCAAAAGCCCGCCGAGCAATCCTCGCCCCGCAAACTTATCTCGCAAACGCCGGATACGGCCTGCGAGTTCGATATGGAAATGCTTCCTGACCCGGACAAATCGCCGTGTGAGTATTTTGCCTGTGCGTTTTCGCTGCCCGGCTGGCTTGTTCAAAACTGGCTCGACGAATATGGCAGGCAGCAGACAGAAAAGATTTGCTTTGCGAGTAATCGCAGACCGAGCGTTTATCTGAGACCCAATCTGCTCAAAACCACAGCAAAAGAACTTGCGGAGAAACTCAAAGCCGCTAAAGTTGATTGCGAGATTAAGCCCGAATCGCAAATGGTAAAACTTACAAGCCCCAAAGCGATAACCGCGTTACCCGGTTTCGATGAGGGGTTATTCACTGTTCAGGATTTGGCCTCGTCTCAGGCGGTGCGGGCTTTGAAGCCGCAGCCGGACTGGAAGATTCTTGACCTTTGCGCTGCGCCGGGCACAAAGACAACACAGTTGGCGGAAGCGACAGGCGGACACGCGAAAATCATAGCGACGGATATAGACGCCAATCGCCTGAAAATGGTCGGCGAAAATATCACCCGCCTTGGGTTGGCAGACAATATCAAAACAGTCGAATATAGTGATGTTGAAAAGCAGGGCGGCTTTGATTGTGTGCTGATTGATGCGCCTTGTTCGAATACCGGTGTCCTGTCTCGCAGGCCGGAAGTTCGCCATCGAATTACGGAAAATGACATTAAAGAACTTGCTGGAACGCAGATGTCGCTGCTCTCGAAGGCCGCCGGTATGTTGAAACCAAAAGGCATTATCTGTTATAGTACCTGTAGTATCCAGCCCGAAGAAGACGGCCTGCTTGTTCGCGGATTTATTAAGGAAACTCCTGGTTTCGAACTCGAATATGAGAATATTATATTGCCCTCGGCGGAGCCGTTCGACCACGACGGCGGTTACTCCGCGGTCATAATCAGCGAATCGACGACCTGATTTTTTGCCGGTTTGTTCTTGACGGCGTTTAGGTAAATTGTTAAGTGATTGAGAGTGGCCGGCGGAGTTACCGGCTGTTTTATGAAATTGAAAGGAGGCCATTATGGCAAGGTTGGCAGTTATCGTATTGGTTATAACGTTATCGTTCGTTCTCGTAGGGTGTAACGAGGAGGCGAGCAAATCACAAGTGGCGACTGGCACTAACACTACCGGGGTCGGTGTCGCTTCGGATGCCAATGCCCTTTATGCCGAGGGCCTTCGTCTCGAAAAGGAGGCAGGCCCGTTGCTGGTCATCAGGGACGAGGCCTTGCTGAGAAAGGCGCTCGATAAGTATAACGAGTTGATTAGCAAATACCCCAAAAGCGACAAAATAAGCGATGCCGCCTTCAGAATGGGCGGAATTTATGAATACCTCAAGGATTACACTAACGCTGTTACGAATTACCAGAGAACCTACCAGTGGAACCCGCAAACGCCCACTGTGGCAAGGTTCAAAGCGGCATATATTCTCGATACCCAGTTGGGCAGAAGGTCTGAGGCGCTGCAGATTTATCAGGAGGCCCTGTCGAAGATAACCAGGTCGAATGAGCACAGGCTGTGGGTCGCCTATGCCGAAGAACGGGTCAAGGAATTAACCGGGGAAGTCAAACCGCAGCCATAACCTCGGCTTGAATTTGTTCGAACGAATACTTCGCGTAATTATGGGCCTGACCGACAGTCAGGCCCATTTGCTTTTGACGGTCGATGCTGAAAAAACTTGAACAAAAAACAGCGGACTTTATCGTAGCCGAACAGCTCACCCCGGCAAACGGAAAAATTCTGCTCGCGATTTCAGGCGGCGCGGATTCCACCGCCTTGTTGCATGTTCTGGCTGCGCTTCGGCTCGATATCTGCTGCGCCCACATAAATCATCAATTGAGAGGCGACGAAGCGCAAAGAGACGAAGATTTTGTGATTGAACAGTGCCAAAAACTCAAAATCCCCGTCATCACTAAGAAAATCGACGTGCGTGATTACGCGAGAAAATCGAAACTCTCAATCGAGACGGCTGCGAGAAATCTGCGAATCGAAAATCTGGTCGATATTGCCAAATCGCAAAATTGCGACTTCATTGCTACCGCTCATCATAAAAACGATAACGCCGAGACCATTATCGACCGGCTGATTCGCGGAACTGGTCTCCGCGGCCTGTGCGGAATCTGGCCCGCGAAAAAATTTACCGATGGAATAACATTCATAAGGCCTTTGCTTTGCGCCACTCGTGATGAGATTATTCAATACCTCAACAGTCGTAATCTGAATTGGTGCACCGACAGGACTAATGCTGATTTCGCGTACAGACGTAATTTCATTCGTCATCGCCTACTCCCCGTTTTGCAGAAAAATTCCGCGGGCGATATTGTCGAAAACCTCGCTGTCCTATCAAAAGTGTCTCGCGGATTTTATCTTATAATTTGCCGAACGACCGATGCTATTTGGCCCGGCATCGCAACTGCGAAAGAGCAGACCATAACGCTGGATTCGGTTAAGCTCACTGCACAACCCGCTGAAATCAAAATCGAGATTATCCGCAGGGCATTGACGCATCTTTGCGCAGGTGAGCAGGACGTTACCGAACGCCATTTCACAAACATATTGCGGTTGTCGGATGATGGACGTTCGCAGCTTCCAAATCGCATAATAGTATATAGGCAGGGGGGTAAAATTGTTTTTGAGAAACATCTTAAAACTAAACCGGCCCAACCAATTGCGGCAGACCCTGTTGTGTTAAAAGTGCCCGGAGCGACGCAATTCGGCCCCTGTACAATCAACGCGGATATTATCGAAATCGAACAGAAAGACCTGGCCGGCTTCAAGAAGACCAAAACAAATTTTGTCGAATGGTTCGATTTTGGAAAATTGAAGCTGCCGCTGGAAATTCGCCCAAGAAAACGCGGCGATAAATTCT
This sequence comes from Sedimentisphaerales bacterium, assembly GCA_050012695.1. GTDB lineage: Bacteria > Planctomycetota > Phycisphaerae > Sedimentisphaerales > Anaerobacaceae > Fen-1362. The sequence goes on along the minus strand of JBEKGR010000010.1, from coordinate 109,953 downwards.
GGCCCTTGGGTTTAGCAGGCGAAAAAAGAGTTGGCAAATTTTTGACCGCTGCGAAAGTGTCTCAATCATTGCGGAGACGATTACTTGTTGTTGCCGACAGCGAAAAAATCATCTGGCTCTGCCCCGTCAGGATAAGCGAACGGGCGAAGGTAACCAAAGATACTCGCAGGGTGATTCAGATAAAAATTTCAGATTCCGTCGGCTGAGTTTACTGCTGGCCGGAGTCGAACAGTTCCGGCTCATCGTCGGCAGCGGGCTTTTTACTGTATTTCAAACCCAGATGCTCACACGCCTGTTTGGTTATTTCCCTGCCTCTTTTGGTCCGCCTGACAAAACCGAGCTGCAGCAAATATGGCTCAACCACGTCTTCCAGCGTGTCCCGTTCCTCGCCCAGCGTCGCCGCGATTGCCTCGATACCCGCAGGCCCGCCCTCATATACCCCCGCCAAAGCCCTCAAAAACGACCTGTCTAACTCGTCGAGACCAAGCCCGTCAATCTGCTCCATCTTCAGCGAGCTTTCGACAATCGCGGTCGTCAGTTTGCCCTGTCCTTTTACCTGTGCGTAGTCGCGCACGCGTTTCAAAAGCCGGTTCGCGATTCTCGGCGTCCCGCGCGACCGCGTCGCAATCAGGTTCAGTGTCCCTTCATCGCAATTTAGTTGCAGCAGTTTCGCCGAGCGTTTGAGAATTAAAGTCAAATCCGCCGTATTGTAAAATTCGAGATGATACAGCATCCCGAATCGGCTTCGCAGCGGTGCGCTGAGCAATCCTGCCCGTGTCGTTGCCCCGATAAGCGTAAATCGTTTCAGCGGGAAATTTATTGTTTTTGCGTGCAGCCCGCTATCGACTGTGAAATCAACCCTGAATTCCTCCATCGCCGGGTACAAAAATTCCTCGACGGGTGTGCTCAGCCGGTGAATCTCGTCGATGAAAAGCGTATCGCCCGTGTTGATATTGCTCAAAAGTCCCATCAGGTCGCCTTGTTTTGTCAGCGCAGGCCCCGATGTGCACCTGATATTTGCGCCCATTTCGTTTGCAACCACGTTGGCAAGAGTCGTTTTGCCCAATCCGGGAGGCCCGTAAAACAGGATATGTTCCAACGGCTCATTTCTCTTTTTCGCCGCCTCAATTGCGATTTTGAGCTTGTCGATTACCTTGGCTTGGCCGATACACTCGCACAATTGTTTTGGCCGAAGCGAAACGTTGAAATTCTCTTCCGCCTCATTTCTCGAATCGCTCGTTATGACTCTATCTATCGCCATTTTCGTCGCTCGTGGCCCGTGACTCGTCTCTCGTTGTCATTCCCGCGAAAGCGGGAATCCAGTTCTTATACTTCAATACCCTGTTTCATTTTATACACCAAAGGCACTAACTCTTCCGCATTTTTTATATCCGGGTGTTTTTTGCACGCAAGCTCAATCAGCTCCATTGCTTCATTTCGCTTCTCGCCCCAGGCAATCAGAATCTCAAGCGTCTCCGCCTGGTATGGTTTGAAAGCCGGGGCAGGCACACCCGTTGGCCCGACGCCTATTGCGAATCTGCCGAGTTTGCCTTTCAGCTCCGCGATAATCTGCTGTGCCGTCCTTTTGCCCACGCCGTCAAGTGCGGTCAATGTCTTGTCATCCCCGTTTTCAATCGCCGATGCGATACTGGCAATCGGTATTGTCAGTGACCTCAGCGCCTTTCGTACGCCTATGCCTTTGACGCTTGTGAACTTGTTGAAAAATTCTCTTTCGCCGTCGCTCAAAAATCCCACGATTCTGGGGATAAGATTCCCGCCACCCAATGACCCTTCATAGTATTCCATTGTGCAAAGCGTAATATTTGAGCCAATGCTGCCCGCTAACGCGTTTATGCAATACCCCGGCAGCAAAACCTCATAACCCACCGCGCCCACCTGCACTAACGCACTTTCGGTGTCTAACTTAATAAGTTTTCCTTCTAATCTTGCAATCATAAAAACCGTGTTAATCCGTGTCTTTGATTATGTTGTATAATTGATACTTTTCATTGATTCCGCACAGCACATCGCCGCCGATATTGCGTCCGCCACGTCATTCGGCTCAGGCACAGCCGACAATCCCAAAAGCGTCTTGATTGTTCTCTGCATCTGCTCCTTCGACGCATGCCCGTTGCCCGTAATACATTTTTTTATCCGCGTCGCGCCGAAGCTCTTGACCTCAACGCCCGCCTCGGCGCACCTCTGCAATATAACCCCTCTTGCGTGCCCCATCAATATCGCTGTTCGCGGATGAGCATAATGCGAATATAACTGCTCCACCCCAACGACGTCGGGCTTGAACTTGTCCAGTATCGAGTCAATATCCTCTGCTATCTGGTTCAATCTCTTCTCAAGTGCCTTGCTGGCCGTTGTGCGAATCACTCCGCCTTCGATCAGGGTCGTTTCGCCTGATTTTGACTCAATACACGCATACCCGCAAACCTGCAATCCCGGGTCTATGCCGAGAATCCTCATTTCATTCTCCAGCCTGTTACTCCGCCGGGTTTGTCTTCGAGAACAATCCCTATTTCTTCTATTTTTTTTCTTAAAGCATCGGCTTTCGTCCAATCCTTCATTTCTTTTGCCATTTTCCGTTCATCTATTAAAATTAATATGGTTTTATCAAGGATTGTCTCGTTCCAGTCACTCCATTCGCTTTGCTCCTGATATTGCTCTTTGACAATACCCAGCACGTCGCCGCCGAGTTTTTTGAAAAAGTTATCGATTGCGGAAAAGGTGCCTTTTGTTACTTTATCTGTGCCTTGATATTGAATCAATTCGTTTGATGCAGATGCTACTTCGAACATAACAGATAATGCTACAGCGGTATTTAGATCATCATTCATTGCAGATTCAAATTTTTCTTTGAGTTTATCCAATCGTTCCGCGATGTAGTTATTGATAGGACCATCGGGCGTGTTTTTGATTTGCTTTCTTACCGCAATGACCGCGTCCGTTAGTTTATCGTATCCGCTTTGAGCCGCGTGAAGCGCCTCATCCGAAAAATCAAGCGTGCTTCTGTAATGGCTGGTTAAAATGAATTGCCGAACCGCAAGCGAATCGTATTTCCTGCTCAGTCGCTCGTGCTTTGCGTCCGGCGAATCGGCAAATAGCTGCTTTAGCGTAATAAAATTCCCCAAACTCTTGCCCATCTTCTGGCCATCGACCGTCACCATATTATTGTGCAGCCAGTAATTGACGAATTGCTTCCCCGTCGCTGCCTCCGCCTGCGCTATTTCGCATTCGTGATGCGGGAACTGATTTTCAAGCCCTCCCCCGTGAATATCGAATGGTTGCCCTAAATATTTCGTGCTCATCACCGAGCATTCCAGGTGCCAGCCGGGGAATCCTTGTCCCCACGGGCTTGGCCATTGCATAATATGGTTCGCCTCCGCCTTTTTCCAAAGGGCGAAATCCGCCGGGTTCTTCTTTTCCTGCGATATCTCCACCCGTGCCCCCGCAATCATGTCCTCGACGTTCCTTCCCGATAGTTTCCCGTAATCAGTGAATTTGGAAACGTCGAAATATACCGACCCGTTGGCCTCGTATGCGTATCCTTTTGCGATAAGCGTCTTGACTAATTCGATTTGCTCGACGATATGTCCGCTCGCACGCGGGCTTATATCGGGCCTGACGCAGTTGAGCTTGTCCATATCCTCGAAAAAGCTCCGCGTGTACAACTCCGCCAGTTCCATCGGGTGCTTATGGACCTTCGCCGCCGCCTTTGCGATTTTATCCTCGCCCTGGTCCGCATCGTCGGTAAGGTGTCCCACGTCCGTGATATTCTGAACGTATGTTACGTTGTAGCCGAGGTATCGCATGTAGCGGACGAGAATATCGAAGCTGACGTAGCTTTTCGCGTGGCCAAGATGCGCGTGCCCATAAACCGTCGGCCCGCAAACATATATCCCAACCCTGTCCTGATTTACCGGCTTAAATTCCTCTAATCGCCTTGTTAAACTGTTATATAATTTCAAAGTCATCTTCAATTCCTATTTTGTAGGGTGTGCTCTGCACACCATCTTTTCCGTCTTCTGTCTTCTGCTTTCAAACCCTTTTGATTTTCTTTCTCAGCATCGCTATCGCTGTTGCTGCTATCGCCGTGCCTTCGCCAACCTCGCCAAGTCCCTCATTCGTTTTCGCCTTGACGTTTGTTGCGTTGAAGTCGATTCCCAGCAGCCCCGCGATTACCCGCTTGATTTGTCCCTTGAATGGTTCCAGCCGGAGCTGTTCCGCGTGAATCGTTACATCGACGTTAATAATGTCCCATTTCTTCTCAGCTATTTTATCTTTGACGATGAAAAGCAGCTCCTTGCTGTCCGCGTCTTTCCATCTGGGGTCTGTATCTGGAAATAATGTTCCTATGTCGCCCATTCCCGCTGCCCCAAGCAGGGCATCTATCACCGCGTGCAGCACCGCATCCCCGTCGCTGTGTCCGAGCAACCCAAGCGGGTGCGGAATCTGTATCCCGCCCAGCATCAGCTTTCTGCCCTCGACTAAGCGGTGAATATCCGTTCCTATGCCCGCCCGAAACTCAATTGGTTCTGCTTCAATCATCGATAATCAATTATCAATCCGCAATCCGCAATCATAAATCATAAATAGTTACAAGGTTCCCTTTGTGCTGGGTATATCTTTGCCTGTTATTTTAACCGCCGCCCCCAACGCCTGGCCCAGCGCCTTGAATACCGCTTCCGCGGTGTGATGTGCGTTTGTGCCGTAGGGTACGTTTATATGCAGGTTGAATTTGCCCGCGTTTGAAAAGCTCCGCAGCATCTCCTCAAGGCACTCCACGTCGAAATCGCCAATCTTGTTCGTCCGGTATTCCACGTTATAAACGCAGCTTGGCCTCCCCGACAAATCAATCGACACATTGGCCAGTGAATCTTCCATCGGCACCGAGCTGTTGCCGTATCTGTTGATGCCTTTCTTGTCTCCCAGCGCATTGTCTAAGCATTGCCCAAGACAAAGCCCGATGTCCTCAACGGTGTGATGGCTGTCAACGTCGAGGTCGCCTTTGGCCCTGACGGTCGTATCGATTTTACTGTGCTTGCTCAGGTGCGTGAGCATATGGTCGAGAAACCCGACGCCCGTATCGATTTCGTATTTGCCTTCGCCGTCGAGATTCAGCGATATATTGACGTCCGTCTCTTTTGTCTTCCTGTGTATTTTTGCCGTTCGCTTCTTCATAATGGTATCCTTTCCAGTCCCGCTTATTTTAACCACGAAGGCCGCGAAAAACACGAAGTTTTTTTGACGCTGAATTATGCAAGATTGACGCGGATTTACCCCGTGAGATAGCGAAGCGGTATCTCATGGGGTTGACACAGATTTGATTGCCGCAAAAAGGCGCAAAAGGGAAAACCAGACACGTATTTACACAGGATTGACACTGTTTTTATTTAACCGTAAAACTTCGTGACCCTTCGTTGGCTTCGTGGTGAAAAACTCTTGCTTTTATTATCAGTTTAACGATATACTGTTACTTTAAGGCCGGAAGATATAGCTATTGTTTTGTAATCGAAATGAGTATGGTGTCCCCGTATTTTCGGGCGGCATAATAGCCGTCTAAAGGAGTTGGCCATGGGAGAATGCTGGTCGTGCGGTGCACAAGTAGGTGGTCTTCACTATATGTTCACATGTCCTGCATGTGCGGAAAACACCTTGATGAAGGACATCAGGAATGGCGTCAGGGATGGCGTAGATGGTCAGGAGCGTGCGATGGAGATGATTGCCTCTGGCCTTAGCAATATGGCAGGTAAGATGTCAGGCATTGCCGAGGAACTATCCGATCTTGCGGGCATCGTACAAGGTGGTTTTGATGAACTCCAGTGGGAATTGGAGCAGCAGACGCAGGTCCTTCTATCCATAGACCAAACGCTTAAGACCCCCAGTCAGACGCAGGCTAGGGAGTGGCGGGAAATGGCTGAACAACTCAGGAAACGGGGTTGCTTTGATGAGGCAAAACAGTGGTTTCTGAAGTCTCTTGAAATGAGTCCTTTGGATTTCCGAACCTACGTCGGGTTGGGCATGACCTATTTGCGAAAGAACGATTTCGACAAAGCCGAGGAAGTTCTGACAAGGAGTTTTCCCCACGCGCCGCAGCGCGAGCAGGGTCTAATGCGCCCAGTGCCCAAAAAACTCTCGGAAATGACGGAGGAAGAGATACACGAGGAGGCTGATGCTATAATGAAGGGCGTGGAGGCGCAAGTCAAGCAGGTCTCCCAGTTTGACTATAAGAGTTTGTCCCATCGTCTTATAGGCCGGATATGCGCTTGCAGGGGAGATTACGGGCGGGCCGCCGCTGAACTCCGGTTGGCTATCGATCTATCGCCCAACTACCCAGAAGGGAATTACGATTATGCCCTCTATGCCGTTCAGTCGGGGAAAACAGGCGGGTGGGAAGAACTCCTCCATCGCGCCATATCCGCTCGGCCAGGTTATTTGAATGTGGCTTGGGTCGAACGGCGATTCTTCCCCGCCCGGCAAGAACTCAAGAAGTTATTGTCTGGCCTTGTGAACGAAGCATACCAAAATGCTGGGCAAGCTATTCACGATGCCGAGACCAAGTTCGCCGAAGCTCAAAGTGCTGTAGCCAATGTCCCGAAACCGGACGCTGGCAGATATGAACCTCAGATCAAAAAAATTGCTGCCCTCTTAGCTACTGCCAAGAGCGACTGGGTTTCCAAGGATTACGTCAAGATACTCAAGGTGTCTTCTGAGGTGGATTATATAGCGACACAGTGCTGCTCGCTCGTACAAAGTGCCAAAGAATCGTCAATTGCGTTCTTGCAGGAATGGAAAAGACGGCAAATAGCAGCCCTTAAGGGAATACCCGGGTCGATAGGTCTTGCCCTAGTCTTAGGTATAGTCTGTGCTATTGGCGGGTGTGCAGTGGCGTCAGCAATAGCACACCAACATGGCAACGTTGGCAATCAGGGTGGAGATGGTGGCAAATTCGGTTTTCTGCTCGGCATCATAGTGGGCGTGATTTTGGGAGTCACCAAATTCGCGACGAAGTTAGAGGGAAAGGAGTGAGTAACGGGCAGACCTTTCGTGTATTGAGATGTTTACTCCGTGGCAAAATCGGCGTAAAAGACAGTGTAAATCAGTGTTAATCCGTGTCTAAAACTTTTTGTGCATTTTTGCGGCAATACAAAAATTTCTCTGTGACCTCTGTGTCCTCTGTGGCTTAAAAAACGAGACCTTAGTGGCTAAAAATCTGTGTTAATCTGTGTTAATCTGTGGTTGCAATTTCTTTCAACGCCGACAAAAGCGTATCATTCTGTTCTTTTGTCCCCACGCTTATTCTCAGTTTATTTTCGATGCCGGGCAAATCCCAGTATCGCACATAAATATTGCGCTGCACGAGTTTGTCAAAAATATCTTTTGCTTTACGTTTTGAATGTTCAGCGAAAACGAAATTCGACGAGCTGTCGGGCAGTGTAAATCCAATCGCCCTCAACTGCTCGCTCAGCCGTTTGCGTTCCGCCTTTACCTTCTCAATCGTTTCCTTAAAGTAACCCTGGTCTTTAATTGCTGCTGTTGCTGCCGTTATCGCTATCGCGTCCGCGTTGTATGAATCCTTGACCTTCAGCAGTCCCTCTATCAATCCCGGCTTGGCAATCGCGTATCCGAATCGCAATCCCGCCAGCGAATACCCTTTGCTCAAGCTGCGAAGTATAATTATGTTATCGAACTGTTTAACCAATTCAGTGCAGTTTTGCTCCGCGAAATCCACGTATGCCTCGTCAATCAGCAAAACTCCCTTTATCTCCGCCGCTAATTCCGCAAGTTCTTCCTCATCTATAACTGTCCCGCTCGGCGCATTCGGATTGCAGACAATCGTCAACGCCGCTTTGGTCCTCGCTAATTTTGAAGGCAGGTTAAATTCCTCATCAAACGGCACCTCGATTGTCTTGCAGTTCTGAATTTGTGCCAGCACCGGGTAAAGCGAATATGTAGGAACAGGATAAGCAACCGGCCTCTTTTTGTCGCAAAATGCCGTAAACGCCATACTCAGTAATTCGTCCCCGCCGTTGCATACCATTATCCAGTCGGCTTCCACCCCGTTGATTTTCGCCGCCGCCTCACGAAACACATTTCCCATCGGGTCAGGATACCTGCGTAACTGCTCCGGCTTTATCTCCGTTATCGCCTTCAAAACAGCCGGAGAAGGGGGGTAAGGGTTCTCATTGGTGTTGAGCTTCACCACCTCCGTGGATTTGGGCTGAAACCCCGGCTCATAACCCTTCATCTGCTCGATATTGTCCCTGAAATACCCCATCGCTTGTCCTAATTCTAACGTCTTATGTCTTGCGTCTTAGGTCTTACGCCTTGCGTCTGATTATATGCTTTTGACGGGGGAAGAAAAGCCCCCGCTGGTAAATATAATGTCCTGTTATTATAATCGTCATTCAGATATGAAGATGCTGATTAGAAACATATTGCTCGGCCTGATTTTATTTGGCGGCGTCTGCGGATGCTCTTCACCGGCTAAACAAGCGTCTTCTTGCGCTCATAGTAGCGGCCCCAAAAACGTCATCATTATGATTGCCGATGGCGGCGGCTTCAATCACTATAAATCCGCCGACTATTATAACTGTGGCCGTTCACCTTGTCAGCCCTACGAGGAGTTTCCCGTCCGCCTCGCGATGAGCACCTATCCCTACGGCGGCTCATATGACGCCAACCTTGCTTGGCGCAGCTTCGATTACGTCGATAAGGGCGCAACCGATTCCGCCGCCGCCGCAACCGCTATGGCTACCGGCGTCAAAACCCGTAACGAAACCCTCGGCCTCGATACCAGGGGCCGACCTGTTTTGAATCTTTCTGAGCGTGCCAAACAACTCGGCAAAGCCGCAGGCGTAATCACTACCGTCTTCTTCGATGATGCCACTCCCGCCGGCTTCGTTATCCACAACGGTGCAAGGAGCAATCTCACCCAAATCGCCGATGATATGGTCAACAATAACTCCGTCGATTGTATTATGGGCGCGGGCCACCCCTTTTATGATTCCGACGGCAGGCAAACACAGGAGCCAACCTACAAGTATATCAGCGAGAAAACCTGGGCAACTCTGAAAAATGGTTCTGCAGGCGGCAGCGCAAACCCCTGGACACTCGTCCAGACCCGCGCCGAATTCCATGCCCTCGCAAAAGGCAAAACCCCTAATCGCGTCTTTGGTCTCTTGCAGGTCTATGATACGCTCCAGCAAAGCCGTTCCGGAAATGTTTTTGCCGACCCTTATGTCGTGCCTTTCACCCAGACCGTCCCAACCCTTGAGGAAATGACTCTCGCCGCTCTGAATGTTCTTGACGAAGACCCCAACGGCTTCTTCATTATGATTGAAGGCGGCGCAGTTGACTGGGCAGCCCACGCCAACGAATCGGGTCGCCTTATCGAGGAAATGAACGACTTTAACAAGAGTATCGAAGCCGTCATCTGGTGGGTTAATACCAAAAGCAGTTGGAACGATACCCTCGTTATCATTACAGCCGACCACGAAACGGGCCACATCACAGGTCCTGGCTCAGGACAAACAAACCATGGGCTTGTTTGGAATGACCTCGTTAATAATGGTCCAGGCAAACTCCCCGCTATGGAATGGCACAGCAAGAATCACACCAATTCACTCGTCCCGTTCTTCGCCAAAGGCGCTGGCGCTGAACAGTTCAAAAAAACCATCAATGGAAATGACCCCCTATGCGGCCCATATATCGACAACACCGACATTGCTAACACCATTTTTACCCTATGGTTCACCAAATAAAGCCATCCGCCCTCGTAACCGTATTTGGCGGGAAATCTATAGCAATCAACGGATGCCTGCCGATATATATGGGTGGTATTAGTGTGCTTCAATATAGCTGATAAGGCGGACATTTGGAGGTTTTTACGATGAATCGGATAATTGGTACACCCGGATGTGTGTTACCTTTTGTGGTTTTACTGATGATTTTGCAAACGGGTTTATGCCTGGGGGCGGGCAATCTCCTTTGCGATTCCGGCTTTGAGCAAAGCGACCCCAACGGTGCTTTTCCCGACTCCGGCTGCTGGTCCAGTAATGCCATCGGCTTCGGCGGTGCGGGCTGCACAAATACCGCCGCCCGACTTGGTCTAAACGGCCTCTGGCAATACACGGGCGTCGCCGCTGTTGACTGGTCGTCTCAGGTTTATCAGGATTCCAATGCCGGCGAGAGCAAACGATATTTCGCCAGCGCCTGGGTCCGAACTGGTTCCGCCGGCTCTTCCTGGGTCGATGGGGCCAAAGCCAGGGTAAAACTTGCTTTCCTCGATGTTTCCAAAAACACGCTCGCCGAATATACCAGCGATGACTTCAATACCGCCGACTCCGGCTGGTCGCTCCTGTATTTTGCAACCAACCCCGCTCCTCGCCACACCCGCTATGCGAGGTTTACGCTGTCTCTCGAAAAGCCCGAATCCGCAGGGCCTGTAATTGCCAGCTTCGATGACTGCATATTAAGAGAAATCGAATGCGCAGATTGTATCACTCTCGATGAAATTCCTCCCTGCGGCAGCTCCGGCAAACTCAAGGGGTCCGTTACGACCGTCAACCCCGCTGACTACAGCGTCGGCGTTTATATCTCCAACGCTGGCTGGTGGCCCAAACCGACCTTCGCTTCGCCCTGGACCGACATACAATCCGATGGCTCCTGGCAATGCGACATCACCACAAGCCCCTCGGACCTCTCCGCTGCCGAGGTGATGGCATTTCTTGTCCCCAAAACTGAAATCCCCGGCTGGCCCGTCGATTTTAACGATACTTCCGCTCTCCCCGCGATGCCGGGCGAGGCGTTCAGATTCCCCAGTGTCGGCGCATTTCGTCCTTCCTGCGGATGCGCTTCGCTTCGATTCGCCGGCTACAACTGGCTCGTCAAAAGCACCACCGACGCCAAAGCGGACCCGGGCCAAAACTGGTTTGATTGCGACAATGCCTGGGTTGATTCCGACGGCTTCCTGCATTTGAAAATAACCAACGAAGCGGGCCAGTGGCGTTGCGCTGAGGTCTTCACCGAGGACTCCCTCGGCGATGGAACTTATAAAATCGAGATGCAAAACAATATCGCCTCGCTCGACCCAAATGTCATTCTCGGTCTGTTTACCTGGGACGAGTTTGCCCCGCATTATAAAAATCGCGAAATGGATATCGAAATCGGCCGATGGAGTGTTCCCGCTAACGACAATGCTCAATATGTTATTCAGCCCTGGAATAAATCCGGCCACCTCCACCGTTTCAACATCGACCCCTGTAGTGCCGATACCATAACGCATATTTTCGACTGGGCCCTCGGCGTCGTTGATTTCGACAGTTTCTTCGGCAGCTCCTCGCCAGTCCAGTCCTGGACTTATTCCGGAACCGATGTCCCCTGGCCGGGCGGCGAAAACTTCAGAATCAACCTCTGGCTCAATGGCAGCCAACCTTACTCCGACGACGAAACAGAAGTCGTAATTAAAAATTTCGAATTTACTCCTTGCAAATATGATGTCGAGCAATCCTCGCTCGATTTCGATTCCGTGCTTGTTTCAAAATCCGTGACAAGGGCGGTAACCGTAACCAATGCGGGCCAATGCTCGCCTTACACCGTAACCGTTGATGTCAACGGCCCCGATGCCGCGAATTTCCTCATCGCTGACTGGGCGTTCTCACTGGACCCGAACGAAAGCAAACAAATCGACGTCGTCTTTATTCCCGATGCAAATCGCGTCTTTAACGCCAATCTTCGCATCACAAGCAGCAGACGCGTCGTCAATGTCCCCCTCACGGGCGCTGGCGTGCGTTTCGAATACACCCGTCTCCCGACCGTTGCCTCTCCCGATTTGCTCCAGGGGACCGTCTCAGGCGCCAAATCGTCCGATTACCGTGTGGTCTCTTATGTCTTCACCGACAAGTGGTACATCAAGCCCACCTGCGGCAAATCCGCACTCAGGCCTCTTACTGCCTCCGGCGCCTGGCAATGCGATATCGATGTCGAACCAACGGACAAACTTGTCACCAAAGTGGCATCTTTCCTCGTTGGCAAAAAAGCAGCGTTGCCTCCCTGTACCCTCGATTCGCTCGATGACCCGCAAATGAGCATATATCCGCGAATCTCTGCTGATAAACCCTCGCTTGCGATTTCTAATGTTACCGCCAAAGCGGGCGCCTCCGCCGCCGACGATTCAATCACTATTGACGGACGATATTACATAACTTTGGCCCAGCTTACCTCCGCCGACTGGTTACGCGTCAGCATCCTTCAGGCAGACAATGTCATCTGGGATGCCTGTGTGCCTTTCAATTCTAATGATTGTATAAGACCGCAGGGCATGACCTATAACCAAAATGGCGTTTACATCACGATGAAAAATTTCTGGAACAGGCCTCCGATGCCGTACGAATACGCCGGCAATATCCGCCTGTCCCTGAACAAAGCCGACCTCACCTGCCTCCGAAGCCCGCTTACCCTGAAAGTCGAGCTCGGTGACTTTGTGGCGTCCGCCGTAGCGGATGAATCAATCGACTCTTCCATCATCAACGGTTCACAGCCCATTCCCATTCAATTCCTCTCCGGCTGCACCAATTCAATGAGAGTTGACAAGATTACTGTCAAACATGGCTCAAACCCGAACAACAATTACGTCTATCTCAAGGGCGCTATTGTCTTCAAAGATGCCGCCCCCGACTTGACCCTCGAAAACGTCTCCGTCGGCTGGGGCGACGCCGCCTTTACCGTCCCCGCGGGTACATTCAAACGCACAAGTAAAACCCAGCCCAAATACTCCTGCACAAAAGCCAAAGCCCTCAATGGCGGAATCGTCGATTGCGTATTCGATTTCAAAGCCGGGACATTCTGGGTAAAGGTCAGCAAAGCCGCCCTCGATACCAAATCCGATAACGTGGCTTTCAATCTCGTTATGGGTGCTTTTTCCCAGGGCGTTTCTGTTGACACAAGTAAATAATTTTTTCAGAGGAACATAAAATATGAATCGTATATTCAGGTTTGAAATAGCTGTTAAAACAGGGTTGATAGTAACGCTTGCGTTGGCGGTGGTTTTTGCCGCCGGCTGCCCGAAACAACAAGGTAAATCCTCCCAGACGCCTCCTTCCTCGGCATCGAGCGAGAAGAAACCGCCCAAACAGGACGTCAAGATTCAGCCGCCGGCTGAAGTTAATCAAAATGCGCCCGCCTCGCCTGCCCAACCCGTTACGGATAATAAAACAGCCGCCGTTGCCGACTCGCCCGCCCAAAAAGTCACCCCGCCGGCTGCCGATGACCGGAAAAAAACCGAACCACCCGTTGCCGCCGAACCGCCCCAGGAGCCGAACCTGTCCGATTCCGCTGATTTGAAACAACTCGATGCCCTCAAAACTTCCGAAGAAAAAGTGGATTTTATTTCCGACTTCGCCGATGCCCATCCCGAATTGATACCCGCTCTTGTTTATAAAGCGCTCGATGATAACGACCTCGATGTCCGCACCGCCGCCATGGAGGCGCTCTCCGCAAGTGACGCCAACGACCCCAATGTTGCTTACGTCGCAGCCAAGGCCCTCAAAGATACCGAACCGGAAATCCGCAAAAGCGCAATCCAGGCCTGCGAAAACCTCACCGACCCTGCAGTTAACAAAGTCCTTGTTGACGCCATTGCGGATGAAAGCGAAGATGTCCGCACCGCCGCAATTCAGGCCGCCGACCAGGAAGAACCTGCTCTTCGCCTCTCCGTTCTCAAGGCAGGCATCACTAGCAAGTACGATGACGTCAAAGAAAGTGCTGTTTCTTCGCTCATTGACGTCTCCACTCCTGCCGCGATGGATATCCTCATTACAGGTCTCAAGGACTCCAATCCCGATTTTCGCGACACCGTTAAGTCCGCCATTGATTTCCTCGTCTCGCAGGAATTCGACACCTACGCCCAGGCCAAAAAATGGTGGGACGCCAATCGTAGTAAATACAATGACGACCTCTCCGAAAAGGACTAATCGTAGCGAAGCGAAGACCCCAGACTACGATCTGGGGGCCCAGTTTCATCATTGTTTAGCCCCTAGGCCTGCCTGGGGGGTCATCCAAATAATATTTAGCCCGGCAACTTTATTGCCGGGTTTCCTTTTTGAACGCCTTTTAGGCGTTACGATTTAGCCCCCACCCCGCGCGGTGGGGGTTTTCCCGCCCTTGGCGTGTGCCGGGGTTCATCCGCCGCATGCCGTTTGGCATCCCTTACGGGAGGCGTGAACGCCCCCTTCGGGCGTTTGTATATAGCCCGCCGTTTCACGGCGGGTTTACTTCATCATTGAACATTTAATATTGGATATTTATCCGCCGTAGTTTTAACGAAGGCGGATTGGATATTTCTCTATGGTTCCCCTTGTTTCCTCCCAATTTAAGGGTAGAATTTATCTCATAGAGGTTTACCACGTGGGATACGGTTTCCGTTATCCCACTGTGGTGGCGAATTGAAGTACGAGAAATGTCTCTGGATTTAAAATGACAACAAATAATGCCGACGATAATGGCGTTCCAATCTTAACCACCGACGACATCGAACTTAAAGCTGAAGAGGTAATATCTTACTTTGATAGAACAGTTCTTGATATTCCGCAAAGAACCCCACTGCTGGAAATCATCAAAGAATTAAATAAAAAATATAATGTGGCATTTAACTGTTCTCTTCCACTTGGCGCAACCAAATACGGAAACATTATCTTGGGCAAAACTCAACTCAAACCCAAAGGTATATTTGTAGATGTTTCCTTAATTAATGATCCTCGGTTCCATTTTATTCTTGCTCACGAGCTTGGGCATTTAATACTCCATCGTTTTGTCGATATCAAAAAAACGGGGTACGAAGAACAAGAACTGGTTGATACGGAAATCGACTTTGTTACCGGAAAGAAGAATCTTAAAACGGCTCGCGACTGGATAGAATGGCAAGCCAATTATTTTGCTTCAGCAATACTTATTCCTAGAGCAACTGTAATACAGGCCGTTATCGAAAAGCAGAAAGAAATGGACATTAAAAGGAACATTGGTCAAATCATCTTGGAGCCGAAACAGTATAGCGTAAGTGATTACAAAGAAATTCAAAAACAACTTGTATTAATCTACAATGTTAACGCGACAAACATTGAATATCGTCTTAAAGAATTAGGAATTCTAATTGACCGCATGAATCTAAACGTAAAACATGTTTCTGAGTTTTTTGCAACAGAGGGATAAATGGGATAAAATGCTATGTCTGATAAAGGACTTAAAGCAATAAAAATAGATAATAGTAAACCGCGAAAAATTCTTTTGCCCTCAGAAGGTGAAACTGTAGCAATTTCTTCTAAGAGTAAAACGGCAGCACTATGTTATGATAAGGTCTTGGATCCATATACTCGCATCATCGGCCCAGAGCCAAATGTCCCAGACTCGATACGATGTTGTGGAGAATCATCTTTGGAAATAGATTTTCAAATATTTGCGGAATTCTTATGTAAAAGGTTTAATGGTATTACTGGCGAGATAGGAATTACGGAAACAAATAGTATTTGCAATATGCTTTATGCTATGTTTCCATTTTTGACGACCTTAAACAAGACTGATTTGGGGGTTATTCTAAAAGCTAATCAATCCTCAGCGAAGACTGATTTGGAAGTTTTACTAAAAGAATCAAACGATATCAATCCATCTAATCCAGTGATATCAAACGTTGCAAGAGCACTGGCTAAATCATTTTCTGAAAAATATGGAATATCAGTAGCTGTTGTGTGTGCCTCAGGAAAGGAAAGGGATGCCCTTTATAAAGAAGGAGACCGAGAAGTAGTTGCTACTGTTTTGTCCAATCTTGAAATTGTCGATGAGAAAAAATTAACGTGGCAACAGGTCATGGAATTCAGAAAAGACAAAATAAGTTTGCAAAAATACAGGCGTCTCCTCCATTGGCTGGATAAAGAGATGATTGGTAAATCACAGGCATTTATCGAGGATGACATAGCTCAAAAACTTGTGGATTACGAATCGACTCTGAAAAAACATGGATTAAAAACAGTTCTTGGAACAATCGAAGAAGTGTTGGATGGCAAATACTTACTTGGTGCATCGGGCGTAGTAGGAAGTTTTTCGTTGGCTGGTTATCCTGGATTAGGTGTATTGGCTGGTACAGGTTTAATGGTTGGAAAGATGGCAGTGAAGTTAGGTAATACGTGGCTTGATTACGATGATGCCGAACGAGGAGCTAATTCAGAAATATCTTGGGTATATGAAGTTAAGGAACAGTTGAAAAAGTAAACCCATGCCCGACAGAGGAGTTAAAACAATCCGCGTCTAAAATAAAACCGCATCTCAAAAACTTCGCCCTAAACACGGAGCGACCTGTCCGGCATAGTGAAACGACGACGGAAGTTGAATAACGAAGCCGGGTGGTTAAAATCTTCTTGGTTGAAAAATCAGTGTTCTCAGTGTAATCTGCCTGCCCTGCGTAGCTTTAGCGAAGAAGGGTGTCTTTTCGTGGCTAAATCGGTGTCAAAAAATTCTCTGTGACCTCTGTGTCCTCTGTGGCTATAATACCTCTGTGGCTAATATGATGTTTAAAAACATATCAATAATCGGCGATGGCGGTATGGGAACCGTCCTGGCGATGCTCCTTGCGGAGAAAAATACCCGCCGCGAGGTCTCGCCATCGGCAGAGCCGATGGCGGATGTTCGTCTCTGGGGCTACGACGCCCAACAGCTCAAGCAAATCGCTCAGAGCCGCGAAAACCTGAAATTCCTCCCAGGCCACAAACTCCCCGAAACGATTATTTTCGAGCCTGACGACAAAAAAATCATGATTGGCGCCGACCTGATTATCTCCGCTGTCCCGTGCCAGTTTATGCGAAGCATCTGGACCCGCCTGAAAAAACACACCCCCAAAGGCGTTCCCGTCTGCTCCGTCGCAAAGGGTATCGAAAATAAAACCCTGTTTCGCCCCACCCAAATCATCGCCGACGTCCTCGGCTCCGACTCCTCATCCGGCTTGGCCGCATTATCAGGCCCCACAATCGCCGACGAACTCGCCGCGAGATTACCCGCTACCGCCTGCGTCGCCTCCGCCTCCGACCAGCTCGCCCAGCGAATCCAGCTCACCCTCAGCATCTCTTGGTTCCGCATTTATACCAATACCGACGTTGTAGGCGTCGAATTAGCCGGCGCAATGAAAAATATCATCGCCATCGCCGCCGGAATTATCGACGGCATCGGCGCGGGCGACAACGCAAAGGCAGCTCTCCTTTGCAGGGGCCTCGCCGAAATCTCACGTCTCGGCGTCGCTATGGGCGCTAATCCGCAAACCTTCGCGGGCCTCACCGGACTTGGCGATTTGGTTACAACCTGCATTTCTCCAAAGGGCAGAAACCGTTCATTCGGCGAGCGAATCGGCAAAGGCCAATCCCCCCAGCTTGCCCAATCCTCCACCGAATCCGTTATCGAGGGTATCGCCACCTGCGAATCCGTTGTTGAGGGGTTGTTGCAGCAATACAAAGTCGAGATGCCCATTGCGCAGGCCGTTTACGATATCATCTTTAAGAACAAATCCGTCCAGTCCGCCATTACCGACCTTATGACCCGCCAGCTTAGATCTGAAACCCGAAATTGATGCTCTGCGTCGTCCTGTCTGCCCTGAGTTCATCGATGGGCCTGCCCCGGCAATCTGTAGGCCGGGGAGCAAACGTAGTGACCTGTGGTGAGCGACCTGTAGTGAGCGAAGTCGAACTAAGTCGAACCAGCCTGCCCCCGCGTCTCGTTTTGCACTGACGATAATAAGGTTGACTCCCCGCCAATTTCCGTTAATATATTCCGACCGGAATTTTGTAGCCCGGGCGGTTAGCTCAGTTGGTTAGAGCGCGTGCTCGACACGCACGAGGTCACAGGTTCGAATCCTGTACCGCCCATTATTCATATCAGTTGTTTTCTTTTTCGGGATGGAATCCTTATCCGCAGCACACGGTAATGCTTTAATCCATTTTTTGGGAAATGGGCGGTCAGTCAGCAGTTAGTGACGGAAAATGGGCGGGTGAGGGGTACTTTCTCTGGCGAAATGGGCGGTGGATAAGATTCGATATTTTTATAGTAGGGAGGGAAAAAGGGGAGTGGACAGGATTCGATATTTTTGTAGAATAGGCGGGAAATGAAGCGGTAGTATCTAATATTGGACGGTAAAATGGGCGATATATAAACGATAAGGACCTCGCCAAAAGGGTAATATTGAGGAGTTAGTTTTTATTAAAAAGCAGATGGGAAAGCACAGGGTCAGCATAGCAATCCTTGCGGGGATTATCTGCGTTGCGATGAATGGTATCGCATCAGGAGATGGAACACTTGCGTTCTATCTGGAAAACGACGGAACGATTATCAAGCCATTATACAAGACCGACCGTCACTATACCAACGGGGTAAAACTGGCTTTCACGCATCAGCCGGACGTCAATTTTCTGAAGGATTATTCGCGGTGGAATGGTTTTGGTCAAAACGACGGAGAAGTAAATACCGCAGTGGGATATTTTTTCGGTCAGAATATGTACACGCCCGACCATGTTGAAGACCCAGCGCTTCGAGCCAAACACGACATGGTATTCGCGGGGTGGTTGTATTGGGGAGCATTTGTGCAGCGGGCCTCTGAAAACCAGATGGAACATTTAGAGCTGAACACGGGAATGATAGGGCCTGTGGCGAGCGGGGGGGATGTTCAAAGTTTTATTCACCGCCATATCGGGGTGGCAGAGCCGGAGGGATGGGATAATCAATTAGGCAATGAGTTTCATACGGACCTGACGTGGATTAGAAGGCAAAGGGTTGATGAGCGGTATTTTGTGCGGACGGAGAATTTCGATTCGCATCTGGAATACGGGGCGACGGTTGGAACGCTGCACCGCAACGCGATTGGGGGAATAGTTTTCAGATACGGGATGAATCTGCCGAATGATTTTGGGCCTGGGCGACTTGAGGCGCCGGCGTCGGCATGCATTAATAAACCTGCACAAACTCAATCGGCGTATCTTTTTACGCGGGTTGGGGGCAAGCTGGTTGAGTATGACCGGTTTTTGAGCGGACTTACGCCGGAGCCGGCGGTCGCGGTGCTCCAGGTGGGAATGGCTTACAGATACAAATCGTTCGAGGTAAGCTATTCGCAGACGTTCCTGACGAGAGAATATAAGGAGCAGGGCAGCACGGATTCGTACGCGGCGCTAAATATGATGTATCGATTCTAAGTAGCGTACAGCGGGCAGCGTTCAGCGGACAGGTTAAGAAAACCTAAATCCTAAACACTAAATCCGCCTGCGGCGGGCAAGTCCTAAACAAATTCAAAGCACCAAAATATCAAATTTCAAACAATACCGAAACAGCCACATCTGCGGCGGGTAAACTTCGCAATGACCCTGCAAAAAAAAGTGGATTCCGCATCACGTGCGGAATGACAGACCCCGAAGCCTGCTTCGGGGCTAACCGATGAGGAATCAGCTCGAATCTTGACAGGGGACGCCGTTGAGCAGACAATGGATGGGTAAACATTGGTTGTTTTGGTGAAGAGGTCAATGGAAAAGAAAATAAGAAATATTCGCATCATTATTAATCCTGCCGCAGGAATTGGGGAATCTATCTTACCCGTTATCAATGCGTGTATGAAAGAAGCGGGCATTAAGTGGGAAGCATCAATTACCCACGAGGCGGGCGACGCGATACGGTTTGCAAAGGATGCCATCAAAGAAGGAATCGATGCTTTGGCTGTTTACGGGGGGGACGGCACAGTAATGGAAGCAATCAGCGGGATGATTGGGTCAGAGATTCCTTTGGTTATTTTGCCGGGAGGGTCGGCGAATGTGATGGCCACTGAACTTGGGATACCCAATGACCTTAAAGAGGCCTGTGCGCTGCTGAGCGAAGGCCCGATAGAGACGAAAACAATTGATGTGGGGCAGTTCGATAAGCGTTATTTTATTGCAAGAATAAGCATTGGTTTTGAGGCGGACGTCGTTAAAGGCGCGGGTCGCGAGACAAAAAATAAGATTGGCATCTTCGCGTATTTTTTTTCAGCGGTGGCGGCATTAAAGAAAGCGAAAAAAGCCGTCTATCATTTGAAAATCGACGGGCAAGAGCACGAAGTTAAAGGTTTAGCATGTTTTATTACCAATGCAGGAAATCTCGGGTTTAGTAAAATATCTTTCGATAAGCATATAGACGCCAGCGACGGGCTATTAGATGTTATTGTCGTGCGAAAAGCGAACCTCAGTATGTTTAAGCTTATGGTTGTCACCTTTCTTAAACGGGAACGGCCGGACAATTTGGAATTAGTGGAGCACTGGCAAGGCAAAGATATCAGCGTTTCCTCAAGCCCCAAACAAGCGGCCCAATGCGATGGCGAGGTATTAGAAAAAATGCCTCTTCATATCAAGGTCGTTCCGGGGGCAATCAAGGTTTTGGTTCCTAAGAAAACGGGGAAAGGTTGATTAGCAAATTGTGGTGAGGTAGAAAATCGGGGTGACTGGACTTGAACCAGCGACCTCTTGGTCCCGAACCAAGCGCTCTAGCCAAACTGAGCTACACCCCGGTCAACTAAAATTAAGTATAACACGCCAAGAAGCCGACTGCAAGTCATAACAAATCAACGGGGTCGATGTCTATTGTGATTGTAACGGCGGGGCGGACAGGGGGGGAGTTGCGAAGTGTCGTAAATAACTGGTGCAAAACGGCGGGCTGGGGGGCCTGAAGGATGATTTGCATTCGGTGGAAGGTCTGGATTCGGCTGATGATTGCCTGTATGGGGCCGCGAACCCTGATTTGTAATTTTTCGTCGGCTACGATGCGGTCGATTTTTTCACGCATCAGTTTGGAGGCCAATTCGAGTTTTTCGTGTGTCCTGTCTCGAAGGGTAATCAGGGCCAATCGCCAGAAGGGGGGCAGGTTGCAGGCGCTTCGATGCGTCAGTTCCTCTTTTACGAAGCCCTCGAAATCACCTTTGAGGGCGAACTGGATTGCGGGCTGATTGGGGAGAAAGGTCTGGATGAAGACGATGCCTTTTTTTGCGGAGCGGCCCGCGCGGCCTGCGACCTGGTTAATCAATTGGAAGGTGCGTTCGTTGGCGCGGAAATCGGGGAGGTATAGCGAGGTGTCTGCGCTGATGATGCCGACGAGGGTGACATTGGGGAAGTGGAGGCCCTTGGCGAGAATTTGAGTGCCGGCGAGGACGTTGATTTTACCCTCGCTGAAGTCACGCAGGACGCGGTAGTAGTCGGCGCCTTTCATTGAGTCGCTATCGACGCGGGCGACTTTGGCGTTCGGGAATTGTCTGGCGAGGTCCTCTTCGAGGCGCTGGGAGCCGAGGCCTATCATAGTCATACCTTTGCGGCAGAGGGGACATTTTTCGGGGACGAGGGTTTGTGAGCCGCAGTAGTGGCAGATTGCGAGGCCTGAGTGCATGTGCCGGCCCGTGATTGTGGGGATTGGCGCGATTTGTCTATCGGGTGTTTTGTGGAAAGTCAGGGTTACGTCGCAATTTCGGCAGCGGAGGATGTGTTTGCAGGATGGGCAAAATATGAAGTTGCTGTAACCGCGCCGGTTCAAAAGCAGGATTGCCTGCTCGTTTCTGGCGAGTGTTTCGGTGAGTTGGTTTGTTAATGGTTCGCTCATCAGTTGCGATGCGAAATCCTTCATATCGACGAGCCGCATTTCGGGGAAGGGGAGGTCCATCACGCGTTTGGGCAGGCGGACCATATTGAAGGACTGTTTTTTTGTTTTGCAGTTTTGCAGCGTTTCCAATGATGGGGTGGCGCTGCCTAAAAGGCAATGTGCGTTGCATAATTGTGCGCGTTTGATTGCGACGTCTCTGCCGTGGTATCGGGGGGTGGTGTCCTGTTTGTAGCTTGGCTCGTGTTCTTCATCGACGATGATAAGGCCGAGATTGGCGAGCGGGGCGAAGACGGCGGAACGTGCGCCGATAACGACATCGGCTTCGCCCGATTTTATTTTGTGCCATTGCGTATTACGCTGGGGGGCGGTGAGGCCCGAGTGCATAACCGCGATGCGGTCGAATCTTGCGCTGAAGCGCTGGATGGTCTGGGTGGTCAGCGCGATTTCGGGGAGCATCACGATTGCGGTTTTGCCTTTTTTGATTGTTTCTTCGATTGCTCTTATGTAAAGCTCGGTTTTGCCGCTGTCGGTGACGCCGAAGAGGAGCGTGACGCCGAATTTATCTTCGTTGATTCGGCTGATGATGTTGGCAAGGGCTTTTTGCTGGTCATCGTTGAGGACGACTTTTTCGTGTTTAATGAGCATGCCTTCGGGCATAGCGGGGAGTGATTTGAGGACGGTCCGCTGGGCGATTTTGATGATACCCTTTTCGACGAGATTTTTGACGGGGACATCGGTGCAGCCGACAGATTCGAGCAAATCGTCGAGTTCCATTGCAGATTCGATTTCGAAGGCGTTTGCGTCTCGTAATTGCTGAACGACCTGTTTTTGCTTTTTACCTTTTACCTGGTCTGCTATTTTTTCGATTTGTTCCGGGGCGACGGCCAAGTAAACGTATTTTTGTTTTTTTTCACCTGCGCCTTTTTTGACGGCCCCGGGGACGATTGCTCCAAGCACCATACCGAGGGGGCATACATAATAATCGCTAATCCAGCGAGCTAATTCCATCAGGCCCTCATCAACCAGCGGCTCTTTGTCAATGACAGCCGAGATTGCTTTGAGTTTGAATTTTTTGCCCTTATCTGTCTGCGGCGGATTCCCAGTGGTATCGATGCAGAAGCCCGTTTCGAGCTTGTTTGATTTTCCGAAGGGCGTTTCGATTCGCTGGCCTACGGCGACGGGCCAGAGTTTGTCGGGGACGAGGTAATCAAATTCGGCATCGACGCCCGACTCGAACGCCACGCGGATAACATGGCCCGCGGGGGCTTTGTCGGTTTTGTCGTCGCCGAACAAGCTGTTTTGCTCATATTTGCTCATACACAAGTGATTGTCCCAGCAGGGCCAAATGCTGTCAAGCTTGGCGAAAGTTTTAAAGTGAAGTGATGGCTTTATAGTTTGAAATGTTCGGCAGCCAAACCGGTGATGTGGTCTGCGATGGCGAGGGAAGCGGTAGCGGCGGGGGAGGGGGCGTTGAGTACGTGAATTGTGCTGCCGTGGGGTTCAATGACAAAATCGTCAATCGGTTTGCCATCTGCGCCGACGGCCTGCGCTCGCACGCCGGAGTTGCCGGGTGTTAAATCTTCGCCCTGAATTGAGGGGACAAGCCGCTGGAGTTGTTTGACAAATAATTTTTTTGAAAATGCCCTGACGTATTCGCCGAGGCCGTAGCGCCAGTGTTTCATAAAGAGTTTTAATGTGCCGGGATAGAGAAGCGATTCCCAGGTGTCCCTGAGATTGAAATCGAATTTGCCATAGCCCTCACGTTTGAATGAGAAGACCGCGTTTGGGCCGCATTCGACGCCGCTTGAGACCATTCGGGTAAAATGGACGCCGAGAAACGGGAACTGCGGGTCGGGGACGGGGTAGATGAGGTTTTTTATTTTGTTCTGCGCCTCTTTTTTCAAGTCGTAATAATCGCCGCGGAAGGGGACGATTCGCATTTTGATATTTACGCCGTCGAGGCGGGCGATTCTGTCGCAAAGCAATCCTGCACAATTGATGATGAATCTGCTCGAAATTGCCTCTCGATTCGTCAGTATTCGCGTGCAGGCGTTTTCTTTTTGGAAGCTGGTAACATTGCAGGAGAGAAATATTTTGTTGTCCGCATTTTGCTTTTGTATGAGGTCGGCAAGTTTGTTTACTACGGCGACAAAGTCGATTATGCCTGTGCAGGGGACTTTTAGGCCGGCGATTCCTGCGCAATACGGCTCGATTTGTTTGATTTGGTCGGGGGTGATTTTTTCCAGACCTTCAATACCGTTTTGGACGCCGTTATTGAAGATTCGTTCGAGGCCGGGGAGTTCTTTTGGGTTTGTGGCGACGATGATTTTGCCGCATATTTCGTGGGGGATTGCATATTGTTTTGCGAAGGCGACGAGCTGTTTGCGGCCGTCGGTGCAGGTGATGGCTTTGGCGGAGCCGGGTTTGTAGTATAAGCCGGAGTGAATGACGCCTGAATTGTGTCCTGTCTGGTGGCCGGCAAGGGTTGGCTCTTTTTCCAGCACCGCGATTCGTAAACGGGGATAACTTACGGCGATTTTATACGCTGTCGCCAGTCCGACAATTCCGCCGCCAATTACCGTAACGTCAAAATCTGTTTTTTGCATTTTAAATTACATATCGGGGACGACTTCGGGATATAACTGGCCTGTCGAGCTGATTTTGAAGACGTAGATGAGGCCTGGGCGAAGTTTGGAATATACGGCGTTACCATAAATAGCCGTGATGCCTTCCTGTTTTAGTTTATCCACGTTGTTAGCCAAATCCCAGATATTCGACCAGAACATCCCCCGTTGTTTGATGGGCAGGCGAGCAAGTAAATCGGCGTATCTTGCGGGTTCAGCGCCGGGTGATTCAATCGCGAAGCCATCCTGCGGAGCCATAGTTTCGCCATAGATTCTTCGCCACAGGTACATCGCCCGCTCACGGCCATCCATTACCATTTTGTTGTCGAATTTCACAATCAGGGCGTCGAAGTGAACGATATCGCCTTCGATTGTGTAGTCCTTTTCGAGGATTTTTTTGGTTTTGTCGTCTCTGGCGGTTTCGATGAAGCGCAGGGTAGTAACCAGCTTATTGTTTTGCGTTTCCTGTTTAATGACTTTGGCGTAGCCGATTTGTTCCTCGGCGGTCAGGTTTGTGATTGCTTCTTTGAGCTGCTTATTTTCGCTGAGCAGCTGGTGAATGGTTATTTCCTTCAGCAGGTATCCCCGCCCGAAGTAGCCGAGGGCGACAAGGCCGACTATGAGCAGGAGCAGACCTGTGATTCTGATTTTAGCGGTTCTCATATTTATCCTTTAACTCGGCAATGTGAAGCCCCTGAACATAAAATACGCAGCGGCGAGCATGCACAAGCCAGCCCAGAGGAAATCGAGCTTCAAGGGCATCTTCATATATACGATGCAAAACACGGCGAAGACGGTCATAGTTATAATTTCCTGTATGACCTTCAACTGCGCCAGCGAGAAGAACTGAAAGCCGATGCGATTGGCGGGGACCTGAAGGCAATACTCGAAAAATGCGACTGCCCAGCTTGCCACGATGGCGATGAGCACCGCTTTACCCTTCAAATCCTTCAGGTGCCCGTACCAGGCATAAGTCATAAACAAATTCGAGCCAACAAGCATTACAATAGGTGCCATAAATCTCATATCTACCTTGTCATCCTTTCTTAAACAATTATTTCATCATTGTTATATAATCGACCACTGCGCCTTGAAATAATTACTTCCTTCACAGGCGATTTACCAACCTACTTTACGCACCGTCGGCTGATACGGTTTGGTATTGATATTTACCCCGTATAATCATAACATAAAACACTTTAAGAATGAAATTAACCTTAGAAATGAGGAAACCCCTTGAGATAAGGCCTTGCGGGGGTAAAAAGTTAAAAGTTAAACGATATCTCACGGGGTAAACAGTGCCGATTTACGAATATAAATGCGATGATTGCGGCAAGATAACCGAATTGCTGGAGAGTTCCGGCAGCAAGGGCGAACGAAAATGTGCACATTGCGGCAGCGGGAAGTTGAAAAAGCAGTTTTCGGTGTTCTCGGCGCAGGTCAAGCCCTTCGACTCCGCTCAGGGCAGGGAAGGGCAATCGAAAAAGTGTTTCGGGTGCAGCGATAATAGTTGCCCACATTCGAGAAGGTAAATTGAAATTTGGCGGGGTGAACCCCGCCCTACAAGAACTGGATTCCCGCTTTCCGAAACCGGGCTCTACGCTTCGCTTCGTGTCGCGGGAATGACAAAATATGGATGAAAAAATTGGGATTTACGATTTTAACGCAATAGAGAAGAAATGGCAGCAGAACTGGGATGTCAACAAGACCTTCAAGACCGCCGACTGCGATGCCCCTTCGACTTCGCTCAGGGCAGGTAAGCCGAAGTATTACGTCCTCGATATGTTCCCATACCCGAGCGGTGCGGGAATTCACGCCGGTCATGTAGAGAATTACACTGCCAGCGACATATCGTCCCGCTATAAGAGGTTGAAGGGGTTCAATGTTCTGCACCCGATGGGCTGGGACGCCTTTGGGCTGCCAGCAGAACAATACGCCATCCAGACCGGCACCTATCCCGGCGAGACCACGCAGAAAAACATCGAAGGAATACGACGACAAATCAAGTTACTTGGTTTCAGCTACGACTGGGACCGCGAGGTCGATACGACCGACCCTAATTACTATAAGTGGACGCAGTGGATATTTTTGAGGATGTTCAATTCCTGGTTTGATGAAAAACAGCAAAAGGCAAGGCCGATTGAAGAGCTGCCTATACCATCGGGCTTAAGTGAAGCGGAAAAACAAAAATATATTGCCGAACATCGGCTGGCTTACGAATCGGAGATGCCTGTCAACTGGTGTCCGGCTTTGGGCACGGTTTTAGCCAATGAGGAAGTGATAGGCGGCGTGAGCGAGCGAGGCGGACACCCGGTCATAAGAAAACCTCTTAGGCAGTGGCTTTTGCGTATAACGGAATATGCCGAGCGATTGCTGGAAGACCTTACTGAAGTTGACTGGCCTGAGCCAATCAAGGAAATGCAGCGAAACTGGATTGGCAAGAGCATCGGCGCGGAGGTTGATTTCAAGGTTGCCGGCTCAAATGACAATATCCGTGTTTTTACGACTCGACCCGATACGCTTTTCGGCGCGACTTATATGGTGTTATCACCGGAGCATCCGCTCGTCGATGTGATTACGACAAAAGATAAAAAGGACGCAGTGAAGAAATATCGCGAAGAGGCGGCACGCAAAAGCGACTTAGACCGGACGGACCTCGCAAAAGAGAAAACAGGCGAATTTACCGGCGCTTACGCAATCAACCCGGTCAATGAGATGAAAATACCGATTTGGATAAGCGATTACGTTCTAATCAGTTACGGCACGGGCGCGATTATGGCGGTGCCTGCGCACGATGACCGCGATTTCGAATTCGCGAAGAAATTTAATCTTGCGATTATCCAGGTGGTTGAGCCGGCGGACGCGGAGCAGACAAAACTCGTAAAAGAAGGGAAGTTATGCTTCGCGGGTGACGGGACTGCGATAAACTCAGGCCAATTTACGGGACTGAAGACGCCCGAATTCAAGGAACGAATTAGTAAATGGCTTGAGGAAAGAGGGCTTGGTAAAAAGGCGATCAATTATAAGCTTCGCGACTGGCTGTTCAGCAGGCAGCGATACTGGGGCGAGCCGATTCCGCTTGTGCATTGCGATAAATGCGGGATAGTTGGCCTGCCCGAATCGGCGTTGCCTTTGAAGCTGCCTGATATGCAGGATTACACGCCGCCCGCGACGGGCGAGCCGCCATTATCGAAGGCGAAGGACTGGCTCAAGGCGACCTGTCCGCAATGTGGCGGGATTGCATTACGTGAGACAAATACGATGCCGCAGTGGGCGGGAAGCTGCTGGTATTACCTGCGGTATATCGACCCGAATAACAGTAATCGCTGCTGCGATGGCGCGAAGGAAAAATACTGGATGCCCGTTGACCTTTACATAGGCGGCGCGGAGCACGCGGTATTGCATTTGCTGTATTCGCGCTTCTGGCACAAGTTCCTTTTTGATATTGGTTACGTCAGCACCAAAGAACCGTTCAAAAAATTGGTCAACCAGGGAATGATTCTCGGCGAAGACGGCCAAAAGATGAGCAAGTCGCGAGGCAACGTTGTTAATCCCGATAAGGTCGTTGCCGATTACGGCGCGGATTCGATGCGCCTTTACGAGATGTTTATGGGGCCGCTGGAGGCGGTAAAGCCATGGAGTATGCAGGGGGTCGAGGGCGTGCATCGGTTTTTGCAGCGTGTCTGGCGATTGGTTATTAATGAGGACACGGGCAATCTTAACGCTGCCATTGCGAATGCGGAAGCTGATGAGGCGACAACACGATTGCTGCATCAGACAATCAAAAAGGTCGGCAGCGATGTCGAGACATTTGGTTTTAATACGGCAATCAGTTCGATGATGATTCTCGTCAATCATCTTATAAAGCAGCCCGTTTTGCCGAAGTCGGTTGTTGAGCAGTTAGTGCTTATTTTATCGCCTTTTGCGCCGCATATCGCAGAGGAGCTTTGGCAAAAACTGGGCCATACTAAAACGCTCGCTTATGAATCCTGGCCGAAGTTCGACCCGGAGCTTGTAAAGGAAGCCGAAATAGAATTAGCCATACAGGTCAACGGCAAAATCAAAGACAAAATCATTGTCCCCGCCCAGGCGGATGATGAGCAGATAAAGCAAAAGGCGCTTGCCAGCGAAAAGGTCATTGCAGCCCTTGCCGGTAAACAGCCGAAAAAGGTGATAGTAATCAAGTCCCGGCTGGTAAATATTGTCGTTTAGAAAGAAGTCATTGCAATGAACAGTAAATGCAGTAGAAGATGCTTTCTTATACGAGGCGCAGGCGTGGCAGCAGGATTGACGCTGGGGGGCGTTGGACTTACCGGCTGTAATAATCAGTCCAAAAAAGGAGCAGATGAAAAGATGGCATCAGAAATGATTGCGTATTGCGGATTAAATTGTATCAAGTGCCGCATTTACCTGGCGACAAGAGAGAAAAACGCTGAGAGACAAAGGCAAATGAGGGAGCAGATAGCTCGTTATATTAAGAAATATTATGGCGTGGAAACACGCGTGGAAGATGTTACTGATTGCGATGGCTGCACGATGAAAGGCGGAAGATTATTTTCCAGCTGCGAAAATTGCCAAATCAGGAAATGCGCGATGGTAAAGGGCGTTGAGAATTGCGCACATTGCGACAGGTATTCCTGTGCAGAGCTTGATAAGTACTTTGCCACCGAGCCGGATGCCAAAAAGCGATTGGACGAGATAAAAGCCCGGCTATAAAAAGTCATTTTGTATTTTGTGATTGCTGATGCATATCGAAATTGAAGCAAAGCTGAAGGTTGATTCGTTTAAGGGCATTGAAAAAAGGTTGAAGGCCCTTGACGCGGAATTTTTGCGGGAACGATTACATACTGACGCTTATTTCGACGATGCCAAATTATCCCTGCGAAAAGCCGACAGTGCGTTGCGTCTTCGCCACCAGTTAATCGGCCGAAGG
Source organism: Sedimentisphaerales bacterium (assembly GCA_050012695.1). Lineage (GTDB taxonomy): Bacteria > Planctomycetota > Phycisphaerae > Sedimentisphaerales > Anaerobacaceae > Fen-1362. Next base: position 80,754 of record JBEKGR010000010.1, on the reverse strand, counting down.
GACCAGATAGTGATAACATTCAAAGGCCCGAGGCGAGAAGGGCGATTCAAGCAGAGACAGGAAATACAGTTCGAGGTCAGCGACGCTCGCCTGGCGGAGATGTTTTTGGGTGCGATTGGGTATAAAAAGATGATTGTGTATCAAAAGAAGCGTCGGGTGTGGCATTATGGCGAATGTGAAGTCGCGCTCGATGAGCTGCCTCTTTTAGGCAGGTTTGTGGAAATAGAAGGGCCTGGCGAAAAGAAAATCGCCGCCGTTCAGAAAAAACTGGGTCTGGAAGATTTGCCGCACATACACCAAAGTTACGCCGCATTGATGCAAAAGCAGATCCGGCGACGCGGAAGAAAAAACAACAGGGTTTTCTTTTAGAAACCACAGATTACACAGATTAACACAGAACAATCAGCGATAAAAAAATATGAAACCTGATGATGGCTATATTGCTTATATAATCAATCCCAAGTCCGGCGCGAGCACCGGCGAGAAGCTCCCCGGCCGGCAATTCGAGGAATACCTGACGGGCAAAGGGTTTGAGGTTCGTATGAATCTGACGCGTTCGCTGGAGCACGCCTGCGAGCTTGCATCGGACGCCGCTGCTGACGCCAATTGCGCGATGGTCGTCGCGGTGGGGGGCGATGGCACTATCAGAGAAATAGCGCACGGGCTTTCGGGCAGTGATAAGCCGTTGCTGATTGTCCCAGGCGGCACCGAAAATCTCCTTGCAAACGAATTAGGCCTCGAAAAATCGCTTGAGACGCTGACGCGGACATTCGAGGCGGGTTTTACACGCGATTTCGATTTGGGCAACGCCAACGGCAGGTGTTTTACCTCGATAGCCGGTTTCGGCTTTGACGGCGAGGTTGTCGCCGAGGTCAGCAGCAATCGTATCGGGCACATCAATTATTTCGATTACTTCTGGCCGCTCTGGCGGACATTCTGGCGATACCGCTTTGACCCAATTACCGTCGAGGTCGATGGCGAACGGATTTTTGAGGGGCGGGGACTTGTTTTTGTCGGCAACATCTCCAGGTATGCCTTAGGTCTTAACATTCTCGACCGCGCCGACTACAGCGACGGCCTTCTTGACATCTGCGTTTACAAGTGCTCCCACCGGACGCATTTAGTCAAACATTCCGTGATGACCATCTTTCAGCAGCACCATCGCTGTGGCGACGTCATCTATCGCCAGAGCAAAAATATCACCGTCAATTCCACAAATCCGAAACTGGCCACCGAAATTGATGGCGACCCAGGCCCGGCCGTGCCTGTCCAGATAACGATTATTCCCAAAGCGGTTCGGGTAATGGTCCCCGAAGGCGCAAAGCCCGCGGGTATCAGGGCACAAATTTTAAGGGCGTTACGATAGTGTAGCGTTTCGTAAATATCTCGGCTGGTGGGGGTGGTAATCCGATATAGAAAAAGGGCTGTGTTGTTCGCACAGCCCTTTGGTTTGTAACACAAGTTATCTTTTCGAGCTTTTTATGCCCTGCGTTTTCGCTTTAGCTGAACCTTCGGTTTCTCAATAGACCCAATGCACCAAGCCCAAGAAGACAAAGCGTCGCCGGCTCGGGGATGGGGACAATCTCGACATTGTCCATTCCGAAGCAATCTACACGATTTGATACCGTAAACGAAACCCATGTTACGTTAGAAAAACCAGCGCCTAAAGTTATTAGTGTGCTTGCTCCCCCCCAATTCTCTGGAGGCAATAGCTGTGAGCCGCCATTTGAGGATTTTACCCAGGTGCGCTCGTTACCAGATGCCGGCCCACCACCTGAATCCGTGTTAGTAACAAGATCGAAGCTAAGCATGGTAAATGGATTTCCATCCGATTGGGTTACGAGAATACTGGTTAAAGTGCCGTAATTACCGGTTGCCCAATGTCCGTGCAGGTCGTCGTTATTGGGGTCTTCATAAGTTCCGATTATCCCTATCCCGTTGCCACCAATGAAATCAAACTTGAATCCATTTTCCACGTAGTAATCTACATTAGTCCAAACGGCATTATTATTAGGAACGACGGTGGCGCCGTTGCTTAGTGTTGCCGTGCCGCCCGTAAAGTCAACCACAATGGCATTGACGGTCGTAGTTGCCATTACTGCCGCGACCACACAACAAATTGTTATTAATCTTTTCATAATCTCTCTCCTTTAAACATTATCCACACAAATTTACACACAGATTAATTCCTGGCGCAGAAAGACGCGTAGAACCCTTCATAGAGTCTTTCTCACCCACTCTCCTCAATACGTAACGCTACTGTTTTGCATTTAATTTTCTCATTCACTTCACCTCCTCCAATAACAAAAAGGGCCTTCAATTGATTTAGCTAAAAAACGCTTCGGCAATGGGGAGCAAAGAGAAATGCACGTACAATCTCAGGACCTTTATCACCCTCTCTTCTTCTCCTCATCGTTACCCTACTCCCTTTTCTATAGGGCTAAAACAACTCTGAATTTAACTATTGGAAATTTACCCTCTCAATCTATATTGTCAAGGTTAAACTTGGCAAAATTGGCAGGTTTTTTATGGCCATCTCTTCGGAATCCCCCATTACGGTCTAAAAAACACGGTAAGCTTCATAAAAAATGCTCGCATCCTTTTTTTAACAGATAATAGCCGAGGAACTTACAAAACGCAGTAATAGGGGTTTGACAACCAACCGCATAATGTTGATAATGAGGTGATAGATATGCGAACGAAAAGTTTCCAGATTGGTTCTGTCAAGGTCGGCCTCAAGGCCCCGATGTTTCTAATCGCAGGCCCCTGCGTAATCGAGACGAAGCAAATCTGCCTTGATATCGCTAATCGACTCGCGGATATTTCCTCACGCACAGGTATAGGTGTTATTTACAAGGCAAGTTTCGACAAGGGTAATCGCAGCAGCGTTTCCAGTTTCCGGGGTCCCGGGCTGAAAAAGGGTCTCGAAATCTTAGCTGCTGTGAGGCATAAGGTTAAATTGCCCGTTATGACCGACGTTCACCTGCCCGAGCAGGCCGAAAAGGTCGCCAAGGTTGTCGATGCCCTTCAGATTCCCGCTTTTTTGTGCAGGCAGACCGATTTGCTCTGCGCCTGCGCCGAAACAGGCAAGCCGGTAAATGTCAAAAAAGGGCAGTTCCTTTCGCCCGAAGAGATGACTAATGTCGTCGAGAAGATTCGCTCGTGCGGCAACGACAAAATAATGCTCACCGAGCGAGGCACGTTCTTTGGCTACAATCGACTTGTCAACGATATGACCGCTATCAGTATTATGAAGGGTCTTGGCTGCCCCGTTGTCTTCGACGCGACCCACAGCACTCAGCAGCCGGGGGGCCTGGGCAATGCCACGGGAGGCAGACGGCAATTCGCCCCTATCCTCGCAAAAGCCGCTATTGCAGCAGGCGCGAATGCCCTGTTTCTTGAAGTCCATACCAATCCTCAAAAAGCCAAATCCGATTCCGCTGTTGTTATGCCCATTGAATGGGTTGAGGAACTGCTAACGGATTGCAGAAAAATCTTCGAAATAACCAGCGGAGCAAAAAATGGCTAATACAGGCAAACACCTCTACGGGCCGGTGCCCTCTCGCCGGCTGGGACTCAGTTTGGGCGTAGATATCGTCCCTTTCAAGACCTGCACCCTTGATTGCGTTTATTGCCAGCTCGGCAAAACCACCTGCAAAACGCTTGAACGGAAAGAATATGTTCCGGTAAATGACATTCTCGTAGAATTACAGGAGGTTCTGGATGCCGGTCTTGCGGCCGACTACATAACCCTTGGCGGTTCAGGAGAACCCACCCTGCACTCAGGTATCGGCTGGCTCATAGCGGGTATCAAAAAAATAACCTCTATTCCCGTGGCCGTCCTTACGAACAGCACGCTTTTTTACCTGCCCGAGGTTAGGAAAGATTGTGCCGGTGCCGACGTGATTTTGCCTTCACTGGACGCCGGCGACCAGCAAACCTATGAGGCCATCAATCGCCCGGTCAAACAGCTTACTTTTGACATGCTTGTTGAGGGTTTGTGCGCCTTGAAAAAGGATTATCCAGGCCAAATCTGGCTGGAGGTTTTCTTTGTTGATAAATTGAACACCGACGACGCCCAGATTGCCAAAATTTCCGAGGCGATAAAAAAAATTCGTCCCGACAAGGTTCATTTGAACACCGCCGTCAGGCCGACCGCCGAAAAAAATGTCGAAAAAGTGGCCCCCGACAAGCTCCAAGAGATAGCCCGCCGGCTCTCGCCCAATTGCGAGGTCATAGCTGATTTCGTATCCGCACACTGCCGAAAAACTGCCTCCGATGTTCCTCAAACTCTGTTATCAATGCTGAAACGCAGACCTTGTTCGCTAAACGACGTCTGCTCGGTCCTCGGCCTCGATGCCGCCGATGCGCTGGTCTATCTCGACGAGCTTAAAAACCAGGGGGTAATATGGTCCGAAAACAAGCAGGGTAAAACGTTCTTTGGGGCGTTTTAACCGCAGCGTCCGTAAGCTATTGCGACCGTGAAAATCCTCTAAAAATCTCATAACAATCCCCTTCAATTTGTAAAGACCTGCGGCCTATTGGCCGATAAAACTCCTGTGGCCTTTTAGCCAACGGCGATATTATCGCCTCCGGTGAAAAAAATTATGCCAGGCCGCTTAAGTGTTCCGTATTACGACCGATAAAGAAAAGGGGAATGCCGTCCCCGGTGGAATTTAGAAGAAATGAAGGAATCTGGTCGCTGTGAGTAAAGCAAGCAAACAACTTATTCTCAAAAAGGGCAAACAGAAGTTTATCTTCCGGTACGAAACCGGCTCAGAGGATAAATTGCTGGATGTTCTTGTTGACCAGGCCAGAAGCGGCCGGACCGATTTTGACTGGTTCGACGCTGCCGTCCTGAGTTTCAAGCTTACGCAGTCCCTTATAGGTCAGGCCGACGAACTAATCGCTGATAAAGTGAAAGTTAAACAATAACCAAAGACCGCGAGGCCTCCCAGGGGGCTCGCAATTTTTTGTTTAGAATAAAGGCGGACAAGTTATGGAAGACAGCATAATTATCCAGGACTTTCTCAACTACCTCCAGTTCGAAAAACGTTTCAGCCCCCATACGGCCAAGTGCTACGGCGTTGACCTGCTCCAGTTCGGTGCGTTTCTCACCGGCCACGGCGACGCAGGCGGCTCCGATATACACGGCCACGACGACGGGCTTGGCTCTCACGACTCCGGCACGGCTACCGCGGTCGCAACCCAGCCCAAGGTCGATATCGACCAGTTGCTCGCATCAGCCGATGTTAATGCCATAAGGTCGTATATGGCGTCGCTGAATGAAAAGCAGTACTCGAAGGCCACAATCGCACGAAAGCTCGCGACCCTTCGCAGTTTCTATAAGTTCCTGGTCAAAAGAAACCGCGTAAGCTCAAACCCGGTCGTCGGCATACGCACGCCGAAGCAGGACAAACGCCTTCCGCGTTTCCTCGAATATGAACAGGTAAAACGCCTGCTTGAAACGCCGCCGTCAGATAGCTGGCTCGGCGCTCGCGACAGGGCGATTATGGAAACGCTTTACAGCACCGGCATGCGGGTCAGCGAAATTGTCGCGCTTAACCTCGAAGATATCGACTTCCTCGGCGAAGTCGTTCATATCAGGGGCAAGGGCAAAAAAGAAAGAATCTGCCCCATCAGCTCCTCGGTACTGCAAATCGTACAGCATTATATGGAGTTCAGAAACAAACGCGCCCAGCTCAACGGCAATTTCGACGGCAAGGTCCTGTTCGTCAATAAGCACGGCAAACGCCTCAGCACTCGAAGCGTCCGCCGAAAAATGGATAAATACCTCAAAATGGCAGGCCTCGACCCCGCAATCAGCCCGCATACCCTGCGGCACAGCTTCGCCACACATATGCTCAATCGCGGTGCTGACCTCCGCAGCGTTCAGGAATTGTTAGGCCATCAATCGCTTTCAACCACCCAGATATACACGCATCTGACGACCGGAAAGATAAAGGAAGTTTACTCCGCAGCGCATCCGAGGGAGTCCTCCTTCGCTAAAGCTACGGAGGATAAAAACGCCCAGCCGAAATCTGAAAACTAATCAGATTTTACAGTGCTAAAAAAACAAGGGCCGGCTTTAAAACCGGCCCTTTTGCTTTTCAGTTGGATATGTCGGATTAATTTGCCTTGTTGCCGTTGTCGCCGATGTATTCGGGGACAAGCTCTTTAATCTTCGCTACTATACCGGCGTATTCGCCGATTTTAGCGATTGCCACAAGCTCCTCGATTTTCGCCCGCAGGCGGTCGCGGTCCATCGGGATATTCTTCCAGATACCGATTTTGGGGTGCCTGGTTTCCTGCATATCCTCGCCTTTTATCGAAAGCTCTTCGAAGAGCTTTTCGCCGGGGCGTAATCCCGTGAAAATTATCTCGATATCAACGCCTGGCCTGAAGCCGCTTAAGGTAATCAATTCCGTCGCCAAATCCACAATCTTCACCGGTTCGCCCATATCGAGCAGAAAAATCTCGCCGCCTTTACCCATCGAAGCCGCCTGAAGGACGAGCTGGCTGGCTTCGGGTATTGTCATAAAATAGCGTTTCATTTCCGGATGCGTTACCGTTACGGGGCCGCCCTGTGCAATCTGTTTTTTGAAGATGGGGACAACTGAGCCCTCTGAGCCGAGCACGTTGCCGAACCGTACCGTAACAAAATGCGTTTTGCTTGTCCTGTTGAGGTCCTGCACATAAGTTTCCGCGATTCGCTTGGATGACCCCATTATGCTTGTGGGATTGACCGCTTTGTCGGTGCTTATCATTACGAAACTGCCTGCGCCGAACTTGTCCGCGGCGTCTGCGACCGTGCGGCTGCCCACGACGTTATTTTTGATCGCCTCGCCTGGGTTGCCTTCCATCAAAGGCACATGTTTGTGTGCCGCAGCGTGTATGATTATTTCAGGCCTGTATTTCTCGAAAATACTCTCAACTCGACTCTGGTCAGTAATATCGCACACAACCGCAGTCATAGCGATATCCGGGAATCTTTCACGAAGCTCTCGCTCGATATAAAACAGCGGGTTCTCCGCCTGCTCGACGAGCAGCAGCAGTTTAGGCCCGAAACGGCAAATCTGCCGGCACATCTCCGAGCCGATTGAGCCGCCCGCGCCGGTGACTAAAATCGTTTTACTTTTTATAAATGCCTCTATCGAATCCGTGTCAAGCTGGATTGCCTCGCGGCCCAGCAGGTCGTTAATATCCACGTCGCGAATCTGCGAAACCCTGAATTTGCCCCCTGCGATATCCGTCATCGACGGGACCGTCCTGAAGCGGACCTTTGTCCCCTGGCAGACCTGCACAACGCGTCTTCGCTGGGGGACCGTCGCCGACGGCATCGCGATGGCTACCTCCTCGATGTTTTTCTCGCTGCATATCTCAGGAAGCTGCTCAACTGTCCCCAGGACCGGTATATCATGTATGTGTATGCCCTGTTTGGCGGGGTCGTCATCGATGAAACCCACCACGTCATATTCGGCCACGGTCATTCGATGAATTTCCCGCAGAAGTGATTCGCCGGTGTTGCCTGCTCCCACAATCAAAAATCGCTTTAGTTTGCCCGCTTCGACCGTGCGGAATTCCTCGTAATACAGCCGGATGGCCATACGAAGCCCGGCGAGGAGTAATATGGTGCAGAACATATCCACCACAAATACCGCCTGGCTGACGTCAAATGCATTCGGAATGTTTTTTCGGAGAGGGTCGATATACAGCCCCGCCACCCACAGCCCAAAAATCAGCATTGTGCTGACCAACGACGCCCGCACTATGCCCGTCAAATCCGATATACCGACGTACCGCCACCACCCGCGATATTGCTTGAAGAGCCCGAAAATCACTATTTTGATGATAATGACCAATACCAGCAGGGCCGGATATTGTTTTGTCAGCCACTCTGCCTGTAGCTGCATATTCGATGTTGCCAGGAAGGACAGCAGTAGTGACACCGCGAACGCGGCAAGATGCGCCAGCACTATAAGAGGCCTGCGAAACTTCAGAATCGCATTAGACGCGGATTGGGAAGCCGCCGGATTTGCGGTTTTATAATTTGTCTGTTTATCAGAGTTTGGTTCGGTCATAACTTAGTATCGGCAGGCCAAGCCGCCTGCATTATAAAGATATACTCTTCCATTGTCACTTAAACGGCTGCCCGGAAACGCCGCCGGCATGTTTATCGGACAGTTTGTGTGGCATTTTAAGACATCATATCATAACAGTTTTGGCGTTATCTTACAGCTTTAATAGTCGGCGGTCAACTCAGGCGGACGGGCTTTTTATTTCCGCTGTCTCGGTATAAACCGTCTCCAGCGGCGTCTCATCCACCTGATTTCGCATTAACGCGTATATCACGGTGTTCGACGAGAAATAAAAGCTGATTATGAATGATGCCACCAGCCCGACGATTACAAGAGCGGAAAGATATACCAGAAACGCCGCTATTGATTCCGAACTGCTGCCGGTTGCCTGAGAGTATGCCAGCAGGCGGTGGAAAGTCGGTTCGGGCCAAATCGCGACAATTTTATCCGGCAGGCCGCGGGCGCTTTGCGTAATAGCCCCCACGCGAAGTCCCCTGTATGTTGACCACAAAAGCAAAAACGCGAAGAACCTGACGAAGATATAACAAATCGCACCGTAGATTACGGCCATTGCGGTGTAAAAACCCAGTCGCCAAGGTTTGGCGTAAACGTAGTTGAATGAGCGGCTGATGGCGTCGAGGCCGTCGGAGCCATCATACGCGACGGCGGGGAATGCCAAATTCAGTCCGCCGATAACGCCCAGCAGGACGGCGGCTATGATTGCCCCGGCGGCAAGGGCGGGCAGCATTAAAATCCCCGTGCCAATCTCTCCCAGGCCAAACGGGATATTACTTATCAGCCCAACCGACACTACGCAGATGGAGGCAATTGCGATTATTATCATAGGCACTATGGGCGTTCCGAAGAAGCTTGTGAATCTTTTTGTGCTGAATCGCAGCGACTCAATGATGCCGGGTTTTTCGTTTTGCGCGAATTGTAGCGCGGCGATTCGACAAATCGCGCCGCCGCCAACCGAGGCGATGCTCAGATTTATCACCGCGAAAATCAGGCAGTAAAGGAAGTGATACCGAATTGCCCATTTTACCGCGTATAGGAACTCAACGGCGTTATCCAGAACGCCGAACAGGTCGAACCTGAAAATCGCTTTTAGTGAGCCGTGAAATTTAGAAATACCGAAACCCCACATCGTCGAAAATACGCCCCTGTGGTTTTCGGTATAGGCGTTTCTTTCGATATAGGAATCGAGCCGTTCCGGTGCGTTGAGGAAGAGGTTAAGCTCCGTTTCAATCCCGTTTGTCCCCGGCGTTGTTACCACTGTCTTCGGCAAATCCATAAGCCAGCCGACAAGTCCCGTCATCGCTATCATACAAAACGCGATTATCAGTTTGCTCGGCTGTATCGCCATCCGGAAGCTGCGGAATATCCTCGGAAACAGCAAGCTGTCGAGAATTATGCCCGCCTGGTTTTCGCCGTTCATTTCGATTCCTTTCAAACAGCTTCGATTGACCTGCAACACGCTCCGAATCAATGCTGCAATACCACAACCGTATTATTGGCGGATAGTTGCGGCTTGTCAACCGTTTTCGGCCTTATCCCCGTTTGTCGCCTCTTCGCCGGCTTCTTCCTCTGGTTTTACTTCCACCGGTATCCTGTAATCCCCGTCAAACCATTTGCCCAAATCTATCATCCTGCATCGGTCGCCGCAGAAAGGATAAAATCCGCCCTCCCGGCTGTTCTGTAGGCCGGTCTCATCCATAACCTTGCGACATACTGGACATCTGCTTTTCATATAGCCCTCTAATTTACCATTTTCCCTTCCCTATATAAAGCCCGCAATGGTGTTTCCCGCGGCTTGACACATTCGGCAGGGGGGCGTATCATCTGCGTAATATGTAGGGCGGGACTTGTCCCGCCGGTCCAATTTTTGGGAGCAAACCTATGGCAAAGCAAAAAAGCTGGGAACACCGCCTCGCGGGCGCACCCGACCGACTTATGGTCGATTTCGTTGAGTCCCTCAGTATCGATAAACGGCTTTACAAATACGATATCGCCGGGTCGATAGCGCATGCGCAGATGCTGGCGAAGCGCAAGCTCATTACCAAATCCGAGTTCGCGAAAATAAAACGCGGGCTTGAACGAATCGGGCGTGAAATCGCCGAGGGCAAATTCAAATTCGACAAGACATACGAAGACATACACATGGCGATTGAAAATGCTCTTGTCAAAAAAGCAGGTAATGCCGCCAAGAAGCTACACACGGGCCGAAGCCGGAATGACCAGGTTGCTACGGATTTGCGGCTCTGGCTGCGCGACGAGATTGATGCAATCCAGGTCAAAATATCAGGCCTGCAAAAATCGCTTGTCGCAAAAGCTGCTAAATATACCGATGACGTGATGCCAGCATATACCCATCTCCAGCGGGCACAACCCATTGTTATCGCGTCGTATCTACTGAATTTCGTCGAGCAGCTTCAGCGGGATTTCATCCGCCTGGGTAATTGTCAACAGTTGGTTAGTATATCGCCTCTTGGCGCGGGTGCGATTGCCGGCTCGACTTTGCCTTTGGACAGAAAAGACACCGCCAAACTATTGGGTTTCTATGATATGGCTTATAACTCAATTGACGCCGTTGGCGACCGGGACTTCTGCGCGGAATTCATTTTCGATTGTGCGCTTATATCAACGCACCTGTCACGTTTGAGCGAGGACCTGATAATTTTCTGTTCTAACGAATTCGGCTTTGTTCATATAGCCGACAGTTTCTGCACGTCGTCGAGTATGATGCCGCAGAAGCGAAACGCCGATGCCCTTGAGCTTGTTCGTGGCAAATCCGGCCGGACATACGGCGCACTTATGGGAATGCTCACCTTATTAAAGGCGCAGCCTACCGGCTACAACCGCGATTTGCAGGAAGACAAAACTCATATCTTCTCTGCAGCCGATACCATTAGCCAGTGTCTTGATATGGTCTCCGCGGTTATTGCGCATACGACCTTCGATACCAAACGCATCGTCTCAGGTCTTGACGCCGGCTTTTTGGATGCGACCTCGCTGGCGGAATATCTCGTTCGTAAAGGTATCCCGTTCCGGCAGGCACACGGCATCGTCGGCTCTCTGGTCGCGCATTGTGAAAAGCAGGGGATTAACCTCGCTGACCTGAAACTTGCCGCGCTCAAAAAGTTCTCTCCGGAAATAAAGGCCGACGTTTATAAATCGCTCGGCGCCGCCAATGTTGTCGCGAAATACGTTACGATTGGCTCAGCAGGCCCGAAACAGGCCAAAGAGCAAATCGCCTATTGGCAAAAACAGTTGTCCAAGCGATGAGTAACGGCGAAGACATCATTACAGGTTGGTTTGCCCGGCAGCGAAACCTGCCCGCTCGCGGTTTCCCCATTGGTATCGGCGACGATATGGCCCAAATCCGTCTTGCCGATGGTGTTTCGGTTCTTATCACAACCGATATGCTCCTCGACGGTGTTCATTTTGATTTGAAAACCGCAACTCTTCAGCAGGTCGGTTATAAGGCAATGGCGGCGAGTTTGAGCGATTGTGCCGCGATGGCGACTATTCCCGTTGCAGCAGTGGTTAGTGTCGGTTTGCCCACTGGTTTTGGCCAAGCCCAGCTTAAGGAACTTCACTCAGGAATTATCGTGGTTTGCGATAAATTCAATTGTCCGCTTATAGGCGGCGATATCACGAAATGGTCGGATAGCAGTAAATTCGTAATTAACGTCGCGATGCTTTCGAGACCAGGGACTAATCCGCCTGTTCGCAGAAATGGCGCAAAAGTCGGCGACGCAATCTGCGTTACGGGTTCACTTGGCGGGGCGTTGCTCGGCAAGCACCTCAGTTTTACGCCGCGAGTAAAAGAGGCACTCAAAATCACATCGCTTGTCAAGCTCAATTCAATGATGGACCTGAGCGATGGTCTGAGCAGCGACCTGAATCGTATCTGCATCCAAAGCAATGTCGGCGCGGTTCTTGATGCTAACTTAATCCCGATATCGCCCGACGCTAAAAAGTCCTCAGTTCCATTATCTTCAGCTATCAACGACGGCGAGGATTTTGAATTGCTTTTCACGCTGGCCGAAGGCAATTGTGTTAAGTTATTGAAACAGTGGAATGATTCTGTGCCGATTACGAGAGTCGGAACGATTACCGATGCCGGCAAAATGCAGATAAAAATGCCCGACGGCGGTATCACCGATTTAAAACCCTCCGGCTACGACCATTTGAAGTGATTGATTATTTAAGATGACTATTGATGTAACGACAAATTCCGCCAACGAGACCGTTAAGTTTGGTCAAAGGTTCGGCTCGCAACTGAAGGGTGGGGAGGTCATCGCGCTTTACGGCAACTTAGCCAGCGGCAAAACACATCTCATCAAGGGAATCGTCGCAGGACTCGGCGCTGAAGACGCAGCCAACGAAGTTACCAGTCCGACATTCGTTCTTGTAAATGAATACGCAGGGCGGCTCGAAGTTTATCATCTTGACGCTTACCGCCTCGATTCAATTGCCCAGTTCGAGCAAATCGGCTTCGACGATTATTGCCATCCCGGCTCGGTTGTTCTTATCGAATGGGCAGACAAAGTTGAGCAGGCCCTGGCGGGAATCAACTATATCAAAATAGAATTGTCTCATCTTGGCCCGACAGCCAGAAGAATCCGCATTACCAACGCCCCCGATTGCATACGTCTCTAATATTGTCATTTCGAGCGAGGCCGAAGGCCGAGTCGAGAAATCTGCTAAAATAAACAGGCCCATCGACTTCGCTCGGGGTGACAATATGCCTTTAGGGTGATAGAATATAGGCAATGAAAACCTATTACGTTTATATAATGTCGAGCAAAACAGGTACCCTTTACGCTGGTATCACAAGTGATATCAAGAAACGAATTTACGAGCACAAAAAACATCTTATCCCCGGCTTTACTGATAAATATAACGTTGATCGTCTGGTTTATATTGAGACATTTGGTGATGCTCTGTCTGCTATTGCTCGCGAAAAACAAATCAAACGCTGGCGAAGAGAAAAGAAAGTATTGCTAATCGATTCAACTAATCCCCGGTGGGTTGACCTTGCGGCTGATTGGTATGAGTGAAAAATTAAATATGATTGCTCTGCTGATATAATTAAACAGATTCCTCGACTCGCTACGTTCGCTCGGAATGACAAAATTCTGCAAAGACAGGCGAAATGTTGCATTTTGGCGATATTTTAGGCCCTTGCGGCAAAAAAAATCTGCATAATGTCCTATATTGTGCCCTCCGAAATTTGGCATTTTCCGTTAAATTCCATATACTTAAGATGAACACTGGCTACATCTAAGTAAACAGGGGGATATAGCTATTATATTAAGGGACCGGCTGGGGGGCCGTATCAGGAGGGACCGACCCGCTTGCCGCAAAGGCGGCGGATAAACCGGGTGTTCAGGACCGGGTTATTTACGAGGTAAGCTGTTGTTCCAACAGCTTAGAGGGTGATTTTTAATGACGAAAGCGAGAATCGGTTTCGTAATGATTCAGGTTTCTCTGGTGGGAGCAATTTGCAGTGTCGGCGCTGGTATTTTATCACCTGACTTCAGTGCACGAGGCACAGGCGTCCAAGAGGCACGCTTCCTCGCGGACCTGCAGACAGTTCGTTGTCAGCTCGAACTCTACAAAATCCAGCACAACGAGCAGCTCCCTCCCACCGAGACCCTTGTGAGTTTCGAGCATGCCCTGACAACGAAGGGCGACGATAATCGCGGGCCTTATCTGTCGTCGATGCCTGTTAATCCGTTTAACGGCAGCAGCGCAGTGCGGTTTGAAAACGGCCCAAGCACCGCCGGCTCGGGTAAGGCGGGCTGGGTCATCAATCTCGCAACGGGGGCTATAAAGCCCGACGATTCTGCCGTACACGCGGCTTTGTAAAATAACACCCATTAACAACCCGCCACTTATCCTATTTTCGAGCGACGGGAAAAGATGAACTCGCTGATTTCAAATCTCTCAGCGAGTCATTCTTTTTTATGGCACACCCTGGTTGTCCACCGGTTTCTTAACTGCCTGCATCGTCTCATAAAAAACTCCGCCGGCCTTTTTTATCGGTCCTTGCCAATTTTAAAATCGCTATTTGCTCTGGGACTGGTTTAAGCCATTGTGGCTTATAGGTTTACCGGGCGGGTTTTAGGCCTTTAAACCTTATTTTACGGCTAATTTCCTTATATTTACGCAGGTTAAGGACCTCCCCCGGCAGGCCGAAAAATTGTTAGATAAACTATTTGCTGACCGCTCTGTATGTCAGCCGGGAACGGAAAGGAACAACGAATGGCATCAAGAAAAGTCCTGGTCGTCGATGACGAAGTGCATATTGTTCACGTCGTTGCGATAAAACTTCGCAATAACGATTACGAACCCATAACCGCCGGCAACGGGCAGGAGGCATACGAGCTTGCCTGTAATGAAAAACCGGACATTATTATCGCTGATTATATGATGCCGATTATGAGCGGCCTGGAGCTTCTCGAAAAACTCCGCGCAAATGAAGAGACCCGCGATATTCCCTTTGTTCTTCTTACCGCCAGAAATTTCGCGATAAGTGACGCCGACCAGCAGCGGCTGAATGTGTCACTGTGCCTGACGAAGCCCTTCAGCCCGAAAGAGCTGCTTAGAAACATAGAGGACATCCTTTACCAAAAGGAGCTGATTGGTCAAACGTAATGATTGGCAGGGGGGGAGGGATTTAAGGAATTGTCGCGTTTGCCTGGCCTCACCCCTAAACGGAGCAGTTTATGCCTGATACAATTGCAACAGGGTTGATAGCATCAGAAATTCATGAGCTGAAGAATTTCGGCGGCCGGCTGACTGCGCTGGGCGTCAATTTTGCCGTCTGTGATTTCGAGGGCAAACCTCTGCTGCTCTGCAAAACGGGCGAGTTTGAAACCGACCCCGTCCGGCTTGCCAAAATCGCCCACGACTGCCTCAAGTATCCTGATAAAAAAGACAAACCACAGGACGATTCTTCAGTGGCCAGCAGGTATGTTTCATCCGTTCTTGTCCCCCTGACGGGCGGAAAAAAGCAAACCGGCGTCGCCGTTGTTATTGACCTCGGCAATACTCCCGATATGAACAACCAGCAGCAGTCGCATCTGTTTTCTGAGCTGTTGCGTCTTTTCGTCGGGAAATTCACTGCCGGGCGAAAGTCCGTTGAGCAGATGGATATGATTAGCTCCGAGCTGGCGCAGACATACGAGGAGCTTGTCCTGCTCTATAAAATAAGCACCAATATGGAAATCGTCGAGCCGGACGCCAATTTCCTCCAGATGGCCTGCGACAGTTTGACCGAAATCGTCGGTGTCGAGGGCATCGCTATTCTCCAGGAAAAAACCGTCGATGATAAATCACGCTTTGTCCTTGTAGCGGGCGCGGGCGTCATCGATATCGACGACCGCACAATCCTGCTTCTTCATAACCGCCTCCAGGAGGAATTGAACAAGGGTAAAGAGGTACTCTTAGACAGCGACTTCGATGCTTCGTTCAAATATGAATGGCCAAAAAATATTCACAATATCATTGTTGTTCCTCTTACGAGCAAGGTTAAAACGCACCCGTCTCAGGACACAGGCAGCAAAGCCCGCATTATCGGTATGCTTGTCGCCATAAACCGCTTAGGCAAGCCCGACTTCGATTCCACCGACGCCAAGCTGTTCACCTCCGTCGCCAGCGAATGTGCCGTTTTCGTCGAGAACAATCGTCTGTTTGGCGACCTCAAGGAATTATTCATCGGCTCACTCAAGGCGCTGACCCGCAGCATCGACGCCAAAGACCGCTATACACGGGGTCATTCGGAACGTGTCGGCTTCATTTCCAAGTGGATAGCCGAACATCTTGCCGAAGACGAAGGACTCGACCAGGAGCAAATCCAGAAAATTTATCTCGCCGGTTTGCTTCACGACATAGGCAAAATCGGTATCGATGAAAAACTGCTCTGCAAAGTAGGCCGGCTCACCGCAAAGGAGAAAAACCGCCTCAGGATGCACCCGTCCATTGGCGCCAATATCCTCAGCGGCATCAGGCAAATGCGAGACATCATTCCAGGCGTTCTTAATCACCACGAACGCGTTGACGGCAAAGGTTATCCCGCCGGGCTTAAGGGCGACCAGATCCCGCTTATGGGTAAAATTGTCGGGCTTGCCGACTGCTTTGACGCCATGACCTCCGAACGCGTCTATAAGGATACTGTGAGCGTCGATAAGGCCATCGCGGAAATTGAAAATCGTCTCGGTACACAGTTCGACGAAAAAGTCGCCGCTGCTTTCCTCAAAAGCGACATTTTGCACCTTTGGGACCTTATGCAGGAAGGCGCGGTCAAGACATACGGCACTGATGATTTCACCCAGTATGGCTCAGCAGCCATCGGCACTCTGATTACCTGACAGGTTTCCTCCGGACGCAAATCACCTCTTTATTTCCGCTTTTTACCCTTGCAGACCGCAAAAAAACTGCTAAAATGCCCTGTTTGTGACTTTTGGGTCTTAATGTAGGGCGGGTTTTGGTCCGCCGGGAATATCAGAAAGGTTTATTGGAAAAATGCTGGCAAAAACAAAAAAGGAAGGTATCGTTCACAATTTCGAAATCCATAAGGGTGACACCGGCTCTCCGGAGGTCCAGATTGCGATTCTTACCGAGCGAATCACCGAGCTTACCGAACACCTCAAGAGCCACCGCAAGGACCATTCCTCTCGTCGCGGGCTGCTCAAAATGGTCGCCACAAGGGCTTCACTGCTCAAATATGTGGGCAAAAAAGACCCAAAGCGATATCGCGACGTCATCTCACGCCTTGGCTTGCGGAAATAACACTAAACCCATTGTTTTGGCCGCACTTCGCCCCTACGCGATGCGACTTGGCTGTTTATGAGGTAGCTTATGTTTAACATTGTAAAAGTTGAAAGAGAAATAGCGGGTCGAACATTATCCATCGAAACGGGCAAAATCGCCAGGCAGGCAGACGGCGCAGTCATCGTCCGTTACGGCGAAACAGTTGTCCTTGTTTGCGCGGTTGTCGCTCCGCCTCGTTCCGAAGACATTGATTTTTTCCCGCTCTCAGTAGAATATCGTGAAAGGCACAGCGCAGCCGGCAAATTCCCCGGCGGCTTCATCAAGCGTGAGGGCAGACCCTCAACAAAGGAAACTCTCACCTCGCGTATGATTGACCGGCCTCTGAGGCCTCTGTTCCCCGATGGTTATTTTAACGAAGTTCAGATTATCGCTTCCGTCCTCAGCGCCGACAAGGAAAACGACCCCGATGTCCCCGCGATGATTGGCGCAAGCGCGGCTTTATCAATCAGCAAAATACCATTCAATGGCCCCACAGGCGCCTGCCGGGTCGGGCGCGTTAATGGCGAGTTCGTTATCAATCCTACCCATGAGCAGATGGACCAGAGCGATTTGAATGTCCTCGTGGGCGGCAGAAAAGACGCTATCAATATGATTGAGGTCGCCGCCAAGGAATTACCCGAAGCAGTTATCACAGAATCAATCAAAGCCGGGCACGAGACGGTGAAGGTTGTCTGCGAACTCATCGAGGAGCTTCAGAAGAAAGTCGGCGTTCCGAAGGAAACGGGCGAGCTTTTCGAAATCGACGAAGAGCT
This sequence comes from Sedimentisphaerales bacterium, assembly GCA_050012695.1. Taxonomy (GTDB): domain Bacteria; phylum Planctomycetota; class Phycisphaerae; order Sedimentisphaerales; family Anaerobacaceae; genus Fen-1362. The sequence goes on along the minus strand of JBEKGR010000010.1, from coordinate 63,080 downwards.
CTGCTCAAAAATCCGCTCACAAATTGCCGATGAGCTTCGTGGCCTCAAGCTTATACCGGCCAAGCAGCAGCGAAGAATTGCCGTCAGCGAGTTGCTCGACCGCCTCATCGAACAGTACTGCGAGCCAGAGTCAGCCGATGAAAAACCGAATGAGACAATGGTCAAACGGATTTTCGATAAAATCGAAGGCGAAATCATCCGCGACCTTGCCCTCAAAGGCAAACGTCTTGACGGCCGAAGTTATGACGATGTTCGCCCCATTACCTGCGAAGTCGGGATTCTTCCCCGCGTCCACGGCTCAGCGTTATTCACGCGAGGCGAAACCCAGGCCCTTGTCAATATCACCCTGGGCACAATTCAGGATGCCCAGATTATTGACGGCCTCCAGGATGAATATGCCCAGAGCTTTGCCCTGCATTATAACTTCCCGCCGTTTTCAGTGGGTGAAGTAAAGCCGATGCGAGGCCCTGGCCGTCGCGAAATAGGCCACGGCGCACTCGCGGAACGCGCACTCGAAATGGTCAGGCCTCCCGAAGAAGAATTTGCCTATACGATAAGAATCATCTCCGATATTACCGAATCCAACGGCTCAAGTTCAATGGCCTCGGTCTGCGGCGGTTCACTGGCGCTTATGGACGCTGGTGTCCCTATAAAGAAACCCGTTGCCGGTATTTCAATCGGTCTTGTTACCGCCGATAACGGCAAATACGTCTTGCTTACCGATATTATTGGCGACGAGGACCACCACGGCGATATGGATTTCAAAGTCGCGGGAACTACCGAGGGCGTTACTGCCGTCCAGCTCGATATAAAAGCCGACGGCCTTCCGCATAACATTATGGTCGAGGCAATGGAAAAGGCCAGGCAGGCCCGCCTCAAAATCCTCGCCACTATGTTGCAGACAATCGATAAGCCAAGGGCGGAGCTTAGCGTTTACGCGCCGAAACTCGTTACCGTTCAAATCGACCCTGAATTTATCGGCAAAATCATCGGTCCGGGCGGCAAGAACATCAAGGCGCTCCAGGAACAGACCGATACCACAATCGAAATCGAGGAAGACGGCACCGTCTTCATTAGTTGCATCGGCGGCGACGGCCACCTCAAGGCAAAGGCAATTATTGAGTCGATGACCCAGGCTCCCAAGGTAGGCACCCTTTATCCCAATTCCAAAGTCGTTTCTATCAAGGAATTCGGCGCGTTTGTCGAGTTCATCCCCGGCTTAGAGGGCCTTTGCCACGTCAGCGAGCTTAGCGATAGCTACGTCAAGAGCGTTGATGCCGTAGTCAAACTCGGCGATATAATACCAGTCAAGCTTTTGCTTGTTGATGACCAGGGCAGGTTCAAACTTTCCCGTAAGGCAGCTTTGGCCGAACTCGGTCTCTCCGACAAAAAAGACCAGCCGAAGAAAAAGTAATCCTAGCTTGCGTCTTAGGTCTGAGGTCTTATGTCTATGGTCTTGCCTGCCCTGAGCTTGTCGAAGGGGTGTCTGCGTGTCTTATCTGATGCTTTTTTCCAGTTGTTCGAGGATAGTCGTTGCGTTGGCAACGCGATTGCCCGTTGAATCCTGCCAGTTAAGCTGGGCATTGTGGGCGAGTCGCTCTTCGACCTTTTTGCATGCCACAAGAACCGTTGCGTGATTCTTGTCTCCCAGCAGTCGCCCAATCTCCGAGCTTGACATCTTCGTATGCTTTCTCGCCAGATACATACTGAAATGCCTTGCCAGGGCCACGGTGCGGTCCTTTTTTGAAGAATGAATCGCCGAAGAGCTGACGCCGAAGAAGTCGGCAACGGCTGACTCGATATCGGATATATGCACCATCGGGTCGCAGCGTCCGATATGCTCGGCGAGAATCTCCTGCGCTAAGCCCAAGCCGATTTTGGCGTTCTGCAGCGAGGCGAAGGCGGCAATCTTGAGGATTGCCCCCTGAAGTTCGCGGATATTGCTGCGGAGATGCTCGGCGACGTAGGCGATTACGTCTTCGGAGATGGGTTTCTTCATGCCGCGGGCATAGCGCCTGCAGATTTCGCAGCGGGTTTTGAAATCCGGCTGGTCAATCTTCACCACCATCCCCGAAACAAATCGGCTGATGAGCTTTTCCGAAATCTGGGTAATCATTTTAGGATGAGAGTCAGAGGCAAGAATAACCTGCCTGCCGGCCAAATCCAACGTATTAAATGTATGCAGGAACTCTTCCTGCGTTGCTGGTTTGCTGGCCAGGAAGTGTATGTCGTCAATAGCCAACAAGTCCGTTTGTCGTATGCGACTGCGAAAAGCATCCAGCTTTCTCGTCTTCAAGGCCAGCACAAATTGATTCGCAAAGTCCTCCGCCGACATATACAGCCAGTTGGCTGTCGGTTTGGCTCGACGCAGTTCCGTGCATATCCCTTGCAGCAGGTGCGTTTTGCCAAGACCATACCCTCCATGGATAAATAGCGGGTTGAAAGGACTCTGCTTATCGTTGATGACCGCTTTCGCGGCGTTATATGCGAGTTCGTTGGATTGGCCGACAACGAAAGTATCGAAGGTGAGCTTGAGCTTCTGACCGGCGTATGTCGGCCTTTGCGTTTTGGTCCTGCCTGATTCAACTGTAATCGGGGAATTCAGGGCCGCCTTTGCCTGCCAGTCGAATGTGGCAGTCCTGTGGCTGTCGCAAAGCTGCGGGTCAACGATGAAACTGACCTGGCAGCTTGCGCCAACGACCGCACGCGCCGATTCTGTAACCTGCGAGCTGAAGTGGCTTTCGAGCCAGTTCGCGATAAACGGATTTATAACGCCAATCTTCAAGAGACCATCCGAAAGTGTCAGTCGAGTCGAGTTCTTAAACCATATTCTGAACTTTTGCTGCCCGATTTTCTCCGCGATAGCGTCGTTAATCGCGCTAATCACGTTTTCTTTCGAGCGGACTTCCACGCACTTAGTCGAGGTGCGGATGTCCTCCTTGACAATACCTTGCATTTTTACCTCTCCGCCACCGTCCCCATTCGCCATTACAGGCGACGAAGGACGGGCAAAGCAGCTAATCGTTTTTAAGTTTTTCTCGCGTCTCCATACGCTGGAATCCGCACTATATTAAGCGGTTTAATTTTACTCACCGCAGGCAGAACAACTGCAATTATTGGGAGGATGCGAATTGAATCAATCGAGTTTCTTTGATTTTCTTTTCAACTTGTTCCATCTCTCGGCGGACAATGGAGTTGTGACTGAATTTTTTTTACGTTTAACAGTTTATGCACATCGTAAGTGCTGATTGTGGAAAAGCGGTGGAAAGAGGTTTCTGATTGCGGATTTCGGATTGCAGATTGCAAATTTTAAAATGACAGCTTCGGGATTGATAAATGATGATTGATAAATGATAATTGATAATTAGATTTGATATCTTATTTTTATTTGGAGAACAGCAATGGAATGGACGAGCAGAGACATAGCGAAAATGATAGACCACTCGCTTTTGAAGCCGGAGTTTACGACCGAGGACATTAGAAAGGGCTGCGAAGTCGCAAAAAAATACGGTGTGGCAAGCGTCTGCTGTTCGCCTTCGGTGCTGTCCCTGGTGGCTATGCTGTTGAAAGGGACGGATATCAAGCCCACGACCGTAATCGGCTTTCCGCATGGGTACAACAAAACCGAAACAAAGGTCTTCGAGGCCGAGCAAGCAATTAAAGACGGCGCTGTTGAGCTTGATATGGTGCTTAATATCGGCAAACTCAAAAGCAGGGACTTTGATTACGTCCGCAATGATATAAAAGCCGTCGTCGATACCGCGCATAAGAATAAAGTGCTTGTGAAGGTCATCCTTGAGAATTTCTACCTGACGGATGAACTGAAGAAGATTGCGTGTCGGCTTTGCGAGGAGGCGGGTGCCGACTGGGTGAAGACATCGACCGGCTTTGCAGGCGGCGGCGCGACGATTGAGGATTTGAAACTGATGAGAAAGGCTGTCTCAAAAAAGGTGCAGGTCAAGGCAGCAGGGGGCGTGCGAGACCTCGATATGGCGTTAAAAGTCCGCGAAGTCGGCTGCACTCGCTTCGGCGCAACCGCAACCGCGGCCATTATGGAAGAATGCCGTAAGAAAAAAGCATAAGGCAAAAGTAAGAAGTTATGGCTCGGCCATCCCTGTTCGGGAGAAGGCAGAAAAATTTTTAGTCACAGATTTCACAGATTGCCTGGATATTGTGCCATTGTTGCGAAGCAAGATATATTTTTGTCGCCGAACTGATTAGAACAAACAATAGATTATAACAATGCAACTCATGGGCGGCCCAGCAGGGCCTTTAATTGCAGCAATATTTTATACTTATATTAGAACAATCGCTGCAACTGAGACAATAAAAGTTATGCTTAATATTATTCCTGCTTGGAACTTGAAAGACCATGTCCCATTAAGAGCTCCAATAAATTGATATTTCCAAGATATTGGATTAGCCGGTTCTTTATTAGCTTTATTATAAACACTTTTGTACTTTGTTATGTATTCGTCGAGTTCTTGTTGAGTTTTCCAAAGAAGATTTTCAGCTTCCTGCGCGTAGTTTTTATCTTTGTTTGAGGCAGCGTGAATCCAACTTAGATACCAGATAGATAAAAATGCCGAAAAACAAAAGAAAATGACAAAAAGACACCCTGTCCCCTGCAAAGCTTGTTTTTCCTTTATAATGAAGGGGACTGCAAGAACTAATGCCGTGATTTCTGTAAGAAAAACGCGCCATTCCCATCCGCGTCTTTCAATATATTGTTGCCGGTGTATTTGCGATATATGTTTTAGACTATCAATGTTCATTTTTTTGGCCAACCTGAGTACTGTAAAGTCCTATTAGTCAGCAATTTAGCTTAGCGGTGAAATAATGTCAAGATTTAGCTGGAAACGTGAAAGCGTAAGTCATGTAGAATCAGTTCCAAGCTATCGCTAAAGCTTATGTTTTAAAAAAGAAAATGTTTAATGTAACATCTTCTGAACGAGGATTTATATGTTCCACTAATACTCTAAACAACTTGCAGTGTTTCTCCCATGTATGGAAAAAATACAATGAATAGGGCTCTTCATGGTTAGAAAAGACCTGAGGTGCTTTATACTTATTAACACCAGATTCTTTGGTGTAATTGCCGCCATAAACTAGTCCTCCACCGGAGTCTATCCCCAACTCAACCCCCAATACTTGCTGTTCACCTACTATAGTTTTAAATGGTTCGTTAACTATGTCCATAACAGATATTTTGATCGATGAGTCGCCCCATTTAAATTCTTGATAATCTCCAACTTTGATCTTAGCCTTGATTAAACAGGGGTTTGTTTTTATTATGGTTACCGGTACTTGCCTTTCATTATCTTGGTTGGTATCCTTTGGGCTGTCTATTTTTGCAGGATGCCTGAAAAAGAAATGCTTAATCAATCCTCCCCCAAAAAGAAGTGTTGCCAAGCCGATCCCAATCGTTATCCATTGGGCTAAATTTATAGATTCCATAGTCATACTACCTCCAGTTGATATGACAAACTAATTCGAAAGAATCTGTTACCTTTAATAAACGTAATCTAAAGTTGATAACACTTTCATGATTTAATATTCATTGCCTTCATAATCGGCAGGTTTTTGGAAATCAGTTTATATCTCTGCTGGACGCAGGCGAAAGACCTGCCTGCTTCGGGCGGAGTATTCAAAACGTAATCCAGCATCAAATCAACGGTCGTTTCCGCGACGTGGCAGCGGGTATCCGAAGAAGCATAATAAATAAACAGTTGTCCGTTTTTGCGAGCGACCCAGCCATTGGTGAAAACGACGTTCGATACGTCGCCAATACGTTCCTCACCCTGCGGGGCAATCAAATAGCCGCCCGGTTCAGCGATGAGCTTGTTCGGCTGGTCGAGCTTGGTGAGAAACGCATAAACGACATAGCGCAATCCTGCTGCACAGGCGCGGACGCCATGAGCTAATTGTAGCCAGCCCTTTTCGGTTTTGATTGGCGCGGGGCCGAGACCGTTTTTGACCTCTTTGATTGTGTGGTATTGCCTGTCATCGACGATTGTTTCGGGGGCTGTAATTACAGCGTGTTCCATATTGTCGCAGAGTCCCCAGCCGATGCCGCCGCCTGAACCCGCGGAAATAAAACCATCCTGCGGGCGTGTATAAAGGGCGTATTTGCCGTTGATGAATTCGGGATGCAGCACAACATTTCGCTGCTGGGGCGATGTGGTTTTCAAATCGTCCAATCGTTCCCAGTTTTTGAGGTCTTTTGTTCGCACGATGCCGCATTGAGCGGTCGCGCTGGAGAGGTCGCCGCGTGGCGCATTCGGGTCTTTGCGTTCGGTGCAGAACAGGCCGTAAATCCAGCCGTCCTCGTGCCTGACCAATCGCATATCGTAAACGTTGATATCCGGGTCGCTTGTTTCAGGGAGCAAGATGGGGTAATCCCAGAATTTGAAATTATCGACGCCTGTTTTGCTTTCCGCGATTGCGAAGAATGATTTTCTGTCAACGCCTTCGACGCGGGCAACGAGGCAGATTTTACCGTCGAACTCGATAGCGCCTGGGTTGAACGCGCAGTTCATACTTAGCCGTTCCATAAGGTTCGGGTTGCTCTTGTAGTCGAGGTCATAACGCCAGAAGACGGGCGTGTGTTCGGCGGTCAGGACCGGGTATTTATATCGATAATAAATACCGTTGGTTTCTTTGACTTTGGTGTTTTTGCGTGAGATGAAACGCTTATGGTCCGCGAACAGTTTCTTGACCTTTGCGGCGAATGTCTTCTTATTCATTATCTCTCGGCCCTTTAACTCGTTCTTATTGCTCAATACAAATATGAGTTATGCTAAAGTATAAAGCGAGACAGCAGTCGCCTAATCCACCCAAATATACTTCCGGCCCATTCAATTGTTAAGTTTATTTTTTGACAACCGATTTCGAAGATAATTTTTAAATGTCCTTTCTCTCCTTGTCGATTTTCTGGTGGACCAGAACCCGAGTGATTTTTTTCCTCAGCCATTGTACGCTCCTTTCCAATGTTTTCGATAGGACGTGTTATAGAGGAGTCGCATGGCCTTAAGGACCGTAAAGAAGTTACGGTCAATACATGTTTTTTGGCGCTGGTCTCGCACTATTGCACGTCCCAGTCGTTCAATATACAACCTATTTATATTTTTACATCTGTCAATACTTATTTTTAATATTTTTTATAAAAAAAAATGTGCGACTTATTAATACTTAACTTCTTGTAAAGAAAGGACTTACGAGTCATTGTATGCTATAAGTTACTTTTGAGGTCTACCATTTTTTTATTGAAAACTAATCACACTGGTAATAGATTTACGCCTAATACATGTTTTTTGGCGCTAGTCTTGCAGAAAATGCGGGCTAGCGTCTTTTTTTTAATTCCTTAACTGCTCGTACCCTAACATATAAACCGAAACCTAGTATTTTCCTTATCGGAGGCGGTTTCATTCATATTTTTTCTTCCTGTTGGTTTTTATATCTTTTCAAGTTTGTTATACCAGTTGAATTTCAGGAATACACATGTTGCCGCGAGGGTGATAGCAATCTTGGTAACCCACGGCCAGTCGCGCAGGACGATGAAGATTGGCAGCGTGACAAGGCACAACTGCCAGACAATGCCTACCACAACATTGGTCATATCTCGGCCAAAGTTTCGATTCGGCATGAATGTCGGGTCTTCCCGCACGACCTTTTCCCTAATGGGTCCCCAGAAGCCCCAGGGATTGACGGTCTTGTAGAATTTCTTGAGGACAGCATCGTCTTCGGCCCTGGTCAGGAAGGTGCCCACAAAGCAACCCACAGCCGAAACCGCGAAAATGATGGGGAAGGTGTAAAGGGCATTGATGTCACGGCCGAATGCGAAATTCATCAGCCCAGGCACAAACATTGCGCTGAGGATGCCTGTTATCATACCCCAGAAATAGCCGTAGCCGTTGAATCGCCACCATATCCACTTGAGGACATTGGCAATGACATAGGCGCCGTTGAGGGCGCCCACAATCCACCACATAATGCTGAAGAGGTTTTTGGTCAGCAGGCCGAGAGTAAGGCCCATGCCAAGGATCACCAGCGACGAAAGGCGGCTCATCAGTATCTCTGTTCGTGCTGGCGCATTGGGATTGATGTATCGTTTATATATGTCGTTGACGACATACGCCGGTGCGGCGTTGACGGTCGCGGCGAAATTGGACATAAAAGCCGCCAGTAGGCCCGCGAGCAGGAATCCGACTACACCATGTGGCATATAGTTGAACAGGACAACCGGCAGAATTCCCTCCAGGTCCGGCTTAGCCATTGCTTTGAGTTCCGGCGTGCAAAACTTTAACGCCATGACTGTCAGGCCTGCGACCATCATATAGCGCGGGAACATCAGGACCGTCGTCACCCAGCCGTTCATCATACAGGCCTCGCGAGAGTTACGAGTAGCCAGGATTCTCTGCATATCGTAGTTGGGCATCGGGCCTGCCAAACTCGCCAGCACGCCTTTGCACAACATCAGGCCGAAAATGATGCCGAAAAGCTCATTGCCTTCGGCCTGTATGGCCAGATTCACCTTGTCAAAGACGCCCGTCCAGTCCAGGCCTAACTTGTACCCGAAGAACGGGCTTGTCCAGCCCGCCGGTATCAAATTCTGTATCTCGGCCGGACTGACCGAGTAAATGGCGATTCCTCCGATGACAAGGGCGGTGACGGTCAGAATGGTGAACTGCATAACCTCGGTGATGACCACGCTTATCATCCCCCCCTTGATGGTGTACAGCGACGTTAGCCCCATTAGTATCAGTGCGTAGATGTTCGCGTCGGAAAAAATACCTTCGGTGGTATTTGTAAAACGCCAGGGCAGCATCACTACAGCAAATTTGCCGATGCCCTTGAATGCGTAGGCCAGCATACCCACGACGGCTACCAGCGCGAAAGCCACCACGCTGATGTGAGCGAGATTTGCTCCTTTGTCCGCGCCGAACCGCGTCTTAATCCATTCAGCGCCGGTCAGGACGTTGGACCGCCGCAACCAGCCGCTGAGGAACATCATCAGGAAGATTTGATTGAACGTCGGCCATACCCAGGGCAGCCAGATACTCTTGAGACCATACATAAACAGCCAGGTAACGAGCACCATCGTGCCGCTTATGTCGAACATACCCGATGCATCGGAAATGCCGAGGATATACCACGGCAGCGACTTGCCGCCGAGGAAATAGGATTCGAGGTTCTTTGCCCCTCGCCTTGAAACCCACAGACCCGCCACAATCACGGTGCAGAAATAAACGATAATGATGGCAAGGTCAATTCCACTGATTTTGAACATAGGTCATCTCCGTGTTAAACCCGTTAGATGGCGGCCTTGCCTATCTAACGGGTTCTAATATCATCAGTGTCATTTTTAATATATTAAAGGTCTTTACTGCCGTGCCGGGGCCTGATTCATCGAAACCCCGACCGCGTAGAAAAACCACAGATTATCTAAAGCGGGGGATGTATGCAAGCAGAAATTTCCAGGCCTTTTCACTGCTCCCGAAAGGGACGCCTAACGGTGGGAGAATGCAAATTGATGACCAATGCCTCGGCCCCCGTGACTCGTTTTAACGAAACGACGAATCACAAGTTATCCGCCATTTAGCGAGATCTCGCCTTCGGCGGACAAGTCACGGCTTGCCGATTCAGCCGGGTTTTTCACTCAACTTTGGACGGATGCCCCGTGGCGGCAGTGATACTGGAATCTACTCGCCCCCAGCAGCCAATCGTCATTTTGTACAGGTCCTGAAATGCGGCATCAGGCGCTGCCGGCATGCCTGTTGGTAGTGGACCAAGTGGGAAATCCCAAGTGGGGGGGACTGGGGCTTCTACCAGTCGGGCATAGTTAGCTGTCTCTAGGCACCATAGCCAGTATTCGGCGTGGCCATCAGCCATTGAAACGGTCGTCCCGTTACCGTGCCGGGCATCAGGGCCGTCAAACCAGTTCCCAAGGGTACTCCAGCTGCCGGTGGCGTAAGTAACTGCAAAACTATCTGCTGTGATACGGCCTTCATCGACGAAGACAACCTGTGATGCGGACCTTCTTATCTGACCGAGATTTTTTTTCCATGGTCCTGCCGGGACGACTGTGGTTGCTCTTCCATCGGGGCGACCATTCACTCCATCGACAATCGAGTATGTAATTGTTTCGCCTTTCATACCTGTTGGACAATGGTAAAGTTTGTAGTCCTTTATGAATCTCCATAGTGCGCCTGAGTCAATAGCGCATTTCTTGCCGCAATCCGAAGTCGTTGCGATATTATAGCTTCCGATCCAAGGCAGCTCATTTACATGATAAAGATCTGAAGCAGTGGTTGGCACAGTAGCTCCGCAAAGCTCTCCGGTTGGACAGCCCGAGCATGCAGCGAAAGGCGATTCAGGAGCGCCGTTTACGAGTTTATCATTGTTGGCCGAGGCGTAGTTCATCCAGCCGAGGGTCAACTGTTTGAGACCGCTCAGGCAAACGATACGTTTGGCCTGTGTGCGTGCCTTGGCTAATGCGGGCAGCAATATGGCCATCAAAAGGGCGATAATAGATATAACAACGAGCAGTTCAACAAGTGTAAACCCAGTTATGTTTCCCTTACATTGGGCGTACGCTTTACGTCTGTTCATAAACGGACCCTTTATATTATAGTGTGAGGTTCTTTATCGCCACCAATAATATCATATTGACCACCATTTTGCAATAGGGAATTTTCGTGAGAATTACCGCTTTTTGCCGATTTTTATGTGACCTAAGCGAATTATGTTATCAATCGGCAGAAACAATAGCCCGCAGCCCGCGAAGGATATCTTGTATGACTTTGCCAAAATGACAGTGGTAAAAAGGCACTAAAAAAGCCGAAGTCCGAAAGGGCAAAGGCCAGGCCGCAGCCGCAACGGCTCTTTAAGCCGATTTCAAACGCCGTCGCCGGCTTGGGCTGTTTTAAGCGAGTTTATTCATCAATCTGAAGAGGGCCTACAGCCCGCAGGGCCCGTGGGTGTATAGAGGAGTTGACCCCAGCAAGCTATCTGTATCTTATAAAGGTCGGTTATGGCCGCGCAGTCAGTAGAAGGCGGTGTTCTTTCTGGGTCTGTAGTTATTCTGGTTTCTGCTGTCTTGGCAAGGTCCACTGTCCATTTAGACGACCACATTATGCGACCTGCGTGGCCGTCGGCGTAAGATAAGTCTGTTCCGCTGCCGTGCCTTGCCATCGGGGGGTCATACCACCTTCCGACCCCGTTATAAACCGCGTAACTGTCCGGGCTTGGATGGCCCTCGTCGATAAATACCATTCTCGTTGAGGCGCCTTTAATCTGGTTGAGGTTCTTTATCATTACAGTTGTAGCGTTGTCCCCACTGCCTGTGCCTAAATTCCATTTCCATTTGCCGTTCATTGAATCGACAATTGGGTATGCTATTAAAGCTTTTTTGTCGCCTACGGGGCAACGGTAGATTTTTTCGTTTTGGGCAAATCTCCACAATGCCCCGGTCTGAATAGCACATCTCTGGCAACATTCATCGGCAGGTGCAAATCCCGTGGGGCCGTTTATATAGGCGACTCCGACCCATGGTAGCTCGTTTTGGTGCAGATCAATCCTATTCCATGGATCTGTACTTGGTAGTTTAGCCGCACAATTAGTTCCGGCCGCGCAGCCCATCTCGGACGAACAAGCACCGCCATTGCCGGGAGTATCGCCGTTTGCACCGTTTACGAGCTTGTCGTTGTAGGCCGAGGCGTAATTCATCCAGGCGAGGGTCAACTGCTTAAGGTTGCTCAGGCAGACGATACGTTTGCCCTGTTCGCGTGCCTTGGCTAATGCGGGCAGCAGTATGGCCATCAGAAGGGCGATAATAGAGATAACGACTAACAGTTCAACGAGTGTAAACCCATCTTTGCTTGTGCTATGATGGGTAGGCCCTTTTTTACGAAGTACGAGCGTTTTTTGCTTTTGCATAATTAAACTCCATATATATTATGCGGTTATGCAGGCTATTAACACAAATCATAATATCAAATTTGCCGGCGGAATACAATAGGTGATATTCGCAAATTGGTTTTTTGCGCGCAAAAAAATGTCTGGTGTGGATTTGCCAAAATGGCAAGGGTAAAAAGGCCGAAAGGGCAATGTCGTGTCAAATTTTGTGTTGAAAGTTGGACGGTTTTGAGAATAGAATCGGTGAACAAACGTAGGCAGTGAATAGTGCCGAAAGTTTCTAATATTAAAAACCAGGATTTGGAGAATCGTATGAATCGCAGAATGTTTTTGAAGGCCGTGCCGGCTATTGGTGTGCTGGGTATCGCAAGTTTGAGTTTCGCAGAGGATGCCAATACCACAGCCGTGACAGTTCAGCAGATACAACCGATTGCAGCAGGTGAGGTCATTAAACTCATTCCGCCCGATTTGAATGGCGGAATTTCCTTGATGCAGGCGCTCAAGAAAAGAAAATCAACCCGCGATATCTCGGATAAAAAGCTCACCTCGCAGCAGTTGTCGGACCTGCTTTGGGCGGCTGATGGCACAAACAGGGCCGACGGCAAACGCACTTCGCCCGCGGCGATGGGCATATATTGTGTTGATATTTATGTGGTGCTTCCTGAGGGCATTTATTTATATGACGCGGCAAAGCACCAGCTTAAAACCGTCGCGAAAGGCGATTTTAGAAAAGCGGCAGGAATGCAGGATTTCGTATTCATCGCGCCGCTCAACCTCGTTTATGTCTTTACCTTAAGGAATCCAAAGGAAAGTCACGGCCCCGCCCCCGTCCCCGAAGAAAAGCGAAAAATCTGGGGAGATGTTGAGGTGGGTTGTATGGTTCAGAACGTCTATTTGTATTGTGCGTCGCAGGGCCTGGCGGCGGTAGTGCGGGGAATGGTTGACCAGAAAAAATTCGGCGAGGCAATCAACGTAAAGCCCGAACAAATAATAGTCGCCCAGACCATCGGCTATCCGAAGTAAAATTGTTAATTCAACCAGTCAAAAAGGAAAAGAGATGTTCAAGAGAAACCTTTCTATTCAGTTAGCGTTAATTTCTATATTGGTAATTATAAAAGGGACATTGGCGAACGGAGGAGAAGACATCGCGACAAAACCTCAAACGCCGCAAATCACCAATCTTAGTCTTCACGGATTCAATTTTACCGCGTGGGAGAAGGACTGGTGGGGACCAAAAGCGCCTGTAGATGAAGGATTGCGATTTGCATTAGATGAAGGAGCAAATTTCCTGGCAATGGATTGGCCCGTTAACTTTAATAATGACGGCACTATTGTGAAACAAGGCGGTCCCCTGCATCCCTGTATGTCAGATATTAAAACTGTCATTGATAAAGCCAAAGCTATGAAATTCTATGTTATGCTTAAACCGCATGTCACAATGGCGGCTACAGCTCAAAACAGAAATATCTGGAATACCGACGTTAACGAGTTCAGGCCTTCAAATTTCTTTCCCGCATGGAAGACATACCTGGCCGAACTTGCTGCATTCGCCGCCCTGAATAAAGTTGATGCAATATGTATCGGCACCGAATTGAATCATGTTGACTGGCGGTTCAGAGATGAATGGATTAATTTAATTGACGAAGTTCGACTTCGTTTTTCCGGTCAGTTGACATATGATGCGATTTTTAGTGTATGGGATAACGTAAAAGATGTTAATGAGGTCATTTTCTGGGACAAGCTGGATTTCATCGGCTGCTCGTTATATGTTCCGCTTACCCGTAACGATAATGCTTCAATAGAATCGCTGAAGATGCAATGGGCAAACAATTCAGTCGGTTCAATTGGAAATGTGATTACTTATCTTAGAAATATCTCAAAACGCTATAATAAAGAATTAATGGCTCTTGAGGGCGGTTATCAAAGCGTAAGCGGCGGATTATATGCTGTAAACGACCCTCCGAGCCCTGGCAAAATGGTCAATAACGACTTGCAATCTCGTGGGCTGGAGGCTTATCTGAATGTTCTTTATGGACATAAAGGCAACTGGCTCAAGGGAGTAAGTCTTTGGCAAATAACACCGATGATGATGACTCCGGGGGCGGTTAATACAATTTGGCATACTCAGGAATTCACAGTATATAAGAAACCAGCGTCAGAAGTAGTAAAGAAGTATTACACAATTCCTTGATAGTTGTTAAAGACGGGGAAAACAGTTACCTGTTAGTTCCTTGTCAACTTTTTACTTGCCTCCCAATCTGCCCCGCCTACGACGTGTCCATCTGTGTTAATCTCGCCGAAAGACGTCCCTTACGAGAGTGGTTAAAAATTCTTTGTGTCTTTGCGTTTTGGTGGTGAAAAAATCTGTGTAATCTGTGGTTTGTTTTTGCTACAATAACAAGTTTGGATTATCAATGAATTTTGGCATTATAGTTGCGAAGGTATCTTAATGAGCGAGCAGACGGGAAAGTTCATCAAAATAACCGGTGCGGCGGAGCATAACCTCAAAAACATCAACCTGAGCATCCCCCGCGATAAAATGGTCGTCATCACAGGCATCTCCGGCTCAGGCAAAAGCTCCCTCGCCTTCGATACCATTTACGCCGAGGGCAGACGCAAATACGTCGAGTCCCTAAGCTCCTACGCCAGGCAATTCCTTGAGCAGATGCAAAAGCCCGCGGTTGGCGAAATCACCGGGCTGCCTCCGACAATCGCGATTGAACAGCGTAGCGCATCCGCTAATCCTCGTTCGACGGTTGCGACGACGACGGAGATTTACGATTACTTTCGATTGCTTTTCGCCAGGGTCGGCACGCCACACTGCCGGGTTTGCGGTAAAGAAATTGCCAGCCAGCATTCGTCTCAGATTGTCGATTGGCTAATCAGCAAGCCCAAAGGGACGAAGGTGCAGATTTGCGCACCGCTGATTCGCGGCAAAAAGGGCGAGCACAAGGACATCTTCGCGTCGATTCAGCGCGAAGGTTTCGTGCGTGTGCGCGTCGATGGTGGGATTTACGATATTCGCGGCACGCCCGTGCTCGATAAGAACAAAAAGCACGATATCGCCGCCGTCGTTGACCGGCTCGTTATAAACGAGGCGGTGCGAATCCGCCTGGCCGACTCAGTTGAGACGGCGTTGAAACTCGGCGATGGGGCGATTGTGGTTTTGAGCCAGGAGCCGGGTGGCAAGGAAGGCGATGGCAAATGGAGCGAGACGATATATAGTGAAAAGTTCGCCTGTCCGCAGCACCCCGAAGCATCGCTCGAAGAATTGTCACCGCGGTTATTCAGCTTTAACAGCCCCTATGGCGCGTGCAAAAGCTGCGACGGCTTAGGAACGATTCTTGAATTTGACCCGGAACTGATTGTCCCTGATAAAACCAAGTCGCTCGAAAACGGCGCGATTGACGCCTGGCGCAAAGGCGGCAAGCGGATGAATATTTTTTATAACCGCTTGGTCAACCGGTTTTGTCGGGACTTCGGCATTGATAAGACGGTGCCTTTCGGGAATTTGCCCGATGAGATAAGACGGCTCCTGATGAACGGCACGAATAAAGAAGATGAAGACAAATACGGTATATGGTTCGAAGGCGTCATCCCGAACCTGATGCGCAGGTGGAAGGCGACCGAAAGCGAATACGTCAAAGAAAAATTACACAGCTATTTCAGCGAGCAGCACTGCACTGCGTGCAACGGCGCAAGATTACGTCCCGAGGCAATAGCGGTAACGGTCGGAAATAAAAACATTCACGAGCTGTCATCGATGAGCATCGAAAAGGCGCAGGTATTTTTCAACAAGCTCAAGCTCGAAAACGAAAAGGCCGTAATAGCCGAACAGATTTTGAAAGAGATAAAAGCGCGTCTTGGTTTTATGTTTGACGTTGGCCTCGGTTACCTCACGCTTGACCGCAGAAGTGGCACCCTTGCAGGCGGCGAGGCGCAGCGAATACGATTAGCGACCCAGGTCGGAAGCGGCCTTGTCGGGGTTTGCTATGTTCTCGATGAACCGACAATCGGACTTCACAAGCGCGACAATGACCGCCTGCTTGGCATATTGCAGCGGCTTGTCAAGATAGGCAACACCGTCATCGTGGTCGAGCACGATGAAGACATTATGAGGAGTGCCGACCACATTATTGATATTGGCCCCGCAGCTGGCGCGCATGGCGGTGAGCTGGTGGTCGAAGGCAAATTGCAGGACATAATAAATTGCACAAGGTCGCTTACGGGCGATTACCTCGGTGGCAGGAAGCGAATCGGCCTGGGTTCGAGAAGACGAAAATACAATCTTCGCAAATGCGTCGAGGTAAGGGGTGCTGCGGAGCACAATCTCAAGGATATCGACGTCAAATTCCCCCTCGGCGTTTTCGTCTGCGTTACCGGCGTTTCCGGCTCTGGCAAAAGCACGCTCGTAAATCAGGTGCTTTTGGCCGCGTTACGCCGTCGCCTTTATGGCTCCCGCGAGCACCCAGGCAAACACAAAAGCATCCTCGGCATAACGCAAATCGACAAGGTTATCCAGATTGACCAGTCGCCTATTGGCAAGACCCCCCGCAGCAACCCCGCGACTTATACCGGCGCTCTTGATGAGATTCGTAAGCTCTTCGCCAAAACCCGCGAGGCCAAGATTCGCGGCTACAAAGCGGGCCGTTTCAGCTTCAACACCAAAGGCGGCCGCTGCGAATACTGCAAAGGCCAGGGTACAATGCTCATTGAGATGCACTTCCTTCCTGATGTGTATGTAACTTGCCAGCAATGCAAGGGCAAAAGATATAATCCGGAGACGCTGGAGGTAACTTATAAGGGCAAAAATATAGCGGATGTTCTCGATATGCGGATTGAGGAGTCGCTGGAGTTTTTCGCGAATTTCCCGACGGTCATCCGCCTGCTGAAAATGCTCAATGACGTAGGTCTTGGATATATCAAACTCGGTCAGGCGTCAACAACGCTGTCAGGGGGCGAGGCGCAGCGGGTGAAACTCGCGGCGGAATTAGGTAAGGCGGCCACGGGTCATACGCTGTATGTTCTCGATGAGCCGACAACAGGGCTGCACTTTGCCGATATTCACAATCTGCTCAGCGTCCTGCAGCGACTTGTTGATTTGGGCAATACCGTGGTCGTTATCGAGCATAACCTCGACGTGGTAAAGCTTGCGGATTACATAATCGACCTTGGACCTGAAGGCGGCGAAAGGGGCGGGGCGGTTGTCGCGACAGGAACACCCGAGGAAATTACCAAAAATGAGCTTAGCTATACGGGCAAATACCTCCGCAAAAAACTCGAAGAGGATGCCAAGGCAGAAGAGAAAGAAATATGATTGTAAAAACATTAAAATGGGTTGGCGGGGTCGATGGCTGTTTGGAGATTATCGACCAGAGGAAGCTGCCGGGGGAGTATAAAATCATTCGCTGTTCTAATGTTAAGCAGTTATATGATGCGATTAAGACATTGGCGGTTCGGGGAGCGCCGGCAATCGGGGTAGCAGGGGGGTATGGGGCGGTTTTGAGCTTGCAAAGTGTATCGGCAAACGCATCACCAAAGCAGGTATTGACGGTTTTGAAACGGGATTGTGAATACTTAGCGAGCAGCAGACCTACGGCTGTAAATCTGCGATGGGCGATTGACAGGGTTGTAAAATGCGCGGAAAAAAATACGAGAGAGACAATATATGAGCTTCGCAAAGCGGTTTTGAAAGAGGCCAATGTTCTTTGCCGGGAAGATGTCGAGATGTGCCGTAAAATCGGCGCTAACGGCGCGAGGTTTATTAAGAATGGGATGGGGGTGCTGACGCATTGCAACGCGGGGGCATTGGCTACGGCTGGTCAGGGGACAGCCGTTTCGGTTCTGTATGAGGCGAAAAAACGAGGCAAAAAGTTCAGGGTATATGTTGATGAGACAAGGCCTTTGTTACAGGGTTCGCGATTGACCGCCTGGGAATTGAAACGCGCCAAAATCGATACGACGGTCATCTGCGATAATATGGCGGCTGCTTTGATGAGGGATGGCAGAATAAATCTGGTCATCACCGGCGCAGACAGAATCGCTGCCAACGGCGATGCAGCCAATAAAACTGGTACTTATGGTCTTAGCGTTCTCGCTAAAGCGCATAAAATTCCGTTTTATATTGCTGCCCCATCGAGCACATTCGATTTGAAAACAAAGACAGGTAAAGATATTCCTATCGAGCAACGGTCAGCGGATGAGATTCGGTTTATAGGTGGAGTCAGCCCTTCGACTTGGTTCGACTCCGCTCACCACAGGTCGCTCAGGACGGGCACTAAAAAGATAGTGCCCGATGGCGTTGATATTTACAATCCCGCGTTTGATGTAACGCCTGCGGAAAACATCACGGCAATTATCACGGAAAGAGGAGTGATTGAAAAGCCGAATGCGAAAAAGATAAAGAGTCACCACGAAGACACGAAAAACACGAAGAATTTTTAACCACGGATTCACCCCGTGAGATAGGCGAAGCTGCCATCTAACGGGGTTAATTAAAACTTGTTGTCTTATCAGGGACTTGGTGGTTAAAATTGGAGAGAAACGCACCTTTGGCTTTCAATATTGCCGTCCATTAGAAGGATTGGTTGCATAGCCAGGCGTTTAATATGGGAAACCCCGTATAATGAAAAGGGTGGACAATGAAAAAGTTTTTAGTTCTGGTGATGGTTCTTGGAATGGCTTCAACGGTCAATGCACAGCTAGGGCTGTCGATTTCAGGGCCGGATTCCCTGGTGACCAACGCTACAGGGACATACACCGTAAGTTACAGCGGCGCTACGATGCTTGCGGCCGATGTTGATATTGTCGTCGATTTCGGTTCAATCGGTGGTGGGGTAATTCTCACGACCAACAGAAACTCCGGTCTCGATTTTACAGGTATAAACATCGCCAGCAGTAATTATGAAGTGGCCATTATGAATGACGTAGCAGCCACTGATTTGGGTTCTCCTCTGTTTTCGATTGTCCTGACAGCCCCGAGTGTTGTCCCGGCTGGCAATAAGGTGACCATAAGTTTACTTGAGAACTCATTCTTTGACCTCAGTTGGAACAAGATTACGGGCACAGTTATGCCGACAAAGCAGGTTATTATATCATTAGCCAAACTCAACGTGCCTAACGTCGTAGGTATGACCCAAAGTGCGGCGGAAACAACTATTATTGGTGCTGGTCTTACAGTTGGTACGGTTACTCAACACTACAGTGATACTGTGGCTGCTGGAAATGTTATCAGCCAAGACCCGGTCGCTGGAACAGCCGCTGATGTCGGCTCATCCATCAATTTGGTTATATCATTAGGTGAATCAACCACTGTGCCGAATGTTGTGGGTATGACAGCGGCTGATGCGAATGCCGCTATCACATCTGTCGGTCTGAAGCCCGTAAATGGCGGCAATGAATTCAGCAGCACTGTGGCAGCAGGTTTGGTTAGCAGTCAGATTCCGGCGGGCAGTACAGAGGTTAACATTGGCTCGACGGTAACCTACAAAGTGTCTTCTTTGTTGGGCAAGCCGACAGTACCCAATGTCGTGGGTATGGCAGCAAGCGATGCGAATACGGCCATTATTAATGCCAATCTTGTTGTTGGCGCCGTAACTACCAAATACAGCGATACTGTGGATTCAGGTAAGGTTATCAGCCAGAGTCCTGCTGCTGGCAAGATGGTTGCGATTGGCTCGAAGGTGAAATACATAATATCTCTGGGCACCAAGCCGATTGTGCCGAATGTTGTGGGTATGACAGCAAGCGATGCGAATACGGCGATTGTTGACGCCAATCTTGTTGTTGGCACCGTAACTACCAAATACAGCAATACTGTGGATGCTGGTAAGGTTATCAGCCAGAGTCCTGCTGCCGGCAGGGCGGTTGCGATTGGTTCGAAGGTGAAATACATAATATCTCTGGGCAAGAAGCCGATTGTGCCGAATGTTGTGGGTATGGTAGCTCCCGATGCAAATACGGCGATTGTTGACGCCAATCTTGTTGTTGGCACCGTAACTACCAAATACAGCAATACTGTGGATGCAGGTAAGGTTATCAGCCAGAGTCCTGCTGCCGGCAAGGCGGTTGCGATTGGCTCGAAGGTGAAATACGTAATATCTCTGGGCAAGATGGAATAATGGGGACAGTTACCGTTTTTCCTGCTTCCTGTTTCCGATAAAATTAACTCCGGCTCCTGCCCTCCGTAGCCCCCGGCGTAGGACGGGTTTTTTCTTTCTGCCTTCTTACTTCTAAATTTGTTCACTCAATCGCAAATTTTCGGCATAAAAAACGGGGGGATGGGGACATTAAAAACTGATGCAACTTCATTATTATTAAGCAGTTATCAATAATTGTCTGTCAGAGAAGAGGGGCTTTTTGCGTGGTTTTTCGGTCATTTTTAGGCCTGTTTTTGACGTGTTTTCCTAATGCCATTTTTGCTGTAACCCCTTCAAACACAACGGCTTAAATTCTGGACACTAACAGTCGTATAAAACACTTGTATCAAACAGTTGTATGATACAGTTGTTATCCATTTTCGCGCAGGTCGAAAACCCTTAGATTCAAAAATCTTAAAAAATTTTTACTCCTTACGCAATAAGGACTTATCGATTTTGACCCCATCAGGAAATCCCTCGTTTTCGTCAAAAGCGCGCAAGTTTGCGCCATAGGGTAGAGGAACTGTGTTCCTCGGGTAGCCCCGCCTCCTGTGGGCGGGGTCATAAAAATTGTATCGAGTATCGAATATCGAGTATCGTTTGAAAAGGAGGGCGAGAAAATGTCAACGATTCACATAAGTATACCTAATTGGTTAGACCGTATCTTCACTTGGCCTTTGATGCTGTATCGCAGGCGCAAATATGGTTATGCCTATCGCAGGATATATCTTGGCGAAGGGGAATGGACGACAGTTGAGCCGGCGGATTTCTACCGCCTCGGCCATTTCAAATGGCACGTCGAAGGAAACGGAAAAAGATTATATGCTGTCAGGGACGTCAAAACAGGCCCCGGCCTGACAAAACTCTTGAGTTTGCACAGGGAAATAATGAATCAGCCAAAGGGCTTTCTTGTTGACCATAAAAATTGCAATCCCCTCGATAATCGAAGAGCCAATCTCCGTTTGGCCACGCGGTCGCAAAATTGCCGAAACGTTCCAAAAAGAAAAAACACCTCATCACGGTTTATCGGCGTTAGTTTTCACATAATATATAAGAAATGGTGTGCTTACATTCACCATAACAGGAAAAAAATATCATTGGGCTATTTTGACAATGAAATAGATGCCGCCAAGGCCCGCGATATAGCGGCGAAGAAATATCACGGGGAATTCGCCAGGTTAAACTTTCCAGAAACACGGACAGACACGGACTTTTAAGTTACACGGACCGACACAGACCGAAGACGGAAAACCGAAAGAAGTCGGTGTGAGTCAGTGTTTTAGTCAGTGTCAGTCAGTGTATGGAGGTTATCACATTAATCATAGCATCCAATTTGTGTTTATTGAGCGATGGGCCGGTCGGGAGGTGGACTAAACGTTCAATTGTGCCTTCGGCCCTTGGGCAGCAGCCACGGCGGTAATCAACTTTGGCAAGGTCTTTGTCACTGAGCGGATGGACCGGGCTGACATACCAGCCGGCGATGTCGAGGCCTCGAATGCCTGCCCGATGGACTATTTCCCACTTCTTATATACCCGCAAGGGGTATCTCATCATTGTAATTTTTGCCTGCGGTTCTACGGGCCAAAGAGATATTCCTGCATTGCTGAAGGCATCCTCTATCATCGCGGTATTTTGAAGGCGAATCTGCCGCAATTTGGGCCAGCTTTCGATTTGTTTTAATTTTGCCTTTGCCGTCATTTCCCCCATTAAACGGGGGTATCCCGTGCAGGAGGGAAAGCCGTTTTTCAGAAAAGATTTCCCCCTGAAATGTAACATACTACGCAGCCGGGAGTAGTTATATCCGAGATAACAATCGAGCCGCGACTGACTGAATGGGTGATACGCTCGCCTAAGGGAAGACAGAATAAATTCCGATTTTTGAGACGCGGGCGCAGCGAACCGCTCGATTTGGCGGTCAACTTTTTCGAGTAAGCTGCTTGAATTGACGGTTAACATTCCTCCCTGGCCCACGGCTCCTTCGCCCCATTTGCCTAATTTCTGATTTTTCCACGTGCAATTCAGCGCGTGGGCACAATCTTCGATAATTTTAGCGTCTATTTTATTGCAGGCCGCGAGAAGCTGCTCGAATCGCCCGGGGTTGCCGAAGGTGTGCTGTAAAATCACAACTTTGAGAGAACCTTTATTCTGTATTCCCATTTGGGATGCCTCCCGAAAGGGATGGCCAAGTCCATTATGGCAAAGGATTTCCTGCGGGTCTATACAGAGGTATTCATCGATGTCCAAATATACGGGGACAGCTTGGCAAACTTTGATGGCTTCTACGACAGCCAGGCAGGTAAAGGCACAGACGCCAATTTTGTCGCCGGGATTTACATCGAGGGCTTTGAGCAATATGAACAACGCGTGCCTGCCGAGCCCAAAGGCCCTGGCAGCCGGGGCGTCTGCGAACCGGGAGAAAGCTTCTTCATATTCGTGTCTAAGGTTTTTAGTCAACCGCGATGACTTCTTTGACCTGTGGGATTTTTTCTTTTAGGAGGCGTTCGATTCCCATTTTGAGGGTCATTCTTGCGCCCGGGCAGCCGGAACAGGCGCCCTGAAGGCGGACCTTAACTATTTTGCCGTTTTCGGTGGCGACGAGTTCGACGTCACCGCCGTGGCTTTGCAAATTCGGCCTGATGGCTTCGATTATCGCTTTGACCTTTGTCTCGAAGGCATCCTGGGTTTTATCGTGGTTGCAGCCGCATTGTTCGCACATAGTCGGTCTCCAAATTCTTATTAAAGGAAGGGTGTTATTATAGCTCTATTTATTGTTCTGCCCACATAATTTTATACGAATTTCGAAGGCGGCAGGGGGTGTTTTTATATTAAGAATCAGTGATAATCTGTGTTTACCCCGTTAGATGGCGGCTTTGCCTATCTCACGGGGTTAATCTGTGGTTAAAATTTGCCGAAAACAATTGACAGGGTAGTGCGTAAGCACTACAATTGAGCAGAATTACGGGATTATAGCAGGGCTATAAACTTTGTATGGGCGGGTCCGCCTTTGGCGAGACCTCGACCCTTAAGGCGGGTTGTTGCTGTGGTGGTAACGACTGGCCTGACAAAAGAGGCCCGAAAAGCTGTAATTTACCGGAATATGCTGCGAAAGGAGTATGTAATGAAGTCCGATTCTTCACAGTCAGCCGATTTGGCTGGAAAATCCCCGATTCAAAGGTCAGGCCCTTCGACTGCGCTCAGGTCCGGCGCTGAGATAACCGTCCAATCGCTTATCGACCTGGGCGTTGACACAATGTTCGGCTACCCAGGCGGAGTGGTATTGCCCCTGTTTGATAAGCTGTATGATGCACCGATTCGATTTATAATTCCACGACATGAGCAGGGCGGGGCACATATGGCGGACGGGTATGCGCGGGCAAGCGGAAAGGTCGGGGTGATAGTCGCGACGAGCGGGCCGGGGGCGTGCAATCTGGTTACGGGTTTGGGGACGGCGATGATGGATTCGGTTCCGATGGTCGCCATAACGGGACAGGTTCGCACGGAGCTAATCGGTAACGATGCTTTTCAGGAAGCGGATACGACTGGTATCACGCGGCCTGTTACGAAATACAATTGCATAGTCAAGGATGTTAAGGACTTGGCGCGGACAATAAAAGAGGCGTTCTTTATCGCCTCGACGGGCAGGCCCGGGCCGGTGGTGGTTGATTTACCGGTTGACGTGCAGCTTGCGAAAACGGAGTATGACGCCGGGGTTGAGATGCGCCTGCCGGGGTATAAGCCGAGGATAAAAGGGCATCACAGGCAGATAGAAATGGCAGCCGAGGCGATAAACAAATCGGAGAAGCCGGTGCTTTACGTCGGCGGCGGAATAATCAGCGCCAATGCCGGCGAGGAGCTGCGCGCCCTTGCGAATAAGGCGCATCTGCCTGTTACGATGACGCTATTGGGCCTGGGAAGTTACGACCAGAACAACGCTGAATCGCTTGATATGCTCGGGATGCACGGAACCGCTTTTGCGAATTACGCGGTGCAGGAGTGCGATTTGCTGATAGCGGTCGGCGCGAGGTTCGATGACAGGGTGACGGGCAAGGTCAAGGCATTTGCGCCGCACGCGAAGGTGATACATATAGATATTGACCCGGCGAGCATAGCGAAGAACGTTCGGGCGGACATACCGGTTGTGGGCGACGCGAAATATATACTGGGTGAAATGGCCAAGATGGTTGAGCACCGCGAGCGCAAGGAATGGTTTACGAAGATTGCGCAGTGGAAAAAAAAGTATCCGCTGGGATACGACAGGAACTCGACACATATAAAGCCGCAATACGTGATTGAGCAGGTTTGCGAATTGACGGGCGGCGACGCGATAGTTACGACGGGCGTCGGACAAAACCAAATGTGGACGGCGCAGTTCTACCGGTTCAAGAGGCCGAGGCAGTTTATCACTTCGGGCGGTCTGGGGACTATGGGCTACGGGTTGCCCGCGGCGATAGGTGCGCAGATAGCAATGCCGGAGGCGACGGTTGTCGATATTGACGGAGACCACAGTTTCAATATGACGCTGACGGAGCTGAGGACGGCGGTTCAGTATGAGCTGCCGATAAAGGTCTGTATTTTGAATAACGGGTATATGGGAATGGTGAGGCAGTGGCAGGAGCTTTTCTATAACAAGCGATATTCGAAGAGCTATCTTGCGAATCCGGATTATTCGAAAGTGGCTGAGGCGCTGGGCGCGGTCGGAATAACGGTTGAGAAAAAGGCGGATGTGCCGAAGGCGATTAAGAAGATGTTAGGCGAGAAGATGCCCTGCGTTGTGGATTTTCACGTTGAGCCGGAAGAGAACGTCTGGCCTATGGTTCCAGCGGGCAAGGGTTTGCACGAAATGGACGGATTAGACATGCTGGAAAGTATGGCGTAACTTGATACTCGATGCTGGATGCTCGATACTCGAAGATAACGGCTCATCGGAAAGGAAAGATAAATGGCCTACCAGAGCTATGAAGATTTGGATATTTACAAAAAAGCTCACAAGTTAGCCGTTGAAGTTCACCAGATGAGCTTAAAGTTGCCAAAATTCGAGACGTATGAAGAAGGCAGCCAGATAAGAAGGTCAAGTAAGTCTATCAAAAGTAATATAGTAGAAGGTTTTGGAAGACGGAAATATAAACAGGAATTCCTCAAATTCCTAATATACTCTCTTGCTTCCTGTGATGAAACTGCGGACCATTTAAAGACGTTGTATGAAACTAAATCATTCAGCGACGAGAGTAGTTATAACTATTTTTGTGAAGAGTATGACCATCTTGGCAAAATGATAAATAATTTCATTAAGTCGGTGGAGAACAGTCATAACGAGTATTCAGAATCAAAAAGCGAAAATCAAGTATCGAGAATCGAGGATCAAGTATGAAGCATATAATAAGCGCGTTGGTTGAGAATAAGCCGGGAGTTTTGGCACATGTTTCGGGGATGTTCGCGGCGAGGGCGTTTAATATCGATTCGTTAGTCGTTGGGCGGACGGAGGACCCGCAACTTAGCCGGATGACGATTGTTGTGGTTGGCGATGACAGGGTGCTTGAGCAGGTCCGTAAACAGCTTGCGAAGATTATACCCGTTGTGAAGGTCCAGGATTTCGCGGGACAGGCGGTGGTTGCGCGTGATTTGATGCTGATAACTTTCGCTGCGCCTGCGGAAAAGAGGCCTGAGATACTGGCGCTGGTAGAGACCTTCAAGGGCAACGTTGTTGATATTGGACAGAAGACGATGATGGTTGAGATAAGCGGGCCTGAGGAGAAAATCGAGGCGTTTATCGAGATGTGCAGGCCATACGGGATAAAGAACGTTGCGCGGACGGGGACGATAGCGATGCCGAGACAGGAAAAGACGGTTGCCGGAGCACAGGAAGAAGCTGCGGAGTAAGAAGACAGAGGACTGAGGACAGCAAATAGTTTTGAGTGTTTAGTTTTGAGTGTTTAGTTGTGGATTCGCTGCGCGATGGATTTTAATTTGACACCTCGTTTGTGAAAATCTATAGTGGGTTTGGCGGGAAAGAATGTTTCCGAGCGTGCTAGTTCAAAATGGTTTTTTATTATCCGGTTTAGGAACGGTTTATTTGCTATTTTGGGATTTGTTGCTTATCATTTACATCTGAGTTTTACCGTGATTTAGTTTGGATTTTCAATCGGTTGGAATAATTATGACAGTACTTGACGCAGTAATAGAATTTGCCCGAGAGTTGCCAGGTTGGCAGGCAGATGCTGTTCGCCGACTATTAACGCAAGATGCTTTGTCCGAGAAAGACAAGGGCGAACTTCTATCGATGTTAAAAGCCCAGCATGGACTTGCCAGCATTGAATCTTTGGAGTTAAAACCCCGACCGCCTCAGAGGGGCGATATATCGGGTGCGCCTGAGGTAACGGCGAAAGTAAAACTCAAAGCTATGAAGGACTTATCTAATGTAAATGCCATAGAAGATGGGTCGAAGTTATTATTTGGTCATGAGGGACTGACAATCATCTATGGCGAGAACGCAGCAGGAAAGTCGGGTTATGCTCGCGTTCTAAAAAGGGCGTGCAGGGCGCGCGATACAAAAGAACGAATCTTACCTAATGTGAATTCCAATAAGACACACGGTCCAGCAAGTGCGACATTCAAATTCTCTATCAATGACGGAGAAGATAAAGAAGAAAAATGGGTGGATGGAGAAGGTGGACCCGATGTGCTGACCAACATCGCAGTTTTTGACAGGAAGTGTGCACGTGTCATCGTGGATGAAAACAACAAAGCCGAATACCTCCCATACGGAGCACACATATTTACTGATCTTGTTAATTTACTGAGAGAGTTCAGAGAAAGGCTCAACCAAGAAAAACCCGAAATCCAAGCAATTGAATACAACGATATCCCATCTCAAACTGAGGCAGGGCAATTACTATTGCAGATCAACCTCCCAAAAACATCGTATGCAATAGAGAAGTTCGCAAAATGGGCATCATCTGATGAAAAGGTACTTATTGAAATAGAGAGACAGATAGCAAAATCTAGGATGGAAGACCCGATAAGAGGAGCTGCGAAGATCCGTGCGGTGAAAGGTCGTCTGATTGGGCTATCGCAAAAAATAGATTTTATTCATTCTACACTGTCAGATGAAAGAGTGGAATCTCTCAAGCAAACAATCACAAACTTGGATGCCGCAGAAAAGGCCTTGAAACAAGCTTCTTCCGAATCCCTTGCCGATGAGCCGCTACCAATCGTTGGTGGCGAAACATGGCGCAAAATGTATGACGCCGCAAAAGAATATTCAGTGCTACATGCTTATCCAAAGGAAGAGTTTCCATACACAGGTTCAGGGAGCCTATGCCCATTGTGCATGCAGCCACTCTCAGAAGAAGCAATAGCTCGTTTCCAAAGGTTCGAGAGATTTATGGAGCAAAAATTCCAAACAGAGGTCAAAATGCTCCACCGCGCGATTAAGGATAAAATTGACGAAATCTCTGGTTTGGACTTTACGATAGTGGAAACATACGGTGATGCTATTGAAGAGATACGCCGGTATGACGATGAACTCCCAAAATACCTTGCAGAATACTGCGCAGTCATGGCAAAGAGGGCCAGTGATATGGTAAACGCAGTTAATGCTATCGAGTTTGGTTCAAGGCCAGACAACCCTGCAGGGCGCATAGTGAAGGTCACAGAGAAACTGGAAAACGAAGCGAGTGAGTTCGAGAAGCTTGCTGGCACAGATGAAATTGGCAAATTGGAAGCTCAAAGAGACGAACTATTAGGGAGGAAACTTCTCACACAGAGAAAAGACACGGTTCTAAAGCAATGTGATTTAATACAAAAGGCACAAAAATATGAAGCTTGCATTAGCGAGACATCACATAAAGGTATTACTCAAAGAGGCAATGAAATTGTTTCTGCATCATTGACCGAAGAATTAGATAAGGCCTTGAGAAAAGAACTCTCCGATCTAAACGTACGCCGTCTTAATATAATTTTGAAAGATTCTGGCCAATACGGCGAAACCTCACACAAAATTGAATTGGCAGGAACGGAGAATCTGAAAGGAGTGAAATTGACCGAAATTTTAAGTGAGGGTGAACAAAATGTTGTGGCCTTAGCCGGATTTTTGGCAGAATTGAGTCTAGGAGGTAACAGTTCTCCAATTGTTTTGGACGACCCGGTTTGCTCACTTGACCATAAATATCGGGATAAAGTTGCGGAGCGATTAGCGATGGAAGGTTGTCGGCGCCAAGTCATAATTTTTACGCACGATATTGCATTCCTTTTGGAGCTTGAAAGAAAAGCAGGACTGCACAGAGCTAAAGTCATTGTTCAGACCATTAGATTTGAGAACCAACCGGGGCGATGCGATGAAGGGGTTCCTTGGGAAACAATGAACATTAAACGACGAATTAGTTTTCTGCTCGATGAATGGGGGAAAATTTCTAAACTTTATGATAGCGACCTCAGCACATACAACAAAGAAGCAGCACATTTGTATGGACTACTTAGAGAAACTTGGGAGGCCGCTGTTGAAGAAGTTCTGCTCAGCGAAACGGTAAGACGACATTCAAGCGAAGTTCATACTCAAAAACTGCGATATGTGACAGTAACCAATGAGGATTACAATGCTGTTTATGAAGGAATGTCGAAATGTTCGAATTGGATGTTTGGACATGACAAGGCAAAGGGATTGGATATCAACAGGCCATCACCAGGAGAGTTGCATCAAGATATAGAAGCTTTGCAGCAATTCATGAAGCAAACCAATTCTCGGAATGAAATCCTTAGGAGAGAAAGAGAAGCAATTATAAAACCACAGGAGCCGGAAATAGGATAGGTTTCTCCACTTGGCCTTGTGGTCTCGGTCGGAATGACGAAATGGAAGAATCCTGCGGTGTGTCAGTTTTTGTTTCCTTTTTAAGGGGGTTGGTGTATAATTCCGGCTGGTATTTTGGTTGTGAAATTGATTGGTTTTTTAGAATAGGAGACAAGGCGTGGAAAATCATCGCAAGAGTAAGATTAAGAGGAGGCGCAAGAGCGGATTTCTGGTTCGGATGCGGACGAGTAAAGGCAGGAAGATGATAAACCGCAAGCGTCGGGCTGGCCGGTCGGTGAACGTGCGAAAAACCATGAAGTAAGGCAAATATCGTAAAGCGGTTGCGGTTACGCGGCTCGTATCGGTTGAGTCGAGTGTTAATCGTCGGTTAATATGCAGCCGTAAGATAGAAAGATTAAGGAGAAAAAGACAATGGCGTTGAAGATGTTTTATGAGAAGGACGCGCCGCTTGCCCCGTTGAAGGGCAAGAAAGTGGCGACGATTGGTTACGGCAGTCAGGGTCATGCTCACAGTTTGAATCTGCGGGACAGCGGCATCGAGGTGTCGGTTGCGGAGTTACCGGGGACGCCGAATTACAAGATAGCGATAAAGCACGGATTTAAGCCGAGCGATATCAAGACGGCAATGAAAGGCGCGTCGCTGATAATCGTTACGCTGCCTGACGTTGTGCAGGGTAAGCTTTACGAAAAGTATATTAAGCCGAATCTTGTGCCGGGGCAGACGCTTGGTTTCTGTCACGGGTTCAATATTCATTTCAAATACATTGTTCCGCCCAAGGGCAATAATGTTGTGATGATTGCGCCGAAGGGGCCGGGACATTTGGTCAGAAGCGAATACCAGAAGGGCGGCGGCGTGCCTTGTATCGTGGCGGTAGAGAAGGACGCGACGGGCGATGCTCTGAAGATTGCGCTTGCCTGGGGCAACGGCATAGGCGGAGCGAGAGCGGGCATCATCAAGACGACGTTCAAGGAAGAGACCGAGACAGACCTGTTCGGCGAGCAGTGCGTGCTTTGCGGCGGGTTGTCATCGCTGATTAAAGCCGGGTTTGATACGCTCGTGGCGGCGGGCTATCAGCCGGAGATTGCGTATTTCGAGTGTATGCATGAGGTGAAGCTCATCGTCGATTTGATGTACCAGGGCGGGCTGAGCTATATGCGATATAGTATTTCGGATACGGCTGAATATGGCGACCTGACACGCGGGCCAAGGATTATCCCTGCCAAGACGAGGGCGGAGATGAAGAAAATCCTCAAGGAAATCACCAGCGGCAAGTTCGCAAAAGAGTGGATGAAGGAAAACGCGACGGGGCTGAAGAAATTCAACAAGCTCTATGCGAAGGATTACAACAGCAAGCTCGAAAACGTCGGACGCAAATTGCGTAAGATGATGAAGTGGATTGATGTAAAGGAAGGCGTGAAACCTCGTTAAAAGGCGGCGGTTCCTCCTTTGCTTCCTCCTTCGCCAAGGCGATGGAGGACAGGTTTGCGGCTCGTAATAGTCGAACCAGAAATATAAGGGCGAAAACATGAAAACGTTAAGGGCGGCGGTTTTGGTGTTGTGTTGTCTGGCAGCGGGTTGTAATGCGGGAGATCCTTTTGTATTTTTAGTACGGGAAGGGCCGCCGATAAACAAGCAGATATATGCACAGTATCAGCAGACGACTCTTAAACAGAGCACAAGCGCTGAAGTGCTTTCGCGGTTCGTGACCTTGACGCCCAAGGATGCGTTGTTGAGCCAGAGCAAAAGCATAGCGGCCATTGCGGGGACTACGAAATTTGGCCATAAGATGTGGTTTAATATAGTGACGTTCGACGAGAGCGAGCTTATAGCCAAGCGGAAATACTATTTTATTTCGCATGAGAGGCCGAAGCAGTTGTTCGTTGAACCGTGGGAGGGAGTGGATTTCGGCTGCCAGATGGTTTTGTCGAAAGAAACTCTTGAGCAGCCATACGCGGATGAAAACGCGAGGCGCATCGCGGTATTAAAGAAGGTTGATGCGGATACCCGCAAGGACACAATGGATATTGGGGCGGACAACGCAACGCTGAGCTTGAGCGGAATGATGGCGGGTCAGGGTATGGAATCACTTCTGGTCAAATTAAACGCTTCGCCCGCGCTTGCTGCGCGTCTTAGCGAGCCGAACGGCCTGGAGTTCGACCATATCAACTTAGACAAGGGCAAGCTGCGGATGGTTATCGATAATGACATAGTGACGGTGAAGATGCGTCTTGGGTCGTTCGGGAAGGAATTTAAAGTCAGCTTTGAAGATCTGAACGCGATGGATCAATAAGATTATTTTTGAAGTTTGCGGGCCTGCGCATAGAAGGAAAATCAAAAGAGCGGGTCTGTAAGCCGAGTTTTGTCTTGGACAGCCATTTATCTAGGCCAACCGTTACCAGTTGGCTCAAGCGACCTACCCGCCGGTAATGCCCGGGCCGAGCACCGGCTGCTTGGTCTTTCAGGCGGTGGGGTTTGCCTTGCCGGAATTGTCGCCAACTCCGCGGTGCGCTCTTACCGCACCATTTCACCATTGCCTGCCCCGATTGCTCGGGACGTCGGCTGTGTATTTTCTGTGGCACTATCCCGTCCCCGCTTCTTGCTTTCGCAAGCAGTGTGGAGGTGGCTGTTAGCCATCACCGTGCCCTGTCCTGCTCGGACTTTCCTCCGGCCCCGAAGAGCCAGCGGCTGTCTGACCCGCTCTTTCAATTTTCCATTTATTATTTTCTATTTATTATTTTATTCAAAACGACGGGTGATATTATAGCAGAAAGGGGGTTATTATGTGCGTTTAATTTCGGAGTGTTTTTTGAAATTCTGGTCGTCGGTGTCGGGGAAATCGCTTCGGAAGTGGACGCCGCGGCTTTCTTTGCGAGCGAGGGCGGATTGCGTAATGAGGAGGCAGACGGTGAGCATATTCTGGAGCTCCCAGCCCTGGGAGTTATCGAAGGCCTTATCCATAACATATCGCTGCCAGAATCGAATCTGGTCGATGGCCTGTCTCATTTCGGAGGATTTTCTGGTGATGCCGACGTTTCGCCACATAAGCGCCCGGAGGGAGTTTTTGACGTCGGAGGTATCGAGGTGCCTGAGTTCGGAGTGCGGGATTTGGTATTTGATTATAGATTGACCGAAGCCGGCGGATTTTGGGGCGAGGTTTGTTTGGCCCGCGATTCTGCCGAAGACGAGACCTTCGAGCAGCGAGTTGCTGCCGAGGCGGTTAGCGCCGTGGAGACCTGTTGAGGTAACTTCGCCGCAGGCGTAGAGGTTTTCGATATTTGTTTTCGCGGCGATGTCGGTTTTGACGCCGCCGACCATATAGTGTGCGCTGGGGCGGACGGGGATGAGGTCTTTGCTGATATCGATATCGAAACTGTCGCAGAGTTCGCTTATGACGGGGAATCTTTTGGTGAAGTGCTGCTTATCGAAGTGGCGGATGTCGAGATAGACATGGGTGGATTTGGTTTTGAGCATTTGTGTGAGGATGGCCCTGCTGACGACATCGCGGGGGGCGAGTTCTGCGGCGGGGTTGTAATCCTTCATAAACGCCCGGCCTTTGGTGTCGCGCAGGACGGCACCTTCGCCGCGGAGAGTTTCGGTGATGAGCGCTCGTGATGCGCCTGCGATGTATAACGTTGTTGGGTGGAACTGTACAAATTCCATATCCTGCAAGGTTGCGCCGGCACGATATGCCATAGCGAGTCCGTCGGCTGTCGCGCAGGATGGGTTTGTGGTTTCGCGATAGAGCTGTCCCGCGCCGCCCGTGGCGAGGATTGTGTTAAGGCCCCAGATTATGCGTGCGCCTTTTTCGCTGTGCCAGCCGATGACGCCAAGGCATTTGTTGTCGGTGGTTAGGAGGTCTATTGAGAAGAAATTTTCGATGATGGTGATATTTCGCTGTTGTCTTGCTTTTGCGATGAGGGTCTGGGCGATGATTCTGCCAGTTTCGTCGCCGTGGGCGTGGGCGATGCGCGGGTGGCTGTGGCCTCCTTCGAGGGTGGTGGCGATATTGCCATTGACCATATCGAAAGCGCAGCCCCAGTCGAGCAATTGCCGGATAAGCCCAGGCCCCTGACGGACGACGAGGTCAACGGTTTTTTCATCGCTGAGTCCGCCGCCTGTGCGCAGGGTATCAGCGATGTGCGATTCGAATTTGTCGGTTTTTTCGAGGACCGAGGCGATGCCTCCCTGGGCGTGCCAGGTATTGCTGTCTTCGACGGTTCCTTTTGTAACGACGGTTACGGAGTTGTGCTGCGAGGCCTCGATTGCAGCGCGAAGGCCTGCAACGCCGGCGCCGATTACCAGGTAGTCGGTCGATTGCTGGTGCGTGGTAACGGAGTCAATATCAACGAGATAGCGTCTGAAATCCGACTGGAGCATCGAGTAATCACCTTTTTTCAAAGAATCCAAACATTACTAAAGTTAAGTTTTTAACGGTTACCTATATTAAATTCGTTTGGAATTATGGTATTGTAACGATTCCATAAGTTATGGCAATAAAGGAATAAGTAATGATTGGGCTGGATTTATTCGGCTGGGTGGTAGTGGCGTTGTGCGCGGTGATGGTCGGCATCAGCAAGACGGGATTGCCGGGGATGGGAATACTGTTTGTGCCGCTGATGGCAATGGTGATACCAGCGAAACAATCGACAGGAATGGTGCTGGGGATATTGGTCCTGGCGGATGTTTTTGCGGTGAGTTATTACCACAAATCCGCGAAGTGGCGTCATATTATCCGGCTGATTCCTGCGACGCTCGTTGGCATAGTAGCGGGATACTTTGCGATGAAGGTAATCAGCGATGCGCAGTTGAAGCCGATAATCGGCGTGATTGTTGTATTGATGCTGGTGGTCAACTGGTGGCGCAATCGAAAAGGTGAGCATGTTCCGACGCAATGGTGGTTCGCGGAGGTGATGGGATTTTTCGCCGGTGTTACGACGATGATGGCGAACGCCGCGGGGCCTGTGATGATTGTGTATCTGCTGGCGATGCGGCTGCCAAAGGTCGAGTTTGTGGGGACGAGCGCGTGGTTTTTCTTTATTGTTAACTGGCTGAAGGTGCCGTTCAGTATGCACCTGGGGCTGATTAACGTTGAGTCGATAAAGCTTGGTTTTATTATGCTGCCTTTTATTATAACGGGTGCGGTTTTGGGGATAGTAGCGTTGAAGAAGATGCCGCAACGGGTATTCGAGATTACGATACAGGTTTTGGCATTGGCGGCGGCTATAAAGCTGTTTATTTAGGCCGTCTATGCCGTGCCTGATGTTTACAATACAATCGAATAAACAGGGCTTTTGTAAAGCTTACCAAACCAGGCCAAACTCCGCAAAATCGAGGAAGTTAATAATTTCATCCGGAACAAAATCGCCCTTGATTTGCGGGCCGGTCATCAGCCAGTTTTCAGCCATTACGCTTAGATCGCCTATTCCGATGGAGCCGTCGCAGTCAAGGTCGTAGATGTTATTTGCCGCGTAGTTCTGGTCGGCCTGGTCTGCCAGCACATCAACATAGCTCAATCTCACGGGGTTAAATGTGTAATGCAGTTTTTCAGGTGTTACAGTGCCTGACCAGGCGTAATCAACCCAGGCCTCATAGTAACCGTTGGCATCGGTAACCGCGCTGCCTCCGCCATTATTGGCATCGACCGCCACCCCTTCTATGGGCACATTACATTCGTTCTGTATGTGGCCTGTGATTCTAAACGTCAGCAAAATCCCCGTGTAATTCTGCCCTGTGACATAATCCTGGTTGACGTCCGCGTAGATGATGCCGTTCGGCTCGAAAGCATAGGCATACTTGGCGGGCGTTACTTTACCCGACCAGTTGTAATCCACAATGACTTCATAGTAACCGTTCGCGTCCGCAATCGTCGCCCCTCCGCCATACCTGCTCGTCCATGCTCCTCCGCCGTTTTCGGCGGATACATTGACGTCACTTACTGGCGTTACAAGGTCCGACTCAAGCACGTAGCCCGCGATTTTAAAGGTTGTCAGCGTGGCCGTATAATTCATATCGTTGTAATCGTTATTCACATCGGCGTATGGCAAATTGTTCGGCTCAAAAACGTATCCTTCCTTTTGGGGCGTAACCGCGCCCGACCAGCCGTAATCCACCAAAAGCTTGTAATAGCCATTGGCGTCAGTCACAAAATTGATGTCGTTATTATCGCTCTGTATCAGTACGCCTTCGACCGGTGTGTTGCCATCCAGTTCGACTACGTAACCTGAAATGGACAGGATAATTTGTCTGAATGTCACAGCAACCGTATGAGTGGCCGTAATATCAGATAGCGTATAAGTGGTTCCGCCTGTCTGGACGTTGTTGCCGTCAACAGTCCACTCGTTGACTTCATAGCCGATATTTGGTGAGGCCGTGAACTGCTGGCTTGAACCGTAATCTTTCGTGATATCACCGTTCGGCGAGATGCTTCCGTTAGCGCCTGCTGAAGCGGTTACGGTGTAGGTCAAAATTTTGAATGTTACGTGAACCGTATGGGTAGCTGTGATGTTGCTCAATGTATAAGTGGTTCCGCCTGACTGGACGCTGTTGCCGTCAACAGTCCATTCATTGACCTCATAGCCGATATTTGGCGAGGCCGTGAACTGCTGGCTTGAGCCGTAATCTTTCGTGATATCACCGTTCGGCGAGATGCTTCCGTTAGCGCCTGCTGAAGCGTGTATTATAAACTGAGTTATTCCGAAGTTTGCCTGGACGGTATAGTTGGCATCCATAGTAACGGTTGTGCCGGCGGAATTCGGGTCAGCTACCTTGCCTGCCGTTACCGCTGAACCTGTCCAGCTGACGAAATGATAACCTGTACCGGCTGATGCTACGATACTCGCATTTGTGCCATAGTCATACGAATAGGTGCCTATGCCGGGAGTTGTTATGGTCCCGCCCGTTGTCGTTGAAGTTGTCAATGACTTCTGGTCAATGGCGAAATTGGCCTGAACGGTGTAATTACCATTCATAGTAACAGTTGTGGCAGGTGAGTTGGGGTCGGCTACTTTACCCGCCGTTACCGCCGATCCCGTCCAGTTAACAAAGTGATAATTTGCATTTGCCGACGCGATGAGAGGGGCGATATTGCCATCGGTGTAATTGAAGTCCCCTATGCCAGGTGTGGTTACCGTTCCGTCGGCTGAAGTTGTAACTGTCAAAGTCCGCATTAGCGGCCCCTGTGTGGTGAGCACAAAAGCGCCGAAACCCGATACCCTCTTGACCACAATCAATGCGTTGGCATCCCCAGGCGGGGTATAATTAATGGCTTCGTTGATATTGTTTCCCGCCTGTGTGCTCGATGCGAGTATCGTCGGCGTGCCGGTTGAGCTGGGCGTGTTACTGTAAAGATAGAGGTCAAAATCGCCGCCTGAAGGCACCGTCAGCGTTGCAGCCACCTGTACCCCGTGCTGCAATCCTATTTTGCGTGCCCAGACTCGCCGGTCAAAAGCACCCGGCCCCAATGTGTCGCCGGCAGATGAGCCCAATGTGTAGGTCAAAGTTACAGCTTCGACCGCTGCGTCAGGATTTAATATGCCATAACCTTCGTATTGGTCCTTGCCTGCGGGAAAGCCGCTTGGCCCGCCACCGGCTCGCTGAAGCGTCGGATTATAACTGCCTCCTTCGCGGCCAATGTTAGTTTCGGAGGCGGTCGCGCATAACACCATTTTGACGTATCTGGCGTGCTGATTCGAGTAGAAGTCCCAGGTAATTCCCTGCTGCTGCAAGGCGTCGATTACAAGTGCCGCTGCCCCAGCCGCAAACGGGCTTGCCATGGAGGTTCCCTGCATAGAGGTATAGTCGTTGCTTTGCTGGTCGGCGAAACTCGAGCCATCCCCTGAGCCGCTGTCCACCGAAAGAATATCGGTATAATAAGATGCTGAACCGCCTGGCGCCATTATATCCGGCTTGTAATCTTCTCCTGAACCGGGACTGCTGAATCCGATGCTTGTATAATCCGTCAATTGGTCATTGTCATTACCTGCCGCTACCGTAAGAGCCATAGCTGCTCTGCCGGGGTCGTCTATCTCACGGGAACCTGATGAACCCGTTTGCGTGCCGTCGTTGCCCGCTGCGACAACAACGACTATACCGTTATTAACCGTAGTATTTACCTTTGCTCGCAAAGCGGTGTCTATACCGGGGTTGCCGTTGATACCTAAACTCATATTTATAACTTTTATGTTGTTCGCGACTCGCGTAGCCGTCAGGTCATCGAGGGCCGCTGATATCCACGTGCTGATACCGGAGTCGCTATTCGTGAATACCTTGGCAGCGGCCCAGTTACAACCCGGCGCAACCCCTCTGAATTTGTTAAACCCGTCACCAACTCCGGGATAATTTGTTACTGAGTTGGTAATGACAAATTGCTGCATCGCGCCATTGCTCAAAAGCGCCGTAGAATATTCCCTGCCGGTCGAACCGGTAAAGGTACTAGTTACCGTCAGTGGCGAGCTTCCGCTTGCCGATGAAAAAGCCGTCCATCCGCCGGAAACTCCTGTGGTATGATAAACCTGGTAAAGTGTTGTCGAGCCGCCTCCCATCCATCGAGCCGTCGAAGTGTAGGTTATCGACGTTGCAGGAAGGCCGATTACAAATGGGTAAAATGACCCGGAAGCCACACCGGTCAGGTCTCCGGCATCGGTATAGTAAAGCGTCCCGGTTGCCGAGCCCCCGGCAGCACCTGTACCGAACGCTATACCCGACACGTGTGAGCCGTGTTGAATGATATCTACTGGATTAGCCAGGCCATCGGTCGAATAATCGTGCCAATACACCTGCCTGCCCGCGAAATCCGGATGCGACGCGTCGATACCGGTATCCACAATCGCGATTGTGATTGTGCTTGAGCCATCAAATCCGGAAGGATTGCCTGCAAATCCTGCCGCCCACACCGGCCTGACTCGCCCATTCCGTGTGGCCACGTCGAGATTCAAAATAACAGGTTTTGCCTCCTGGACCAGCACTAACGTCGCACCCATCAACCCCGGCAGGGTATTGACGTCTTTCAAAGCGATTCGACCGTTCCAGCCGTAAGATACCGCCTTGTAAATGTGATTTATTTCGCCGCCATGAGATAAAAAATCGTCGATTTGCCGCTGTGTTATCTGCTGCTTGAAGATTAATTCCACCTCCACTGTCCCCGCCAGCACAGATTCTGCGTCTGTTATGTCTTTTGACGTTACTGCCGAACTTAACCGAGCCTTTGCTGTCGCGGCCCTGGTTTCCAATCCGTCGTCGATTAAGTTTCGGTTCAGGTCATTCGGATATGCCTCGCTGATAAATGGCGCTATTTGTGGTGACGCAGGCGGAGAAAAAAACGGTGCTTGCGCCGCTCGAACGGTGATTACCCCACAGCATAAAAACAACAGAAAGATATACTTAGTCAGATTGAAACCGCTACGGGATGAAAAGGGCCTGTTTTTTGATGCGTAATTAGATGTTTTGTAATTACCCTCGAAACCAGGAATATTCATTTTCTCGCCCTCTTGTTCTTTTGATTTCTTTGTACACAAAAGAAGCCGATTCCTGTATGACTATTGATACAGTCTCATTCCCGGGAAGGCGCAAATACCGCTCCTCCCCAAAGAGCGTTTCCGTTTCTGTCCAATTTAACTTTTAACATACAAACACTCCTTTTGTCAAGAGAAACACGAAAATTTCCTGGGATAGCAGAATGGCATCCTATCACATTGTAAGGATATATGAAGTTGAGACGGAAAAGGGGATATGATGGGATATTAAAAAACTTACAGCGGCAACAGTTAAGCTGGTGTTTTAGCCGATGAGCGCCAGTGAATTAGGTTGCAAAGTTACGGTTTAGACAGGATTATTAGGGATATGATATCAGGGTACCAGAACAGTAAATTTGCCAATGAACGCGAGCGGATGGTCGAGCATGACCTCAAGGGGCGGGGTATAACCGAGGCGGGGGTGCTTTCGGCGATGGGATGGCTATTGCGTGAGGAGTTTGTGCCCGAGTCGTATGAGTCGCGGGCATACGCGGATTACCCTTTGCCGATTGGGATGGGGCAGACGATTTCGCAGCCATATATCGTTGCGCTGATGACGCAGGAGCTTCGGCTGAATAATTATTGCGAGGTGCTGGAGATTGGGACGGGCAGCGGGTATCAGACGGCGGTCCTGGCGAAATTAGCGAAACGGGTTTATACGGTTGAGCGGTTCGCGGAGTTATCGGCGAAAGCACAGGCGGTTCTTGGCCGGCTGGGAATTGATAATGTTGAGTTTTATGTCGGTGACGGAAGCGGAGGATGGCCCTTCTTCGCTGACGCTACGAAGGGTAAACCTGAAAAAAGAACATTTGACAGGATTATCGTTACGGCGGCTGTGCCTGAGGTGCCGGAGCAATTGATTGACCAGCTGGGCGCGGGGGGGCTGATTGTCGCGCCGGTCGGTGAAGGCGGCGTGCAGGAGCTTATCGTGGGGACAAAAAAAGAAGGGAAACTTATTGAGCGTGTGGTGTGCGATGTCCGGTTTGTCAAACTCGTCGGCAAACACGCGTTCGAGGAATGACATATTGTCACTCCTGCGAAAGCAGGAGTCCAGAATTTATATAAGGGATACTGGATTCCCGCTTGCGCGGGAATGACAAAACAGCAAGGGAATGACAAGAAAATGCGGGAGTGAGAAAAAGGCATAGTATGGGAGAGTATTTTGTTTACATATTAGCGAGCAAGAAGAACGGTACGCTTTATATAGGCGTTACTAATGATTTACTAAAAAGAGTTCATGAGCATAAGAATAATCTCATTCCCGGATTTACAAGCAAATATGGCGTTCATAATTTAGTGTGCTATGAGAGATATGCTGATATTTACGCTGCCATTGCGAGGTAAAAAAGAATTAAAAAGTAGAAACGTGCGTGGAAAATGGAATTGATAGAAAAGTCGAATCCTGAATGGCAGGACTTGTATAATGGCCTTACTATGTGACTGGATTCCTGCTTGCGCAGGAATGACAGAAGAGAAAAAACTGGATTCCTGCTTGCGCAGGAATGACAAGAGGACAATATGAATTTCCGCGTGCGTGGGAATGACAAGAAAACGCGAGAATGACAAGAGAGCAATATGGATTCCTGCTTCCTTCGACAAGCTCAGGACGGGTGCGCGGGAATGACAAGATAACACGGATATGACAGATAGGCGTGTGAATAGCAAATGGGTGAATTGGGCGTAAAACCGAGTGGTGAGATTAAGCTGTCGATGCCGGTGCAGTTTTTGAAGGGTGTGGGACCGGCAAGGGCACAAGTTTTCGCCAAGCTGGGGGTTGTTACCGTCGGTGATTTGCTGGAATATTTTCCGCGTGACTGGGTCTTTGCGCCGGAGCCGAAAAGAATAGGGCAATTGGAGATTGGTGAGACGGCAGCGATTGTGGGGCTGGTTGAGTCAACGGATTTTCAGAATTACCGCAGGCCGGCGATATTCGAGGCAATGGTGAGCGATGAGACGGGGATTTGCCGGATAATATGGTTTAACGGCGGATATCTGCGGGACCAGTTGAGGCCAGGACAAGCGGTTATGGCGTGGGGGAAG
This sequence comes from Sedimentisphaerales bacterium, assembly GCA_050012695.1. Taxonomy (GTDB): domain Bacteria; phylum Planctomycetota; class Phycisphaerae; order Sedimentisphaerales; family Anaerobacaceae; genus Fen-1362. Next base: position 22,674 of record JBEKGR010000010.1, on the reverse strand, counting down.
GTCGGGGAATATAAGCACCAGCTGCAGTTGACGAACCCGAAGTTTCGCGTGATGGAGAAAGAGGCGTCGAAGCCCGCGGAGTATTTCAGCGGGGGGGTGTATCCGGCGAGCGGCGGGCTGAGCAGTATGCAGATTAAGAAGATAATCAGGCCCGTGCTGGATAATCTCGGCGGACTCGTCGGCGAATTCTATGACGATGAATTTCTTAAAAAAGCTGAACTGATAAAGCGCAAAGACGCGTTTGGGTGGATTCATTTGCCTCCCGATGAGGGTAAATTGGGCAAGGCGAAACGCCGGCTGAAATTCGATGAATTGTTTTTGATGCAATTAGGTCTTGCGCTTCGCAGGCACAGGCACAGTGAATTTGCGTCGGCGGTTGCGATGAAATCATCAGAGGAAATCGACAGGCGGATCCGAAAGCGATTCCCGTTTTTACTGACTGAAGACCAGGATACGACGATAGCTGAAATAGTTGCTGATATGCAAAGGCCTATACCGATGAATCGGCTTTTACAGGGGGACGTCGGGTCGGGCAAGACGGTGGTTGCGCTTTATGCGACGCTATTGGCGGTGGCGAACAAGACGCAGGTTGCGATTATGGCGCCGACGGAGATATTGGCGAACCAGCATTTTATAAGCATCGAGAGGTATCTGCGCAATAGCGACGTGAAACGAGTGCTGATTACGGGCGGGCTGGCGGGCAAAAAGAGGGATGATGTTCTCAAAGAGATAAAAGCAGGCGGGATAGATATCGTTGTGGGGACGGTCGCGCTATTGGAGAAGGATATCGAATTCAAAAAACTTGGTTTGGTTGTGATTGACGAGCAGCACAAATTCGGCGTTCATCAGCGAGCGGAGTTGCGCAAGGACGGGACGCCTCATTGCCTTGTTATGACTGCTACTCCCATTCCGAGGACTTTGGCGATGACGGTTTTCGGGGATTTGGATGTGTCGATAATCAAGCACAGTCCGCCCGGAAGGGGGGCGGTGGTTACGCGATGGGTTTCGCCAGATGACAGGGCCAAGGCATACGAATTTATTCGCGAGCGATTGCGGGCGGGAAAGCAGGCGTATTTCGTATATCCGCGTATAACGGGCATCGAGGAGGAAGGGGACATAAAGGCGGCGACCGACGGGTGGCGAGAATTATCGAAGGTGTTCAGTGAATTTAAGGTCGAATTGCTGCACGGACGGATGGCCTCGGAGAAAAAACAACAGGTAATGGCGGAGTTTCGCAAAGGAAAAATAAAGGCACTGGTAGCGACGGTGGTGATAGAGGTTGGTGTGGATATTCCCAACGCGACGATAATGGTTATCGAGGGTGCGGACAGGTTCGGCCTGGCACAACTGCACCAGTTGCGGGGCAGGATAGGCAGGGGGACCGATAAGTCGTTTTGTTTTTTGTTTGCGGACAAAGAGACGGAGAACGAAGTTGCAAAAAGCCGGCTTGAAATGATGGAACGCAGTAACGACGGCTTTGAGATAGCGGAGCACGATTTGAAACTGCGCGGGCCGGGAGAGCTTTTCAGCACGCGGCAGCACGGGCTACCGGATTTGAAAATCGCCAATATCATCGACGATTATGATTTATTAGTTATGGCGCGACGCTGCGCATTTGAACTTGTTTCGGCAGACCCTATGCTTACTGTTCCGACGCACAGGAATATCCGCCAGGCATTGATAACCAAATTCGGCGACTCGCTCGGATTGGCGGACGTTGCATAGGCCGAAGGTTCCATTTGATGTGTCTTGGCAAGTATGGTAGAATCATATTGAAGCTCACAGGTTCAGGCAGCAAAGGAGAGGATTCTTTTGCTGTTTTATACAGACTGTATAATCACTGTTATGCCAATTACAGGCAGAGAAAGGAGATGATATGAAGCCGGAAATGTGGAAGTTCGGAGTCTTGATCGTGGCCTTTATGGTATCCGCTACTTGGCCGGTTTGTGCTCAATCGCCGGACACCGTGCTTATCTCCTCGGCCGAAAATAACGATATGGATGGAGTAAAGAATGCCATTAGCAGTGGTGCCCAAGTCAATGCAAAAGACAAGAAAGGTAACAACGCTCTGTCGATTGCAGCCTCAAAAGGCAATTTGCAGATAGTGCTCTTCCTCTGCGAAAAGGGAGGTGACGTGAATAACAAGAACGCCTATGGCGTTACGCCTCTGATGTCTCCCTCTCAGAAGGGGAATATCGAGATGGTACGGTACCTTGTCGGCAAAGGTGCAGACCTTGACACTAAGGATGCATCTTTCGGCTGGTCTCCCTTGGTGCTCGCTGCACAATATGGCTGCCTCGACGTGGTCAAGTGTCTTGTAGAAAGCGGAGCGAATGTAAACATTGTGAACAACTTCGGTTGGTCGGGCTTGATGTATGCCGCGCAAAACGGACATATGGAGGTCGTGAAATATCTCGTCGAGAAAAGAGCCGATGCGAACCTTAAGTCTACAGCGGGAGTCAAAGGCATTACTGCTCTAATGCGGGCTGCCCGCGAGGGGCATTTAGAAATAGTGAAGCTCTTGGTGGAGAAAGGCGCTGAAGTTAATGCCAAGGACGAGGACGGTAAGACTGCCTTGTCAAACGCGGAAGAACAGGAACACACCGAGGTAGCCAACTTTCTCAGATCTATAGGGAAGTAGTATTTGGCAGAACGACGCACTGCAACACTGAGCCGGTGTTCACTGTGCGTTCACCATTGAGGTTGAGCGCGGACGTAGGACTTTTCCGTCTTGCTACCAGATTTCGTCTTGTAGCCAACTCTGCGACCCAGGTTTCGCGGGAGTTACATTAAGTAGGATTACTTTTTTCTGTATTTTCTCAGCAAATCGAGGAGGTTTTGCATATCATCTGGCAGGGGGGCTTCAAAGGAGACAATTTTTCCGGTTGTTGGATGTGTGAATGAAATTGTCCATGCGTGGAGGGCGCAGCGGGAAATAACGGGAGCTTCGGGGGTCAGTTCGGCGTCTTTTAATTGCCAGGGATAGACGGGTTTGCCGCCATACATATCATCTGCGACGATAGGGTGCTTGATATGGGCGAGGTGGACGCGAATCTGGTGGGTCCGGCCCGTTTTGGGGGTGAGCTTCAAGAGTGAGAAGCCGCGGAAGGTTTCGAGGACTTCGTAGAAGGTGATTGCCTCTTTGCCTGTTTCGGGGCGGACTGCGTATTTGTACCTGAATTTGAGATTGACGCCGAGCGGGGCGTTGATGCGGTCGCGCGTGAGTTCGGGGGTGCCGTGGACGATGGCGATGTAGCTTTTTTCGACCTTTCGGTCGTGGAATTGCCTTGAGATTTTCCACTGGGCGATTGCATTTTTGGCGAGAATCATTACGCCCGTAGTGTTTCTGTCGAGCCGATGGACGATGCCCGGGCGAAATTCGCCGAGTGCAATTGGGAAATTGGGGTCGTCGATTTCGGGCTCATCATCTTCATCTTTATCTTCTTCAGCTTCTGCTTCCGCCGCAGCGAGGTGAAACGCGAGGGCGTTTGCGATAGTGCCGCTGGTGTTGCCTCTCGCGGGGTGGACGATGATATCGGCTGATTTATTGATGACGATTATGTCGTCGTCTTCGTGGAGGATATTGAGGGGTATATTTTCGGGCGGGATTTCATTAGTGGGCAGTTCGGGCAGGGTGATTTCGATGAGGTCGTTGGGGTTGAGTTTCAAACTCGGTTTGGCCTGTTTGCCGTTGACTTTTACGCCGCCAGCTTTGATGACTTCCTGGAGCATAACCCTGCTGTAGTTGGAGTATCGCCCGTGGAGATATTTATCGAGCCGGCGTTCCTGGAGGGCACGACCGACTCGAAGTGTGAGGTTCGTATCTTTGTTCGGCATTTCGCGCGATAATTAATTCTGGACCGGCGCGTTTGGCTCGCCGACTACCGGCGGCTGTATCTTTATCGCCGGTCTTGGCATCGGTTTGAGGACGATTTTTTCAGGGAAGGAGTCCATCGCGACGAGCCGTTGTTTTGCGGCTACTGCCGGTGCGGTGCCTTCATAGGCGGTACCGGTTGCCACTTCCTGATAAAGTTTTCTGGCCGCATCGGGATTACCAAGTTCTTCTTCGCATAAACCAAGGCCTATTTTGGCGACGGCTTCGAGGGCAGGATTGGGGCTTCGTTTAAGATATGTGTCGAGCGCTTTGGTGTAGTAATCTTTCGCCTTGCCTATCTGCGTAGTGATATCCTGCTGGCTGACAGCGCCGAAACGGAAATGAAGTTCCGTTCTCAGGACTTCGGCGTTTTTAATCAGGGCCGTCGCGGCAATCGCGTCGCTGGACGCGTTTTTGGCGATGCTATCGAGTTGGTCGTTGAGCTGGAAAAGCATGTAGGCGTTATCCTGGCCCTCCAGTTGTTTCTGGGCGATATAGGCCTTTTGCTGCGGCAGTTGTGATACAAGTGCGGTCAGATTATTTTGTTCGCGTTCGGCCACAGACGTCTTTTGATAGCGGTAGTAGAAAGACGATGCGAGCACGATAACGACAACAACGAGAACATATATTATTGTACTGAGATTCTGGTTTGCCCAGGCGGGAAAATTATTCAGCCATATGGCCAGATCATTGGTTTTCAGTTCGTGGCGATGTTCGGCCTTCATATTTATTCTCCGTTAAAATATCTTACAAAAACCCTGTTATTTACGAACAGCGAAGCAACGAAAACCCTATTCTACCAGAGGTCGTTTTATGTTGCAATGGTGGTATGGGGGGGGTAATATTAAAGTTTTACATTAGAAACGGATTTCAAGGGTTGGCGATGGCTCAAAATATGCCGCGATTTAAGGCAGGTTTTTTGGTTTGCACAGCGATGTGCGTTGTTGCTATTTGCGGGGCAGCGGAAAAGCCGCAAGCAGGAGTTGTGAAGGGATTGGAGGGAATTTGGGACCCCACCAGGTATATCAGCATTGATGAGATTAAGCCGGGTATGGAGGCGTATTGCCTGACGGTTTATAAAGGAACGGCGGTCGAGAAGTTCGGTCTGGAGGTTCTGAGTGTTGTTCACGATTTTGTGCCCGGTCGGGATGCCATATTAGTTCGGGGGACCGACGAGCGATTCATTCATACGGGGCCTGTCGGGGGTTGCAGCGGTTCGCCTGTTTATATAAATGGCCGGCTGGCTGGGGCGCTGGCGATGGGGTGGGTATTCAGCAAGGACCCGCTTTATGGCGTAACGCCGATTGCGGATATGCTTTGCGTGGGCGGGGCCGCGTTTAACCAATCAGGTGGTGAATCTTTGAGCAACGGGCCTGGCTTTGCGTTGGATTTTTCGAGGCCGATTGATTTTGCCCAGGTTGAAAAGAAGATTTTGTCGCCAATAACGTCATCGCATGGGGAATTCGCGGGGGCGTCGATGCTGCCCTGTCCGATAGTGGTTTCGGGTGTGCCGGAGTCGGTGACGAATGATTTGGATGAAACGCTACGGCCTTTAGGATTTATGGTTGTATCGGGCGCGGGCGGGGGCAAGTCGCGCGATGTTTGCGATATTAAGCCGGCGCCGGGGGGATGTCTGACTGTGCCATTGGTCGCCGGCGATATTACCATCGAGGTTATCGGGACGATTACCGAGGTGAGGGGCGATGATATTTACGCCTTCGGACATTCGTTTTTGGGTTATGGGCCTGTGGATTTGCCGATGGCGATGGGTGAGGTGCATACGGTGGTGTCGAGCGTGATGCGGTCGTTTAAGGTGGGGGCATCGACGAACGTGATAGGCGCGTTGAGAGCGGATGAGGCAACGGCTGTTCGGGGCAGAATCGGGGCTGAGGCGAGGATGATTCCGCTGACGGTGAGCGTGAGCCGGTATAACGACAGTCAGCCGAGGAAATACAACTGCCGGATTGCGGATAACCGAGTACTGACGCCGCGACTGCTGCGGGCAGTTGTTATGAGCGCAGGGGTTTTTCAGGGAGAGATGCCGCCTGATAATACGGTTTTCTACAAGGGTACTATCGAAACGGACGGCACTGGAACCGTGGTTTTTGATAATGTCTCGACGGGCGAAGGTTTGAACGGTGCAGTGCGTGACACGATAAGCCCGCTGGGTTTGCTGATGAATAATCCCTACAGGCAGGTTCGGATAAAATCAATTAACGTGGATTTGGACATACGCGGAAAGGATATTACTTCGGCTATATGGTCTGTCGGGCTGTCCGGCTCCCGCGTCAAACGAGGCGATAACCTGGACGTGGAAGTTGTTACGGAGTCGGTCCGGTCGCAGAAACAAAAATACAATTTCAATTTTACCGTGCCTGAGAACACCCCTGCGGGGACATATCAATTGATTATCTGCGGCGGTTTTGACTATGAGGAATTTTTGAGGAAGGCGGTCCCGCACAGGTTTACTCCTGAGAATTTAGATACGCTGGTCGGGGTGATAAACAGGGTTTTGTCGGCGGGCAGGAATGAGCTTCATTGTGTCCTGGTTTTGCCCGCGGGGGGGGTTGCGCTGGAGCAGGCGGAGCTGCCCGAGCTGCCTGCGACAAAAGCGATGGTTCTTGGCGATTCGAGGAGGGCCAATACAATGCAGGTATTTCCCGGCTGGATTGATAAAAGCGTGCGGACGTCAACGATAATAATAGACAAAAAAATTATGAACGTTACGGTGGAACAGTGATTAAGAAAATGCAGTCAAAATATGTTTTAGCGATAATGTTTTTGGTGTGCCTGTCGGCTTCTTTTTGCGGCGCGGTGACGAGCAAGGTTACCCGTCATAACAGCAGCCGGGAATTTGAAAAAGGCGAGGCGAACGACGTGGTAATCAGCTCCCGCGGGACGATACAGTTAGGCAGGCGTGCCGAAATCCTTGTGAAGCAGTTCGATGACGTCTGGTCAATCAACAGTATCGTTTCAATCGGGGATACCGTGTATGTAGGGACAAGCCCGAACGGCGGTGTTTACTCATTCGGTGCGGGCGGGCTGAAAAAGATTTACGCGGCGAAATTGACAAAGAAGGAGCGTCCCAAAGACAGTAACGACCGTGAAGTCAATGAACCCAATGACCCAAATGCGGTTAAGCAGGACAAGCATTTTGCCAATGAGCATATTTTCGCGATGGCGGCAGATGCTTCGGGTCGTCTTTTAGTGGGCATAAGCGGGCAGAGGTGCGCATTGTGCCGGCTGGAGGGCGGCGAGCTGAAGACGATTTATGAGCCGAACGACGCGAATTACATATTCGCAATATCGGCGGATAAGGGCGGGGATATTTATCTTGGAACAGGGCCGAAAGGCAAGATTTATCGCATTGATTCTTCGGGAAAGCGAGGCGAGGTGCTGTATGACAGTCCCGACAAGAACATAGTTTCGCTTGCGCAGGGGCCTGATGGGCAGATTTACGCGGGCAGCGACAGCCGGGGGATTATTTACAGGATAAACCCGAAGACAAAAGACACTGCGATTTTGTATGACAGTGAGCAGCAGGAAATAACGGCTTTGGTGTTCATTGGTGAGGAACTGTACGCGGCAGCGACTTCAGCCAACGCGGTTGGGGCCGAGGCGAAATTTGCCGCTCAGCAGCCGCCACAGGCGGGTCGTCCGGAACAACGTGAAGAAGATGGGGACGAAGAAGAGGAAAGCAGCGGCGGTTCGACTATGCTCACCGCAGGCGGGACAAAACTTCAGATTGCCAACACAAAGGAGTCGGCGGGCGAACAGCCGGCGGAGCATAAAATGCCTGTTCCCAGGCCGCCGATGCCCACGCAGGCGAGCTATATTTACAAGGTTACAAGAGACGGCTTCGTTACGGACATATTCAATGAATCAGCGGTATTTTTCTGCTTGGCGGCGCAGGGTAAGGAGCTTTTGGTTGGAACTGGCAACAACGCCCAGCTTTTTGCTGTGGAACCAAATTCAGAGGAACAGGCGGTTGTTTTTGAAGACCGGCAGGCGTCGCAGATTACGGCGGTCGCTGTGGTTGGCGATAACGCGTATGTCGGGATGGCGAATCCTGCCCGGCTGGTAAAGCTGGGAAAGGTTTTTGCGAGTGAGGGCGTATATATGTCGAAGCTTGTTGACGCGGGCCAGCCGGCGAAGTGGGGCAAGCTTCAGATTGAAGCCGACGTGCCGCAGGGATGCAGGGTGCTGATGGCCTGTCGCAGCGGGAATGTGAAAGACATAAACGACAAGAGTTTTTCAAAGTGGACGGAGCCGAAGGAAGTTACCGGCCCTGTGCAGCTGGATTGTCCCGTGAACAGGTTCTGTCAGTATAAACTTGTGCTGCGTGGCAGCGACGGCAAAGTCAGCCCGGTTGTGCGCGAGGTTGCTGTGGCATCGGCGGTTCCGAACCTGGCGCCGAGGGTTGAATCGGTGAATGTTACACGGATGGAGATGCCGGGTAAAAACGGTTTGTTCAAAATCAACTACGACGCCAAAGACGACAACGGCGACAAGCTGATTTACAAAATAGATTTCAGAAAGGTCGGCAGGACCGGCTGGATTGAGATGAAGGATGCGGTTGAGGCAGGCAGCATTGAGTGGGACAGCAAAACAGTCGAGGACGGCAGATACGAAATCAGAGTTACGGCAAGCGACGAGAGAAGTAATACGCCTGAGACCAAACTAACCGGCAGCAGGGTGAGCGATGCGGTAGTTGTTGATAATACACCGCCTTCGATAGTGAAATATAAACTCGAAAAGACGGGCAAGAAAGTTACAATCAGGTTTACAGTCAATGACGAGCTAAGCGCGATAGGCAAAGTCGAATACACGGTCGATAGCGATGCCAACTGGATTGGGACTGTGCCGGATGACCTTATTTATGATTCTACAAGCGAGGACTTTACGATTGTGGTGGGAAAACTGTCGGCGGGTCAGCACATAATTTCGCTAAAACTGGCTGACGCGGTCGGCAATACGACCTACAAGACCTACGAGGTCAATATAGAGGATAAGTAAACGTATCGTGCGGCATATTGCGTATTCAAAAATTGTTGAGGCGGTAAAAGAGCTTTGCATAAAATCGGCTTACGAGCTGCCTGCTGATGTCCTGTCGGCTCTTACCGCGGCGGCCAAAAAGGAATCGAATACTCTGGCAGCCAAAATACTTCAGCAGCTTGTCGAAAATGCGCGTCTGGCTTCGGTGGAGCGGATACCGCTTTGCCAGGATACGGGACTTGCGGTGGTTTTTATTGAGCAGGGGGGCGAGGTGGTTATCGAATGTCCCGCGGACAAGACGGCGGTCGATGCGATTAACGCCGGTGTTATACAGGGTTATGAAAAAGGTTTCCTGCGTAAAAGCGTTGTCAGTGAGCCGATGCAGCACCGCAAAAATACGGGCAACAACTGCCCTGCGGTGATTCACTGGTCGATTGTGCCGGGCGACAAGCTCAAGATAACTTTTATGGCCAAAGGCGGCGGCTGCGAAAACAAAAGCGCGTTTAGAATGTTCAAGCCGACGGCTGGGGTGGAGGAAATAACCGACTGGGCGGTTGAGGTTGTTAAAAACGCCGGCGCAGATGCCTGCCCGCCTTTTGTTGTTGGGGTCGGCATCGGGGGAAATTTCGAGGTTAGCTGCCTGTTGAGTAAAAAGGCGCTTGTTCGCAGCATAGATAAGCCAAACGCCGATTTGTTTTATGCCGGATTAGAGAAAGATTTGCTTACCAGAATCAATCGGCTGGGAGTCGGGCCGCAGGGGCTTGGCGGGGATACGACTGCTTTAGCTGTTCTGATTGAAACCGCACCCTGTCATATCGCTTCGCTTCCCGTGGCCGTGAATATCGAATGCCACAGCCATCGCCACGGCGAGATTATCATCTAACCGCAATTGTAACCACTCCCTCGACTTTACTCGGGATGGTGAACCTGTCGAACCAAAATTTCCGCGGATTTTTTAAAATTTTAAAAAAGGCGTATTTTTAGGAATGGGGGTATTTTGGGTAAAAATGAGAGTGGGGGGAGAGGGTTAATTGACTTATAAGCGGTCAAAATGGGCTGCCGGATACGTTATAGGCCAAAGTAAGGAAAAGTAGCGAAAAGTATGGAAAAGTATAAATTTTCGTAAAAGAATAATAGAAAGTGGGGGAAAGTTATTAAAAAGTGATGGGAAATGATACCCCCCGCAGTTTTGCTTCCGACTTCGCTGGACAGGTCGCAAAACTAAGCGCGGGGGCTACGCAGGGCTTCGCCCCGCCCCGAAAAGCGGGACTCTGCTGCGCTACGCAGATTGCACTGATTTCACAGATTCTTTTGGATACGAAAAACTTGTCTTTTTTGTCGGCCTATTATACACTACTATATTGTGGTTGACGGGTATAGAAGGCCGCATTTAATGTGCTGTCTGAAAAGAACCTGTAGGAGAGCAAAGATGAAAGCCAGAACAACATTTACTCTGTCCCTTGCGGCCATATTAACCCTCACAATATGTAGTGCTTTCGGCTCATATAGCGGCGGCTCAGGCGAGCCGAACAACCCCTACCAAATTGCGAATGTCGCTGATTTCAATCAATTAACCTCCACACCAACCGATTGGACTAAGGCCTTTATTCTTACGGCTGATATCAATCTAACCGGTCGGACCTTCACCAAAGCCCCCATTGCTCCGGATACAAGTACAACTTACGGTTTTCAGGGCACGCCGTTCACCGGCATTTTTGACGGCAACAGCCATACGATATCCAAACTGACCATAACCGCATCGACAAAAGAGTACATCGGTTTGTTTGGCTATGTCGGCTCAAGCGGTCAAATCCGCAACTTAGGCGTCAAGGATGTCAATACAACCGGCAGTCAATATGTCGGCGGGCTGGTGGGGAGTAATGGTGATTGGAGTATTGGTGGTGCTGCTATCACGTCTTGCTATGCAACTGGTTCAGTCAGTGGAACATATTATGTCGGCGGGATGGTGGGGAGTAATTATTATGGTACGCTAACCTCCTGCTATGCGACCTGTACGGTCAGCGGAACAGTCAGAGTCGGCGGGCTGGTGGGATATAATTATCATAGTACACTAACCTCCTGCTATGCGACCGGTGCGGTCAGCGGAATAAGCTTTGTCGGTGGGCTGGTAGGGAATATTGCTTCTGGTTCGCTAACCTCCTGCTATGCGACCGGTTCGGTCAACGGAACATCCCTTGTCGGCGGGCTGGTGGGTTTGAATGATGATGGAGCGTTAACCTCCTGCTTCTGGGACATCAATACCAGCGGACAACCGACCAGTTCCGGCGGGACAGGCAAAACCACAGCAGAAATGAAAACGCTTTCGACCTTTACCTCGGCGGGGTGGGATTTTTCTTATACTGATGGCGACCCTGCGGATTGGTTTATGCCAATAGATGAGTATCCGATTTTAACATGGCAGATATCGCCGGCGGACCTTTATACAGACGGAAAAAACAACTTCAGGGACTGGGCGATATTCGCTAAATACTGGCTGAGAGAAGATTGCGCAATTTACAACGACTACTGCGAATGGGCAGATATGAATTTCGACGGGTACGTGGATATTAGCGACCTCGCGGATTTTGTCAGCTACTGGTTAGAAGAAGGAATATATTGATGGGGGAAAAACCAGGGTTAGCAACTGTTTCTTTCCACCTTTGGCGGAATCAGCGTAATCCGCGTCTAAACCTTTTGTGCCTTTTCGTGGCTCCCCATTTTTAGCTTAAAAATCAACTTGCCCTTTGACCCCCACACACAAAAAGGAGGGGCAACAAGGGGCAAGTAGGGACAACTAAAAACTTTCTTATAGTAGTATTAGCATCTGTTGTGCTAACAGCACAGGTTAGCGATTGCGACGAATTGTTCCGGGCTGAGGTTGTCGGGTCTGATTTCCGGGTCGATGCCGAGTTGTTCAAAAATTTCGGGCCAGTTCTTGATTTCCCCAAGTTGGTCGGCTGTAAGTTTGCAGCAGCTTTTGAGCATCTTGCGGCGGTGCTGCAAAAGTGCGCCTGCGACGCGGCTGAGCATTTCGACGCTTTTTACCGCTTTTATTTTTTCAGGGTCGCGGACATAGGATATAAAGGCCGAATTGACCTGCGGCTGGGGCCAGAAGACAGTCGGTTTCAAAGTCCTGATGTGTTTGACCTCGCCTGTCGCGGCCATAAGAATGCTTAGGATTCCATAATCTTTGATGCCCGCCTGTGAGAGCATTCTGTCTGCGACTTCCTTCTGGACGGTAACGAACATTGCATCGGCGATAATCGGGCCGGTTACGAGGTTGATAATCAGCGGTGTCGCGGCGATATAGGGCAAATTAGCGACGAGAAGCAATCGTCCGTTGTGAATTGCGCGAGCGCGGTTCAAAGCGTCTATTACGACTGGATTGATTTCAAATTTATTTTTAAGAACGTCAGCCGCGATGATTTCGACGTTTGATTTGTCGGCGAGTTGCCCTTTGGCGATATTGGCGAGGACGCCGTCGATTTCAACTGAGACACAGAAACCCGCTTTTTCGGTGATTGCTTGGGTGAGCGAGCCGGTACCGGGCCCAACTTCGAGGACGACGTCGTTATTCTGAATGTTTGCGGTGTCGATGAGCAGTCGCATCAGGTTGAGGTCGATGAGGAAATTCTGGCCGAATCGCTTGTTGGGTCTTACGCCCGCGGAATCGAGCAATTCACGAATTTGGTGCTTACTTTGCATTGGCCGGTGCCTTTGCACGGGGACGATGATGTGCCTTTTTTGTCTGCACCATCTGAACTGCAACTTTTATGGCTTCCATCATACTGGATGGGTCGGCAATATTTTTGCCCGCGATGTCGAAGGCGGTACCGTGAGCGGGGGATGTGCGGATAATAGGAAGGCCTATCGTAACATTTACCGCTTTGTCGAAGGCGAGCAACTTTACCGGTATCATACCCTGGTCGTGATACATTGCGACGACGCCGTCGAATTCGCCCTGGACGGCCCGCAGGAAAAGCGTGTCCGCGGGAATCGGCCCGAAGCAATCGATGCCTTGTCCCTGTGCCATCAGGATTGCCGGGGAAATGATGCGCTGCTCCTCGTCGCCGAACTGGCCGTTTTCGCCGGCGTGAGGATTTAGGGCGGCGACGCCGATTTTGGGGTTTTCAATGTCGAAGTATTCCTTGAGGGCAATGTTGAGCAGGTCAATCGGTTCGAATACCCGGCCTATTGTGAATTTATGACGCACCTCGAATAACGCCTCGTGAATTGTCGCCAGCGCCAGTTTCAACGGCCCCGCGACAAACATCATCGCCTTCCGGGGCGATTTGCAGAGTTTGGCGAACATTTCGGTATGTCCGGGCCAGTGCGAGCCGGCTAATTTCCAGCTTGTCTTGTTTATCGGCGCTGTTACCACCGCGTCGATAATGTCCCTTTGCGCGGCATCAATTGCGTCGGTGCAGAATTTCAACGAGGCGGCACCGGCAATTTCTGTTGGTTCTCTTATCCAGGGTGGCACTGAAAACTCGTCATAGTCAGCCACTACAACCTTATGCGGATAGTCCCTGCTGATTTTTTCGTGTTGATGCCTGCCCCAGAATGGTTCGATTTCGGCCTTATCCGCGGCGTAGCGCAACTGCTCATCCATCCCGAAGACGATGAACTTGGCACAACGTCTTATAGCCGGGTCGGCGAGCGCCTTTACGACGACTTCCGGCCCGATGCCGGCGGGGTCGCCCATAGTTATGCCGATTACCGGCTCTTCGGCTATCGAGTTGTGGTTTATGCTATTGCTCATACCTATATTTATACGATTGTTTACTTTCATGGGGTGCTCAAAAACCTTGTTGCCTGAGGTCTTCAAGGGTCAGGCCAGATTTCTCCGGCGAGAGCTGCTGCAGGTACTTTCTGACCGTCTTGGTTATTATATCAATTTCTATGTTGACCTGCGCAGCTATTTTGGCTTGTCCGAGGGAGGTTTCTTTAAGCGTTTGCGGGATGACCGCTACAGTAAAACCATCGGGATTTAATTCGGCTATTGTCAGTGAGATGCCATCGATAGCAACCGACCCCTTGGGAATCATCTGGTCGAGCAGGTCTTTTGGGGCGGTGAAGGTGAAGGTTGCGAAATCGGTTTTTTTATCGATTTTTTTTATTGTTGCGGAGCCATCGACGTGGCCCAGGACGAAATGGCCTCCGAATCGGTCGTCGGCACGCAGGGCAAGCTCGATATTAACTTTTGCACCGGGGGTGAGTTTACCAATGGCGGATTTGGCGAGTGTTTCGCCGCTGACGTCGAAGGTTGCCTGCGTCCCTGCCAGTTTCGAGACGGTCAGGCAGGCGCCGTTTATGGCTATGCTGTCGCCGGTTTTGGCCTGATTAGCCAATTGACCGAGGTCAATAGTGAGCGCAGCGGAATCGCCGCTTTTGGAAAGCGCCTTCACCGTGCAAACCTGCTGGATTATTCCTGTAAACATAGCAATTGACTATTCCGTATTTTCAATTTACGATTCAGTGTAGAATACATAGTATAACAAGTTAATTGTAGGCAATCCGGCGCGAATAATCAATCGCCGGGAAGATTTGGAGGTATGATTGTTATGAATACTATCTGGTTGAAAATAGCGGCGGTGGTGGTGCTGATTGTGGTATTTATTGTTCTTGTCAACAAGATATCCAATAGACCGTCGTCAAAGCCGGCGGAACCGGAAAAGACGGTCGCGGATACCTGGCGTAATGATGAGAAGCGTTTGCGTGCCGAGCCGAACATGGTAGAGCCGAACGTGGCAGAGTCGAATGTGCCTGCTCAGCCGGGAGCGGGGCAGCCGGCAACTGTTGCTCAACCGCGGAAGTTCAGAGAGCTGACCGAGGCCGAAAATGCCGGGGCCAGCCAATTATTTGAGCTTGCTATTGCCCAGCGTAAGATGGGGCGGCTGCCCGGGATTACCTACGGGGCGATGGTGCAATACTGCCGGGAGATAATTGAGAGGTATCCTGGCAGTGAATACGCATACAAGGCCAAACGTATGCTGGCGGATATTCCGGCGGATAAACGAGAGTTCTTCCACATTACCGCTGACGAATTAGACCTCAGCAAATAAATTTCATTTTTTGTGCTTAAGGAGGAGCCATAGATGAGTAATGCGAATCTCCCGGTGATTTCAGTGGCGGCTAAGTGTTTGCCTGAGGCGTGGGAGAAGGCGGTATTGGCGGTATGGGACCAGGGGCTTGATATGAAGACGCAATACGACAAGCCCGACGACCCGCCGAGCAAGGACGCGACGGTGATGATAGCGGTAACAGAGCCGTTCAGCGAGCCGAGGATACACAAGAATTTTCCGGGCGGCCCCGAGGAGCTTGAGGCATACAGGCAGGAGGTGGTTGACGGTATTCACGACCACTGGATAGACCCCGCGGCGGGCAAATGGACATATACTTATCATGAGCGTGTGTTCGCGTATTCGCCGGTTGAGGACATACGAAACCCGAAGGCCAAAAAGCCATTCAAAAAAGTAAACCAGATTCAGTATATTATCGACGCCTTGTCGAAGGTCGCGCATACCCGAAGGGCGCAGGCGATAACCTGGATGCCTACGGCGGACCCGGCGACCGACGACCCGCCATGTTTGCAGCGGATATGGTGCCGGCTGGTGGCGGATAACGCGGGCGGTTATGTGCTGAATATGAACACACACTGGCGAAGCAGGGACCTGTATAAGGCGTGGTTTATGAATGTTTACGCGCTGACGGACCTGCAAAGGACAATAGCAGGCAAGATTTCGGAGAAGATAAACAAGTCCGTCGCTGTCGGCAGATACGTCGATATAAGCGACTCACTTCATATTTACGGCAGCTATTTTAACGACGTTGTACGCGAGATTGAAAAGATGCGGAGCAGCCCGTTTACCGGACGTGCCTGGGAGAGCACACATCCGGCGTTTATGATGATGACAAACGACGCCCGCGAAAAGCTCGCAAAAGACCCTGACTGGTTCGCAAAACCGAGGGAATAATAATAGAAGACAGCCCTTCGACTTTGCTCAGGACAGGCGGACTGAGGACGGAGGGCAGACGCCCTGTTTTTCCGTCATCTGTCATCTGTTTTCTGTCATCCGGCGATTTGGCACGGGGGGTTTTATTTCCTATTGTTTAATGGGGAGAGCGGATAAAGCGGACAGAGCCACCACTTAAATGTGGCACAATGGCCGTCCAAATAAAAATAGATCGCTCATCCAATATCGTTCCTGCCGGCACCATTTTTCCGGGCCGAGTCAGGACCGGCAAATAGAACAACTTTCGCCCTGTGTTAAGGCATACGGGTGAAAGGTTGGGGGGAGCCATATAAGTTTCTTTCCGAGTTGGGGCCTTTGTGCTGCCTGCGCAAAGGTCCTTTTTTGTTTTGTGTAGTACCTCCTTTTTTTCAATTCAACGGCGTTGACTGATGCGCCCACTGACGCTATACTAAACAATGGAACGAGGGCCGACGAACGAATTGAAAAACGCAGAGGGCGACCGCCAATGGTTGACTTTGAACAACGTATCGAATGGGCAATACCATCTCCGAGAAAGCTTTTTACTCCCGCCGTTACCATTATCCTCATTTTGCTTGTCGCGGGTTTTGCGATGATTTCCTATGTGCCGGAATTCACAATTAGTTATCTGGCTCTGTCCGTGGGAGGTTTATCGCAGGGCAGAATATGGCAATTAGTAACATACCCGTTTATTGATTCATGCAGTACAACGCTGGTCTTCAATGGCCTGCTGGTGCTGTTTATCGGCAGCTCCATAGAGCGTGAATGGCGGACGGGTGCGTTTATTTTGCTATGGCTGATTGTGTCGGTGGTTTGCGGGCTTATCTGGGTTGCCGTCAGTGCCTTATTGGGCCGAAACTTCGTAGGTATGGGTTCGGCGTCCTGTGCCTATGGGTTGATTGCGGTATTAGGCCTGCTTTACCGTAAAAAGCGGTTTCTTACCCTTTTCTGGGCTGTGGAGGCCCAGTATATTGCATTGGGGCTTGTCGTTATCGGTATTGTGCTCGGTATCCAACAGCCAATAACGTGGATTTGGGTATCCGGCGCATTAGTGGCGTATCTGTATGTCAAAATTCGCTGGCGTGCGGCATCATCCGGCAGGAATGCCCCGACAGGTCGGTACACCCCCGGAAGTTTTGTGGATATAGATTGAATTTATGAATCCAGTCGTCCATAAACAGGCCTGTTCGCGGGCTAAACTTGCGAAGGAGGCGATGCGAAATTGCCGATTATGTCCGCGAAATTGCGGCGTTGACCGGACGGCGGGTCAAAAGGGATATTGTAAACTTGATGATTCAGTTAGGTTCTACAGGGAAGTTTTATACAGCGGTGAAGAAGCGGATTTGAACCCGTCCCATCATATTTATTTTGCCGGATGTAATTTGAGGTGCGAATTTTGCACTGTAGCCGAGTGGAACGAACGGCCCGACGCCGCGGACGTTGCCGATATGGACAACCTTAAAAAAGTCATCAACCAACGTGCCAGACAGGGTGCCCGGACGCTTAATTTGCTGGGCGGTGAGCCGGCGGTAAATGTTTACGGCATATTAAAGCTGTTTTCGTGCCTTGCAGCAGAAACGAAGGTGGTCTGGAACTCGAATATGTATTATAACGGGATTGTTGACGAGCTTATGGCGGGGCTGGTTGATGTTTATCTGGCGGATTTTAAAGTTGGCGAAAAGCGATGTGCTGAGTCGATACTCGGAGCTGCTGATTATCTTGAAGTCGTAAAGAAAAATATAATTAAGGCGGGTACTCATGGGCGAGTAATTGTCAGGCACGTGATTCTGCCGGGCCATACGGAATGCTGTCTGAAACCGATTTTGAGATGGCTGGCAGAAACATTGCCCGCAGTTGAGGTCAGCTTGCGGGGCAATTATTTTCCTCCCGCGAATGCCGGAGCGTCGCCGGCAGGGTATTTGAGCGGGGACGAATTTCAAAAGGCGAGGCAATTTGCAGCGCAATATCGACTTAATTTGGTAAAATAGATATGAAACCGTATAAGCAAAAGCCGGGCGAATTTGAGATTCGCATACTACCCGACGGCAGAGTGCTTGTGCCGGCGCCGGATGGTGCGTTGCTGGAACTGGTGGGTGTTCTGAACCGGCCCGGTGTCAGGAAACGTCGCGTGGAGAAAGAGAGCAAGAAATGGGCGAGCAAAAATCAGCAGGGCCAAACAAAGAAACCGCGCAAGTCGCGGCGGAAAAAATGAGCGAGCTTGAGGTCCTGATTCGCGCTCGATATCCGATAATATACGTTATTACCTGGGAGGAGCAGCGATTGGTCCATCGTGTTTCAGGGATAGCGTCCCGACTTGGCAAGCGTGTCTTCGAATGGTCTGTTACTACGGGGCTTGTTCCGGCGGGGGCATCGATTCAATCCCAGAAGCACAAGGATACCGCTACGCAGGACCCGCTTGTTGCGCTCGATAACGTTATTGAGCATGTCGAGCCGGCCCTGTATGTTTTCAAGGATTTTCACCCGTTCCTCAAGGGACAGAATATGTCGATTATTCGACGCCTGCGAGAGGTATCGGCGACGATGCAGAATACCTACAAAACGATAGTCATAGTCAGTCCTTCCTTTGAAATGCCGCCTGAGCTTGAAAAAGACCTTACGGTTATTGATTTCGATTTACCTGTTGAGAATGATTTTGCGGCGCTTCTGAGCAGAATCGTGGATGAGGTCAAGGATAACCCCAAGCTCGACGTCAAAATGGATACGAAGACCCGCGAGAGAATAATCCATTCGCTTTTGGGGCTTACCGTCAGTGAGGCGGAAAACGTCCTTGCCAAGACGCTTGTTGAGCATCGAAGTTTGGGCGAAAAGAGCATAAAAGTCATAAACGGCGAGAAGAAGCAAATTATTCGCAAAAGCGGCCTTTTGGAGTATTACGATGCCGAGGTGGATCTTGCTTCGGTTGGTGGATTGGATGCATTGAAAAAATGGCTGGTTAAACGTGCGGCCGGTTTCACCGACCAGGCGAGACAGTTTGGCCTGCCATCGCCAAAGGGAGTGTTGCTTTTGGGCGTGCAGGGTTGCGGAAAAAGCTTAATGGCCAAGACAATCAGCAACACATGGCAACTGCCTCTTTTGCGGTTCGACGTGGGTAAGGTTTTCGGCTCGCTGGTCGGGTCATCCGAGCAGAATATCCGCAGGGCGATAAAAGTTGCTGAATCCGTCGCGCCGGTCGTATTCTGGGTGGACGAAATAGACAAGGCGTTTCGCGGCTCACGCGGCAGCGGCTCCAGCACCGACAGCGGCACAAGCGCACGAGTGTTCGGCACGTTTCTTACGTGGCTGTCCGAAAAAGACAAGCCCGTCTTCGTCGTCGCCACGGCCAACGATGTTTCAGCGTTGCCGCCGGAGTTGTTGCGCAAAGGGCGATTCGATGAGATTTTCTTCGTGGACCTGCCGGCGTTCGCCGAGCGAAAGGCGATATTCGAGATTCATCTGAAAAAGCGTCGAATTGACCCTGCCTTGTTTGATATCGATGCGATATCGCGTGCATCGGCGGGTTACAGCGGCGCCGAAATCGAGGAGGCGGTCATCAGCGCGATGTTCGATATGTTTTACGAAAAACAGAATATGACGACGGAACGGCTGCTGGAGAGTGTCCGGCAGACGGTGCCGTTGTCGAAGACAATGAGCGAGGATATCGATGCGCTTCGCAAATGGGCCGAGGGTCGGGCCAGACAGGCCACCAGCCCCGAAACAAGTCAGGAAAGCGTTGATAAACGAAACCTTGAAATATAGTTAGCCGTGACCCGGCTGGCAACGTCGAGGTCTGGCATATAAGTCCGCAGGAGGTGCGGCGGGAAAGGAGATAGATATGGGCGCAATTATAATTTTGACTCCGGTTGTGATAGCCGCATGGCCTGCTCTTGCGGCGGCAGTGGTCGGTGCGGCGTCGGCGGTTGGACTGGCGGTGGGCGGGGCCGTCAAGAATTCGGTAAAGGATGCGGCGTATCAGGAGGAAAAGGCCGAACAGAAGGTCGAGATGGAACTTGCTGACAGTGAAGTCCTCGCAAAAAACATTGCTACTGAAAAGGAAATTGTCCTGACCAAAGGCGACATAGAGCTTCGCGTCAGCCGGGATGAGCGCGGGCGATGCAAGGTTTCCGCCAAAGGCAAGGGCCACAGCCATGCCGAGCTTAAACAGATGACCGAACAGTTTGTGCAGAAAATGACTCAGTGTTTCATTTAT
The DNA here is from genome assembly GCA_050012695.1 of Sedimentisphaerales bacterium. GTDB lineage: Bacteria > Planctomycetota > Phycisphaerae > Sedimentisphaerales > Anaerobacaceae > Fen-1362. The sequence continues at coordinate 2,603 of JBEKGR010000010.1, read as the reverse complement.
AACCGCGTGGCCAGCGAGCTTAAGAACAAGGGCTTTCAAATGGTCAACGAAGAAGTTATGAAGGACGAGACGATTCGAATACACGTACGACGGTGGGAGGACTAAAATGGCACAGCACGAAGTCGAGATTACGATATCCAAGACCGGCGAGGTGAAGGCGCACATAAAAGGCGCCAAGGGCAAGGCCTGCCTCGATTACGCAAAATGGCTTCAACAAATCGTCGGCAAGGTCAAGGCCCAGACGATGACCAGCGAGCATTATGAGCCGGACGTCAAATCGCGAATTGATCTTCGCCAGCAGGTGCAGGACAAAGAGTAAGCCGTTATGCGATGTCCGCGGTGCCAATTTGAGAACATACCGGGACAGGACAGATGCCTTCGCTGCGGTTCGATACTGGATGTGAAGAATGCCGTGATTGATATTCACCCGCCGCGAATGCCCCCGTGGAAAGGACCGATGCGGATGGTTTTGCGATGGCTCCGTCTGCAAAGGACAATCCCTGAGGCGGTGCCAAGACCCCGAGTGCCGGATTTTTTGAAGATAATGTCCGAGCACGCCTTGTTTGGTTGTATCCTGTCGATAATTCCCGGGTTGGCGCACTATGTCGATGGCCGGTTTCGCGAGGTTCGCTGGTTCGTGCTTGTTTGGTTTTTGAGCCTGACTGCCGGGATATTTATTTACGGCAGTAATCCGGGGCTTTTGCTGCTCGGTCTTGCGGTAGGTATTCATAGCTGGATTGCCTACAACTACGCATTTTCAAAGGAGTTGAACGAACCATCAGAAAAAATCCGCACTTTAATTGTGATGCTTTTTGTCCTCGGAATCATTTACACGGGTATTCGAAACACCGTGTTCAGGGGTTTTGTCTTTGGTTATGCCGATATGACAATTCCTTACCAGAATATTAAGGCGGGGGATTTACTTTTGGCCCGGCGAGGTTTAACGCAAGCGGCAAAGCTGAACCGGGGTGACATTGTTTTGGCACCTGTGGCAGGAGATATTTATGGTGGATATGGCCATCAGGGGCAGGCATTGAGACAAGGGCCTATTATGGCGAGCGAGATAGTGGGTCTTACCGGCGAACAGGTTGAAATTGTAAATAGTTCGTTTGTTGTTGACGGCAAAACGCTGGATGCAAAAAAATATCCTGTTCCCGAATGGCTGCGAGGAAATAATATTGGGCCGATTAGTGTTCCTGACGCTTCGTTTTTTGTGAGTACAGTGTATAATGTTAATGGTCATGGAGTGGTGTTGAATGCCGGCCTTGTCGGACAAGCTTGCATGGTGCGGTCTTACGATATTGAGGCCAAGGCAGTTATACGATGGTTTCCGCTGGCCAGGCGAGGATTTTTAAAGGAAGGCGAATGAGACGTTTTTCGCGGCTTGAATTTGGTGACAAAGGCGACGGAGGGGCAGCGAAACCCGCTCCCGACGGTGAGGAGATGCGTAATGCCGAGTATTTCCAAAAACAGGCCTTGCGATATCAGCTCGCGGGTGATTTTGAGCTGGCGTTGAGAAATTACTCAAGATCACTGGAGAAAAACAGCGTATTTTATCCCGGCTGGGTGGGACAGGTGCTGATGCTTATCGAACTGGGCGAATACAAGGAGGCGGCTGTGTGGGTAGATAAGGCGCTGGAAATGTTCCCCGAGCACCCAGAGTTGCTGGCGGCCAAGGCGGTCGCCTGTGCGCGCGACGGCAGAATGGAAAAGGCGATTGTTTATTCGGATAACTCTATCGCCAAGGACAACGTTACCTCAGCCGTGTGGCTTGCCAGGGCCGAGGTATTGCTCAATCGCAAAAGTAATATAGCTCAAAACTGTATCAGTAAGGCGTTAAGCATTGCGGGCGAAGATGGGGCAATGGTGAAGCTACAGGCGGGGCGATTGCTCAACCAGAAGGGCGACTATGCTGCCGCTTTGCAGTATCTGCGGACGGCTTCAGACGAGCTGCCCAAATCTGCGCTTGTCTGGTATGAGCTTGGGTTTGCCCAGGCACGTCTCGGCAGGCCCGAGGCCGCCATTAGCTTTGAGCAGGCGCTTAAGTTCCACCCGACCTGGCCGCCTGCCGAGGAGGCGCTGCGAAAATTTGAAAACCGAGGATTTTTTACGAGATTGTTTGGAAGATAACTTATGGTGGTATCCGGTGAGATTCAGCGTATATTGGCCGTAGCACGACGCGAAAACGCATCCGACATTCATATCGTTGCAGGTCTGCCGCCTCTGTTTCGGATAAGCGGCGAGATTGTGCTTGCCGATATGCCCCCGCTTTCCAGAGAGGACACAAAGCGGCTGAGCTATGGTCTGCTAAACGATGAACAACAGAAGATTTTTGAACGTGACTGGAAACTGTGCTGCTCGGTTTACGACGAAAAGCTGGGCAGGTTTCGCGTCTCAGTTTATTACCGGGTCAGCAATCCTGAGATGTCCATTCGTCCTGTTATGGACCATGTCAAAACGCGGACCGAGCTTCGGCTGCCGGAACAGGTGGAGGATTTTACGCGGCTGTCGAGCGGCCTGGTACTGGTAACCGGGCCAACGGGCACGGGTAAAACCACCACGATGAACTTTATGATAGACCTTATCAACAGTGAACGACGGTG
>JBEKGR010000009.1:0-132820 GCA_050012695.1 Sedimentisphaerales bacterium | reverse complement strand
GGCTGTCCGTGGCGAGCGAGACGGCTGCCAGAACCAGCGTTAGCACAATCGTAATCCCAATTACCTTTTTCATTTGCTCTTCCTTTCTTAAATAATTAAATATGGAGTGATACACACACTCCTTGTTAAGCACATATCCCCTGTCGAAGCATTTAGGCGCCATTAGGTTTACCAAACGACAAGCCACCAAACCCGATAAGGACAATCAGCATCCATATCGCCTTGTCGGTAGGTGAGCCGGTGAAAAGCGAGAAAGGTCAGAACTGAATGACTTCGTCACAGAAACACCAAAGACCACAAGAACGACACCACCGGCAAGAATCGCCAGTGAGATTAGTTTATTCATTGAATTGCCCTTCAAATTTTTATGTCTGACTCACGAAAGGTTACACGACTCTTCGTCCACTGATGACTCTAACCAGAATAATCACAATGGCAATCACCAGAAGCACGTGAATGAAACCGCCCATGGTGTAGGAACTCACCAACCCCAGAAGCCACAACACAAGCAAAACTACAGCTAAAGTGTAAAGCATAACAATTCTAACCCTTCTTTTGGGTTTAGTGTTCACCGCACACAGCGCACGCCGCCTGAAGGACCAAACCCACATACTCATTTTCTATGCCAACTCAAAACAGTTTTTAATTACCGGGACAGGTTAACTCTTCATTATTTCCCGGAGCGTTTTTGCCTTAATTCCTCAAGATACCTTGCCGCAGCATCTTTACCGCCTAATCCAAAGGCAAGCGCAAGGGCAAGGACGATGCCGCCGAGGATGATATTGAAGGCAGTACCAACCAGAAGCGGTGCGATACCAAGCTCTTCCATCGCAATAGTCACTGCGAAGATTACAATCGCCCATCGACTTATGCCAGCAATCAGCTCAGGTCTGGGCAGTTTTGCATTGCCGCAGGCCGTGCGAACTATTTCCGATACAAAACTGGCCAGAAACATTGCGACCACCAGAACAAGCAGGGCCGCTATCACCTTGGGAACATAAGCGAACAAGCTCGTAAGAATATCCGATGCCTTGGGCAGTCCCAGTGCGTCAACTGTCATCACTAAAACCATAATGATAATAAGCCAATAAACCAGGCCGCTTACGACCTCCCGTGCGGTAATCTTCAAATCGCCTTTCCTGAGAACTTCTGATATGCCCGCTTTGTCCGCTATCGCATCGAAGCGTACCGCCTTAAGCAGGAAGTCAACTGCCCGCCTGATTAACTTGGCCACAATCCAGCCCACTATCAGGATTATTAACGCGCCAAGCAGGATTGGAAGATAAGCCAGTATCCTCGTCAGCATTTGGCGAATCGGGTCAGCTATAAGTTCGTTCCAGTTCATTTTTTGTCTCCTATTAAAATTGTTAATATTTAGTGTTTTGACTCCTTGTTTATGTTCTCATTCGTCTCCTTTGCACCGCATAATTATGTATTTACAAAGGGGATTATGCAATAAGAATAAAGCTTAGTTGCTTCCTCGTAATTGCTTAGTATCGCCAGCGCTAATGTACCTGCTTTTGTCGGCGCGATCGTGGACAGCGACTGACTTCAGGCAAAACCGGGTATGCTTATCCCGGACAAATGTATTGTATGATGACGGATAATCAGCTTTTACTTGTAACCATTACCCAGATACTTGAGATAAATTTCTCTTACCCAGTCTAATTGCGTGCCTGCGGCTTCAACAGCAGTGATAAGCAGCGCCTCGGTTATTTCTTCTTTTGTTATTCCCGCCTCAATGGCTGCCTTTATATGCAATTCGGTGCAATGCGGACAGCGAAATGCCGTGGCAAGAGACAGCATCAATAATTCGCGGGTCTTTGGGTCGAGCACGCCTCCTTTGGTGCAGGCATCGTAGAAATCCTGGAACGGCTGGCCTATTTCAGGGGAGTTTAGAACATACCATGGCGTTACTTTTTCAGCAATCATCTCTGTCTCCAAAAGCTTTCCTCTTTTAAGATTTATATTTGGGCATCCGTGCCCGTTAATCAGCTATATCCCTGCTATGCTCTTATGGCCACCGCGCAGTCAGACCTGCGATACGGGGACAAATACTGGCTGCCCCTGCCGTCTCTTTCCCGGCAAATGCGACCATATACTTCCTTACGGTAAACAGGTACGGATTTAGGAGCGTTTATTCCAAGTTGAATCTCATTGCGCTTGATACTGACAATTACAATCTCAACGTTGTCGCCAACCATAATTGACTCATCCCTGTGTCTGCTCAAAACCAGCATTTTAAAACTCCTTAATATGCAACGTTGTGTTACGGGCTTACACACCCTTTTTAGACAAGATACACATAAAGCCCTGAATAGGTAATTGGGAAAATGCTTAATTGATGCTTCGCAATCGCTTAGTCCAGAACGGACTCCAAAGCAGCCGATATATTTAAGAATACAAAGAAAACAAAAACATGAAATGAAACGTAGCATAAGCGACGAACTTAGGGTATGATGGACGAGAGGTCAAAAGATGGAGCATTATGTTTGTATTCACGGACACTTTTACCAGCCGCCGAGAGAGAACCCGTGGCTGGAAGAGGTGGAGCTGCAGGATTCGGCCTATCCCTACCACGACTGGAACGAGAAGATAACCGAAGAATGCTACAGGCCTAACATGGCCTCGCGGATACTCGGTCCCGACCGCAAAATTATCGACATCGTCAACAACTACTCCAAAATCAGTTTCGATTTCGGCCCCACGTTGCTGTCGTGGCTTGAAAGGCACGCACCGGATGTTTATCAGGGAGTAATTGATGCCGACAAAAAAAGCCGGGAGCGATTTTCCGGACACGGTGCGGCCATCGCCCATGCGTATAACCATATCGTTATGCCTCTTGCCAACAGCCGGGACAAACGCACGCAGGTTGCCTGGGGGATATATGATTTTGAGCGCCGCTTCGCCAGAAAGCCGGAGGGTATGTGGCTGCCTGAAACCGCGGTGGATATGGAGACGCTCAATATCCTTGCGGAGTACGGGATTAAATTCACAATACTTTCGCCTCACCAGGCGAAACGTGTCCGCAGTATTGGTGGAACCGACTGGATACATATCGAGAAAGATAAAATTGACACAACAAAACCGTATCTTTGCCGGCTTGCCTCGGGCCGAACTATAAGTTTGTTTTTCTACCACGGGCCAACCGCTAATGACGTGGCCGGCGGTCATATTTTGCAGAATGGCGAGGTTTTCGCCAAAAAAATGAACTGGATTTTCACAGGGAGCAACGCGGAACACCAGCTTGCCCATATCGCCACCGACGGCGAGACATTCGGCCATCATCATCGTTACACCGATATGGCGCTTGCCTTTTGTCTTCATTACGTTGAGGCCAACAAACTCGCTAAACTAACGGTGTATGGCGAATACCTCGAAAAATATCCCCCTGCCGAAGAAGTTGAGATTTACGAGAACAGCTCGTGGAGCTGCAGCCACGGGGTGGAAAGATGGAAGGCAAACTGCGGCTGTAATTACGGCCGATTCCCTTCTGGCAAACAGCAATGGCGTGCGCCGCTGCGGGAGGCAATGAACTGGCTTAGAGACCGGCTTGCGGAAATTTACGAAACCAGAATGAAGCAGTTTGTCGCCGACCCGTGGGGACTAAGGGACAAATATATCGCGGTCATAAACGACAGGACCGCCGAAAACATGGAGAAATTTATAACCGAGTCGGCGGGCGGAGACCTGGATTTCGGCGAGAAGGTGATTTTTCTCAAGCTGCTGGAAATACAAAGAAACGCCCTGCTTATGTTTACAAGCTGCGGATGGTTCTTCGACGACATCGGCGGAATTGAAACGCTCCAGATAATGCAATACGCCTCACGGGCGATTCAATTAGCTAAAGAAATAGAAAACAGGGATTTTGAACCTGAGTTTGAATCGATACTCAAAAATGCGCCTACAAATGAAAAAGAATTCGCCAATGGAAAAGAAGTATATGAGAGATACGTTAAAACCAGCACAGTTGACCTGAACCGTGTGGCGGTACATTTTGCGATAAGCTCGATATTCACGGAACACCCCAAAGAACAGACGAGCATTTACTGCTACTCCGCCAGGACAGAGATATACGAACGGACAGAGGCAGGAATCCAGGTGCTTGTTACAGGCAGGGCCACGGTGCAGTCGGCCATTGTTCTGGAAGAATACACGGTGGATTTCGCAGCGCTGCACCGGGGAGACCCGTATATAACTGCCGCAGGCAAAGGGCGCATGTCCGACAGCTTGTTTTCAGCCATCCAGCACGATTTGAAAACCGCTTTTCTCAAAGGGGACACCAATGAGGTAATGCGCCTGATGAACGTGGCGTTTGCAGGACAGAGTTATTCGCTGTGGCATCTTTTCAAGGATGAGCAAAGGCATATCCTCAACCAGCTGCTCGATACGACGTGGCTTGAGATTGAGGCGTCATTCAGGCACATTTACGAGCACAACTATGCGATAATGCAGGCGATGCGCGGAATGAATATCCCGCTGCCAAAAGCCCTGGCCGGCCCCGCTGAGTTTATACTGAACGAGGCGCTGTGCAAAATAATCCGGGACGAGCATTATGATTACCCTAACCTGCTGGAACACCTTCAAATACTGGCTGATGAAGCAACAAGATTTTCCCTTCAGCTTGATAAGGCCACTATCCAGTTTGAAGCAAGCAGGAAAATAAACCGGCTTATGACCCAATTGGAGGAGATACCTGAAAATACCGAACTGCTTGAAACAATAGAGGCAACGGTAAGGATTTTGCTGTCAATCGTAACGGAGCTTAATCTTCAGACGGCGCAAAACGTCTTCTTCGACATCAGTAAAAAAACATACCCCGAAATGAACAAAAAAGCCCAGGCGGGCGACCAGGCGTCGCAAAAATGGGTCGAACATTTCACGAAACTGGCAAGATATTTGGGAGTCAAGCTGCCATAACGGCTATGCAGCCGGAAAAACGACTATGACGCCAAAAAGAGCAAGCGGCTTACTTCTGCACATTACTTCGCTTCCTTCAAAATACGGGATAGGCGACCTCGGCCCGCAGGCCTTCAAGTTTGCTGACTTTCTCGCCCAAGCAAAACAAAAGTTTTGGCAGATGCTGCCCCTGAATCCGCTCACTCTCAGGCAAAATCCTTATTCGCCGTATAATTGCATCTCCGCCTTTGCTGGCAACACCCTGCTCATCAGCCCGGATTTGTTATATCAACAGGGCTTTTTGCTCAAAGAAGAACTTCAGGATTGCCCCCGCTTTGCAAAGTCAAAGGTTGAATACCCAAAAGTCGTCTCTTATAAGACAACGTTATTGAACGCTGCATACCAGCGATTCAAAGTTTCAAAAAAGCAAAACGATTACAAGCGGTTTTGTATTGAGAACGCAACCTGGCTTGATGATTTCGCTTTATTTGTCGCGCTGCGTCGGCACTTTGGACGCGTTTTATGGTGCGACTGGCCCGCAAAACTGCGCGATAGACATAAGGATACAATCAAGACGGCAAGAAACAATTTTGCGGAAGCAATCGGCAGGGAAAAATTTTTGCAGTATCTGTTTTTTAAGCAATTGGTCTCTCTCAAAAGCTACTGCAAACAGCTCGGAATCAAACTGATTGGGGATATCCCGATTTATGTCGCCTATGACAGCGCAGATGTCTGGAGTAATCCTGAAATCTTCAAACTGACCCCGGCAAAAAAGCCGCGGTTTATCGCAGGCGTCCCGCCGGATTATTTCAGCAAAACGGGACAGTTGTGGAGCAACCCCGTTTATGACTGGACAGCGTTGAAAAATACGCGATATCGCTGGTGGCTGGAACGAATAGGACATAATCTTAAACTGTTCGATATAGTCAGGATTGACCATTTCAGGGGCTTCTTCGCTTACTGGCAGGCCCCTGCAGGCAGCAAAACCGCAGCCAGCGGCAAATGGGTGAAATGTCCCTATGATAATTTTTTCAATACGCTGTTTAAGCGATTTGCCCCTCAGGCAATCATAGCGGAAGATTTGGGGCTTATTACGCCCGACGTCAAAACGTTCATTGAAAAACACCATCTGACTGGAATGCGTGTGCTTCAGTTCGGCTTCGACGGCAATCTTGCCAAAAATCCGCACTTCCCGGCCAACCACATAAAAAATACTATTGTCTATACCGGCACGCACGATAACAATACCGCGGTCGGCTGGTTCGCAAAAGATGCAACTGCCGCACAAAAGAAAATCCTTTTTGCCTGCCTCGGCGAAGCACAGCGAAGACGGGCGTGCCTCGGGCGAAAAGTTTCAACTCACCAAATAAATTGGGAACTCATAAAACTCGCGTTAAGTTCCGTTGCCAATCTTGCCATAATTCCCGTGCAGGACGTTTTGGGTCTTGGCGAATCAGCCCGTATGAATCGTCCCGCCACGATAAAAGGCAACTGGCAATGGCGGCTGCACTCTCGTAGCGACCTGTCCTCCGTAGCGAAAGCGAAGGGGGAAGCGAAGACCTCGGCGAAGTCAAAGACGAAGACGGGCCTGCCTCGGCGAAGCGCAGCGAAGACGGGCGGTCAGCTTACGCCTCAAATCTCAAAGAAGATTGCGAAATTGTCTGCTGCCTGCCGCAGGACATAAAATCGCCGGCATTACTCGCTCCACTTGACCATTTCTGGGTGCAAATCCTGCACAGTCGGGTCGGCGGGTCTTATACGGGCGCTTATATTCTGCACGCCGTATCCCTCGATTTTGGCGGAACATTCGTAATAAGCGATGTTACCCTGTCTGGATTTAAACGACATCGGAATAATTTTGTAATTCTGCCTGCTGCCTGGCGTATGGAACAGCTCCACGATAAATAATTCTGTTGGTGCATGTCCCAAATCCACAACGCACTTCGCTTCGAGAGTGTCCCCTTCGCAGACGCACTCTTTTTTATCTAAGTTGGTGGTAAGCTCTTTAACCACTATGTAATTCCAGCCCTTGAAAATCTCCTGTTCGCGGTCGATTGCCTCCCGAAGTCGCTGACGGTTATTCTCGCGGAGCAGTTCGTGCTCTTTTGTCGCGGGGGTATAAAACTTTCTTGAGTAATCGACCAGCACCCTGTTCATATTGAAATTGTCGCAAGCCGAGATGATGGATTCTTTCATCATATCCACCCATCGTTTGGGAATACCCGCTTCATTGCGCTCGTAAAACAGTTCCGCCACTTCTTCTTCGAGCAGGTCATAAATCTGGTTTGCCTCAGCGGTTTCCTGCAGCTCGGTATGAACATAGAATCTGCCTGCGGTAATCTGCCAGCCGTTTTTGCCGTTATACCCTTCCGCCCACCAGCCGTCGGGCACACTGAGGTTCAAAACGCCGTTCATCGCCGCCTTCATCCCTGATGTGCCGCTGGCCTCGTTTTCCATTACCGGGGTATTCAGCCAGACGTCGGCTCCCCAGGCAAGATGCCTCGCCACGTCTATGTCGTAATTCTCAAGGAAAATCACCCTGTCTTCGAGCTTGCGACCTCGCGCGAAATCCAGGATTTCCTTAATCATATATTTGCCCGCGGCGTCGGCAGGATGCGCCTTGCCCGCGAATATAAGCTGAACGGGCCTTTTGGGATTCGTGAGTATTTTCACCAACCTTTCCTTGTCCTTAAGGAGAAGCGTCGCGCGTTTGTAAGGAGCAAAACGCCTGGCGAAGACAACCGTCAGATACTCCGGGTTAAACAGCCGGGTGAGGTTGATGATTTTGGGCTGCGAATAACCCCTTGCAACAAGGTCATTGGCAAGTTTTCTGCGAATGAATTCTATCAGGTTGAGCTTGTTTTTATGATGGGCTTCCCAAATCTCCTCATCCGGCGTATCGGCGAGTTTTTGCCATATATGCCCCTTATCGCGGCAATGTATGAAACTGGGGCCGATATGGTGATTGAAGAGATTGGTAAACGGCTCACTAATCCACGACCAGTGAACACCGTTGGTTACATAATCTATCGGGATTTCTATCGGCTGCATCCCGGGGAAAAGCCCCGCCCACATTTTGCGGGAAACATCCCCGTGCATCTTCGAGACGCCATTGACGTACCTGGAGAATCTTATCGCCAGCGCAGGCAGCCAGAAGGTGTCCTTGTTATTTTCGATAAATGCGTACGCGCTGAATTCGTCGAATGACAGACCAATCTGCCTTATTTCCGGCTCGAGATATTTTTTTGCCATCTTGATATCGAAGTGCTCGTTGCCGGCGATTACGGGAGTGTGCGTTGTAAAGACCGTGGAGGTTCTAATCAGCGCCCTGGCCTCGGAAAATGATACCCTCTCTTCGGCCATCAGCTTCTGCAGCCGGGCGATTATCAGAAAGGCGGAATGCCCCTCGTTTATATGATAGATATTGGGTTTGATATTCAATAATGCAAGCGCTTTTACCCCGCCAAGCCCAAGCACCACTTCCTGCTGGATTCGTTTATCTTTGTCCGCGACATACAGCTCATTTGTAATATCCCTGAGGTATCGCGGGTTATCCTCGACGTTGGTATCGAGCAGAATCAGCTTTGTTCGCCCGACGTCAATCTGCCAGAGTTTAATTTTACAATTTTCGCCGAGTATCCTTGTTTCAACAAACGCCGGCCTGCCGTCAGCGAGACGTATCTCCTTTATCGGCAGGTAGTGATTTTCAAGCTCAAGGAACAATTCTTCCTGCCGCCCCTCAAGGTTAATGCGTTGAGTGAAATAGCCGAACCTGTAAATTAGTCCCACGCCTATAACCTGCATCCCTAAATCCGAGGCGGTCTTAAGGTGGTCTCCGGCCAGAATACCCAGCCCGCCGCTGTATATCGGCATAGATTCGTGAAGGCCGAATTCCATTGAGAAGTAGGCGATAACGTTGTTCTTGTTAATGCCGCAGTCGTCGCCGCCGTTTTGCGGCGTCCCGCTGTATTTCATATATTCGTCGAATTTATGCCAGACCCTGTCAAGTTCGACAAGAAAAGCCCTGTCGCCGGCAAGCTCATTCATTTTTCCTTCAGGGAGGTCCAGAAGAAATTTGACCGGGTTATGATTGACCGACCTGAACAGATGGGTATCAATGCGGTAAAAAAGATTTACCGCGTCATAGTCCCAGAGGCACCACAAATTGTGAGCAAGTTCATACAGCTTGCCTAAGCTCTCCGGGTAACGCGGATACACGAAAATATTCTTAAAAGCCATATATTCGACTCCTTAGTTTCGCTTCGCTGCCAAACACCCATATATTTATAGTGTTATACGCTGCCGGGTCAAATACAGTTTTGACGATAAATTCAGCAACACGAATAGTAACTCAAAAAGCCGCAACCCGGACAAATCATCGTCTGGGGCGGATTAGTGACATTTATAACCCGACAAGGGTACTACTCTTTCCTGCGGCGATAAAGCAGGCCGCCCAGTCCCAGCAATGCAAGAGTCGTCGTATCAGGAAGCTGTTGAATAATATCCGCCCCCGCAGAGGCGGCAGCCGGCCCCGGCCTGCCCGCATCGGTTATTTCAAGATATACGATACAAACCGAGCCGTCGCCGGACTGTATGCCAATCGCAATATCCGGGGACGTCATAACAGAGACATTACCGGCAGCAGAACTATTGTTGAACGAAAGTCCCGTCTCGTTCGCGGCGAAGACGGTCAATCCGAAAACCATTATAAATATCATTAACTTTTTCATTTTTTCTCTCCTTAATACTCTTACTTTTAAACTTTCCTGATGCTTGTATTCTCGCAGTTGCCGGATAAAAAAGCATATAGGCAATCTGCTTAATTTGTACCTCACAAATGCCTATGGGGTAAGTATGAATAAAGGCGGTCGCAGTAACGGACGGAGGGAACAAAAATTCTATCGGCGAAGGAAAACACCGGCACAAAGCGAACCCTTCCATAACTGGCTTAAAACCTGATTTCGACGCCGTCTTGCTCTTCGACCGGCAGCGAACAAGTTCTTTCGAACCGTGATGTCATTTTTGCCGTAATATTTCAGATATACTCGGTCCTTCACCCTTTTTGAAAACAGGTTGGCTCGATTATAAAAAATTATTTACAAACGAAACAGCAGCTTTTTTCGTATAATTATGATAATCAGCTTTTTTGTTGTTGCAAAAGGCAATTGGCGCGAGAGCAGACGTAATGTACTGTGCAATCGGAGAATTATGTTGGAATAGCCGGAACGGAGTTCGCCTGTTGGCGGTTCTGTTGTTATCTTCTCTTTTGTGGTGGTCTGGCATAACTTTGGCTGCCCCGATGACCGCCGGGCACGCCAGAAAATTGGCGCAGGCCTGGGTGGCCGCAAATCCGAAACCTATGGGCGCTCAATTAGGCGGCGCCATTGAAAGCGTTGAAACGTTTTCTGATGCCAACAGCCAGCCCATTTACCACGTTGTTTATCTGCAGCCGGCTGGTTTCGTAATTGTCCCGGCGGATGATGAGATTGAGCCGGTCATTTGTTTTGCCCAGACGGGCAGTTTCGACCCTTCCCCGGATAATCCCCTCGGCGCCCTTGTAAGCAGGGATTTGCCGGGCAGAGTCAATGCCGCAAGGGCCATACAGAAAATGGTGCGTTCGGGCAAGGCCCTCCAAAGTTTTACACAGCAGGAGATGGACATAAGACATTCGGGCGAGAAGGCCTTCGATAAATGGTCAAAACTGCTCAACGCCGCGGATTCCTGCTCAGTGCTGGCAACGTCTCTTGGCGGTATTTCGGATGTCAGGGTTTCGCCCCTTTTACAAAGCAAGTGGAACCAGACGACCATTTGCTCAAATACTACCTGCTACAATTATTACACGCCTAACAATTATCCCTGCGGCTGTGTTGCGACCGCGATGGCCCAGTATATGCGGTTCTGGCGATACCCGACGACGGGTGTCGGGACGGGATGTTTTACGGTATATGTTAATGGAGCCGCCAGGACAAAGTGTTTGAGAGGCGGAGATGGTTCGGGAGGCGCTTATAGCTGGACGGATATGACGCTTGTCCCGGATTGCAGCACGACGCTGATACAAAGACGGGCCATTGGCGCACTGACATACGACGCGGGCGTGGCAGTGAATATGCGATACGCGTCAAGCGGCTCAGGTGCATATATAAGCGATGCTACCGCAGCGATGGTTGACACATTTGGTTACAGCAATGCTATTGAAGGTGGCGATGAAATTACCAACATAGGAGACGGCTTGAATGGAATGATTAACCCAAATCTTGACTGGGGTAACCCGGTAATACTTGGTATTTCCAATTCTTCCGACGGCAGCGGGCACGCCATTGTGGCCGACGGGTATGGGTACAACAGTTCTACGCTGTATCATCATCTGAATATGGGCTGGGACGGCGAAGAAGACATTTGGTATAACCTGCCGAATATCGATTCCTCACCTTCATTCAACATTGTGGATAGTACAATATATAACATCTATATGAGCGGCTCAGGCGAGATTATCAGCGGGCGGGTTACGGCAGCCGATACCGATACGCCAATTTCCGGGGCGACAGTAACCGCAACCGAGTCGGGTGGCACAACGTATTCGGCTGTTACAAACAGCAACGGTATTTATGCCATCGCCAAAATCCCGTCAAGCTCAACCTATACGGTATCCGTCACACAACCCGGCTATTCTTTCACAAGCATATTGGCCTCTACGGGCTTGTCGCAGGATAATCAGCCGACGTCGGGAAACTGCTGGGGGATAGATTTTACCGGAACTCAGTTTCCCGCCGTCACCACGAGGACGCTGACCGTCATTTCGACAGTGGGTGGTACTGTGACGCAACCAGGATTAGGGACCTTCACCTGCCCCGACGGTAATGTTGTCAATCTCGTTGCATCAGCCGATGTCGGTTATCACTTCGTCAACTGGACCGGTACGGCTGTTGATGCAGGCAAGATAGCTGATTCAACTTCAGCTGCAACAACAGTCCTTATGAATGCCGATTATACGGTAATCGCTAACTTCATCGCCAATCCGGTCAACTACATTTTGACAGTGAACTCCTCCGGTGTTTCGGGTGTGAGCATCAATAGCAGTACGGGACACGGAGGAACGACGAATTATACGAAAACTGTAACGAGCGGGACAACAGTGACGCTGACGGCGCCTTCGACGGCCAGCGGGCAAACGTTCACTGGATGGACTGGCGATGTGCCGAGCAGCAGTCAGACTATTTCATTCTCGATGAATGGCACAAAGACCGTCACGGCGAACTATGTGACGCCAAGCTACACACTGACGGTGAACTCATCTGGCGCTGGCGCATCGAGTGTGAGTATCGCAAGCAGTACAGGACATGATGGCATAACACCGTATAACAAAACGGTATTAGCAGGAACTTCTGTCAATCTCCAGGCGCCTCAATATGTCGGGTCGGGGGCATCACGGATGAGTTTCACCGGCTGGAGCGGGTCATTAACCGATGGCAATCAGTCCATTACCTTCTCAATGAATGAACCAAAGACCGTTACGGCAAACTACGCTTCAGATCCACAGATATCTACGAAGTTTGGCAGTTTCGGTACGCAGACGAACGTCAAGCGTACATTGAAGGATTGCAATAATAATGACGTGACGTTCTCACTTTCGGGCGGCGGTTATGGTGAGATAGACCCCTGTGACTGCCATTTTGGGCAAATCGAACTTTATGACACGACGGATAAGTCAGTTTTGACAATCAAGACCAAAAGCAAGATAGAGACAAGCATAGGTGATATCAATGTAAATGGTCCGCTTAAAGCAATTTCAGCTGCAAATATCGAACTGAACGGCAGCATCACAATCGGCTCTTCTTTGAATTCTAATGCGGCCGTAACAATAGTATTCGACCAGACAAGCAACCTTGTAATTAATAGCCAAATGCCAATCAAGTCAATTTCCGCAACCGAATGGCGCGGCGGCTCGATTGATGCCCCATCCATCGGCAGTATCACGACCACGGGCGACAAGAAACGAGTAATACCAGGTGATTTAGATGTTAATGTAACAAGCGGAACTATCCAGAGCATCAAAGCTGCCGGCACATTATCAGGCAATTGGACGTGCAATTCTGTTAAGGGTATCTCTGCTACAGATATTGTCGAAACCAATCTGACATTAAATCAGCCGCCGGATGCAAAGATACTTGCTCTCGGCAGTTTAATCGCTAAGGACGATATAGATTCCAGTCAAATACTCGCGCAGGGTAACATCGGCACAGTTACCGCCGGAGCAATGAAAAATTCGGTTTGCTTTGCGGGCGTCAATTCCGCTTATTTGGTGGACGTGAATGCTGATGGCGTTCTCGATTTACCCGTTGCCGATTCCAATACTTTTAGTAAAAAGGCAACAATAAAGAGCATCGCGATTAAAGGCATCAAGACGGAGCCGTTGCCGTATTATATCAACAGTAATATTGCCGCTGCGAATATTCTAAGTGTGTCTATTGCTTATCCGAAGAGCGACAACGGCGGTGTGCCGTTCGGCTTAACCGCTGATAATATTAAGAAGCAGACCATCAAAAAGCCGGATTTGGAGGCGATAGGCGACTTCGAAATCCGCCTCTATTAAAAATAAGCGGGTTGCTATCTTTTGAATTTGCTGTAATTGGCGTGCTAAAGGCGGCGAGTGGCTGAACACCACAGGTCAGATGAAATGGAATTCTGCAAATATCTTGAGTCCGGCGTCTGTTGTTTTTGGTCTTGCGTCTTATTCGACCAGCAGGTCCGCAGTAACTATATCGGCCTGGCTGTCGTGCATAAGGTCATCGGTGAAAGTGCCTACGGTTCGCAGATGTGACGTGCCCGCGAATTTCCGCGTTTCGATAAGTCGGGCGCCTTTGGCCGCTATCTTGCGAAGGGCATGCTTTGCCTTTTGTTTGTCCTGTGCCCCGACCGCATCGACAATAACAGTTACTCGTTTGCCTCTCTGCAAAAGCCCGAGCGCAGTCGCCTCAACCGCTCCTTCCGCGCAGGCACCTATCAGCACAAATTCATTTGACCGGATTTCGCTCAGCAGCCGGTCTATCCTCGGCTCATCAAACGGGTCTAAGCATCTTTTATGAAGAACAATCTGTCGATACTCCCGTAGCAAATCCACCGGCAAATCGGTGTTATTGTCCGCCGCGAAACTCGCCCTGTTGTTTAAAAGCGTATAGTTGATTTTATGCATCCCTTCCGTTCCGTCCACGCAGAATCCGCCGTTGTTTTCGGGATGAACTTCGCAAATTGATACTACAGGTATCTTCTTGGCGCGGGCATACGCCATTATCCTTCTGATATGGCTTAATACCCTCCTGCGATTTCCCACCCTTGCAGTACCGTTATCGAGGAA
Source organism: Sedimentisphaerales bacterium (assembly GCA_050012695.1). GTDB lineage: Bacteria > Planctomycetota > Phycisphaerae > Sedimentisphaerales > Anaerobacaceae > Fen-1362. The sequence goes on along the minus strand of JBEKGR010000009.1, from coordinate 118,569 downwards.
AAAATCCTTCTGAGTGTTGATGTCTATCAGGACCTGCTTACGACGAGTTTTTATCAATTGCCTTATCATGTTCGCGACCCCCTTTGTGTCGCTTCTATCCGGCTTATCCCTATGCCTTTGGCCCTTATATATCCATACGTCCCAACTCCATCCCTGGTGCAAAAAAACTATCCAAAAATTTCTTCTTCTCTCACAACCAAGCCATCCTAAACATCGTTTACCTTCGACACCGACTTTAAACCCTTATTTCGTCGTTTTTAACCCCGCCAGACACTAAAGTTTGGCAAAACCGCGTCCGTCTATTATAATAGTCCGCCAACTGCCCAAAATGTTACAAAAGCTGGCCTTATACTGATTGGTTTTCAAAATGTCAAGAAAATTAAATAACTATCCACAATTCGTCCTGGAGCACCCAAATCCGCCTGTTAAGCTTAATTTTGGTGATATTTTCGGACGTTCGGCCCCTATCCATATCGAGATTGGCTCAGGCAAGGGAACATTTTTGGTAAACCAGGCAAAATCTCAGCCCGACGCCAACTTTATCGGGATTGAATGGGCAGGCAAATTTTACCGTTTCGCCGTTGACCGGATTGGCCGGTGGAATCTGGCCAACGTCCGGATAATTCGCACCGATGCCATCCCCTATATCGCCGAATGTGTCCCCGATTCCTCCGTCGATTGCTTTCACATCTATTACCCCGACCCCTGGCCCAAAAAACGCCACAACAAAAGGCGTTTTATCAACTCCGCCAACACCAACCAGCTCATACGCTGCCTCAAGCCCGCCGGCTCTATCCGCGTCGCCACCGACTTCGCGGAGTACTTCGAGCAGATAAAATCGGTGTTTGCCTCCAAATCTGACTTTCTTGAGCAGGTTGATTTCCTACCCAACGCCGGCGCTCAAATCGGCGAATGGGTCGGCTCAAACTTCGAACGAAAATACCTGATGGAAAAAAGACCTGTCTTTACAATGGCCGTTAGAAAAAAGTGCAGTAAAGCTTTCTAATTTTTTCTAAATTTTTTGAATATTTTTGAAATTATTTGAATTTTTTGGAAAATGGAGCTGTTTTTGATACGGTTTTTTGGAACTATACTTTACCGCAGAGAGCACCCGCTTTTAGCGAGGTGAACAGATTGCCTATTTTGCCATTTCTTAGCAACTGAGAACACAGAGGCCGCAGAGAAATTTTAGACACTGTTTTTTCACTACAAAGGACACGAAGTAACACGAAGTTCTGGAACCAAGGATTTGCACCCCCCGCCGTTTTGCTTCTTCCCGCCCCACAAGATGGGACTCCGTTGCACTTCGCAAGGCGGGACTTCGCAAAACGAGACGCGGGGGGCTATGCGAGGCTTCGCAGATTTATTTTAGACGCGGATTGTGCAAATTACGCCGAAGGCAAGAGTATATGAGTATATACGCATATACTTATATAGTGGTCCAACGGTAAAGATTATTATGGCAAGGTTTTATGGACAAAATTATTTGACACCGGATTTACACCGATTGACACGGTTTTTTGCTACAAAATTGTTTGTCTTCTTTTGTTTTTTAATAATATAATGTTTCGTAAGGTCGGAAGGTCATGATTTTGAGATTGGAAAGGAAATAAGTACGATGTCCCAAGAGTTAGAATTGAGTCAACAGAATACGATAGTTTGTAAATGGTGTACAAAGGAAATGCCAATATTAGCAAAGACATGTCCTTATTGTGGCAAACTAAGGCCGGATATCTATATAGATAAAATATTAACTTTAGTATTTGGGATGACAACTGCGGCTATTACTATAATATTTTATCTTCTATTGAGTCATAATAGCATGGACCAACGAGATATATTAATAGGTCTATCTATTTTGATCTTAGCTATCAGCATAGTTACTTTATGCAGTGGCATTACTTATTTAGAAAAGATTTTTGAAAGATCGTCGTCCCAATATCCCCGACTGAAGACGAAATGGTATTTTTCCGCTTATTGTTTTGCAATTGCGTTTTTGTGTGTAGGGCCTTTTGCTTTTCTTCTAGTGTGGTTTAATCCTTGTTATCGGCTAATTAGCAAAATTGTCATAACTGTAATTGTACCGCTGCTTATGCTCTTTGTGATCTTGCTTATTAAATCTGTATAGATTTATTTTTTGCGATTTTAATCAATAAAATCAATGTAAATCTATGTTAATCCTCCTTCGCTAATGCTACGGCGGACAAGTCTGTGTCTAAAAAATCCGTGTAATCTGCGCAATCTGTGGCTCAATTTTTGTTTCTTTTGCGCCTTTTCGTGGCTAAGAACGGCTTTGGCGGCGAAGTTTGATGTAGTATCTGATTGCTGTTTTACCCGAGTCAAACGCTAACCTGTTCACGGGAATCCGCCCCGGCTCAAAAAACTCTATGCCGGCGATTTCCTTCCTGTTTGGCTTTATTTTTTTCGGATTATCAATCATGCACGTAAAGAACAAATCTGTGGTCGTATAGGTTACACCTTTATAAACGTAAATATTCGGCGCAGATATTAGATACCGCGGGTTTTTGACTTTTATGCCTAACTCTTCCCGAACCTCTCTCGCAACCGTTTCTTCAATCGACTCCCCGTAATCTGCAAACCCGCCTGGAAAATCAAGCATTCCCGCCTTCGGCTTATTGGCACGAGTTATCACAAGCACCTTTGAACCGCACTCGATAATGGCCGCCGCCGATGATGCCACGTTGTGATAATACTCAAATCCGCATTTGCCGCACGTTATGTGCTTGTTCTTCGAATACGCCTTCGGCCCTTTGGCCCCGCAGCCCGGACAATACTTGAATATCTTCGACAAATTCATTTTAACAAGACTCCAAATTGGGCTACTTGTCCCAAGGCCCAGGAGTAAAGCGCCATCAGTAATACATAAGTTCCCACAGTAAAGGCGATTGTAACTATCGTCCAGAATATTTTGTTGGCAGTGTTATATTGCGGATTTTTCCATATAAACGGCAACGCAAGTGGTTGTAAAAGAAATATCCAAAGAATCACCATCGATGTTTTGTAATACCATTGAACGCTGCCTGGCTTTTTTATTCCCTTCAATTCCGCGTCGATTAAGAACTCGCCGCAGTGCTTGCACTTCACCGCCTCATCCTGAATCTCTTCCGCGCAAAACGGGCATTTCTTCATAAGCATATCTCACTGTCAGGCGTTAAATAATCGTTGTTATATGTTCTATAATCTCATTTATCGGCGGTTTTTCGGGCTTTCGGTTAATCAAACCAAACCTTCCAAATAACGCCCCAGTTTGGTCTGGCCACGCTTTTTATGGCGTATTGCCGCCGATTCCGGCTTTTCAGCTTATATGACGCTGGGCAGTGGTTAAGTCACGTCCCAAAAACGCCGAAAACAAGAATGTACCATTGTGATACACCCGGAATCTCCAGCGGAAAAGAGGGACTTAAAGCAAAATGATTACCTGGTGAGCAGGAAGTGTATGGTCGATAGTTCCAGGAGAAAGTTCATTACAATCACCTTCGCGGCAGGTATGTCTATGGGCCTGCTCTTCGCTTCCCTGTCATTTATAAACTCACAGCGCAAAGACAGCCAAAAAACCCTTATGTATTTCACCTCCACACAGGCAAAGTTGATTTCCACAAACGTCAAATGCGCAATGTCTTTCAGTGACGCCAAAGACGCCAATGCTATTCTCGAGACCCTCAAAATCCAGAATTGTATCGCCTTCGCGGGCATTTACGATTGCAATGGCAAACTCTTCTCCTCATATTATCGCGATGACGTCAGGAACAGGGAGTTCAAGCTGGTGCCCCCTACAAAGGCAAAATTCATATCTCGCGACGGCTTCATAGTGGTCTCCGAACCCATCATCCACCAGCGACAGTTCCTCGGAACCGTCTGCCTCTGGACTCAGCTATAATTATCAGCTCGATTCGCCTTAAAAAACGCCGGCTATGGGTACATTTAAAAATGACGCAAACCCATTATTTTTAAACAGTTATAAATCAGTGTCCTCTGTGAAATCTGTGGTTAAGACCTTGTTTTTTGTGCATTTTTGTGGCCATTTTCAGCATGTTTTTTAAGTGTTGTTTTTGCTATAACCCACGCCTTTACAAGGCGTTAAATTCTGGATACGAACAGTCGTATAAAACACTTGTATCAAACAGTTGTATGATACAACTGTTACCCATTTTCGCGCAGGTCGAAAACCCTTAGATGCAAAAATTTTAAATTTTTTTTACTCCTTACGCAATAAGGACTTATCGTTTTTGACCCCATCAGGAAATCCGGTAGTGGGTCAGTTTGAGTAATTTTCAATAAGTTCAACAATATCGTCTATTTCCCAAAGACGGGTGCTTATGCCTGCTTTCATAGCAGGGGTCATTCTTAATGCTTGGTGAATCCGGCAAAAGTTATAGTGAACAAAGTGTAACGCCACAGCCCAGTGTAAATTCTCAATCTTCTTACTGAATCCGTTTGTTAGCCGTGTAAACCGCCTCATTTGCATTCTCATAGTGAGGTTTTGGCGTTCAATAAATGAGGTTGAGATATATCGGGGGTCTGGATTGCCTTTGATTACCGCTAACATAGTGCCGATTACGTTACCCTGTGGACTATACCGATGCTCTATTCTGTCCTTTTCATCGCCGTATAGCTTAACCAGTGTTGCATAATCTATGTTGTTGCCAAACGCTGAGGGGACGGCTGTTAAATATGCTTTGTGCCCATCGCTGGTAAGCTGAATCCTATGTTTTAATCGCTTGGCTAAGTCCTGCATAAACTCGCTGCCCCAGCCAGCATCACGACCACCAATAAGCCAAGAGGGAACAAGCTTTGTGTCGGGGTCTATCGCTACCCAAGTCCAAACATCACCATAGCCAAACGTGCCTTTATATTTAGCCGGGACGTTCTTTTGTTTTGCATAGCAGAAAGACCATATCTCATCGACTTGGATACGCTGACAGGGCAAGTCCACCATAACCTTGTTGTGGAATCGCTCACAAGCCCTGCCTGCGTCTCTTAATAGCTTGACCACTGTATTCTTAGCTACTCCCGTGATTCTAACAGTGGCCCGAATGGAATTGCCTTCTACTAATGCCCTTAAAACCTGAATCCGCTTTTCTTTGGTCAATATATTCATACTGACCATTATGCTTGAGCGGTCAAGTAAAGTCAAGAACATTTTTCAATTTTTTTAATTATTTTTTAGCTCTTGACGCTGATGCCGAACTGCTACGTGCGTCCTCCGTGTTTTTGCATTGGTTTTTAGCAAGCAATATATCCCATGAAGAGCGGCGGTCTTGTTTAGCAACATTGATGGCCTGCTCAACAGTAAAAACAAGCCTATTTTCTTCTTTATGTTTTTCCATTTTTTATTTCCTCCAACGGGCCTAACATGATGCTATTGGAACCCATGAAGGCCATGTCTTCTATAATTTCCCTAATTTTTCCCTTTGCTTCTTCCGCGTTTTTAATACCAAGACGGTTTAATTCATCACAATCAATAATATATTCGTGTTCTGAATACGTGTTTGTAAGTTTATCGGCAATATAAGCGGCATCTCTTGAATTTAAAGCTTTATTCCTTTCGAGTAACCGTTCGGCGTAATCTTGGGCGACCTTAAGAATCCTTGCCATCCCAGTAAAATTGACAGTATCAATTTTATCAAATAAAGGTTTTATCATCTCAGACACAAAATGAGTAGCTATGGGCAAAAGAGTTTCAACTTTTTTGCGTGACCTACTTAACCAAAACACCATTTGTTCGTCCGCAGCGTGAATAGCTTCACTATTGAGCCTCTCTATCGCTTGCACTACCTCCAAAGCCGAAAATCGTTTTTCTTCTTCTGCATCAAATACTTGAGCATCCAATGGGCCAAGTTCAGCGAATCTGCTCATTATTATTTTATCGGCCCCCAAAGTAAATAGGGTCGCCGCGCTTTTGGCGTGACATGGGACAATTACATCATAGCCGCCACAATGTTTACGTAGCAAAGACGCTATCTTGAACGCCGCCCCCGCATCGCCGCCTGGAGAATGCACAACGACTGAAACCTTCTTTTTTTCTTCGAGTTTACGTATGTTTTGCGCAAACACATTGGAATTTTGATTATTCAAATCGGCATTCGCATCACGGACTTGACCATTATGCCACAACAACACGACTTGCATGCCAATTTCTTTTTCGAGTTCAAGCACTTTTTCGGCAAAAGCTGAGTCAATATTACTTGGACTTGAATAAAAACAAGCTCTGTATTTCTTTTTTACAGCAGCTTCTTCGCTATTCGCCATGTCTATCCCACCTAACTTTTGCTGCTTTTTGAGCGATTTCGACACGCTTTTCTACCGATAATTTCGCCGCCCTTGCTTTACCACCTTTGAGGCCTCCAAGCCGTCCCAATAATACAGCAGCAGGATTTTTACCTTCTTCAATCGCTTTGTCAAGCAGTTTTTCAGACGTGGAATCATCCACGATTGACTTGGCTAAAAGGTTTACATCGAACTTGTTTTTGCTTGACCGCTTAGGCATACCGCTATATTACCATCGGCGGTATGCCTAAGTCAAGTTTAATTTTTTAAGCACCCATCTTTACTTGTCAAAAAGCGTAAAAACAGTTATAATCCATAGAAAAGGGAAGCGTTGGGCTTCCCTATCATCATAACCCCTTTTTAAGGAGTTTCGATATGCGTAAGCTTTTAGCTTACCTGATGATAGGGCGGCGCGGCTTAGAACCGTAAAGCTATCGACACTCCTATAAGCTCGTATTCTGTCAATACGAGACGGACCGATAGGTCTTTGCGGGGAAGGGCGTTAAAGTACCCGGGACCCTGAGTTATGACAGTATCTTGGGACACTCCGGGGCGCGCTTCCCTCTTTTTAATTCCGCTTTTTCAAAGAACACAAAACTTTCCAAAAAGATTTCAACTTGTATTAACTGACCCACTACCGGAAATCCCTTAGTTTTCGTCAAAACCGCGCAAGTTCGCGCCATAGGATAGAGGGACCTTGTGGTTCTTCTTGAGGTGTTTAGCCCGGCAACTTTATTGCCGGGTTACTCTCAGATTTCAAATTTTAAATCTTAAATCCAGAGAGGAAAGATTTATGTCTGCTAAATTTACAGTAACGGTTCCAAACTGCTTCTCTCGCCTGCCTCTCTGGTTTGTTCTCACTTTTTACCGTCTTCGTTATGGCTATTCCGCCGCATTTATCCACATCCAGAAATTCCGCTTCGCCATCGTTGACCCCGCCGATTACGACCTCCTTCACAAACATAAATGGCGGCTGAACCGCTCCAATCGCACATACTATGCCTTCCGCACCGTCTCTCGCGGCCCGCTCCTCAAGCCCCGCGTAATCTGGATGCACCGTTTCATTATGAATCCGCCCGACGACCTTCTCGTTGACCATCATAACCACAATGGCCTCGACAACCGCCGTTCCAATCTCCGCCTCGCCACCGATTCCACCAACCAGCAAAACGCCCGCAAAAGAAACAGCAAAACCACCTCCCGTTTCAAAGGCGTTGACTTCGTCAAACCCACCGGCAAATGGCGTGCTCGAATCTCCGTCGCCGGCAAACGACTCTTCCTCGGCTCTTTCACCGACGAACTCGACGCCGCCCTCGCGTATGATAACGCCGCGAGGAAGTTCTTCGGAGAATATGCATGTTTGAATTTTGCGTGAAAATACTTGAACCCCGTCACTCGCCGGGGGCATAGATGACGGGGCTAATTATTCTTGGGATGATTTTTATTTACATAATTGATTTTTATTTGAAGGGTGTTCGTGTCGAAACAATATCGTTTGTTAAATCCGGCCGTCCATACCCGGCCTTGCATCCCATTTCTACGAAGCGCACGCACGGCACAACTCTTGTATCGTTGCACAACAATCCCGATTGGCCTCGGGATATATTCCGCCACAAGGTGAACGTGTTTTGCGCAAACCTTCAGTGCGTAAATTCGCTGGCCCAACTGAATCGCCTTTTGCCGAATGGCTTCTTCCGCAATCCGTCGCTGATTAAAAGACAACTGCACTGCGTCTTTCGTAAGCGCCTTTGAATTTGCGTCCGCCAAATCTTCGTTTGGAGGCAGGATTTCTCCGTCTTTGACGTATTTGCGTTTGTCCCCTTGCAGCCAGCTTCCGTAGGTTGTCCACGTCACCATATATCCGATTGTCTTCGCCATACCGGGAATTTTATATCACGTTTCTTATTTTAACAATATTTTCTTTATTTTCCTCATCCATATAATATTTAGCCCCACCACTTCGTCTCGACGCCTTGTGTCGGGACAATGGCGGGGTTAATTAATTGTGTGACGGGGTTGCCCTTTTGAACGCCCGCTTCGGGCATTTGTATTTAACCACCCTACCGCCGACCTCATCGGCGGCATATTTAGCCCTGCCATCTTCGCTCTTGGCGAGTGGCAGGGTTAATTCGTCGTGTATCGAAACAATGACGGCGTTCCTCCCTATCCGTATTTAGCCCCGTCACCATCGCCCCTGGCGTGTGACGGGGTTACCTTCTTGAACGCCCGCATCGGGCGTTTATTTAACCACCATACCGCCGACCTTGTCGGCGGCGTATTTAGCCCTGTCACTTCCGGCTTGCACATCAGGGCAGGACGAATGACAGGGTTCTTCATCGAAACAATGACGGCGTTCCTCCCTATCTGTATTTAGCCCCGTCAGCATCGCCCTTGGCGTGTGACGGGGTTACCCTTTTGAACGCCCGTTTCGGACGTTCGTATTTAACCACCATACTTTCGATTCTCAGTACAAATCCTTATCCGCAATAATAGTCTGTCAAGCAAAATACCTCCGAAAAACAAAAAATATTTCCCCTCCTAGGTAGAGGTAGGTATAGGGAGTAGCTAGCATAGCGATTTTATTGAGATTTAAAAACCGGGTTATAATAGAAGATATGCCGCTAACAAAGCGGACGAAAGAATACTTTACTTTTAGGAAATTTATATGAACCGTAGGAATTCAAACAAAATAATTAATTGCCAGCGAGTTATAATAATTATTCTTTCGTTTTCCTTTTTTACTTTCCTTATAGCGTCAATACTGATTGCTCTCGTTTATCCGCAGTTACTTAATAAAGTTATAGACTACGCCGCCGATTTCTGCAAGGTCACCCTTGGTGCTGTCTTGGGCTGGTTGCTTCACAAGGGCAGAGTGCCATAAGCGAATTGCTATTACGACTGGCTGTCCCTATTTTCGCCACGCTGGCGGCTGTAATGGCCCATTATAAGAAAATAGTTGCACGTTACCACATTGTGTACAAGTAAATATCTTCATTACACGATTTCCTGCCGGGTTGAGTCCGAAATTATGGGTTTGCGTAAAATCCTCATCAGCTATGAGGGCGTAATCTCCCCTTCCACACACTTTGCATTTTCTATTCACTGCAAGGTCGAGATGTTCAGCACCATGTTCAATCACAGATATTGTCTTGTCGATTTCGTTGAGTAACGCCCCTGCATCGGGTAGACAGCTTTTTTCTCTTTCAACTATGCACCTTTCAAACAACGGGTTCGCAAACTTTATGGTTGAAGATTGTGGGAATATCTGCTCGACATCGAATTCATCGTCTCTGAAATACCACAATCTCAGAACAGGTCGTCCGCTTGTCATTGCCCATAAAATCTTACCCAGACAAAACACGTCAAAGGTTGGTTTTATTCCCTCGATACGCATGCCCATAGCCCATGCAGGCATCCAATCTCGACTCCCGACGTTTTGATATGTTTCAGAAATTCTCGTATGCTGCGGGTCATCGAAAAATACAAGTCCAAAATCGCCTAATATCAACTCATTCTTCGCCCCTATGAATATGTTTTCAGGCTTTATATCTCTGTGAACGTATCCTTCTTTGTGTAATTTTGCGACTCCCTCAACAACAGGCCTGAACGCTTTCAGGACAGATAAAAAATCGCCTTTGAATGTATCCAGTTTTTTGGTTAATGTGCCACCTGGATAAAACTTTGAGATAAACCATTCGCTATCTGGGTCCGAGTCCACCAGTTCGATAAGGTTTGGGTGTAGATTTTGCCTCATCGCTGCAATTTCGTGTTTTATCCGTTCCTTAGCCAATTTGGGGTCTCTCGCGTCTTGCGTCTTATGTAAGACCTTTAGTGCAAACTGATTCGCCGGGTCTTCCATCTGCAACATCTTTGGTAACCATTTGCGCAATTCCTTATGATCTTCAGAATTTTGTTGCGCCCCGTAGGTAACGCTTCTCGAGAAACGCTCTAAGGCATTACGAACACCTCCTTGAACCTCGAGATATTCATTTTTCTTACATACACGGTATACCTTACCTTGTCCTCCACCATCATGATCTGCAATAATTATCCATTTCTGCTGATAATCCATACTCTTCTATCCTTAATTTTGTCTGTCTTTAAGTCCTTATTCTATTATTCAACCGCCGTTGTGTCTATTTTTTATTCCCTTCCGGCAGATTTAGTATTTCCCCTTCGGCTCCTTCCTCCGTCACCGCCGTGATTTTAACCCGAACAATGTCATTCTTCTCGTAGCGTAGTTTACCCGCCGTTTGTGTGGCGGGCGAAGACCTCGGCGTAACCACCTTCGTCACGGCATAGTTCTTAACGTAGCCGGATTGGGCGAAGCCGGGCCCTTCTGTCTTCTGAATCTGTACCATGAAGTATCTCTCGCATCTTCCGCTCATCGGCTCGGTATCCTCAATCAATACTTCGCACGTCTCTCCCACAAACTGTTCTCTGAACTTAAAGGCCAATTCATCACTCAATTTTCGCAGAATCTGTGCCCGTTTTTTTATAATTTTTGACTCTACCTTGTTTTTCATTCTTGAAGCAGGGGTCCCCATTCTCGAAGAGAATGGGAATACGTGTATCTTCGAAAACCCCGCCCACTTCGCTAACTCCACCGTCTGTTGAAAATCTTCATCCGTCTCGCCCGGAAATCCCACGATAATATCCGCCGTAATCGCGGGCCTGTCTAATCGCCGTTTTATCAGCTCAATTTTTGCCCGCAGCTCCTCAGCATCATATTGCCGACACATTCTTTTCAGCGTCGCACTTGCCCCTGACTGCACCGACAAATGAATATGCGGCATAATATTCGAATGCGCACAGAAAACGTCCAGCAATTCCTCGCTAATATCCCCCGGCTCAAGTGAACTCACCCGAATCCTCGGTAACCTGCCCTGAGCGGCCTGCGGTGAGCGAAGTCGAACCGAGTCGAAGGGCCCTTCCACTTGCGCCAGCGCCGTTAATAAATTGAAAATTGAAAATTGAAAATTGAAAATTTCAGGTGCTCTTCTTGTGGTATCCCTCCCGTACGCTCCCAGATTGACTCCCGTAACTACAATCTCCTTATGCCCAGCCGCCACGAGTGCCTTTGCCTCCTCAATCACCTCTTCCATCGGCTTACTTTGAACATCAGGCCTGACTTTCGGCACAATACAATAAGCGCAAAGGCCGTCACAACCGTCCTGGACCTTGAGAAACGCCCTCGTATGCCCCTTGAAACTGGACAATTTTGGCAATTTGGGATATTTAGCGAATTTGGCCATTCCATCCTTGATTTTTAACCCGTTTTTTGCTTTAATAAGGGGATTATTGTGGCCGATGATAATTTGGGCGATACTTTGCGCCAAATCGTCCCGGCTGCTGATGATATGAACGTTATCGCCGTCGCAAGGGGGATTTTCCTGGCTGTTCATCGCCGGAAGACACCCGCAAACCACCCTTACGCCGGCAGGATTGACCTTTAACGCTCTTTGTATATATTGCCTGCTCTTGGCTGACGCGGTACCTGTTACGCAACAGGTATTTATCACCGCTAAATCGGGCTTCTCACCCGATACCGCTGCCGAAAGACCCAGTTCCTCAAGAAACTGGGCTATCTGCTGCGATTCGTACTGATTCACCTTACAGCCAAGCGTATATATGGAAAAAGTTCTCATAGCTCCTATAATAATATAATTCTTTGTGTTATACTATTTGCGTTGGCAGTGAAAAACAAGTCCCGCCCATTTCCGGCTGGGACAGGAGGCATTGTTTATGGCGGAAAAAACAGGGTCGGTCTGGGCAATCGATATCGGCAACACCTCGCTTAAGGCCCTTCGACTTAACAACGAATCCGGCTCGCTTGAGGTCATCGGCTTCGACCATATCCTGCACCAGAAAGTCCTTGCCGGCTCAGGCATCAAAGACCAGGAAAAGCAGGAGCTTGTCGCCATTTCACTTCGCCAGTTTGTTCAGCAAAACGACCTCGGAAAAGATGAAATCATCATTGCTGTCCCCAGCGCAAACAGTTTCGCCCGCTTTGTCAATCTCCCGCCCGTCGAGAAAAAACGCATCCCCGAAATCGTCAAGTTCGAAGCCAGCCAGCAGATTCCCTTCGATATCAACGAGGTTGCATGGGATTGGCAGATGATGACGGAAGAGGGGGCGGCGGAAGCGAAGGTGGGGATATTCGCGATAAAAAACGACGTTGTGACGGCAGAGCTTGAGCACTTCAGCAGAGAGGATTTAGAGGTAACATACGTTCAGATAGTGCCAATGGCGTTATATAACTATGTTTTTTATGACAGGCCCGACCTGATGAAATCCGATACTCAGGCGACGGTGGTGCTGAATATTGGCGCTGAAACAACGGACCTTGTGGTATGCACGAAATCGGACGTGTGGCAGCGAGCGATAGCGATGGGCGGCAACGCGTTTACCAAGGCGATAGCGGATACGTTCAAGCTGAATTTTGAGAAGGCGGAGAAGCTAAAACGGACAGCGCCGATGAGCAAATACGCCAGGCAGATATTGCAGGCGATGAAGCCGGTGTTTACGGATTTGGCGTCGGAAATTCAGCGTTCACTTGGATTTTATACCAGCTCTCATTCGAATGTGAAGCTAACGAGAGTTATCGCAATGGGCGGCGGCACAAAAATGCGAGGATTGCTGCAATACCTTCAGCAAAGTTTGCAGATGCCCATAGAGCGTCCGGACGCGTTCAAGCGAGTTACAATTAACCCGTTGGTTTCGGCTGCGAAGTTTCACGAAAGCGTATGCGATTTTGGCGTAGTTTACGGGCTTGGGGTGCAGGCGCTCGGTCTTGGGCAGATAGAAAGTAACCTGCTGCCGAAGAGTATAGCCAAATCAATGATCTGGGCGAGCAAGACGAAATATTTTGTGCTGGCGGCATGCCTGATATTAGTGGCGTCTGTTCTGGCGTTCGCCAAGACGCTTGTAGACCGCGCCAGCTACGCCAGCAAGATATCGCAGAGGGAGAAAGTCAAGGCAGTGCTGAATACGGCGCAGAAGGCGGAGAGCGATCTAAAGGCCGAAGAGGCCAAGTCCAGCGAGTCAGAGGCGATAATAAAGAAGGAATTCGAGCAGTTCAAATATAGAGATATGGTTCCTTTGCTTTATCAGAAGCTGATAGCGACACTACCTAACGCCAAGAACAATCCAGCGCAGGCAGAACTATACCGAGCTTTTGCCGGCGGTGACGCTGAGACGATAAAGGAGAAATATCCTGACCGCAGGGAGCGCAAGCAGATTTTCGTAACTGGTATGGTTATTTATTACACGCTGGATGTCGGGAGCGGTCAGTTCGGGGTAATGGGTTTCGAGAAAGGTCTTGATACGCGAGAGCCAGGTTCGGGAGGCGCGATGGGCGGCAGGAACGCAATGCCCGACAGGAGCGGGATGATGAGAGGCAATGCTGGCGGTCGCGGCGGCAGAGGAGCGCCAGAGGCGCGAGGCAGAGGGGGGGCAGTAGTGCAGGCGCCCGGCGGCGAGTCAATACCGCGAGGTTTTGTCATAACGATAACCGGGTACAGTCCTTATAAGAATATAAGCGAGCTGCTGGACCCTGTCGGCGTCAAGAACGACCAGAACCAGTGGGGATTAGTTACCCGGCTGATGCATTTGAACAGTATGTTTGACGGCAACAGTCCTTTTGAGCTTTACAAGAAGACGGACAAGCAGCATTTTGACCTTCAGACGGGGGAAGTGGATTTGGCAGCGGAGATACCCCCCGGCATAGGAGTCGTGAAGAAAATAGAGGGCAAGGACGACGTGTTAATTGACCCGATGACCAATGAGATAATAAGCAAAATCACGAATGCTGATAAAACCGCGAAGGTAAACGACTCCTGGTTTGTGCTGAACTTTAAACTTAAGTGGAAGGACACAAACGAGCCACCGAGCGAAGCGGTCTCGCCCTTAGGTGCAGGCCAGCCGGCGCCACCTCCAGGCGGCCAGCCGGCGCCGCCTCCAAGCAGCGGTCGCAAGTCACAATCTCCTAAACCTAAAGGCGGCGGGGAAGCGGAATAACTTGCGACGAAGAAATTCTGTTTTTAGCATAATGTTTTACTGATGGTGATGGTGAATGGCCAAGATTAACATTGACATATCGAAATTAAAAGATTTGCTGAAGGTGTTTGGCGGATTTCGGGCATATTCTGTATTGATTTGGCCCGCGATAATACTTTTGGCATGCGGGGCCGTTCTTACGGCAACAGTATTGCTTGGCAGGGGCTTAAAGCAAAAGGTCAGCAATGAAAGTGTGCCGATAGGCAATAAGGTGCTCAGTCAGTTGAAGAGTTCGCCAGCGGCGAAGCAAGCCGAGGTGGAAAAGCGGTATCAGGATGCATACCAGCATGACGCCAATTTTATACAACAATTGTCGGTGCAGAGTTCGGAGCGTGAGCTTCTGAGTTACGACATATTTCCTCAGCCCAAGGACACATCGACCTTGTTATTCACCCGGTTCGGGGAGAATTATCGTCAGGGAATCGAGGCAATGATAAGGAAGGTCAATGGTCACGATTGTCCCAGTGCAGATGAGATAAAGGTTGCAACGGAGACGGGTAAAAGCTCCGGGTCTTCGGGGTTGAGCGGGAGCAGTGACACAACGGCAAGGATTATTGAAGAGATTTGTCGGGCCAGGGCGAAGTCGTCGTCGGTATATGCGAGCCCTGATATCGTGAGCGGATATGATTTTTGGAAGACGTACAAGTATTCGAATGTAGATGACAGCATCAAGGACTGCTGGTTCTGGCAGATTGGTTACTGGATAATAGAGGATGTGTTTACCACGGTGGAGAAAATGAACGCCGGCTCGAGCTGCATATTCAGTTCTCCTGTAAAGCGAGTGGAACGGGTCGGTTTTTTGGCGCCGGACGCTCTTTTGGGCGTTGGCGCCGGAGTCGGCGGGGGTTTGAGAGTGGCGCAGGACAGGCCTAAATACGTGACCAAGCCAGAGGAGCAGACGACAGAATCGTTTACCGGCCGCATAAGCAACGAAAGTATGGATGTGGTGCATTTTAGTATGGTTGTAGTGTTGAGCACCAAGGCGATAGTGCCTTTTATGCGAGAGTTGTGCAGCGTCAAGGAGCACAGTTTCCGCGGATTCACGGGTCAGGAACCGGCGAAAGCTTTCAAGCATAACCAGATAACGATTTTGGAGAGCCGTGTTAAACCGGTGGTTTCGCTATCCGTGGACAATCAGTATTACAGATATGGGGCCGAATCAGTGGCCGAAGTTGAAATGGTTTGCGAATATATATTCAACAAGCAGGGTTATAGCGCAATAAAGCCGGAGTCGATAAAGGGCCCCGTGGTCAAAACGGGCGAATAGAAGCGGCGTCTGATTGAGTTTGCCGGAGCAGAGTTGCGACGAATCAGGGCTTCGGAGAGCATAAGGATTTTGGAATTATGATAAAAAAACAAGGCAATTTCATAGAATCGCATATAGAAAAGGCAGCGTTGTTAATAGGCGTTCTTGGCGCGCTGTACATTGTGTATGCGTTTGTTCTGAGTAACGTGGAAAAGGTCCCATTCAACGGCCAGAGTTTTAATCCCGGCCAGCTTGATATATACATAGCGGAACAATCAGACAAGCTTAAATCTCGGCTGGAGAGGGAGCCGGTTCTCAAGCCGGCATATATACCTCAAAGCGAAGTTTTTCTGGCAAAGATAAGCTCGGTGCTGGACAAAGATTTGAATGTGTTCTGGCCTGTGCCGAGTTCCGTAGAGATTACGGTGGACAAGAGGTATCGTATTCCAGTGATGGGTGAAGTAAACGATGTATTAGTGGGGTACATAAGAGCTGCCGCGTACCTTCCGAAGGTTGCGATTACTCCGGAGAATGTCGAGTCCGAAGATTCGTATGAGCCAAACGACCTTGATTTAGTTACGGTTCAGGGGAGTTTTGACCTTGGTTCACTGATAGACAGTTTTCAGGAATGTTTTACGGGCAAAGGAGTTCCTGAGGGCTGGCGTGATAAAGGTCTGGCCAGGCCGGTGTTTGCGGGTGTTCAGCTTCAAAGGCAGCATCTTGATGAAAATGGCGAGTGGAGCCAGTGGGAAGACATTCCACGTTTGCGGATAGACCCCAAGCGAAACATATACAAGATAATAGATGATGTGAACGAACTTCCGATGGGCGGGGTTATGGTTCAGATTGCGCAACTGGGCGACCAGCGGACGCAGACGAGTATGCTTCAGCCGGAATCGTACAGGATAGCGTCTGCGGAGGATAACTGGCTGCCGCCTGTATTACACGAGAAGTTTTTAGCAGTTCGTCGAGAGAAAGAGGCACAGGAGCGCCGTGAGGCGGCGACGGAGCGTGAAACCAAAACGGCAGAAGAACGTGAAAAGATGACAACAACACGTTCGACCCGTGAGGAACGTGGAACCGGAGTATCCGGCGGCAGTCGCAGCACAACAACAGTGCAACCAATGGGCGGCAGAGGCGCAGGCGGCGGCAGAGGCGCGGGCGTTGGCGCAGGCGGCGGCACAGTCACCAGAGCCGCGGGCGGCGGCGCAGCCAGCGCCAGAGGTGCGGGCGGTGGCGCCGCCAGCACCAGAGGTGCGGGCGGTGGCCGTCCGACGGCAGCAGAACCTGACCGCAGCGTCAATACTCGCAACGCTTCGAGGAATACGAGCCGGACAGATACGCGTACCGAAACAACAACCGAGCAGAAGAAGAACGTCAAGACAACGATAACTGAGGCGACGATAAACGATGAGCTAAGAAAGATGCGACTGATGGGCAAGGATATAAGCAGTTTGCATGAGACGATAACATTCTGGGCACATGATGATACCGTGGAGCCAGGAGCAAGCTATCGTTATCAAATTCGTATCGGGGTATTCAATCCCGTGGCCGGAACCGGCCAGGTGCAGGCGGAAGACGCAGCAAGCAACAACAAAGTAATATTATGGAGTGATTTTTCGGAAGTGACGGACATAGTGGATATTCCCAAACGGCTGTATTTCTTCCCGATAAACGTTCAGGAAGCGGCGAAGCAAGTCGAGGTTCAGGTTTGCAAATACGTTATGGGTTATTGGTACAGCTCGCCGTTTATGGTCAAACAGGGAGACGTCATAGGCAAGACAGTGAAGGTTGAGGCAAGCGAGAAAAACAAGACCACGGACTTAAAGGACGTGAGGGACATGAGGGACATGAGGGACATTAGGGACGTGAGGGACGTGAAGCTTCCTGAGACGATAGATTACACAACGGGAGCGATTGTGGTGGACGTGGTGCCAATGAATGACTGGTTCGGAGACAAAACTCTTCAGTCGCGGCAGTATTTTGACATATTGTTCAGTTTTGACGGGACGAGAGTGGAGAGGTTGCCTGCGAAACTGATGAACTGGCCCGAGGATTTACGTTTGAAGTATGGCGAATTAAAGTCGCTGGAGAAAAGGCCCAAAGAGCCATTGCGTGACTGGACATCCTCCGGCATTGAAATAATGCAGCGTAATGCGCCTACGCCCGGCGGCGTGGACCGCAGAGGCAGAGGACCAATGGACCGGAGCGGCGAGATGCAGCAGCAGGAGCCAAGCAGAGGGCCGATGCGGTAAAATCAAGGGTATTAGTCCTTTGGGCAATTAGCTGTAAGGACAACGCAGCCGTCTTTTGTGACGAGACAATCGTCTTCGATTCTGACGCCGAGGCGTCCGGGGATATAAACGCCCGGTTCAATTGTAATCAGGTCGCCTGCCTGTAATTTTCCTTTTACTTTGCCTGACACTGCGGGCGGCTCGTGTACCTCCAGGCCAAGTCCATGCCCGGTTCCGTGGCCGTAAACAGGGAGATTTGCTTTTTTTATGATTTCCCTCGCGGTTGTATCGACATGGCTGATTTCAACTCCGGCTTTGACCATTTTTATGGCGGCGGCCTGTGCCTGTTTTACGACGGCGTAAACTTTGTCATAAATCCCGCGGGGTGTGCCAACCGAAAAGCATCTGGTCAAATCACAGCAGTAGCCATCGAGGCGTACGCCGAAGTCGATGAGGACGGTGTCATTTTTTCTTAATCTGCGCGAGGCGGGCTGATGATGAGGTCTTGAGGCATTGGGGCCAAAGGCGACAATTGTTTCAAAGCTGTTTGCGCCCCCGGCTTTTCTGATTTCAAAATCGACAATTCCCGCCAGAACGTTTTCCGTAAGTCCAGGTTTAACCTGCCGGAGGACGCGCTTGAATGCCCGTGCGGCGATTTTTGCAGCGGCGCGAACGGAGGCAACCTCGACGGGGTCTTTTTTTCGGCGTGCTGATTCGACAATATCTTCGGCGACCTTCAGTCGGCAGGACAGGTTTTTCTTCAGCGACTGGAAATTGGCGAGCGATATTGATTTTTTGACGGCAGCGGTTTTGATTCCGCGTTGCTTTCGCAGCAGTTCGGCTATGGTGTTACCCATCGCTGCGGTGCGTTCGACGATTTTGCAGAATGGGCACTGGGCAACGGCCTGCTCGGTGTATCTGCTGTCGGTTACAAGCACGACTGCGCGAGGCAGAACAATCGCCCAACTATCTTTGCCGGTAAAGCCGGTGAGATAGGTAACATTGACGGGTTTTGCGGCGATGAGACAATCTGCGCCGGCCCGGGTAATCGCGGCCCGGATGCCCTTAAGGCGGGTTTTATATGCGTGCTTATCCATTCGTAAAAATTCTCCAGTCAAAAACCTGATGCCATTATTAACAGCAAGGGCGGGAAAAATAAAGATTTTTTCCGCATCGATTTGGAAGCGGGGAATTCTTTTACTATAATTTGGTTAATTGGATTGAGCCGGATGGATGAGGAAAGCCGGTCAAAAATAGAGCATATCGCCTCACAATAATAACCTTAACGAGTAAAGTAGGAGGAAACACAATGAAACGTATAGCATTAGTTGCTGTTGTGCTGCTCATATCGGCGTTCGCCTGGACCATATCCACGTATGATACAGGCAGAAGCCAGATTGTGGTAGTAAGCTATTGCTGGAGATTTTAGGATAGCTTACGGATAAGCTGACATCCCGTTTTAGTCACGCGGGAGAATTTAACATATTTCACGTGAAACAGGACGGCGGAAGTCGTCCTGTTTTTTTTATGTCTTGCCCGCCCGGCGGAAAGCCATTACAATGCTGCCCTTTGAATTGTCCTGCTTTTTCAAAGGTAAACGGAATCCATTATGCTGCTGCCTATACGAACAAATGTCGGGTGCCGCAGAACACCTTATGCCAATTACGCCATCATAGCCGTAAATGTGATTGTGTTTCTGTTGAGCTACTGGCCCGATGAGCGGACAAGAGAAATTCTGCGTCCATGGGCGGACCGGTTTGTTTTCACGCCTGCTCACCCGTTTTTGTGGCAGTTTATCACTTACGCTTTTCTGCACAGCGGTTTCCTTCATATCTTCGGCAACATGTTCTTTTTGTACATATTCGGCAATAACGTAAACGATAAGCTCGGGCATTTCGGCTACATGTGCTTTTACTTAGCGGGCGCAGTATTCAGCGCGGTGGGCCATACGCTGATAAACAGCAATCCGGTTATGGGCGCAAGCGGCGCGGTAGCAGCGGTGACAGGCGCGTATCTTGTGCTGTTTCCGCAGACCCTTATAACTATCGCTTACTGGCTCATCTTCATCGGCACGGTTGATGTTCCGGCCATTTACTTTATCGCATTCAAAATGATTATCCTTGATAATGTTATTATCCGATATACGGCGAATACGAATGTTGCTTACGACGCGCATCTTGCGGGGTACGCGTTCGGCATCGCTTCGTCGCTGTTTCTGCTGGCGACGGGGTTGCTTAGCAGTTCGCAATTCGACCTTTGGGCGATGCTCAAGCAGTGGAACCGCAGGCGCGTATATCGCGACGCGATTGCCACCGGCTATGACCCATACGCGGGCACAAAACGGATTACAGCCAGAGAGATAGCGAAGCCGGGGCCTGATGAGCCGCAGATTAGGCAGTTGCGCGAGGATATTGCCAACAGCATTTATCAGCATGACCTCCAGACGGCCGCGCAACAGTATCTTAATCTTATGTCCCTCGATAGCGAGCAGGTCCTGCCTCGCCAGCATTTGCTCGATATCGCCAACCAGCTTGCCAGCGAGGGTGAATATAAGCCGGCCGCGTCGGTTTACGAAAAGTTTCTCACTCACTACGCCAATTATGAGCATATTGAGCAGGTTGAGCTGATGCTGGGGATAATATATTCGCGGTATCTTGAGAAGCCTGACCTTGCGCTGAATCACCTGCGTACCGCTGAGAAGAAGATTGTCGACACCGCCCAGTTATTGATGTGCAGGTCGGAAATCGAGAAACTGCAAAGCCGGTAACCGCAACAAAACTGTTTGCGATTCTATTTTTGCACCAACATGTGCATCCAGTAAGCGAGATAACCAGTCCAGGCCCAAATAGCCGAGGCGGCGAACAACATAAGCGCACCAAGAATACGCAATTCCTTTTTGTCGTTCTGCCAAACCGCGAGCGGCGAGAAAATACCACATGCGCCACTCAATATAAAACCGATGCCCGACAGAATCGGATGCGTTGTCAGGCCGAGGTCGATTATGCGAACGCCAAGCAGCGCCGCTGCCGCACCTGCGAAAACGGCGTATATCGACAAAGGCAAAAGTTCCCATCTTTTGGCTAATGCCAAAGCCAGGCCAAGTAAAAGCACGCCAAATAACACCGACATCTCGCCGTATGTCGAACTATACGGTTTAGGAAGCGGCCAGGTGAACGTAATCGCAAATCCGCCTATCGCGGCAACAAGGCCGCAGATTGCGAACGCGGGGACCCATCGGCCGATATCTTCCGGCGTATCCAAATCACGCCAGACGAAGCAGCCGAGCAGGAACAACCCCGCAGCCATATTTATCAGCATCAGCGTCAGGTAATCTATCATCATAATTTGACCTCCTAATCTCTTTACCTGTGCTCTTGATAAAAGTGCGTTCAGGTTACCCGAAATTGTAATGTTTTTTGACGGCCTTCTTGACCTGCCATTTGCATTCGAGGTCAACGGGGAAGATGACGAAATCACCGGGGCCGAAGCTGACGGACTCTTTGCCGTCGGTTACGGTTACGTCACCCTCAAGTATCAGGCAGGTTTCCTTTTCGGTGTATGCCCAGTCGAATTCGCTCGGCTTGCAGGTCCAAATCGGCCAGGTTTTGCAGGTTTTTTCTTCTTCTTTGGTGGGCTTTCGCACCACAACGTCTTTTATCGTCGGCATATTTCGCTCCTTTGTAATTTATCTCGGTTTCGCTGGGGATATTATATCCCGTCTTTTGTCTTTTGCAAATACGCCGGCGAATTTTGTTTAATCGTTATGGCAAAATGGGCTGCTTTGCTTTACATTATTCGCTTTCTAAATCTACGCACTGAGCAATGAACTATGAACAGCGAACAACTGACAAAATTTAAGGCGTGGTTTGATAAATTCGTCGCGGGGTTTTATGGTAATGACGAATATATCAACGCTAATATAAAACTAAAGGAAGAGCACAGCGGGCGGGTGTGCGCGGAGATGCTTTACCTTGCGGACCAACTGCACCTTGAAGGCAATCAACGATTGCTGGCTGAGACGATTGCGCTATTTCACGACGTGGGGCGATTCCCGCAATTCGCCAAATACAAGACATACAGCGACCCGAAGAGCGTTAACCACTGTCTTCTCGGCTTAGAGGTCCTGCAAAAGGAAAATGTCCTGGCGCAGTTGACGGATGACGAAAGGGAAACAATCGAGACGGCGATTCGCTATCACGGCGAAAAGGGGCTGCCAAATAATCTAGCAGGCGATACGCTGCTGCTATCGAAAATGATACGCGACGCGGACAAGTTAGATATTTTTAACGTGGTTATAAAGGCGTATATTCAGCAAAGAGACGACCCGGATAATTTCAAGCTGGAAATAGAGGTGCCCGATGAGCCGAGGTGCACGCCTGAGGTGCTTGACGCGATTATGACAGGCGGGCGGATTGATTATAAGATGCTGCGAACCTTGAACGATATGAAGCTGTGCATACTCGGGTGGGTTTATGATGTTAATTTTGTTCCGACGCTTAGCCGATTGAAAGAGAGGCGACACCTCGAAACGATTTTTGAATTTTTGCCCGATACCCCTGATACCCGCAAAGTCCGCGAGAAAATCTTTGCTTACGTAGATTCACGGTGCCACTAAGGCACGCAATATTTTACCGCATGGCTTGGCCATCCTTTCCGGGAGAGAACGCGGAGATCGCAGAGAATTTTATCGGCCGCAAAAAGCACCATTTTTCGCTCGGAGAGCTACGCAAGGCAGATTACACGGATTATCACGGATTCAGCCCTTCCTCTTGACGACTACATGCAAAAAGGTATAGTAAAACTGCTTTGGCTGGAGGCAAAAGGCAATGAGGAAAAAAGGGTTTACATTAGTAGAGTTGCTGGTTGTGATAACAATCATATCCCTGCTGATGGGTATGATGATGCCGGCGATAACGAGGGTGTGGCGGCTTGCCTTACAACTGGTAGCACCGGCCGTTACAGGCACGAATCCTAAGGCGTATGCCAATGATGTAACGCCTTCACTTGATAAAATAACGGTTACATTTGACGATGTGATGAAGGACAATTCATGGTCGTGGACGGGCGGAGGCGAGACGTACCCGCAAACTACCGGTCAGCCGAGCTATGACCCAAATAGAACAATATGCCGTTTGCCGGTCAGGCTGGAGCCGGGAAAGGTCTATTGGGTAGGTATAAATAGCCCAATTTATTGGAATTTTAAGAGCGCCGAACATGGAGCCCCTGCCAGGCGATACGTGATTTTGTTCGCGACTATGGACTCAAGTGGAAATCCGACGCCTATACCTCCTGATTTGCTGGCAAAAGCGAAGAAGATTAACGAACAGGACAATTAATTAACTTCGGTCGTCTGCGGTCTGTTGTCAGCACGGTGTGCGATTTAACGTTTTCTTTAAGCACAGAATGCCAGCTGGACACGTATAGAAATATGAGACGAGTAGTAGTACTCGTCCGAGCTGTCGGTGCGTATCTTCTTCAACGAATGCTGGCAGCTCTGTTTTATTTCAGGTTTTATCACTTAGCTGTCGCCTGCAAAAGCAAATCTAATTTTGGTTTTTTGAAGCACGTAATTCCGTTAGGCCTCGTATATATCAATAAGGACGAGCAATGACTTGTCCGGGCTGACTGGCCTTGCGTTTGAGCCGGCAGCCCTCTTTTTTAGTTTACCCGCCTACCTGCATGCCCTCGCAGTTCTTTAGGCGTGGGTCCGCTATACGCTACCCGCTGAACGCTGATTTATGATTTATCGGCTTAAAACTCACAGAATTTTGCCGTCCCTCCCGCAAGGGATGGCCAAGCCATTGGGGATGGCTTGCGCCATTGTAAAAAGGCAGGGGATGGATAGAATTGAGGGAAAGTTAGGGCGACCTGTTTATGGTTAAACTCCAAATGAAAACAAAGTTGGGCGGACCGCCGGAAACATTTAGAGCAAGTCTCAGGGCTGCCACACGATATTGGGAGCCTCGCCGCATTATCTACAATCTTGTTCTTGCCGCTGTCGCAGTTACCTGGCTCGTATTGACATGGCCCCACTTCCACTCGGCATTGACTCTGCAATCGTTGCTGCCGCTTCTGGTTCTTGCAGCCATAGCTAATGTTTGTTATTCCGCTGCATACCTCGCAGAAATCCTGTTGCAATTTTCACCTCTTCGTGACCTGTGGCAGCGTCAAAAGTGGTGTCTATGGCTTGCAGGCACAATTTTCGCGGTCGTGCTTGAGTGCTACTGGATTGCAGACGAAATTTATCCATATATCAGATGAGCGCGAGGCCTCGTATTTTAGCCACTCCTTCGACTACTGCTCAGGACGGTGAGCCTGTCGAACCGAGAGCTCACAGAGAACACAGAGATTATTTATTTCCGATTTGCGATTTAACGGCCGTGACGAGGAAAAAGAGTTTCCACAAATATTAACCCACGTAGCAATAAAGGTCAGCAAAGAAACTTTCTATCTTCCCGGTTATCGTCCTCGTTTTCCTTCTAGGGATGAACGAAAGTTATTAGCCAGTCTTTTGGGAAAATCACAATCTATGTGCCCGTAGCGATCTTCAGAAGCACTCTTTTTATCGTCCATGGTGTTAGGGAAGTAGCTCTTGAAAACCTCTTTGGGAGATGAAAATGTTTTTGGCTTTCTTGAATTCATACACTTCTTCCTTTATTAATACGAGCAATAAACCTCGGATTTAGCTCAGCATCGAAATAATGCTTACGCTTCATCCACACAAATCCATCACCTTTAGTTATTACTGCAACATCAATCGGACCGCCTACTGTTTCTCGTTCTCTACTTATACGACGTTTGAACTTAGTTAGGTTCACTAAAGATTCAGCCATCGCACCCAATTCATCTTTAGGCAAAGATGCCACATTTTCCATCACCGGATCGCTATATTTCTCAATCAGTGTTTTATTCCATTCATCATACAGTTTTGGTATGAGTTTATCAAGGGCAGTTCGCACTTTAACCTGAAGTGCCTTTCCAAAAACAACATATTTGCTTTTCACCTGCTGTAGTATAATATCCGCCATTTGATCAAAAAGATCCTTAGTTGTCTTCTCTATCTGAGATTTAAAGTCTGGATCAATACCATTCATAAAAGTATATACCATTTCTCTTTGCGCAAGTGGAACAACAATCGCTTGCCCGCTATTGGTGATTGATACATAGTGCGGTTCTAAACGCAATAAGTGGCCAGCAGCCATTCCATAAACCATGTTTTCGACTAAGCTAGGGAAATGCTCCTTTTCGCCAAAACCTGCCACTACAATACCAGAAACCTGTCCCCGCTCTCTTAGACGTTCACAAGTTAGCAATTGAACTGCAATATCTGTAATCAAATCTTCGGAAATTCTAGACAATGGTAGATTCTCGAAAACTTTTTTTCGAACTTTTGTAATATCGTCTGCGTATTTTCGCCTTATCCTGTCTTTGATACGCTTAGATATCCCCGCAAGTTTTCCTCGTCTTTTAGTTTTATCGAGTTCCGTCTGTATTAAAGTAATAAACATTTGCTTGATATCTGACACGCTCAATTTAATGCCTGGATTGTTATCGTACTTGGCTTTAACTGCCTCCTCGAACCGATTCCGAAGATGAAAAAAGAACCCTATTAATATATCGTTCACATCGTCTTTCTGCTTCTTTGTAGGGAACATAACGGATGTCTTCAGGAATGAGATGAAGTCTTTTGAGTAATCTACCAGTTTCGGGAACTTTTTTGCTCCCGGCCGGGCACGATAACATTTGATTATGGTTTCCCACGGAACACCCAAAAACGTGGCACTACCATAAACCATTATTCCCACGGGTGCATACTCAGAAAGTTGGAATAATTTATCCGCCGAAGTGTAGATTTTCCCGCCTTCATGGCCAATTGTTACTGCGCTGTCAGCAGCTAACGCAATCCCACTACTGTTTAGAACCGCAACTTCTGCAGTCATAGCAAGATATCCCTTAAACTAACTTCGGTTTGTATCATAATGGTTCCCGAGGAAAATTAAATCTAATAAAACTAGGACCACTCACCATTTTCCATCGCAACATAATTCTACTTTACTTTGTTTACCAATTCTACCCTAAACTGACCGGTTTTCAAGACCTAAAAGGCAAGGTTTCTCCGCCGGGGGGAGTAAACTTGGTCATCTCACAAAAACCAATGCGAAGTAATTTTACGGTGGGGTAGGCGGGAAAGTGGAGCAGTTGAATGGATAAGGAACTGGACCCCAGATAACGACACTCTGGGGCCTTCGCTTCGCTACGGGGGGCTAAACAGAAAGCGGAAGGTGTCTGGACTTGACGAAAAGGGGTTTGGGGATTAGTATACTGCGCCGTCCGTAAGATAGACGCAATTTCATAACTATGGATTCCCGCTCCCGTTAGGGAGGGCAAACGCCATTGCGCGGGAATGACAGAATGAAGGGAAGACGATGGAAGCGGTATTGCAGACGAAAATCGGGAGCGTAGAGCCGAAAAGAGGGAAAGTGCGGGATGTTTATGATTTGGGCGATAAGCTGTTAATCGTCGCAACGGACCGCATAAGCGCGTTTGACGTTGTGATGGCCAACCCCATCCCGAAAAAGGGCATTGTGCTGACGCAGATATCGCTTTTCTGGTTCGAGTTTTTGTCATCATCAATCAGTCATCACTTAATAGCAACCGACGTGAGCAAATTTCCCGCGCCGTTTAACAAGTTCGAGAAGCAACTGGCGGGCAGAAGTATGTTAGTCAAGAAGACGAAGGTTTTTCCAATCGAGTGCGTTGTTCGCGGCTATCTGGCAGGGTCGGGGTGGAAGGAATACCAGAAATCGCAAACGGTCTGCGGCGTAAAGCTGGCCGCGGGGATGAAGCAATGTGAAAAACTTCCTGAGCCGATATTTACGCCCGCTACGAAGGAGGAATTCGGCAAACACGACGAGAACGTCGATTTCAACAGGTGCGTTGAGATTATCGGCGATAAAAACGCCAGATACCTGCGCGATAAGAGCATCGAGATTTTCAAAAAGGCGTCGAAATATGCGGAGTCGAAGGGGATAATATTGGCCGATACGAAATTCGAGTGGGGAGAAGTCGATAACAAAATCATCCTCATTGATGAGGTATTGACGCCCGATTCGTCGCGTTTCTGGCCCGCGGACAAATACGAGCCGGGCAGGGACCAGGAGAGCTTCGACAAGCAGTTCGTTCGCAATTATCTCGAAGAGATTAAGTTCGATAAATCAGGCCCGGGCGTGAAACTGCCCGATGATGTCGTCAAAAAGACGGGCGAAAAATACATAGAGGCCTACGAACGCCTTACGGGCAGGAAATTCGGGTTTTAAAATTGATGGACGGAACGATTCCCAAACACATCGACTGGCGGAGGTGGATTAAACGCTGGGACCGGATGCAGGACCTCTATATCCCGGCCAGAAAAGAACGATTCGAGATAATAGTGCAGCTAATCGCAGATTCCCAGAGGAAGGTCTCAAGAGTTTTGGATGTCGGGTGCGGCACAGGCAGTTTGATGCTGCCTGTTTTGCGGGAATTTCCGGCCGCCGAGGTCTGGGGCATCGATTTTGATATTACGCTTCTTGCGCTGGCTAAAAATCGCCTTGCTAAATTCGGCGGGCCCGCCTCGTCCCTTAAGGGCGGGCGAGGTCTCGCCCCTCGGCTCGAAGGCCGCGAGGCCTGCGGCAAAGGCGGACGAGTGAAACTGACGCAGGCAGACCTGCGTAAAAAAGGTTGGACTGATATTGTTGGCGGACCATTTGACGCGATTGTTTCCGCGACGGCTTTGCACTGGTTTAGCCCCGCACAACTAGGCCGACTGTATAAACAGTTCGCCGGGATTCTAAAGCCAGGCGGGATATTTCTGAATGCCGACCACGCAGGCAGTTGCTGCGAAGGAATACAAAAGGATTGGCAAGACCAGAGAAATCGTCACACACAAAAATACAAAAACAGCAGCGTTGATGACTGGGATGGTTTCTGGCGAGCTTATGGCCGGGCGTTGAAGGTTGATATCGAGAAGTTTCGCAAAGAATTGATGGGTTCCTGGGTCGGTTCAGAATATGGTCAGCCGCTCCAATGGCATTTTGAAAAGTTGAAAGCAAGTGGATTTGAGGCAATAGATTGCTTTTGGCGGCTGGAATATGATGCGATATATGGCGGCATTCGAAAATGAATGAAAGGTTTCTTAATCACCGGCGTTTGTTGATTTGCATATTACTGGCGGCTGTAACTTTCGCCGTTTATCTGCCGGTCCGCAATTACGAATTTCTTCACTATGACGATGACGTTTATGTTACCAAGAACGAAAATGTTCAGCAGGGCCTAAGCTGGCAGGGCGTCAAATGGGCATTTACGACGGGGCAGGCCTCCAACTGGCATCCGCTTACGTGGCTGTCTCTTATGCTGGATTGCCAGTTGTTTGGCGTCAAATCCGGCCCTATGCACATTGTCAACGTCCTGTTTCATATCGCAAACAGTATCTTGCTGTTTGTTGTTCTGGCCCGAATGACAAAGGGGGTATGGCAAAGCGCATTTATAGCAGGGTTGTTCGCTTTGCATCCGCTGCACGTTGAATCGGTGGCGTGGGTGGCGGAGCGCAAAGACGTTCTCAGCACGCTGTTCTGGCTTTTGACGATGCTGGCTTACGTGCGGTATGTCGAGCGTCCGTCGGCGGGCCGATATATCGTTGTGCCGGTCTTGTTTGCGATGGGGCTTATGGCCAAGCCGATGCTGGTGACGCTGCCGTTTGTTTTGCTGCTGCTCGATTACTGGCCCCTTGGTCGATTTGCCACTCCCAAATTCTCAATTAAAAAAGCGCTGCTGGAGAAAGTTCCCCTTATTGCCTTATCCGCAGTATCCAGCATTGTAACGTTTTTTGTTCAGCGGGAAGGCGGGGCAGTACTGTCGGTATATACGATTCTTCCGAAGGAACGGTTCCTTAACGCGGCGGTATCATATATGACGTATATCGGCAAAATGTTCCGGCCGGTGCGCCTGGCGGCATTGTATCCGCATCCGGTCGATAGAATACCCGCCGCCGAAGCGTTAATCAGCGCGGCAATACTGATAGTGGTAACCATAATATGTTTATATTACGTCCGACGACGTAAATATTTACTTGTCGGCTGGCTGTGGTATCTGGGCACACTCGTGCCGGTAATCGGGATAGTGCAGGTCGGCTCCCAGGCGATGGCGGACAGGTACACATACGTTCCGCTTATTGGTATTTTTATAATCATCACATTCGGCGTGACGGAGCTATTGAAAGAAAAGCCGTTCAGGAAGATTGTTCTCGGCGTTCTGGCGGGTGTTTCTTTGTCGGCTTGCACGATTGCTACATCACACCAGTTGAATTATTGGAAAGACAGTTTAGTGCTTTTCGAGCATACTCTCGCTGTAACCGAGGGCAATCCCATTGTACACAATAATTACGCCAATGCCCTCAACAGCCTCGGCAGGAAGGCGGAAGCCGCGTCGCATCTTGCCGAGGCGCTGCGGTTTCTCCCGAATTCGCCTGAACTCCACTTTAACTACGGCAATACCCTAAGAAAGATGGACCGATTGGACGAGGCGATAGAACAATTTAAAATCGCCGTCAAAATCAACCCCAATTATAAGCCGGCCCGTTATAATCTCGGCCTTGCCTTAGCGGAAAAAGGCGATTACGAAGGCGCGATTGAGCAATACCGGATTTATTCGGGCACAACCGTGAGTGCAGTCGATATTCGTCAGGATATGGCATTGCAGTTAGCCAAACAGGGCAGGGTGGACGACGCGATAAATCAGTTCCAGAAGGCAAGGACTGTCAAGCCGGATTCGACAGAGGTTCTCAGCAACTTCGGCTATGCCCTTGCGCAGAGCGGAAAACCGCAGGAAGCGATAGAATACTACAATAAGGCATTGGCGAAAGATTCCAACGACGTTATTACCCACGGGCGACTCGCGCTTGCGCTGGCGGCAGTAGGCAGAATCAACGAAGCTATTGAGCATTGCCGGGTTGTTATCGCAGCCAGGCCCGATGATGCTGAGATGCAAAACAACCTCGGTATCCTGCTTCAAAAGCAGGACAAAATCGACGAGGCGATTGAATGCTATAAAAAGGCCCTGCAAATTGACCCCAAGTTCCAAAAGGCCCGCGAAAAACTCGATTCCGCCCTTGCTCAAAAACAGGCGGGCAAATAGCTGTTAGTCGCCCGATAATCGGCCGATAAGGGCTTGAAAAAGATGGCGGCAGTTTGGTATAATAACTTCCTTGTGTATTCAGTAGCTTTTTGTTGCAACGGACGATATAGCTGGTTATATGGAAGGTTATAATACGCGGTATAATGGCGGAGGTCGCCTGATATTATTGTTTTTGAGTTTGCGAAAGGATGGAGTGATATGAAACGATTATTGCTGGTTTTGTTGGTACTGGGACTGTCGGCTCCGGCAATCGCGGATGTGTTTGTTTACAACTTTAAGCAGAGTGGTGTGGAATTAGAATACAACGCGGACACAGACGCCTGGGTTCAGTCAAAACTAAGCGGCACGACTTATGTTGTTATTCAGGTGGACAGCGACTCGAACTCTGTCAATATCTGGTCGATTGACACTTCGAAGGAAAAAGACCCGGACACAGGCGAAACGACCAAATATTACACAGTAAACGGCCCGGACACTGTGAATTTCCTACAAACGCCGATTGCGAAGAAGAATACTTGGATTATCGAGGGCACTTTAGATGACTCCACACGCCTTATGCTATCAGGCCCGTCGAAATCGGCGAAGATTGGTTCCAAAACATATACTGTCGCTGCTGCCCTGAGCGGCTACTCAATCTATGGAAGTATCGATGATGAAGACCTCGTCGGGGGCACGTTGTCATTGACACTGAACTCTACGATTACTAAAGTAATGGTGTCCAGCGACGCAGATGTAGCCGGCGCAATCGATGACTACTTCCAAGGGCTTGGTTACGAACCCGGTTAGCCGCATCCAGTGATGCGTTTTGTAATCCCGCCGGCGGCCGTAAAAAGCCGCCGGTTTTTTTGTATCAATTTTTTCATTTTAATATTACACAAACCCAGCCCTCAAAGGTTATTATTATGTAGAAGTAAAATATTACGGTACTCAGCTAAAAAGGGCCTTTTTGAATGAGATACTCAAAGCGATTGGAGCTCTTTGAAAAATTAAAGAATGAGTACATCGGCTATCTTACGACCACCCTTTGGAAACTCACCTGCGACACCAATATTTTTGATGAGGCGATTCAATACGCGCTTCTGGCTATCTGGATGAATCTCGAAAAACTGACAGACCCGCAGGCAGGGGCATATATTTATCGAATAGCGTTGTCCGCCAATTCAAAGGCGTGGCGAAATCGCATCGGTAAAGACGGCCAAATACCTAATGCAACCCTGACCGGCCGAGCTGCATACGAAGAAGCCGTTGATGCGGAAACGCTGAATCTGGTTAGAAAGGAAATCGCCAAGTTGCCCGAACAGCAGGGGCAGGCGATTGTGATGCGGTATATCGAACAGACCGATTACAAAGCAATCGCCGACAAATTGAACTGTGCAGAGAATACCGCCCGTTCACATGTTTCAAAAGCGATTAATACATTGCGAAATAATCTCGCCGAAATGAATATATCGGAGTCCTGAAATGAATGAAGAAAAACTAAAACAAATCCTGAATAAAATCGGCCAGGCAGATGTTCCGCCGAACGCCATACTGATTGCCGAAAGGGCATCGCGGAATTTTGATTCTGCCCTCAAAATAGCCCAGCCGAAACAATGGTTTTTTACCCCTGCCCGGCTAATCGCGGCTGCCGCGGTCGTTATTTTTGCGTTCGCCGCGGGCCGATGGTCAATGCCTCTCCAACGGGCGTCCCCATCGCCAGAGGTTGCTGTTTATACCAAATCAATCTCGACATATCCGGCTGTCGGCAAAAATCCCGAGAGCTTCTGGCAGCAGAAGGCGCTGGCCGCAATGCAGCCCAGACCTTATACACAAGACCAGACCTCCCAAACAGCGTTACTTAACGCCTATAAGCAATACCTTAAGGAGAAACACTATGACTAAGAAAAACCTCATCAAATTATCACTCGTCGCCTCTTGCATTCTCGCCACCTTTATCGCCGGCTGCTTCCCAAAGGATTCCCTCCAATGGTCCAAAGACGGCAGCAGGGGCATCTACAGCAAAAGCGGCGCCCTGTTTATCGTCGATGGCAATACCGGCTCTCTTACACAAGTCGCCCCCAACGATACCACTACGCGCTGGCCCGCCATTTCTCCAGACGGCTCCCTGATTGCCTTTGGCCAAGTTAT
The DNA here is from genome assembly GCA_050012695.1 of Sedimentisphaerales bacterium. Taxonomy (GTDB): domain Bacteria; phylum Planctomycetota; class Phycisphaerae; order Sedimentisphaerales; family Anaerobacaceae; genus Fen-1362. Next base: position 86,445 of record JBEKGR010000009.1, on the reverse strand, counting down.
CAAGGTTGATAACTTTAACAATGCCTTGAAGCAGCTCCCGCCGAACCAAGGCAAACTTATCGAGGCGCACGCTGAAATCCTCAAGCAAAAAATCCTTGCCGAAGGAATCAAAGACGGCAACTTCCCTTTCATCGGAAAATCTGAAGATTCCTTCAATCCCCAGCACGTCGTCTGGGTCCAAAGATACCTCGTCGAAAAATCGGACAAACGGCTTGCCGAAAAAACAGGTCCCGACCTTATCAATAAAACCAAAGCTAAAGACCTGACTTATTGCCGGCTCGTCTGTGCTCCGACCGCCGACCCCAACAATAGGAAAATCCTCGCAACAAGTGAACAGATATTTTGGCGCATCCGCTTCTCGCCCGATTCCCGTCTTATCGCTTATGGCGCAGACCGCATCAAAGGCAATAGTGAAATATTAGAAGTCGGATTCGACCTTTATGTCGTTGCGCCGGCCGAAAACATTCCCGCGGCACTTATCGCGCCAGCCACAGCCGACGGTTACGACTTCAAATCCGATTCCCGTGCAATCGCATATATCAAGACCGAAGATGAATTATTCGACACCCAGAAATTCCCTCTCGGCTCGCTCGTCGAGCGGACCCTCATCGACCCCAACGGAAAATTCCTCGCCTCATTTGAACATGTTGACGGCAACGATTCCCCGGCCGTATATGTCTGCACGGGCGACGTGATGGAACTCGCCGGCGTCTTATATCGCCCCTGGATGCACGTCTCTTATGCCCGTGACAACCGCATTTTCTTTGCCTCCGCAAAAATGTCACTGCCCTCCAGCAGACTCGACGAAGAAAAGCAAACCATATTTTGCTTTGATTTGTTCACCAGCGCAATCAGTGAAATTACGCCTCACGCCCCCGAGCTTTGGCAGGAAAATTTGTATCTCTTCGCACTTTCCGGCGATTCCCGCAAAATCCTCGTCCCGGGAAATAAAAACACACTTGCCCTTTATGCCCTCGGCCCAGACCTCGATAAAACGAAAGTCATCGTTGATACAAACGAGTCCTTCGGGGATGACTCGCCGCCAAAACTCGTCTCGCAATGGAAAGGCCCTAATCAGCTTTCTTGCCTTGTCTCTGAAAAGTCCCGTTATCTGACGGCAGACCCCAATACTCCTCACCGCAGAAAGGAAATCGTTATTCTCGATACCGAGGGCAAACTCGTAAAAATACTGAGCAAGGACTGGCCAGACGAGCTTCTCAATTATTGATTGCCGATTATTTTTAGTGACAACAAAAAGGCCGGACGCCTCAACTGCCCGGCCTTTTATATTTCTACAGTTTCCACGCTTTGGCAAATGCCTTGAAGCTGCGGTCGTATGTTTTTTCGACTTCTGGCGGGAAGCAGCATCCGGGCAATTGCCTTGCCGACAAATGATAAGCGATACATTCGCAGCACATACCTGTTTTATCGCAGCCCGCATACGTGCAGGCGCAATTCTTCAAATTTTCCTTCTTCCGGCATTCCATCGTTCACCTTTTAGCTTATTCTATTGTAAATTCGTAAATACTGATGCTCAGCGCAGGCGCTTTAAGTTTATTCGATAATCCTTCAGCGGACTTTTGCTCAATCGTAACCTTCGGCTCTTTGCCCGGCTCATTATGCGCAAGCGGGTCCGTGCCTGTGATAACCCAGAGTTTTCCCTTGTCCGCAACCTTAATGCCTTTCAATACCAATGGTAAATCACGCTGTTTATCCGTCGGGTTGACAACCGCGATGGTTATCGCCCTGCGGTCATTCTTTAACGCCGCTGAAACGTCGAGAGGTGCTATATTACTGGCTTTAACCTCGACGGGTATCTGGCCGAAGTGTTGCCTGTAAAGCTTCAGCGTAACTCCAGTGGTATCAAGGATTGACGCGGTGCGGGATGTCTTGATTGCGCCGATGACGTTTACCGTCTGGGCATAGTTTGCCATAAAGTAAATGTCGCTGTTTCTGAAATACTCGTGCAGGCCGGTCGCGACGCCGAGTGCGTCTTTGAGGTAATATTGTGTCCCCAGTTCGCCGTAGATATAATTGCCATACCAGTAATTCCATTCATCCATCGCGATACGAATGTCTTTGCCCGCAAGCTCATTAACGTCCCTGCGATATTTCCTGTGCGCATCCGCCACGCGTTTTATCTCATTGGCAAGCTGTTTGGTATGTTTGATAACATCCTTATTTTCTTTGCAGTAAATATGCTCGCTGAGCAGATTCATATAACCAGAACATACCTTCAGCATCGTTTCGCTCCACTTGCCGACGTTGCCGACGCCGACGAGTTTGGCGTTGGGGTCCACTTTCCAAATTGCCTCGGCTGCGAGGTTGTGTTTTTTCACGTATTCCGCCAAAGGTATATGCCCCGCTTGCCAGTCACCATACATCTCGTTGCCCACTGCCCACCATTTTACGCCCCACGGTTCAGGATGACCATTCTGCGCCCGCAGTTTTCCCATCGGCGTGTCCGTCGAGCCGTTGAAATACTCAACTTCTGCCGCCGCCTCATCAATAGTTCCGCGACCTGTATTAATCGCGACATAAGGTTCAGCGCCAATGAGTCCCATCAAGTCCATAAATTCGTGTATGCCTACGTCGTCGTGCTCGATGCCTTTCCACGCGGGGTTTTTGCGGGGCGGCCTTTTATCCTGTTCACCAATGCCGTCGCGCCAGTTGTAGCCGCTGACGAAATTGCCGCCCGGCCAGCGGTATATCGGCGAATCAAGCTCCTTGAGCAGCGCGACGACGTCGCTTCGCCATCCCTTGATGTTATCGGCGGGCATAAGCGACAGCGTTCCTATCCTGAATGTTCCTTTGCCTTTGCCGACGATTTCCAGCCGAACGTTGTCGCTCGATTCAGGCGCGGTGAAAGCGAACATGTATGGTTTGAATTCCGGGCTTATTTTGCCGACGTCGATACTAATCGCGTCGCTATTGTCGGGCACGATTCGCACAATAACAGGCCCGGCAGATTTGTCTCCGGCGAGGATAATCCTGCCCATGTACCCTTTGTCCTTCACAACCGCCAAACCATCCTGCGAGATTCCCGCCTCGCTGCCGTCATCGGTAAGGTGAATGACCGGCGTATGGCTGCCGACGTATGGATTATTCGTATCCATCGTTACTATGCCCGCAGGCCCGATTACCTTCCACGGCGAGGCCTTGAGATATTTATACGACCCCGCGTTCCACTGCGGGGCTTTGTCCGTTCCCCACGGGTTGTATTCATCCTTGACGGGATAGAAAAATTTGCGGTCCTCCAGCATCTCCGCCCATAACCCGCCGTAAATGCACCGGCCGAGGTGCTCGATGAACTGCCCATATATGTATTTAGATATCGGCTCTTTGGTTTTGCCGGCGTCGATTTCGACTCTTGTCAGCATTTCCGCGGTCGGTTTTGTCAGCCAGACCGCCATCGGTCCCTGGTCGCGGTTAGCCCAGGCGTAATACGGAATCATAGTTAAATCCTGCTTTGAGCCGTCGGGCGAAATTGCCCTTGCGTGTACTATCATGATGCCGCCTAATAAGTCCTTAATCAAGTCGCACCACAAGGGTACTTCGTCAACAAGAGACAAGTTGAGGACATTCGCATCGCTGCCGGGCCACTCCGCACAATAAACTATCGGCCCCTTCTCAACCGCCATCCTGCCTGCGTCCGCGGCGACATTAGGATTCGCGACGACGTATCTGGCGGGCATAGGCATCTCCATCTCTATAACATCACGCTTCTGCCACTGCCGTTCAATGAAAGCGAACCCGTTTTTAATATCCGGCTGGAAAACAATGTCGTTGAGCTTGAATTTAATCGGCAAGACATTGCTGTCAACATACTGATACAAATCGCTCGGTACCGGTTTGCCCTGTGCCCAGCCGGGGATTCTAACCGCCACTGCAAATTTACCTGTCCCCGCCGGCTCAACGGTAATTTTCACCGCGCCATCCCACGGATACCAGGTTTCCTGCTTGATTCGCACAGTGTTATTTTTCAGCTTGATTGTCGTTTCGGAAGCGGTGAACAAATTCACATATACAGTATCGTCTGTTTTAGCGAAGACATACCCCGGCAGTGATGCCATAAATCTGGCTATATTCGGCGGGCAGCAGGCACAGCCAAACCACACCTCGCGTTTGTGCTGTCCGTTTGATTCGAGGGGATTCACGTAAAAGAATTTGTCTCCGCTAAGCGATACTCCTGAAATAAGGCCGTTGTAAAGCGTTTTTTCGAACACGTCGAGATACTTCGCCTCGCCCGTCAGCCGGAACATCCTGTAATTCCACATCGCGCTGCCGATTGCCGCACAGGTCTCACAATAGGCAGTTGCGTTGGGCAGGTTATAATCTTTTCCGAACGCTTCGCCGTCACTTTTTGCGCCAAGTCCTCCAGTGATATACATTTTTTTGCCGACGACGTTATCCCATAGCCGCTTGACCGCATCGGCGTATTTTTCATTAACCGTCAGCGCGGCGATGTCCGTCATCCCGCTATACATATACATCGCCCGCACCGCGTGGCCGACCGCCTCGTTCTGGTCAACCGGCTTCTTATGTGCCTGCGCATATTCCCCGTGCCCCGGCCCGCGCACATCCAAAAAGAACTTCGCCAGATTCAAATACTTCTCGTTGCCCGTCACACGGTACAGCTTGACCAATCCCATTTCGACTTCCTGGTGTCCGGGCCATTTGCGCAGCTTTTTCGGCCCGAAAGTTTTATCCAACAAATCAGCGTTCTTTATCGCGATATCAAGCAGGTTGTGTTTTCCTGTGGCGAGATAATGTGCCGCCGCCGCCTCATACAGATGCCCCGCGTTGTAAAGCTCGTGACTTCCGTCTTCTTTCGACCAACGTTCTTTGCCGAACCAGCTCTCTAATCTTTTGGTATTTGTAGTTCTTGCCGTGTATAAATAGCCGTCCTTCTCCTGTGCAGCAGCAATTTTGGCAATCACTTCATCGAGATATTTCTCCAGGTTCGGGTCCGGATATGTGCTTAGCGAATAAGATGCCGCCTCGATGCTCTTATAAACATCCGAATCATCGAACGGGTATTGCCCGCAGAATTGTCCCTCTTTCAGCCCGCCTGCCACCGCGAAATTATCAATCCGCCCCGACTTCTCGCACATCTTCAAAATATGCGGTATTGTTACCTTGCGGTTCGTTTCAATCCTCGGCTTCCAGAACTTGTCCGTCAAGCTAACGTCCGTCAACGGTACCGCCTCAATTGGGTAATCTTTCTTCAACTTGACTAATTTGCCGCGAGACGCCCCTGTTTGGCATCCGCCTGCTGTCAGCCCAAGAGCAATTGCGAGAATTGTCAAAATAGCGGTTATGCGTATGCCGTTCATAATGCCTCCTTTGCGATTACGTTTTTCGAAACAAATTATTTAATGTTGAAGACAGATTATAAGGTGTGATTACCCGAAGTGCAATTCGACAATATCTTTGTCGTTGAGGACATGGTTACGCTGGACACTCTGGCCTTCGTAAACATTTGTCCCCCAGATTCTGGCGTGCTTTAGCTTTTCCGCCAGCTCCCGGTGAATCACTCTGGCCAAATCTAGCACCGTTGAGCCGGCGGGTATTGTAAACGGCTCGGTCATATCGGGCTTTTTGCCGGGCGGCTTGGCATATACTCTGATAATTCCCAGCAGCTTAAACAGCATCGTCGGCAGCTCTCCCATTCCTTCTCCGCTTTCGACCGAAACTGCAATCATCTCAAAGCGGTTATCGCAGAACTGTTTGACCTTATCAATCGCACCATCAATGGCTGTATCACTCTTGGTGCAAATGCACACGGTTTTTTTGCCTGGCAGCAGGTTTTTCGTTTCCAGAAAATCGAGGCAGACCTTCCATTGCTCCTCAACGTCAGTCGATAAATCAATCACAATCGCGATTAAATCGCAGTTCCGGTATGTTCCAACCTGCCCCGGCATCACAATATCAGCCGTAATCGGCGGCATATCAACAATTTCAATCGGAACATCCTCAAATTTCATAATCCCCGGCACAGGCGCGTGTGTGGCAAACGGGAAATCCGCGATATGAACTTTGGCGTCGGTGAGCAGGCCGACAATCGAGCTTTTGCCTGAGTTGGGCATTCCAAGTAAAACAACCTGGCCCGCACCTCCACGGGGGATGTGAAAGATGTCCACGCCGCCGCTTTTGCGTCGCTTTTCCTCGCCCTCCCTGATCGCGCTTAGTTTTTGCCGGAGATCTGCCTTGAGCTTGTCGGTTCCCTTATGCTTGGGCATCACCGCAAGCATCTGCTCCAGCGCAAGGATTTTCTCCTCAGGCGTTGTCGCCGAGCGATACCGCTGCTCTGCCTTGAAATAGTCGGGCGTAAGATTTGCGGGCATAACTCAACAAATCCGAAACAGATTTTTAGCTGATTACTTTATGTTTTCCGCAACAAGGTCGCCGACCTGATTGGTCGAATATCCCATTTTGCCTGCGGCTAATGATTTCAGCTTATTGGCCGTGACGAATTTAACAGCGTCTTCGATAGCTGTCGCCGCTTTTTGCTCGCCTAATGTCTCAAGCATCATCCCGCCTGCGCAGATTGCCGCCAAGGGGTTGATTACGGCTTTGCCCGTGTATTTCGGTGCGCTGCCGCCTATCGGCTCGAACATACTGACGCCTTCGGGATTGATATTGCCGCCCGCGGCGATTCCCATACCGCCCTGAATCATCGCGCCGAGGTCGGTGATAATGTCGCCGAACAGGTTGCCCGTAACGATGACGTCGAACCATTCCGGGTTTTTCACGAACCACATACAAGTCGCGTCAACGTGATAATACTCACGCTTGATATTCGGATATTCCTTTTGACCCATCTCGTGGAATGCCCTTTCCCACAAATCGTAAATGAAGGTCAGGACATTCGTCTTGCCGCAAAGCGCAAGCGTGTTGTTCTCGCCCTTGCCGCGCGCCTTCTTGCCGTTTTTCTTTGCGTATTCGAAGGCGTATTTCAAACACCTGTCCACCTGGAAGCGAGAATAAACCGATGACTGCACCGCGACCTCGTGGGGCGTTCCTTTCATTGTTACGCCGCCCGTGCCTGTATATGCGTCGCCTGAATTTTCGCGCACGACGACAAAATCAATCTGCTCGGGGCCTTTGCCCTTTATAGGCGTTTCAACGCCGGGATACAACCTCACCGGGCGCAGGTTGATATACTGGTCAAGCTCGAACCTCGCTTTCAGCAATATCCCTTTTTCCAATATGCCTGGTTTAACATCCGGGTGGCCAATCGCACCCAGCAGTATCGAATCGAATTTGCGCAGTTCAGCTATCGCGCTATCAGGCAGCGTTTCGCCTGTTCTTTTGTATCTTTCGCCGCCGAAATCGAAAGGCGTCATATCCAGCTTAAAGCCGAATTTCGCCGCTGCCGTGTTAGCGACCTTAACCGCTTCCGCTATCACTTCCGGCCCAGTGCCATCGCCGCCTATCACTGCTATCTTGTAACTCTTAACACTTTTCGCCACGTCTTTTTCTCCTTTATTTCAATTTGTGGTTTGTTATTTACTTTTCTTTATATGTTCAAGCAGTCCGCCATCCCTGATGATTTCCAGCGCAAAGTCAGGCAGAGGCCGAAACTCGATTCGTTGGCTGTTGGTCTTGTCCTCGATTATACCTTTATCGTAATCGATTTGCACCTCGTCGCCGTCGCTGATTCGCTCAACCGCGTCTTTGCTTTCGATGAGATAAAATCCGCAGTCAATCGCGTTGCGGTAAAATATCCGGGCGAAGGTCCGGGCTATTACTGTTTGCACGCCAGCTCCGCGAATCGCCCATACGGCGTGCTCTCTCGATGAGCCGCAGCCGAAGTCATCGCCAGCGACTACACAATCGCCCCTGCTTAACTTCTTTACGAACCCGGCGTCCAAATCTTCCATACAATGCTTCGCCAGTTCCTGCTCGTTATCGGTATTCAAATACCTCGCCGGAATTATCTCATCCGTGTTTATATGGTCTCTTTTATATACATGCGCCTTACTCATTTTTTCCTCATTTCAACATTCATTAAATATATTTTCTGCAATCTACCAATTTGCCTTCAATCGCGCTTGCTGCCGCTGTCGCAGGGCTTGCGAGATATACTTCGCTTTTTGGACTTCCCATTCTGCCGACGAAGTTGCGATTGGTTGTGCTGATGCATTTTTCGCCGGCGGCGAGGATTCCCATAAATCCGCCCAGACACGCGCCGCAGGTCGGCGCGGAGATTACGCAGCCGGCCTTATAAAAGACGCCGAATAGTCCTTCGTCGTCCGCCTGTTTCCAGATTGCCGGCGTAGCGGGCACAATTATCGTGCGAATCTTCACCTCTTTGCCCTTCATAATCTTCGCAACAATCCTGAGGTCTTCAATTCGCCCGTTGGTGCAGCTTCCGATATACGCCTGACCCATAGCCATACCTTTGCACTGGCTAATCGGTTTGGCGTTGCTCGGCAGATGCGGCATAGCGACCATCGGCTCTAACTTCGAGCAGTCAAACTCCTCAAACGATGAGTATTCCGCGTCCGCATCCGACTCAAAGACCTTATAGGCCTTCTTGTCTTTTAGATGTTTGGCAAGATACTTCTTCGTTGTCGCGTCGAAGCCGATGATGCCGTTTTTCGCACCTGCCTCGATTGCCATATTGGTGATGGTCATCCTTGCCTCCATTGACATATCCTTCAACGCCGGCCCGACGAATTCCATCGCCTTATAAAGCGCACCATCCACGCCAATCCTCGTGATTACCGCGAGGATTACATCTTTGCTGTAAACGCCTTTTGGCAGTTTGCCGTTCAAAACGAATTTTATCGACTCCGGCACCCTGAACCAAAGCTCGCCAGTGGCGATTGACGCCGCTAAATCGGTCGAGCCGATACCTGTGCTGAACGCCGCGAATGCGCCGTAAGTGCAGGTATGCGAATCGCCGCCCACGATTACCTCGCCGGGCCTGATATGGCCCTGCTCGGGAAGTAACGCGTGGCATACGCCCGCTTTGCCAATCTTGTAGTAGTTCTTGATTTTGTGCCTCCTGGCCCATTCATCAAGGCGTTTATGCAGCTCGGCGCTTTTGATGTCCTTTGCGGGCTGAAAATGGTCGGGCGTTACGACAATCTTGTTTTTGTCGAATACCTTATCGATTCCCTTTTCAATCAGCATCGATATCGCCGCCGGCGTCGTTACGTCGTGGCACATCACCACATCAATCTTCGCGTTGATTAATTCGCCTGCTTTTACCGTTTTGTTTCCACTCGCCCTTGCGAGGATTTTCTCTGTTATCGTCATTCCCATAGTTTCTTCTCTTTTTGCCTTTTACATTTTTATTTTTGCTTTTCTTATAGTTCCGCTTTGGCTCCCGGCTCTTCTTTGCCGGGGCTGCCAACCATTCTGTTAATAGCGTCGATATACGCCTTTGCGCTTGCCTCGATGATGTCCGTCGAGATGCCTCTGCCTACAAACGTTCTGCCGTCGGTTTTGATTTTCACCGTTGCTTCGCCGAGTGCCTCTTTACCGCTTGTAACGGCACGTATCGAATAGCTTTCCAACTTCGGCGAGAAACCAGTTGCCTCTCGTATCGCGTTATAGGCGGCGTCAACAGGACCATCGCCGTCGGCTTGCGCTTCTTTAACTTCGCCTTTGGTTTTTATCTTCACAGCAGCAGTCGGCGAGTTGCCCGTCTCGATGAGCACCCGTAAATACTCAAGCGTAAAGGTATGCTCGACCGCACGCACCTCATCATCGATAATCGCGACAAGGTCTTCGTCGAACACCTCTTTTTTCTTGTCCGCCACCTGCAAAAACCGATTGTAAGCATGCTCAATTTCATCCTTGCTGAGCTTATAGCCGAGTTTCTTGCAATGGTCCGTGAACCCATGCCTGCCCGTATGCCTGCCGAGCACCATTCTTGAGCCGGCAAGCCCAATCGTCTCAGGCGTCATTATCTCGTATGTCTTTCGTTCCTTTAATACGCCGTCAACGTGCACACCCGACTCGTGAGCAAAGGCATTGGCGCCGACAATCGCTTTATTCGGCTGGATGACAAATCCCGTCAGGCGCGACACAAGCTGGCTCGTGCGGTAAATCTCAGTTGTCTTGATGCCCGTTGTAATCGGTTTTCCACCCGCTGCTTTTGTAAAGAAGTCGGGCCTGGTATGTATCGCCATCACAACTTCTTCGAGCGCGGCATTTCCAGCCCGCTCGCCGAGTCCGTTTATCGAGCATTCCACCTGCCTTGCACCGTTTCTCACACCTGCTAACGAATTCGCAACCGCTTGTCCCAGGTCGTTATGACAATGCGTGCTGATTACCGTCTTGTCGATGCCGGGGACACCGGCGACAAGCTGGGCGATAATCTGGCCGTATTCGTAAGGCAATACATAGCCCACGGTATCGGGGATGTTCAGCGTCGTTGCGCCGGCTTCAATCACGGCGGTCAAAATCTCAATCAAAAACGGCATCTCGCTGCGACAGGCGTCCTCAGGCGAAAACTCAACGTCATCGGTAAAGGTTTTTGCTAACTTCACCGCCGCGACAGCCATCTTCAGCACCTCAGCGGGGGTCTTGTTGAGCTTGTGCTTCATATGTATCGGGCTTGTCGCGATAAACGTATGTATGCGTCGTTTCTTCGCGGGCGCAAGCGCCTTGCCTGCCGAGGTGATATCGGCTTCGTGAGCACGGGCGAGGCCGCAAATCGTCGAGCCCTTTACCTGTTCGGCTATAAGTTTTGTCGCGTCAAACTGTGCGGGCGACGAGACCGGGAAACCCGCCTCGATGACATCCACGCCCAAAATCGCCAATTGATGGGCAATTTCGAGCTTTTCAGCCACCGAAAGCGATGCGCCGGGCGCCTGTTCGCCGTCACGTAAGGTCGTGTCGAATATTATCACTTTGTCCTGCATCTTATTATCTCCAAGTTCTTATACTATCGGAAGTTAGGCGGTTATTATGCCCTAAAACGGGCAGAAAAGCCACCGCTTTGTTTAAAGATTGAAAATAGGAAATCGAATTGTGGTACTATTTTTTTATGCGCCTTGACGGCGCAGAATAAGAGCAAGGGCGATTAGCCCGGCGGGAACTACAAAATTCCTTCGACTCTGCTCAGGACAGGTTGTAACGCTCTTAGTCATATCAACTACATTATACGGCATATCGTCGGCTTTGCAACAGAAAAATCCAGAAAAAGTTGCCGGTTGCCCTTCGACATACTCAGGGCGGGCTGGTTGGCAAATAGGAAGAATACAGAAATCCGAGTTAAGGAATCAAAAATAAGACCTCGTCTGAAACGGAAACGTTTTTTTGATTACCTTATTACCAGCATTGCTCGGGAGGGGTCTTATTACAGGTCAGCCATTCGGAGGCCATTATGGCAAAGTCCTGCATATCCACCTTACAGTCGCCATTAAGGTCGCCCACTGAGTATCCTGTGCAGGAGCCGGCGGTGATAGTCAGCTTAAAACTGCCCATTTGACCATCGAATCCTGCGACACGGATATAGTAGTGTTTGCCCTTGACCATATCGAGGACCACCTGAGAATCCGTAGTCTGTAAAGAATAATCATCGTTACAGGCAAGCGGCTGCCATTCGCTGCAGGCGTTAAAGACATTAAGCGTCGTGTCAAATTCATCGCTGCTTACGCTGATTGTGTACCGGCCGCCGACCTTCGGCTGGTAATAATACCAGACATCCGCATAGTCATTGTATCCACAGGTTGAATTTGAATCATCATAAGTATATCCTGTTGCACCATAGTTTGAACCATAATAGGTCTGGCCCAAGTAAATTTGCGTGGCATCCTGGCAATCATCGTTCGATACATCCATCCATAACTCAGCGCCGTTTGTGCCGTCGTTGGCTGCGAAAAATAACATGCCGTTTACATTTGTCAGGTATAAAGGATTTGAGCTTCCCGCCCCCGGCTGTATATCCATTACCATTACCGTGCCGGCTGCTGTGCCGTCGCTTTTCCATAACTCAACGCCGTTTGTGCCGTCGTTGGCTTGTAAAAATAATGTGCCGTTTACATTCGCCAGGTAATTAGGATATGAGTCTGACAAACCCGGCCATATATCCTTAACCATAACCGTGCCGGCTGCGGTGCCATCGCTTTTCCATAACTCATAGCCGTTGTTTATATCGTAGGCCTGGAAAAATAGTGTGCCGTTTACATTCGTCAGGTTCGAAGGATTTGAGCCGTACGCACCCGGCCTTATATCCTTTACCATAACCGTGCCGGCTGCGGTGCCATCGCTTTTCCATAACTCAACGCCGTTTGTGCCGTCGTTGGCTGCGAAAAACAGGGTGCCGTTTACATTCGCCAGGTTATAAGGCCCTGAGCTTCCCGCCCCCGGCTGTATATCCTTTACCATAACCGTGCCGGCTGCGGTGCCATCGCTTTTCCATAACTCAGCACCGTTTGTGTCATCCCAAGCATTGAAAAACAATGTGCCGTTTACATTTGTCAGGCACAAAGGATTTGAGCCGTACACACCCGGATTTATATCCTTTACCATAACCGTGCCGGCTGCGGTGCCATCGCTTTTCCATAACTCAACGCCGTTTGCGCCATCGTAGGCCCGGAAAAATAATGTGCCGTTTACATTCGTCAGGTAATTGAGATATGAGCTGTCCACCCCCTGATATACATCCTTTACCATTACGGTGCCATCGTAGGTGCCATCGCTTTTCCATAACTCAATGCCGTGTGTGCCGTCGTTGGCATTGAAAAATAATGTGCCGTTTACATTCGTCAGTAAATTAGGGTCTGAGTTTCCCGCCCCCGGATTTATATCCTTTACCATTACGGTGCCGTCTGCGGTGCCATCGCTTTTCCATAACTCAATGCCGTGTGTGCCGTCGTTGGCATTGAAAAATAATGTGCCGTTTACATCCGTCAGGTTATAAGGATATGAGCTTCCCGCCCCCGACCATATATCCTTTACCATTACGGTGCCGTCTGGTGTGCCGTCGCTTTTCCATAACTCACTGCCGTGTGTGCCGTCGTTGGCCTGGAAAAATAATATGCCGTTTACATCCGTCAGGTTATAAGGACTTGAGCCGTACGCACCCGGATTTATATCCTTTAGCATAAATGGTTCACCGGCCAGCGCAGCGGCCGCAAATGGCAGTGACAGGGCCAGTATTGTTAATAGGAATGATTGTCTTTTCATTTTTTACTCCTCCAGCAATTTGTTGGTTGCTACAGGTCCGCATCATGCGGGTTGGGTGCAGCAATCGCATCTTATAGACCGCTTTTCGCGTTCCTCCGGAACGCAGATTTTATACATTGTCTCCTTGTCCTTAGATTGTAAATTATGTGCTTATCTTTCAAAAAGTCAAGATAAATTTTTCGTGCAATTGCCTGTTTTTAATGATTTAAGCGCGATTTTTCGGTCGTCAGCCAAGCCCGTTAAGCATTGTTCAGACAGGCGAAATGACCGTGGTATTTAGGTCTGTTAACGATTCAGAAGATAAATTGACGCGTTAAGGATTGTAGCGAACAAGACCCACAGGACATAAGGCACAAGAAGTAAAGCGGCGGGCTTTGAAATTCTCAGGAAAAGTATCACTGTTAAATCAATCGCAGACAAAAGAAGAACAATATCAATCAGGCCCGCCAGAGGGGAACGTAAGCCGAAGAATAAAGGCGTCCAGATTGCGTTGAGGAAAAGCTGAACGATAAAACAGACAAGGGCCAGCCGGACGAGTTTGTTTTCGAGGCCTTTTCGCCAGACAAGAAACGCGGCGATACCCATCATAATATAAAGCGTTGTCCAGACGGGGCCGAAAACCCAGTTGGGCGGGTTGAAGGCGGGCTTGTGTAGATTGGCGTACCAGTTGCCGAGCGAGTCGGCGGTCGTGAAAAGCGAACCCATAAGGCCAACAAGAAACGGCACAGCACAGGATACCACCAGCTTGACAATATTCACTGGCTTCATAATAAATATTATCGATACAACCCGCGATATTAAAGCAGTTTGTCAACTTTTGCGACGAGGTCTTTAACGTGGCTGACCGAGACGTCTAATTCCTTACGCTCATCGGCGTTGAGATTTAATTCGACGATTTTCTCGACGCCTGCTTTGCCGAGCACCACGGGGACGCCGACGAAGTAACCGCCTACGTTGTATTCCTTCTGGCAATATGCGCAGCAGGGTATCACTCCCCGGCTGTCGGTTATAATCGCCTCCGCCATTTTCACGACTCCCGCAGCCGGCGCGTAATACGCGCTTGAGCCGAGCAGGTCAACGATTTCGATGCCGCCTTTTCTGGCGCGTTCAATCAACCGGGCGATTGTCTCTTTGGGCAATAGCTCAGTGATTGGAATGCCTGCAACGGTTGTGAACCGAGGCAGCGGGACCATATCGTCGCCGTGGCCTCCCATCAGTATGCCGCGAATGTCCTCGGAGCTTACGTTTAATTCCGTCGCGACAAAATGACAGAACCGCGCGACGTCGAGGGCCCCTGCCATTCCCATTACCCTGTTCTTCGCAAAACCCGTAACCTTCGACGCCACATATACCATCGCGTCTAAGGGGTTCGATACCACGATGACGATTGCCTGGGGACAGTATCTGGCGACCTTCTCGCTGACGTCTTTGACAATCTGGACGTTCTTTGCGAGCAAATCATCCCTGCTCATCCCCGGCTTTCGCGCAAGGCCGCTTGTGATTACAACGATTGAGCTATCCTGTGCGGCTGCCCAGTCGGTTGTGCCTGTTATTTTGCAGCTATAACCCTGCACCGGGCCTGCTTCTGCCATATCGAGAGCCTTGCCCTCTGCTAATCCTTTTACGATATCTATAAGAACAATGTCACCCAGTTTGCGTGAGGCCGCGATATGCGCTGTTGTCGCACCGACGTTGCCCGCTCCGACTACTGTTATTTTATTCCTGCTCACAATATTCTCCTTTTTCACCTACACCTTATAAGCTGGTTTGCGTTGAAACTCAAGTTAGGAATATGCGTTTTGATGTCTTCGATGAAACGCAGGCCGTCCTGCCAATAGCCCGCGGTCGGCTTTATCGCAGGATTAAAACTGAGGAAGTAATTATTGATGTTCTCGACGAGGACCTCACGCAAGTATTTGCAGACAATCGACGCGAGCGAGACGGGCAGGAATTTACCATCGGCTCCCACTACGAAATGCACGCGTATTTTCCGATTGTTTGTTCGCATCTCATAGCTGCTTCTGTCCTGGTCTTCGTGAATGATGCGCAATTGCGATTCGCCGAACATCAGCTGCAATTGACGCTGATAGTGACTTCGTCCGCCCTGCCGGTCGATAACGATATCGAGGTCATCGTTTGCGAAATCGCGCATAGCCGACTGCATTAGCTCCGCGACCGCGGTAAAAAGCACCTTCGCCTTGTTATCAACCGCATTTACCATACGATTGTAATGAGCAACCTCCAGGCATCGGCTCTTTAATCCCAATAGCTCGATATGCTGATTAGCGAGGTTGGCTCGCAGCATCGAAACCGCGATACCAATATCCCCATCATCTCCGCCAAGCTGATAGTCGCCTGCTTTTTTATACCACGGGTACTCCACGATATGCTCAAGGCAGTCCGGGCAAAGCGATGATATGAGTCCGGTGAGGTTCTTCGGCTCACTGCCCAAGTGTTTCAGCGTCGCCAATACGGTTCGCCTGAGGTGTTTTATGCCAATGGTCCTTGTGAACGCCTTTTTGCTGTCAACGATAAGCAGTCGTCCTTTAAGCGAGGTGCGTTTATCGGATACGCTTGCGTGCAAAATCTCCCAGTGATTCGCCCAGACGAGATTATCCGGCACGCGGAATGTGCTCGACGAGACCACAAGAGGCCCCAGAATCGGCCCGAAACCCGCCTCGTCTATCCCCGCCAGTATCGCCATCCGTGACCACTCCTATTTTCTATTTATTATTTTCCATTTTCTATTTAACTACGAAAGCAATCGCCGATGTTTTTTCAAATAGAAAATTGAAAATCTAAAATAATAAATCTTATAACGTTTCGTGCCTTATGATTGCGCGGTAAATACCGTTGACTCGTTTGCCATCGACCATCGCGGGCGGATATTTTTCGTTCCTCGGCTGCAATCTTACCGTGTCGTTGGTCTCAAAGAATACCCGCTTGAAAGTCGTCTCGTGAGGCGTTGAGAACCGCACGAAGCAATCGTCGCCGTTTCGCACCTCAGCCGCGGGCGAAAATACTATGATGTCGCCCTCTTTGAATTTCGGCTCCATCGAATCGCCGACAACCCGCACCGCGAACGCGTTGGGGTCGTGAACGTCCGGGCAGCGAATGTAATCGTCCGCGACGCCGACCGGGTAATCGAGGTCGTTAAAATCAGTCGGATATCCCGCGGCGACCTTGTTGATGATGGGGACAAGCCGGCCGGGCGAAAGCGATGGTTTGCTGGCAATCGCTTCCTGCGAGCCGTCCTTTTTCTTGTCTTTATTGAGATGACGCCATTTTTCGTTTTCCGCCTCGACGGTCTCGACCCTCTCCCGAACGTCAGCGGGCATCCGTTCTATGTGCGCAAGATACAAAAGCGTTCCCGGCTCGTATTTCAGGACTTTCTCCAATTTTTGCAGAAGCTCATCGCTCGGCGGATTGCTCACTTTGCCCGTCTCTATCGTCGAAAGATACGGCTTCGAAAATCCTATCCGGCTGCCCACCTCATCGAGCGTCAGCCCCAGCTCTTCGCGTTTGCTTCTTATTATTTCGCCGAGTGACATCGTCTATTCTCCCGTATATTTGTTTACGCCTGTCAGAACCAAACCAATCTGCCATCTAAATATTAATGCTTATTATATGTCTTACAAACAAATACACAAGCTTATTTAAGCAAATAAGTTACGCAATGTGCTCGGCTTGACCTATTGCTTGTTTTGGTGATAACGTCGCCTTATCTTGTGGAACGAAGTGAATGAAAAAAGGTCAATAGCAGTTTTAACTACAAATGGTTATTCCTTGTTGGCTAAAATCGCCAGGAGGAACACGGAAACAGCCGAACCCAGAACATAGAAGGGAAACTGAAGCCAGACAAAATCCGTTCCGATCAGGGCCGCACCTATCAGTGTCGCTCGAATTTTCTCCAGGAACTCCGCCTTCCAGAGCTGAAGAAACTCCAGAAGGCACGTCGATATGAATACAATTAAAGGGATTCTTACGATATATGCTTTACGCGGCCAAAGAAAGAAAAATACAAGGCACCAGATGATTTCATAAACAGCGCCTGTGATATAGAACCTGATCAGCTCTTGCTCCCAGCCGCGGTAATATCGCCACATCCAAAAACCCGATAACGTGGCAATGACAAGACAAAGCAAAACTTTGATTCGTATTCTTACGTAACTCATTAACATATAAATTTAAGTTTCTTCAAAGTCACCTCACCTGAACCACAACTGCCTCTTATCCCCGCAAGGGCGATTTCGATTATACTCTTTTGCAGGTACTAATCCAGAGGAAAGGTTGTAACAGTGGCCGAACGGCAATCCTGCCTTATGGCGAGGTCTCGCCCGCTTTTAGCGGGGCGGACAGAAATCAGAAATGCTTTATATCTCTTATTTCAGCGAGGAGATACAGCGTTTGGCGTGTAGCGTACAACGGACAGATTGGACTCAAGACGCAAGACCTGCCTACGACAAGCAAGCTTCGGGGGAAATAAAAAAGGGCTGCCAGCCCACACCCATAGCCGACAGCCCGGACGAGTATCACCCGTCCTCCATTTATATATACGTATCCCCCTGAAATTACGTGCTTAGGAAAATAAAAAGGTGGTTTTGACAGTAAAAACCCCAGACGCAAGCCGGCATTCAGCCCGGCTTCGTCGAGGGACTACGCCTCCCGTAAGGGACGCCCAACGGCGGAGGCAAACGGGTAGTGTATAGCCCTCCAACATTGCTCAGGGCAAGCGGACAGATTGGACGCAATACGCAATACGAAACGAGCCGCGTAACCGCAACCGTTTTACGCAACCTGCTGATAATCCTCAAACTATTTCTATGAGATTGTACTTTCTGCTGCCGAGGCCGATTTTTTCAGCGTGCTCGATTTGCCATTTGCCGTTGAGGTTCGGGTATTTCGATATTTTGTCTAACGGTTTGCCGGCGGTTTTTTCCATCAAATCAATCGCCGCGGCATCAACAGCGACAGGGTCGGTCGAGCCGAGTATGCCGATATCCTTGACGATATCGTTGTCGGGGTTGCCCATGCAGTCACAATCGCTTGTAATCGATATCGCGAAGTTTATGAACGCCGCCCGTCCGTCTTTGCCGGCGAGCACTCCCTTTGCGTGCTCGGCGATGCTGCATTCGAGAATTTTGATGTTCTTGTCCCAGTCGTGCTGAACCGCACCAAATCTGCATACGGCCAAACACTCCGCGCAGCCGACGCATTTGTCCTTGATGATATGCGCCTTGAGGTCTTCTATGTTAATAGCGGCCTCCGGGCAGTGTCGGTAACATTCGCCGCAGCCGACGCATTTGCTCATATCGACGCTTGGCTTGAACGCCGCGTGCTGGCGCATCTTGCCTTTCCTGCTTGCGCATCCCATACCGAGGGTTTTCAGCGTTGCCGCGAAGCATGTCCCTATGTGCCCGGTAACGTGCGATACCGCCAGAATCGACTGTGCCCGCGCGATATCGTAAGCAATTGAAACCTCCTTATTGAGTTCGCCTTCGATTTTGACGACCGTTTCGCTCGTTCCGAAGATACCGTCGGGCGGGATAAACGGTATGCCGAGTCCGGCCATATCGAACCCGTGCTCGTACGCCAGTATCGCGTGGTCGATTGCGTTGTGTCGTTTGCCGAGATACAGCGTGCTTGTGTCGGTCAGGAATGGTTTGGTCTTTAAGCTTATAAGCTCGTCAATCAGCCCTTTTAGGCAGGGAGCTTTGATGTAGGTTTTGTTTCCTTTTTCTCCGACGTGAATTTTTACCGCGGTAAAATCGGTTGGCTTGAAGCATTTTGCGAAGCCCGCTTCTTTGAAGAGGCGCGCCGCCTTGGCGGAGATAATTTTTTCGCCTTCTTCAATAGCCGACTTGATAAAATATACCTTTGGAATCATTAGATAACCCCCTTATTTGCCTGTGAAGATGATGATGCCTACGAGCAGCAGTATTACGATTACACAGACGCCGATAGCCGTGTAGAACACCCACATAAACTGCCTGGTCTGCCTTGCCACGATGTATTTGAGATACCTGTCGCTTGCCGCGAATGTTTTGCTCATTTGCGCTATGCCGCTGGTGTGGTCTTTGGTGCTCTGGTTGAGCTTTGCGAGCGTTTCGTTGAACTTGCCGAACGTTTCGGTCATCTGTATATCGACGTCCGCCGCCGCCGCGAGCTGTCGGTCGATTGCCAGCAGTGCGTCGGTTTGCTTTGCGCTTTCCGCGGGAATCTTTTCTATCGCCGAAAGAAGCTGCTGGTCTTTGAGGATATTCGCCTTGAGCTGTAAAACGAGCTGCTCGGTGAGCGCCCTCTGGTTTTCGACGACAGCCGGGAAGTTTTCGAGCAGTTTCGGGAATTGCTCGATGCGTGCGATGAGATTTTCGTGCTGTGAGACCTGTTTGTTGAGGTGGTCGTTTATGTCCTTAATCTGGTCGATGAGCGTTTCGAAGCCGGCCTGGAATTTTTCCATTTCAGGTTTGCCCCGCACAGCCACCGTTTGTAACGGACTCCCATTCGCAGGCGGGGTCTGGTTGTGAATTATCAGCCCATCGTCGCTTAACGTCGGCTGGTCGAAGTCGTCGTGCGGCTCCCGAAAGGGATGGCCAAGCCCAGAGGGAAACTGTTTTCGCAGCCAATTCTGAAATCGCGTTAGTAACTCCCGAAGTTCCATCCGTTTATAATCCTTGAAACATTATTAAGCTTTCTTGCGGCTTGATTATCGCACATCCCGCCCATCTTGCCAAGAGCAAAACACTGGCTGCTTTCAGGCGAGGGGTTTGTAGAAATCTGCTGGTTTTTGGGAAAGGGTATTCTTCAAAATACCTAAGCTCTCAATCCCGCACTCAATAGTATCACCAGATTGCAGGAATCTCCCCGTTGCGACAGCTACGCCCGCTGGTGTACCCATCAAGATTATATCGCCCGGCTCCAGTGTCATAAGAAAACTCAAAAACGAAACGACCTCCGCGACCGGGTAAATCATCTGGCCCGTGTTGGCCTTCTGGCGGGTTTCATTATTGACCTTCAATTCCATTTGAAGGTTCTGAACATCGGGTATCTCGTCGGCAGTTACAAGATATGGCCCGGTCGGGCAAAAGCCGTCCGCCCATTTGCCTGCGAGCCAGTCGTAAAAATCATCCCACGGTCTCCCGGTTCGCCCGTTTTTGAACGTTACCGAGCGAGCCGAGACGTCGTTGGCAATCATATATCCCGCGACACAGTCAATCGCCTCCTCGGCCTCAACGCATTTGATGCGTTTACCAATAACGACCGCAAGCTCAAGCTCGTAGTCAATCTGCTCGCTGTATGCCGGCCAAGGGATTTTATCATCCGGCCCGATAATGGTAGTCGCGGGCTTGAGGAAAGGCCTGGGGACAGTCGTTTGCTTTTGTGCATCCGAAAGACCAAGCTTGAAGCCGTGTTTCAATGATGCTTCCTTGATATGTTCGCCGAAATTACCCGCAAGGGCAAGCAGCTTGCCGGGCCTTGATATTGGCGCGAGAAGTTTGACGTTCTCGACGGGGGTAACAATCTCGCTTTTCTCGGCCAGCTCTTTGACCGTCGCAATTGCGTCCTGTCGCAAGATATCGATGATGCTTCTCGGCGGGTCAGGTCCGAGCCAAATCGTCGGTATATCAACGATTCCTTTTACCGTTAAAACGCCGACAGATTCGACGCCGTTGCCTTTATACGCCGCAAGTTTCATTTATTTTTTATCGATGGGCAATATTACGCCGCCCTGTGGTGTCCGCTCGACGTTGCTTTTCATTCCTTCCGGCTCACCGGCGGGAAGCGATTTTGTTCTGCAAATCAGTCCTCGCGCAAGCTGCGACGCGTCGCCCGATACCATCGAGCAATAAGACAGAACAGGCGCAACCTTGTCGATGCGAATAGTCGCGACTAATGTTTCGGTTGAGCCGATTATCTCGTTGGTGTCAGCGTCGGCAATCTGTTTATCGGTTTTGAAAACGTCGAGCAATGTCCCCGTTACGAGCCGGTCGCCACCCTGGTCAATGATAACTTTGCCGTCGGCTTCGATTGACGCGATACGAGGCGGGTTCATCCGGTCGCTCAATTTATTAACAACCTCGGCTGCGGCTTTGGCGATGAGATTATCGACAAGCTCTCTATAATCGAGGTCTGGCGGCTCCCATTTTGTAACGAGCTGCTTGACCTCGTTGGTTTCGAGACGCAGCCGGACTGAATCCGAGAATTTGACCTGCCTTGACGACGCAACGATGACGCGATAATCGAAAGCGAAGTCCGCGCGGTATTCCTTAAAGTTGACACCGGCTGCCGCCTCGCTCGTTGAGTGTTTGATTCGCAGGTTCGCTTCGGTAATTGTTCCCACGAGCATATAGTCGGCGCCGAGAACCTGCCCGATTCTCGCCTGCTCCTCAATGGGCGCCGAATATAAGAGGACTTTTTGCTCGTGGATGTATTCGTCGATGTGCTGCCTGTCTAATACGGCGAATTTATTTGTCTGCGTAAGCGCGGTGGTGATTTTCTGGGCAAGCTTGTCGGCGAGCTGGTCGCCGGGCATAGTTAAGTTGATAAAGGAATACAACTGCTCCTCGGGCCTTAGCGGCATAACCGCAAATCGAGTTCTTGAGGTTTTATCGGCAACACGGTTATATATCCATACCGTGAGCGTAACCTGATATGTGCCGTCGTCGAGCTTCTTCTCGCCGATTACCTCGTATGTCTTCACCAGCCCCGCAATATCGGTTGTCTGCAAAGTGCCGCTTGTCTGGACCGACACCGCGTCGAAGCCGACAGTTTTCCCGGTGTTCGTGCGGTTGATGTCCGCCGACGCTGAGCGGTAGCCGAATGAGTAATCGCCCGAACCGACCTTGACGCCTTTGGCCTGTGCGACCGCCTGGAAAAGCCCGTTCTTTATCGCGTCATCTTTTGATGGTCCTTGTCCCTGAACCTCCTTGACTATCGTGTCCTCAGCGAAAGCAAGTGAGCAAAAGACAATCGTTATTGCGAAAAAAGCACAAATCGTTTTCATTTTTAGCTCTCCAAATCAGTGGTGCCGGTAAGCCGACTACCACGGGACTTTTTTACTGTCGCCGCGTTTACCGAGAACGATCTCATTTTGCCAAAAAACCAGGCCGTTGGTCAGATTGTTCATCTGAAGCTGGAAATAATACTCGACCTGCTGTTTGCCGTTGTCATAGCGGATATTTCTCTGGATGATTTTGCCGGAGATGCTGAGTTCCGGCGCGATGAGCTGGCCCTTTGCCTGCACAGTATCCTTGTTGAACTCATCGGCCTTGTCCGAGTCGCGAGTTAGGTCCCTGCTGCTATAGACCAAACTGTCTTTTGGGGCGTTGCCTGCGCCGACGGCTGCGGTCATAGCAACCAGTCCGCTTCTGGTAAGCTCCTGCTCAACTTTGGCCATAAGCTGGTCGGTATCGATGTGCTGCATAGTGTCGTTGACAATTCGACCTTTGGCGACAACGTATCTGCCGCCGCCTTCTTTTTTGAATGTGCCCGATTCGACCATTGACTGCACCATCTGGCTTGCCGCCCTGTCGAAGTCGCGGTAATCAAGCTGCATGACCGCTTTGCCCTGGTCATTGATTGTATCGACGTTTTCGGTCTGGGGTGAGCAGCCGACAAATGTTAATGTTACGGATGAAGCGAATAACACACAAACCAATAGTTTTTTAATCATAGTCCTGTCTCCGGTTAATTAGGGATTTTTCGAGTGTTCATACGAAAATTAACAGCGGTTGTTCTCGGCGCAACGGCTTTGATGGCGAACGACTCTTTTGCCGCCGCCGACCAAATAAGCCACTTGCTGGTTGCCGAATCGATTGTGAGGCCCGCGTTATCGAGCCATTCGACCTTATATTCGAATCTTATCGGGTTGAACGCCCTGTTGTGGCCCTGTATCTCAAGCTCCATAAAGCCGTCTTTGTTGGTGTATGTAACGGCGCGGTCGATTTCAATGCCCTCGCCGGCAACCCAGCTAAAGGCGTGAAACACCGGCTTGGTTACGATGTTGACCGCCACGTTGTCGCTTTTGACGTCTTCCGTCATCGTGACTCTTTTGTCTTCCTCCTGACAGCCCCACAGACCTACCGCGACTAAGAGCAGCAATGTATTAAGCATCAATCTCATATTTCACCTCCGTAAAAGAATTCCTAAAATGCCAGGACCTCGCACACAGGCGAAGCGCCGGCGTTGATGATTTTAATATATACGATTGCGTTCTTGCAAGGGGGAATATGCACGTCAAACGCAGTATTGCCGCCAAAAACCTGGAGTAAGCGGTTTCCCGGTATGGCACATCGGGCAACCTGGAAATCCTTCGGCAAAGCAGACCATATTCGCACGTCCGCCGCGGTAGTCGCTAAGCTGTAAACCGCTATGGCCGCCGTCAGAATCCCGTATTGGTCGTTGTCCTTAACCGCGGCCTGTGCCGCCGCCTTGACCACAGCGGACGCGATTGCCCTCATCAGGATACCCTTGAAATCCTTTTTGAATTCGGTCTCGATTACGCGTTCCATATCCGCGACCTGCCTGGTCTGGTATTCGCCCGCGTCGGTCCTGATAGCCAGATAAGGATACGCGACTCTTCTCGGAGTCAGCCGGGGCAGTGCGATTCCCGCATAATAAACCCTGGAGCTGACCAGCACAAGCGGCAGGTCTATTCGGAACTCTCCTTTGACAGGCCCCAGCCCGTTTTCAAATATCACCCAGCACTGGTTTCCCAGTTTCGCTTTTCCGGAAGCCACATCATCCGCGAAAACGAGGTCACTTTTGATGTAGTCGTTGTCGGGAACCATTCCCGCGGTCTCTTTCAGCAGGTCGGCTGCCCTGCTGTTTTCGCCAATGAGCAGGAAATAAATCCCCGCCAGATACGTCGTGAAGGGATTCACAAAATCAGGATACGGCTCGAACTGGTTCAGGTTCGGATAATTGGCGTTGATGATTGCCATTGTCTTGGGGTCGTCTGCCATTGCCTTGGCGTCGGTGCGGGTTTTTTCTTTATTTTTTTCGAGCTTGGCTTCGAGCTTCCTGATTTCCTCGTTAAAATGTTCCTTTGCCCGCGTCTGCCTGTCCAGGGCACGGTTGAATTCGACCCTTGCCATGTCAGGTTTTTTCTCCGCCAGAAATTCGAGCGCCTTGTAAGTATTGACCATTATGCCGTCGTATTGCTGGCCCTTATAGGGGATAGCGTTGTCGTTGACGAGGGTTGAGCCGACTGTGTCGAGAACTTCCGAGTTCGAAGCGAAGTGATTCATCATTTCTTCGGCTTTGTTGAATGTCGCAATACTGTCGGCGTGGTTTAGCTGGGCTTTTTTTGATGCGGCAAGCTGGAGTGCCCAGAGAAGGTCGTCGCCTGACGGTTTACTACCCTTCCCGATTTTGCTTTCAGCGAATTTCCCCGCCTGGTTGAAATCTCCGGGCTCGAAATACCTGTTGAAAACACCGAGGTCGTTCATCGCCGGGTTGCACCCAGTCAGGCACAAGCCGGACACTAACGCCAAAGCCACTATTGTAATTTTTATTCGCATTTTCATTGTTTATCCTCTACCAAAAATTGCCGGATACTCAGGATAGCAGTTCGCCGGCTATTGTCAAGAAAACTTCGGATTTAATCGGTTTCGCGGATTATCGCCGCCGCCCGGCGGAACAAATAAAAAACCGGGAAAATTTTTATTTTTTTGTTGCAGGTTCTGTAATTGAGCGGTAGAAGATGATTGTAACAGCTCTTTGGAAAAGAAATATGGTAATCACAGGTCTCAAGGCGAAAGCTTTGAGATAATCAAATGGGAACTCGGTTGAAAGCCGAGACCGACCCGCGGCTGTAAGCGTCTGTTCCGATGATGAATCGGAAGTCCGAAAGGCAGATATCCACTGTTTCGTGCCAATCTTAAGCAAAAAGAGAGATTGGTACGGGGTGGGAAGGAGCTTTTAGGTAAGACGCGAGTCAGAAAACCTGCCTGTGGTGAATTAAGTGGTTAACCCCATGAGATAGAGTATAGCGGAAAATATTTATATCGCTGATTAGTTATCTCACGAGGTTAATGGAGTTCTCGCGGAATGGAACCCTGAGCTGATGCGCTATGGCGCAGTTTTTGCGCTTTGTTTTTTAGTTTATCAAGCCGTCGTTTCCTCTGCGGGAACGGCGGCTTTTTTATTTTGTTCGTTGTTGCCCTCGCGGTGGGGCATAACCGAACAATACGTTTTTTTATCGCAGGAGAACGATTTATGGTCACGAAGGTACTGGTTAGTTTGATTTTAGTATGTTCGGTTGCAGCAAGTGTTCAGGCAAGCCCGGAGGAATGGCTTGCTTACGCGAATACGATGAGCCGGGAATCAATCGCGGTCGATGGACCAAATACGCTCGACGGTAGCACATTAGATTGGGTGGCCGACAAAGACCCGCAGGATATGAATTTTTTAGTGGATCTTGAAAACGCAACGGGGCCGGTGGTTTACAACGGCCGTGTTTACGCATACGCGAAGTACTACAATGAATCGAGCGAATACACAAACAGCCAGGTAATAGCGTACGACGCCAATTCAGGACACGCATTGTGGGCGACGGTGATTGACCAAGCGGTATGGGACTCGTGGTCAACACCCTGCATAGATACCAAGCATAATACTGTGCTTATAGGGTCAGGCGATAAAGTGTTTTCACTTGATGCTCAGTCAGGCACACAATTATGGACGGCACAATTAGAAAAGGACGTAATAAACGCGTCGGTTTGCGCCGTTGTCGATATTCCTCACGCCCGCGCATTCATTACTGATTACGACGGTTTTGGCTCAACGGGAAAACTTTACTGCATCAACCTCGACGCGAGTGAGCCGGATAACCCGTATGAGCCGGGGCAGATTATCTGGTCGGAAACAATAGGCGCCACCAGCGGGAACACACCGTCTTACAGAAACGGCGTCATTTATGTATCGAGCATAAACGGGCCGGGCAATTCCACGGGCACGATATATGCTTACGATGCCACGGCCGCACCAGCCGCTATAAAAAAGTGGGAGACGACGGACGCTAATTTTGATGGTTTCAGCGGCGGAGTGGTTGTTACGAAAGAGGGCTTTCTGTATGCGGCGGCTTATGACTGGGCCAATGAGAGTGAAGACAATTCGACGCTATGCAAGTTGGACTGTAACGACGGCTCGATAATCTGGATTACTCAAACGGAGCGCACAAGCTCAATACCTGTGGTTGTTGGCGATAAAATTTATACCTGCGGGGGATTCGTCGGGTGGGGTTCACGACCAAAAGTAGAGGCATATCAGGACAACGGCGATACCGTCATTAAACTCTGGGAGACGGGTTCTGATATCGCCATTGGCGGGTGGTCGAATCAGCCGGTGTACGCCAACGGCAAACTGTACGTCGGGGCAATACCAACCAGCGGCAATTACTTCGGGGAATATACTGAAGTTTATATTCTGAACGTCTCGACGGAACCGAATGATATAAACTTCATAATTGCGCATTACACGGACAAGAGTTGCGGAAACAGTCCGGCGGTAACATACGACAGCATTTACACAATTGGTTATGACGGATTATTCAAGTTTCGTCAGCCGGAGTTCTTAGGCGACATTAACAGGAACAGGAAAGTTGATATTTATGATTTTGATGAGTTTGCGGAGAGCTGGCTTTTTAACGGGCCTGTCGGCGTAAAAAGGGCGGATTTGGATTTAGACGGGGACGTTGACTTTACGGATTTTGCTCTGTTTGCCAATGAATGGGAAAAAGACCTATCAGAAATATAAGGGCATTTACAATTATTGAGCTGATGGTGGTGATAAGCATAACGGCGGTGATGATGGCCGTTATGCTGCCTGTGCTCGGAGCAGTCAGAGGCAGGGCCAAGGCGATTGTCTGCGCAAGCAATTTAAGGCAGCTTGGCTTTGCTTTTATCAGTTATGCCGATAATTATGACGGTTTCGCAATGCCTACCAAAGGACAAACTGACCAGTATTGGTGGGGCAAGATAACTGATGAGGGCATTGACCATAAGGCGGGATTCCTTTGGCCATATCTGGCCAGCGAACTTAAAGAGAAAAGTATTTATGAGTGTCTCCAGCAGCGGTTCGGCAGTTACAAGCTTCAGGGTAAGCCCCCTGGTGAACAGGACAGCAGGAAATGGATTACGAGCACTTATGGGTATAACGGCTACTATCTATGCCCGCCTCATAGCGGCTGGGAATTTGATCTAAATATAAGAAATCGTCCGTGGCAGAAAATCACGACGGTCATTAGTCCTAAAGAAGTATTTGCCTTCGCCGACACCCTGATAGATTTGAACGGCCAAATACAAAATATGGCGCTTCTCGACCCGCCGAAATTATATCCTGATACCGGCAGCGAATGGCCAAAAAATCAGAGTCCTACGACCTGCTTCAGGCATAATGACAGGACTAATGTCGTATTTGTTGACGGGCATTGTGAGACGATGGGTTTGGAAGGCGGCGAATACACCAGTCCCAAAGCAAAGATTGGTTCGGTGGGGAAGGATAACGCCCCGCATTATGTTCCCGACTGGAGACAGTGGCCGGTTAGCGGACGAAGACACTGAGACGGCGGAGGGTGATTGTTTTTGGAGGCGGAACAGAGTAGTATTTATCAAAACAGCAGGCACTTCTTTTTCATATATGACAGGATATGCGGCTGCAATTTATCGTATGCAAAGTGATGCAAAAAGAGGCGTATTATTGCGCGGCCCGCTCGCCAAACACGGTTGACGTAGTGGTGATGAAACAGGGGCTGCACAATGAGCCGCAGGTTCTGCGCCGGGAGGTTCAAAAGGCGCTCGATACGACAAGCGATACCCAAAACAGGCCCTACGATGCTTCGCTTCTGGGATATGGGCTTTGCAGTAACGGGATAATCGGCTTGTCGGCCAAAATTCCTATTATTGTGCCGAGGGGGCACGACTGCGTAACGCTTCTTTTGGGTTCCAAGGACGTATATAAAGAATATTTTGAAAGCCACCGCGGGGTTTACTGGTTCAGTCCGGGATGGATTGAGACGGATATGCAGCCCGGCAAGGAACGCTTTGAAAGGACGCTCAAGGAATATATTGAAAAATTCGGCGAGGACAACGCCAGGTATCTTGTGGAAACCGAGCAGAGCTGGATGAAAGAATATAACTGGGCGACGTATATCGACTGGGAATTTGCCAACAGCATGCAGGAAAAGCAGTTCACTAAAAAGGCAGCGGAATATCTCAACTGGAAGTATGATGAGGTAAAGGGCGATTCTGGCCTGATGCAGCGGCTTGTGGACGGCCGATGGAATGAGAAGGATTTTCTGGTTGTTAAGCCGGGACAGAAAATAACAGAGGATTTAACAAGTGATGGCCTGATAAAAGCTGAGTAAGGATTTGAATGATAAACGAAATTGTATCAGCGATTGATTTTGGGAGGCATAAACTTACGCCATGGGGAATTGTATCCGTTCTGATTTTTGTCGGCATCATATTCGCAGTTTACGCGGCTGAGGCGTATCTCATTCTTGGCGTCATTAAACGCAAGCGAAAGGGACAAGGAATTCCGAAGCGATTCCGGTCCGCGGGCGCGATAATAATTCATTTGCTGGCGATATTGGGTATGGCCTGCTTATTATATGGCCATTTTATCGAGCCATACTGGATAGAGGTTAAAAAAGTCGAAATCCCGACGAATAAATTGTATCAAACCACGGTGCGGTTAGTGCAAATATCGGATACGCATTGCACCATAAGGCCACTCAATGAGAAAAAAATGGTGGAAATAATTAACGGCCTCAAGCCGGACATTATCGTATTTACAGGCGATTCAGCGAACAACTCGAAAGGATTGAAACGGTTTAAAGAAACAATGGCAAAGCTGGATGCCCGGCTCGGGAAGTTTGCCGTGCGTGGAAATATCGACGTGTACTTCTGGCCGGGAGCGGATATTTTGGGCGGGACGGGCTTTGCTGAGCTTGACGGCAACAGCATCGAAATTGATAAAGACGGGGAGAAGATTTGGATTACAGGAGTTTCCTGCGAGAAGGAAGGCAAGATCGGCGATGTGCTGAAGAAAGTTCCCGAAGATTGCTTCAGTATTTTCCTTAATCATTTTCCGGATTTGGTGGAAGATTTAAACGGGCTGAACGTGGATTTGTATCTTGCGGGACATACTCACGGAGGGCAGGTTGCCCTGCCGTTTTACGGTGCGATTATTACGTTGTCGAAATTTGGCAAGAAATACGAATCCGGCGAGTACAAGGTCGGCAACACTATCCTATATGTAAATCGCGGTCTTGGGTTGGCCGCGGGCATTAACCCGAAGATGAGATTTTTTGCAAGACCAGAGATAACAGTTTTCGAGATTTGTCCGCCGGGGCAGATTAAGCCGAAATAGATATGCCAAACAGCGATATACAAGCCAGGCAAATGGAAATATCCAGGACGGTGTTGATATGTTTTGTCCTGGCGGCGGCGACATTTGCAGCTTTTGAAGGGGTAAGGTCGAACAATTTTGTTTTTTATGACGACGACAAATATATCACAGGCAACGATGAGGTGCTGAAGGGACTTAGTATCGAATCGCTCAGGTGGGCGTTTACGACCGGACATCAGGGGAACTGGCATCCACTTACGTGGATGAGCCATCTTCTTGATAGCACTGTTTTTGGGATGAGTCCGACGGGACATCATTTGGTCAGCGTTGGTTTTCACATCGCCAATGTAATTCTGCTTTTTTTGATATTGAAGAAAATGACGGGCGCGGTCTGGCTAAGCGCATTTGTCGCGGCGGTGTTCGGTTTACATCCTCTTGGCGTAGAATCTGTCGCCTGGGCTGCCGAACGCAAAAATGTTTTGAGCAGCTTTTTCGCGTTTTTGACGATATGGGTATATTTGTGGCATTCGCAAAAGCCCGGATGGCGGCGATACGTGGTGATTGCGATTCTTTTCACAGCGGGATTGCTTTCCAAGTCGATGCTGGTAACACTTCCTTTTGTTTTGATTTTGCTGGACTATTGGCCGATTGCCAAGTTCGGGGAGTTGAAGGGATGGCGGTGGCTTTGGCGGGCGATTATCAATAAAACCCCGCTTATAGCAATTTCGGCCGCTTTTTGCGTGGTTACATATTTGACACAGGACGAGGCTATTGTTTCATTGCCGATGGGTTTGAGGGCGGGCAATGCGCTGATGTCATATATCAGGTATATCGGCAAGATTTTTTACCCGACCCCGCTGGCGGTCTTATATCCGTTTGATACGAATGGATATCCATTATGGGAAACGTGGGGATGCCTTTTGCTGCTGCTGGCGGTTACAACGGTGGTAATTCTGGAACGGCGAAGGTATAGGTTTCTGTTTATGGGATGGTTTTGGTACTTGGGGACATTAGTGCCTGTTATCGGCCTGGTCCAGGTGGGCGTTCAGGCGATGGCGGACCGATATATGTACCTGCCCGGCATAGGTATTTATATCATAGTCGCCTGGCTCGCGGGTGAAATATCGGCGAAATCGCGTCTGCCAAAAATTGTTCCGGCTATAACGGGCACAGCGATTCTGTTCGTGTTGCTGCTGATGACCAGGGCACAGGTCGGATACTGGAAAGACAGCGAATCTTTATTTCGGCATACGCTGGATGTAACGACGAATAACTATGTGATGTATAAAAACTATGGTCAGGTCCTCGAAAGCAAGGGGCGATTGGATGAGGCGATAGACAATTTCAGGCGTGCGCTGGAGCTTAGTCCCGGGTGGGCAGAAGTACACGATAAGCTCGCGTGTGCGCTGCGAGACAAGGGCCAGGATGCGGAAGCGGCTGCTGAATTCGCGATGGCGCTGCGGATAAAGCCGGACAAAACTGAGGTGCGCAATCGCTATGGGGTCTCGCTTGTAAAAATTAAGCAGTATGACAAAGCGTTTGAGCAATTCGACAAGGTGCTGGCGAAAAATCCGCACGAGTTGAGCGCTTTGAATAACCTTTATAAAGCCGGCGTCGAGAGCGGGCAGATTGATAAGGCGCTGGGTATGATTCTTAATTTACAGGCGAAAGACCCGAATAATTTCGAGTTCTGTCAAAAGGCCGGGTTGTTTTACGGCATAAAGGGCGACATAAACACCGCGACGGAGCAGCTCGAAAAGGCGTGTAAGTTGTCCAATTATCAGGTAGCCGAGCCGATGGCGTTTCTTTCGCAGGCGTACGCCGCTAAAAAGGATTTCAAAAGCGCTATCGATATGGCACAAAAGGCGATTTCGGCGGCCCAGAAGGAAGGCAGAGACGATGTTGTCGCGCAGCTTAAGGACAGTTTGGAATCATATCAGCGAAAGATAAAAGAAAAACAATAATTGGCGTTTATGCCGGTGGCCGATACATCGCAGGATTTACTGGTTTAGCCCGGGCTGGATTGAAACGGATATGCAGCCGGCGCAGAATATGGATGAAAATCTGACCGATGTGGAGATAATAAGAGATATGTCAAATTTTGTCGAATCAGTGGACCAGGATGACAAAAGAAGGACTTTGCTGATATGCATTGCTCTTGCTGTGGCAACATTTGTCGCGTTCGAGGGGGTGAGGAATAATAGTTTTGTCAACTATGATGATGGTTTGTATGTGACGGACAACGTGCATGTGCATGAGGGATTGTATGCCCGTTCGATCTTGTGGGCGTTTACGAGTCGAGACGCGAGCAACTGGCATCCGTTGACGTGGATTAGCCACATAATCGACTGTGCATATTTCGGGCCTAATCCGGCAGGACACCATTTAGTCAGCGTTGGTTTTCATATCGCAAACGTAATTCTGCTCTTTTTGATATTGAAGGGTGCAACCGGTGCGATTTGGCCAAGCGCATTTGTCGCGGCGGTATTCGGGCTGCACCCTCTTGCGGTAGAATCGGTTGCGTGGGTTGCCCAGCGAAAAAGTGTCCTGAGCACGTTTTTTTGGTTTTTAACGATAGCGGCATATTTACGATATTCGCAAAAGCCGGGGGTTTTGCGGTATTTGATAGTTATGTTTTTGTTTGCGGCGGGATTGCTTTCCAAGCCGACGCTTGTAACGCTGCCGTTTGTCATGGTTCTTCTCGACTACTGGCCCCTGAATCGAATAGGCAATCCGCAATTCTCAATTCTACATTCGCTTTATGAGAAGCTGCCGTTGATAGTGATGTCTGCAGCATTGTGCGTTGTAACGTATATGGCACAGGCAAAGGGAGATTCGGTATCAGATATCATTACGGTGCCTTTAATTTTTCGGGCAGAGAACATATTGGTGTCATATATAAAATATATCGGGATGATTTTTTACCCGACCTCACTGTCTGTTTTTTATCCGTTTGACTTGCACAGGTTGGCTGTGTGGAAAACGGGTGGGTGTCTTTTACTGCTTGTGCTGGTTTCGTCATTGGCAATTGTGCTGAGGCGCAGGTTCGGCTGGTTGTTTACCGGATGGTTCTGGTATCTGGGAACATTGGTGCCCGTGATTGGGCTGGTTCAGGTAGGGGCACAGAGTATGGCCGACCGGTATATGTACCTGCCGGGGATAGGTATTTATATCATCGTTGCGTGGTGCGCCTTCGATTTGACGGAGAAGTTTCGGCCACCGAAGGCTATTCCCGCTGCGGCAGGCGTGCTTATTTTGGGTGTTTTGTTGCTGGCAACGAGGATGCAGGTTGGATACTGGAAAGACAGTTTGTCGCTGTGCCGGCATGCGCTGGCTGTAACGAAGAACAACTACATAATGAATTATAACTGCGGTTCGGCTTTCCGGGATTTGGGGCAGGTGGATGAGGCGATAGAGCAATACAGGCAGGCATTAAAGATTAATCCCTTATATGCGAAGGCGCATAACAATCTGGGTTGTGCTTTGCGAGACAAAAAACAGTTGGATGAGGCAGCGGCTGAATTTAAGCTGGCGATAAAAATCTCACCCGATTATGCCTATGCACAGAATAATTACGGCGTTACGCTGGCGATGCGGGGGCAGTACGAAGAAGCTATCAGTCATTTTGGTGCGGCGCTGAAGGCAGACCCGCGTTTCAGAGATGCTATGACTAATATGCTTAAGGCAGGTATCACAGGCAATAAACCTGATAATGTTCTGGAAGTGCTTTTGTCTTTGGAGCAGAAAACGCCTTCTTATGCTGAGTTGTATTACAGGGCCGGAGTAGTTTATGATGCAAAGGGTGAGGTCAAAAAGGCAATCGAGCAGCTCGAAAAAGGGTTGACGTTGGCTGATAAGCAGGGCAACAAGGAACTCGTTGCGCAAATCAAAAAGCAGTTGGAACAGCATCAGCAACGAGCCGACTGAAAGAAAAACAGGAATATGGAATTACTTTCGATTATTACGATAGCGGTAGGTCTGGCGATGGATACTTTCGCGGTGTCAATCGTTACCGGCGCGGCGTATAAACAGTTGCACATCCGTCATACGCTTCGAATGGCCGGCTTCTTCGGCGGGTTTCAGGCATTTATGCCCGTTGTCGGTTATATGGCCGGCTTGACAGTGAAGCAATATGTATCGAATTACGACCACTGGATTGCCTTCGGGATTCTGGCTGCTGTTGGGCTTAAGATGATTTACGAGTCGTTCAAAATCAAGGAGGAAAGACAAACCCCTAATCCGGCGAATCTTCTGGTGGTGCTTGCCCTTGCGGTGGCGACGAGCATCGACGCCCTGGCGGTCGGCATTACGATTTCACTTATTACACATGCGATTGCGCTGGCGGTTATCATTATCGGTGCGGTAACTTTCGCCTTGTCATTTGCCGGCGTATATATCGGCAAAAGATTCGGCCATTTCTTCGAGGGCGGCATCGAAATAATCGGCGGCATCGTCCTCATCGCACTCGGCCTCAAAATCGTCATCCAGCACGTCGCTTAAATTAAACCGGCGGCGGGGGAATCAATCAGCCAGAGGACTTTATCCAGAACAGGCCAGAGGATGTGAATCGGGTAGCGAATCTCATCGGGCGGGCCGGCGAGAACTTCCTTTAAGGTCCCGGCTTTTTCAGAGCCGCTGACAAGAACGATTATCTGCGAAGCGGCACAAATAACGGGATGAGTGAGCGTGATTCTGTTGACGGTCTTGTCGGGCAATTTCTGGTCCAGAAGATAAACCACACAGGCGAGGTTTTTTGTATCGAAGCAGGCGTTGGAGTTCGGGAAAAGCGAACCCGTATGGCCATCGGAGCCCATACCAAGAATGATAAGGTCGAATTTCGGCAGTTGACCTGATTTTATGTGAAAGACGCTTCGCAGTGTTTTCTCATACTGCCTGGCAGCGGAATCGAAGTCCTCGAAGTCGGTCGAAATCGGGTGGATGTTTTCTTTTGGTATTGGGACTTTTGTCAGGAATGTATCCGCGGCGAGTTTGTAGTTGCTGTATGGCGAATCGTGGGGGACGTATCTTTCATCGACCCAGAACAAATTAATTTTATCCCACGGCAGCGACAACGCCTTTTTTTCTGAGCCGATAATTTCAAAGAATCGCTGCGGGCTTCTGCCTCCGGATACCGCCAGATAAAAAGTGCCCCTTTGCTTGAGGTTTTGTTCGGCTGAGGCGACGAACAAATCGAGGCATTTGTGTGCGAGCGCCTCGGCGTCTGCGACGATTTGCGTGTTCGGCCTTTTTTGTTTTGTCAGGGACATCGCCCCAGAGTCCTTTCATAAAACGATAATCGAATTAACAGTATATTATACCGTCCGGCAGGATGATTTGTGCAGGTTTTTAGGTTTTTCATAACTCCTTGACAGGCAAAGAGTTAGAAATAGCGAAATCGGAGAAAATTATTAGTGCACGGACACGGTTCCCGCGTGAGGAGTTGTCTTTTTCATCAAAAACACCAGGGGAATCATCAGCAGGAACATCCACCCAAAAACCCAGAAAACGTCGATATAGGCGAGCATCGCGGCCTGCTGCTGGACAAAGCCGTAAATTAACGCCTTCGCCTTTATTGTCGCCATGGCAAGGTCAGCCCCCTGCTGAACAAACATTGCCTGGATGTTTGCGAGATACTGCTGATAAGCCGGCGTGGTTTCGGTAACATGCTCAACTAATCTGCTCTGGTGGAATTGCATTCGCTGGGAAAGCAGCGTTACGCTAAGAGAGATGCCGAAGCTGCCGCCCAGATTTCTTGCGAGGTTAATCAGTCCTGATGCGTTATCGGTATCTGCTTTTGCAACATAGTAATAGGCAACGGTATTAATTGGGATAAATAAAAACCCAAGCCCCGCGGACATAACATTTCTTGCCCAAACGGCATTCGAATAGCTGATTTGCGTAGTGAAGCCCGCGGACATAAAAAGACCGATGGAGCCGAACACGGAACCAAAAATAATGAGCCATTTTGCCTGAACCCTTGATATCAGAAGTCCGACTAATGGCATCGAAATCATTACAATAATCCCGCCTGGTGAAAGCACATAGCCGCTGTCGAGTGCGCTGTAACCCAGCAGATTCTGTAAAAACATCGGCAGTAATGCCGTGCTGGAATATAATATAAACCCGAGGACAAACATAAAAAAAACACTGACGGCGAAATTCCGGTCTTTGAGTATGGTCAGCTTGACAACGGGGTCTTTTTGCCTAAGCTCCCAGAACACAGCCGAGACAAGGCATACCGCGGAGATTACAGAAAGCGTTACGATAAAATGGGAATCGAACCAGTCCTCGCGTTCACCTTTGTCTAAGAGAATCTGCAGAGCCCCAAGTCCGACGGCGATAAATCCCAGACCGACATAATCAATTTTGAAGTTCTGACCGAGTTTTTTACGAACAAGATAGGGGGGATTATGGACCAGCAGCGTTCCAAGAAACACAGCAAGCATTCCAATCGGGACATTGATAAAGAACACCCATCGCCAGTTGTAGTTGTCTGTAATCCAGCCGCCAAGAGTTGGCCCGATTACCGGGGCGACGACGACACATACCCCAAACATCGCCATTGCCATTCCGCGTTTTTCCTTTGGAAAACTTTCAACCAGAATGGATTGCGATATTGGCTGAAGCGCTCCGCCTCCGGCTCCCTGCAAAATCCTGTAAAACACCAAAAGCTCGATATTCGGGGCCAGCCCGCACAAAAAAGATGCCGTGGTAAAGAGTATCACGCACGCCAGATAAAATTGTTTTCTGCCGAATAGCGACGAGAACCATCCGCCAAGCGGCAGCACAATCGCATTTGAGACGAGGTATGAGGTCAGAACCCAGGTGCTTTCATCAGCCGAGGCGGAAAGATTGCCCGCAATGTGAGGCAATGCAACGTTGGTTATGGTGGTGTCGAGCACCTCCATAAACGGCGCAATCATTACTGCTCCCGCGAGCACCCACGGGTGATGCGGCAGCTCATAGTCGGTTAAATCGGGCAGTTTTTCCGGCGTGTTGCTCATTTAACTTTTACCACAGGTATCACCGACATTCCCGGCGAGAGCTTCTTCAAGTCATTGGCGTCTTCGTCGAAAACTATTTTTACCGGCACCCTCTGCACAACCTTGATGTAATTGCCGGTCGCGTTTTCAGCAGGCAGCAAGCTGAATACCGAGCCCGTGCCCGCCTGGATACTGTCAATGTGACCTTTGAAAGTTTTCCCGGAATAAGCATCAACCTTAATAGTTACCTGCTGGCCCGGCCTCATATGCTTCAACTGTGTTTCCTTGAAGTTGGCGACCACCCAGATTTCCGATGGGACAATCGCCAGCAGAGGTTGCCCCGTGCTTATGTGCTCGCCCTGCTCAACCGATTTTTTTGTAACCAAGCCCGCTTGAGGAGCGATTATCTTCGTATATGAAAGATTCAATTGGGCCTGCTCGACCGCAGCTTTCGCCTCGGCGACTCTTGCCTGAGCAGCGACAATCTGGCTTTGGGCTGATTCGAGCTGTGCCTGCGCCGAACGCGCCGCCGCCGAGGCGTTGTCCAATTGCTGCTGCGTTACTCCGGCCTTGGCATCAAATAACTGCTGGTATCTCTTGTAATCCTTTTCGGACCTGCTCGCCTCCACCGATGCTATATTCGCCTGCGCCTGGCTTTGTTTTTCTGTCGCCTGTGCCGTCGAGAGATTAGCATTCGCCATATCAAGGCTGACCTGGAAATCTCGCGGGTCAAGCTCGACAAGAATATCACCCTGCCCAACGGACTGGTTGTCGTTGACAAGCACTTTATCGACGTAGCCCGAGACGCGTGCGCTTATCGAAACGATGTGCCCGGTTATGAACGCGTCATCGGTTGATTCTCGCGACATTGCCCGGACGATATAAATTCCCACACATATCAATACGGCTATGCCCGCTATTATCCCGATTGAAGTTATTCTTTCCCAGCCGCCTCTGATTGCTTTCTTGATAATACTCATTTCTTCTTTCGCTCCATTTGAACGTTATTTGTGTCCGACGCCGGTTGCGTCATCTTCGAGGGTTCTAAACGCGCAAGTGTCCCCATTGCCTTGTTCAGGTCAAGTTTGGCGACTAAGTGAGAATAAATCGCCTGGTAATAGTTCGCCTTGGCCGTGGTAAGAGCCGTCTGGGCGTCAACCACCTCAACCTGCGTATTTGTGCCTTGTCTGTAACCCGTCTCAACCAGGCGCAATCCTTCTTCCGCGCGGGAAAGATTGAGCTTCTGCGAATCAACGAATTCGGCGGCGTCCTCGATGCTGAGGGTCGCCTTTGTCAGTTCAAACAACGCTGTTTCCTCGGTATCGACCAGGTCAATCTGCGATTGCTTGAGCCGGGCCTTTTGCGAAATGACGCCGCCTTCGCGTGCGAAGCCGTCAAAGAGCGACAAGGACGCCGTAAGCCCGTAGTTCCACCCGCTGTCCCATCCGAGTTGCATCGGGTCGTGAGAATTCGGCTTCGTCCAGTAATCCTTGTAATAAGCGCTTACCATCGGGTAATAAGTGCTTTGCGCGATTGTAAGCAGCTCCTTCTGCTGTTTTATATCAAGCTCCCTGCCGAACAGGTCGGGCCGGTTTCGATACGCGGCCGCGACCGCCTGCTCCATCGTGATGCTAAAAGGAGAATAAACAAGCCCGTCGCCGAGAGCAAATGCGCTGTCCTGCGAAACGCCCATTATTTTGAGAAGGTTCGCCCTGGAGATATTGATGGCATTTCGTCGCTGAATAAATTGCGCTGTGAAATTCGACAGCTCAACCTCCGCACGCAGAACATCATAGTTGGAGGCAACGCCGACGTTATGCTTTTGATTTACGTCATCCAGGTGCGCCTTTGCGGATTTCACCGCGTCCTCGCTTATTGCGTAAAGGTGCTGGTCCAAAAGAACGGTATAATAACCGCGTTGTGCCGCGTAAACCGTTTCCTGGACGGCGGTTCGCACGGTCTGGTCTGCCATAAGCGCACCAAGACGCCCAGCGTTGATTCTGGCGGGAATCGCCCCTCCCGCAAATATCGGCTGCGTAACCGTCAACGCCGCTGAATAATTATCCAGCGCGCCCATTGTTACGCTTTGGCCGCCGAAGGTGAAAGATTGTCTTTCGTCAATACGTTCATAACCGCTCGAAAGTGCCGCCGTCGGCAGTATAGCCGAATACGAACCAAGCTCGCCGCCCCGTGCCGCCTCCCTTTCCTCTAATGTTTTCAAAAGCGTTTTGTTATTCGTCAGTGTCAGCTTCAGGCAGTCGTCGAGAGAAAGTTTTCCCGAAATTACCGCCTGGGTCTGCTTCTCGACCTGTTTGCGGCCTTCCCACTGTTTATACGCCGATTCCCGTGACAGCGTCGCCTCGTTAGTGAACTCTTCTTTGCTGACACACCCGGCAAACGAAATCGCGGACAGTAAAAGGCACAGCATTAGATTGTTTGCCAGTTTCATTTCTTGTCCCCTTTGGCGTAAGCCCTGATTCCGGCTGCCGAGAATTTGACTATATGGTTTATCGACTCCTCGATATTAATCGATGTGATTGAATGGCCTTGCGCCCCTTCAAACAATACCTTGACCTGCGTAATGTGAACCAATTGGCCGGTTAGCGAAAGAATGCACATCAGGACATCGTGTTTATTTATGTTCGGACAAATAACAGTAATTGCTTCTTCCATTGCGGCTATTGACGGGGCAGCCAGTTCATCGAGAAACATATTTTTGGGCAGCCGCTGCTCCGCCATTTCCCGAAAGAAAAGCTGCATAAATCGCTGGCTTTGCTGCGGGTCAGCAAACGGTTTGAGAAAATCAACGGCGTAAGCATAAAGTAATTTTTCGAGCGTCGGTTTGGCTTTATCGCTCATAACGGTCTTGATGGCGTTAAGCCGGCTTTCATTCATCTCACGAAGACGCAATCGAAATAGTTCTTCATAAAGCTCGCGTTTGTCGCCGAAAAAATAATTTACGGACGCGAGGCCACGTCTTGCCTTTGTGGTAATATCTCGAATAGTGGTTCCGTCAAAACCCTTTTGAGCGAACATCTCTTCGGCGGCCTCCAGCAGCCGCTTTCGTGTTATTCGGGCCTCTTTTGTCAGGTTTTTATCATCTAAACTATTCATACTTATCTCCTTGAATCAGCTTTTTTAGTCGCTTGCATAAAGCGATTGTTTCATACAAAGTATAAAACATTTGTATCAAACAGTTGTATGAAACAATTGTTTTGGACACTCGGTTAATGATACAAAAGCCAAATAAGCCCATTATTAAAGCTATAATAAGGTTTTGATATGGCTTGTTTGGCAAATATATAGGGCAAAAACACGACATTTTTCTTCAAAAAATTGGCCGATTTTCGACTGAAAATTGAGTGGTTTTTGGCATTAAAACCGAGTCCTTTACAGTGGTAAAACAGGGGCTGTCCAAAGGCAGATGCGGCGATTATAATGACTGATGAATTGTAAATAGACATAACCAGCCAGTGAGGTAGATGATGAGACGAGTTTTTTTTGTCCCGCGAAATGCCTTCACGTTAGTCGAGCTTTTAGTCGTGATATCTATCATAGCGCTTCTGATGGGGGTGCTTTTGCCCGCGCTGACTGTGGCCAGAAAGCAGGCACAGGCAACTGTGTGCAGGAGTAATCTGAGACAGATTGGCCTTGCGGCAAATTTCTATGCCGAAGCATGGAACTTTTTTCTCCCGCGTGGAACCAGTTCGTCGAGTAAGACCTGGTTTCAGTTATTTATGCCGTATCTGTCGGAACGATCGATAGGCAATGACTACCGCAATGTCAGGATGTATCGCTGTCCGAGCTATCCCAATAAAAATCAAACGGTTTGCTTTGTGGTTAACGGCTGGAGATTCGCAAATCCGACCGACACGACAGGATATGCAGTAGACGGGCCGTCGAGAGTGTTCGGGCTTAAAAAATTAAACACCAAAATTTACCTAGCAGACAACGAAGACGGCCCGGGGCGTGACATTATAACAGAAGAAGGGTGCCCTGGATGGGATATGTGTGATGTGTGGAGCGTTGACCACCTGGCGAATGATGTCAATACGCCGGACAACAGGCGAGTTGCGAGGACCCGGCACAGTCAGGGCAAGACCAGACCGGGATGTCACTACCTGTTTCTTGACTGGCACGTCGAATGGATAATGGCGGATAATGTCACCTACAAACTGTGGAATTTCGAATACGACTTCTAAAGTTACTGACAGCGGGTAACAGTCGTATGTTCAGGATTTGCGCAACGCCCCGTCGAGGTCGGCGATAAGGTCATCAGTGTCTTCAATGCCCACGGCAAACCGGAACAGCGTGTCAGTAATTCCAAGTTTGTATCGTTCCTTTCGGCTGTAGTCATAATAGCTGACAAGGGCGGGATGAGTAATCAGCGATTCCACGCCGCCCAGCGACGGCCCGATGTTAATCAGTTTCAGCCGGTCGAGCAGCCGTTTGGCGTCGGCAAGAGTCCCTTTTACCTCGAACGAAACCACGCCGCCGCCGCCCTGCATCTGCTGTGTCGCGATTTCGTAGTGCTGGTGACTTGGCAGGAAGGGATAATAAACACGCCTTATCGCCGGATGCGCTTCGAGCCATTCCGCGATTCGCAACGCGGACTCGTTCTGATAGCGGATGCGAAGCGGGAATGTCTTTAACCCGCGTAAAAGCATATAGCAGCAGTGCGGGTCGATTGTGCCGCCCATCGATTTGTGCAAATCGCGGATTTTTTCAACAAGCTCCTGTCTGCCCAAAACCGCGCCTGCCAAAATATCGTTATGGCCCGCTAAATACTTGGTGCAGCTTTGCAGGACGAGGTCCATACCGAATTCGATGGGCCTCTGGTTGTATGGCGTGGCAAAAGTCGAGTCGATAAGCGTAAAGATTCTGTGCTTGTCGGCGATTTTCTTGATTTTCACAAGGTCAAAAATGTTCAGATACGGATTAGTGGGCGATTCGGAAAAAATGAAGCGGGTGTTTTTTCTGATGGCCTTGTCGATAAAGTCATAGCTGCCGAATGGGACAATCGTGCAGTCAATCGCGAACTGCTTCAGATATGACCGGCAGAACTCCAGCGTCTTTTTGTAACTATCATCGGTAATAACGATGTGGTCGCCTGAATGTACAAGCGACAAAATCGTGGTAGTAATTGCGCTCATCCCCGATGAAAAGACAACGCAGTCCTCTGCGCCTTCGAGGTCGGCCAATCGTTGCTCGGCGATTTTGGCGGTCGGGTTTCCGTATCGGCCGTATTCATAATGCGCCTTGCCCTTCTTGGTGTAATCCTCGATTGCCTTGCTGTTTTTGAAGGTAAATGTGGCGGTCTGGACAATCGGCGTCATCAGCGAGTCGGCGTATTTCTGCCTCGGTTCCCCAGCGTGAATCGCCCTTGTTGCCATCGACGCCCGGCTATGAAGTTTTTTCACTTTTTTCGATACGTCAGCCATATTGTTTTCCTTTCGCAGTTCAGGATAACTTGTTTATCCGAAAAAGGGACCGGCTTCAAGTTATTTTTGGTCGAGCTTGGATGCCAAAGGTGCCGGCTATACGGATATGCAAATGGCAGCTAAGTACCCAGGACAAAAAGGGTATCCGTTGCAATTTTTTCGTTTTTTTGGAAATCCGCGAAAAAATCACGGAAAAACTGTAACAAAAGAGAGTGGTTATGGACTTTATATTATAAAGAGAAGAGACCGAAGACGACGGCTATTCAGGCAGTTTTTCAGTGGACATGAACGGCACACTATTGGTATAATAGTCCTTATATCGTTCTGAAAGGGCAGGAAAATGAAAAGGGTCATCGTAATAACAGTGGTCTTGTCGCTGGTCTCAAGCGCCTTTGGCGCAAACATTTTACCGGTTCCCAGCGTGTACCCGACAATTCAGTCCGCTATCGACGCCTCAGTGGACGGTGACACGGTTGAGATTAGTCCATATCCAATTCCCCCCTATACTTACACCGGCGCGGGAAACTACAACATCTCCTTTTCCGGTAAGGCCATCACCGTTCGCAGTATCAACCCCAACGATGAAAGCATTGTTGAAAATACAGTTATTGACTGCAACTGGTTGGGTATAGGATTTAACATAGACGCGAATGTGGTTTTGGCCGGCCTTACAATAACACATGGCATGGGCAGCGGGATATATGCCGTTACCAGCAATGCCTCCCCGCTTATACGAAACTGTAATATCATCGACAACAATAATATCAATAGCTCGGGAGGCGGGATTTATTCTTCCGGCAATATGACAATCATTGGATGCAAAATACGCGGCAATTATGCAAGAGATGGTGGCGGAATTTATTGCTCCGCCCCAACAGCAATAGTTACAATTACCGACTGCAATATTATTGCTAATAAATCCAATTCCTCCGGAGGTGGGGGAATATGCTCAAGGGGGGGTGGGGGAAGTTCAATTAAGATTACAAGAACGTTAATTGCCGGTAATATCGCATCAGGAACGACTTCAGCGAACGGCGGCGGGATTTATCTGCTTTCCGGCACAATGGATATTAGCAATAGTATTGTGGCAGGGAATTTTGCACAAGTTAACGGGGGCGGAGTATACAAAAGTACTTCTGCCATCCTGACTGTGTCAAATTGCTCACTCGCAGGCAACGCGGCAAACGGCTTAGGCGGAGGTATCTACCTGGGGACCGGTGCGTTTTCGGCGATTCACAGCATATTCTGGGACAACAAGGATTCCACCGGCGTAACAACGAGTGCGCAGATATACCCATTGCCTGTGAGTCCCGGTCAAATGTTGCTTTTCAGTTGCATCCAGGATGACAACCCAAATGACGCAAATATCCCATTTGGCGGCGCAAGTAACGGAAATATCGATGATGACCCGATGTTTGTCCAAGAACCCAATGATGGCGGTGACGGCTGGGGAGTCGGCGATAATGACGATTATGGCGATTTGCATTTGCGCCCCAATTCGCCCTGCATCGACGCAGGCAACCCGCTTTATAGGCCGGGGCCGAATGATACCGACATAGACG
Organism: Sedimentisphaerales bacterium; assembly: GCA_050012695.1. Lineage (GTDB taxonomy): Bacteria > Planctomycetota > Phycisphaerae > Sedimentisphaerales > Anaerobacaceae > Fen-1362. The sequence goes on along the minus strand of JBEKGR010000009.1, from coordinate 42,954 downwards.
GCGAGCCGAGATTGATGGGAAGCGCCGTTGATATGGGAGCCGACGAGTATGACAAAATGATTGTTGTTACCAAACCCGCGGGGGGCGAGATTTGGGCGACGGGCAGCAAACATCCGATTAAGTGGAATAAAAACGGGGTCGGCAGCGTGGATATCCGTTTCAGCAGCGATAATGGCAATACCTGGGAGACGATTGCCAGCGGAATTGCCGATGCCAACAGTTACTTTTGGCAGTTGCCGGGCGATATCGAGTCAAATCAGTGCGTGATTTCAATTGTGCCCGATGATAATGATGCCAATGTGATTAGCCGGCCAAGCGGGCTGTTTACGGTGAGCTGGTATCCGACTCGGCCGGCGGTGCCTTCGCAATGGCTTCGCAGGGGCTTATTGCCCTCTCCGAACCTGAGCGAAAACAAAGGGCCTCGAATCGGCTGCGTTAAATGGGTTTTTGAAACAAATGGGCCTGTCTCGTCGCAGGTCGCCGTGAGCAGACCTTACTGGGACAGTTACTGGATATATATCGGCTCTGAGGACGGCAATATTTACGCACTCGACGACCTCGGCGAGCTTAACTGGATTTATTGTTTAAACACGCCGATAGTCGGCTCGCCCGCCGTTGGCTATTACTGGATGGTGTATGCTGCGGGGCAAAACGGCCGGTTATACGCGATTGATGATTATGGAGACATATCCTGGACGCATAAAACCGACGGCCCCATATACTCGACCCCCATAGTGGGATACGACGGCAAAATTTACGTCTGCTCGGAAGATGGGCTTATTTACGCCCTCGATGCAGACGGCAGCGAACTGTGGACGTTTAAGACCGGCGCGTCGGCGAAGTTAAATGGAGCGATATTCGCCACGCCTGTTATAGACAGAAACGGAACGGTTTACATAGGCGGACTTTATGAGCCGAATCTGTATGCGCTGGACGTCAACAATGGCAGCGTAAAATGGGTCTGTAACTTCGGGGCCGTCGAGCCAAACAAAGGCCAGATAGTGGCATCGCCGGCGATTGGTCCTGATGGAAAAATATACCAAACGCTTGTCCGCGACCCGAATCTTTACGCCGTTGACCCCTGCACAGGCAACATCCTCTGGTCAACGCAGTTGCGTCCTGACCCCTGCTATGCTTGCGCCGAGGGCAGTGGTCAATGCTGCTCGATAATCGACAGGTATCTCACGGCTCTTCACAACCACACCACGATAACTCCTACACTTCTGCAGCAATATGAAAGCTGCAACGAGGGCAGATGGCAGGGTATTGCCGCTACGGGATGGATAAACTACACAACTTCTTCCGGCTGGTCGTCGCCTGTGGTCGGCTCGGACGGCACAATATACGTCAGTTTCGATGACCCGTACCTGCGCGCGGTTGAGCCGAATGGAACAATCAAATGGATAACCCGGCTGGGTTTAATCGGCGGTTTCACTTTAAGCATCGACAAAAACGACCTGATTTACGCCGCAAGCGACGACAACTTCGTTTGCGTGGTTGACCCCAATGGACAGGAGGTTTCGCGTTTCCAGGGGAAGGGGTGGGTCAGCTTCCCCGCAATTGCTGAGGATGGCACTATCATTGTCAGCGATGCCAACAACAAGGTCTGGGCGATAACGAGCAATTCCTGCGATGGGCAGTCGCCGGTTCTTCATACTCCGGCGGATATACGGGCAAGCGGGCTGGTGAATTTCGCCGATTTTGCGGTATTGGGCGAAAGCTGGCGCGACTGCACAGACCCGTTTGACCCGGTGTTCTGCGCCTCAGGAATTTCAAAATACGGCTTTTATGCCCCAGGCGACGTGGATAGAGACGCCTATATCAATATCTGGGATTTAAACGCCCTTGTCGAAGAGTGGCTGACGCAAAGTGAATTTGAGTAAGCAATCGGCAAGAGGATTGAATATGAGAAAGCAAACAGGTCTGACCAGAGTTGATGCAGTAGTCATTTTGGCGTGCATTGCCCTTGTGCTGGCGCAGGCAGCCGTTTTAAATGCCGGCGGGCGGGAACGCTCAAAGAAAGAGGTCTGTCTGGCCAATCTTAGGACGCTGACCGCCGCATGGAAAATGTACGCCGATGATAACGCCGGCAAAATTGTTAATGGCGGACAACCATGGTCTGGTACTGGTAGTTTGCACCCAACGGAACCGTATTGGTGCACACCTTTGCCTCCTTTAGACGCAACTGACGAAGTTGGCACATTTTCAACAACAAGATTTGACTGGGACCCAACTTTACCATACGCAGAGAGGGTAAGTTTGCTGAAGAGAGGCGCACTTTATGGATATGTTCAAAATCCGGATATCTATCGCTGTCCGGAAGCAGATAAAACAGCCCACAGGTCGTATGTTATGCCAACTTCTATGAATGCAGCGTGGACATTCGACCCCACCTGCTTTCCTTCCGTTAAAGTTGCAAAAAGTACGGGTCAGATTGTAAAACCGAATGAAAGAATTGTGTTTATGGAGGAAAAACCAATATCCCCCGATGCTTTCATGTTTCCGGCCCTTACCACTTGTATGCTCTTAGACATATTAAGTGTTACGCATGGCAACGGCACAAATTTTGCCTTTGCCGACGGACATGCTGAATACCATCGATGGGAATGTCAGTCAACGATTATCTGGGCATTGAGTCAGAATCAGCCGTCACCATCAGATACCTGCTTTAAAACCAAAGACCGGGCATGGGTACAGAATGCGATATGGGGTGAGTAAAGGTAGTATAAATGTCTTAAGTTTTAGGAGCTGGGCTTATGAATGCGAATAAAGGTTTGACGAGAGTGGACGCCATTATAGCGGTGGCGTGCATTGCCCTTGTGCTGGCGCAGGCGGGCATTATAAATGCCGGCGGGCGGGGACGCTCAAAGCTGGATGTATGTCTGGCCAACCTCAGGTCTTTGGCTGCCGCCTGGCAAACTTACTCCGGCGATAACAGCGGCAAAATACCTGTCGGCGATGTATATTATTCCTGGACCTTCCCTACTGTTACAACGCCATATGTTTCTCCTGTCCCCCCAGGGCCTCAACTGGCCTGGCGTGAGTGGCCCCATCCATCTCCTCATTCTATGCCGCCAACAAGAACTACCAACTATTCCGCAGCATACCCTTACGGCGCTTCGATAACACAGGCCGCCTGGGAACACGCTATCGCGGAAGGGACAATGTGGAAATATGTCGGCGATTACAATATTTACCGGTGTCCTGATGGCGACAAAGGGGTCTATGCGGCATACTCAATGTCGATGTCGATGGCTACTTATCCTGGCGCGGGCGGCAGTGCGACCATGCCCGCCCCGCAAATCACACTTATAAATCAGATTACTCGGCCTGCTGAAAGGTTTGTCTTTTTGGATACTGGAATTGTCAAGCAGGGCGCATTCTTTGTTGTTTATTCTTCCAGCGGAGGCAGCCAACCCGGCAGATGGTATGACCTGCCGCCTATGCGGCACAGCCAGGGAACAACGTTTTCTTTCGCCGATGGACATACCGAATACAGGAAGTGGACAGACCCGCATACTCTTGCGGCTGCTGCGTCAGGTCAATGGGGTGGTGGAACGATTGATAACTGCGATTGTGATTTACGCTGGATGACCAAAATTACATGGGGCAGTGTCCCGTATTCCTGCACCAACCCTGATAAGCATTGCGAGTATTAAGGACATCGGTTTTCCAAACTAAACTTGTAATCTGAACAGTTTTTGGATTGTCATTCCGAGCGGAGCGAAGCGCAGTCGAGGAATCTATTTATTTTTTATCTCTGTGTGCTCTGTGTTCTCTGTGGCTAACTTTTGTTTGTCTTCATATCGTATGCCCTGTAAAGCAGTTCGAGATATTGCTCTTTTTCTTTGACTTGATTCTGCACTTGTGCGAGCATTTTGTAATCTTTATAGACCTTTTCATCGCCGAAACTTTCGTGCAGCTTTTTTATAGTTGCCTCCGTCTCCTCAATTGCATGCTCAATTTTTTCCGCCGACCAGATATTAAATTGTTTTAGCTCCGGCGGCGTTGTCTTCCTCGGCTTATCCTGCTTTGACCTTTTCGGCCTTGCTGCCTGCGGGACTGTTTGCTGTTCTAATGCCCTTTGCTCCAGGAGTTCGGCATATCGGCTAAATGAGCCGTTTATAAACTCAAATTTGCCCGGCGCCGTTTTGCCCAGCTCATTTGCGCCGAGCACAATAAGCCGCTGGGCCGTTCTGTCGAGAAAAAACCTGTCGTGACTTACGGCAATGATTGTCCCCGTGTAATCTCCAAGTGCATTTTCGAGCGCCTCGATGCTTGGGATATCAAGGTGATTTGTCGGCTCATCGAGTATAAGAACTTCCGGCTCGGACAAAACCAGTTTGCAAAGCGCAAGCCGGTTTCGCTCTCCGCCGCTAAGGTCCGCCACCTTCTTAAAAACATCGTCTTTGACAAACAGAAATGCCCCCAGGCGCCTGCGCACCTGTTCTGGCAGCATCTCAGGAATGACCGAAGCCGCCTCTTCAAGCACTGTGTTTTCTGAATTCAGTTCTGCTCCTGCCTGGTCAAGATAACCAATGGAAAGGGTCTTCTTAAGCTCGATTGTTCCGGAGGTCGGCTCGATTTGTCCAAGGGCAAGTTTCAGCAGCGTTGTTTTGCCCATTCCGTTCGGGCCGATGATGCCTGTCCGCTGGCCTGTTAGAAGCTCGAAACTCAAATTTTCAAATAGCGTCAGCCCGCCAAAACTTTTCGTAAGATTTTTGCATGTTACCGCCGCATCCACTCGCTTGCCCTTGTTTTCCACCTCGGCAAATTTAAAACTAAGCTCTCGTGCGTTCTTCGGTTTCTCGAGAAAGTCAGGATTGGCCTTGAGAAGGTTATTGAGCCGCGTTTGCCTGCCCCGCGCAACCTTTTTCGTCCCCTTGCGGTTTATGTTGCGTACAATAAAGTCGCGGGTTTTTTCGATGAACTCCAGCCGCTGTTCGTACTGACGCCCCAGTTCAATATCTCGCTTTTCCTTTTCCTGCCTGTAACTGCTGTAATTGCCCGTGAAAACATCTGCCCTGCGGTCCCTGATTTCCACAATTTTACAGACCAATCTGTCGAGCAAAAACCTGTCGTGGCTGACAATCAGCGCAGCGCCGCCGTAGTTTTTTAAGAATTTTTCAAGCCACAAGGTCGCATCCCAGTCGAGATGGTTTGTCGGCTCATCGAGCAGCAGCAGGTTCGCGTCCGCCAGCAGGACTTTTGCAAGTCCCAGCCGCGACAATTGCCCCCCGCTAAGCTGCGTTGTTTTTAGCGAATAATGTTTCTCCTCAAGACCCAGCCCCGCGGCGATTTCTTTTATTTTCGTTTCATACCTGTAGCCGCCTATAATCTCGAATTCACTGCTCAGCCGGTCGTATTGCTGCATTGCGGCTCTTAATTCGCCGCCGGAAAATCCGCTTAATGTCTCCGCCGAATCGTGCAGCTTTTTTTGCAGGTCAAGTATTTCCTGTGCGCTATTGTGCAACTCTTCGAGAACGGTTCTTTCGCCGCTAAAAACCGGCTCCTGAGGCAGGTATCCGATTCGCAGGGTCTTTCTTTGATGAACCTCGCCTGCATCCGGCGGCAGTATCCCGAGAATCATTTTCAGCAGCGTGGTTTTTCCGCACCCGTTGCTCCCGACAAGCCCAACCTTCTCGGCGGGGTATATCTTCAAATCGAGCCGGTCAAAAATCGATTGCGCCCCGAATGATATATGTATCTCTTTTAATGTTACTATCGGCATTGAGGCATTATACCGGATTTTTATGGGTTGGTGTGAACCGGATTTCCCCTTGAAGGACAATTCATGCGGCCGGCTATTTGTTTTCGCTGATGGTCACGCCGAATACAGGAAATGGACAGGTCCCGCATGCTCCTCAAGCCGCTTCGTCATTAGATTAATTGCTGTAGATGTTGACTAAGCTGACAAAGAAAAGGAAAAGCGCGGCGAGGCAGGCAATCGGGATAATGTAAATAAACGATCCAGGGGGCATGGCAAGAGCAATCGCCGCCGCAGCGGCTGTCGCGGCAATGCCGATTTTGCTCGATATCGTCGCAATCAGCGACGCGGTGACCCCCACTTCCAGAGATGAGGCGGTAATAGTAACGGAAGATGCCGCCTTGGCGGAAGTTGTAACGACACCGAACAGGGCAAGGGCGATGAGTAAGTAGTATTTGCTGAAACCCTGCATCGCTAATTGCCTTCGAAGCGAGGTCTTGGCGCGGAAAAACATAACCCTCGAACGCATTTCGGAGCAGTTCATTACCGCGCCGATTTGGGCGTAATCCATGTTCTCGAAACAGCGAAGGATAAGAATATTACGGTATTTCAGCTTTAGCCGTTTCATCGCCATAAAGACCGCGTCGGATAGTTCTTTTCGCAGAAGCTCACTCAGACCGTCGTTAAAGTCGGCGCTGACGCGGTTATGGATATATCGCTGTTCCTCTTCGGACAGCTCAACGGTTTTCCTGCGTTGAAGGTCCCGATAGTAATGCTGTACCTTGCCCATCGCCGTCCTGAAGAGCCATCCCCAGAAATGGTCCACGTGTTCGAGCTGGTTTATTGACTGAATCATAAATAGTATTGTCTCCTGCAAGATATCCTGCGTGATGGTCTGGTCGAGCGTGAGCCGGTAGATATAAGCATATAGTCGCTCACTGGCCAGCTCAACAAGCCGGTTCATACTCTCCTTGTTGCCCAGTTTGGCTTCGTGAATCAGCGCCGGGCTCATATTTTGCAGCACTGTCGCCATACGTCTATCCTGTATATATTGTCCATAAAGGGCGGGGTTTGTTACACATTTTTTTACGATTTTTTCAAAAAATCGGAAAATTCCGCAAAATTCCTGTAACGCAAAGGGTAATTCTCGGACTTAGTAATACGGAAGATGGCCGAGGGGCGTGCCCGCAGTATCCAAAGCGGGCGCCCACACCCCGGCCGGCTTCCAAATTTACAGGTTGTTTCAGCTCTTCGGCGAATAAAAGGTAAAAACCCGCTGCGACTCGACGGCTCCCGTCGAGGTCGGAAGGAAGGGTCGGCGTGACTCGAACGATGCGTTATCGGGTGCAGGCACAGCCGACCCTTCCGTTTTTAATGCCCCCCAAAATCACCGCCGGATAATCACGTTCTTTAGTGGTTGCGTTTTGTGTCGCGGTTACTATAATTATTGCCATTTAGAATTGTGCGCATTTTAGGAGACGGAAAATATGCACGGTATTCAATTGGGGCACATCGATTATGTTCTTCTGTTTATCTATTTTGCCTTTGTGCTGGGAATCGGCTTCGCGTTGAAGCGATACACCAAAACCAGCACCGATTTCTTCCTCTCAGGCAGGTCGATTCCCGCCTGGATTACCGGCTTGGCGTTCATATCCGCCAACCTCGGGGCACAGGAAGTTATCGGAATGGGCGCATCCGGCGCGAAATACGGCATTATGACAAGCCATTTTTACTGGGTGGGTGCTATTCCCGCGATGGTCTTTGTGGGCGTCTTTATGATGCCTTTCTACTATGGCTCAAAGGCGCGTTCCGTGCCGGAATATCTCAAGCTCCGCTTCGATGAGAAGACCCGCGCCTTCAACGCCGTAATGTTTGCCGTGATGACCGTTTTCTCATCAGGCATTTCAATGCACGTTCTGGCCAAACTGCTCGAACAAATCCTCGGTTTCAATTATCATCTCTGCATCATTGTTTCAGCGGCGATTGTGCTTATTTACATCTTCCTCGGCGGCCTGACCTCCGCAATCTACAACGAAGTATTGCAATTTTTCCTCATTGTCCTCGGTTTTTGTCCGCTCGTATTTCTCGGTCTCAAAAGTGTCGGCGGCTGGGACGGGCTTGTCGCTAAGCTCAACGTCGTGGCAGCCAGTCCGGACAATCCTGCGGGTAAAGTCCTTGCACCCGGCACTTGGACGGAATCTTGGGCACACATGAACTCAGCGAGTGCAAATCCCATGGGCGTAGAATGGTTCGGAATGGTGATGGGGCTGGGCTTTGTTCTTTCATTCGGCTACTGGTGCACGGACTTCCTGGTCGTGCAAAGAGCGATGGCGGCAAATTCGATGTCCGCCGCCCGGCGCACGCCCCTGATTGCCGCCTTCCCGAAAATGCTCTTCCCGGCGCTGGTTATTCTGCCCGGTATGATTGCCATCGCCCTTCATCAGGACGGAGGCACATTCCTGCCAAAAGACGCAACCGGTAACGTGGATTACAATATGGCTGTGCCGGCAATGCTCGCCAAATTCCTTCCGCCGGGCCTTCTCGGTATCGGCATCACGGCCCTGATGGCATCGTTTATGTCGGGTATGGCGGGCAATGTTACCGCATTCAATACCGTCTGGACTTATGACCTCTATCAAAGCTACATCAAGCCGGGACAATCCGACCGGCATTATCTCCGTATGGGCCACATCATCACGGTCGTCGGCATCCTGTTAAGTATCGCCTGTGCTTATGTCGCAAGCGCCTTCAATAACATTATGGATATGCTCCAGCTTGTCTTTGGCTTCGTAAACGCCCCGCTTTTCGCCACGTTCCTTCTCGGAATGTTCTGGCGCAGGGCCACGGGTCACGGCGCGTTCTTCGGCCTGCTTTCAGGCACGCTCGCCGCTGCACTTCATCACGGCCTGACCCTGCCCGTTGGTGCGACTATGGGAATCAAAGGCGGCTGGCTCTGCGGCGGACACGTCCTGCATACCTATCCCGTTGATATGGCGCAAAACTTCTGGGCCGCCATTTACGCCTGGAGCACATGCTTTATCGTTACTATTGTCGTGTCACTGGCAACCGCTAAGAACAAAACCGACGACGAGCTGCGAGGCGTGGTTTATTCGCTTACCCCGCGCATTAAAGAGCATGGCATTGTCTGGTATAAACAGCCGGCGGTCCTCGGCGTTATCGTGTTGGTTGCGGCTATAATACTCAATATCATCTTTTGGTAATGGAGAAAAAAATGAGCGATGGAATGAGACTTGATGTGAGGCTGCCGATAGGCGTAATGTTCGTCTTATTCGGGGCGATAATCACTGTTTACGGTTTGTTTTCCGACCCGGCTATTTATGAACGCTCGCTTGGTATCAACATAAACTTCTGGTGGGGGTTAGTGCTGTTCGCCTTCGGTGCGTTTATGCTGCTCATGGCGTGGCGAGGAGCCAAAAAGCGCCAGTAACGGCTCTCGTTAAGAGAAGATAATCAATAACAATCGGCCGGTTTGCGATTGCAAGCCGGCTGTTTTTTTAATACCCTCTTGGAGTTGTTAATTAAGAGCATAGAACATAATGAAAAAGACACGGATTAACACGGATTTACACTGTTTGTTTAATTCACTTCTCTGTGTCCTCTGTGCTCTCTGTGGCTAAAAACTCTGTGGCTTTAAGGATAATCGATTATGACCGAAGGACAACCAGTTCAACAAGCTCAAACACCCGCGCCGGCGACATCGCCAATTGAGCCAAGCCATAACCCAAAAGGCCCTTTCGAGGCGACCGTATTATTCAATAAGCCCCTGCGCCAAAAATTCTATCGGCTGGGTCTGCAGTTTGCCGGCGCAGGAGCGGAGGCCTTCGCCAAGACAAGACCGGGCCAGTTCGCCCAGTTTGATGTTTCGAATGTCGCGCTGCCCGCACCGGAAACAATACCGGATTGCCTCAAAGACGCCGCGACAAAACAAGTGCTTCTTCGCAGACCCTTCAGCTTCGCCCGCGTCGCCAAAGAAGTGAGTCCGCCGATTCATACCGGGGCAGGCCCCGCAAGTCATTCCGCTACACCCCCTTCGGCTGCGCACCCCTCGACTCACATCGGGATGGGCAAAATAATCGTCGAGGTCGTTTATTGTGTGCTTGGCCCCGCGACGCTGCGTATGACCACGCTCGTTAAGGGTAATACAATCAATATCATCGGCCCGCTGGGTAATGGCTTCACAGTTCCCGCTGGCAAGAAACGCGCTCTATTGGTCGCGGGCGGTATGGGTTCGCCTCCGCTCGAACACCTGGCGCAGGTGCTAACAGCCGAACATCCGACTATGGACGCGATTGCTTTCGCCGGCGCAAAGACAAAAGAAGATTTGCCTTTTGAAAAACCGCTCGATAATCTTTCGCAGGAGATTGGTTTCTGGCTTGGCGAATTCGCCAGGTACAGTATCAGCTCATTTGTTGCCACCGACGACGGCTCCGCCGGCTTCAAGGGCCTTGTCAGCAATTGTATCATCGACTGGCTTTCACAGAACGCTCTCAGTTTCAATCCCGCTGAGGCGATTATCTACGCCTGCGGCCCCCGCTCGATGCTTGCAAGTATCACCAAGCTCGCCCGTGATAAAAAAATTGACTGCCAAATCAGTATGGAAGAGATGATGGCCTGCGGCATAGGCATCTGCCAGAGCTGCGCCGTCAAATGTGTAGCCCCCGTAGGGGGCGGAATCCCCGCAGGGGACAAATCGCCGACAGGTGAGACGTATAAACTCTGCTGCAAAGACGGCCCCGTCTTTGACGCTAAAGAAATCGTCTTTTAGACACTCATGAAGATGGAGAAGTCCGGGAAGCATCCGATTTTCACAATTGGACACAGTAATAAAAATACTGAACAGATAATATCCTGGCTCAAGCAAAACAGCATTGAGATTTTGGTGGATGTACGAAGCGTTCCATATAGCCGATATGTACCGCAGGCAAATCGTGAAGCAATTCAACTCGCATCAAACGATGCAGGTATCAAGTACACCTTTATGGGAGATAAGCTTGGAGGACGTCCCGCAGGCATCGAGACCAAAGACGACTTGGGAAACTGCGATTATTCCAAACTCGCTTCTACGGATAATTTCCGCGAAGGATTGAAACATTTACTTAAGGGTGCAGAGGAAAACACTTTATGTATTCTTTGCAGTGAGGAAGACCCGGCTAAATGCCACAGAGGCCTGTTGATTTCACGCGAGTTGGCAAAACTGAGGATTGAAGTACGTCATATCCGGCACGACGGAAGTATTGAGTCCCAGGAGCATTTTGAAAGCAGAATCCCGCCGGTGCAGCTAAATTTGTTCTCGAAAAAATTACAGAAGAAATAACGGGGACGGGACAGATAACAGGAAGCCGTCCGCTTCGCCAAAGGCGAGCGAGACCTCGCCCCTCGGCTCGAAGGCCGCGAGGCCTGCGGCAAGGGCGGGTGTTATTTCTGAAGCAGGCCCGTCGCTTCGCTTCCGTGTGCTCGGCTTAGCAATTTCGGCCAGCATCGACAAAATCTGTGTTTTTTATAGTCAGCCGGTAAACCGCGAATAGCGGTGCCCCTTCCCGGAAGGGATGCCTAAGGCAAAGGGGCGGCAGATGAGTAGCGGGCATTCACAGCCCCTAAGGGGCGAGGATTGCCCGTTGCGAGTTTTATCCGCCGTAGCGAAAGCGAAGGTGGAATGCCCCTCCGGCTGACTAAAAACAGTGTAAATCTGTGTTAATCTGTGGCTAAAAAACTTCGTGTTTCTGCGTGCTCTTTGTGGTGAAAAAAGCAGTGTTAATCTGTGTGAATCCGTGTCTGAAAAAACTGTGACACTGAGCGAGGCGAAGAGCCCGCTTCGGAAATCAGTGCAATCTGTGGTTGACTTCTGATATTATGCTGTGTGAAATGAAACGCGAATACTGGAATAATCTTGCGTGTCGCTACGAAGACGAAATTTTCAGCGTGCTGCATTACGACCGAAAACAACTGGTCCTGCGCCAGATTCGCAAATTAGGGGCCCCGGGAAAAATCGCGGGCGATTACGGCTGTGGAATAGGACACTTTCTCCCGTATCTTTCTGCGAGTTTCCAAAAGGTGTTCGCCATAGACATCTCACGCGACTTAATCACGAGGGCCAAAAAGAAATGCTCGCACCTGACAAACGTCTCGTATATTACGGCCGACCTCGCCGCCGCCGGCCTTCGGCTCGCAAATACCCATTTTATCCTCAGCGTAAACACGCTCATTATGCCCTCGCTGGCCGCCCGGCTCCGCATTCTCGACGTTATGGCGGGCCACATCCTTAAAAATGGGCACCTGGTCCTCGTTGTCCCCTCGCTGGAGTCGGCTATGCTTACCGATTTTCGCCTTATACAGGTGAATCTGCGTAACGGCTTCAGTCCCGCATCGGCTGTCCGTGCCGGCTTTGAAAAAAACGGCCATTTCCGTCTGCGTCAGGGCATTATTCCTATCGATGACGTCCCTACCAAGCATTATCTAAAAGAAGAACTCGTCGCGCTATTGGAACGCAGGGGCCTGCGCATTATTAAAATCAGTAAAATAGAGTACCCGTGGGATACCGAGTTCGATTCTCCTCCCCGCTGGATGAAAGACCCATTCCCCTGGGACTGGTTCGTTGTTGCTCAGAAAACCACGGATTAGACGGATTCTTTCAACTATCTACTGCTTGCCCTCCGTAGCCCTTGGCGAAGGAGGGTCAAATGCTCTAATTTCTCGCGAAGCGTGCCCCTGGGACTGGCTCGTCGTCGCCAAAAAACAAAATAACGGCGTGAAGATTATATTAACGAAATAAACGCCTTGAAGAAAAGACCAAAAATAACATGGGAAATTTACGTGGTTGAATCTGAGATTAGGTTGTATTTCATCAAGGTTTTTTGTTAAGGGATTATTCTTGTAGGTTTGCTCGTCAAGCCAGAATGTCACTCCAGCATTGCAAATGTGTACAATATCTCATTATTGATGCTTGCTTGCCCCATGTATTAGCTGACTGTTGCAGTTGCTCTCTTATTTCTGCCAAAGATGCTTTCATAATTTGATCTCGCTCAGCAATCCTATTCAGCAAGAAATGAAAACGACATCTTTTTGCTGCTGCGGGTGTCTGCGATTCGCGCTGCGAGTCTGCCCTAGCGTATCGTCTTTCCCCAAATGCTTGGAAATCCTTAAGATGTTTGAGAACTATTCCTTTGCATACGACACACCCACAAACCTTCTCGTGGAAATCATCCGGAGTCTCAATATTGAGATCGTCGAAACATCGTTCTATATCGGGTATTCCGAAGCGTCTTCGTGTTTCCGGCAAGTAATAATTAACCGTCGGCATGGCTTGGGCAATTATCGGCTCAAGTTTCCTTTGCTCCCCGTATCCCACTCCATGACTCACTCCTCTTAAGCCATACTTCGCAAGTATCAAACTGAAATAACCACCACTCATATTATAGACTTCAAGTTTCTTGTTTAATTTCTCTATAAGCGTTCGGAGCACATATAAACGATTTGCACTCTCTTCCCACTCATTGAATCCCCAGAAACGTAGCCAAACTCCTTGACTACCTGTCCCAAGTAAGCTTTTTGTCATACTTTCCATGAAACTTGAATCATCGAGCATTTCTGCCTCAGTGCATATCACTCCGTAAACAGGCGAAGTAGGTTTCAACTTAACCGTGACACTCAAAAGTCTCATATTTAAATCTAACCAAGCCTGACTATTTCTCTGCGGTATGTGAAAATATGGTGAAAAAACCCCACGCGGCTTTGCAGCATCTTCGGCATATTGTTTGTATCCTTCATCTTTTTCAAACTCCTCGCGGACGCGGTTTTCTTGGTATCCCACAACGTTTTCGCAAAGCACATCCAAGGTAATCGCTTCCTTAAAATCGTCCGGCGATACAGGTCGGTTTTGCGCAAGTGATTCCTTAATACGACCACCGAGGACTTGGGCTAAATTCATATAAGATCGTTTGAACCCTTTAGTCTTTTTTTTACTCCCCCTGATTTTCTGCTCTGATTTTATCCAATCTAGATTACAACCATATACGTAAGTCATTGGATCAATATAATAGGGGCACTTTAATGTCTTTCCCAAGAGACTTGCCGTAGCACCTGGTGTTGCCTCAAATAAGTTACTGGGCACAATTATACCATCCAGATGCTTTGCCGTTTTTAAAACATATTCCTTCTCAGAATGACTCCCCAGTCGAATTATTATTTTAGGATCTACCGAAGCCATTTTTTCCTCTCTTGAAGAGACTTGATAAATGCTTCTTTATACCACTCTCTGACCACATGTGACTGGCCGGCTTTCAATATTTGTTTGCAACCCCTTCCTATAGATACACCGATTAATCCGATATCGTTTTTTGCAAGCATTATTCTGTCTATTCTCGCGATGCTCTCCATCGGCATAGCAATGTATACATGATCCGCGCATAGTTGATATATGATGGCTTGTTCAAAAGCGCGACGCCAGTCTCTCACTTTTAACTCAATAGCAACAGTTTGTTTGAGTGCACGCGAAAAGGCATATAAATCGACTCTATAGTCATAAAAATCTACTTCAGACTCTTGGAATCTGTATCCCTTCTTTCTGACATATTTCGCAACTGGCTCGAGCAAAGCTGTCTCTTGGATATCATTACTCATACATCTCTCTAAATTTAAGGCTTCTGATATATCCTAATAATAATTTTGCGAATCCCAACATGCAATTCACAATAGCTATTGCCGAAATGGCAATCGACCACTTTATTGCATTATCCGGCAGTAAAAACCCATATATTATGTCCACGCCCCAGATTATTCCGATGAGTATTAACTGTACGATAATAAGCATAAATAAGGAAACAGCGAAATATCCGTTCCAATATATGCAAGTTTTTATCAAGTTTTTAAATAGGACATAATTCCGTATCGCATCTGAATTATTCTCCACAAAATAGAAAAGGGCGTTTCCAAATTGCTCACTCTCAAAGGGACTAACTCTCTCTTCGTTCCATTTTTCCCCATCAGGCCCAACTACCATCCCAACCTTACGAACCTCGCTATTACTCCCAAAAACATCTTTTAATTCCGCAGCCAATTCTTCTGTTATCTTCCTTTTTATTTCTGTCAGTACCTCTTTGCCCCCTTCAATGATTGACTTAAACGGCCATGAAATCGTGCAAACAGCCAATATAGCAACCCCTATAATTGCAGTATGTCCCCCAAGTATTGTCTTCACAAGATCATCGTGTATCAAATTCTATGTCTCCTCCTTAATACTTTTTCTTTAATCTCCGACTCAGTTGTCATCTCCGGATACTTTGTATAAACGTAGTAAAGAAGATCGTCCAAAGAATATCCCCCGAACTTTGATCTTATCTTTTTGATGCCATCTATAACAGGCTTATATTCATTCTCTGCAAGTAGCGTCTCAACACGCTCTTTTCCCTTTTCTGTCAATCTATATTTTCGCTCATCATAAGCATCCGGGGACCTAACGCTCCTGCCATTATCTCCCATTAACTCTTCATCTCCCATCAATTCTTCGAAAGTATAATCTACCTCGGATGATTCCTCTTCATTCGTTTCACCAGACACTTCACTTTCTATAAGGCCAATATTTTCCAAAAACTCAATATCATCGTACAACTTCGCCGAGTACGGTCCTGCCTTATATGCCTCAAAGTCGAATCCTTCTTTTGAAGGGCGAATACCCGCCTCTTTCTCCAACAGGAACAAAAGTTTTTGTAGGCGAGTTATCCCGCTTATTCGATAACCATTCTTTTCCCATTCTGCAAGGATTAACATCATGAGGTCTTTTCTGTTTATTTTTTCAGATAACATTCTCTTGCCTCTTAACCTTTACTCTTCTATTTTACCAAATCAATTTCCCCTTTGAACTCCCTGTAAATTTTAAGTAATTCAACAAGTTTCAATAGCAATTTTATACTTTCTCTTTTTCTTTTCAACCCACTGTCGATATTTTGGGCTTACCTCGGTGTAGTTTTTAAGGCGAAGCTGGATTTTCTGCTTTATAACCAATTGCCGTCCCGTTTGTCAAATAAAAAAAACGTTTTTACCACCAAAACACGAAGGCACAAAGTAAAAAGACAAAGATAAAAAGGTGAAAATAAAAAGGAAAACTTAGTGTCTTGGTGCCTTTGTGGTTACGCAGTTCGCTATTCTTTGATAACCACGTTGCCCGTCCCCGAAGTGATTCGGCCAATCTTATAGACCTTCTCGCCGTAGCCCGTCAGCTTCTCAGCAATCGAGTCGGCGAAGTCCTCCGCAACGACCAAAACGTAACCAATCCCCATATTGAAGACACGGAACATTTCTTCTTCTTCGACCGGGCCTTTTTCAGCTAAGAATTTGAAAATCGCAGGGATAGGCCAGCTATCTTTTTTCAAAACCGCGTCGCAATTGCGAGGCAGCACGCGCGGGATATTGCCTGGCAGTCCCGCCCCCGTGATATGTGCCATACCGTGAATGACTCTTTTAACTTTGTATTGTGAAAGCAGTTTGATAATAGGCCTGACGTAAATCTTCGTCGGCTCAAGTAAAACATCGCCCAATATCCGCCCATCAAGCTCCGGGATATTATCCGTCGGCTGGAGGTTGTTGGTCTTGAAGCATATATTGCGCGCAAGCGCATAACCATTGCTGTGCAGGCCGCTTGAGGCGAGACCCAATATTACGTCACCCTTACCGACCTGTTTAGTGCCTGAGATGATTTTTTTCCGCTCAACGACGCCCACCGCGAAACCCGCCATATCGAAATCATCCGTTTTATACGTATCGGGCATCTCGGCTGTCTCGCCGCCAATCAACGCGCAATCCGAGATTCGGCAGCCCTTCGCGACGCCCTTGACCATTTCCGCCACGACGTGCGGGTCGAGCTTATTGAGCGCGATATAATCTAAGAAAAATAACGGCTCCGCCCCCAGCACTAACATATCGTTGACGCTCATCGCGACCAAATCGATACCAACGGTATCGAATCGGTTCATCGTCGAGGCCAGCAGCACCTTACTGCCCACGCCGTCTGTGCAGGCGACAAGGACCGGGCTTTTGTAGTTTCTTTTGAAGAGCCGTTCATCGTAATCGAGGCGGAACAACCCCGCGAACCCCCCCTTGAGCGCCATCACCCGCGGATTGAACGTGCTCGCCACGTGCGGGTAAATTAAATCTTCCATTTCGTCGCTGGCGTTGATGTTCACGCCGGACTGAGCGTAGGTAAGTGGTTTAGTCATTCGTTCTTCCGTATTGAACTATTGAGCGTCTTCAAACATTCTCATCTGGTAGTGTTCGAGCGAGAATTTAGTCATAGCTATATCAACCGGTATTCTGTATTTGCCTGCCCAGCACGCCGTGCAGTAATGGTCAGGCGGCAAGGTCGCACAGGATAACAGACCATCGATGGACATATAGCCGAGTGATTCGACTTCGAGGAACTCGCGAATCTGGTCTAATGTCCGGTTGTTGGCGATTAGCTCTTCCTTGGTCGGAAAGTCAATGCCGTAAAAACAGGGAAAACGAATAGGCGGACAACTGACCCGCATATGAATCTCTTTTGCGCCCGCGTCGCGAAACGCCTTGATTTTGCCCTTGGTGGTGGTCCCGCGAACGACGGAATCATCGACAACGACGATACGTTTGCCTTTTATTACTTCCCTGATAGGAGCAAGCTTAATTTTTACTGCAAGCTCTCGCGTGTTCTGGTCAGGCGAGATAAACGTCCTGCCGACGTAGTGGCTTCTGACCATACCCAAATCGAAGGGAATACCTGATTTTTCAGCAAAGCCGATAGCGGCTGATGTGCCTGAGTCGGGAATCGGGACGACGACGTCGGCTTTAACCGGATGTTCGACTGCTAACCGCCGGCCAAGTTTTTTCCGGAATTCGTAAACGTTCTCGCCGAATATGCTGCTGTTTGGCTTTGCGAAATAAACGTGCTCGAACAGGCAATGTGCGGGCTTGATACTGCCCGGTTTAATAAAGAACCTGCTCGATATTCCCTTTTTGTCGAGCGTAACGATTTCTCCCGGCTCAACTTCGCGGATGAATTTCGCGTCGATGGCGTCGAGTGCGCACGTTTCGCTCGCTACCACATACGCGCCCGCATCGGTTCTGCCGATGCACAAAGGCCGAATGCCGTAAGGGTCGCGTGCCGCCTCGATGCGGTCCGGGAAAAGGAATAATAACGAATATGCGCCCTGTAAATGATTGAGGACGTGGCCCAGCGGGTCGGGTTTGGAGACGTGGGTGGGTTTGGCCAAAAGATGGGCTATTATTTCAGTGTCAGTTGTGGATTTAAATATGCTGCCGTATGCCTCATACTCGTCGCGAAGCAGGCCCGCGTTTATGAGATTGCCGTTGTGGGCGATGGCGACCTGCCCTCGTGAATATTCGACAAAGAACGGCTGGCTGTTGGCTACCTTCGATGAGCCGGTCGTCGAGTAGCGGACGTGGCCTATGGCGATGGGGTTGGCTAAGCTTTCCATTATGCCTGTGCCTGTGCGGAAGACCCGCTGGACGTTGCCCATTGCCGTATAGCAGTTGATTGATTCGCCGTTGCTGGATGCGATGCCCGCGGACTCCTGCCCGCGATGCTGCAGGGCGAAAATACCATAGTATGTTTTCTGCACCGCTGCCGGGTCGCCGAATATCCCGAACAGACCGCAGTTTTCCTTTTTATCGCATGTAAAATCCGCGTTTGGCGGCTCGTTATGCTCACCACTGAAAGGCGGATCCGCCTTTGGCCCGTCTCGACTTGGCATCGAGCCGAGGTCGGACGAGATCTCGCCCGTCCCTAAGGGACGAGGCGGACAGTGTTCGCTTTCGTAATGCATCAAGATTTACCCCTGGATACCACCTACCGCCCACACATGCCGACGGGCAAGGGTTTGGCGGTAAAGGAATAGTTTAGTCGCACCCGGACTTTAAGTCAAGCGTTATGCCGACTGGGAAAAAGTAAAGTATCAGGCAACCCTTACTATACGCTGAAAAGGGGGTTTTTGTTTCTAACCTTCGACAAGCTCAAGGCAGGCCTCGGATTCACCCCGTGAGATAGGCAAAGCCGTCATCTAATGGTGTTAGCAGGGATTTTCATGGATTCCTTTGTCATTCCAGCGCAAGCGGGAATCCATTTTTTAGCCACATAGGTCACAGAGAACTTTTTCAGGCAAGGATTCACTGAAAAAATGGGTATTATAGTCGGTGGACAAATAGTCATCCCAAGAGTAAGTTTGCGGCTTAATGGGACGTGCTACTGAGAAAAATCTTAAGTGTTTGGGCAAAACAATCAGAGACGCAAGGAATGCTTGCGGCTGGACGCAGGAAGAGTTTGCCTATCGATGTGCTTTAGATAGAAGTTATATTGGGGGAGTTGAACGCGGAGAAAGAAACATCTCAATTCTCACTTTGTGCAAGATTGCGAAAGCATTGCGGTTAAATGTCCATTCATTGGTCAAGGGGCTTCCTATGGAGGGAAAATGACTGCTGATCCAACAGAAGTGGGACGGAAACTTATTACTTACTGCGGAAATTTTGCCGTTCCCATTGAGTATGTATTTGACATACTCAACGACCAAAAGGTTGTCCCTATGATTCGAGGAAAAGCTACGGAATACCATGGGTACTTAGAGGTACTACATAATCTTTCGTCGAGCGAATGGACGGTTCAGAAGCTTAACCTCAATGCACAAACTGGAATCCAAGACCAGGACATTCAAATAACCCACAGACGGACAGGTTTGATTCTGAATGTCGAGTGCAAAAGCGCAGTTAGAGGTTCCATGCGAGCTGGAACACGATCCCAAAAATGTAGAGTCCCGCATTTTCATGTTAAATGCCACAGAAGCAGGAGTAATATCGAATTGGCTGGAACTACTAATGATCGATACAGCGTGAATTCCTTTGACGTTATTGTGTGCAATGTGTCAAATGCATTATTTCAAGGCCGCACTTTTGGTGCAAAGTTGGAATTGTTACATGACAGGGATATGTTACACATTGTTGCTGCTCACTATGGTGTTTCCACAGACCAAGAAATCATCGAACATGCATACGGTGACTGGAGGTTTGTATTTCCTCGGAATATAGCTGAAGGTGGATTTATACCTCGGACACCGACTGTATTTTTAGCAGACGACCCAAACTGGAAGCCGATGACAATGTTGGATGAGTCACTTACAGCCCTCGTAAGGGCAAGGCGAGGGCGATAGATACTTATATATTATTACCACAAATATGCAGCACCATTAAAGTGTATAGTTAAGAATGAACACTTCTTTACCCTTGTATCTTTGTCCCTTACGCTGAGTCCCGTTTTTCTGGTCGTCGGTTCTACTGATGCAATAGTTCCATTCCTTGTTATATATACCTGTCGCCCAAGAATATAGCTCTCTAATCTCCGGGCAATCATCATATGTAAGCAGGAAGAGCAAGCGATTCCTGTGGCGGTATAGTATCTTCTGGAGATGCAGATGATCTTCTCGCGAGAATGAGCAGGTGTAGAATTTGTCTTGGTCTGCATTGAAATAAGGAGGATCGATGAATAAGAAAGTTCCATCTTCTGCTTCTTCGATCACCCGTTCGAAAGAGTAGTTCGTTAACTTTACATTTTGGAGCTTTTGCGCAGCACGTCTAATGCTTCGTGGCCAGTTCTCGGGTCGCATTGAGAACTTATCCCCATATCCCCAATAGCAATTCTGAATATTCATTATCCCCGAATAACTAGTTCTGTTAAGGTAATACCACCTTGCTGCTTTCTCAAGAGTTGTTTTTGGCTTAAATTCGTTCTTGTAATATGCGTGAAGTTCTTTATTTGCGGGAATCCCAGAAAGAAAATCGATTAGCTTTTCAGGTTGATCCCGGATAATGCGATATACGCGCATTAGGTTTTCATCAAGGTCATTAAGATGCGATTGAGGCGATTTGGGTTTAGTAAAGAAAACGGATGCACCGCCGGCAAAAGGTTCACAATAATTTGTGTGAAGAGGAATATGCTCAAGGATTAGTTTGCGAGCATAAAACTTGCCTCCGGCGTATCGAAAAGGGGAGTTCATTGAGTCCGAAGATTTTCGTGCCTTGGTCAGCGTAACATCAGGGAAAAGGAGTTGCTCATAAGCATTATTTACCGGAGATATCAAATACCTTTGTCCCTCTAAACGCGTTATGACAATCTTAGCGTTTGGCGCAAGCCGATTAATGCGCATAAATTGTTTTACCCACGCCCTTTCTCTGAAAATCCAACGAGGTCTTCCGGTTCTACGGTCAGTGGGTATATCGGTCTCAATTTCAACGGAGTATCCGACGGCACGAATCGTGATCTTCGTCTTTGCAGTATCTCTTGTCGGCCCCCCGAGGATTCCCGAAGGAAAGAAATCGAGACCACACTCACGTATGTTTAGGTTCCCATACTTTAGGGAGGCATCTGTGAGCATGATGATACGAGAATCCATTCTAAATAGTACTCCTTAATTTTTTACCATATACATAAGGATATAATATTCAAGTTGGCAAAAAAGTCAAGGATTAACAGTGGCTCCTTATACTGTCCTCAGAAAATCGGGGACGACTACCGGTTTTTCCCGCTTTCGACGGAATCCGTTCATGACCTCCTAATTGTCCGCCAACAGAATTGTTGCCAACAAAACTGTTGTGATTAGGCAAAGCCGAAGTTTACCCGCCGCAGGCGGGTTCACTGGGGCGCAATTTCCCACATAAAAACAGGGGTTAAGGGTACATTAAAAACATCCGTAAAACTTGTCAATATAAGCAGTTATAGATTTATGTCCCCATAAATAGGGTGTATTTTTGCGCTGTTTTTTGGTCATTTTTGGGGCTTAAAAACCGCTCTTTTTTTGAGGCCAATATTGCCATAACCTCTTTTCTTATCACGGCTTAAATTCTGGATACGAACAGTCGTATAAAACACTTGTATCAAACAGTTGTATGATACAACTGTTATCCATTTTCGCGCAGGTCGAAAACCCTTAGATTCAAAAATCTTAAAAAATTTTTACTCCTTACACAGTAAGAACTTATCGATTTTGACCCCATCAGGAAATCCCTTAGTTTTCGTCAATTTCGCGCAAGATCGCGCCATAGGATGGAGAGACGCGCGAAGCGGGACGCTTCGCGAGAGAGTAGATAGGCGAACAGGCGGCGCTTCGCGGGAAAGTAGAAAGTTGAGCAGTAGAACAGTGGATGGATGACTGAGGACGGAAGGATGAAAAATTTAGAATTTAGAATTACGAATGTAGAAGTAATGACAGAAAAGGGGGGATTGAGAAAATGACAAATGTTCAAATAAGAATACCAAATTGGTTAGACAGGGTTTGCGCGTGGCCGGTGATGGTTTGGCGCAAGCACAAATATGGGTATGAGTATCGGCGGATTTACCTGAGCGAAGGAGAATGGACGATTGTGGACCAGCGAGATTACTACCGGTTTGGTAATTTCAAATGGTGTAGCCGTGGAAACAGAAAAACTTTCTATGCAGTTCGTTTTGTTAAAACAGGACCCGGACGGACAAAGCTTGTGAATTTGCACAGAGAAATTATGGGTGCGCCTGCGGGGCTTCTCGTTGACCATATAAACGGCAACGGCCTGGACAATCGCAGGGCCAATCTGCGCCTGGCAACGCACTCTCAGAATGCTTGTAACCGCCGGAGGGACAAATCCAAAACCTCATCACGCTTCGTAGGGGTTTCTTTCAAAAAGCTGGACGGTCGCTGGGCCGCTCGAATCAATTATAAAGGCAAAACTCTCTCGTTAGGCAGATTTGACTCCGAAATTGCAGCAGCGAAAGCGTATGATGAAGCGGCGAAGAAATATCATGGTGAATTCGCAAGGTTGAATTTTCCGGAGGAAAATTCACTATCCGCTACACGCTGAACGCTGTTCGTTGTAAATGCTATGCAAGCCCGTCTTCGTCAAGGACTACCCGGCTTTGTTAAGAAACTACGCCGAGGTAAACGCCGAGGCCTTCGCTTCGCTGCGGGAGCCTCCGCTACGCTTCGGGATACATAAATTCGGGCATCCGGCGGATTTTGCCCTTGGCATCAACGCAGGCGAGGACGCTCTCGGCCTCGGCTAAAAGTTCGCCGGTATTGGGTTCCGCCCCTGGCCCGGCCTCGCCTTTCGGCGGGCGGATTAGCTTGTAAGAATGCTCGACTTTGCTAGCGGTAACATTAGTGCAGATTGTTTCGAGATTGAGCTTTTCATCGTAAAAAGCGGGCCTGCGATACTTGATGCGCAGCTCGGCTATTACGAAAAAGACGCCCGCGGCTTCGAGGTCTTTGTATGCCAGACCATTGGCGCGAAGCAGTTCGGTTCGACCCATCTCGAAATAGACGGGGAAGACCGCGTGATGGACGACGCCCCCCTGGTCGGTCTCGCTGTATCGCGGCTGGATGGTTATCGTGCAGGATTTAATCTTTGTACTGTCCGGGAAACTCATCAAGTTATCGTCCTGTTTATATCATAATATCGTATTTCGCAACGTCCGGCGAACACAAAGGATACCAAAATCAGGACGGGTTTGTCAAAATATTCAATTGACTTTTGGGTGTTGTTGTGAGAATATTGTTGCCTCGTGTTTTAACGGAAATGTTGCGAATTTGTACTCCACGAAAGGATATTCAAATGAGAATTAGCGTGAAAATGGTTTTATCGGGAGTTTGCCTGCTGGCTGGAATGGTCTTATTTCAGAGCTGCCAGGAAGCTAACGCACCGGCCACCGGCGTTAAAACGGAAGCTAAAGAAGTAAAGCCGGAAGTCAAGCCGGCAACCCCGGCGGTAAAAACTGCGGAGCCAAACGCTGTGGTCAAAGAAACAAAGCCGGAGGTCAAAGTAGAAGCTAAAGAAGCAAAGCCCGAGGTCAAAGCAGAGGTTCAGGAAGCAAAGCCGGCAGCCCCGGAGGTAAAAGCTGCTGAACCGAATGCTGTTGCGGAAAACACCGGCGTTGCGGTTACAGTTAACGGTAAGGATATTACCGAGGCGGATGTTGACGCGAAGATGAATGCGTATATGATCGAGCCATACAAGAGGCCACAGGTGGTCGAGAGTATGGTTGTGGAACAGCTTTTGGATGAGCAGATAAAGAAAGCGAACATAAACATAACCGACAGCGACGTCAACAACAAGTTGAACGAACTCATAGCCGAGAAGGGCATGACGATGGAGTCGCTGAAGACGGCGATTGCGGCACAAGGAGGGACGCTTGACCAGATAAAAGAGCAGATAAAAAGGACGCTGAGCTATGAGAAGCTTATGGGCCCAGTTGAGATTAATGATGCCGAGGCGAAGGCATTTTACGAAGAAAACAAGGACAAGGACTTCCTTAATAGGCCCGAGCAGGTCAAAGCGAGTCATATTTTTTTGAAGGTAGATGCATCAGCGACGCCGGAGCAAAAAGCGGCTGTCAAAGCGAAGATAGACGGCTTGCTCAAACAGGCAAAGGCGGGTGGAGATTTTGCCGCTCTGGCGAAGGAGAATTCCGACGACGCCGGCTCGAAGATAAGGGGCGGCGACCTTGGATTTTTCGATAGAAACACAATACCGGTCAAGGAGTTTACCGATGCGGCGTTCGCGACGAAGGTTGGTGAAGTAAGCGGCGTGGTCGAGACACAGTACGGCTACCACATAATAAAGGTTACCGACCGCAAAGAAGGCGGCCTGACGCCATTCGATAAGGCAAAGACGGATATCGTAAAATCGCTTCAGGACAAAAAGAAAAGCGAGATATTCAAGCAGCTAAGGGAGAAGATAAAGGCGGAAGCCAAGATAGTATATCCTCCCGGCAAAGAGCCGAAACCGAGGATGCCAATGATGCCGAGAGGGCCGAGACCGAACGGACAGGCGCCACAGCCCGAATCAGAGCCGGCGCCGAAGTAAATATATAGTATTGTGAGCGTAAAACAAGCCGGGTTCCCGCAGTGAATGGGAACCCGGTTTTTTTATTGGCGTTTCGTTTTTTTTTATTTCAGCAGTGATGCGGGGTTGACCCCGTGAGATAAAACGTCGCAGATAACAGTTGATTCAATCGATTTGCTATCTCACGGGGTTGAGATTAGCGGATTCGATATTCTTGAAGTATTTCACTGTGCCGTATTTCAATTCGACGGTGGCGTCTTCATCGCAGACGATGATTGCCCTAGGATGCAGCTGAAGGACGCTGACCGTCCACAAATGATTTACGCCCTGGTCGATTGCGTGGTGTAAGGCGCGTGCTTTGCTGTGGCCTGAGGCGATTATCAGCGTCTCTCTTGCATCCATCACGGTAGCGACGCCGACGGTCAGCGCGGTTTTGGGGACTTTGTTTACGTCATCGTCGAAGAAGCGTGAGTTGGCGATGATGGTGTCCTGCGTGAGGGTTTTGACGCGTGTTCTGCTTGCAAGCGACGAGCCGGGTTCATTGAAGGCGATGTGTCCGTCGGGACCTATGCCGCCGATGAAAAGCTCGATGCCGCCGAGACGTTTCATCTTTTTCTCATAGCGTTCGCATTCGGCCTCGAGATTTTTGGCGTTGCCGTCGAGGATGTTGATATTTTGGGCGGGGATGTCGATATGGCTGAAAAAATTGTTCCGCATATAGTAATGATAGCTTGCGGGGTGGTCTTCGGGCAGGCCGACGTATTCATCCATATTGAAGGTGATGACGTTTTTGAACGTTACCTTTTTTGCCGAGTTGAGCTTAATCAATTCTTTATACATACCGAGGGGCGATGCGCCGGTGGGCAGGCCGAGGAGGAAAGGTTTTGTTTTAGTCGGCCTAAAATCATTTATTTTTTTCGCGATGTAATGTGCCGCCCATTTTGAGGCGAGCCCGTAATCAGGTTGAATTATCACTCGCATAATATCTCCCTCACGAAGCCGAGTCGGTATTAACGTATTTTTTGCAGTCGGCGGATCAGCTCGTCCGCCAGCCGGGATTTTTCTTCGATGTGCTGTTTAATTTCCGCTGCGACGGCGTTTGCCTCAAAGCTGCCCCGGACGTTGGCAAAATCCGCGGTCCTTTCGGCGAAATTGCCGTCGATGCCGTAGCCGGCCTGGACGGTTTCGGCAAATTCCTTTTTGGTGTCCGCTAAGAGCATATTATCAAGCTCGATTACTGCTGACTTCCATTTGTTAATCATCTCAATAATGTCTTTGGGGCCAATCGTGTCAATGGTTTTGCCGAGCTGCTGCTGGATGACGTTTGTCGCCCAGGCCCATTCGTAGGCCGGATAATTTTCGTGTGCCGAGGTAAAAGCCGCGGTTATCTGGTCGAGGGTGGCCAGTGCGCCCGATTCGATATCGTCTATAATTTTGGCGACGGCTTCTTCCGGCGCGAACAATCCCGCCAGGTCAGCCCATTTGCCGGGTCCGATATCCGTTTGGGGTTTAAGCTCTGCCTGTAACTGCTGGACGTTTGTGAATTGTTTATCCTGGAGACGGTGAATGAGGCAGTTACCTAAGAATTTGTCGATGCCGATTTCGTAAAGGCAGATGCCTTTGTCCAAGGAGTCGTGTTTGATTTTAACGCCGTGATATGCGAAATAGCCGGCCTTGCCTGAGCTTGTCGAAAGGGTGGTTTCGATTCCGGTGGCTTTGAGGTTTCGCAAAAGCTTACAACTGTTGAGCATTTTCTGAATGGTGTATGGGCTTAGGAGCTTGAAATTGATGAGGTCGAGTTTTTTGGGGTCTTTACGATGGTCGCGTTTCGGCCATTTTTTGGCGTCGCGGACGGTCCCGACGCTTTTGAGGTTTACTGCGGGGACGAGAATGCTTTCATCTTCGTGTTCGATGAGGTATGAGAAAGGCAAATCGGAGGTGTCGGAGTTTCGATAGTGTCTGCCCATAACAACGGTAAACGCGCCGACCCTGGCGGGCCAAAGCATATAGGAGTCGCTTGCGGTTTTTGAGCCGCGTTCGACGATGCCCTGATGGACAGGGCCGAGCTTATAAAGATGGTTGCTCTGGTTTGTGCCTGAGCCGGCATTGAGAAAGCTGAAGAGACCTGCGATGAGGAGAGTTGATTTGTGGTGAGTTACGGTATAGGGGCCTGCGAAGATTGAACAGGCCTCGCCGTGAAAGCCGCCGCAGTTTGCGAAGAAGACGGAGTTTTCGGCGGAGTATTGTTTGGCAAGCTCGGTTGCCTGGCCTACGAAGCAATTCGAGAGTATTGCTCCGTCGCTGATTTTTGAGCCGGAGCAGGCGATGAAGTTGCTTGCGAAGACGCCGGGTCCGATATAGACGGGGTCCTGAGGACAACTATTAATCGAGCCATTTTCGAGCCGGTTAGCGGCCTCGATGGTCGCGGCGGGACCAACTTTTACGTTTTTGATGATTCTGGTGTTGAGGATTTTGGCGCCGGTGGCCACAAGGCCCATTGGGGACGTAACAGACGCGACGTATTCGGCAATCATAGCCCGCAGCTTTTCGATGAGCTTCGGACGATGGCGATACAGGGCGATAATATACGCCAGTTGAGCTGATAAGTGGTCATATATAGGAATTTCTCTGCCGCCCGCTTCGTTTATGACGGCGACATCGGTTCCGTTGCCGAAAGAAGTATTGCCATCGACCGCCAAAAAATCGACGTTCTCGATAACGGCATTGTCTTCAACGATATAATTGGCGATAAAACTTTTGACCTGGTTGATATAGACGTTATTGCCGATTCGGCAGTTGTGAATGGTGGCGTTGGAGATTCCCGATGGTCTGGTAAGGCCTCCTTCAAAGCGGACGTCTTTCCGGAAAATCCCCAGCCGGATATCGCCTGAAAAGTGGGTTGTTTTTACCCTTTCGGGGCTGAAACCGTCGGCTACCTGCGTTTTTGACCAATCAGGGCAGGTGCAGCCCTGGGAGGTCAGTTTGGAGATTTCATCAGCAGTTAAAGGGCGCCATTTGGAAGCCATTTTCGCCTTTCATAATTTTATTGGACGTTACTGACGTTAATCACATCAGAGTCGGCAATTCCGCGCAGCACAACCACAACAGAGAAAGGATTGTTTAACAGCCGGAGGAGGCCAGGTCAAGAGATTTCCGGCTTTAGCGAAGAAAGTGTTTGGAAAGGATGAATTTAATTTGAATAATTTAATAAATTTGCGCTAAAAAATTTATAGCTGTAGGTAAAGGGGAGCCGATGAATCATTGTATAAACGACTGTATTTGTGGTGGTCGTGTGATTATTGATTTTTTTTACAGGCAGGGAAATATGTCGAATCAGCCGCGAGTAACGAAAGTTTTGGCGGTGTTGCTCGTTTCGATGACAACAGGCGCGGTTTTGTTGATGGCTTTGGGCAATCATCCGCCGTCAGCGGGGCCGTTCTGTCTTTCGACTTATTACCGTCTCGACGCCATTCAGCAGGCGATTAACTCCCGTGTTACCCAGTCGCCGGGCCGATGGGAAAGCGTTGAGATTTACTTCAGCGGAACAAAGGCGGGCAACGTTGACCAGCTCGCATCATTATCGGGCTTAGCCAACTCCGATGACATCAACTGCCACTTCGTTATCTGCAACGGCCTTGGCGGCAGCGACGGCCAGATTCAAACCACGGAAAAATGGCAAAAGCAGTGGTCGGTCATTCCCGACCATACCTGGTATGGCTCAAGCAGGACAGTTCGGATTTGCCTTGTCGCAGACGGCAGAGGTATCCGCCCGACCAATGCCCAGATTAAAAGAACCGAAGCCCTGGTTGAGTCGCTTGCGATGAAGTTCAACGTCCCCGCGACCAAAATCTTCTATCCCACCAACTGGCGGTGAGCTTTGCATTTTTTATTTTCTATTTTGTATTTTCTATTTAATCCATCATCAGCCCGGCATATTTATTTAGGTGCCAGCTAAAAATAGCAAATAGAAAATCATAAATTGAAAATCTATAGTCCTTGCAGCCAGTAGTTACAGAAAACTTTCAGGTCGGCCAAATCCACTGTCCCCGAGGAATCAAAATCCGTGCCGTCACAGTTATTACTGGCAGCGCAGTTTGTGTTCATCCAGCGTTTGGCGAAAAACGAATAGTCAACGAAGTTCACGCCATCCGGACAAACAAAATCCGCAGCCGGTATCGACCAGCGCAGGCGAGGATAGTTTATTGCCTCACAAATATGCCAGACATTATTGAAGTCCCAGTTAGCCTCGGCGAAGGTAGAAAGCGTTTGCATTTGCGCAGTTGTCTTTCCTGTCCCGCCGCCGCCCGTAGATTTTCCAGTAGTATTAATATCCCAAAAACAATTTGTTACCCCGGAACTGCCAAAACCAACCCCGCTACCGATTACTTTGCCGACAGCATAGCAGTTCTTAACCTGGCCGTAGTTACACCCCACAAAACCATTACCTCCCGTAACCTCACAGGCAGAAAAACAATCATTAATAAAAATTCCCAGAACTGCAAGACTACTCGCGCCATTGGTTCCTATCAGCCCGCCTACATATTGGTTTCCACTGACAGAACCGCTCGAATAACAGTGTTTGGTAATGACAGGAAATGCATAATCATAGCCGCCGGACTCACTGTCCCTGATTTCACTATATCCTACAAGGCCGCCGACACTGCTGGTGCCGCTGACTGTTCCCGCAGCATAAGAATCCATAATGATGCCGCTCATATTGCGTCCCACCAGTCCACCGATGTATGTTGTCCCGTTGACATCGCAAGCAGCGTGACTGCCTGTAATAGTTCCGGCATTTTGCCCCACAAGGCCGCCAAAAGTAATTCCGTCACTAACACGAACCGTTCCCGTGACATAGCAGTTGCTTATAAGAGTAGTAACAGTAGTAGTTCTCCAACCGGTAATTCCCACCAGGCCCGCGACATCTCTGTAGCCCATCATATTGACATCTTCTGCACCCAGGTTGCGAATCTGAGCGTCGGAATTAATAATACCGAATAAAGCAATATGCCAATAACCGGGCTTGTTCATTGAAGCATTACGAATGACATGACCATTACCGTCAAAAACACCCGTAAAAGCGATTGTTGTTCCATTTAAATCGTTGCCGACAGGTATCAATGGAATGCCCTGCAGGTTAATATCAGCCACCATAACAAAATTGGCATCCCAATCCGATGACGTATACATCAGGTCATTCCAGTCGGAAATACTGCCAATCTGATATGGGTTAGATTCTGTTCCCGTCCCGCCGGAGTATTTGGCCTGTGCGGATGTTATGATTGTGATGACCAAAAGTGCAAAAATAACGCGTTTCATACGTGTATCCTCCTTAAGCTCTTCTTGCGTTAGTGCTTCATTTTCATTACCTACTCCTCAAAACAGCAACATTATACTATATTTGTCAGCAGGTTAAAACGATTTTTGCCCAATTCAACTACATCGGGTTTCGCTTGAAATAGGGGTTAGGTTGTGTTACGGGCGCTAAAAAATCGGCTGTGTGTCCCCTCAGAGACACACAGCCAAAGCTCCAAACAAGTTATTCAAGAAGGAGATTGAATTTTCTTACCAGCCCCATTCCGGGGGCGGGACGTTGGTTTGTCTTTCACGGCGAGGCATATTCCATTCCTGTTGCCCCATATTTTCTGCGCCGGGTCCGGGTGTCCATTGTTTTTGGAAACCGCCACGTTCCCAGCCGCGCATTTGCATAGGGCCGCCCTGTTGTGGCATACAGTTGCTCATACCGCCCTGCTGACAGGGCATCTGTCCGAATCCGCCTGCTATTGGCCCGCAATTTCCCATGCCGTTAAAAAAGCCAGGGCCGCAACCCCAACCCTTTGTTACTTCATATTGCGGCCCGGCAAATGCTCCACAATTACCCATCATATTGTTACAACCGCCAAATCCACGTCTCATTGCCTGAAACTGCTCCCAGCGCGGCCCAGCCATTGGGCAACCCCAATTATTACCACACGGGCCTCGCATTGCCCAGCCGCAATTTCCACAGGGGCCGTTCATTGCGAAGCCCTGGTTGAAGCCCGGTCCGGCCATTTGCGGACCCTGACCCCAGCCGGGTCCCATTTGCCCCATCATTCGGCGATGTGCCCACCGTTGCCATCTGTTGAACCTGACGAATTCCCGCATTTTTTCTCTGCGTTCCTGCATCCTGTTGATAATTTCGCCCATTTTTTCCCTGTCGTTGGCCTTATAGGCCTCGGCTAACTGGTCCAAAAGGCGCTCGTGCAGGCCGAACCCTTCGACTTTGCTCAGGGCAGGTTGTTCGCAAGCCCTTACCTTTTCTTTTGCTTTTTCCGCGGCTAATACAACTATTGTTACTACTAAAACGGCCGCTATTACGCCTGTAATGATTTTTCTTGTCATATTTGGCCCCTTTCAGATTTTTGTGAATTCATAATTCGTAAACATAGACGTTTGGGTGTGTGGTTTTATTGCGTGGCAATTTCGACAATGTGCACTTAAAATGCTTGCGGCTGGGACGACGGCTTTTTAGAATATCCCTTTCTTTTGGACAAATACGAGGGAAATGTATGCTGGCTAAATTATATAGCGTCGCGCTTGAGGGTATCGAGGGAATAATCTGCGAAGTCGAGGTCGATGTCGCACGGGGCGGGTTCGACAAGACGTTAATCGTCGGGCTGCCTGACGCGGCGGTAAAGGAAAGCGCGGAAAGAGTGCGAAGCGCAATCGTCAACTGCGGATATAAATATCCGAAGACACAATCGCTGGTGAATCTTGCCCCAGCGGATATAAAGAAGGAAGGGCCTGCATTCGATTTGCCAATCGCGCTGGGAATTCTCCTGGGGGAAAGCGTTTTCAGCAGCACGGTTTTGAAGGATTATGTCGTTGTGGGCGAATTAGCGCTCGACGGCAGGGTGAGGCCGGTAAACGGCGTTTTGAGTATGGCGATGACAGCCAAGGCGGCAGGCTTTCGCGGGATAATTGTTCCATTGGATAACGCGGCAGAGGCGGCGGTCGTTGAGGAGATGGAGGTTTACGGAGTCGGGTCATTGACACAGGCGGTTGATTTCCTGGGCGGGAAATTACCTTTGCAGACCACAACTATCGATATCGACAAAATTTTCGGGGCAGAAAGCAAATACGACTTTGACTTTTCGGATGTTAAGGGACAGGAAAGTGTCAAGCGTGCGCTTACTGTGGCGGCAACGGGCGGACATAATATATTGATGATTGGCCCGCCCGGGGCGGGTAAGACGATGCTTGCACAGCGGTTAGCGACGATTCTACCTCCTTTGACATTAGCGGAATCGCTTGAGACGACGCGCATATACTCATCAGTAGGGCTTCTGGGTAAAGGTAAGGCATTATTGGCAACGAGGCCTGTTCGTATGCCTCATCATACGGCGAGCGGCCCTGCCCTTGTGGGCGGCGGCGTGAACGCAAGGCCCGGCGAATTATCGTTTGCGCATCACGGGATATTGTTTCTCGATGAGTTCGCGGAGTTTCCGCGTCACGTTCTTGAGATGATACGTCAGCCGTTGGAGGATGGCACGGTTACGGTTTCGCGCGCCAAAAAATCCATAAAGTATTTCGCCGCGTTTTTGCTTGTGGCGTCGTGCAATCCGTGTCCCTGTGGATACTTCGGATCCGATTCGAAGCGGTGCAAATGCACACCGGGGCAGGTAGAACGATATTTGTCGAAAATATCAGGCCCGCTTGTTGACCGAATCGATATTCATATAGACGTGCCGGCGGTAAGCTTCTACAAACTGCGCTCAAAAGCGAATCAGCTCGATTCTGCGACGATAAGGGATGACGTGATGAGAGGGCGGGCGATACAGATGAAGCGGTTCGACGACGGCAAATTAATAACCAACGCGAGGATGACACACAAGCAGGTCGAGAAGTTCTGCAAGCTGGACGAATCGGGCGAGATGCTTCTCAAAGAGGCGATGATGGAATTCGGCTTATCGGCCCGGGCGCACGATAAAATCTGCAAGGTCGCCCGCACGATAGCGGACCTTGCTGACTGCGAAGATATAAAACCTGAGCACGTGGCTGAGGCCGTGGGCTATCGAAAATTAGACAGAAAACTTTAAGCTATCCGCCGGTTGGTTTAGCTCCTGAAATTATCCGATTTTGCCAGTAAATGTCGATATCCAAACCCTTTGTTTGCAAGCAGTTACGTTCTTGTATTTTTTACTTAACTTGTCCTGTTTTGGTGTCGATAGATAGAATGCTGTAAAAGAGAAGCGATTTTTTTAATAGGCGAGGGTTAAAAAATGGGAATTCAGAACTGGTCAGAAAATATAATACTCGTTGATTTGCCTGCCGAACCGCTGATGGGCGATGAGCTGAAAACCATCACGGATATTGCAAAAGACAGAGACGACTGCGACGTAGTGGTGGATTTCTCCGCGGTTGACATCATAACATCATCGAGCTTGTCCAAGTTTTTGAAGCTGCGAAAAACGCTTATGAACGCGGGCCACGAGCTTGTCTTCTGCAACGTAGCGCCTGCCACAAAAGGCATCTTTTCCGTGACGGGTCTTGAGGGCATCTTCAAGATAGCCGATGACAAGTTTGTAGCGCTGGCGGGTTTGCAGTTAGTCAAATAATTCAGCAGCGTAAAATACCACGTCTTTTAATTGTGCTGCCTGTCCGTGGTTTTTCCCCGGAGTGATGAAACAGAGCCGCAAATCCGGTCTATCGCATAATCGATTTCATTTTCCGTTGTAAAGCGTCCCATGCTGAACCTGACTGCGCCGGCTGCCAAATCCTCACTTACGCCCATTGCTCGAAGGACGTAATTCGAGCCGGAGGTCCCGGATTCACAGGCGGAGCTGGCCGAGGCAGCGATATCCGGAGTTTTACCGAGTAAAGAAACGGCATCAATACCTTTAAACGAGATATTCGCGGTATTGGGCAGGCGTTGTTCGGGATGCCCGTTTATCTGTATATCGGGAATAGCTTTTCGAAGGCCGGTTTCCAGTTTATCCCGCAGCGAGGAAGACGCTGAAGGTTTATCGCCCAGCTCCTCTTCGCACAATTCGCAGGCCTTGCCCAGTCCGACAATTCCGGGGACGTTGAGCGTTCCGCTGCGGAGGAAATGTTCCTGTCCGCCGCCGTCGATTTGGGTTGCCAGCCGAACGGTGGGGCTTTTGCCCCGCACGTAAAGAGCGCCGACGCCTTTTGGACCGTATATTTTGTGCGCCGAAAACGCCAGCAGGTCGGCGTTTATTTGATTGACGCTCACCGCGAGTTTTCCGACCGCCTGGGTGGCATCGCAGAAAAAGATTATTCCGTGTTTTTTGCAGATTGCGCCGATTTCGTCCGCCGGGTTAATCGTTCCGACGACGTTATTGGCGAGCATAACGCAGACAAGTACAGTTTGTTTTGTAATCGCTTCGGCCACTTGCTCCTTTGAAATACGACCAAAAGAATCGGGACGAAGCACAGTCAGTATAAAGCCCTGTTGTTCGAGCCGTTTGCAGGGTTCGAGGGCAGCTTTGTGCTCAATGGCGGAGACGATAATATGATTGCCTCTTTCGCGGTACGCCTCGGCTGCGCCTTTAATCGCGAGATTGCAGCCCTCCGTTGCGCCTGATGTGAAAATAATTTCCCTGGCGGAGGCGCCGATGAGTTTGGCGGTCTGATTGCGGGCGGCCTCAACCATATCCCGCGCCTGGCGTCCAAGCGAATGGCTTTCGCTGGAAGGATTCCCGAACGCAGAAGTCAGGGCAGGCATCATATTTTCCAGCACGCGCTTATCCAAAGGCGCTGTCGCGTTGTAATCGAGATATACGGGCTTATTTATTTTAACTTCCATCGAGGGGCCTATGGCTCAAGGAATTCAAAATTTCTGTGAACACAGCAGGGACAATCGGCGTTTTTGGTGAGTTTCGAGACGTCAATTTGTTTGGCAACGTTATTCCAGGCGTCAAAAACAAACAGGCATTGCCCTGCCTTGTCTGAGTTGCCGGAGAGAATTTTTAATGCCTCCGATGCCTCAACCGCAGCCACCATTGCTACCGCCGGGCCGAGGACGCCGGTTTGTCGGCAGGTCTGGCCATCGCAGGCGGGAGGTGAATCGAGCAGGCATCGCAGGCAGGGAGTCGAGCCGGGGATTATAGCCATCACCTGCGATTCTGTGCCGAGGACGCCGGCGAAGACCCAGGGTTTGGATTTTTTTATCGCGCAGTCGTTGAGGATGAACCTCGCGGGAAAATTATCCGTGCCGTCGATAATCAAATCGACGTTATTGGTCAGCCGGTCAGCGGTCAGCCGGTCGATTCGGGCGAAGACCGTCTCAATCTCGCAATTGCTGTTAATTTCGCGCAGGTGATTTGCCGCAGCGTTTATTTTGAGCGTGCGTTCCTTCGCGTCTTTTTCAGTGAAAAGTGACTGCCTGTGAATATTGGTCAATTCAACGTAGTCATCGTCCACGAGCCGGAGACGCCCGACGCCTGCGCGGACGAGCAATTCCGCAACCCACGAACCAAGACCGCCTGCGCCGACAATTAGGGCGCTGCTGTCGGCAAGCCGACGCTGGCCTTCTTCGCCGAAGGGCTTGAAGGTAATTTGCCTTGCGTAGCGTGATAAATCCTGATTCTTCATTTGCGGGTACCGTTTCTAAAAATAAAACGTCGCTTTCGTCATTCCCGTGAAAACAGGAATCCATTGAAAATAAAGAACTTACGTAAAACTTCAATTTTAAAAAGTTATATTAACTTTTTAGAAACGGCACGGGGTCGATACCTGTTTTTTTGATTCGACGCAATTATACGGGAGGTAATTTTTCTTTTATCCACCCGCCTCCGAGAAGACAATCCCCGGAGTAAACGACAGCCGCCTGGCCGGGAGTAACCGCCTCCAGAGGTTTTTCAAAGTGAACCTCGAAGGTGTCTTTGCCGGTAATAATAACCTTTGCCGGGGCGCCCCGATGATTATAGCGGATTTTTACCGTCGCGTCGAATGAAGCAGGCACATCAATTTGCCAGTTTGTGCCGTCGGCGGTCAAGCCGACTGCCAGCAGGTCATTTTTTTCGCCGATGGTTACGTCGGCTGTCTGCGGGTTTATGTCGGTAACATATACCGGGTGTCCCGCCGCGATACCCGTGCCGCGACGCTGGCCGATAGTGAACCTGCCGTAGCCATCGTGTTTGCCGATAATTTTGCCGGATGTATCTATGAAATTCCCCGCCCGAAGCGCCTTGCTATTGTGCGTCTCAAGCAATTTCGCGTAGTCGCCATCCGGGACAAAACAAATATCCTGGCTGTCGGGTTTATCGTGAACCTCCAGCCCCAGCTCTTTGGCAATATCTCTTACGGCCTGTTTGTTTTTCAACTCGCCGACGGGGAAAATAATCCTGTCTAATTTTTCGCGCGGGATGCTGAATAAAACGTATGACTGGTCTTTGCCCGGAGCGAGAGCGGGAGCAATGGCGGGGCGTCCATTATTATTTACAATTCGCGCATAGTGTCCCGTCGCGACGTATTGCACGCCTAAGGAATCCGCCAGTTCGAAGAGTTTGCCGAATTTTATTTTCTCGTTGCACCGGACGCAGGGGTTTGGCGTTCGGCCATTTTCGTAATCATAGATAAAGCTTTTGATTATGACTTCAAAATCTTTGGAGGCGGAAAGTGAAATGAATTTTACGCCGAGTTTTGCGGCGATTCGTCTCGCATCGGCGGCATCCTGGGGCGTGCAACAGGAGCGAGAGTTGCTTTCGGCAGCGTGTCCCATTTGCAAACAAAGGAATACGGCTGTAACATCGAATCCTTCTTTAAGGAGCAACGCCGCGGCCACCGCCGAGTCAACACCGCCGCTAACAGCAACCAATACTTTTTTTTGCATATCCGTATTTTGTATCCAGTCAAGAACCAGGTCTTGCAGGGATGACCCGCTAATGTTGGGCCTGCTTTATAATGATTTTAGCTTACGCGGGCCGGTTTTCGAGGACTTTTTGGCTTATCCGGCAGACAAGGGGCGACGATATGCGCAAAAAAAGGACAACCGGAAACCCCGAAAAGCCGAGAATGCCGGTTGTCAATCAACTCGGCCTAGGCCGAGGCGAATCGTTACCTTAGGAGGTTAGGCGGAGGAATTTTTTTCTTTGCCTTTGCTTGTTTTCCACCACTCGGGTTTAGCCGGCTCCTGCACGCACTGTTCCCACTGTTCGCCCTGTTTGTCAAACCGGACCTTGTCGGCTTTTATATTCAGCACCTTGACGTCGTGAATCACATCCCCCTTGTGAAGCACCTGGGCTTCAATCATGACGATTGGGGAGTCCTCACAATACAGGATAGCGGTTACGACGCCGAACTTTGGCTCGTGGCGTTCGACCACCGCTTCTTTTTTGTCGTCTTTCGGCGCCTGCGTGGCGGCTTTCCAGCCGAGCATTCCACAGACGGCGATTGCCGCCAGCACGAGCCATTTTAATGTGCCTTTGTCCATAAGTTTCAGATAG
The DNA here is from genome assembly GCA_050012695.1 of Sedimentisphaerales bacterium. Classification (GTDB taxonomy): domain Bacteria; phylum Planctomycetota; class Phycisphaerae; order Sedimentisphaerales; family Anaerobacaceae; genus Fen-1362. The sequence continues at coordinate 5,940 of JBEKGR010000009.1, read as the reverse complement.
ACCCTCAGGACCTGTGCCTCTCCTGTAAAATTACGCGTCCAAACACACCTCTATTAACCCATCGGCATTATTTCCCCCTCGCTCTTAAAATTAGTTTTCATACGCAAGTTTTATTTGTACCCACGTTTTCAACGTCCTAAAAAACTATCTCTGAAAGGGTATAAATTCGGCGTGATTCCTCCAATTTATAATATACAACTCGTCCACCCAGGCGATAAAGACAAGAGGTAAATAATGGTGAAATTCGGTTTCGGGTGTTTCGGCGTGTGAAATCAGCCGGCGTGACGTGTAGCCGATGGGGCCTGTTCCTGATTTTCGGGCGAAGCAGGTGGAGTTTCAGTGGCATTCTGGGGTTTGTCGGCGGTCCGGCCGGCCAATTCCGCCATCGCATCGCAGCGGATAACCTTGCCGTAAAATCCGTCCTCATCCAGGGTGTAAACCTTCAGGGCAGTGCTGGCAATCGCCCAGAGTTCGCCCCTGCGGCCAAGCTCGGTGAAACACATGCGGCGCATTTCGATATCCCTCTGGTCAGGCGAATTGGTTTGCTCAACAACGCCTGTTAAAAAGTTTCTGGCTAAAAGCTCCATACCGCCTGAAAGGTCTCTTTGACGCGGTTTCTCGCCAGCCGCAGGTTTTTCGGTGGAAGCATGTCCTGTTGCGAGCGGTTTCGGCGGAGCGATGATGGTCTCAATTGTTTCGTCGCGTGTCTGCCGCTCGATGCGTTTGGCGCGGGATTTGACCATTATGTATGTGCCTACGCCTGCGGCCAAAATAACTATCATCAGCAGTTGAATCCAGAATGTCGCCTCGTCCTCAACCGCCCCCATAACAATAACGGCAAGAAGCAATCTCACAATTCCTCACATGGTGAAAAGCCGATTAACTCTTTTGTTCGGTTCTGCGGGTAAGCTCTTTCATCGCCGCGCACTGAATGTCTTTGCCGTAGAGGTCTTTTTCATCGACAGCGTAAACAGTCATCGCGGCGCTGTCAATTTCGCTTTGCTGGTTGCGGCGGAGCACCTCATTGAAGCTTAGCCGGCGCATCGCGACGTCGTTTTTATCTTCCCCATCGGTGTTTTCGATTACGCCCAGCAGGAAGTCCATTTCGAGCAAATCCATACCGCCCGCCAGGTTCCGTGCGTTCCTTGTCTTTTTTTCCATCGTCACTTCTCCTGTGGTTTCTTCCGCCTGGCCCAGTTCGACAATCCTTGTCCCTGTGCTTTTGCGGACTTCAAATTTTCTATCTCCGATACCAAACGCCATCGTCATATCCTCCATTACATTGACTAACGCCGACTTTAATAATGACTACACTGATTTTCTACGCCCGGATTATACACCTGCGCCGGCAATCATACCAAACAAAATTTAACGAAAGATAGAACCCAGGACACAAGGCGGGCGGCGGGGTAAATAAACATGGTCGGCACAAAATGGTGTCGCGGAAAATGATGGCCCTTTCTCCTTTTTAACTAAAACAGTACAAGGAGCGAAAAAGGGTTATGTCCCTTTTTGACAAGAGAACCTACAAAGGCGCGTTTTTAAGGCCTGAATTTTCTAATTATCACCGCACCCAAGCCGAGCAATGTCGCATTATTCTGATGCGACGGTTCTGCCAAGTCGGCCGGACAACGCTGTGTAAACATCTCGCTGGAATGCTTGGTCCCAACCAGGCACCCACATACCATATTCCATCTCTGACAGCCATTGCGCTTCGCACTTAATTTCAACTTTAGTAGGAGCGGTTAGCTCAGGAAATTTAACGGTTATTCTTCCGCGATAGCGATTATATTGGCCGCCACTTATGCCATATATCCAACCTGTTCGCATATAACCGCTGCTCTTATCGATCATCTCTAAGTCATAGTCTTTTGCAATCGTGTCTACGCACTTTTGCCAAGCAATGTTAAAATCGTTTTTTATGTTTTCATTGAATTCTATAGTTTTCCACCCGGGGCTTGCCTTTACAAATGTGTTTGGTGCACCACATCCTGCCACCAACACCAGCATAAAAACTGTACCCAATAAGACCACCATCTGTCTGTTCATTTTTTATCTCCTTAAGTTAACCAAGTTAATCTTTATATTTATGCGTCCTGCGTCACATAACACAGTATGCTATTACCCGGCACCAAACCTGTTTTGGATAAAGTGACTCTACCACCAAGATACGCCACCCACAACAGGTTTTTTCTTAAAAAAATTCTTCCAACTTTTTGCATCGCAGAAAGAATTATGGTATTTTGACGGCGATGGATGCGTTGGAGTTTAATAGTGTGTGCAAAACGTTCGGGCAGGTCCGCGCGGTAGATAACCTGAGCGCGAAGATTCCGGCCGGGAGTATTTATGGTTTTCTTGGGCCTAACGGCGCGGGCAAGACCACGACTTTGCGGATGATAATGAACATTATCTGCCCGGATGCAGGCAGTATAAGCGTATTCGGCAAAAATTTGACCGAACAGGCCAAGAGTCATATTGGTTATATGCCCGAAGAGAGAGGTCTTTATCGAAAGATGACGGTCCGCGGGATACTCGCTTTCTTCGGCGCTCTCAAGGGATTGACTTCGAGCGAGCTTGGCCGAGTTGTCCCGTCGTGGCTGAAGCGAATCGAGCTGAGCGACCGGGCAAATAAGAAAGTCGAGGACCTTTCGCGGGGTATGCATCAGAAGCTGCAATTCGCGGCGACGATAATCAATGAGCCGGATTTGCTGATACTCGACGAGCCGTTTTCAGGGCTTGACCCGTTGAACCTGGATTTGATCAAGGGCATTATCCTTGATATGAGAGACAAAGGAAAAACCGTCATTTTTTCCACTCACGATATGCACGGGGCGGAGACACTTTGTGATTACATCCTGCTCATAAACAAGGGCAAAATCATCCTCGACGGCAAACTGGGCGATATCCGTTCGCAAAAAGCGTCCAACGCAGTTATTGTTGAGGTTGAGGGAGAAACCGGTTTTATAAAAACACTTCCTATGGTAACGAATGTCGTGCAGCAAAAAGATACACTGGAAATAACTCTTGAGAAAGGTGCTGACCCGCAGGAGCTGCTCAAAGCGATTGTGGGGAAGGTGCGCGTGCAAAAGTTCGAGGTGAAAAGACCAACGCTGCACGAGATTTTTGTTGAGCTTGTCGGAGCGAGCAATGCGTAAAACTTTTGAAATAGCCCGGCGAGAATACATTGATACCGTCAAGACAAAGACGTTTTTGATTAGTTTGCTGTTCACCCCTATTCTTATCGTCGGCATTGGCTTTTTTACGAGCAGAATTTCCCGGGCTGAGGGGGAGCGTCCTCCTGTAAGGGTAGTTGTAACGGACTTGACCACACAACTGGCGGGCGAAATAGAGACGATTATAAGTAAACGCAATCAGTCAAATCCCAAAAGGCAGATTATATTTGAGTCATTGCCGGCTAAGGATGATATCAACGCAGTCGAAGAACAAGGCAGAGAACAACTGCGTTCGGGTAAAACCGAGGCCTATATCGTTATTGACCAGAACATTATTGACGGCGCGGGCAGGACGCACGTCTATACCTACAAATCGAAACCAACTATGATGGACGCGACGTGGGCCATCGAGGAATTTATCCGTAATGCCGTAGTCGCGCAGAGGTGCAAGGTCCAGAATGTTTCTCAAAAGCTTCTCGATGATATTCGTAATGTTCCCGTCGAGCGGGTCGAGATTGGGGCCGGCGCCAACGAACAGCACGTGCAAAGCCAGAATCAGTCGATAATCAAAATGATGGTCCCGCTCTTTTTCATGTTTATGATATACATGGGAATCATCGGTATAGGCCAGCAGATGCTGAGCAGCGTAATCGAGGAGAAGAACTCGCGGATTATCGAGATGCTGCTTTCGGCGGTAAGCCCGTTTGAGCTTATGGCGGGCAAAATTCTGGGGCTGGGTGCGATAGGCCTGACAATTATTGGCCTGTGGACGGCGGTGTCTTATGGCCCGATTCTGTGGCAGGGCATCAGCGTGGATATCACCGGCAAGCTGCTGTTTTGCTTTGTGGTTTATTATATTCTCGGGTTCCTTTTCTTTAGCGCGCTGCTGGCGGCGATTGGCTCGGTTTGCAATACGCTCAAGGAAACGCAGGAGTTTATGAGGCCCGTCGTCTTAATCCTGATATTTCCGATGATAGCGTGGTTCAAGCTTGTTCAAAGTCCTGACGGCGTATTTGCCAGGGTGTTGTCGCTTGTTCCGCCCGTATCGCCTTTGGTGATGCCTTTGCGGATTTCCGCGGGTTCAAACGTCAGCAATTTTGAGATTCTCGCTTCGATTGCTCTGCTGGTCGGGGCGGTATTTTTAATGATGTGGCTTGCGGGCAAAATTTTCAGGACAGGCATCCTGATGTATGGCAAACGTCCCTCGCTGCGTGAGATATACCGCTGGCTGAGGGCTTCTTAAACCAATATCCCGCGAAAATGCAATTCCTCATTTATATTTGCTTAACCGTTACGTCGGGACCGCGGATGTAATTTGGTATCAGGGTAAGCGGGTCGGCAAATTCGCCGAGTTGGGCTTTATGCCAGCCAAGTTTGTGAACATTCGCGGCGGAGGGATTCCAAAACTTTTCATCAAGCACGAGAATATTTTTGTGAGCGAACTTATCTTTGTAAAAAACCAGGCCTTCGCCAGTCAGGGAAATGGTTCGACTTCGCTCACCACAGGTCGGCTTGTTGGAGAACTGGTCGATAAACGCTTCCGCGGTCATCAGGGAATCCGGCAAAATCTTTTGCCAGATTATGTCTTGTGTCTTTTCATAAACGGCAATAAAAAACTGGCCACGTTTGGCATCAAGGATTACACCGAGGCGTTTGGAGTTATCCTGATGGGTTACATTGGCGGCGATACAATCGAGGGTATCAACTGCGATGATTTTTGCGCCGTTAGCCAAGGCAAGTGTTTTAGCAAAAGTTACGGCTATGCGCAATCCTGTGAAGCTGCCTGGCCCTGCGGAGATATAGACGTGTTCGATTTGTTCCGGCTTTTTGTTGAATCTGCTTAATAAGTCCATAATAGCGGGGAAAATTTCTGCGCTGTGGCGCATCGGGCCGGAGAAACAGCTTTCAGAAAGGAGCTTGTCGCCCTGTGCGAGCGCGACCGAACCCAGCCGGCCGCTGGTCTCGATGGCCAGTATGAGAGGATTATCGAAATTGCCCATATTTGTCGCCACTATTGCGTTACGCCCTTAATTCGTAAGAATAATCAGATGAGATAATACCCTCCGGACAAACATTGGGCAACCCTTCCGGCAGACAGCAAATCAAAACTTATCCGGCTACGGTTCGGCGTCGCTGTCGCTTTTTGACAACATCAGCGCCTCCGCCGAGACAAGTTAAAAAAAACAGGCCCGGAGGTTATTCTCCGAGCCTGAAATTCATCAAGAACACTTGTTTTTCACTAAGACCGTCTCATTACTTAATGATGGCGGAATATCGTGAAATTATTTCTTGTCGTTAGCGTCCGCTGATTTGTTCGGGTCTTTGTCGCAGCCCTTTTTCCCAGTTTCAACTGCGCAAAGCTTGGTCTTGTTCGGCTCCGCCGGCTTATTTACATCGTTTGCATCAGCATTTTTAGCGAATGTGCCGAAATCGCTTGCGCTGATGATGGTGGCCTTGTTCGGCTCTGCGGGCTTATTGGGCTCTGCGGGCTTGTTGGCATCGTTCGGGTCTTTCTTGTGATGATGACCCTTGCCTTTTCCTTTTTCACCCTCTTCGGCGAGCTTTGTTTTGTTCGGCTCGGCGGGCTTATTCACATCAGCCGGCTTGTTTACTTCGGCAGCATAGGCGCCGAAATCGCTGGCGCTGATGATGGTGGCCTTGTTCGGCTCTGCGGGCTTATTGGGCTCTGCGGGCTTGTTGGCATCGTTCGGGTCTTTCTTGTGATGATGACCCTTGCCTTTTCCTTTTTCACCCTCTTCGGCGAGCT
>JBEKGR010000008.1:0-160719 GCA_050012695.1 Sedimentisphaerales bacterium | reverse complement strand
AGGTTTTAGGACTGCCGTCATCGTTTAACGATGTGACCGAATTCTCATCGACTCGCCAATAGTAGCTGGCACCCGGTGTGAAGAAAGTACCAGAGACAACCCAACTGCACGGGTCGCCCTGATTTGCATCAGTGAATAAATGTTGGAATTGAGACGATGCTGTTGTCGCGGAATATACGTCTGTATAAGATGTTCCGAAATAGACATAGTGCTCTACGACGTTTGGTTCGCCCCTGTTCCAGGTGAGCGTTACGCTGTTGGTATCTGTGCCATTGTAGTAATGAACGTTTGTTGCATTGATATCCGGTATCGGGTTCCAGGCGCAGTTGAAGTTACCGGTGCCTGAGATTATTGTAGCTCCAAGTCCGGGGTAATTCGTATCCAAAACGGCACTCCCATCAAAATAGGGTGCTGAGAGGGTGCCGCCGCGTCTGGAGACAATGCGGCCGTTTGCCACGAGACCAGGAATATTCGGATCGGAGTTCATCCAGTTGCCCGCGATTCTCAGTGTGCCGCCGTTGACGTTGATTTTGTTTTCAGGATGATTTTGAGTGAAAACAAAATTTCCATCGGTGGATTGCATGGTTCCGCCATAGATGTTGATTTCACCGAAATATAATCTGATTCTGCGGAAATCGGCGAGTCCGCCGTATAAATTGTACATACCGTAAGAATTGCCGAAGGTGCTTGCGCCGCCGCCGATTGTCAAACCGTAGTAGCTCTGGCCACCCGGAGTTGGCGTATAAACATGACCACCATACTGATTGATGATGGCCCTGCTGACGAGGGTTGTGCCGCCTAACCTTGAGTCATAGTCCGCCTGTGAGTTGACTTGGATTGCACAATTGAAATTGACGTCACCGGCTGTTGCAAGAATTGTGATGTTGACGTCCTGGCCGCCCCATGTGGTGGGATCCCAGGCATTTAACCCTACCATTGATGCAGTTGCGTCTATGCAACCATCCATTCCGATTCTTGGGCCTGGCTGGTTTGGAGGAACCGCACAATAGGTAAGATTATTCGGTCCCGTAGGAGGACACGGAATTCCTCCTTCCGCACTCCAGTTGGCGGGATTACACCAGACGCCGTCGCCGCCGCCCGACTTCCACTCAAGCTGGCCGTCCCAAGGCCATCCCGCCCAGGCAGTCTGACATGACGCCAGCAGGCATACAAAGAGCATAATAAAGACACTTTTCCTAAACATTACGTTTCCTCCTTATCATAATAGACAACTACTCACCTAACTTATGAAACTATGTATGCCTGACGGACGCCGCCAAGCCTTATTTACTCATAAAGTATCATAACAGACCAATACTGAAAAAACAAGTTATTTTTGCAGTTTCGCGGAGTTTTTTTGGACCATAAGTCGCCGATATTTCACATAACTTCTTGTCTGACAAGACGTTATGCGATAGAAACAAGTCAGTATAGTTGGTGGAACGAAAATTTAATTGTTGTAACATATTGTAATTGCTGTACTTAGGGCCTAAAAGCTCGTTAATTATAGTCAAAATTTGTTTAAAGGCCTAAAAATTCCCTGTTTTTATAAAGAGTTGCCATTTTTACCGCCTTAGCGGCTTGTTACATATTCCATTCCTGGGCAAAATAGGCAAAGTCAACAAAAGTGTATGAGTTAAGCCAGAAGTCGGTGAAATCTTTAAGGTCCCAAATGTTTACATGGCAATCGGAAACCCCTGATGGGCCGTTCGTATCCCAATCCGGGGGCTCGGCCTGCAGAACCATATGGCAAACAGTCGTGGGGGGTATGGTGTATGTAAAGGAGTTGCCTGTGATGCTGCTTATCACTGTGGTTTCCGAAATGGTTGCGCTGCTGTTATCGAAGTGCCATACCCTGCCCGACGTGAAGGTTCGCGGGCTGGTAATATTAAAGGTTCCGGTGATAGCGTTATCTATGTTTTTGTTAATGACTACCAGGTGCATCTCGCAGGTATAGCCATTGAACACAGAGGCATAAATGGAGCTGTTAACCTTGTCGGACATTGTCGAATAAACCTCAGTATCGCCGAAGGTGGATTTTGCATTATCATAATTTCTATATATTTTGAATGCGGCGCTTGAATAGGTGCCTGGTGTTGAAGTATTAGAACTATCCCAGTAGTTTGCAACATATACGCCATATTTGCCGAAAATTCCTAAAACGTCGGCGAAAGCTATCCCGCCTGAATAGTGGTCTTTTCCGCCATAATCGTATTCAGTAATTGCAAGATTGGTGTCAGGATAATAAGTATTTATCGAACTCTTTAATTTGGGAATTATTGGCAGGTAACTACTGCACCACTGATTAATCCAGCTATTTTCACCGTTAGCCCCAACGTAATTCGTGTCCCACAGGGTTCTCGGCGCCTGCATACGTGCGTTATACATTGCCGTGGTCCTTACGTCATTTGTAATCCTATTACCATCGGCAAAATTGGGGGTATCCTGTGCCTCAGGATACCAGTGAACATCGAGGGCATCAAGGAGTCGTTTGCCGGCGACGACTGAATTTGCTTCCATCTTGTCTAAGTAGTAATCGAGAAACCAGCTATAGCCGTTACTAAGCGGGGCTTTCCAGTCACAAGCGTCCTGGAAAGACATATAGCCATTAAACCCGTAACTGACGGGGCCAAGCATCTTGGCGTTGGGGTCAACGTTTTTTGTGGCTAAGGATACCGCAACACTTTTGTCTTTGTATTCAGCGCAATTGGTCATGTAGGGATGAACCTCCCAGTGCGTCGCGTGGTGAGGATGATAAGGAACGCTGCAGGGATCCATTCCATACCAAAGGTCAGGTTCGTTGTCCATACAATAGAATTTTACGCCGTTGGGGTCGCCCGCGTAGCCATATTTGTTTACAAGGAAATTAACAAATTCATCCATATATACATTAGCGTCGGTTGTGACCGGGCTTCCCGGCGGGTTGCAGAAAGGAGCGCCCTTGGCGAAAACGACTTTCTTAAATCTTGAGGATGGTGCTGCCTGGGTATTGCAATCTACGAAGCCGCTGCTGTCGGCCGAGACGTAACCTGCCATTTGCAGAGTTACTATGGAGTCCTGATGGTTCGTAATACAGTAATCGCGGAAGTGAGTTATTGTACTGCCGGGAGTCAGCCACTGTGAAGATGGCACACCTTCGTTCGATGGCATATATTGGTCATTATTCCACCACCAGTCAGAGCCGGCGTTCGAATAGTTATTTTCCCAGTTATAAGCAGTGAGTCGATTACCGCCGCTTCTAACTATAGTGCAATTCGCATCGCCTTTAGAGTTTGTGCCGTAGATATATTTGCTTATAGGCGTCCTGTTGACGTCAGTGTTAATGTTATAAATGACGTTTATGTTGGCTGCTGCGGCTGATGCGCAGAAAATAAAGGCAATCAAAAGCGGGGCGATATATTTCATATCTGCTCCTCCTTGCTAAACTATGCTGCCCGCCGGGATATACTAACCCCCACCCGGCAGAAAGCGGACTTTGAGCATGGTAACACTATTATTATACGTTGCAGGGAAGGCAAAGTCAACGAATTTGGCCGGAAAAGTGTTGCATCCTTTAATATAATTCTCAAAATAGGGGGCTTATTGGCGACCTGTCTTACAAAATGATTGAATTTATGGAGAAAACAATGAATAGACATAGGGGGCTTTTAATAGTAGCGGCTGTATCGGTAGTAATGGTGCTCGGTTTATCCTGTGAATCGAGGTTTGAGCCATTTCAAATACAACCACAAACGGGCGAAAACGCAGTCGCCCCTTCGACTTCGCTCAGGACGGGCAGGCAGGTAGTCAATTTCAACGGCGACTGGAAGTTCACTAAAGGCGGTCAAAATGGGGCTGAGGCGGTTGATTTTGATGATTCATCGTGGAAGGCGGTTCGACTGCCTCACGACTGGGCAATCGCCGGGCCATTCAATCCCAATGAGGACGGCTACGCCGGAAAACTGCCCTGGTGGGGGCAGGGGTGGTATCGCAAGAGCTTCAAGCTGGATAAGGCCGATGCGGGCAGGCATGTATATTTTGATTTCGACGGCGTTATGGCGTTTCCGAAGGTTTATGTCAACGGGCAATTGGCGGGCGGATGGGATTATGGCTATATGTCTTTCCGCGTCAATGCGACGCCATTTGTGAAATTCGGCGCCGACAATACAATCGCGGTGTATGTTGATACTCGCAATCACGGCACGCGATGGTATCCCGGCGCGGGAATCTACCGCAAAGTAACAATGACAATTAATGAGCCGGTGCATATTGCGCACTGGGGAACTTATATTACGACTCCCGAAGTGACTGACGCGTCAGCGAAAGTGAATGTTCGCTCAACTATTAGAAATTATCTCAAGGGCAAATCAAAAGTCAGCGTTGAGGTTACCCTGTTTGACCCGGATGGCAAGATAGCGGCGCCTCTCAAGACCGACGGGGTTGCAGTACCCGCGGGCCACTCGCGGAATGTTAATCAGTTATTTGTGATTGCCAATCCGCAGAGATGGGACATCAGTAACCCGAAACTTTACACGGCCAAAACAATCGTTCGCCAGGGCAAAAGAATAGTGGATACTGATACGACCACTTTCGGCATACGCGAATTCAAATTCACCGCTGATGACGGTTTTCATCTTAACGGCAAACGAGTGCAGCTTTACGGCGTGTGCCTGCATCATGACCAAGGCGCTCTCGGCGGGGCGTTTTATACCCGCGCGATGGAACGCCAATTAGAGATTATGCGTGATATGGGCGTGAACGCCATACGCACAAGCCATAACCCGCCTGCGCCGGAATTACTGGAGGTTTGCGACCGGATGGGTTTTGTCGTGTGGGATGAGTGTTTTGACAAATGGGATAAGACCGCGGACAGATTTGACCCCAATAAGATGCCGTTAGAAAAATACGGCAAAAAACAGATTCGCAATTTTGTAATGCGTGACCGCAATCATCCCAGCGTTGTCGTCTGGTCAATCGGCAATGAGATAGACCCGCAGCCCGCGGCACCGGAAGGTGTCTCGGCCGAACGGGTGAAATTTATGAGCGATTTTTTCCGCAAATACGATACGACGCGTCCGATTGGTATGGCCTGCCATATGCCGGTCGTTGCACAGAAGAAAATGTTGGGTGCGCTGGATGTGGCGGGCTGGAACTATCAGCGCAAATACTCGCAGTATAGACAAAATTATCCCAACAATCCGATAATCTACAGCGAGTCGGCCTCCGCTTTTAGCACACGCGGCTTTTACGAGCTGCCTTTGCGCGGTTCCAAAACCCAATACTCAAAGGAGTTTCAGGTCGATTCCTACGACCGCAACGCCGCGAATTGGTCTGATATCCCGGACCGCGAGTTTGCTTTGATGGAAAAGGACAAGTTTGTCGCGGGCGAGTTCGTCTGGACGGGTTTTGATTATCTCGGCGAGCCGACGCCTTACAGCAAACAGGCGCGAAGCTCATATTTCGGCATTGTTGACCTCGCGGGCATACCAAAGGACCGTTTTTATCTCTACCGAAGTCACTGGCGGCCCGATGTTACAACCATCCATATACTGCCTCACTGGAACTGGCCCGACAGAATCGGGCAGAATGTCCCCGTGTATGTTTATACCAATGGCGACACAGTCGAACTGTTCCTTAACGGCAAATCCTTAGGTAAACAGACCAAGGCAAAAGAAGCGGGGCCGTCTTACTATGGCTCAATAGATAAATATCGCCTTTGTTTTAACGACGTGAATTATGAGCCGGGCGAGTTGAAGGCGGTCGCCTATAAGGATGGTAATGAGATAGGTCAGGAGATTATGCGCACGGCGGGCGAGCCGGCGAAAATTCGACTGACTCCCGACAGGAAAGAGCTTTCTGCCACCGGCGATGACCTCTGCTACATCCTCATTGAGGCCCTCGATGCCAATGATACGCCGTGTCCCTTAGCGGATAATCTCATTAAGTTTAAAATCGATGGTCCCGCTGAAATCGCGGGAGTCGATAACGGCAATCCTCTTTCTTATGAGCCGTTCCAGGCGGATTACAGGAAACTGTTCTACGGCAAGGCAATGCTGATTCTGCGAACTAAAGAAGGGCAGGCCGGCGACATTCACATAACCGCCGAAAGCGATGGCCTGACCCCCGCGGGTATTGTCGTTCAAAGCAGGTAGTATCCAACTAATGGAGCTTAGTTAAAAAAAGGGCCGGCTGAAAAACGACCGGCCCTCTTTATATATATTTTTCGGCGTGTAAAATTTCGCAGGGTGGTATTGCTGTTCTGCGAAAGAACTAAGTGGTTTGCCTCTTCAATATTTCAATAATCCGGGTAAGCTCTTATCCAGTCCGGCCAGGAAGATGCCGCGACATGGCCGGCTTTTGTCCACGGTCCACCGATATTCCAAGTCCGGTGCCACTTTAAAGTCCACAACTCCTTGAGTCCCACTTTCCTCGCATGGCCGTCCATAAAGAGAACGTCCGTGAATCCTCTGTGCCTGTTGATTACATATCTGGCCATCTCGTTTGAGCCCCATACTGCTGTATATGGGTCTGGTGCGGCTCCTTCTGTTTCAACAGGCCACCCGTCATACCTCAAAGCTTCCAGGAAAAGCGGGATAACCTCTCCGCCTTTTACATTTAGGGTTTTCCAGTTTTGGCTCCCTGAACTCACTGTATTGCCATTCATGTTCAGGCAATAACCGTTTATGCCGTAACTGCCTGATATTCCGTTTTGATTTAATTGCGGTAGCGCCAGATTTGTCAGAGCAGTTGCAAGGGACGCTTGACTTTCAATTCCCCAGGCGCTAAAATGAGAAATTGCACCCGTGGATTGGCCACTTTCATTGATCATTGGTTTTTTAGCTGACGGGCAAAACCAGATTTTGTTTTCTTTCCAGTTCTGGTCTTTTCCTCTGAGTTGAGCTATCCACCAGAACCCAATTTGACCATTATTAATGGCATACTGATTGGCGCCGCCACTCCATAAATTGCCGTTGTTGTCTTCAGCGTATGTAGTGGCGATAATACCCCATTGTTTAAGATTTGCAAGGCAGGCGATCATTTTGGCCTGCTCTCTCGCTTTGCCCAGCGCAGGAAGCAATATGGCCATCAGCAGAGCGATGATAGAGATAACGACTAACAGTTCTACTAATGTAAATCCGGACCCGCTGCGTTTGCTCATAATGATCCTAAATTCGCCACGAAGACACCGAGACACAAAGGTTTATTTACATTTTCTTTCTTAGTACCTTAGTGCCTTTGTGGCTAATTTATATTTTGCGCGAGGCGGGCCAAAAAAGGAACGCCATTTTTTGCTTAACATCCACCATTTTCGGCATATAATGCGGGTGTGAAGAATCTAAAAAGAGTCGCGTTGATGATTGAAAGCTCTCGTGCATTCGGCAGAGACCTGGTCCGCGGGATTATGAGGTATTCCCGGCTGCACGGGCCGTGGGTGTTTCCGTGGGTGTTCTACAGACAGGACCTGTTTTATGTTGCGAGGGGCAGCGAACGAGCCGAATTAGAGCACCTGAAAAAGTGGGGGCCACAGGGCATAATATCGCGCGATACGAGAGATATCGAAGAGTTGGCAGGATGGGACATCCCATTATTTGTTGCGGTGGCGATGGAGCCGCCTGCGGCGCAGCGGAACAATATAGTAACCGATAATCGTGCGGTAGGCAGAATGGCCGCGGAGCACCTCCTTGAGCGAGGATTCCGTAATTTCGGGTACTGTGGTTTTGATGATATGTACTGGTCCTGCCAGCGAGGGGAGAATTTCGGCGCACGCATATCAGAGGCGGGTTTCAAAACGAGCTTTTACAAACAGCCCAAATCCCATGCGAATCGTTTATGGTACAGAGAGGAGGCAATTCTTACGGAATGGCTGCGCGGGTTGCCAAAACCGGTAGGGATTATGGCGTGTAACGATGACAGGGGGCAGCATATTACCGAGGCCTGCGCCAATGCGAAGCTCGACGTACCTTATGAGGTGGCTGTTATCGGCGTCGATAACGACGACCAGGTATGCGATATTTCAAACCCGCCATTGTCGAGTGTGGCGCTGGATGTCGAGAAGGCCGGCTTCCATGCGAGCGAACTGCTTGACAGGATGATGGCAGGGGAAAAGATGCCGCCACAGATGGTGATTATTCCCCCGAACAGGGTGGTGATGAGGCAGTCAACCAATATCGTTGCGGTAGAGGGCAAATTAGTCAGCCATGCGTTGAATTATATTCATCATAACGCCAAACGCCTTATACAGGTGGATGACGTCATAAAAAATCTGAGTGTTTCACGGCGTAACCTGCACGACAAATTTATGAAGACGCTGGGACGTTCGGTTTATGACGAGATTAAGCGAGTGCGGATAGACCTTATCAGCCAGATGCTGCTTGAGACGGATTTGTCGATATCGGATATTGCGTTAGGCCTGGGATATGATAATACCAATCATATTGCCCGGTACTTCAAGGAGAAAATTGGAATCTCGCCGCTGGAGTACCGCAAGCTTCATGGCCACAAATAGAAAAATTTAAGGATAATTTACTGGAACAGGGGGAACATTAAAATGAGAATGCAAAGACGGATTTTAGTGAGTATCCCGGCATTATTTTTTCTGGTAGCGATTACGTCTGTCTATTCGGCAGATTCTTCTCAGGATTTGACGCTGTGGTACACACAGCCGGCGAAACAATGGGTCGAGGCGCTGCCCATCGGCAACGGCCGGCTCGGCGCTATGGTCTTTGGCGGCATCGATAAAGAACGTATCCAGCTTAACGAAGACACTCTATCTGCGGGCGGGCCATACGACCCGACTAATCCAAATGCCCTCGCTGCGCTGCCCGAGGCGCGCCGGCTCATCTTCGCTGGTGACTTTAACCAGGCCAATAAGCTCATCGGCGAAAAAATGATGGGCAGGCCGATAACGCAGATGCCGTATCAGACGGTCGGAGATTTGAACCTGACGTTCCAGAACGTCGAAGGGGCCTCAAATTACCGCCGGCAGCTTGACCTTGATACTGCCATCGCCCGTGTGGATTTCAGCGCCGGCGATGTAAATTTCACACGCGAAGTATTTTCCAGCCCGGTTGACCATGTAATTGTTATTCGCCTGACAGCGGACAAGCCGGGAAAGATTTCGTTTGCCGCGGCGATGCGCACACCGCAAAAAGCGGCAGTCATAGTGGAATCGCCGGATACGGTAGTGATTCGCGGCGTCAACCCGCAGGCGGCTGGCATAAAGGGGGCGTTGAAGTTTCAAGCCCTTTTGAAAGTGATGGTTACCGGCGGGCAAGTCAGCAGTGACCAAAACCAGGTTTCCGTTACCAACGCGGATTCCGCGACGCTTCTGGTCGATGCGGCAACGAGTTATAAAAGTTTCAAGGATATCACCGGCGACCCGGACGCGATTACAAGAAAACATATCAGTGAGGCAACAAAAAGAACTTTTGAAGTTATTCGTAAAGACCATATAGCCGAACATCAGCGACTGTTTAGCCGGGTAAAGTTAGACCTCGGTAATACTGAAGCGAGCAAACGTCCCACCGACGCGAGAATCAAAACCTTTGCTTCCGCCAATGACCCACAGCTTGCGGCGTTATATTTTCAATTCGGGCGATACCTGCTTATCTGCTGCTCTCGCCCCGGCGACCAGCCCGCGAATCTGCAGGGTTTGTGGAATGAAAGCACCAATCCTCCGTGGGGCTGTAAATACACGGTTAATATCAATACCGAAATGAACTACTGGCACGTGGAAACGACGAACATTTCTGAATGCGTAGAACCGCTGATAGCGATGATAATGGACTTGAACGAAACCGGCGCTCACACCGCTAAAGTATGCTGGGACGCCAACGGCTGGGTTTGTAATCATAACACCGATTTGTGGCGTGCTACCGCGCCGGTCGATGGGCCATTGTGGGGCTTTTGGCCTACGGGCGGGGCATGGCTTTGCCAGCATATCTGGGAACACTACCAGTTCAGTTGCGACAAGGAATTTCTGGCAAAGACGTATCCTGTTATGAAAGGTGCGGCTCAGTTCTTTCTGGATACACTCGTTGAGGAGCCGAATCATCACTGGCTTGTTACCTGCCCGTCGCTGTCGCCTGAGAATATTCATCCATTCGGAGGCGTGAGTATTTGCGCGGGGCCGACGATGGATATGGAGATTCTGCGGGACCTGTTTTCCAACTGCATAAACGCATCGGAAATTCTCGGCATTGACAAAGATTTTCGTGGACGTCTTGCTGTCGCACGCGCCCGTCTTGCGCCGGTTCAAATCGGCAAAGCGGGGCAGCTCCAGGAATGGCTCGATGACTGGGATATGCAGGCGCCGGAAATTCATCACCGTCATGTATCGCATCTTTACTCGCTTTTCCCGAGCGACCAGATTTCAGTGCGCAAAACGCCTGAATTTGCCGTGGCAGCCCGGAAATCGCTGGAGATTCGCGGCGATGACGCCACCGGCTGGGGACTCGGCTGGCGTTTGAATCTCTGGGCGCGACTCCACGACGCTGAGCATGCTTATAAAATCCTCTGTATGCTGATTACCCCGGGCCGCACCTACCCGAATATGTTCGATGCACATCCGCCTTTCCAGATTGACGGCAACTTCGGCGGAACCTCCGGTATAACGGAAATGCTTCTACAGAGCATAAATGGTGAAATAGAACTGCTGCCTGCGCTGCCTAAGGCCTGGCCTACCGGCTCAGTAAAAGGATTAAGGGCCAGAGGCGGGTTCGAGGTGGATATCGCGTGGAAGGATGGTCGCTTGGACAGCGCAACTATAAAATCGCTCAACGGCAACGCTGTTCGTGTTCGCACGGCAGCGCCGATAAATGTCACCTTAAAGGGGAAAGCCGTTGAGTTAACCAGACCCGAAGCCAATGTCGTGGCCTTCAAAACCGGGGCGAACCAAAGTTATAATCTCACAGTCAGCCAGTAAAAGGACGAGTTATGAGAACAGCAAATGCAATTGTTGTGTCGATACTTGTGATTTGCTCTGCATCCGCTTTTGCCGGAGACAACATGGTTAATCTTGCAGGCCAATGGCGGTTTGCTCTCGATGCAAACAACGCCGGCGTAAAAGATAAATGGTTCGAAAAAGCTCTCGACGACACCATTCAACTGCCCGGCACCACCGATGAAAATCGCAAGGGGACACTCAATAATGCCCGTGAAACAAGCCATTTGACGCGCGTTTATACTTTTGGTGGTTCCGCCTGGTATCAGCAGGATATAAACATACCGGCTGAATGGTCAAACAAACGTGTTACATTATTTCTCGAACGCACAAAGAACAGCCGGCTTTGGGTTGACGGCAACGGTCTCGGCACACAGAATTCGTTAGTTGCTCCGCATATTTATTCGCTTGGCCTTTTGACGCCGGGCAGGCACCAGTTAACGCTGCGAATCAATAATTCCGAATATCCGCCCATCAACGACCCTCACCAGATTAGCGACCAGACGCAAACCAACTGGAATGGCGTCACAGGCAAAATCGGACTTATCGCGACCGACCCTGTTTATATCGATGATGTCCAGGTTTATCCGGATGTTGCTGCAAAAACAGTCAAAGTTCGCGTCAGCGTAATCAACACTACGGGGCTGCCGGCCAACTCAACCTTGACACTTAACGCATTGAAGACAAACGGGACGCAGCAGGGCAAGCCTGTTTCGATTCATTTTCCGGCAGGCGACAAGCCAGCAATAGTTGAAGTCAACTATCCGCTTGGCGATAACGCGCAACGTTGGGATGAGTTTTCTCCTGTGCTTTACAGAATTGCCGTTTCTCTTGATGCTTCGTCGGCAGGAAAAAAGTATGCCGATAACAGAGAAGTTGTTTTTGGTCTGCGAGATTTCAAGGCAAAGGGGACACAATTCAATATCAACGGCAGGACAACGTTCCTTCGTGGCAAACATGACGCCTGTGTCTTTCCGCTCACGGGTTATCCGCCTATGACTGTCGATGGCTGGCTGAAGGTTTTCAATATCGCTAAATCATACGGCATAAATCATTATCGGTTTCATACCTGGTGTCCGCCAGAGGCGGCGTTCGAGGCCGCGGACCAGACAGGCATTTATATGGAGCCGGAATTGCCGAATTGGGCCAACTTCGGCGAGCCAAACCATGATAACTTCTGCCTGGCGGAGGGCGAACGACTTCTGAAGACCTTCGGCAATCACCCGTCTTTTGTTATGTTTGCGCTGGGAAATGAGCTTGACGGCAAACAGGAGCTGATGGCGCCGGTTGTGAGGCACTTCCGTCAACTGGACTCCCGCCATCTCTATGCCCAGGGCACCAACAACTGGTTCGGCATGGTTGACGCAGGCGACGATTTCTGGGTGAGCTGGCAGGTTCGCTGGCAGAAAATCCGCGGTTCATACGCAGCGGTCGATATTCCTCTGGGACATATCCAGGTCGGCCCGCCGGGGACAGATAAAGATTACGCTCGCGAAATCAAAGGCATTACCGTGCCTGTGATTTCAACCGAAATAGGCCAATATCAAATATATCCCGATTATCGTGAAATCGACAAGTACACCGGTGTTGTGCGGGCGCGCAATTTTGAAATTTTCCGCGACCGCCTGAAACAAAACGGAATGCTCGACCAGGCAGACGCTTTCTTCCGTGCATCAGGGGCTTTGGCAGTGCTGTGTTATCGTGAGGATATCGAGGCGGCATTGCGAACTCGCGGTTTCGGGGGCTTCCAGCTTCTCGATTTGCAGGATTTCCCCGGGCAGGGCACCGCGCTTGTGGGCATACTCGATGCTTTTATGGAATCGAAGGGACTCATCGAGCCGGCCCGGTGGCGCCAGTTCTGTTGCGAAACTGTTCCTCTTGTCCGTATGACTAAATACACCTGGACAGTCGGCGAGACATTTAACGCCAAGACGCAGGTTGCTCACTTTGGTTCGTCCGACATCAATGATGCCGTCGGCGTCTGGATGCTGCAAAATGCCAAAGGGGACACTCTTGTTTCCGGACGATTGCCTGCACAAAATATATCTCAGGGGACGCTTGTGTCGCTCGGCGACATAAATATCCCGCTTAAGGACATTGTTCCGCCGGCCAAACTCAAGCTTACGCTTGCGATTGAAGGTACAAAATTTACAAACTCATATAATATCTGGTTATATCCTGATAAGGCCGACACATCCGCGGGCAATTGTTTCATAAGCCGAAAATATGACGATGTGACGCGAGAGGCCTTGTCGGCGGGCAAAAGTGTTCTGCTCATACCGGAACCGAACGACCTTAACAATTCGCTCCCTGGTATGTTTGCCTCTGATTTCTGGAATTATGGAATGTTCAAAAAACTGGCAGAGGAAAGAAAAAAGCCCCTCGCGCCGGGGACACTGGGTATTCTGTGTGACCCTAATCATCCTGCGTTTGCTGATTTTCCCACGGAGTTCCACTCCAACTGGCAGTGGTTCAATTTGCTCCAAAGTTCCCGCACGATGATTCTAGACGCTATGCCCGCCGGCTACAGGCCGATTGTCCAGGTCATCGACAACCTCGAACGTGCGAAGAAACTGGGGAATGTCTTTGAAGTTAAAATGGGTAAGGGGAAGTTGCTTGTCTGCTCAATAAATCTGCCTGCGATACAGGATAAACCCGAAGCCCGGCAGTTATTGCGCAGCTTGTTGCGGTATATGAACTCTGACCACTTTGAGCCAAAGACAACAATTGATGACACGACCCTTGGCCGCATACTTCAGTAGATTAGCGGGAACAGAATAATATAAACAGGCAGGCGAGCAGGAGGCAGATTGTTATTTCTTTTTCTTGCCTTTGCTCTTTTTGACCTTTTTGATGCTCTTTTTCATTCCCGACCGGCATCCACACGTATTACACATTTTTATTCCTTTCCTAAACCTGATACATGTTGACTTGTTTGCCGCACAAGTTATACTACCATCCCGCCCCGAAATGGTCAACAACCCAATCTTTGAGGTGAGATTGACTGGCGCATTTGCGTTGATTTTGCCGAACATTTAAATGAAAGACCGATAAGGCGGGATGGCAACATTGGGATGCCAGATGTTACAAAGTGTTGTTTTAGCTGAACTGAATCCGTTGAAGCCGGTGATAGCTGCGCCGTTGTTTCGTTTTTCAATAGACGGATACGAGATTGTATTCAGCAACCATATGCTGATGGTAACGGTTGCCGCGGTTGTCTTGCTGATAATAATCCCCCTTGGGATAAGCAGGAAAAGCTTGACGCCTCGCGGGTGGCAGAACTTTGTCGAAAGTTTATGCGTTTTTCTTCGTGATGAGGTCGCCCGCCCGATCCTCGGACACAACACAGACAGGTTCATCTTTTTCGTATGGACGATATTTTTCTTCATTTTGACGATGAACCTGCTCGGGATGATACCCACCGAATCGGCTTATTATCTCGTAACGGGAAGAGAGGAGCGTTTAGGCGGCGGCGCCACGGCCAACATCTGGATTACAGGCGCTCTGGCGATGGTAACATTTGTTCTTACTCACGCTGTCGGGATAAAAGAATACGGACTGTTAAAATATCTCTCGATGCTGGCGCCGAAGGTGCCGTGGCCGATACTGCCTTTGATTTATGTTCTGGAGATATTAAGCGCGCTGGTCAGACCTTTCGCCCTGGCTGTTCGTTTGTTCGCTAATATGCTCGCGGGCCATATAGTACTGGCGACCTTCATCGGCCTCATACTGATTTTCAAGAACTGGTTTGTCGCTGCGGGTTCGGTTGGGGCGATAGTAGCGATGTCGTGTCTTGAGTTGCTCATTGCTTTCATACAGGCGTATATTTTTACCTTGCTCTCCACGTTATTTATAAGTTTGGCTTTGGAATCAGAACATGGTTGACGAGTTAATGTTTTTGGAGGTTTTGTAAAAATGACTGAATTAGCAGGAAGTATGTTGGCTGAAATGAGCGGCAATGGTCTGGCGATTCTCGGCGCCGGCATCGGCTGCGGCCTGACGATACTCGGCGCGGGCATCGGTATCGGCTTCATCGGAGGCAAATCAACTGAGGCAATCGCCCGCCAGCCGCAAATAGGCGGAAGAATCGTTACTGCGATGATTATCGCGGCGGCTTTGATTGAGGGCGTTACACTTTTTGCCTTAGTCATCAGCTTTTTGGCTATCTTCTGGACGAAGGGTTAAACAAGAGGGCAAATAAATGCTCAGATTAAAAACAACAGTAGTCGTGTTGCTGGTGCTTTCAGCAAGCGCGTGCGCATTGGCGTCAGGCGGCGAGGCGGCGGCCGAGGAGCAAGGCATCTTCAGCGGTACGTTCGCTGATTCGTTATGGACTCTGATTGCCTTTGTGCTGCTCCTTGTAATCCTTACCAAAGTTGCGTGGAAGCCGCTGGTCAAACAACTCCAGGCCCGTCAGGATTATATAAAGCAGCAGATAGACGCAGCGGACACGTCTCGCAAAAATGCCGAGGTGTTGCTTGACCAGTACAAGCAGCAGGGCATCGAAATAGTGAACAAGCTGACCTCGCAGGCGCAGTTGCTCGAAAAGGAAATGATTGGCAAGGCCGGCGACGAAATTGCCCAGATGAAGCGCAGGGCACAGGCGGACATCGAATACGCCAGAATTGCCGCGTCGCAGCAGATGTGGCAGGAGGCCGAGGATATGCTGCTTGCGCTCAGCGGCGAAATTGTCGGCAGGGCGGTTACTCATGAGGACAATCTCCGGCTTCTCTATGAATCCATAGAAAAGCTCAAACGCGAACAGACGGGTGGACGATGACCGGAACCGATATAGGGCTGCATGTTGGCGACCTCTATTCAAAGGCGTTGTATGACCTTGCAGCGGAGTTCGGAATTGTCGAAGAGGTCAAAGACGAACTGACGATGCTTGAGACGCTTATCGGGCAGGAAAAAGAATTTCTGCACATTATGGCGTCGCCGCAGTTTATCGCCGAATACAAGCAGTCGCTGCTGAACAAAATGTTCTCGGGTAAAACAAGTGATTTGACCCTGAATTTCCTGCTTACAGTTGACAGACATAACAGGATGATGTACCTGCCGCAAATGATAACCAGTTTCGGCGAATTATGGGATGCCCATCATGGTATCAGCATTGTTGAGCTGACGCTTCACGAAAATATCAATCCTGATGAGCTGGCCGGCGTTACGCAGGCCATTTCGAATGCGATGGGCAAGCAGGTTCAGCTTAAATTGAAGGTTAAGCCCGCCATTATGGGCGGTGCGGTAATAAGATATGGCGAAAGCGTTATCGATAATTCGATAAAAGCCCGGCTTTGCCGAGCCGTGCATACGGTAATGGACAGTTGTAAACAGGTAAGGATAAAAGATGAAGTCCAATATCAGTGAAATCAGCAGTATTCTAAAGCAGGAAATAACCCGCTATAAAAACAAGCTCGACGTCTCTTCCGTCGGAAGGGTTGTCGAAGTGGGCGACGGCATCGCGCGTATCTACGGCCTGGACAACGCTATGTCCAGCGAGATGCTTCGCTTTGAAAACGACGTCCGCGGCGAGGTGTTTAACCTCGAAGAGGACTCAATAGGAGCCGTCATCTACGGCGACTATACCAGTGTCAAGGAAGGGTCCGATGTTTATGGGACGGGCCAGGTGCTTTCGGTGCCGGTCGGGCCTGAATTGATAGGCCGAATCGTAAACCCGCTTTGCGAGCCGATTGACGGCAAATCGCCCATAACATCCGCATCCAGGAGATTCATCGAGTCCGACGCCCCGAATATCTCCGAGAGACAGCCGGTCAAACAGCCGCTGCAGACGGGTATAAAAAGTATTGATTCTATGATACCCATCGGAAGGGGACAAAGAGAGCTTATCATCGGCGACCGCAAGACGGGCAAAACTGCTATCGCCGTTGATACGATAATCAACCAGAAAGGGCAAAACGTAATTTGCGTTTATGTCGCCATCGGTCAGAAGGAATCCACCATCGCGGAAATAGTCGAGACGCTCAGGCGTTTTGGCGCGATGGAATATACGATTGTTGTTGCCGCCGCTGCCGCCGACAGCGCGCCTATGCAATATATAGCTCCTTACGCGGGCTGCGCTATAGCGGAATATTTTATGTATGAGCAGCACCGCGACACGCTTTGTATTTACGATGACCTCAGCAAGCACGCGGTAGCGTATCGCCAGTTGAGCTTGCTTCTTCGGCGTCCTCCGGGACGAGAGGCATACCCGGGCGACATATTTTACCTGCACAGCCGATTGCTTGAACGCAGCGTAAAGCTTTCCGATGCACTTGGCGGCGGCTCGCTTACCGCGCTGCCGGTAGTTGAAACGCTCGAAGGCCAGGTCTCAGCGTATATTCCCACCAACGTTATTTCAATCACCGACGGCCAGATTTATTTACAGAAGGACCTTTTTCACGCCGGCATCAGGCCCGCTATTAACGTAGGCATCAGCGTCAGCCGAGTAGGCGGAAACGCGCAGGTTGCTGCGATGAAACGCGTCGCCGCGAAACTGCGTCTCGACCTGGCGTCGTATAACGAGCTGCTCAATTTCGCCCGGCTTGGAACCGAGCTTGACGCTGCTGCGCAGGCACAACTCGACAGGGGCGCCAGAATGGTCGAATTGCTCAAACAGCCGCAATTTACCCCGATGACGGTCGGCGAACAGGTCATAACTATTTTCGCTGGCTCTACGGGACTCCTCGATGATATCCCCGTTGACAAGGTCAATGAATTCGGCGTCCCGCTCATCCAGTGGCTTAAAAAAGAGCATCCGGCTTGCATAACAGACATTGATACAACAGGCAAATTAAGCGATGAGCTGGCGGCAAATATCACCGCGGATATCAATAAATTCAAGGAAACACGGAAATAGAAATACGCTGAACAATGGCTGCCATAAGACAAATACTTCAGAGAAAAAATGCGGCACAGAATATCTGCCGTATAACCAGGACGATGGAGATGATATCCACCGCCAAGTTCAAGTCGTATAATCGCCTGTGGCAGTCCGTCAGTGATTATCACAACGCCCTGGCCAGGGCCGGCTATCTTATGACTACCGGCGAGGCCGCCCTGGAGCATCCTCTGCTAAGCGAAAGGACCGGTCAAAAACGTGCGGTCCTTGCCGTCGGCTCAACGCGGGGTCTGTGCGGCTCTTATAACTCCGAGGTTTTCAAGCTTCTCGCCGTCCATTTGAAAATGGCCCAGGCCGAGGGTAAGCAGCTTGATATTTACCTGCCCGAAAGCCGGCTGTTAAATTTGCTTATCCATTATGGCGTTACTCCAAAAAAAGTTTATACCTCCCTCGACGAGATGCCCACATATCTCCAAATCGAGGAAATAGCGGACGATTTTATCGAACAGTACATCAAGGGCGACCTCGAACAGTTCTCGATGGTGTATATGCATTACCATTCCGCCTCAAGCCAGCAGGCGCAGTCGCTGACGATTTTGCCCCTGACGGATTTGATTGCGGAGCTGGCGACGAGGTCCACGCCTATTTGGCCCTGGAATTTATCCTTCGATGATTTCCATTTTTCGCCGCCGATGTATAAAAGCGTCGAATCGCTCGCCAGGATGATTGTGTCCGCGTGGATATCAGCGTGCTTTATGGAAGCCGCTCTGAGCGAACACTTAGCGAGAATGGTCGCGATGAGAAACGCGACCGACAACGCCGACCAGATGATTAAGGATTTGACTACGGAATATAACCGTGCGAGACAAACGCAGATAACCGGAGAGTTACTCGATATTATTGGCGGTACAGGAGATCTGGCGTGAATAAAGGAACTATAATTCAAGTGATAGGCAGCGTCTTTGACGCTAAATTTGACCCGGAAAAAATACCCTCTATTTACAACGCGGTGCAGATACCGGGCGATTTCGGCAAAGGACGCACCAAGCTCTACGGTGAGGTTCAGCAGCATCTCGGCGGCGGAAGAGTACGCGTTATTTCACTCGGCAGCACAATGGGCCTCAAACGCGGTATGGAAATCATCGATACGGGTTCGCCATTGATGGTCCCTGTGGGCAAAGAAACGCTCGGCAGGGTATTTAACCTGCTCGGAGAACCAATCGACCAGCGTGGCCCCATACAGGTCTCAATGACAAAGCCAATCCACAGGGACCCGCCCAAGCTCATCGACCTTTCCGCCAAAACTGAAATGTTTGAAACGGGTATAAAAGTCATTGACTTACTCTGCCCGTTTGTCCGCGGCGGCAAGACAGGCCTCTTCGGCGGCGCAGGTGTCGGCAAGACCGTCATCATCCAGGAGCTTATCGCGAGAATCGCTACCAAGCACGGCGGCTACTCCGTCTTCGCAGGCGTTGGCGAGAGAACAAGAGAAGGAAACGACCTCTGGCTCGAAATGCAACACACCAAAATCGGCAGCAGCGAAGACACCGTCCTCAATCATACCTGCCTGGTTTTCGGCCAGATGAATGAGCCGCCCGGAGCAAGATTGAGAGTCGCCCTTACCGCGATGACTATGGCGGAATTTTTCTGCGAAAGCGGCGTCGGTGATACGCTCCTGTTCATCGACAACATATTCAGGTTCTCACAGGCCGGCTCGGAAGTGTCGGCGCTTCTCGGGCGTATCCCGTCGGCGGTCGGCTACCAGCCGACCCTGGCGACGGAGATGGGACAGTTGCAGGAACGTATTGTCTCCACGAAGACCGGCTCGATAACATCGGTGCAGGCCATTTATGTCCCCGCCGACGACCTGACCGACCCCGCCCCGGCTGCTGCGTTTACGCACCTCGATTCCTTTGTTGTGCTAAACAGGGCAATAACCCAGAAAGGTATCTATCCCGCCGTTGACCCGCTCGAAAGCACATCGCGTTTGCTCGACCCGAATATCGTAGGCAAAGAACATTATGAAACCGCCCAGACGGTACTCGAATTCCTCCAGAGATATAATGACCTCAAGGATATTATCGCGATTCTCGGCGTCGATGAATTGAGCAAACAAGACCAGACAATCGTGGCAAGAGCCAGAAAACTCGAAAGGTTCTTCTCCCAGCCGTTCTTCGTTTCAAGGCAGTTTACCGGTCTCGAAGGTAAATACGTCGAACGCTCCGCTACTATCGAAAGCTGCAAACAGATATGCGAAGGTAAATGGGACAAGCTGCCTGAAGAGGCGTTTATGTATGTCGGCTCAATCGAAGACGCCGAGCAAAAAGCGGCGACACTTTCCAAAGGAAAATAATATCGGTCTGTTTTGAATATGGATAATACTTTTCAATGCGTTGTAGTTGCCCCGCCGGGCAAAATCATCGATTGTAAAGCTACGTCGATTGTATTTCCCGCTCACGACGGTATGGTCGGCGTCCTGTATGACCATATGCCGATGTTCTGCGAGCTTGGCCTGGGAATGATGGAAATCGAATATGTGTCTGAAGAAGCCGGCGAGACGCAGCACAATAAGGCGCTCGTGGTTATAGACACGGGCTTTGCCCTCATCGGGCAAAATCTCGCGACTATCGTCTCGAATGACGCTTTTTCCTCGACCGATATTAAAAAGGAAAGAATCGAGCGTGTGATTGAACACATCAATAAAAAAATATCAGCCGCCGCTTACCCCCCGGACCAGCAGGAGCACGAAATACAAAAAGTCGCCCTGCTGAAGACCTTGTTGGCGGGGGGCGAATCAAATCCGCTTGATTTGGCCGGTGAGAGTACCGCATAAATGTCCCCGCAGGAAAACCAGTCGGAAAACAAAAAATGGAAGGCCCTTATGAAATGGTCGGGGCTTGGCGTCGAGTTTGCCGGCGTTATTATCCTGTTCTGCTACTTCGGCTATAAACTCGACGAAAAATTACAGACCAGTCCCTGGTTTTTTCTCGCCGGTTTCTTTCTCGGCTTCATCGGGATGTTATACATCATAATCAAGGATACTCGTAATCTTTGGCGGGACTGAAATGGACACGCCTAACGACGCACGTTCCCAAAACACTCATCGTAAATTCGCCGCTATGGTTGGGGTATATTTCGTCGGCACGCTCAACGACAATTTTTGCCGCCAGTGTGTGATGCTTCTGGCAGTGGCATGGGGCCTGGCCCGTATGCAGAGTTATATTACCGTTCTGTTTACGGTGCCGTTTATTATTTTCGCCGCTTACGCCGGTTTCCTGGCGGACCGCTTCTCGAAACGCTCGGTGGTGATTGGCGTTAAGCTCGTCTCCTTCGTCGCATATATTCTGGGAATCATCGGGTTTTATCTGAATAGCTGGGCGATTATTTTAGTTACGGTATTTATCCTCGGCCTTCAGGCCGCGGTCTTTAGCCCCGCGATAAATGGTATTATTCCCGAACTGTATCCTCCTGCCTTTGTCGTTACCGCAAATGGCATTATCGCCGCGGCTGTCAACATCGCGATATTGCTTGGCATCGCCGGTGCTGGGCTTGTCCTCGATATCAAAGGCGCAGTATGCGATGTCCCTCTCGGTATGTTTCTTGCCGCGGCAGTCGGCTTAAGCGTCGCTTTTATTACGCTGATAATATCATTTTTTGTCCCCAAATTTCCCGCCGCCTCACCCAAAGCCCGTTTTCCCTGGCAGGGGCCTTGGGAGTCAGTAATTACGCTTGCTCAAACCAGCGGCGATTCTCTGCTCGCTAATTCGATTTTTGCCAAGGCCTTTTTCTGGTTCGCCGCCTCGCTGCAAATACTTGTTATTAATCCGCTGGGCTTGACACAGTTTGGCCTTACCAAGACAATGACCAGTGTCCTGATTGTCATTGAGCTTGTGGGAGTTGGTATCGGCAGTTTGCTTGCTCCTTTGATTGCAAAAGGTGAGAAATGGTATCGGGTGCTGGTTCCCTCGGGCGTTGTAATGGCGATTGCTATGTTCGCGGTGACAGCTGTTCCGTATCTGCCTTTGTTTACGCACAAACCGGTTGTCATAGCCGCACTGGCGGTGCTGGGAATTGCCGGCGGCGTATTTTCGATTCCGGTAACGAGTTTTGTTCAGGTCAGACCTGTCCCCCAAATGAAAGGCACAATGATTGCCTCGTCGAACTTTGCCGACTTCATAGGCATATTACTTTCAGGCGCGGTATTTTATATTTTTAACTGCCTGAATATAATGCCCAGTAACTGTTTTGCGATTGTGGCGGTTTTAACATTAGCAGCAGCGGGTTGGCTCTTAATATCGTTGCGGGAGAAAAACCCAGATGCTTATTGATGATGGGATGATAATAATATCGAGGTTCCTGCTTTGGTTGCGATACCGAATACGCCTCGTTGGTCTCGACGCAATCGAGGCGAAGGGAAAGACCGGGATTGTTTTTCTGCCGAATCATCCCGCCCTTATGGACCCCATTATCCTTTATACATATCTTCAGAAGCGTTTCGCGCCTCACGGTTTAGGCGACGTTGACCAGGTCGATAGACCTCTTATTGGCTTTTTTGCCGGCAGGTGGGGCGTGCGGACACTTCCGAGTGTCGAGAAGTATGGCCCATCTGCCAAGGCCGAAATTGAAAAAGTCCTCGACGAAACAATTAGGGGGCTTAAACAGGGCGAAAACCTCATAGTATGGCCCGGCGGAAGGGTGTATCACAGTTATAAGGAATCATTGGGCGCAAACAGCTCCGTAGAGCGGATTTTGAAAGGTTCTCCCGATGTCCGCGTCGTTCTTGTCCGCACACGCGGTTTTTGGGGCAGCTCATTCAGTCGGGCGTCCGGCAAAGAGCCGCTTGTGACGCCGGTTTTGCGGAAAGGCATTTTGCGGTTGCTCGCCAGTTTTATTTTCTTTGCGCCTCGCAGGGAAATCACAATCGAATTTTACGAGCCGCCTGACCTCCCTCGAAACGCCGACCGTAATACTTTTAATCGTTTCCTCGAGGATTTTTATAACGCCGATGCTCCGCCCAACACCTATGTCCCCTATACGCTCTGGGAAAAGGGCGGCACTCGCGTTGTCCCCGAGCCGACGCCGCCGACGCTGCAGTCAGATTATTCGAAAATCCCGCCCGCGACTCGGCAGATTGTTATGGCGTATATGTCCGAAAAAACGGGGATATCGAATCTCAAAGAGACCGACCGGCTGGCTGCCGATTTGGGAATGGACAGTTTGGTTCGCACTGATTTGCTCCTCTGGCTCGAAAAGGAATTCGGCTCCCGTCAGGCCGACGCCGACGCGATGCAGACAATCGGCGACGTTATGCTCGCCGCCTGCGGGCAGTTTGTCTATCTTGCGACGACTTCCATTAAGCCGGTTCCGGCAGCGTGGTCCAGGCCTCATCCCCAAATCCGTGCATCGGTGCCAGACGGCGATTCTATTACCGATATCTTCCTTACGCAGGCCGCGCGTCATCCGGAAAGCATCGTTATTGCCGACCAGATTGCCGGCGCGAAATCATACCGTGACATCATCACCGCCTGTCTCGTTCTTCGTCCGTTTATCAAACAGCTCGAAGGCGACCGCGTCGGCATAATGCTCCCCGCCTCCGTTACCGCCGATATCGTTTATCTTGCGACGCTTTTTGCCGAAAAAGTTCCCGTTATGGTCAACTGGACCGCCGGGCCGAGAAATGTCCTCGCTTCCCTCGATTCCGTGGGCGTAAAACGTATCCTTACGAGCAAGACCCTCGTTGACAGAATCACTTTGCAGGGTATTGACCTCTCAGCCGTTACCGAACGGTTCTGTTTTCTTGAGCAGTTGAGCGAAAAAATCTCCCGAACTCGCAAACTAATCGCCTGGCTTACCTCGCAATTGTCCTGGGCCTCTCTGCGTAACGCCAAAGTTCCCCAAACCGCCGCCATCCTTTTCACAAGCGGCTCCGAAACGCTTCCCAAAGCCGTCCCGCTTTCGCACGCCAATATACTTACCAATATACGCGATGTGCTTGGCACAGTCAAAATTTACGAAACAGACCGCATTATCGGTTTTATGCCCCCTTTCCATTCCTTCGGGCTGACCGTTACCGTTGTGCTCCCCATCATCATCGGCGGGCAGGCCGTCTATTACGCCAATCCTACCGAATCCGACACCCTCGCTAAAATCATCGAGGCATACGGCGTTACTGTTCTTGTCGGCACGCCTACGTTCCTGGGCGGTATCGTCCGCGTCGCAACCGCTGAACAGCTCGACACCCTGCGTTTCGCCGTGACCGGCGCGGAAAAATGTCCCCAACAGGTTTATGATGCCCTTGCCGCGAAATGCAAAAAAGCCGCAATCTTCGAGGGCTACGGCGTTACCGAATGTTCCCCCGTTATATCGCTCAACGATGAAAACGCCCCCAAATTCTTCTCCATCGGCAAACTTCTGCCGTCTCTCGAATGTCTCCTGCTTCATCCAGACACGCAGCGCATCGCAGGGCCTGCTTCAGCAACATTGAAGCCGCTTTCTCCTCCCGCCACCGGCGTCCTTCTCGTCCGTGGCCCCAGTGTTTTCTCAGGTTATCTTAATTATTCGGGCGGCTCGCCCTTTGTCGAAATCGAAGGCAAACAATACTACAACACAGGCGATATCGTCTGCATCGACCAGGAAGGCCTGATGACCTTCCAGGGCCGATTGAAAAGATTTGCCAAACTTGGCGGCGAAATGATTTCTCTGCCCGCCATCGAATCAATTCTCGAAGCCGGCTTCCCCACTGAACCGGATAAAGGACCAACTCTTGCGGTTGAATCGACAGAATCCGAACAACCCGAGCTTGTCTTATTTACCTCGCGCGATATCGAACGCGAGGAAGCCAATAAAAAAATCCTCGCCGCCGGCCTTTCAGGCCTGCACAGTATCCGCCGGGTAATCAAACTCGACCAGATTCCCCTCCTCGGCACAGGCAAAACCGACTACCGCGCCCTCAAGCAGCTTCTTCATTAAGCCGTAAATTTCTTGAATTCCTCGATAAGCTGTTTCGTCCATTTGCCGGGTTTACCGTCGCCTGTTACTTTGCCGTCGAATTTAACGACCGGGATTATGTCCTTGGTTGTTACCGCCAAAAACAGCTCATCCGCGCCTGCCGCCTCTTTGGGCGTCATTGATTTTTCGACAATCCCCAGCCCGATGTTTTTGGCCGCCAGCTCGACGTATTTCCGTGTCACCGAGGGCAGAATATTGGCCTTAAGAGGCGACGTGCGCAATTTCCCTTTAACAATCCCGAAAAACGCCGACGATGACCCCTCCGTAATCAACTCGTTATCATCCACGAATATGGCCTCCCAGCATCCCTTTTTGTCCGCATCGCCCTTGGCAAGGACGTTGGGCAGTAAATTCAGCGACTTAATATCGCATCTCTTCCAGCGAATATCGGGATACGTCGATACCGCTACGCCCTCGGCCTTGAGTTTGGGATTTTCCTTAAGCTCCGAAATCGTCAAAAAGAAATTCGGCTTCAAATCCGCCGCTGGCAAATGGTCTCTCGCGCCTGAGCCGCGAGTGATATGAAAATATATCTTGGCGTTGGCAATCCCCGCCTTCTCAAATGCCTTTAGCACCTTCGAGCGGATTTTCCCAACGTCAACGCCGGCTATCTCAATCGCCTTCAAGCTGTTGGCAAACCGCTCAAAATGCTCATCTATCGCGAATATTTTGCCGTTATAGCTCCTCAGCACCTCGTAAACCCCGTCGCCGAAGAACATCCCCCGGTCAAGGTGCTCGCTGCCTACCTCCTCAATGCCCATCATCCTGTCGCCTATCATCGCTATCTGCATTACATACTCCTTAATTGGTTAGCCCCGCCTTTTACCCGCCTGTGGCGGGCCAGTGGGCGTGGTTCTTCAAAAATATCCGATATTTCCCTTTACTGCAATACTGCAGTTGCTATAATACTTAGCTTTTACGAATGTTTGAATTTGAACGTCGGAGTGCTTGAAATGTACGCAGTAATCGAACAAGGCGGTAAACAATATAAAGTCGCACAGGGTGAATCGCTCGATATAGAGTTGACGGCTGTTGCCCCGGACGCGGAAAAGCTCGAACTTGACAAGGTCCTGCTCATCAGCGACGGCTCGGACGTCAAAATCGGCGCCCCATACCTCAAAGGCGCAAAGGTTATCGCCTCATTCAAAACCTCAGCAAAGGAAGCGGTTGTTAAGGGCGAAAAGATTCAGTCCCAGTATTTCCGCAGGCGCAAAAACTACAACAAGAAAACCGGCCATCGCCAGAAATTCCTCCGCATTACCATCGACAAAATTGAATCCTAAAAATGTTTAGCCCCCAGGCCTGCCTGGGGGTTATTTTTTTTCGTGGGAGTATATTATTTCCATCCCACATTTTCCGCATTGAAATTTTACTTCGTATTCCCTATCGTCCTCATCCAGCAAAACAAGCGGCTCCGCGGGCGTCCCTTTGCCTTTTCCGTCGCATAACCCCAGTTCCTGGCGCAAGCAGTATTTTGTCGTCATTACCACCTGTCCCGACAAGTCCAGCCCCGATTCCGCCGCCGGTTCAATGGTCTCCACGCCGTGCCGATGGTAAAACACCTCCGCTTGTTTATTCAGCACGTTGCCCCTGAAATCCAAATGTTTCTTTGGGTAGGGCACGTCGTTTTTCAGGATATGCCCCGTCGCGCGAGGCCGATTCGCTTCCCTCGCCTCGAGCATCTTCTCCGCCAGCTCTCGTTTCGCCGCGTTCAACCGTGATACGGGCAGAAAATAAACATCCTGCGTCTCAACCCGCACCTCTGAGCATTCGAAAATCGTGTTCCCGAGTTTGCTTAACTGCGTGATAATCGTTTGCCTTGCCTGCTCTTTTTTCAACGCCGGCCGCATATCTCCGCTTATCTCCACCGTTGTCTCATTGCCGTCCTCATCCGTCCCGTTCAAAACCAGCCCATCGGGTGTTTCACGCATAACCATCGACAGTCCGATTTTACGTTCCGCTGATTGGCCCGACAGCTTGCGATAAAACTCATAATCGTAATTACGGTAAATCTTCTGCCCCTTGCTTATATCCTGTATCTTTTGCGGGTAAATCTTTCTGCCCTCAACCCGATTGATGACCGTCCCTGCCAAATTCTTCTGTCTGTCAAAAAAGCAAAGTCCGTCTGCGTTGTGCATCTCCAAGCTGCTCTCATTGTCATTCCCGCGCAAGCGGGAATCCATATCTAAAATAAAATGGTCTTTACCAACTTCCTTGACGACACCCACAAATTCGCCCATCGATTTGGGCGTATCAATTGAGCCAAGATTTGCTTTCTTGCCTGTGATGCCGTAATCGGAAAATCCCCGATTAAACGTCTTCTCCGGATTCGGCTCAAAGTTAATTTGCGTTGTTCCTGACGAAGCGCGTTTGAAGTTCTTTTTCACTATGATTTCATCCAAACGCCTGCGATAAAAACTAACGGTATTCGCGACGTATGCTGCGTCTTTCAATCTTCCTTCAATCTTGAACGCATCAACCCCCGCGTCAATCAATTCTTCTAAATGCTCCGACAAATTCAAATCCTTCAGCGATAACAAATGCCTGCCTTTGGCGATTATTTTGCCCTGTTGGTCTTTGACGCCGTATATTCTTCTGCATGGCTGTGCGCATTGTCCCCTGTTGCCGCTTCGCCCGCCGATTGCGTAGCTCATATAACACTGCCCGCTTGCCCCAACGCATAGCGCCCCGTGTATGAAGCACTCAAGCTCGATTGTTGTCGCCTCGCGTATTTTCCTGATTTGTTCGAGTGTCAATTCCCTTGCTAATATCGCACGCGAAAACCCGACGTCCTGCAGGAATCGCACCTTCTCAGGCGTATCGTTATTCATTTGCGTGCTCGCGATTATCGGCAGGCCAGGCAGGTTCAATTCCAATAGCCCCGTGTCTTGAATAATCAGCCCGTCGATTCCCGCTTTTTGAAGCTGGCCAATCATCATCTCCGCCGGCGCAAGCTCATCATCCTTCAAAAGCGTGTTCAGCGTAACATAGACCTTTGCGTAGTACTGGTGAGCGAAGTCCACGACCTGCTTTATCGATTCGACGGTGTTATACGCTGCCTCGCGTGCCCCGAAGCGTTGTGCCGCCATATAGACCGCGTCCGCCCCGCATTGTATTGCTGTTATTGCTGTTGCCGCGTCCTTCGCCGGCGCCAATAATTCAATTCTTCTTGTCATTACAATGATTTTAGAACAAATCATGCCTTTAGAAAAGGATTTATCGTTGCAGTCAGCCGTAATGGCTGAAGTGCGATATCGGCACTCTTAATTTCGGGGGGTGCAAAACCGTTATTTCGCGGGTTTGATTTCCACCGCCGCCTGTAATATCAGGTTATTTTCATCGCTGATGTGATTTGTCTGTCCACCAGCATCTTCCGCCATTGGTGGAATTTCAACCATAAATCCGCAATTCCATACCCTTTTTCCTTTACTTTCTATTCGTCGTCTATATAATACAATATCAGCTTGTGCTTTTTGTTCTGGGGGCAAAAGGCATCTCGGAGATGAGAATTATGAGAGGCAAACCAATTCTTTTATTAGTGTTCGTGGTTTTGTTTACAATTACCTCTTGTCCTCTTCAATTGGCTTTTGCAGATTACCTTTACGGAATACGACTTCAAGGTCTCTATAGGATAAATTTGGCTGATGGTTCAGAAAGCCAGCTTAATTGGCAAGTTTATACCTCGTTGGCTTACGATATATCTAATGGTTATCTTTATGGAACGCGACCGCCGGAAGGTCTTTATATGATAGACCCGACGAATGGTTTGGAAACCATGGTCTTTGGCGGAATTTGTCAAACTTATACCGCGTTGGCTTACAATACCTCTGATGGTTATCTTTATGGAGCGACATTCGAAGGTCTCTTTAGAATAAATCTGGTTGATGGTTCAGGAGGCCTGGTTAATTGTCAAACTTATACCGCGTTGGCTTACAACACTTCTAATGGTTATCTCTATGGAACGCGATCGCCGGAAGGTCTTTATATGATAGACCCGATGAATGGTTTGGAAATTCCGTTTAATTGGCAAACATATACCACGCTTACTTATAATATCTCCAATGGCTATCTTTATGGAACACGACCACCGGAAGGTCTTTATATTATAAACCCGGCTGATGGTTTAGAAAGCCAGGTTTTGATTCAAGGTCAATGGGATACTTATATCGGATTAGCTTATGTCCCTAAACCCACCACAATAAGTAACATCTCACAAAATGGCAACGATATCGGCAGGTACGAGAAGTTTGAGGCAACTTTCACTCTTGACCAAAATTACACCAATCCTTTTGACCCATGCATCATTGACGTTTGGGTCATTTTTCATGAGCCGGGCGGAAACAACGTGACAATTCCGGCGTTTTATTACCAAGCGTATAATGTGTCAGGGAGCAATCCTGAACATTATCCCAGCACATCCGGCTCGGCGTGCTGGAAGGCGCGATTTGCCCCGTCAAAACTGGGAATACATACTTTCGATATTACTATCAAAGACGCTAACGGAACGGTGGTTGACACAAACGCCGGTTCTTTTACCTGCCAGGAGAGCGGCAAAAAGGGTTTTATCAGGGTGGACCCGAATAATCACAGCTTTATGAAATATGATAACGGTGATACCCGGCTGAATATCGGGCATCATATCGGCTGGTGTGCCGGTGAGGTCAATAGCTGGAATAATTACATCACAAAAATGCACGCGGCGGGCGAGAACTGGACACGGCTCTGGATGAGCTGGTACGGGGGCGACGGAAGTGTCATTCTGGAATGGAGAAATGGCTGGTATGGATATTTCCAGGGGGCAGGGAAATTGTCAATGCAGACGGCACAGCGGTTAGACAGGTTTGTCGAAATCGCGGAAGAAAACGACATCGCGATGCATCTTGCCCTGCAGCATCACGGTCAATTCAGCTCTTATGCCGACGCCGACTGGAACAATAACCCATACAACGTCGAGGCAGGGGGATTTCTGGACAACCCCGCTCAATTTTTTACCGACCTAGATGCGATAAGGTTATCTAAAAATAAGTATCGTTATATCGTTGCCAGATGGGGATATTCAACCTCAATCCTGGCCTGGGAACTTTGGAACGAGGTGCAGTGGACGGACGGCTGGAGCAGCAACCAGGCAAGCGTCGTCGCGTGGCATGATGAGATATCGAAGTATATACACAGTATAGACCCATTCAGGCATCCTGTTATCACCAGCAGTCACAGCTCGGGGTTCGAGAATATCTGGTCTTTGCCGGACATCGATACGGTTCAGATGCATTACTACGGGATGGATACTATCAAGATAATCGTGCAGACTGCTTTGGGCCTGACAAATTACAATAAGCCGATAATGATAGAAGAAATCGGGGCGCCGGAACCGTTAGCGGGTGTGCAATATCCTGAGGAGGACATAAATAGTTTACCTGAGCCGTATAAGACGCAAATGCACGAAGCGCTTATGCTGCATAACTCAATCTGGAGCAGTTTTCATCTCAAGAGCAGCGCCCATATGTGGTTCTGGGATTATTATATCGACCCTCTTAATCTCTATGGCGAATTCACGCCTTTAGCGATTTATGCCGCGAATGAGAACATAGCGGACTATAACCTGTCGAAGGCGCAGCGGGCCGTTTCCGGAGCTCAAGCGTATTCTGCAAATCCGGTCCTCTCTGATTTCTGGGCGGTGTCTACTCAGACTGTATTTTCTCTTGATTGGGATTACTTTCCCGGGATGGAAAACCTTTCGCAATGGCTCCACGGGAGCTGGGAATCGGCTTACAGGTCAGACCCGAATTTTCATTTGAATATGCTGGATGCCGGCTCGCTGAAAATACACGTTCAAAGCGTGTCGCCGGCCGGCGACAACAGCTTACAAGTGCTTGTTAATGGTTCTTCCGTCTTTTCATCAGGGTATCCCAATAACGCATCCGATTTTATAATCACGGTCCCGCTGTCTGCGGGTCAGCAAACGGTGCAGATTAAAAATACTGGCCAGGACTGGTTCCATATAACCAGTTATGAGTTTGTACCCAATAACATTTCTCTGCTTGACTCGATAGGACTGTCCAATAACGAACGTGCCTACATCTGGATTTATGATATCGGCAGTGAATTCGGAAAGACGGCAAACGGCACCTTTCATAATGAACCCGTTATCGTCAAGGGACTCGATAATGGTTCCTACCTCGTTGAAGTTTACGCCACACGAGGTGCCGGCGGCATTATTGCATCGGGCTATGCTAATCCGGTTTCGGGTATGTTGGCATACACTCTGCCTGATTTCAGCAAAGATATCGCCGTAAAGGTCACCCGAGTTGTCAATTTCCGCGACTTTGCCGCTTTTGCTGACCAGTGGCGACAGACAGGCACGAATCTTAGTGCTGACCTTAACCATGATGGCGGCGTGGATTTAGCTGATTTAAATGTTCTGGCCGGTTACTGGCCGAATAAGTGTCCTGCTGGCTGGCCGTTCTAAAACAAACAAGAGCTACGCACGGTTATTTACTTTTCCGCTTTAATTATTTCCTCTGCTCTTTTCCGCCACTGCTCAGGCCCTTTTTGCAGAAAATACTCGAACGATTCGTCATCCGCCAGTTTTCCCAATATGGCTTTGCGTTGCGATGCGTCTGCTATCTTTTCAATTATGAACCCTCGAATCGTCTCAAGCAACCCCAAAAATTCCCCGTGCTTCTCTGTGAAAATATTTTCCAGTTTCTTTCGCAGGTGTCCTGCGTAAGCAGGGCTCTTTCCATCGGTTCCCACCGCAATTTGCAAATCCCCTCGTTGCACAACCGCAGGCACATAAAAATCGCAAAGCCCCGGCGAATCGACCACGTTGCACAATATCTCCAATTGCTGGCAATCCTTGTAAATCTGCTTATTTAACGCTTCATCATTCGTCGCCGCTATGACAAGCGTCGCCCTCCCGATGTAATCCTTTGAATATTTGCTTTCTATCAATTCAGCTTTGGTTCCTGAGCATACCTTGCGAAGCGTCTCATCGAGATGCGGGGCTACCACGACCAGGCGTGCGCCTGTACCGAGAATCGCCTCTGCCTTTCTCGTGGCCACGCTGCCGCCGCCGATGATAACGACTCGCCTGCCGTTCAAATCCAGGAATATCGGATATTTCGCCATTTTTTTTCTCTTCTCACTTCTGCCTTCTCACTTCTTACTTCTGCCTTTTCCCATATTATACCACGCATACTTACTAATTGAAATAATTGCCAACCTGCGTTAAACTTCTTCTGATTATGGCCATTAAACTTATCAGACCGCCGTTGACGGATGCGCTTGTCCGCTCGCTCAAAGCGGGCGACGAGGTCATCATTGCGGGCACCATCTACACCGCCCGCGATATGGCCCATAAGCGCCTTTGTGAAGCGATTAACAAAGGGGCAACGTTGCCTTTCGATATCAAAGGCGCACTCATCTATTTCTGCGGCCCGACTCCCGCTCCTCCCGGCAAAGTTATCGGCTCCGCCGGCCCGACAACTTCCGCAAGGATGGATGCCTTCAGCCCCGCACTTATCGCCGCGGGCCTCAAGGCGATGCTCGGCAAGGGCTATCGCAATCAGGCCGTCCGCGATGCCCTCAAACAGCATTGTGCTATTCACCTTTCAACCATAGGCGGGGCAGGGGCCTTGCTTGCTAAACACATCACCTCCGCCGAAATTATCGCCTACGGAGACCTCGGCACAGAGGCAATCAGGCGTCTTGAAGTCGTCGATTTCCCCGCCATCGTCGCTTACGATTGTTTCGGTAATTCCGTTTATAAATGAATGATTATGACGTATATCTTTATGGTATGACCGTCCTTTCAACGATTCACCAGTTGAAGGCGAAATTTCCCTCCGCCGACGGTTATCAGGAAATTACCAATACCTTTGTCATACCGGGCGGCGAGGCGGCCAACGCCGCTATCGTATTAAGTAACCTTGGTGTCTCCGTAATTCTCGATGGTCCATTCCTCGGCGATTCGACCGCCGAACCACTTCGCGCGTATTTGCAAAAACGCAACGTCGATTGTTCCCTTCTGCATCATCATCCCGGCTTCCCCGGCTGGCGCGATATCGTCTTCTGCGATGGCGATACCCGCACCGTCTTCGGCTGGTTCATCGATTATTTCTCAGGCGCACACAAATTCTGGAATAAACCCAATGAGCAGGCAATCAAATCCGCCAAATGCGTCGCTCTCGACCCGTTCTTCGGCTCTGAATCCGAAGAAGTCGCCTGGTTATGCCTCAAGCACCATAAGGATTTCGTGACCATCGACAGTGGTTTCGATACCGTTATCGCCAAAGGCGCAAGGGTGATTATCTGCTCTAAAGAATTCCTCGACCGCGAATACTCTGGCGTCGATTACGAGGCGATGCTTGAGCAATACCAGTCAAACTGCGCAGGCCTTATAATTTTCACCTTTGGCAGTAACCCCGTCCTGTTCGCTTCCGCCGGTAAAGCAATTGAGACCTTTCAGCCATACCCAATCACCGTGGTCGATACTTTGGCCGCAGGCGACACCTTCCGTGCGGGCGTCGTATATGGCATTTTGAAGGGCTGGTCAGATTTGGAGGTCGTTCGTTTCGCCTCCGCTACCGCCGCCGTCTCCTGCCTCCGCTTCCCCTCCGTATTTGAACCGCCTACACTTGCTGAGATAACGGAGTTGATAAACTCCCGTCCGGATTAAACGCCCTTGTTTTCCCCTCATAACTCTTTTATAATCAAACTCGTCCAAAATTATAAAACGAAGGAGATTATCATTTGAAAGTCGCGTTACTTGGTTTAATGCAGTCAGGCAAAAGCACCCTTTTTTCCGCAATCAGCGGCAAACAAATGCTT
Source organism: Sedimentisphaerales bacterium (assembly GCA_050012695.1). GTDB lineage: Bacteria > Planctomycetota > Phycisphaerae > Sedimentisphaerales > Anaerobacaceae > Fen-1362. Next base: position 127,123 of record JBEKGR010000008.1, on the reverse strand, counting down.
CCCGCCGGGACCACGAACATTGAGCAGGCCGTCGTCGCCTCGCCCGATGAAAGAATCGTCTGGCTCACCGGCCATTACAAGCCAAAGAAAACCGTTTACGCGACAATCGAATGTCTCGATGTCCCCGGCCTCAACTTCTCCGACGACCACGGCAGGGCGGCCGCAAGACGCCTCATCGACCAGATTCGCACCGTCGATATGATTGCCCTGGTTATTGGCGCGTATGAAGATTCTGCCAATCCCGCCAAAGACCTTATCGACCTCCGCACGGAACTGTTGCTTACAGACCTTGCTGTTGTAACAACACGAATTGAAAAGCTTGAAAAGGAAATCCACAAGCCCACTAAAACCCAGGCCCACGATAAAGCCGAGCTTGAGCTTCACAAAAAGCTTCAGGCCGCGATTGAATCCGAAAAGCCCATCAGCTCCGTCGTTACCAGCGACGCCGAATTGGAAATGGTTCGGGCTCTTGGTTTTCTCACCCTCAAGCCGATGGTCGTCGCCGTAAATATAGGCGAAGGTGCACAGGAGCAAAAACTGGAAATCCCCGGCGACACTTCCACGCCCATAATCAGCGTCTGCGCGAAGCTTGAATACGAATTGTCGCAGCTGGACGCCGAGAGCAAAACGCAATTTATGGCCGATTTGGGCATCACCGAATCCGCCGCGGGCAAATTCGTCCACGCCTGTTTCAAAACGCTTGGCTTGATTAGCTTCCTCACTGTCGGCCCCGACGAAGTCCGTGCCTGGCCCATTAGGCAGGGTACAACCGCTCTCGACGCCGCCGGCAAAATCCACTCCGATATCAAACGCGGCTTCATTCGCGCCGAAACATTCGCTTACGGCGAAATAAAGCAGTTAGGCGACGAAAAAGCCGTCAAGGCCGCTGGCAAGTTCCGCCTCGAAGGCAAGGAATACGTCGTCCGTGACGGCGACATCATCAACTTCCGCTTCAACGTGTAACATTTTATAAATCTCGCCCGAAGGGCCTCCGCAGTTTTGCTCTTTGCATTTTGATTTTTGATTTCTCAATGCGGCTGAAGGGGCTCGAACCCCCAACCTTTGGTTCCGTAGACCAACGCTCTATCCAGTTGAGCTACAGCCGCTATTGTCCAACGCTAAAATCGCCTATAATTCCGCGTCCAACACCCTAATTATATGTGTCCGCCCCTGTTTTGCAAGCAAATTAGGCCGTCAGAATAAACGGAATCGGCGTCTTGCGACTATTAAACTGTGCATTCGTGATTGTTTAGCGTTACCTGTGCCGGTAAAGCTCCCAGCCCATGTAATTGCCTGTTGCCTCGGCGATTGCGTCGGCCTTTTGCGACATATTCATCGCCACGTGATGCTCGAAGCCCATCCTGCATATAAACTGCAAAAGGTTCTGCAGATTCGGTATCTTAATCACGCCGTAGCCCCCGAATGTGTCGAGCCGGTCGTTTGTGAATTCGCCCTCGCCCACGTATGCGCTGATAACGCCCGCCGCGTCGTCCGTGGAAGTCCTGCAGAATGTTGCGCTTCCCGGCGCGATTCTCCCGACCATTGTCCCGTATGTGTTGTCCTTGCCGACCGACCCCGCGATGATTGCCTGGTAATCCATCTGTGCGGATTTGAAAAAGCTCTTCGGCAGATTGCTGCAGTGAAACAGCACGCATTTGTCCGCCTCGTCCGCGTAATTATTGTTCCAGTCCAATAGCGCGCTCGGCGTCCCCGAAGCTAATTGCAGGATATACATCCCCAATAAGCCCGTAATATCGACCTCGCATGCGCTTGGCATCAGCGACTCGCTCATCATACTCATCAGCGTGCAGGGCACTATCCCGAAAAATTCCTCTAAGCTCGTCCAGCACTGAATCGCTGTCCCGTCAAGCTCGTTGTCTTTCACCCACTGGTCAACCACGTGTCCGAACTTCGCCATTTTCAAAAGCGATTCAGCCGGAATCGATTCGGTTGATGTGTATTGCTGGATTTCGCTCAGCTTCTTTTTCACGTTCCTGTCGTTGTCGGCGAGCCGCGTGATTCTGCCCACAATTTCTGAAAGGTCAATCGTCTCAACCGCTATGCCCGATAATTCCAGAATCTTTTCGCTGTATCGGACGGTGTTGAACGCCCCTGTCCTTGCGCCGATTGCGCCGAAGCGGGCGTTCTTTAGCCCTTTGACAATCCTGCAAACCGACGCGAAATCATCCAGCTCCCGTTTGAATTCCGCCGAAGCAACCCCCATAGTGTGCAGTTTCGTCAGGGTGTATGGTATGCCTGCCTGCTTGAGGTTATTGCAGACGCTCATTTTCCCGCAGAATGAGTCCCGCCGGTGTTCTATCTGCATATTCTCAGTTGTGTCGGGTTCCGCCTGTATCAGAATCGGCACATCAAGCCCCGCGCGTTTTACTGATTCCGCCACGCCTTTCTCATCGCCGAAATTCGGCAGCGTTACTATGATGCCGTCGATTTTTTCGCCGTTTTTAGCAAAAAGTTCCGCGCACTTTTTCGCGTCCGCGTACGTCTCAACCGACCCGTACTTGGTATCCTGCATCGATAGCGCAATAGCGCCGAAACCGTTGCTTTTAAGCACTTCGAGAATATCTTTGCGTCCCTGCTTTGCCAGTATGTCCGGGAAAAATCCCCTGTTTCCGACTATTACTCCAAACGTCGTCTTTTGCATTTTATATCCTTTCTTGCTGTATTAATTTAAGCCGGCATTATAGCACACAAAGCCGCCGGATTCCACAGCAACATTCCCGTCCGTATTGTTGTTTCGTGTTGAAAAGCCCGGCAATAAGGAATAAACTGCTAAGACAAATGAGAATTAAAATTTACATTGTGGCGGTTTTGGCGGTCCTTTTGGGAACCGTTAATGTTTTTTCACAGGATTTTTTGGGGCATCGCGATAACTTCAACATCGTTGACTGGAAGTTTTGTAAAGGCGATATACACTCTGCCGAAAGCGGCGACAAAATCTCGGAACAGGGATGGGCAGGCGTGACTGTCCCTCATACTTGGAATGCGAAAGACGTTTTAACTGAGGGAGACCATTGTTATCAGGGGGTAGGATGGTATCGCGGCAGTTTTGATTTGCCAAAGAAGCAAAATAGCAGGCGATACTTTATTCGTTTTGAAGGCGTATGTCTGGTGTCTGATGTATATGTCAACGGCCTTTTCATTGGCCGGCACAAAGGAGGGTTTTCGGCTTTTTGCTACGAAATCACCCGACAGGTAAAATCCGGGCGAAAAAACAGCATTTCCGTCAAGGTAGATAATTCGATGCAGCCGGACGTCGCTCCTTCCGGGACTTATCTTTATCCTTTGTTCGGCGGCATTTACCGTCCTGTCACCGTATTCAGCACGGATTGCTTATGTGTTTCCCCTCTCGATTACGCTTCGAGCGGCGTATATATCCGCCCCGTGAATGTTTCACAGAAACGAGCGGATATTGAAGTGGTGACGCTCTTGGATTACAGCGCAGCAAACGACGCCGAAGTAGTGTTGAAGACGACCGTGCTGGACAATAATAATGTGATTGCTCAAAACCGCCAGAAAGTCATTGTTAAAAACAGTCAACAGACCAAAAGCATTTCAAAAATTCACATAGATAATCCCCATCTCTGGAACGCTAAAAAAGACCCGTATTTATACAAGCTGAATGTCCGCGTGGAAGACGCAAATGGAACAAAAATAGACGAAATAGACCAGCCGCTTGGGCTGCGTTTCTTCGAAGTTGACAGGGACAAAGGTCTTATACTGAACGGCCAACCGTATCATTTGCACGGCGTCTGCAGACACCAGGAATGGGAAGGATTCGGTTCCGCTCTGACCGATAAGCAGCACGAAAAGGATATCGAATTGATTCTTGAGCTTGGCGCCAACGGCGTTCGTCTGGCTCATTATCAGCAGGCGGACAGGATGTACAGCTTGTGTGACGAGAAAGGCCTTGTTGTCTGGGCGGAAATCCCTAACACTCCCGCGTATCGGGCGGAAAATCCCGCATATCTTCAGAACTGCAAAGAGCAGCTGACGGAACTTATCAAACAAAACTACAATCACCCAGCGATTTTCTTCTGGGGAATGTACAATGAAATTCCAATCTCTGCCGAAGATGTAAAATATCTGCATCAGACCGCCAAGCAACTGGACCCCTGTCGTTTGACCACCCAGGCGGACTTCACGCAGGTTACAGGCAGACATTTTGTTACAGATGTTGCCGCGTGGAACTGGTACTTCGGCTGGTACTACGACAAGTTTGACAAATACGTTACATGGTATGACAAACTTCACAAAGAACACCCCGAGATAAAAGGCGGCCTGAGCGAATACGGCGCCGAAGGTTGTATCAGCCAGCAGCAGGAAGACCCGAATCGTCCTAATCCTTATGGCAGGTTTTTCCCCGAACAATACCAGCGCCTTTACCACGAAGAGGTCTGGAAGAATATAAAAGACAGGGACGACATCTGGTGCAAATTTGTATGGAACATGTTCGACTTCAGCTGGACCTTTGCCAAACGCGGCGACCGTGATTTTATTAATCACAAAGGACTTGTTACGCATGACCGCCAGGTGAAAAAAGATGCCTTCTATTTCTACAAGGCAAACTGGTCCGATGAGCCGGTGCTTTACATTTTAAGCAGACGTAATACGCAGCGAACTGCCGAAGCAGCAGAGGTGGCGGTTTATACGAATCTTGACGCAGTCGAGCTGTATGTTAATGAAAAACTGATTTCGAGTAAGAAAATGGATTCGGATATTCACAAAATTGTCTGGAAAGACATTGTGCTTAGCCCCGGCCTGAATAAGATAAGCGTCATTAGCCAAAAAGGTGATAAAAAATACACCGATGCGTGCGAATGGACGTATGTAAAAAACAAAAGTTAAAGATCAGCATCGCGGCTTACATTTGCCTTTTGCTTTTTAATTGCCCCCTTGTCCGTAATAGGCCTTCTCTCCGTGTTTGCGCAGATAATGTTTGTCCAATAGTTCCCTGCTGATTTGACGCTGTTTCGGGCTTAACACAAGCGTCCTCATAGCCATCGTCGCTATTTCTTCGAGAATGACCATTGCCTCGACTGCCTGCCCCGCGGTTTTTCCCCAGCTGAAAGGCCCGTGATTGGCGACAAGCGCCGCCTGCATCTGCATCGGGTCAATCTTGGCAAACCGTTTGACAATTGCCTTGCCTGTGTTCAGCTCGTAGTCGTTTTGTATTTCTTTTTTCGTCAGCGGCCTGGTTACGGGCACCGCGCCGTAAAAATAATCCGCGTGCGTCGTGCCTAAGCACGGTATTTCCCTGCACGACTGCGCCCAGATTGTTGCACACATCGAGTGCGTGTGGCATATCCCGCCAATCGATTTGAAGTTTCGATAAAGCTCAAGATGCGTCGTCGTATCCGATGATGGTTTGAGATTGCCTTCGACGACTTTCCCCGCCAAATCCACCAGCACAATTTTCTCCGGCGTCAATTCATCGTATGATACGCCGCTGGGCTTTATCGCGACTATTCCCGCTGCCCGGTCGATTCCGCTTACATTGCCCCAGCTGTAAATAACGAGGTTTCGTCTTTGCAGTTCGATATTAGCTTCACAAACATTTTTTTTCAGCTCTTCGTGCATAGGTCTTTAATACTCAAAAGTTCCTTCATAACGTTAACAAGCGTTCCCGAACCAAAGGCATCATGAATCTGTTTATAAAGGGTGTAAACCCTTTTGTAAATGGCGTGGTTTTCCGCGACAGGTTTGTAAATGACCTTTTTTATCCCGCACATCGCGCTCTGCGCCTCGGCGAAATTCTTATAACCGCCCGCCGTAACCGCCGCCGCGATTGCCGCGCCGAGCGCGCAGCTTTGCGCCGAGCGTGACACCTTCATTTCCCTTCCTGTAACATCCGCGTAAATCTGCATGACCAGCGGGCTTTTTTCCGCTATCCCGCCGCAGTTTATTATTTCCGAAACCTTAACGCCGTATTCCTCGAACCTGTTTATGATTGTCAATGCCCCGAATGCCGTCGCCTCGATCAATGCACGGTATATCTCCTCTGGCTTTGTATGCAGCGTTTGGCCCAGAAGCAATCCAGTCAACCGCTGGTCAACCAAAATAGTGCGGTTCCCGTTGTTCCAGTCCAGTGCCAGCAATCCGGATTGTCCGGGCTTTAATTTCGCCGCTTTTTTGGTTAGCGCATCGTGCGAACCAGCTATTTTGCCTCCTGGCTGGATATAATTCACAAACCAGTTGAATATGTCCCCAACCGCCGACTGTCCCGCCTCCAGCCCGATATACCCAGGCAGTATCGACCCGTCAACTATCCCGCATATCCCCGGCACATCCGCAAGTTGCTTACCCTGTTCCGATACGAGCATATCGCAGGTGCTTGTCCCTATTATCTTGACCAGCTTGCCCGGCGCAATACCTGAGCCAACCGCTCCCAAATGCGCATCGAACGCGCCAACCGAAACCGATATCCCCGCCTTCAATCCTAATTTTTTCGCCCATTGCTGCGTGAGTTTCCCCGCCTCCGCTTCGACGGTATATGTCTTGTCATACAGCCGGCCGCGAAGCTCGCCAAGTTTGGGGTCTAATTTCGCTAAAAAATCCTTCGTGGGCAGCCCGCCCCAGCCTGCGTTGAACATCGCCTTATGTCCCGCCGCGCACCTGCTTCGTTTCATCGCCTCCGGCTTTTCTGTCCCCGTTAGCATCGCGGGTATATAATCGCAGCACTCAACCCAGCTATACGCCGCGTCAAAAACCTTCGGGTCAGTCCGCAGGCAATGAAGTATCTTGCTGAAAAACCATTCCGATGAATATACCTGTCCGCATTTTGCCAGATATTCCGGATGCTCTTTTTTGGCCAGCTCCGTTATTTCCGCCGCCTCCGCGAAACCCGTATGGTCCTTCCACAGCCACGCCTGCGCATTTTTATTCTTCTTAAACTCAGCCAGCATTCCCAATGGCGTCCCGTTTTTATCCACTGGCAGGGGAGTTGACCCTGTCGTATCAACGCCGATTCCTATAATTTGGCCTGCGTCAAATTTTTTGACTGTCTTTTTCGCTTGAAGTATGGCTTTTTTGATTGTTACTTCGATACCTTTGACGTAATCCGCCGGATTCTGCCTCGCCAGGTTATGGTCGTTCTTGTCTAAGATGATACCCGCTTGGCCTGTGGGGTAATTATAAACCGCCGTCCCGACCTCGCTGCCGTTCGCGATATCGACAATTACGCACCGGACCGAATTCGTCCCGTAATCCAGACCGATTGTGTATTTCATATTACCCCCTGAAGTATAGATAAGCACAGAGAATACACAGAAGGATAAAGGCCGAAGCCATAACATCTCGCCAATCCCAGCTTGCTCGCGTTTTCGCTCGGTCTTCCGCCGTCGCGGTGCCGAAGGTCAAACTCTTTATCCTATTGTAATCCGGCTCCTGCGTCATATAGCTTACTACTATCATCACTATAATCGACACGATTGTAATGAGCACGCTGAAGTACTGGAAATAGATGTTGTTGATTATCCAGAAAAATGACCCTGTCGTATATCCCTGCGCGACTGTCTTTTCCGGATCAAGCCAGCCGAATAACCCCATCGTTACAGGTGTATCGACAAGCATTCGGAACACGCCAAGCGTGAATCCTACTATCATTGCCCATAAGCATCCTTTGGCGTTTAGTCGTTTCCAGAACACCCCAAAGAAGAACACCACGAAAATAGGCGGCGCCAGATAACCCTGCACCGCTTGCAGGTAATTGTACAGGCCGTGCGCGCCCTGAATTACCGGAATCCACATTAGCGCGATAAACACCATAACGGCTGTGGCAATACGTCCCGTCCGCACTAACTGGTGCTGCGAGGCGCCTGGTTTCCATTTCTCGTAAAGGTCCACGGTAAACAGTGTTGAGCAGGCGTTGAATACTCCCGCCAGCGAACCCATTAACGCAGAGAGCAAACTCGCGACAACCAATCCGCGCAAACCAGCCGGCAGCAGATATTTTACCATCATCGGGAACGCCGCCTGCGCCGCGTGAGGAACCGATCTACCGTCCGGAGTTACCATTGCGGCGAATTCCGGAATTTTCCCGCTTTTGGCTAGCGCGAAACATATCATGCCCGGAATAATGAACAGGTATGGCGGAAACAGCTTCAAAAAGCCCGCGAATATGCTGCCCCGGCGAGCTGTTTGCTCATTTGGTGCTCCCAATGCCCGCTGAACTATATATTGGTCTGTGCACCAATACCATAGGCCGATAATGGGCGCGCAGAAGAGCATGCCCAGCCAGGGGTAGTAGCCGTTAAAATACCAGGCTTGCCTGACTACCTGGCCGGTGGCGCTTTTTTCCAAAACCGGCGCCCAGGTGCCTTCAACGCCCGGCGGGATGAGCGGTTTCCATAAGTTGAACATATCTGAGCCGCAAAGCGTGCGCAGCTCGTGCCAGCCGCCCAGCTTAATCAGCCCGTAAACTGTTAATGTTGCTGAACCAATTATGAGGACTATTACCTGTACAGCGTCATTGTAAGCCACGGCTCGCATACCGCCCAGTGCCGTGTAAAGACCCGTCATAACAATCACTGCCACGGAACCTATCCAGAAACTGTTGATGTCGAGTATGCCGGTATCTGGCTGATAAATCTTTAACACTTCCAGCACCGTCCGCAGCCAGGATTCGTTAATATGGGCTGTTCCAAGATAAAGATGTACCTCCGGAAGCAGTGTAGCAAAAACGACGCCGCCGGCGAAAATGCCCACGGCAATCTTCGAGACAACAAATGTGATAAGAGAAACAATAGAAAGGACGTACCGCGAACTCGTGGAGAAACGCCGTTCGAGAAATTCCGGCATCGTGAATACCAGCGCACGTGAGTAGAAAGGCACGAAAACCCATGCCAGGGTCAGCAAACACCATGCGTGCAATTCGTAATGTGCCATGGCTACGCCGTCGGCGGCGCCGGAACCTGCTAGGCCGACGATGTGTTCTGAGCCGATGTTGGAGGCGAAAATGGATGCCCCGATGACCCACCAGCCGAGGTTACGTCCCGCGAGGAAGTAGTCCGCTGCGGTGTCTTTGCGTTTTTTCACAACCCACCAGGCAACACCAAGAATGACAGCGAAATATGCACCGATTGCTGCCCAGTCCAGTGTGCCTAATGTACCTGTCAACAACAAACATCCGGTCATATAATATCCTTTCCTATCATAAAGTCGTAATTTGTAACAGGGTGTTATTATATGGTTTTTTGGTAGGGTGGCAAAAAGTTTTTCAATCTCAGGAGGGGGTATTTATGGTTTTATTTTAGGCCGGCGTCAGATAAGATGTTTGAATCATAATTTGGGGCGAATGCCGAAAGGGGCCAAAATGAAAAGAACAATCAACATCGTTTGCGCGTCGATTATCATCGCGTTGTTAACTGGCTGCGCACAACAAACCTGCCAGAATAAACCCGCCGCCGCCAAACCAAAACAAACGTTTACCGCAGATTGGGAATCGCTCAAGAAACGCAACCCCGCCCCCGAATGGTTCCGCGACGCTAAATTCGGAATATATTTTCACTGGGGCGTTTATTCTGTCCCCGCCTTCGGCAACGAATGGTATCCCCGCAATATGTATGACGTAAATTCCCCGGAATATAAGCATCACGTCAAAACCTGGGGCGAGCCGAACAAATTCGGCTATCCGGATTTTGTCCCGATGTTCAAAGCCGAAAAATTCAACCCCGACGAGTGGGCGGACCTCTTCAAAAAGACAGGCGCTCAGTTCGCCGGCCCCGTAGCCGAACACCACGATGGCTTTTCGATGTGGGCCAGCAAACTTACCCCCTGGAACGCCAAAGATATGGGCCCTCACCGCGACATCGTAGGCGAGCTTGAAAAAGCAATCCGCAAACGGGGTATGCGCTTCGTCACCACCTTTCACCACGAGCGCAATGGCCTCTACGAAATCACAAAGGACGGCAAAACTTATTGGACAGGCCACTATGAATTTGTGAAGAAAAACTTCCCCGACCTCCTCAACGACCCCTGCCGCGCGATTATGTATGGCTATATGCCCGCCGACAAATACTACCAGATGTGGGAAGATAAGCTCATCGAGGTCATCGACCATTATCATCCCGACTTGATGTATTTCGACTCCTGGCTCGACGAAATCCCCGACAAATACAAAATGGAATATCTTGCGCATTATTTCAACGACGCCGCCCGATTGAATAAGGAAGTTGTCGTAACATACAAGCAGGAGGATTTACCAAAAGAAGTCGGCATGGTGGATTACGAAAAGGGCAGGGCGGACAAACTCACCGATTATGTCTGGCTCACCGATGATACTATTAGCCGCGGGTCCTGGTGCTATACGGAAAACCTCGGCATAAAAAAGTCCCTCGAAATCGTGCGTACCCTTGCGGATATCGTCAGCAAAAATGGCCAACTGATGCTCAATATCTCCCCCAAAGCCGATGGGACCATACCCGATAACCAGAAAAAAGTGCTTCTCGAAATAGGCGGCTGGATGAAGCAATTCGGCGAGGCCATTTACGGCACAAGACCATTTGTCGAATATGGCGAAGGCCCGACGAAAATGGAATCAGGCGGCATGTTCGCCAAAATGAAGGGTGGCTACAATGCCAAAGATATCCGCTACACCCGAAAAGGCAATACCGTTTACGCCATCGTCCTCGGCTGGCCGGGCGAAAATACTCAGGTCACTTTTGCCCTGTTCGCCAAAGGCGGCAAAGCGGAAAATATCAAGGTTAAAGATGTCACCATGCCGGGCGTCTGGGGCAAAATCAAATGGCAAAGGACCGACGCCGGCCTCGTCGTTACCACCCCCGCCAAAAAACCCAGCGACCTCGCCATTGTCTTTAAATTGACAACCGAAAAATAATTTTTTAATTTTATCCTCATTGTTTAACCCCGGCTCCCCCCTGCCCTCGAATGTTTTTGTCGGGGGTGGCCGGGGTCTTTATTAATTTCTCTACACAGCGGCTCAATGTGGTTTTGGAATAAAAAACCCTCTTCGCATTTTTTAAGTGCTTGAAGGGGTTTTTAGTCCAAAGTTCGAGAACCACGGACCATGAAAACGTTTACGGAATCACTTCAATTGTCATAAGCTTATGGCACGATTTCTATATCGTCCACATAGATGACGCAACCGTCCCGATTCTGGGATGTGTTGGTTACCCAACAGAACCCACCAATGAAACTTGAAAGGTCTTGTCCCCTCAGGTCAATGGAATATTGCTTCCACTCTTTGGTGAGCTCGATGACTCCGCTGCTTTTCGGGCCGAAAGAATCACGAAATGGGAATTTACTGTCATGGATTCCCCCGACCTTGAACTCTGCTTTCTCTCCGCCATTTTCTCCACGGGCCCAGAAATTCAAAGCGCTTACTCCGCCTTTCATCTTGTAGCCGGGATAGTTACCCCAGTTGTTCAGAGGGAATTGCCAGTAGATGCCGGACCAGCGTTGGCTGACTCCGCGAGACGGGTCATAGGATATACGAGCGCAAATTTTCCCGGAATGGGGGTTTACCGAACATGATTTATCAAGGCTGATTGGTCCCTGGTCCCCCATCCAACCAGACGGATAAAAATTGCTTCTGTCGCCCTCGCCGTCATATACAATAAACGGAGCGTTGACTTCGACTGGTGCAGGAATAAATTTCGGCCGTTTAATTCCCGCCTTAACCGCTTCCGGCACGATACTTTCATTCTTCGGCTTAACACTGCCTCCGGAATCGTAGATTCCCCAGTGAGCGCCGACGTTGCCTTCAAACTTTTCCTTCCACATCTCATCAAACATCTCGAAGTAGAAATATTTGATGCCGTTCTGGCGGGCCAGCTCAATGAATTCCTTGAAGAACTTCGCCTGATTTTCTTCCGATGGCTTCGCTTTGCCATTTGCGCTGCCCATTGAAGGCCAGCCTGTTTCTCCGATGATAACTTCCTTGCCGGAAAATGCTTCTGAAACTTTCCGCCAGGAATCAACTATATACTGCGCACCGTTTTCAATAGGGATGCCATCCCAATAAGAATAGATGTGCGGCAATAGAAAATCCACAGCTTCCGCGACTTTCGGATGTAAAAGCACCACTTTCCAGGTTTCAGCCGTGGTTATCCTGAGGTTGGGGATATCTTTGGTGCGGTCTTTCACTTCTTTGATGTAAGCGATGAGTTCATCTTCGCTCAAATCTTTGCGAAGCAGAACTTCGCTTCCGACAATCAAGGCCTTGACGCTTTTATGCCTCTCGTTGGCAATCTTCAGGCCTGCCTCAATTTCTTTCCGGTTGTCATCTTTTTCTTTGCCGAGCCAGATTCCGAGAAAGCAATCTACTCCGATTTGGTCGCAAATGGCAGGAATATAACCGGGTGTTTGTCCGGAGCCGTAGGTGCGGAGAGCTTTCGCCGTTTTAGAAATTAAGCGAATATCCTCCTCTATCTCCTTCCGGCTCGGAAAAATTCCGCTTTCCGGGTCTTGATTTTCCCGGAATGGTCCGTAGCAGACGCCCGTAAGCATTCTCCCATCGGACTGTCCCGACGCCGTTTTCTCGCTAAACGATTCCAGTCCCCCTTTTTCGCCCAACTGTTCCAGCACTTTCCCGGCAGCCGCACGATAATACTCGTACTTGCTGTCCTTGAGCCTTTTCAATGCCGAAACATCTTCCTTTGTCCAGCTTGGCGGAAGAAGGTCTATCTTAATACTTGGAGCAGAGCTCCAGTCGAAAATGGCAACAGCAGAACTTGGCAAGGTGATGTCTTTCTGCAAGACCATTAGCTTTAGCACTGCGGACCTTTTCGCCAGCTCCACCTTCCTTATGTTTTCAACCGCTGTCGTCATCCTCTGTGATGCCCAGGTCGTTCTGGATGCTCCATACGGCAATCCGCCAATCGTGTCGTACCAGACAGCAGCTATAGAAACAAAGAGGTTCTTCAGGTCGTCTGGAGAATAATCCTCAAGAACGGATAGTTTCTGAATAACCTCCGGTTTGTCAAAGATATATGAGACATCCTTGACAACTCTGCCGTCCTTGAAGTTCCCCTCCAAACTGGCGTCCGTCATACCGTTTGGTAGGGTTTGTCTCGAGAAGTACAGAAGGGAAAGCAATCCGCGCTCTTCCGGCTTTGCCTGCTCGCAGAGCTTGGCAAATCCTTCTTCGCTGATTCCGAACAGCTTCTGTTTGACTTCCGCCGCGGAAGACGGGTCACTCGCCAGGGTAGCAAGGCCTTTGGATACTTCCGCAGCCGTTGGAATTGCTTCCTTTGCCCAACACAAGGCCGCCAACAAAAAAAGAAAGAGAAAACTGCACGCCACCATCCGTGTTTTTTTCGGAAACGTATTCATTTCCGTGCTCCTTTCTCGCTTTAAAAAATTTTATACCGGTGTAATATATAAATTACACGACAAGAATTATTAACTCGATGTCGGTTAGGTATTAAAATTTTGTTGTTTAATCTGATATTTCCCATATTTATCCGCCGCAGGTGGATTAAACGCCTCGCTGCGCAGCCAAACAGTCCAATTGCAGAATCATACCAAAATTTTCCTCGGGTTGCCTTTTGTTTTTTAATATTTTCTCGTAGCGACCTGTCCGGCGTAGTGCAACGAAGACGGAAGCGAAGCCCCCCAGACTACGATCTGGGGCCCAGGATTTCTTTACTCAAATCTTAAATCTTAAATCCCTTTTGAACGCCCGCCTCGGGCGTTTGTATATAGCCCCGGCCTCTGGCCGGGGTTGCAGACGTGAGGTTCGCTGAATTAAATCGCCATTCGACAATCGTCAATCCGCAATCTACAATCCCAAATCCGCAATTATTCACTCCGCATCCCCAAATTTTACCCGCCGAAGTTTTAACGAAGGCGGGCATCAATCATAAATCGAAAATCATAAATACGAAACTCCTTGTTTCCTCCCAATTTAAGGGTAGAATTTATCCCGTAGATGTTTACCACGTGGGATTTATCCCGTGAGATGGTCTTGTTTATCTCATGGGATGCGTCTTCTGCTATCCCACTGGGGCAGAATGAAAAATAGTTGTGGTTAGCCCCGAAGTTTACCTCGCCATAGGCGGGCCTGCTTCGGGGTCGTTGTCATTCCGAGCGTAGTCGAGGAATCTGTTAAAATCTATCTCAATCAGGAGACAATTGTTTTATGGCCAACAACGAGATATTTGTAGGAAGAAAAGACGAACTCAACGAATTCACAAAGGCCATTGAGAATCCGCAAGGACAGGCGATTATTGTTGTGGGCAACAGGGGAATGGGTAAGACCTGGCTTGTCAATAGAATGGCGAAATTAGCAAGTGACCATCCAACACTTAAATGCGGGTTCGTGCGATATGAGGTGACGCCGACGGACAGCCCTGATTCTACAATGTCGCTTATGATTGATAGCGCCTTTGAGGCAGCAAGTACTGAACCGGGGAGTATCGATAATGTTCCGGAAAGAAAGCGGCAATGGCTGGCGCTATTTAAGACGTTTGTTCCAAGAGGAGAGCAATTGATTGAACTTATGGCGAGTTTACGTCGAGATCCGGCCAAAGATACACGTCAGCAATTCTTAGAACGGTTGGAGCTTATTTCAAAGCGGATGCCGGAAAATGGGCGTGCGATATTCATTGTTGACCCTGAAAAATATATGGCCAAAGACAGCGACCAGACATGGGCAATTGTGGTCAAGAGTTTGCCGGAAAAAATAAAGTTTATTTTCGCACAGAGGACAGAGGATGAACTTGTGAAGGGAAGAGCATTCAAAGGATTAGAGAATGTTATATGGATACCGAAGGCGAAACTCGATGTTCTTGCAATAGAGGAAGTGGATGATTTGGTGCGACTGCGTGCAAAAGAAGTAGGTCAAGAAGAACTTGCGCTGCGAGGAGCGGTGAAACGGTATAGGGGGCATCCATATGCGATACAGGCAGCGTTAGGTATTATTGAAAAGACAAAAACAATAGAAGGGTTGCCACAAGACCCGACGGAAGAAGGAGTTGCAGAGGGACAATGGGAACAGGTATGCGATATTGGTGAAGACGCTATGAAGCTATTTGAGGCATACGCAGTTTTGGAGGTAGCGGTGCCGGATGATGTGGTGGAATATGTAAGTGAGGTGGGGACGACAACGAGAAAGCGGTTGCAGGGCGATAAGTATCTGAGGGGGCTTTTGAGAGAGGAGGCGGGTGGAAAGAGGATTTATCATTCAATATTGGTGGATTATGCCCTTGGTCAAATGAGCGAGGAGGAGAAGAATAAATATCATAAGCGAGCGATGAAAATTTACAGGGGGAAATTGAAAAAGGCGGAAAAAGAACAGATAAAGCCGGATGAATTGGCGGCGGTGAGGTTGCCTGAGCATATTCTTGTGGCTGAAGGCAAAGGGGCGTTTGTCGATGCGTTTGTAAATGAGTGCTTTGAGCCATTGCGGAATCTTGGTTTATTGGATGAGGCGATTAGTTTTTCAGAGCGTGCTTTGGGGGCTGCGAAGAAAGATTCAAAGGAAGTGGCGATGGTTTTAGGCAACTTAGGTCTGATTTGTCAAAAGAGGGGCGAATTAGACAAGGCAGAAAAGATGCTCAAAAAAGCGATGGAGATAAATGAGAAGCTTGGCTGGCTTGAGGGGATGGCAAGCCAGTACGGCAACTTAAGGATGATTTATCTAACAAGGGGCGACTTGGATAAAGCAGTAGAGATGCACAAAAAGTCGTTGGAGATAGAGAAAAAACTTGGCCGGATTGAGGGAATGGCAAACCAGTACGGCAACGTAGTGCCGATTTATCGAACGATGGGCGGATTAGGCAAGGCAGAAGAGATGTACAAAAAGTTATTAGAGATAGATAAGAAGCTCGGCCGGCTTGAGGGAATGGTAAGCGATTACGGCAACTTAGGGCTGATTTATCAAATGAGGGGCGAATCAGGTAAAACAGTAGAGATGCACAAAAAGGCGATGGAGATTTCGGAGAAGATTGGCCGGATTGAGGGAATGGCAAACCAGTACGGCAACTTAGGGCTGATTTATCAAACGAGGGGCGAATTAGATAAAGCAGAAGAGATGTACAAAAAGGCGATGGAGATAGAGAAGAGGCTTGGCCTGCTTGAGGGAATGGCAAACCAGTACGACAACTTAGGGCTGATTTATCAAATGAGGGGCGAATTGGATAAGGCCGAAGAGATGCACAAAAAGTCGTTAGAGATTTCGGAGAAACTTGGCCTGCGTGAGGTTATGGCAGACCAATATGGCAACTTAGGGGGAATTTATAAGCAGAGAGGAGATTTGGGAAGAGCGAGGGAATATTGGGAGAAGGCGCTGGATTTGTATAAGAAGATAGGGCTGCCGAATGAGGCGAAGATGGTGGAGGGGTGGATAGAAAAAATAAAAGGGAAATGATAAGGACGAATGACGCCCATGCCCGACAGAGACATTAAAACCCTCCGTTTGTAAAATCCCCGGCCTAAAACGAAGTCCGCAAGCCGAGCAAAAGCAGTCAGCTTTATAAAAGAGCGATTAGCTCTGGTGGGCGAAGATACTTACCAATCGCACAAATCATATTTGGAGAATTGGTTGTATCGAGCACACAAAGCTGACTGTTCTCTGTGCTCTCTGTGAACTCTGTGGCTAAAAAAACTGTGTAATCAGTGAAATCAGTGGCTAAACAAAAAACAGCGTAACCAGCGCAATCTGCGTCTGAAAAAATCCGTGTTTACCCCGTTAGATGGCAGCTTCGCCTATCTCACGGGGTGAATCCGTGTCTAAAAAAGTTGAAGCACTATATAAGTACATACGCATATGCTTATATACTATCGTGCCACAGCGTAATCTGCATAACCTGTCTTGCTTGCACTGAGTTTATCGAAATGAGCTTGCCTGTGGTGAGCTTGTCGAACCAGTCGAAGGAATCCGCGTCTAAAATCTTCGCCCTAAAAACCTCGACTGGTGACGCACCATATAAGTATATACGCATATACTTATATGCTTTGCAAAATCTTCTTTATGCGTTCCCCGGCTCAAACAACGCACTTACCGTTTTGTGAATAAAAGCCATATTTTGTTTGTCGAGTGAATAATAAACATGAAACCCTCTTTTTTGAAACCATACAATTCCCGCATCTCTCATGACCCGCAGATGCTGAGAAGTCGCCTCCTGCGATATGCCCAGTTGCGATGTTAGTTCCGTAACGCACAGCGATCGCCGCTTAAGTGCCTGAACAATGCGTACCCTCGTCTCAACCGAAAACAATTTGAATATCCCTGCCAGCTTTTCCGCGTCAGCCATAACGGTTCACCTTTCTATTTATCGTAAGACAAGTATTTCCTGTAACACAAACGTTTCACGTAACACAAATCTTATGCAAAAACATAAAACTGCCCAAAACACAAAAGGCAAAAACACAAAACCAATGCCTGTCAGCAGTATATAAGTATATACGCATATACTTATATACCACAGGTTCGACTGTCAAGCACAAAGCGGCCAAAAAATCCGCAATCCGCATTACGATATACTAAATACTAACGACTAACGACGAATAAAAACATGCCCTCCAGAGACGTTAAAACCCTCCGTTTGTAAAATCCCCGGCCTAAAACGAAGTACGCAAGCCGCGCAAACACAGTCAGCTTTATAAAAGAGCGATTAGCTCTGGTGGGCGAAGATACTTACCAATCGCACAAATCATATTTGGAGAATTGGTTGTATCGAGCACACAAAGCTGACTGTCCTCTGTGCTCTCTGTGAACTCGGTGGCTAAAAAAATCCGTGTTTACCCCGTTAGATGGCAGCTTCGCCTATCTCACGGGGTGAATCCGTGGTTAAAAAAACTTTGTGTATTTTACGCCTTCTCGTGGCTAATTAAGACAGTGTAATCTGTGTCATCTGCCTGCCCTGAGCATCGTCGAAGGGTGGTTAAATTTTTTCATATTGAAATTTCCCGCGATAAAGTTTAAATTGCCGCTTCAACCCGCGTCATTTTACTGTCCGCCGGGCCTCCCGCCGTTTGGTGTCCCTCATGGGAGGCGGCATCCTAATTACTAAATACTAACGACTATATACTAACGACTAAACACTATCGACTGACCAAATCCGTCCGCTTCGCCAAAGGCGAGCGAGATCTCGCCCGCCGCTATGCGGCGAGGCGGATGTCCCAAAAACCTATGCCTA
The DNA here is from genome assembly GCA_050012695.1 of Sedimentisphaerales bacterium. GTDB lineage: Bacteria > Planctomycetota > Phycisphaerae > Sedimentisphaerales > Anaerobacaceae > Fen-1362. The sequence continues at coordinate 109,004 of JBEKGR010000008.1, read as the reverse complement.
AAAACATCGACTGTTGGAGCATTATATAAGTATATACGCATATACGCATATACTTATATGCTCTTATATGCTTTGCAAAACGGCGGGGGTGGTTAAAAAAACTTCGTGTCTTAGTGTCTTGCCTGCTCCCACAGCTACTTGTCGAAGACAAGTGTGGGGGTGGCTCAAAAAATCCACATCTCAATAACCGAGCCTCAAAAGCATGGATTCAAAAACCTCGACCGTTAAAGCACTCCATAAGTATATACGCATATACGCATATACTTATATGCTCTTATATGCTTTGCAAAACGGCAGGGGTGGTTAAAAATCTTCGCCCTAAAAACCTCGACTGGTGACGCACCATATAAGTATATACGCATATACTTATATGCTTTGCAAAATCTTCTTTATGCGTTCCCCGGCTCAAACAACGCACTTACCGTTTTGTGAATAAAAGCCATATTTTGTTTGTCGAGTGAATAATAAACATGAAACCCTCTTTTTTGAAACCATACAATTCCCGCATCTCTCATGACCCGCAGATGCTGAGAAGTCGCCTCCTGCGATATGCCCAGTTGCGATGTTAGTTCCGTAACGCACAGCGATCGCCGCTTAAGTGCCTGAACAATGCGTACCCTCGTCTCAACCGAAAACAATTTGAATATCCCTGCCAGCTTTTCCGCGTCAGCCATAACGGTTCACCTTTCTATTTATCGTAAGACAAGTATTTCCTGTAACACAAACGTTTCACGTAACACAAATCTTATGCAAAAACATAAAACTGCCCAAAACACAAAAGGCAAAAACACAAAACCAATGCCTGTCAGCAGTATATAAGTATATACGCATATACTTATATACCACAGGTTCGACTGTCAAGCACAAAGCGGCCAAAAAATCCGCAATCCGTATTACGATATGCTAAATACTAACGACTAACGACTAACGACTAACGACTAACGACTAACGACTAACGACTAATTAAATCCTATTGAAAAATCCCGCGATAAAGTTTAAACTGCCGCTTCAACCTGTATTGTAAACAGAAAGGTACAAAATGAAAGTTGAATTGACAGTTGTAGTGGTAATTTTAATGGTGGTTATGACTGGCTGTTCGCCTTTCGCTGCGTCGAATAAGGAAGCAATAAAAGAATCGGTCCAGCCAAATACCGATATCCGCCTCAATTCCCTTGGCTACCTGCCCGCGGCACAGAAAAAAGCCACGATTATCACTAACTGCTCGAATTTTACCGTAAAAGATGCCTCGAAAGATAAAGTTGTGTTCTCCGGCAAAGTTACAGGCCCATTCACCCAGAATGACGTCAACCAGACCGCCTGGCTCGCCGATTTCTCCAAACTTAACAAGCCCGGAAAGTATTACCTCGAAGTGCCCGGCCTCGGCCGCTCTATCGATTTCCAAATAGCCGACAACGTTTACGATTTCGCGTTTTACACCGCTATGCGCGCATTTTACCTCTGGCGTTGCGGCACCGAAGTCAACGCCATATACAACGGCTCCCGTTTCCATCACGCCGCCTGCCATACCGAAGACGCCTGCCAGGATTACATCACTGACCTCAACTCCCCCGACCAGATTCGCGACGCCACCGGCGGCTGGCACGACGCTGGTGACTATAATAAATATGTCGTCAACGCGGGGGTGACGGTGGGGGCGATGTTCCTGGCGTGGGAACAGTTCGGCGATAAGCTCAAAAATATCAAGCTCGACATACCGGATACCGCGCCGGGTTACCCGGATTACCTCAAAGAGCTGAAATGGGAAATCGACTGGCTCCTGAAAATGCAATACCCGGACGGCTCAGGAAGGGTGTCGCATAAAGTCAGCACACTGCGGTTCGGCGGGTTTATACTGCCCGAAGAGGAAGACGAACAAAGATACCTCACGGGCTACAGCACCGCGGCAACCGCGGATTTCGTCGCGATGACCGCTATGGCCGCCCGAAATTTCAAGCCATACGACGAAAAATACGCACAAAAGTGCCTCGATGCCGCCAAAATAAGTTACGATTTCCTCAGGAAGAACCGCGAAAACAAAATGGCGGACCAGTCCGCCTTTCGGACCGGCTCGTATCCGACTACCGACCAGGATGACCGCCTGTGGGCCTCCGCGGAAATGTGGGAAACTACGGGCGACGCAAATTACCTCAACGCCTTCGAATGGGGAACATTTGGGTTCGAGGACAAAATCGACTTCTACTGGGACTGGGGCAGCGTCAAAAACCTCGCGATGTTCACATATCTTCTCAGCAAAAGGCAGGGCAAAAGAGACGTTCTTGTGGAAGATATAACGCGTGACCTCCTCAGGACCGCTGATTCGCTTGTCATCAACCGCAACAGGGACATTTACGCCAGATGCCTCGGCGGCGCATACAAATGGGGCAGCAACGGCACGGTCGCAAGAGAGTGCCTTACGCTGCAAATAGCCAACAAGGTTTCGCCCAATCCGGAATATGTCGAGACCTCGCTCGATTCAATCAGTCATTTGTTCGGGCGTAATTATTATTGCAGGTCGTATGTCACCGGCCTGGGTTACAAGCCGCCGATGAACCCGCACGACAGGCGTTCGGGCGGCGACAACGTCCGCGACCCCTGGCCCGGATACGTCGTCGGAGGCGGTCACTCCGCCACCGACTGGCAGGATATCGAGCCAGACGCCAGGACCAATGAAGTTTGCATTAACTGGCAGGGGGCGCTTGTGTACGCCCTCGCGGGGTTTACAAGCCCGCTTCGGAATTACGATACCCGCCTCATCCCATAGAGATGGGCGAGCCGCAGGCCTCGCGGCCTTCGAGCCGAGGGGTCTCGCCAAAGGCGGATACTAACGACCAACGACTATCGACTATCGACTCTTTTTCAAAACACTTGCTTTTATTGCCCGTTTGATGATATACTGTTACCTTAAGGCCGGGATGCGGCTTTTTGCCGCATTTCAAGAAGTAACTAAGGAAAAACCTTGGAGGAGAGCAAAGATGAAAACCGGAACAACATTTACCCTGTTTCTTACAGCCATACTAACCCTCGCGGCAGGCAGCGCCTTCGGTAAATACTCCGGCGGTTTCGGTATACCGGTTGCCCCATACAGAATCGCCACAAAAGCGGATTTGCTTGCTTTAGCTGCCAATACAGGCGACTACGGCAAATGCTTTATCCTGACGGCGGATATTAATATGGCCGGACAGGTATTTACGGCGCCAATCATTGCCGCAGATGGTGTTCCAGCGTTTTCGGGAACATTTGACGGCAACGGCCATAAGATTACTAATTTCACCATCAATGAAGATTATTACGACATCGGTCTATTTGGCACTATCAGTGGCGGCTCGGTTAAAAATCTCGGTATCGAGGACTGTTTGGTCAGCGGTTTTTATTATGTCGGCTGTCTGGCGGGATTCAACGGCGGCGGCAGTATCAGCAATTGCTATTCGACGGGTTCGGTCAGCGGTCCTTCCTATTCTTCGAATATCGGCTGCCTGGTGGGATACAACAACGGCGGCAGTATCAGCGATTGCTATTCTACGGGTTCGGCTGGCGGTGATTCCCATGTCGGCGGGCTGGTGGGAAGCAACCAAGGCGGCAATATCAGCAATTGCTATGCGACCGGTTCAGTCACCGGAGACATAATCGGCGGGCTGGTGGGAAGCCACAGCGATGGCACTATCAGCAATTGCTATTCGACGGGTTCGGTCAGCGGTGTTTCCTATATCGGCGGGCTGGTGGGAATAAATTACAGCAGTATCAGCAATTGCTATTCGGCGGGTGCGGTCAGCGGTTCTATTGATGTCGGCGGTCTGGTTGGATTAAACTCCAGCGGCAGTAGTGTTAGCAGTTTCTGGAATACGCAGACCTCCGGTCGGATGACCAGCGCAGGCGGGACAGGCAAGACGACGGCACAAATGAAAATACTTTCGACATTTACCTCGGCGGGCTGGGACTTTGCTAATGTGTGGGGAATTTACAATGGCCAGTCATACCCTTGTCTTAAGTTTCTTACCGGGTTCAATCCCGTGGATTTGAATTATAGTGGAAAGGTCGATATGCAGGATTTCGCGATTTTCGCCGACAACTGGCTCGCCGGCGACTAACGACCAACGACTAATGACTATCGACTATCGACTAACGACTCTTGTTTTATTGCCGGTTTTACGATATACTGCCACCTTATGGCCGGAATCGGCTCGAAAGAGATTCGCACCTTTTTCCATCAACTTTACTGTTCGACAGACGCCTTTATAGTAGAAGGCCAAGTTTTTATCGACAGCACGGGTTTCAATCAGATTTGGTTAAGAACGGATTTTTAAGGAGAGGTTGGTGAAGAAGCTTTTTTCCCCAATTCTTTCTCTTATCTTTTTATTTTGTTTAACCGGATCCGCAAGAGCAGTTTATGTAAATTGGGTGCCTGATAGTACTACTAATATACTGTGTTATATGGGAAATCCCAGGGAATGACTGTTAGTCCAAAAAAAGGAGAATGCTATGAAAAAATTATTTGTCTATTTATTCTGTTTGATAACGACCATCCTGTTGCCCGCCACGGGGCAAGCCCAATCGGTTTATGCAGCCGATGCATTCTGGCAAGATTCGGGAGTTGATATTATTGCGGGCCAGACCCTCAATATTGCTGCTTCAGGGACTGTATTCTGGCAGATCTATGCTATATTGCCCGGTGGTAGCATTGGTCCCCCTGGCTACGCAAATCCCGATGGCGTCGGTCAATATACAGATGGAACTCAGCTTGACAGTGACACCATTCTTCCCTCCACTATTGCCTTAAGTCTTATCGGTAAAGTCGGAGGCACAGCGGATTTTGGGACAGGCACCCCTGTCCCAGAGGGCGTTCTTGGTAAGGGAGCAGGATTTGTAGGCAGCTCTTACAGTCAGCAGATACCAACTACAGGTCGATTGTTTTTCGCATTTAACGATGAAACATACCAGTTTGGGGACAACAGCGAATCTTTTACCGTTACCGTTACGGTTGTCCCCGAACCCGCCACTCTATTACTACTCGGCCTGGGCGGCCTGTTTTTGAGAAGAAAGTAAAATTCAGAACTGAGAATAAGGCCGGTAGTTGGGCTCTTGCCTCTCCCGGCCTTTTTTCATTTTGATATGTATTTTTGCATTTTACTTTTTGTTTTTTGCGTTGAAAACCTACCCGCTATACGCTCCACGCTGCCTGCCCCCGCGTCTGGGGGAACGCTGATTTTGCTGAAAAAACTTGCTTTTATTGCCGGGTTGACGATATACTGTCACCTTATGGCCGGAATGCTATTTTGGAAATAAATATGGTGGCCACGGATTTATTAAGATTTATTTCCGGTCGTACGAATTACCCGGTCAAATCTTGTATGTCAAGCAAGTGCTATTTCTTTGGCTTTATTCAGAATCTCTATAATCTCATCGTGTGGTCTTATCTTTCGCTCAACCATACGTTTTCCGACCTCTTGCCCAAGCGGCAATTTGAGAAACGCAAATCGCTCGCCAACATATTTTTCATGAACAAGCTTTCGTAACTGATTTTCTATAGGTTTGGACTCATCGATATCAAAAACGCTTATCTGTTGCACATTTTTACGTGTCTCATCTGGTAAATCCTTTAAGCAGAGCTCGTTTATGACCTCGACTGTAATCTCTTTGGGCAGGTATTCTTCAAAGTTGCCCTTTTGTAAAACGTATACGGCCTTAACATTAGGTATCTTTTTAGCCCTTAATTCCTCGGCCTCTTTTTCTTTATTTTTATCAAGCACGATAATGCAAGGCAGGTTGTATGCATTAAGTATCCTAGCATGCATCGACATTTTCTCAACGTCGGAACCTCCAGCAGAAATTAGCGATATACCCAAACTGCGCGGGTTCAAACCAATACACCGGAACAAGTGCGGGTAAGCATAAAGCTCTGTTTCACCTTCCACAATCAAGGTGCAATTCCCCCCACCACCTAATAAGGCATCGGAAACCTTGATACCTATCAATTCCCTCAATTGATTCCGTTCTTGTTCCCCCTCAAGACAAAAATAAGCTGGTTCTGTCGCACCGTCACTCCTTCGACGAAGAACAATATTGTCCTCAAGACGCCCTAAATCGAGAAATACAGGCGAATGCGTTGTGCAAATTACCTGCGATGCGTGACTTAGGTCCTGCATTGCCCATCGCATTTCTCGCTGCGCCCTCGGATGCAAACTGTTCTCCGGCTCTTCAATCGCCAAGATAAAATCGGGCGTTTGATATTTCGCATAGGTCCTAAACAGAGCAAGTATAAAACTGTTTTGAACTCCAGCACCTCGATTCTCGATAGGTATATCTTCTACCCGCTCATCGCTGACAGCCACAGGAATCTCTATTCCCTGAAGTGGATCTACCTCTACATCATGAGATAGATTCAACTCGGGGTTATTAAGTTGCTCTCTCATTGCATCCTGTAGATCACTCACTCTTTTTGCGACCCCAGAGCGGATTTTATCCTGTAAATCAGTTGCCGATTGAGCTCCTTCCTGCTCAACTATTTGCTTCACGAGTGGCCTGAAAAGTTTGCCAAAAAGGCTTGTTGTTGTCATTTTAGCGTGTGTCTGAAGGTTTCTATCTGCGGGGACAAGGACAAAATCAGGTAACAGGGTAGCAAGTTTCTTCTCAGATATCTCCGTCCAAACCCCATTTACCAGTAATTCGTTGGTCGTCTTTTCATTAAATCGGAATGTTCGCTTGATAATTGCTTCACTATCTGCGTTTATTCCGAATTCTTTAAATCTATCTCTAATATCTTTAAAGCAAACCTCTATCACCACTGGATTGTCTGTCTTGTGCTTAAAATAGTCGTCGGGGCTATCCAATTTTTTGTTTTCGAAGAAAGCTTTTAGTGCAAGCATTACAGATGTTTTCCCGCAGTCATTTTCCCCGATTATCACCGTCATGTTGGAAAATTCTATTGGCAGGTTTTGTAACGCTCTAAAGTTGGAAATACATACCTTGCTAATCCGCATTTATTACCTCCAAACCTTTATATCGGTGATATTATACGCGGAAACTAGTTAGAGATAAAGTGGAAAGTAAAAGGTAAAACTCGTTAAACTGACGGTGAGGAAACCATGCCTGCGGCGGGGAAATGTTAAAATAGGCAATTCAATCAAACGCTCACTTTCAAGTGCCTCAAAAAAATCCGGTAATTTTTGAAATTTTTTTTATTCCTTTTCCCACAAGAACTTAGCGATTTTGGGCAGGAAAAAAATATTTCATAACTCCTTAAAACACCCACAATTTCACCCTATATATAGAGGGATGTTTTTCCTCTGTAGTAGCGCAGAAGCGCAAGGAAGTTGGGTCCGCGAGAGTGGGTCCCTGTTGCTTGACCAAAGAAGCAACACTTGGGGATCTACGCTACGCTACGACAAGGCATTTCGGGACAGAAGTCCCAAGTTTCACGCCAAGATAAGGCAAATCAAACCAATTTTCGTTTTGTGTTTTGTTGTTTGTTTGAAACTTGAAATTTGGGATTTCGAAATGGTATGGATCCCCGATTGCGGTTCCTCACGGAGCTTGAGTCCCCCGGCTAAAGACGTGCTGGGGCGGGGAGGACAAAATAAAACTGGGCCCCGGATCGTAGTCCGGGGTCTTCGCAAAGCTACGAGAGGAGAGGATTATTATGAAGATTAACTTAACAATTGGGATTATGAATTGCTTAGACCTTATCTTTGTAAGTCCGCTGCTGTTTTACCGGCTTTTGCGATATGGTTATCACTTTCGCCGAATTTACTTAGGCGAAGGCAAATGGACGCTCCTCGACGTTAAGGATTACTATCGTCTCAGAATTTTCAAATGGATTGTCTATGGCAACGGAACCAACTTATATGCCATCCGGCATCAGTTAATCGAACCAAATAAAACAAAGACCGTGTATATGCACAGGGAAATAATGAATCCGCCTGCCGACCTTGTTGTTGACCATAGGAATTGTGATGGTCTCGATAATCGCAGAACAAATCTCCGCTTTGCGACTCACGCCCAAAATACCCGCAACAGGCGAAAGAAAAAGAATGGCTCTTCCCAATTTCTCGGCGTCTATTTTAATAAAGAAAAATCCACGTGGGACAGCCAGCTCATGCACAATGGCAAAAAAATATGGGTCGGCAGATTCAAAACCGAAATCGACGCCGCTCGCGCTTATGATGCCGCCGCCAGAAAATACCACGGCGAATTCGCCCGCCTTAATTTTCCGGAGGAAAATCGAAACATCGAAATACGAAATACTAACGACTAATCCGTGGCAAATAAAATACAAATCAGGCATCTTGACAGTTGTAGGGGCGGGTCGTATAGTGAACCACCTTTACAAACGATAAGTGATGGTCGATTTTTGAAAGGAGTTATTATGAAACTCGGCCGGAAGTTGAGGATGGGAATGATTGGGGGCGGCCCCGGGGCATTTATCGGGGACGTGCATCGCAAAGCATCACGTTTGGACGGCGAAATCAAGCTTGTAGCAGGCGCATTCGATATCAATCCTGAAAAATCCGAGCAGATGGGCAGAGAGCTTGCGCTCGACCAGGCGAGGGTTTACGGCACTTATACCGAGATGCTCAAATCGGAATTGAAGCTGCCTGAAAGCGAGCGGATAGATTTCGTTTCCATCACGACGCCGAATAACTGGCATTTCCCCATCGCGAGGGATTTCCTCAAGGCGGGATTCCACGTTATGTGCGAAAAGCCGATGACAATTACGAGCAAGGAAGCAAAGCAGCTTCAAGTATTGGTAAAAAGCACGGGCAAGGTTTTCGGTCTGATGCACAATTACACCGGCTACCCGATGGTGAAGCTGGCGAAGGATATGGTCAAGAAGGGCGATATGGGCGCGATTCGCAAGGTCGTTGTGCAGTATCCGCAGGGGTGGCTCGCGACGGCTTTGGAAAAAACAGGCAGTATGCAGGCGGGCTGGCGAACTGACCCCAAGCAAAGCGGCGCGGGCGGTTGCGTCGGTGATATCGGAACTCACGCTGCGAATTTAGCTGAATATATCACGGGACATAAAATCACGCATATCTGCGCAGAATTGACGGCGTTCGTCAAGGGACGCCTGCTTGATGACGACTGCAACTGTCTGCTCAAGTTCGATAACGGGGCAAAAGGCATCCTGCACGCAAGCCAGATTTCGATTGGCGAAGAAAATAACCTCGCCATCTGGGTCCACGGCGAAAAAGGCAGCCTGGAATGGCATCAGGAAAATCCCAACTACTTATATACAAGGGCGATGAACGCCCCTGAGCAGGTCTGGAAACGCGGCAATGGCTACGTCGGCGAATACAGCGCAGCGGCTGGTCGCGGAACGCGGTTGCCATTCGGGCATCCGGAGGCGTTTTTCGAGGCCTTCGCGAATAATTACCGCAATTTCGCGGACACCGTCAAATGCGTGATTGCGGGCGACAAGCCCAGTGAGCTTGAGAAGGATTTCCCGGGCGTCAACGAGGGTGTTCGAGGCATATTGTTTATCGAAACGGTTGTCGCTAGCGCAAAAAGCTCGAAAAAATGGACGCCAATGAAAAAGTAAACAGCAAAAAGGAAAAAGAAAAGAGTAAAAACGAAAAAGGTAAAAATGAAAAGTAAAAAATGGATCCCCTGTTGTAGAGCCAAAGGAGCGGGTTCCCGGGGATCTGCGCTTCGCTCCGAGGAGAAGGAAAAATGGCAAGACCGGTAACATTATTCACGGGACAATGGGCGGACCTTCCTCTTGCAGTTTTGGCGGAGAAGGCGGCGAGCTGGGGATATGATGGGCTGGAGCTGGCCTGCTGGGGCGACCACTTCGACGTTGACCAGGCGCTGGCGGACGATAAGTATTGTGATGCAAAGCGCAAATTGCTGAAAAAACACGGGCTTGAGGTTTACGCGATTTCGACGCATTTGGTAGGCCAGGCGGTTTGCGATAATATCGACATTCGTCACAAGTCGATACTGCCCCCGGACGTCTGGGGCGACGGCGACCCGGAGGGCGTTCGGCAAAGGGCCGCCAAGAAGCTCATCGATACCGCCAAAGCCGCCAAGAAACTCGGCGTCAAGGTCGTCAACGGTTTTACCGGCAGCTCAATTTGGCACTATGTGTATTCTTTTCCGCCGGTTTCGTCGGAGATGATAAAGGCGGGGTATAAGGATTTTGCGAAACGGTTTACGCCGATACTGAATGTTTTCAAGAGCCAAGGCGTGAAGTTTGCGCTGGAAGTTCACCCGACGGAGATAGCGTTTGATATTGCGTCGGCGCAGAGGGCTTTGGAGGCGGTGAAGAACCACCCGTCGTTCGGGTTCAATTATGACCCGAGCCATTTCGGGTATCAGGGGGTTGATTACGTGAAGTTCATCCGGACGTTTGGAAAACGGATATTCCACTCGCATATGAAAGACGCGTGGTGGGGGCACGGAGACGGGACGGTCGGGGTGTTCGGGGGGCATACGGAGTTTGCGGACCCGAGGCGATTCTGGGATTTCCGGTCGATTGGGCATGGCGATATCAATTTCGAAGAGATAATCGTCGCGTTGAACGACATCGGTTACCAGGGGCCGCTTTCAGTAGAATGGGAAGACAGCCGGATGGACCGCGAGCATGGGGCGAAAGAGGCGTGCGAATATATCAAGAGGGCGGACTTTAAGTCGTCGCAATTGGCATTCGACGCTCAGTTTGACAAATAAACCACGCTGAACAAGTAGTATTAGTTTAGTTAGGTTGTTGATTTAGATGAATGTGAACCTGAATCGGCGCCGGTTTCTAAAGCAGACGGCCGGCGCCGCAATAAGCGGTATCGCACTTCCATATATAATCCCTGCGCGCGTACTTGGGGCTGACGGGGGTGTTGCGCCGAGCAGCCGGATTACGATGGCGGGCATCGGGACGGGGATGCAGGGGCCGTGGAATGTCAAACAGTTCCTTCAGCAGGATGACTGCAAGATTGCGGCAATCTGCGATATCGACAAGAATAATCTGCGAGACGGCGTTGAGATTGTGAACGGCCATTACGGAAACAAGGATTGTGCGGCTTACGCGGATTACCGGGAGGTTTTGGCGAGGAGTGATATCGATACGGTTGTGATAAGTGTGCCGGACCACTGGCACGCGATTATAGGGATAGAAGCGGCGAAGGCGGGCAAGGATATTTACTGCGAGAAGCCATTATCGCATGATTTGAAGCAGGGCAGGGCGATGTGTGAGGCGGTGAAGCGATATGAAACGGTGTGGCAGACGGGGAGCTGGCAGAGGTCGGAGGAAAGATTCCGGTATGTTTGTGAGCTGGTGCGCAACGGCAGGATAGGCAAGATTCGGCATATTGAGGTTGCGTTGTATCCGGGGCACAGGGATTTCGCGGGGACCAAGGGTCAGGAAAAAACAGGACCTGCGCCGGCGGAGCTTGATTATGATACGTGGCTTGGGCCGGCACCATACGCGCCTTATTGTCCGGCGAGGGTGCACAGGAACTGGAGATGGAACCTCGATTACGGCGGCGGACAATTGATGGATTGGGTGGGGCATCATGTTGATATAGCTCACTGGTCGATGGGGCTTGATTACACGGGGCCTGTGGAGGTGGAGGGCAAGGGAGAGTTTCCAGTGAAGGGCGTGTGGAACAGTCCAACGGATTATGACGTGAATGTGAAATACGCCGACGGGCTTACGATGCTTGTTACAAGCAGGATAAAATATACCATAGGAAAAGAGTGGACGGACGAAAGCGGAGTAAAATGGTACGGGGAAAAAGGGTGGATTTGCGTTACTCGCGGGGGAATGGATTCGGAGCCGAAGGACGTGGTGAGAGAGAAAACAGGGCCAAATGATATACGGCTGTATGAATCGCCGGGACACTGGCGGAATTTTCTGGATTGCGTGAAAAACAGAAAGACAACAATATCACCGGCGGAGATTGCACATCGTTCGGCGACGGTGGGGCACTTAGGGCAGATAGCGATGCTTCTGGGGCGCAAGATACGGTTTAAGCCGGAGACGGAAGAAATTATCGATGACGCGACGGCCGCGAGGTTGCTTGGCACAGAGATGCGAAGCCCGTGGCGGGTGTAATTATTTTTTTTGTAAAGGGGACATAACTATGCCAGAGAACAATAAAGTAAATCGACGGGGCTTTTTAAAGACAGCGGCAGGCGCGGCGGCAGGGGCAATAGCGATTCCTTATATCGTGCCATCTTCAGTATTCGGAGCGGACGGCGGGGTTGCGCCGAGTAACCGGTTACACGTTGGGATGATTGGCGTCGGCGGGCAGGGTGTTTGGGACATGCGGGGATTCCTGGATAGGCCTGAGGCGCTGGTTGTGGCGATTTGCGATATCGATGTGAAGCATCAAAAGCTGGCCAAGGCGGAGGCGGACCTGAAATACGGGAACAACGACATCAAGACGTATAATGATTTTCGGGACGTGATAGCACGAAGCGATATAGACATAATAGCGACGGCTGTGCCTGACCACTGGCATTCGATACCTGCGATAATGGCTGCGGAGGCGGGGAAGGACATTCACGGTCAAAAGCCGTTAGCGAGGACGATTAAGGAAGGGCGTGCGATATGCGACGCAGTGAAGCGATACGGGGGGATTTGGCAAACGGGGAGCTGGCAGCGGTCAGTGTATAATTTCAGGCGTGCGTGCGAGCTGGTACGCAACGGCAGGATAGGCAAGGTCCATACGGTTGAGGTTGGATTGCCGACGGGGAGCACGCGGGGCAATGAATCGATTAAGCCGGTGCCTGCGGGGGTTGACTGGGAGATGTGGCTTGGCCCTGCACCGTGGGTCCCATTCAGGGGGATTTTGCACTGGGACTGGCGGTGGATAATGGATTATTCAGGAGGACAGCTGACGGACTGGGCGGGGCATCATATTGATATTGCGCACTGGGCGCTGGACCTGGAGCATACTGGGCCTGTTGAAGTTGAGGGGCAGGGGACATACCCGAAGGACGGGATATTTAACGTTCCTTACGAATACAAGGTAACGACGAAATACGCCAATGGCATAACGATGATAATAGCCAACGACAGGAAGCTGCCGCACGGTATGGGGACATGCTGGTACGGGGACAAGGGCTGGCTGCACGTTACGCGCGAAGATGACGCTAACGCCAGAGGCGAGCCGTTACAAGCAAGCGACAAGAAAATACTGAACGAGGTAATAGGGCCCAACGAGATTCATTTATACGAGAGCAAGGACCATCATCAGAATTTCTTAGATTGCGTCAAGAGCAGGCGGGAGACGATTACGCCGGCGGAAGTGGCGCACCGGTCGCTGACACCGGCGCTATTGGGTGAAATCGCGATGCTGACGGGCAGGAAGCTGAAATGGGACCCGGAAAAAGAGGTCATCGTCGGCGATGAAGAGGCCAACCGGATGTTGTCACGGCCAATGCGAAGCCCGTGGCATTTATATATGTAACGGATTTTTGAGAATCGAGTGATGTCGCATACAGGTAAAATAAACAGGCGTGAGTTTATGAAGGGCGTCGGCGGGGCAGTCGCGGCGGGAGTGGGGCTGCCATATATAATGACGTCAGTTTCGTCGGGCGAATTTGCGCCAAGCGATAAAATCACACTTGGTTTTATCGGCGTTGGGAAGCAGGGTGTGGGGCTGATGGAGGGATTTTTGAATCAGCCCGGCTGCCGGATTGCGGCAGTATGCGACGTTGATGAGCAGAAAATGAAGGCGGCGGGGGGAATAGTTGACGAGAACTATGCGCAGCAGAACGGCGCGACAGCCGGCTACAGGGATTTTCGGGATTTATTTGCCAGGAAAGATATCGATGCCGTGGTGATAGCGACACCTGACCACTGGCATTCGATAATATCGATAGAGGCATGCAAGGCGGGAAAAGACGTATATTGCGAAAAGCCGCTTGCGATGTCAGTTGTCGAGGCGAGGGCGGTAGTCAATGCGGCAAAGCATTCGGGGTGCGTTTTCCAGACGGGGTCGATGCAAAGGTCAGATTTTAAATTTCATCAGGCCTGCGAATTAGTGCGTAACGGCTACATCGGGCAGTTAAAGAACGTCAGGTTGTGTGTAAGGACGGCGACGTTTCCTTTCTATCCTGTACCGTGCGATTTACCCGCGGAGCCGGTGCCGGATTACCTTGACTGGGACATGTGGCTTGGGCCAGCACCGTGGAGGCCTTATAATTCGCGGATAGCACCGCCGATGGGGTCGCCGGGATGGGCACACTGGCGTGATTATGAGGATTACGGGGGCGGTCTTATGACCGACTGGGGCGCTCATCATTTTGATATTGCACAGTGGGGGATTGGCGCCGACGATAGCGGGCCTGCGGAGATTTATCCGGAGGACGGCAAAGAATTCAAGATGCTGACTTACCGGTATGCCAACGGCGTGACGGTAGTCAGGGACGATGATATGCAGTACAAGTCGATATTATTTACGGGCACGGAGGGCACGATTGAAGTGAGCAGGCAATTTATCGAGGCGAAGCCGCAATCACTGCTGAGGGAACATATAGGCCCGGAGAAGATTCATTTGTACAAGAGTGAGAATCATTACGCGAACTGGCTGGAGTGTATTCGCAGCCAGCAAAGGGCGATATGCGACGCCGAGACGGGATGCAGGTCGGCAAGTGTTTGTCATTTGGGAATTATCGCGAATCGATTAGGCAGGCCTTTGAAATGGAACCCCACGGCGGAGCGTTTTATAAGAGACGGCGAGGCGGACAGGATGTTAAGCAGGCCTATGCGAAGTCCGTGGAAGTTGTAGAGTGCTATAAATATAGAAAGGGGTTAAAGATGACTCGTGGCGCTATGGGAATTGGGATATCAATAGCTATTATCGTATTGTTGTTTGTTGTCATGGGATTTTTTACCCGCGACAGCCGGGCGGGGTGGGGTGGTTCGCCGAAGGAGTTAAAGCCGGTGCCGGATGAGCTGACGGCGAAGATTGAGGCGGCGGCCCCTGAAAAAGCCACGCGCACGCCCGCCAAGCCGAGAAAGATATTAGTATTCTGGCTTTGCAAGGGGTTTTTCCACGAAAGCATACCCGTCGCGAACAAGGCGATTGAGATTATGGGCAAAAAGACCGGGGCATACAGCGTGGTTTTCAGCGACGATATGAATATGTTCGACGCGAAGAAGCTGGCGGAGTTTGACGCGATATTGTTTAACAACACGACCTACCTGGATTTCAATGAGCCGGGTTCGAGACAGGCACTGATGGATTTTGTGAAGGGCGGCAAGGGGATAATCGGTTTACACGCGGCGACGGACAATTTTTATACCTGGCCAGAGGCGGCGGCGATGATTGGTGGGCAGTATAATGAGCATCCGTGGACGGCGGGCGGGGTTTGGGCGATAAAGAATTATGAGCCGAATCACCCGCTGAACGCGTCGTTTAAGGGAGAGGGATTCAAGGTCAGGGACGAGATTTATCGCCAGAAGAAGTTTGGCACGGTGGAGAACCGGCGTATTTTGTTGACGCTTGATTTTAATGACCCAGCGACGAAGAACGTAAAAGGCGCGATGGAGAGCGACCGGGACATGCCTGTGAGCTGGATAAAAGATTACGGCAAGGGGAGGATATTTTTCTGCGGGCTTGGGCATAATAACGAGATATATTATCGTCCCGCCATATTACAACATGAGCTTGACGGCATCCAGTTTGCGCTGGGTGATTTGAAAGTTGACGCGACGCCTGTTAAAGAAGGCAAATAAGAAAGGAAGAAAATATGAATCGTTTGTTAAAAGTAATAGCTGTTGTAACCATAATTTTCTATGGCGGCTGCGAAACAGCCAACGTGAACAAAGAGACGCCGGCACCGGCAGCGAGCAATGCGTTTGGCGAACTGTTAGGCAAGATTAAGACGTATGATTTCAATAAAAGCCGGGCGGACCTTGTCAAAATCAGCGATATGATACGCGACGCGAGCGGCAAACCAGAAATGAAGGCGATGGAAAAGCAGCTCGATGAATTTCTCAAATCGGACGCCAGTTACGCGGCGAAGGATTTTGTATGCAGAGAGTTAAGCGTTGCGGGGACGGAGGCGTCGGTTCCGGCGCTGGCCTCGATGCTGACGGATGAGAAGGTTTCTGATATTGCCCGTTATGCTTTGGAGCGGATACCTGGGGCGGCAGTGGATGATGCGCTGCGCAAGGCATTGTCGAAGGCGAACGGCAACGTGGAGGTCGGGATAATAAATACGCTTGGCGTTCGAGGCGACAAAAAGGCGATTGATGCACTGGCGAAACTGACTAATGACGCAAATGAAACAATCGCGGTCGCGGCGGTGGCTGCTTTGGGCAGGATAGATGACCGAACGGCAACAATTGCGGTTGCCATGGCCAAAGACAAGGCGACAGGTGCGATTAAAACAGCGGCGATTGACGCATATTTGCGTTGTGCGGACCGGCTTGCGGCCAAGGGTCAGAAGGAAGCGGCTGGGGCGATTTATAAACAGTTATACGCTGCAAGCGAGCCGATGATAGTTCGCGTAGCGGCGGCGAGAGGTATGATTTTGACCGTGGGCGACGGTTCGACAGGGCTCACCGCAGGCAAGACCGGCGAAGTGATTGTTGAGATGCTGAAGTCAGCCGACAAGCCGATTCAGACGGTGGCGATAGCAACGCTGAAAGACGTTGCAAAGACGAATGTGATAAAGGCGGCGGCGGAGCAACTGGGGAATCTGGAAGCCGCACAGCAGGCGCAGCTTATTTCCGCTTTGGCGGACTGCGGGGACAAGGCGGCATTGCCGACGGTCATGGCGGCGACAAAGAACTCGCACGATTACGTCCGGGTTACAGCTTTGAGGGCGGTGGGGACATTAGGCGACGTATCGTGTGTCGATATGCTTGTCGCGGCGGCGGTTTCGAGCGGCGGGGAGGAGCAAAAGGCGGCGCAGGAGAGCTTGTATCGGCTGCACGGCGCTGATGTTGACGAGGCGATTTTGAAGAAACTTCCTGACGCAGAACCAAAAGCGAAGGTTGAGCTTGTTCGCAGTTGTGAGCAGCGTAATATGAAGGCGGCGACAGGCGTGCTGATGAAGACAGCCAAAGACGCAGACGCGAAGGTGAGAATCGAATCAATCAAGGCGCTGCGAGCGATAGCGGGGCCACAGGATATGGCGGCACTTATTGAGCTGCAATTGGCAGCTACGGGCAATGACAGGGGTGAGCTTGAAAAGACGGTAGTGGTTGTAGCGAAGAAAATTCCGGAGGATAAAGGGCAATCTCAGGCGGTTCTTGCGGCGTTGCCAACGGCAAAAGACGTGGACGCGAAATGTTCGCTGCTGAGTGTTCTGGGTAAGATTGGCGACGAGGCGGCATTGCCGGTTCTGCGGGAGTCGCTTGGTGACAAAGAAGACAAGATTAAGGATGCGGCGGTGAGGGCACTTTCGGACTGGCCAACTGCGGCACCTGCGGCGGATTTGCTGAAGGTTGCGCAGACGTCTGAAAACCAGGTTCACAAGACATTGGCTCTGCGAGGTTACGTCCGGCTGGCAGGGTTGAAGAGCAACAGGCCTGCAGAAGAGACGATGAAGATGTATAAGGACGCGATGGCGCTTGCGGCGGATGTTTCCGAGAAGAAAATGGTGCTGTCGGGTCTTGGGAGCACGAGTAGTTTCGAGGCGATGCAAATGGCAGCGAGCTATCTCGACGATAAGGATTTGAAAGAGGAGGCGGAGGCAGCGGTTGTGAAGATAGCCGAGACGACGATGAAGGGACATTCGGGGGAGACAAAAGAGACGCTGCAAAAAGTTATCGACGGCACGACTAATGATTCGGTGCGTGAACAGGCGCAGAAACTGCTTAAACAGGGCAAATAACGGTTTTATACGCGATACTAAACGGGAGATATTTTATGGCTAATGAAAACGTCAGCAAAGAAAAGCAATACGGTATGTCACGGAGGGAACTGCTAGGTTCAGCGGTGGTGGCAGGGGCGTTTACGATTATTCCGAGCTATGTGATGGGAGCAAGTGTCAGCGGTAAAAAGCCGCCCAGCGAAAAGCTGAACATCGCGACAATCGGCGTGGGCGGTATGGGAGGCAATAATACGCGCAGATGCGCGGACGCGGGCGAGAATATAGTTGCGCTTTGCGACGTTGATGAGAATCTGCCGGGGACGGTAAGAGTTTTCAACGATTATCCCGACGCGAAGAAGTATAAAGATTTCCGCAAGATGCTCGAAGAGATGGAGAATATCGACGCGGTGATAGTCGCGACGCCTGACCATACGCACACTGTGGCGGCAATGATGGCGATAAAGATGGGTAAACACGTTTATGTGCAGAAACCACTGACGCGGACGGTTTATGAGGCGAGGAAACTGACCGAGGCGGCGAGACAATATAAGGTAGCGAGCCAGATGGGCAACCAGGGACATTCGGGCGAGGGTATTCGGTTGATGTGCGAGTGGATATGGGACGGGGCGATTGGGCCTGTGCGGGAGGTTCACGCGTGGACAAACAGACCTGTGTGGGCACAGGGGATAGACAGGCCGAAAGAAACGCCGCCGGTTCCTGAGGGTTTCGACTGGGACCTTTGGCTTGGGCCAGCTCCGGAGAGACCATATAACCCGGCTTATCATCCTTTTGCGTGGAGGGCGTGGGTTGATTTCGGAGGCGGGGCTTTAGCCGATATGGCCTGCCATATTCTTGACCCGGCGTTCTGGGCGCTGAAGCTGAAATACCCGATAAGCGTTGAGGCATGCACATCGACGAGGATGTCGGGCGAGGGATGGGGCAAGGTGGGCGTGCGTGAGACGTATCCGCAGGCAAGCATCGTTCGCTATAAATTCCCGGCGAGAGGCAAGATGCCTGAAGTGAAAATTAACTGGTATGACGGCGGACTTATGCCGGCGAGACCGGAAGAGCTTGAGCCGGGGAGGCAGATGGGCGACGAGGACGGCGGCGTGCTGTTTATCGGCGATAAGGGCAAGATAATGTGCGGCTGTTACGGTATGAACCCGCGTTTGATACCTGAAAGCAAAATGGAAAAGTACAAGAGGCCGGCAAAGTCACTGCTGAGAATCAAAGACGGCATTGACGGGCACGAGAAGAACTGGATTGAGGCGTGCAAGGGCGGTATTGCGGCAAGCTCGAATTTCGAGTATTCGGGGCCATTCACGGAAACTGTGGTGATGGGAAACCTGGCGATGCTGAACCCGTATAAGACGCTCGAATGGGACGGCGAAAATATGAAGTTTACCAATGACGAGACAGCCAATGAGTTCGTTAATCCGCCTTATCGGGCGGGCTGGACACTATAAAAAACTGAGGAGTGATTTATGAAAAGTAACGGTATTTCACGCAGGGATTTCGTGGCGGGAACCGCGTCTGCGATAGCGGGTTTTACGATTTTGCCGAGGTTTGTTCTGGGCGGGGCGGGTTTCAAGCCGCCAAGTGAAAAGCTCAATATCGCCTTTGTTGGTATAGGCGGTCAGGGCAAGGAGAACTTAAAGGCCTGCGAAGGCGAGAATATCGTTGCGCTTTGCGACATTGACTGGCATTACGCGGGGCCGGTTTTTCAGAGCCATCCGGACGTGAAAAAATACAAAGATTTTCGCAAGATGTTAGACGAGGTGAAGGATATTGACGCGGTGGTGATTGCGACGCCTGACCATACGCATGCGACGATTGCAATGACGGCTATCAAAATGGGTAAGCACGTTTATGTGCAGAAGCCGCTGACGTGGTCGATAGAAGAGGCGCGTAAACTGACGACGGCGGCGCGAGAGGCGAAGGTCGCCACACAGATGGGCAACCAGGGACATTCGAGCGAAGATATTCGGGTGCTGTGTGAAATGATATGGTCCGGGGCGATAGGGCAGATTCGCGAGGTTCAAGCGTGGACGGACAGGCCATTCTGGGCGCAGGGGATAGGCAGGCCGGTTAATTCGCCGGCGATGCCTGAAGGGCTGGACTGGGACAACTGGCTGGGGCCTGCGCCGGTTCGAGCATATGATCCTGTTTATCATCCGTTCGCCTGGCGAGGGTGGCTGGATTTCGGATGCGGAGCTTTGGGGGATATGGGCTGTCATATAATTGACCACGCGTATTGGGCGTTGAAACTGGACAGGCCGACTGCCGTTGAGGCGTGTGTTTCATCGCATGTGGTTAAAAACTGGGAGAAGATGAAAAACAGCGAGACGTACCCCGACGCATCGATTGTGCGATATGAATTTCCGGCTCGCGGGAAAATGCCCGCGGTGAACCTGACGTGGTATGACGGCGGATTGAAGCCGCCTTGGCCTGCGGAACTGGAAAAGGAACGGAAACTTGGAGACAACGGCGTTATTTTTATCGGCGACAAGGGAACGATAGTGGAAGGGCGACTTATTCCTGAGTCGCGAATGAAGGATTACAAGCGGCCTGCCAAAACAATTCCGCGAATAGCCGGGACGCATGAGCAGAACTGGATTGAGGCGTGCAAGGGCGGGCCTGCGGCGTGCTCGAATTTCGAATATGCGGGGCCGCTGACGGAGACCGTTCTGCTGGGCAATGTCGCAATACGCTCGGGCAGGCGGATTGAGTGGGACGGGCCGAATATGAAGATTACAAATATCCCGGAGGCCAATGAGTTTGTTGGCCGGAAGTACCGCGAGGGTTGGACGTTGTAGTTGCTTCGCCGGCCGAAGGCGGGGAAAAAATCGGGACTTGTTTTGGGGGAATTCCGCCGGAAGGCGGAGTCTATACGTTAATCCGTTCGAGTTTGCTGACAGGAGCGACAAATTTGACATCGGGGAAATTCTCAAAGTGTTTTATGCCGCATTTAATTTTATGCCGTTCACCTGTTGAAAGAGACGGGTCGTTAATGTCATCGACGCCTTTGGTTTCGGCGACGAAATAAATCTTTTTGTCACCTTCGTAAACCAATGCCCAGTCGGGATTGTATTTGCCGATGGGCGTATCAATTTCAAACCAGAAAGGCAGTTTGAAATAAAACTTTATATCGTCCCTCTCTTCGCAAGCTTTCGCAAAATCTCTTTCAACAATACTATCCACTTGGATATAGTCATAGACCGTCTTTTCCGGTTTTTTTACTTCAAACAGGTCATTGAGATAGTCATAAATTTCTTTATTATCAAAAAGCATCTGGTCCCAATATGCCCCGGCGATTTTCTCGTATTTAATGCCATCAACAATCATCTCATTTAGAACGTTATTTATCTCCCCGCAGGTCTTGTCCATAAATTGCTGCGGATTGATGAAAATATCATCAGTTCTGCCTGATTCAATCAATATACGGCAGATAGTATCACGGGTTAATCGGGTCTTGCTTTGGATATACGACAGGATATCGGGAATACTATCAACATCACCGAGTAAATCTCTGCTGGATTGGGCGGTGAGTTCCGCCGCGACGGCATCGCGAGTAATTTGAATGTCCGCTTTGCTTTTTATCAGCTTCGGCTTGGTTATTTCAATGTTTTTAATACTATGGGCGGCACGCCTGATAAGCTCATCGGTGCTGTAATCGACGCTGTAACGGGTCTTGTGCTTTATTTTGTCCCAAAGGGCCTTGAAGTTTTCATCGAGCACCAGATTTTTTGTTAGTTTGATTTGCTTCTTTTTCTTTTTATCCTTGATTCTGCCGCCGTCGAATTTGACGCCGCATTCGGTTTCAATCTCTGCCTGTAACTGCCGGGCGAATTCTTCGTAATGCTCATTGGCCGTAACGGTAAGGACGTTTATATTTGTATCGAAGATTCTTTTGCCTTCGCTATTTACGGGCAATCTCAATCCCCTGCCTATTTCCTGTCTTTTTTTCAGTGTTGATTGTGTTTCATTGAGTGTGCAAATCTGGAATACGTTTGGATTATCCCATCCCTCGCGCAGGGCTGAATGAGAAAAGATAAAACGCAACGGCACATTAATATCAAGAAGTCGTTCCTTGTCCTTCATTATCAGGACATAAGTATCATCATCAGCGGCGGTATCCCCGTCTGTGTCCTTGAGAACACCTTTTTTGTCCTGTGAGAAATAGCCGTTATGAATATCCGCGACTTTCCATTTGGCAAGGGCCTTGTATTTGGGTGATTGCCTCAATTTTTCGTAAATATCTTCAAACCACAAGGCGATTTTACCCTTAACGGGATTATCGTTTTCGTAGCCCCTGTAATTGGCAACACGGTCTATGAAGAAAAGCGTCAGAACCTTTATGCCTTTGCTTTGAAGCTGTAATTCCTTATCGAGATGGTTTTTGACCGTGCTTTCAACCTCGTATTTCATTATCTCATCGGTCAATCCGCCCTGTTTGCTGCCTGCGGCAAGAGCGATGCCGTTATTGAAGGTTACGGATTCACGGTCTATTTCGCTTACTATGAAACCATCCTTGTATAAATCCCGCCTGTTTGACTTTTCAAAGAGGTTATCGCCCACCTTGACGGTAATATCCTTTTTCAGCACGCCCTCCACGGCGTTTACGTCTATTTTCAGCTTGGCGGTGATTTTGTTCTTCTGCCGATTTATGCTTTTTACTTCGATATACGCCTGATTGAAGTTTTCCGCTTCGGTGATGCCGTCAACTTCGATTCTTTTGACAAGTCCTAAGTCATACGCACTCACCGGGTCGAGCCGATAAATCTGATTGTATGTAACCGTATGAGTGGCCGAATAACGCAGCGTGCAAAGGGGATTAAGATTGCTTATTGCCTGCTTTCTAATCTCCGTTTCCATATTCTGCGGCTCATCAACGATGACAATCGGCCTTGTCGCCCTGATGAATTCCGCAGGGACACCCCAGTCGCTTTTCTGATAAAAGATATTCCCTGCTTTAGCGAACTGGTCTATATTCATTACCATTATTTGAACAGAATCCGTTGTTGCGAAATTCCGGGCAAGGCCTCTTTTCTTCGAGTCAAACGGGTAAGAATCAAGCCGGGGTTTTTCGTAGAGTATTTCAAGATGCTCTTTTGTGATATCGAGGTTTTTAAGCACGCCCTCTTTTATCGCAAGCGAAGGCACAACAATGATAAATTTCTTAAAACCATAGTGTTTGTGCAATTCGCGAATCGTTCGCAGATAAACATAAGTTTTGCCTGTGCCGGTTTCCATTTCGATTGAAAAGTGCATTCCCGCCCATTCAGGATAAGCTGCTTTGCCAAAAGGATGTTGTCCGAAAGGTGCTTGGCCAAATCCGAGCATAAGATTATTTCGTTTTTGCACTTCCTGTAAGTTTTTCTGAATTGTCTCTTCGTCTAAAATCAGATTATTTGCGACGACATTAAGAAATGTTCCGCCGATTCCCGTTGCCTTGGCGTATGAAAAACCGCTCACGCCTGCCGGCTGGCCTTTGAATAAATCGACCGCCGCGTTTATAGCGTCAAGCTGAAACTGCTGGTTGGGTTCGAATTGTAATTTCATAACCACAAATTAACACGGTTTAAAATTCTATTTGAAAATCATTTTCATCAATAATGATATCGTTTTCGTGTGAAGAAAGGGCGCGAGCATAATCACGTAATAAAAAGAAATTTGGGTCTTTGATAATTTTATCTTTTTCAAGACCATCAAAAAAGAGCTCAACTTTTCCAGATTTATCGAAGCTTTTTCGGTAAAGAGCCTTATTTGAAATTCTTGCTTCAATATAAAATTTCCAATTCTCAGGTTTTAACTTCCCGAATAAAAGTACAGGGGCTTTCATTGACATATTTTTATTATTTAAATCCCATATATATTGTCCAGAAAAAGGATTTCGGCTATTTTCGTATGTTATATTCTTTCCGTTATATAAAAAACACATAACTGGAGTACTACGATAGCCCGTATATTTCCTAATGGTCCGGTCGCCAAATTCAACATCTGCCCGTTCCTTAGCAATGAACAGATATTCTGTGGCGAAAGATTCGAGGGTTTCATCTTTTACATCAAATGTATATTTCATATCCCTTAACATGTCGCGCTCAGCAATGAGCGTAAAAGTAATTGTATCTGGGCGTATTTTAAAATCGTCATATCTTTTAGTGTACAAATTATGAATATTCAAGATAAGACTTATTATGCAGATTACTATAACAAGCTCCCCAATTAATGTTATTTTGTTAGTCCTTTTTTCTCCTTTCCCAACTTTTCCCTTTTCTTCTTTCCTAACAACGAAAAGGCCAGCAGTTAAGATTGTAAGAATAGATGAAAGTATTATTTGAATAATTTCCATTTATCAAATCCTTAATATATTACATATGTCCCCTAAAATCTTTCGGGTTAAATTAAAGGGTCATATTACTTTAAACTCAATCTTCCCCGCTTCCATTTGCAGGGCGGTATTTGTTTTCAACTGGTCGTTATCCTTAAATGCAATATCAAGGCAGGTGAATTTTTCCGGCTTTTGCGCTGCCGTAGGGCATGCTGCGCACAATACCTTATCAACTAATTTCTTTGTAATCTTCGGGGCAAGGCAGACAATCTCAACGCCATCGGCTAATCGGTAATAATCAACGCCGTCGAAGGACTGCTTTTCAACCTTAACATTCAAATCAAACCTGCTGTTTTTAAGGATTATCTCAAAGAGCATATCATCGGGCTTTGCCCCTTTTGTGGTGTTATCTACGAACATCTTCATCTGCTCTTTTAATTCCTCGCCTGTCTTGACGTTCTCCCGCCACTGCTTGAAATTACTCTGCTCTAATTTTAAGACCTTAAATCCCAAATCCAATTTGTTTTTGTCAAATTTGAGATTCCCTTCTATCTCCTTCTTTATCTTCTTTGCCGCCCGGCGGATTCTTTCCTTGCCGATATCGGCGATTGTCTTAAACCCCGCCTTGAACGCCTCGCTCTCTTCTTCGCACGGCTCCGCCAACTGAACACAGATAAATTTCCTGTTTCCCCCATCCTCCGTATTCAAAGCCATAACCGCGTGAGCAGTTGTACAAGACCCGGCAAAGAAATCGAGTGCGACTGAGCTTTTATCCTGTAATATTGAAACAACTGATTTTAATAATGATGTGGGTTTAGGATAAGAAAAAATAGTTTTTCCGTTGAATAACAATTTTACTTCTTCTGTACCATTTTGATAATTTAATGCTTTATCATCCCAAAGACTTTTAACTTTTTTAGTTCTTTCAATGCCATCCTCTGTTTCCAAATAATCATGAACAGATATATCCCACTCATCCCTACCAGAAACAAGTTTGCCCTCAAGCTTATGTAATTCGTTACTTATTTTTCCTTTACCCCATTTCCATCTTCCTTCCTGTCCATCAGGTCTTTTTGGAAATACCTCGATAGTATGAGATTTATCAGGAGAGAGCCGAACTGATCCGTTACGAGGATTAACATAGAGAGGAAAATACATCTGAGGTCTATCTTGTCTTCGCCAAGCTACACCTCTTTGTCTTAAACCAAGCAATCTATAGTGTTTTCCATTCTCATCAACCTTATCATAATCTCCTGTTTCTTCTTCGGTTAGATCTAAACCAACGATTGAGCATTCTTCAATATATTTAGCATAAACAATAATATACTCATGCACAGTTGCTATAAAATTTTCTGATTGTCGGCCTCGGGGATTACTAAGAAT
Source organism: Sedimentisphaerales bacterium (assembly GCA_050012695.1). Taxonomy (GTDB): domain Bacteria; phylum Planctomycetota; class Phycisphaerae; order Sedimentisphaerales; family Anaerobacaceae; genus Fen-1362. Next base: position 83,530 of record JBEKGR010000008.1, on the reverse strand, counting down.
TGTGATTTGACCTACGAAATTTTCTTCCCCAAAAATTTCGTTCATAGCCATTCGCAAGTTATGGACTTCGTTATCATCAATTGAGACGAAGATGACGCCATCATTACGGAGGAGGTTTTTGGCAAGGAACAGACGGGGGTACATCATACTGAGCCAGTTGGAATGGAAGTGTCCTGCGTCTTTTGAGTTTTTGCGCCAGAAGCCGTCTTTTGTTAAGAGTCCTTCGGCGTCTTTTATTCCTGCTCTTAGCTCGTAATCGTCTTTTTCCTCTTTGAAGCGGTCGGGATAAATGAAGGAGTCGTTGCCCGTGTTATAAGGCGGGTCGATATAAATCATTTTTATTTTGCCGTAGTAACTGCGCTGGAGGACTTTCAAAACCTCCAAGTTATCGCCCTCGATGAAGATATTTTCGGTTTTGTCGAAATCGACGGATTCGCTGCGCAGGGGTTTCAGTGTGGCGGTCGTCATTTCCTGAATATGGCGAAAGCATTCGGTTTTCCCTGCCCACGAGAGGCCATAGCGTTCATTATTGGTATCAAGGTCTTCGCCGAGTGCCTGTTTGAGTTTGTCGGGGTTGACTTTGCCTTCGGCGAATATTTGGGGGAATTGAGATTTGAGCAGTTCCAGCAGTTCCTTCTGCGGGCTTAATGAGTTGCCATCCATCCTGCCCTGAGCTTGCCTGCCCTCGAATGCCGTTGTCGGGGGTCGAACGGGTTTCGCAGTGTGTTTTGCCATAAACCTCTCCGTCAAAAAACTACGCGCTTATTGTCCGTTAAAGGGGGTTGGGAGTCAAGGGTTCGGGCGTCGTTTCAAGGCGGAAAATTGGCGGAGTTTGTAGTTGTCAGGCGGGCGGGAATTGGGTAATATTAAGCAACGGACAGCGTACAGCGTGCAGCGTACAGCGTTCAGAGTGCAGCGGACAACGTATAGCGGACAGCGGACCCGGCTTCGCCTATGGCTACGCCGAGGCAAGCAGCGTGGAGCGGATTGCGGGTTTGGTCAGGTTTTTAAAAGGACTACGAATGAGCAAAAATAAGGCAACAACGGGAATTAACAGACGGGAATTCATTCGTTCGACAGCGGCGGTTGGGGCGGGGCTGATTTTTTCGCCGATGGTCCTTGGGGAAACGGGAGCCGGCGGCAAAACAGACGATATAAACGTGGCAATAATAGGGGTGGGCGACGAGGGCAAGGCACTGCTCGATTCGGCGGTAAAAATACCGGGTCTGCGGTTCAAGGCGATTTGTGATATATGGACCTCGTGGAATCAGCAGAACGTGTCGAGATATCTGAAGGCCTATAAGCACGAGCACAACGTATATGTTGATTATCAGGAGATGCTCGATAAGGAGAAGGATTTGCAGGCGGTGATTATCGCGACGCCTGATTTCTGGCATTCAGAGCAGACGGTGGCGTGTCTGAAGAAGGGATTGCACGTTTACTGCGAAAAGGAGATGTCGAACACGCTGGAAGGCGCCCGCAAAATGGTTACGGCGGCGAAGGAAACAGGCAAACTGTTGCAAATAGGGCATCAGCGTCGAAGTAATCCGCGATATCTACACTGCTATAATAAGCTCCTGAAAGAGGCGGGAATCCTCGGTCGTATAACGACAATCAATGGTCAGTGGAATCGCTCGGTTTCGGCTTCGTCGCCGCGCGGTTATCCAAAAGGAAAGGGAATCGACGAGGAGACGCTGAAAAAATACGGTTTCAAGTCGATGGAGCAATTCCGTGACTGGCGATGGTATAAAGGGCTTGGCGGCGGGGCGATAGTTGACGTCGGCTCACACCAGATTGATATATATAACTGGTTCCTCGGCGCGGTGCCTAAAGTTGTTGTTGCCAGCGGCGGGACCGATTACTTCGACAAGAAAGACCACGAGTGGTATGACAACGTGATGGCTATTTATACTTACGACACCCCAAAGGGGGTTGTTAGGGCGTATTACCAGACAATCACAACCAACAGTTGTCAGGGCTACTTCGAGACGTTTATGGGCGACCAGGGGACGCTGGTTATTTCAGAAGCGAGCAGCAGAGGCGAGGCGTATCGTGAGCCGACGGCTCCGCAGTGGGACGAGTGGGTCAAGAAAGGTTACCTGCTTGCTCCACCTGAAAAGAAGGAAGAAAAATCCGATTCGGGCGCATTAGTTGACGTGCGTGAATCGGCGGCCCCGGATATGTATAAAATCGGCGCAGTATTCAAAGACCCGTATTACAAGCCGCATTTGGAGAATTTCTTCGATGCGATTCGCGGCAAATGCAAACTAAACTGCCCGGCTGAGGTCGGATATGAGACCGCGGCAACGGTTCTGAAGGTAAACGAGGCGGTCGAGGCGGGCTGTAAACTCGAATTCAAGCCGGAAGAATTTAAGGTTTAACGGTTCAAAGGACTGGTTGAACATTGAGAAACGGATTGATTGCCAAGGCGTTGTTTTTAGTAATAGTACTGGCGACAGGAATCGCTGTCGGTGCGGAGGTAAAGCTTGGCGATACTCCGGACGGGAGCAGGAGTAATTTCGTTCATTTAATACCGCTGCTTTCAGAACCTATCCCCGGCAAGGAGCCGGACCAGATTCATCCAGATTCCGACCCTGTGCTGCCATTCTCGACTAAGGCGACCTGCGGGGCGTGCCACAGTTACGACAAAGTCAGCGCGGGCTGGCATTTCAACGCGATTGACCCGAATGTTAACCCGGGCCGAAGGGGACAGCCGTGGATATTCGCGGACCCGACAAGCGCGACACAAATACCACTGTCATACCGTAAATGGCCGGGGACATTCAGACCAGAGCAGATAGGGCTAACGCCGATGGCGTTTTTGCAGTCGTTCGGCAGGCAGATGCCGGGGGGCGGTATCGGGGAGATGGTCGATAAAAGCGAGAACCCGGACGAGGTTCTGAAATCGGAAGTAACGGGCAAGCTGGAGATAAACTGCCTTGCCTGCCATGACGGGAACCCGGGGCAGGATATGGGCGGGGCGAGCGGATATTCGATTCAGGTTATCCGGGGCAACTATCGCTGGGCGGCGACGGCGTCCTGCGAATTCGCTTATGTAACCGGCTCGGTAAAGGGATTGCCCAACGAATATGATTTCAGGGCTCCTTTCACGTCGGGCGATTCAAAATTAAAGCCGCCCGTTGTGGCATATCGCAAAGAGGCGTTTGGCCATAATGACTGGGCGGGCTTTGATATCCGCAGAGAGGCACCAAAGCAGCGATGTTATTTCTGCCATTCAAATGTTGACGTGCGCGAGGGCAAAACAGAGAAGTGGAATTCAGACGAGGATGTTCATATTGCCTCGGGATTGGCTTGTGTGGATTGTCATCGCAACGGTCTTGAGCATAACATCATGCGCGGGTACGCAGTAGAGTCGCGGGACAGCAATAATCCTTTAACAACGATTTCATCGTGCGAGGGCTGTCACCTCGGCAAGAACGGCGATAAACCCGTCGCCGGACGATTTGCCGCGCCGACACCGAAGCACGCGGGTATTCCGCCTTCACATTTTGATAAATTGAGCTGCACGGCGTGTCATTCAGGCCCGTGGCCCGCGAAGGAGACGATACGGACAAAGACCGCAAGAGCCCACGCGCTGGGTATCGCGGGAGCGAGCAAGGAAGGCGAAATCCTGCCTCACCTGCTTTACCCGGTTTTCGCGAAGGGGCAGGACGGGAAAATCGGCGTATTCAAACTTTTATGGCCGGCGTACTGGGCGACGATGAGCGAGGGCAATGTAATAACGCCTCTGGCGATGGAAGCAGTCAAGTCGGCCACTTCAAGGGTAATCACGAAGACAGCGTTCTCAAAGGTGGGCAGTTGGCCTGATTTGAAAGACGAAGATGTTATTAAAATCCTGACCTTGCTTGGTGAAAAAGCTGACGCTGGGGCAAAAGCTGTTTATGTCACGGGCGGGAAGATATACTCGCTGGATGCGGGCGGGAAACTTGTGTCGGCGGACAGTAAAATGGCGGAGCCGTATTTGTGGCCGATAGCGCATGACGTCAGGCCCGCGGCGCAATCGCTGGGGGTTCGTAATTGCCAGGATTGCCACACGACTAATTCTCCGTTTTTATTCGGACTTGTTTCGATTGATTCGCCTTTGAAAAATCTTACAGCAAAAGAAATGGTTGCTTTTGAAAACCTGCCGCGTTTATATACCAGGGCGTTTGCGTTCTCATTTGTATTCAGGCCATGGCTTAAGGTTGTGGCGATTTTGTCATCGCTGGTTATTCTGGGCGTGCTGGTTCTATATGCTCTAAAGGCGCTTGGTTTTGTGGCTAAGGTCGTTGTTGGAGACGAGCAGTGAGCTGGTTGATGGACGTCAGTATATTTCGCACGGTGGCTGTAGCCGGGTTCGCGGCGGCGGTTGCGGCGATACTGCTGCACTTTATCGTGTCAAAGCCGAAGTTCGACGACGTATTCGGCAAAGACAGGGGGCTTCGCATACTTGACCCGCTGCGGCTGGTGATTTTCTTCGTAACGCTTTTTTTCGTCGAGCAAAAATGGAGTTTGCTTGGGGTGTTGAGAAAGCTGGTTTTCCTTCTTGCGATTTTGTGTTTTGTTGTGCTGGCACTGACCGGTTTTATTCCGCGGGTGGCATTTGGCGTCGCGTTATCGGGCTGGTGGCTGATGATTCACGCGACGGCTGCGCCTGTTTTTGCGGCGTGCGTTGCCATTCTCGCGGTGCTTTGGGCAGACAGAAATCGATTAGACAAAAACTACTGGCCTTTGCTTAACATGATTTTGCGGCGTCAGCCCAAAAGCACAGCTGCACCTGAAAAGCACGAGCTTAAGTTGCGGATATGCTTCTGGGTGATTTTGACGATGTCGCTGCCTGTGATTCTTAGCGCTGTTGTGAGTATGTTCCCGATTTTCGGCACGCACGGCCAGGAAGTGCTGCTGCAGATTCATCGTTACAGCACGTTACTCTTGTCATTATTTGCGATTATATATCTGTATCTTGCGGCACTGACTGAGATGAACAGGACCGCGGCGAAGTGATTTATTGACAGGCGCGAATGTCCCCGGTGTGTTTGGCCGGGTTATGCAAATATGAATTTATAGTTAGGAGAACAGATTATGAGTAACGGAATGCTGCCAAGTTACCTTGGTATGGCAAAGCCAAACCCTGCCGACAAGCGAGCGCCGTGGTTTAAGGGCACAGCTCCTGTTTACGCGGGCATCTTCCTGTGGGTTGTCTTTTATATGAAGATAGCCGACGGGACGCTGTCGAAAGCGGGGCTGGGGCTGAGTTTGCTCGGTTTGGCTGTGGCTGCCCTGATATGTTATTTCCTGTTTTACCTTGTCCCCGGTCTTTTGGGTATGAAGACAGGTTACCCGCTTTACGTCGTTGGCTCATCGACGTACGGCACAGTGGGCGGTTTTTTAATGCCCGGGTTGCTGATGGGGCTTTTGCAGTTCGGCTGGCTTGCGGTCAATTCAGCCGTATCAACAAGTTTTATCCTCCAGGCATTAGGATACGATGCTGCGCCTGGAACGCCCAAATTTATCGTTGTGTCGATAATCTGGACGATTCTCGCTGTGTTTGTTGCGCTCAAGGGAATTCAGTATGTCGGCAAGGTCTCGACGTTTCTGCCGATTGTGCCGTTGGTTATGATTCTGATTGTGTTTTTCACCAACGTCGGCTCGGCGGGGAATTTTAAGCCGACACCCGGCGCAGACGCGTCTGAAGGATTTTTGACGATAATAACCATTGTGGTTGGCTTCTTTGCTACCGCTGGCGCTGCAGGCGTCGATTTCGGTATGGGTAATCGCAATGCGAAAGACGTTCAATTGGGCGGCGTTGTGGGCATAATGCTGGCGATATTGGTCGCGGGCGGTTTGCCCCTTATAGCTGTAGCAGGCGCTCACGCGGCCAACCCGGCGATGACGAGTTTTTCCTTTGACAGCGTTATTAGCGCACAAGGAGGAGCTTTGGCAAAGTCGATGTTCATACTGTTTGCGATAGCGAGCTTTGCTCCTGCGTGTTTCAGTACATTTATAGCCGCCAACAGCATCGGCACGATGTTCCCCAAGGCCAACAAGGTTGTAGCTGTATCGATAGGCGGAATTGTGGCTATCATACTTGCTGCGACCGGCTGGGCGCTGAATCTTGTCTGGGTTTTCAGTATTATCGGCGCGTCGTTCGGACCGATTTGCGGTGCGATGGTGGCAGATTATTTACTGAGCGGCAGAAAGTGGGCGGGACCTCGCAAGGGAATCAACCTGGCAGGGTATATTTCCTGGGCCATTGGATTTGTAGTTGCGATACTGCCTACGATAAACGCCGAAAAATTCGGTTTTATCAGTCCGGCCCCGGTAATCGCGTTCTTCATCGGCCTTGTTGTTTACGCTGTTTTAGCTAAGGCAGGTTTGCAGCCGGCTGCTGTTGAAATGCCGCAGAACAAGTAGTTTGATTCCGCCGTTAGGCGTCCCTTACGGGAGGCGGGGCACGCCCCGCCCTACAGTTACTTATTATACGGCAGAGGCCTTGGAATGCGGGTCTCTGCCGTTTTATTTTAACGCAAAAATGACTGAAAAAAAATACAGGTTATTAAGACGTGCTTTTCTGCGGAATGGGGTTGCTGCAGGCGCGGTGTGCGCATTGCCTGCTATCGTCCCATCTTCGGTATTTGGCGAAAACGCGCCGAGCAACAGAATCACCATTGGCATAATCGGCACGGGCAGCCAGGGTATATTGAATCTTAAGGCGTTTTTGCGTAGGCCGTCTGCACAGGTAACAGCCGTTTGTGATGTTGATTATGCACATCGTGAAGAGGCGAGGAAAATAGGCAGATTGTCCGCAGATTCGTCATACAATGATTTTCGTGAGCTGTTGGCAAGAGCGGATGTTGACGCAGTTGCGGTTTGCACGCCTGACCAGTGGCATGTACCCATATCAATCGCCGCGGCAAAGGCGGGCAAAGACATATATTGCGAAAAGCCGCTCGCTTACACCGTTGCCGAAGGCAGGGTGTTGTGCGATATCGTAAAACGATACGAGCGTGTTTTACAAACGGGGAGCCATCAGCGGTCGGATAATAATTTCAGGCAGGCCTGCGAGCTTGTTCGCAACGGCAGAATCGGGAAGCTGCAAACAATCAAAGTTGAAATCCCGGAAAACAGCAGGCCCAATCCGCTTACATGGAAAACTGAGCCGCCGCCAGCGGGACTGGATTATGACCTGTGGCTGGGGCCCGCACAATACAGGCCTTATATCCGGGAGGGATGTCATTACAACTGGCATTTTATCTACGATTTCGGAGGGGGACAACTGACAAACTGGGGAGCGCACGCGATAGATATCGCTCAGTGGGGCAACGGCACAGATTTGACCGGCCCCGTGGAGGTCAGCGGGACAGGCGAGTTTCCTAAAGAAGGACTTTTTGAAACGCCGTTGAGTTATGATATAGAATATAAATATGCCAATGGGGTTCGCCTTTTATGTAAAACGGGCAAAGCAAAAATCCAGGAATCACCCGTTCGCTTTGAGGGGACCGAGGGTTGGATATTTGTAAGCCGGGAGAGTTTTTTCTCGCAGCCGGCATCGGTTGTTCAGTCAACAGCGGGACCAAATGAGGTTCATCTTTATCGCAGCAGAGACCATCATCAGAATTTCCTTGATTGTATTCGACTGCGGACAAAGCCGGCAGCAGATGTCGAAACGGGGCATCGTTCCGTGACGGTTTGTCATTTGGGCAGTATAGCGGTACGGCTGGGTCAGAAACTGCAATGGGACCCGATAAAAGAGCACTTTATAAATGGCGCTGAAGCGGATAAAATGCTGGGTCGGCCGATGAGGTCGCCGTGGTGTTTGTAAGAAATTGTAGTCGTGAAGGAGAAGGTTAATGGCTTTATTGTTCGGATATGATATCGGCAGTTCGTCGATAAAGGCGACGCTGATGGAAGCGGAAACCGGCAAAGTTCTTGCGTCGGCGACAGTGCCCGACAGGGAGATGGAAATCATCGCAAAAAAGCCCGGCTGCGATTGACAAAATGCTGCTGAATCAATAAAATGAATAAACCCTTTTATTGGTTTTGTGGGCGGTTTGACTAATTTTAACGAAGGAGATATACGCAAAATGGCACGCAAAAGCATTCGCATAACAGCAAGTATAACGTTGGTAATACTTTTGGGATTAGTTCCTGCGGCAACACTGAAAGCCCTTCCCAAATCCGCCGACGGCAATACCCCGGCAGCGGACACCAACGTCGTCGAGTCAAAGCCCGCCAGCGATTTAGTGCCGATTCCGCTGGTTTTGCCGAAGCCGCAGTTTGTGGGCACACCGCCAAACATACAGGGCATCGCAAATCTTGAAAAGCCGTTAGGCAAGCCGAGAGAGCCGTTTTACGCCCCAAAGGGGACGACAAATGTTGCTTTGAAGAAGCCGGTTAAAAGCTCGGATGAGCAGCCGATTATCGGCGGAATAGAGATGATTACCGACGGGGACAAGGAAGCGACGGACGGCAGCTACGTCGAATTAGGCCCGTTAAAACAAAATGTAACCATAGACCTTGGGGCGTCATACAATATCTATGCCGTTATTGTCTGGCATTATCACAAGCAGCCCCGCGTTTATAAGGATGTTATTGTGCAGATCGCCGGCGACCCGGATTTCATTAAGAACGTCCAGACGGTTTTCAACAATGACACAGACAATACACTGGGCCTCGGCGCCGGCAAAGACAGGAATTATGTTGAGACCGCCGAGGGCAGGCTTATCGATGCCAAGGGCGTGGTGGGGCGGTATGTCAGGTGTTACAGCAACGGCAACAGCGCCAACGACCTGAATAATTATATTGAGGTCGAGGTTTACGGAACGCCTGCGAAATGAAGTAGATGAGATACTGGCTTGCAGTATCAGCCGTACTGATTTTGGCCGCAGCATTGCGGATTTCCCGTTTGGATATCCGCCCGATGCACGGCGATGAGGCGGTCCACGCTTACCGTTTCGGGCAGCTTCTCGAGGCAAACAACTATCGCTACGACCCGACCGAATTCCACGGGCCGACGCTGAATTATTTTACGCTGGTTCCCGCGTTGCTTTCCGGGCAGCATACCTACACTTGTCTTACAGAAATCACGCTGCGAATTGTGCCAGTATTTTTCGGACTGATTTTAGTCCTGATGCCTTTGCTGCTGATGGATGGTCTTGGCAGACCTTTCGCGGTGATTGCCGCTGCGTTTACCGCCATATCGCCCGCGTTTGTTTTCTACAGCCGATACTATATCCCGGAAATGCTGCTTGTTTGTTTTACTTTCGGGATGATTGTATCGGGATACAGATACGCCCGCAGCCAAAAGTGGATATGGGCGCTGCGGACGGGAGTATTTGCGGCGTTGTGCTTTGCCACAAAAGAAACGTCCATAATCGCTTTTGGGGCGGTTATAGTTGCTTTGTCGATTGTGCTGCTAACCCGAAAAGACGGCAGGGCGACGCTTGACCTGGTGCGTCCCGGTCATTTGGTTTTAGCGATTATTGGTGCGATAGTCATATGGGGATTATTTTATTCTTCCTTTTTCAAAAATCCGGCGGGATTTATCGATTCATTCCGAACCTACGCGATATATTTTGAGCGAGCGGGCCATAATCAGCTTCATATTCATCCGTGGTATTATTATCTGCAGTTGCTGATTTACAATAAGGCCGGGATGGGGCCGCCGTGGACTGAAGGGTTTGTAGTGGTAATGGCTTTGGTTGGCCTGTTAGTTATTATAAGCGGGCGGGGCGTATCCGGCCTCGATTCTAATCTGCTTAAATTTATTGCCTGCTACACTGTGATAATGACCGTCGTTTATTCGGCGATACCCTATAAGACGCCGTGGTGTCTGCTGAGTTTTTATCAGGGTATGATTCTGCTGGCGGCGGTTGCCGTCGTCGCGGTAGTTAATTCGCTTGGGCGGGTGTTGTCTCGAATAATAATGGTCCTGTTTTTTCTGGTGTTCGCAACGGACCTGTGCTTAGAGGCGTTTCTGGCAAGCCGCGTTTATGATGTTAATGCCGGTAATCCTTATGTATATGCTCATCCGACGAAAGACGTGCTGACAATCGCCCGGCGAGTCGGGGAAGTTTCGCGGGCGTATCCGGCGGGGAGTGATATGCCGGTACTGGTGGTTTGTCCCGAGGGTGATTATTGGCCGCTGCCGTGGTATCTGCGCTCATTCAAAAACGTGGGCTATTATAATGATGTTAACGAGATTAGCGCGCCTGCGCCGGTCGTAATCGCGTCCGCCGGTTTTGAGGAGCGGCTTATAGGCCGATTGTTTGATATTTCGCCGGCAGGGCAGAAAAATCTTTATGTTCCCCTGTTTGATAAAGGCATTGAGCTTAGGCCGCAGGTCGAGCTTCGCGGCTATGTAACAAAAGACCTGTGGGACGAATGGCAAACGAGCAAATCCGATAATCAGGCCGTCAAATGAGAGCAAGTTATGGCTGAGCAGCAACCTGATACAATCTCGTTTGAAAAAGACCGGTGCGGAATCGCCAATCTCAGGTCGTTTAAACATAACGCAATGGCGGCGATGTTCGAGATATTCATAGTTCATCGAGATGCAGTTTACGCTGAACAGGCCGCGTGGGCGGCGTTTGAAGAGCTTGACCGCATCGAAAACAATCTCAGCCGATTTATGGATAACAGCGACGTTTCGCGAATTAACGCTCTTGCCGCAAATCAGCCGCTGCAACTTGGCCCAGCGGCTTTTGAATGTCTGGCGACAAGTATCGAGTTGTATATACAAACAAAAGGCGCTTTTGATGTTACAATCGGCCCGTTGTATGATTGCTGGCTTGATAAAGACAGGACGCCGCGTAAGCCATCGAAAAAGGATATTGAGGTGGCGCTTGAAAAAACGGGCAGCAATTTGCTTGTGCTTAACGAATTCGAACATACCGTTATACTGCGAAGCGACGATGTCAGAATTGATTTCGGCGCTGTCGGCAAAGGTTATGCCGCGGACAAAATCGCACAGTTACTCGGCGAGTGGGGGATAAAGGTTGTTCTCATATCAGCGGGACAAAGCACGATTTTGCCTGTTGGCGTCCCGGATGGTTTAGCGGGCTGGCCTATATCATTGTCAGACCCGGCGGATTACAGCCGACTTATTGCGAAGATTAACCTGGCGGGCAGGGCGATTAGCGCATCGGGATTGCGCAAAGGACAGCACATAATCAATCCGCATTCAGGAAAACCGGTTACAAGGCCGGGCGCCTGGTCGATGGCAAAGACGGCTGCCGAGGCGGACGCACTTTCAACGGCTTTTATGGTGATGCCGGTTAACGCGGTGCAATCTTTTTGCAAGAAACGCAAGGACGCTTCCGCACTACTGGTTCTGTTGGGTAAAAGCAAAAAGACAGGTGGTCGAATCCTGCGTTTCGGGCGATGGGGTAAGGCGAATTTTTATTCGAAGTAATGCGGGATATTTATTTAAATCGCTTTTCTTATTTTCAGCAGTTCTGAAAGTATTCGCCATGAGCTTTTTGTTGGTGAAAGCCGACTGTCCGGGTCGCATGTCCAGTCGATGGGAAATTCCGCAATTCTGTAATGCTGATTTATAGCCCGCCTGATTATTTCGATATCGAACATAAAGCCGTTGGTTTGGCACTGACCGTAAAGCAGGCGAGCGACGTCGCCGCGGTAAATTTTGAAGCCGCACTGAGTGTCCGTGAGCCGGGGAGGCAGTTTCATCATTCGTATTACAAACCAGTGAAAAATCGCCGAGCAGATATGCCTGTAAAGTCCCTGGTCTTTTACGAGGTGCGTTCCGGCTAATCTGCGAGAGCCGTGAGCGATATCGCATTTGCCGGTCTTGAGCAGTTCCAGTCCTCGCAGGATGTTATCCGGAGGGGCACAACTGCCGCTGTCCGCGAACATCACGTAATCGCCGGTCGATTGTATTATTCCGCTGCGAACGGCATATCCTTTGCCGTAGTGCTGCCGGTTTCGGATTACATTGATTCGTATCCGGCTGTTATATTTGTCGCCTGCTTTTTGTGCTTCGTCAGCCGTTGTGTCGCTGCTGCCGTCGTCGGCAACTATAACTTCCCCGTCGAAGCTGTTTTTCAGGAGAAATTCGCAGGCGGATTCGACATCGCGTCCAATTTTGCCGCATTCGTTAAATGCAGGGATGACGATTGACAGCTTCATCAGGTTCCTTGAATCTCGCATCTGGGGACAGGTTTAGCTTGCCTGGAAACGGACCTTGGCCTGGCCGATGAGATAGAAACTTCCCGTAATGCAGACAAGGTCTTCCTTGCCTACCGCGTTTTTTGCCAGACGAAGTGCCTCCCCAAGAGCTGGGGCGGTTTGGCACATCTTGCCGGATATGGCAATGTATTTTTCAGCCAGCTCATCAGGCGACATCGCTTTGAGGGAGTTGCTGCGAGTGAAAATCACCTTGTCGGCGCCGAATTGCAGCTCCTGGAGCATTCCAGCGACGTCTTTATCATCGTTGCAGCCGAAGATTACTATCATCGAATCGTAAGGGATGCTCTGGCCTATTGCGTGCATAAGCGCTCTTATGCTCGCGGCGTTGTGCGCACCGTCTATGAGAATTCGCGGGTCTTCACAAATCATCTCCATGCGGCCCGACAATTTGACTTTTGCAAGGCCTGAGACCGTTTTATCGTTATCTATCTCGAAACCGCAACTCTTGAGCTTGTCGAGCATCGCAAGGGCGAGACCGCAGTTTACCGCCTGATGAATGCCAAGCAGCGGGACTCGAAAGTGCTCAAATTTGCTGGTGGGTGTTGTCAGGCACACGCGATTATGCGGCCCATGCTCAGGCGATGTTTCAAAGCGATGCGAGAAATCGATATCTACGCCGGTTACGCTGATTGGCGCCTTGACTGCCGCGGCCTGCGCCCTCAGCACCCGCATCGCGTTAGGGTCCTGCTGGACCGTTACGATGGGGACACCATGCTTGAAAATACCGGCCTTTTCCTTCGCGATTTCTTCTATTGTGCTTCCCAGTTGTTTCTGATGGTCGAAGCTCAGATTGGTGATGCCGACGACCTTGGGCTTTATCACATTGGTGCTGTCTAATCGACCGCCAAGGCCCGTCTCAATTACCGCGACATCCGCCTTAGAATCAACAAAGTGCATAAAGGCGAGCGCCGTCATTATCTCAAAGAAAGTCGGGGCGCTGGTTTTTGAAACGGTTTCGACCGCTTTGTATATACGGTTAAGCAAACCGAGCATCGCGGTTTTAGTTATCATTTCAGAGTTGACCATAATTCGCTCGTGCAGGTTAACCACGTGCGGCGAGGTGTACAGACCGACTTTATAGCCGTTTGCTTCGAGCATATTCGCCAGCATTGTGGCTGTGCTGCCTTTACCTTTTGTACCGGCTATATGGACTGTATCGATTTTGGTGTGAGGATTGCCTATCCGCGAAAGCAAATGCTCCATCCGCTTCAGGTTGAACGTATCAACGTTATATCGTAAGTGCTTTTCCTGCTCGTAGTTAGTTCTATTGAAAAGGTATTTGATTGCCTCATCGTATGTTTTGAAGGGTTTGCGCGAAACCACCACCGCCGTTTTAGAGGTGTGGCCCTTTGCCTGTTTCTTCCGAGTTTTCGTAACGCTTCGTACCATAAAAAATCAAATATAACACAATATATTGTGCTTTTCAACTTAATAAGCCTGTTAATCGCACAGAATGCCGTTTTTTACAGGCCCACAACAAACATAACTCTTTGTTGAATATAAGGTTGTGAGTGCGATAATAGTACGGTTCTTTTGCTTGGGACGAGCCATGGTATTAGAAACTCGAAATACGTTATTATGAGTGCTTATAGTGCAATAGAAATTCATAAGCTACCAAGCCCAAATTGAGATTATTTACGAAATTAACGGGTGTTTGTTCACCCGGCGGCAAGGACAAATTGTATATACCCTCGTATGCTTATATCTTTATAATCATTCGTAATTTGACTTGACCTTACGCAATGGTGACATATACTTTTATGCTAATCATTTTATAATAATTCAGGTTGTTCGATGCACCCAAATTCACCAGATATCGAGAAGTGGCTGAAAGTGGCAGGCGCGGAAGGTGTCGGTCCGGTTACTTTCGGCAAGCTGCTCGCTTATTTCGGTTCGCCGGAAATAGTTCTTGGCGCGTCGGCTTATGAACTGGCGAAAGTTGATGGGATAGGTCTTCACACCGCGGAAAAAATTGCGGCCAGTCGCGACAAAACGGATGCCGAAGCCGAGCTGACATTGGCTGAAAAGCTTGGGGTATGGATTATTCATCTTCAGGATGAACGTTACCCGGCACAGCTAAAACTTATTTACGACCCGCCTCCTGTTTTATATGTCAAGGGGACTCTCGTCGAGTCGGATAATCTTAGTGTGGCGATAGTGGGGTCTCGGCGGTGCAGTTTATACGGCAGCGAGCAGGCATCGCGATTCGCACACATATTGGCAGGCGCGGGTTTTACAATATGCTCAGGATTGGCGCGCGGCATCGATACCGCGGCTCATCAGGGGGCTCTCGCGGCGGGCGGGCGCACTATCGCTGTCCAGGGCTGCGGATTAGCCAATGTCTTTCCACCCGAAAATAAAAAGTTATTCGATTCAATTGCCGAATCCGGCGCATGCATAAGCGAATTGCCTCTTCATTATGAACCTTTGGCTGAGAATTTTCCTCCTCGCAACAGGATTATAGCCGGCTTATCTCTGGGGACAATCATTATCGAGGCGGGCAGCAATTCCGGTGCGCTTCATACCGCCAAATCGGCTCTTGAATATAATCGCGAAGTTATGGCTGTGCCGGGCAAAATAGATTCTCCGCTCAGCCGGGGCGCCAATCAGTTGATTAAACAGGGGGCCAAATTAGTTGACTGTGTCGATGACATAATGGAGTCGCTTGGGTACATAGGCGATAAAATAAGAGGATACGTCAGTCAGCGGGCCGATTTGCTTACGGCTAAAGCCGAGATGCCTTTGTTCGATATCGCCCAGTTGAACCTCAGCCCCGGTGAAAAGTCGGTGTATGAGTGTCTGCATAGCGAACCTGTTCATATTGAGCAGATTATCGAGGATTCGCAATTGCCCGCGGGAAGCGTAAACGCCTCGATTGTTTCGCTCCGATTGAAAGGTCTGGTCAAGCAGTTGCCGGGCAGTATGTTCGTGCGAAAGTAAACAGTTTTTAGGGTATAGGCGATTTTGTCGCATATCCCCTGTCTCCAGAAGCCATTCATTATTTAATTTGTCTCCGCATTGACGTTTAATCACCTGTGGTGTATTCTGTTTTGTCTATGGCGGAATTTATCGACGACGAGATTCTCGAAATGGCCGTTGCCCGCGAGGTGGACGCCAACAGGTTTTACCTTGCCCTTGCCGCGCGTGTGGAAAATCCCCGTATAAAAAAGATATTCGAAATGCTGGCGGCTGAGGAACTCGAACACAAGGCCAAAATAGAGCTGGAGATTATGAAAACCGGAAGGGTGGTTAATGAGAACAAGACCCCGGCTGGATTTCGCGATGAGCCGCAGGATTATATGTCGCCCAAAATTAAAATGAATTACAAAGATATTATGCTGATGGGCATACAGAAGGAAGAGGCGTCAATCAAGCTTTATGTTGACCTTGCGGAGATGATTTCAGACGCTCATTCCAAGGAGATACTACTTGCTCTGGCCCAGGAAGAGGTCGGACACAAGCAGCGATTCCAGAAAATATTGGAGTTCATGTCTCATATTGCGTAGTTACCGGCCTTTTTAAAATATTTTTGGTTTCATAGGAATTCCCTGTTGACTAAGTAGCACTATTAATATATTATTATGCGCAGACGGAAACTCCTTATACAGATGATTACGAGAGTGCGATTGAGGTGCGTCTAAAGGGAAAACAAATTATGCATATGGCGAATGAATTATTGTCAGTGCCGGTGGCCACTGGAACATTGGCGATAGCGGCGGGGGGGCTGGGGCTGATTTGCAGAAAAGTCAGCAAGATTGTCAGCTCGGATAAATTGCCCCTGATGGGTATTCTCGGCGCGTTCATATTTGCAGCGCAAATGGTCAACTTTCAGTTTCCCGCGATGCCCGGCACAAGCGGGCATATGGTCGGGGCGGTCCTGCTGGCGATTATATTAGGCCCGCATCTGGCGGCGATTGTCATTTCATCGGTTATTATTGTGCAGTGCCTCATCTTCCAGGACGGCGGTTTGCTTGCCCTCGGCTGTAACATCATAAATATGGGTCTTGTTCCGTCTTACGTCGGTTATTTTCTTTATAAAATGGTAACCGCAGGCCAAAGCAGCAGCCGGCGAATATACATTGGTGCAATGCTGGCTTGCCTGGTTGCCCTGGAAAGTGGAGCGGTTTTAGTTCCCGTCGAGGCGACTTTGTCCGGTGTGCTTGCGGTTCCCTTCTCGACTTTTCTTGTAACAATGGTAGGCGTGCATTTTCTTGTTGGCTTAGTTGAGGGGCTGATTACCGTGGCGGTTCTCGGCTATATTCAGCAGGTAAGACCCGATTTGGTTTTGGATTCACTGCCCGGCAAAATCCGGCTAAGCCGGAAAACTGTGCTTGTTACATTGCTGGTCTTCGCGATGATTGCAGCCGCCGGGCTTTCGTTGCTGGCGTCGAAAATGCCCGATGGGCTTGAGTGGAGCTATCGCGAAAGACCCGACCAGCCCGGTTTCAAGCCGGTTATCACGAATGAGAATACAACAATAGAGGCAGTTGACCAGTTGCAGTCAAAATACACGCCTCTGCCCGACTATACCCTGCGAGGCGCATCCGCCGAAACTTCAAAGGGCTGGACAAGCTTCGCGGGTGTTTCGGGTTCACTCCTGACTATGCTGGCGGTCTGGGCGGGTATGTCGCTGATGAGAAGAAAAGAAGCAAAGGCGATGAGTGGTTCGTAAATGCACCACGCGTACATAGATAAATTCGCTTACCAGGATTCGTCGATACATCGCCTTGACGCAAGGGTGAAGTTTATTATCACGGTTGTTTTTACCGCTGTGGTAATTTCTCTGCCTCGCACTTCGGTCAGTATCTTATTTTGTTATGCCGTCGGGCCTTTTGTCGTTTTGGTTATGGGCGGCATACCGCTTCGTTTTGTGCTTAAGCATATCCTGTATGTCAGCCCGTTTGTGCTTGTGCTGGCGTTTACCGGTCCCTGGTATGACAGGACAGCCGCGGCAGTTGCTTTTGGCCCTTGGATTTGGCATACGACCGTCGGCTGGCTTCGTTGCTGGAGTATCCTCGGTAAATTTGTGGTTACTATGCTGGCCCTGATTGCGCTGATTTCGACTACCCGTTTTGCGAATCTGCTTGCTGGCCTTCAACGGCTCGGCATGCCCAGATTGCTGGTTATCCAGATGGGTTTTTTATATCGATACATTTTTCTTTTGATTGACAGCGCCCATCATATCCTGCGTGCCCGTGCCGCTCGCTCGGCGGGCGGAGTGGCTTTCGGCAGGGGAGTCAAATTTGCCGCGGCTATGGTCGGGTCATTATTTGTCCGCAGCATTGATACCGCGGAGCATATAAACGCCGCTATGCAGGCACGCGGTTTCGACGGCAACTGGCGAACTATCAATCGGCTGGAAGTCCGTGTCGCTGATTACGTTTTTATTGTTATTGCCGCCTGTTTTATTGTTGGATTGTATTTTTTTGTCAAACCTGTTTTGGGATAGCCGGCTATGGTAAAAGCGATAAAGGTTGAAAATTTTTCATACAAGTATCCTGATGGGACGATTGCTCTCAACGGCGTTACGCTCGATGTCGAATATGGCGAGTGTCTTGCCCTGATAGGTCCCAACGGTGCGGGCAAATCCACGCTGCTTTTGGCGATTACGGGCTTTGTCAGGGGAACGGGCAGGGTGGTTATTGACGGGCTGGAAATCACAAACGGTAATCTAAAGCAGGTGCGTTCACGAATCGGTTGTTGTCTTGAAAACCCTGAAGACCAGCTTTTTATGCCGACGCTTTTCGATGACGTGGCGTTCGGCCCGTTGAATATGGGCCTTGATTCGCAACAGGTGAAAGAACGGGTAAATCTTGCCCTGGCCGAAGTCGGTCTTGCAGGAATGGCCGAGCGTGCGCCACATCACCTTTCCGCAGGCCAGAAACGCGCTGCGGCAATAGCTACTGTGCTGTCAATGTCCCCGAAGATTATTACGCTCGATGAGCCGGATGGCTCGCTGGACCCGCGAAACCGCAATAATCTTGTCAAGCTGCTTGCCGGGTTATCTCAGACGCTTGTTATAGCGACCTGCAATATGGATTTTGCCGCCGCTGTTGCGGATGAGGCGGCGGTGATTGACGGCGGAAGGGTTATTGCCGCCGGCCCTGCAAAAAAGATAATGTCTGATTCAAAACTTATGACGAGTCACGGACTGGAAGTCCCAAGATAATTTATAAATGGCTGGTCGCTGGCCTGATTATTTAGCGGTTAGAAAGTGATTCTGAAATCGGTGAGTTTCGGGTCGGGCGTCACATCCTCAATATCTATATGGCTTATGGTCCCTACGAAAGAATCTTGCAGGTCGCGGACGCAGTTGTCTATCATTTCCGCTGGCCCCTGGGCGAGCATTTCGACGTCGCCGTCCGGCATATTTCGCACGTAGCCCGTTAGACCACATCGGTTGGCTATATTCAGGGCCGTAAAGCGAAACCCTACGCCCTGAATGCGTCCCGAAAAAACAATATGTTTTGCAATCACGTCCATAGATAATGTCTTATCGCAAAAAACTAACTTTCTCAACATTCTATGCTAACCAAAAAACATATTATATGCAAGGGCGCGTTAATGGCTAATTTGATATTCACGGATGGCCTGACGTCGGGTATAATCTTCCGATTGTTTATTACGAAAAATGATGATTTTTCCGCACAACTGTGCGGTTTTATCAGTATTGGTTGGCTATGCCTGTAAGAACGAAAGAACAAATTGAACGAGATGAGCAGATATACCAGATAACAACGCTGGTAGCCGGTCGCTTTACGCTCCAGGAAGCGCTCGACAAACTTGCCGAAGCCGCGGTCAAAATCACCGGCCTCAAGGCCTGCTCGATTCGCCTGCTCGACGAAGATGCCGGTGACCTGAAGATGCGCAGTACCTACGGGCTGAGTGAAGAATACCGAAACAAGGGCGTTGTCACCAAAGACGACCCCGTAATCAAGGCCGCCTTCGCGGGCGAAGCCGTCGTCCTCGATGATATGCAGGATGACGACAGGGTCTCATTCAGGGAATCCACGATAAAAGAAGGACTCGTCGGCCAGCTCACCGTCGCGATGAAATTCAGAGATAAGCCCATCGGCGTCCTGCGACTTTACAGCGGAAAACCCGTGCATTTTGAAGATGATGATATTGACCTTGCAAGAGCCATCGGTTCGCAGTGCGCCGTTGCTATCACCAATGCCAAGCTTTACGCCGAGGCAATTGAGGGCGCCAGAATCACCGAACAGATGCGCCTCGCGGGGCATATCCAGCGGCGAATGATTCCGGAAAAAGCGCCTCAGGTCTCAGGACTTGATATAGCGGCTACGTATATCCCCTGTTTCGACGTGGGCGGCGATTTTTATGATTTTCTGGAACTGGGCGACAACAAAATCGGTATCGTCATTGCTGATGTTATCGGCAAAGGTATCCCGGCTGCGATTATGACAAGCTCGTTTCGCGGTGCGCTGCGGGCTTATTCTGAATGGACCGATGAGCTGCTCGAAACTGTTCGTCGGCTCAATAAAATGGCGTGCAAGGAATGCGCTGCCGGAGAATTTATCTCCCTGTTTTATGGCATTATCGACGCGAGCAAAAAGACCATCACCTATTGCAACTGCGGCCACGAACCACCTGCTCTATACAGGGACAAACATATCATTGACCTGAACAAGGGTGGCCTTGTCCTTGGCGTTTTGCCGAATGCCGAGTACCAGTCGGAAACCGTCCAGTTAAACGAAAATGATTATCTGCTTTTTTATACCGACGGACTGATTGACGCCGCCAATTTCGAGGGCGATACATGGGGCAGGGAGCAGCTTCTCAAGAGCTTCGGTAAATGCCATATGGGTTCTGCCTCCCAGGTGATTAATAATATACTCGCATACCGCAGACGATTTGTAGGTCTGGCCCGGCAGGTGGATGACACGAGTATGGTCGTCGTCAGGGTCGCAAAACCGGCTGACCCGCTTATGCGTTAGATAGTTAAAATTTTATGCGGTCTCTACGGTTAAATTTATGGCTCGACTTGTAATTACTATTGATGGTCCAGCCGCCAGCGGCAAAAGCACCGTTGCCCGCTTACTGGCGACGAAACTTGACGCTGTGTTTCTCGATACCGGCGCGATGTATCGGGCTGCCACTCTCGCCGCGATGCTCGATGGTGCGGACCTGACCAATCAACAGCGCATACTCGAAGTGCTGGATGAAACGGTATTTGAATTTAAAGCGACCCCGGATGGTATGCTTGTGCAAATCGACGGTGTTGATGCTACTGCGCAAATACGTGACCCCAAAGTTACCGCAAATGCCCGTTACGTCGCTTGTCTTGCTCCCGCGCGCGAGCGTCTGGTCGATATGCAGAGGCAATTCGCCAAGGCATACGAAAGGATTGTTACCGAGGGCAGGGACCAGGGCACGGTTGCTTTTCCCGATGCTAACGTCAAATTTTTCCTGACCGCCGACCTCAACGAGAGGGCACGCCGAAGACGGGCGGAGCTGAAAGCCAAAGCAATACAGCAAACCGATGATGAAATCCGCCAGGCCATTCTCAAAAGAGACCAGAGCGACGAAAACAGAACCGTCGGGCCTTTGAAACCGGCTGATGACGCGATTATCGTCGATACCACCGGCTTGTCTATCGATGAGGTCGTTGAAAAGCTGGTTGATTGCGTGAAACAGAAATGCTGAATGAAACTTTTAAAAATCGCTGGAGTTTATTTGCACGGTGGTGTAGCCGGTTATTCTGTCGTCTGGTTTTCCGTATGCGGTTTATCGGCCTGGAAAATATCCCAACGAGCGGGCCTTTTATTCTCGCCGTCAATCACCAGAGTTTTTTGGACCCGATATTTGCCGGCATTATGTTTAAAGGGCCGCTTTGCTTTATGGCCCGCGACTCACTCTTCAAAAACAAAATTTTCGGCTCGTTTCTTAAATCTATCAAGGCGATACCCGTCCGCAGGGGACAAGCCGACCTCGCGTCGATAAAGGCCATTATCGCCAGGTTGAAGCAGGGCGATGGCGTTTGCCTTTTTCCCGAGGCGACACGCACAACCGACGGCAAAATCGCTCCCTTTAAAGGCGGCTTCACGCTTTTGTCTCGCCGGGGTAACGCCCCTGTCATTCCCGTATTGATTGATGGCGCATTCGAATGCTGGCCCAGGCATCGAAAGTTATTCAAAATCGGCTCGAAGATTACCGTTGCTTATGGCCAACCGATATCGGTTGAAAAAATAACAGGTATGGAAGACGACGATTTCGCCGCTATGTTGACCAATACAATGAGACAAATGCAGTCCGAAACCAGAATCGCCGAAGGCAAACAACCATTTAGCTATTGAATGTCCGCCACGGGTATACTGAACCCGCATCTGAAATCACAAATAACCCTATGTTGCAACCATTTCCGCCACCCCGACCTTCTGCCTCGCGGCGACCTGCTCGACAAACGCCTCTAATCGGGTCGTCAGCGTCGCGTCTTCCTGGCCGTCGAAGCTGAGATTCAGAATCGGCATCTCATTACAGTCGGCGCTCAATCGTCTTGTCTGTGTGCTGACTATCGTCGAGGGCATACAGGTAAAGGGCATTACGTTTACCACGCCGCCGAAGCCGTCTTTGTGGTATTCGACCATTTTGCCTATGCTTAGTATCGCTTCACCTTCAAATGATGCGTCGATATATGGTTTTGCGAAGTCGATTGTATGTTTTGTGGGATGTTCGGCAAGCCGGCCAAATTTTTTCTCCATCGGCTCTGCCAGCGCCCGTTCAATTCTGTGCTGGAAGAAATCCTGAACCGCGTTATTGAGCAGGTTTTTCCACTGACCTCTGCGATACGCCATTTTGTGGCGTGTGAAATTCGTATAATAAATCCATTCCGCGAGCGGGGCGAGGTCGCAGGCCGCCCCAAGTTCTTCAAGCCGACGAATGATATTGAGATTTGCGAACGGGTGGTTGCGGACGTATATCTCGCCCACGATGCCAATCCTGGGCTTTTGCAGTTTGTTGTTCAGTTTTACTTTTGCAAACTCTTCGACAAACTGTTTAAAAAGCAGAACCTTGTCTGAAAATCGGCTGCGATTCTCCAGATGCCAGGTCCATTGCTGAACACAATTTTCATATACCTGCTGTGCTTGCCTGGTATCAATCGCAAACGGGCGCAACCGCAAAATCAATTTATACAGCAGGTCGATGCCGACGATTGAGGTCCAGATGTCTTTCATAAAAGTCACCGGCCCCGCGCCGTCGAAATTGCTCACGAAATGGCTGTAGAAGTTGCTGTCTTGGTTAGGCGAGAAGATAACAGCCTCATCGACGCCTGCGTGTTTTAAGACAAGCTGATGCATGCAGTGATACAGGCCGAATCTGCAGGGGCCTGATGTGCCGGGCATAAAGAATGCCGTGTTTTCCGGCTTTACGCCGTCTTGCTCCAGGACTTTAAGCATTTCCCCAATTGTTATCGCGCAGGGCAGGCACTCTTTGCCTGTGGTATAAGTCCTGCCTCGCATAAGCGCCGCCTCATCCGCAATCGGCATAACCTCTGCCGGCTGCCCGTATGCCCGCAGACATGCTGCCATCCCGAGTGACGTGTCACCAATGTAGGGTATGTAAAGAGTTCGCTTCGTATTTTGTTGTGCGTCGTGCGTATTGCGTATTGCGGCAGAGGGACAGACAACGTGAGACAGGAAACGATAATTCTTCAAGCTTTCGAGGAACGCCTCAATTCGCGTTACTACCCCCGCGTCCGCGGAGTGTTCGTCGATTTCCAGTTGCAGGCAGGGCTTATTTCCCATTATGTTTTTGAAGAGGGGCATCAAAAACGAATCAGGCCCGCAACTGAAATTGGACAGATACACCGCGAAGAGGCGGTTGTCCCGTTTGATAATTTCCGCTGCGCGCAGAATTTTTTGTCCGTATGACCAGTAAATTTCACTGTGCAGTTTTTCATCGCTTAGCCGGGCTTCTTTGAGGTCGAGCATCTCCATCGGCATCATTTCCACGCCGGCGTCGACGAATTTTCCGGGCAATTGCAAGCTCACGCCTTCGTCGCAGCCGTTGTATGGCCTGCTGACTAACACAAACAATTTCTCATTTGGTCCGACATTGGCCAGAATCTCTTTGCCTTTGTCCAACAGCGCCTGCTCAAATCCCTGTTGTGTCTCGAATCCTTTTATCATCGCCTTGCGAACCAGCGATGATGGGACATTTAATTTTTTGCCGAGTTCCGCGAATGTCTTTTGCGTAATACTATCGCCCTCGCCGAGACGCAGCGTGGCAATTAATAGCTTCGTTTTGCCAAGCTTATCGCCGAATGCGCTTCGCACCTGGTATGGAAACGATTGAACATACGGGCAAAAATGATTGTGCTTGTTCTGTGGGAAGCTGCCCGTTACGGAAACTATGCTTGGCAGAAATATATAATCCACGCCTTTTTCAATCAGCTCAACGATATGACCATAAGCGACTTTAATCGGAAAACAGGGTTGAGCCGTTACCGATTCCAAACCCTTGCGAACCGTTTCTTTGTTTGTTCGACCCGATAAAACGACATCGAAACCCAGCTCTCTGAAAAATTGCGAAAATGTGGGCAACAACTGCCAGGACGCAATCGCCATAGGGATGCCGATAGTTTTAGATTTAAGATTTGAGATTTTAGATTTGAGATTGAGGCCCGCAAATTCAAGCATCTTTTTTTGGCGGTATTCGAATGCGCTGAATCGGCTTTTCTTTTGGGCGGTTTTCTTCAGGTTATACCTGTCGCATCGTGACCCGTAATATAATGGTTCCGAGCCGGCTAATTGCACCTTCTTTATCTCGCAATGGTTCGGACAATGGTCACAGGTGAACGACTCTACGGTATAATTGGCATTGACAAGATTTTCGAATCCTTTGAACTTGCTCCCGGCCCTGATGCCTGATTGTTTAGCGGTCTGTTCGATATGTTCGGCAGCAATTGCTGCCGCGCCGAGAGCGCCGGTAACTTCATGGTGGTCAGGGACCATAATGGGTTTGCCGGTTACTTTTTCGAAAGCTGCCCAGACAGCCGTGTTAAAAGCCGTGCCGCCCTGGAAGCAGATGTTATCTCCGATTTTTCGTCGCCCGACGACGCGGTTGAGGTAATTCGCGACAATGGAGTAAGCAAGACCCGCGACGAGGTCTTCAGTAATCGCTCCCTGCTGTTGATAACTCAGCAAATCCGATTCCATAAAAACCGTGCATCGCTCGCCCAATTTGACGGGCGATTTGCTCGCGAAGGCAAGCCGGGCAAACTCTTCTTTAATGCTTATTCCCAATCGACTTGCCTGCTCTTCGATGAATGAACCTGTCCCCGCGGCACAGGCATGATTCATTTCGAAATCCACGACCACGCCGTTGTTCAGCGAGATGTATTTACTGTCCTGGCCGCCTATTTCGAAAATGGTGTCCACTTTGGGATTTATGATGGCTGCCCCGGTGGCCTGGGCGGTAATTTCATTTATAACGACATCCGCACCGATAAAGTCGCCCGTGAGGTACCGCCCGGAGCCGGTGCTGGCTGCGCCGATGATTTTCACTTTATCCTTAACCTGTTCGCCGATTGCTTTTATCACCTGATGTATCGCGTCTAAAGGCCTGCCGGCGGTCATAAGGTAGATTTTGGCGAGGATGTGTTTTTGTCTGTCCATCACGATTGCCTTTGTGCTTAATGAGCCGACATCGATGCCGAGGTATGCCTCTATTGGTTCAGCAGCTTTTGCAAGCAGGTTATTGTGAACATTATTTTTCGGAGGAGGCAAAACCGGTGTTGCGAGTGGTTCCCTGCGAGGGGCGTTTTGAAGTGATGAACCCTGCTGACTGATATATTCGTCGATATTCTCAATCAGCGAGTCGGCAGAGATGCTATGTTGCAATCCTTTGCTTTTTGCGGTGAGACAAGCGCCGATTGCGCCGGTGAAAAAATGGGCCTCGGGGACGATGAGTTGGCCGTCTGTGGTTTCAAAGACCTCGGAGATTGCCTTTACAACGCCGGCATTCGCGGCTACGCCTCCCGTAAAGATGATTGGCTTTATAAACTCACGTCCGCAGCCGAGGTTGCTTTTGAGATTACGGGCAAGGGCCAGGCAAAGCCCCGCGAGGATATCGACCACCGGCGTCGCCTGCTGCTGGAGGTGAATCATATCGCTTTTGGCGAAGACCGAGCATCGGCCCGCCATTCGCGGGACGTTTTCGCTTTCAATCGCCAGCCGGCCGAATTCTTCCTCTATATTTATGCCTAAGCGGTCCGCCTGCTGGTCAAGAAATGAGCCGGTCCCCGCGGCACATACGGTATTTAAGGCAAAATCTTTCACCCGTACCGCGCCTGGCTCGTTGTGCAGGAAAATTAGTTTGCTGTCCTGGCCGCCCATTTCAATGACGGTGGCATTTTGAATATCCGGATACAGATACGATACGGCGGCGGCCTGCGCAGCCACTTCGTTTACGAAGGGAATTCCCAGTAATTTGGCGGGCAATCGTGCGGCGGAGCCGGTCGCCGCGATTGTCTCGACGTTGGCGGGATTTATCTTCGCGAATATCTCCCGCAATTGCGTGCGGAATGTCTCTACGGGTTTTCCTTTTGTCCGCCTGTAGTCCGAAAGGACAATTCCGTTCTGGTCATCAAGAACTACGACGTCACTGCTGGTTGAGCCGATGTCAATACCGAGAAAAAGAGCTCTTGTGCCTCTGAGAAGTTCGAGGCTGAGTCCCTTGGTTGTCTTTGATGAAATAATTTTCGGCTGTCCTTGCTCCATATTCGGCTTCCTGGTCCCCTGAATCTCGTAACCGTCAGGGACACATTACTATAACCGATTTTTCGCTGTTGACAAGTGGCGGGATAACGATAAATTTGAGAACAGGGAAAGTCCGGACGAACGGTTGTTCCGAACCGATACAGACGAGCGTAACGTCGTTATTTACGAGAGGATGAACTGATGGGGCAGACAAAGAGCAGGGATAATGAAGGAAAACAGGTAACAGTATGTTTATCCCGGATTTGGCCCTGGGTGGCGATTATCGGGGTGATAATCGCAGCGGCAGTTATTCGAGGTCGGCTGCTCTCTGTGCCATTAGAGCGTGACGAAGGCGAATATGCTTATATAGCGCAGCAAATGTTAAAGGGTGTTCCTCCTTACATCTCGGCGTACAGTATGAAGCTGCCGGGAATCTATGTTGTGTATGCCCTGATAATGACCTTGTTTGGACAGACGCATACGGGTATTCACCTCGGTCTTCTAATCTTTAACGCCGCGACGATATTTGTGGTATTTTTGCTTGCCAAAAAATTATTTGGGTCGATTGCCGCGGTTGCCGCCGGCGGTGTCTATGCTGTGTTATCCATGACTTCGGGAGTAACGGGACTTTGGGCGAACGCGGAGCATTTTGTTGTTCTGCCGGCGCTTGTGGGCCTGTTACTCATTTGTAACAGCAACGGCAAAACAGGGTATGTTCGATTGCTGATTGCAGGACTGCTTTTCGGTCTTGCGTTTATTATCAAGCAGCACGGCATTATGTTTGCCATTTTTGGCGCGTTGTATTTGCTTTATTCCGGTTTGCGACAAAAGCCGATTCAATGGCTAAAAGTCATTATCTCTCAGATTGGTTTTAACGCTATGGTTTTTCTGCCGTTTCTTATAGTATGTCTTTTTTACTGGTTTTACGGCACCTTTGATAAGTTCTGGTTCTGGACGTTCACATACTCCCGCGAGTATGCGGCGGTCGTTCCTCTGGAAGCCGCCTGGAAGATTTTCGTAGATCAGGCAGGGACGGTGTTCTATGAAGGTTTTCCAATATGGTTTCTTTCTGTTTTTGGTTTTTTAGCAGTTGTTGTTATGAAGAGATATCGTCAATTAACGGCATTAGTCGTGGGATTTTTTATTTTTTCATTTTTGGCCGTTTGCCCCGGTTTTTATTTCCGGGGACATTATTTCATTTTTCTTTTGCCATCGCTTGCTGTTTTAGCCGGAGCGGGACTTGCAGCCATCGATGTTTTATTTCAAAGGGTAATTCCTGTTATATTGCGAGTTATTATAACCGGCTCGCTTGTTTTGGTTGTCATCGGCTATACGTTGTATAACCAGCGGGAGTGTTTATTTGAGCTTTCACCGGAAGATGTTTGCCGGAAGATTTATACCGGCAACCCGTTCCCGGAGTCGCTGCAGATAGCGGAATTTATCCGGGGTAATACGCGTCCCGATGCCCCAATAGCTGTTATCGGCTCCGAACCGCAAATCTACTTCTATTCCGACAGATGTTCGGCTACCAAATATATTTATACTTATCCGCTTATGGAGTCACAGCCGTACGCCATGCAGATGCAGGAAGAAATGATTGCTCAAATTGAGACCGCCAACCCTGAATTTGTGGTTTTTGTAAATGTTCCCATGTCATGGATGGCAAAACCAAATTCCGCTAAAAGGATATTCGGGTGGTTTCACTCATATTTGTTCACACATTACAAGAAGGTCGGTATCGCCGACATTTTTGGTGATGAGCCGACTATCTGGCGGTGGAACAGTCAGGCAACCTATTATACACCAGTATCGATAACATCGGTTGTTGTTTTAAAGAGGAAACAATGATACCGGAAGCGGTTTTGCGCTACCGAGGATAATGAAGAACCGCTATAATGTCCTTATGTTAGCGAATAAAAAAGTAGTTGTTGTGATGCCGGCTTATAACGCTGAGAAGACCCTTCGCAAGACCTATGAGGAGGTGATGGCGCAGGGAATCGTTGACCTTGTTGTTATCGTTGATGACGCAAGCAAAGACGGGACGGTCGATGTGGCGTCAAAACTGCCTCATGCCGTTGTCAATACGCATCCGCAAAACCGCGGGTATGGCGCCAACCAGAAGACCTGCTATAAACTTGCCCTCGAAAACGGGGCCGACATCGTAATAATGGTGCATCCCGATTACCAGTACACGCCTTTGCTGATACCGGCGATGGCGTCTATGATTGCAAACGGGCTTTACCATTGTGTGCTGGGTTCGCGAATCCTCGGCGGTCATGCGCTGGCGGGCAATATGCCGGTTTACAAATATGTGTCAAACCGGTTTCTCACGCTTGCAGAAAACATTCTTACGGGTGCGAAGCTGTCCGAGTATCATACGGGCTACCGCGCTTTTTCCAGGCAGTTGCTGGAGCGTCTGCCTCTGGACGGCAATTCCGACGATTTTATTTTTGACAACCAGATGCTCGCCCAGATACTGTGGTTTGGGTACACGATAGCCGAGGTAAGCTGCCCGACGAAATACTTTCCTGAGGCGTCATCAATTAACTTCTGTCGCAGCACCAAATACGGTTTCGGCTGTTTGTGGACGGGATTAAAGTTTCGCCTGGCGAAAATGAACCTCATAAAATCATCACTGTTTCCAAATAACCGAAAAGCAATGTGATGAGATTATTCGAATAGCGCCTGGGTGAAGCGAGGCGATTGAGTTAAGACAGCAGCTTATCAGGCAGCGACAACGCCAATGATAAAAACAATCCTGCTTGACAGTTACCCCGTCTGCAAATAGAGTTTCTTCTGATGTCCAGAACCCTTTACATAATTGATGGCCATGCGCATATCTACGCCGCGTATTTTGCGCCTATGCGGCAGCGGCTGACCAGCCCATCGGGCGAACCCACTAAGGCCACATACATATTTACTACCGCGATTCTTGGGCTGATAAAAAACTGCAAACCCGATATGCTCGTCGTGGCGATGGACAGCAAGGGACCGACGTTCAGGAATGAGATGTATTCCGATTACAAGGCGCATCGGCCTCCTATGCCCGACGATATGCCCGTGCAGATAAATCGTATCGAGCAGATTCTTTCGGCGATGAATATACCTATGCTGCGAATCAACGGATTCGAGGCGGATGATATAATCGGAACGCTTGCCAAAAAGGTCTCGAAAGAGGGTATTGACGTTTATATATGCACAAAGGACAAGGATATTCTCCAGCTTATTGATGAGCATGTCTTTGGATATGATATCAAGACGGGCGAGGTAACTGATGAAGCATCGGTTAAGGCGGAGATGAAAATTTCTCCAGCCCAGTTTATCGACGTTCTGGCGCTTCAGGGGGATACCGCTGATAATGTCCCCGGCGTTGCGGACGTCGGCCCCAAGACGGCGATTGAGTGGATACAAAAATATGGCTCGGTTGATAACCTCCTGGCACACGCCGACGAAATCACGGGCAAACGCGGCGATAACCTTCGCAAATCGAAAGAGATTATTAATCTCAGCAAACGCCTGGTAACGATTGACTGTGATGTTCCTGTGAAGATTGATTACGAGGCGTTTGCAGTAAAGCCGATTGATGAAGCACGGCTGACACAGATATTCAACGAGCTTGGTTTTGCCCGGCTGCTTGGGCAAATGGGGCTTTTGCCGACTGAACAGCAAGTTCAAACACAGCAACAGCAGGGCGTAACGGCTGGCGAGGGGCCTGTTTCGGCGGCGACAGCGGAACATAACTATCAACTTATCGATACGCCCAAAAAATTCGAGGAGTTTTTCGAGGAGTTGAAAAAGCAGAAATCGTTTGCCGTTGATACAGAGACAACCTCTATTGTGCCAATGAGAGCGGATTTGGTGGGGATAAGTTTTTCCTGGCAGGCGAAGACAGGGTTTTATATTCCGGTGCGTGCGCCGATGGGGGCAAAACGTCTGCCTTTAGCGATGGTGCGGGAGAAACTCGCCCCGATATTCGCCGACAAGACGATTAAAAAAATCGGACAGAATATCAAATACGATATGCTGGTCTTGCGCAACGCGGGATTGCCTCTTGCGGGTGTGTATTTCGATACGATGGTCGCGTCGTATTGTCTGGACCCGCTGCGAAACAGTCATTCACTTGATAATATGGCGCTGGATTTCCTCAGTTATACGAGCATTCCGATATCCGCACTCATCGGCAAGGGGAAAAATCAACTCACTTTCGATATGGTCGATACTGCTGCGGCCTGCGAGTATTCCGCGGAGGATTCGGACCTGACGTGGCGGCTGTATCAGTATTTCACGGCGCAGTTAGAAAAAAGACCTCAGATACAGCCCTTGTTTTACAAGGTTGAGATGCCTTTGGTAACCGTTCTCGCGGAGATAGAATACAATGGCGTTTCGCTGGATACCGAGATTCTTTCGGATATGTCGGAGGACATAACAGCGTCGATTAACCGCCTGGTTGACGAGATCTATCAGACGGCGGGCGCTCCGTTTAATATCGATTCGCCAAAACAGCTTGCCGAAGTACTTTTTGGCCGGCTGGGATTAAAATCCGTTCGCTCGGGCAAAACAGGCCAAAGTACCGACGCGGGCGTTCTGGATGAGCTTGCCGAGGAGCACCCGATTATCAATCTTATTCTCGAATACCGCACGCTCAGCAAACTGAAAAACACTTATGTTGACAAGCTGGGCTATCTTGTGAATCGCCGCACGGGCAGGGTTCACGCGTCGTTCAACCAGACGATAACCGCGACGGGCCGATTAAGCTCAAGCGATCCCAATTTGCAGAATATCCCGATTCGCACGCCTTTGGGCGCTAAAATTCGCTCAGCATTTATTCCGAAAAACAAAACCGATTGCATCCTCAGCGCGGATTATTCGCAGATAGAGCTTCGCCTGCTGGCGCAATTTTCGGGTGATAAGGCGCTGCGTGAGGCATTTGCCGCGGATATGGATATTCACCGTTTTGTCGCATCGCAGATTTTTAATGTTCCTATTGAAAAAGTTACGTCCGAGATGCGCTCGCGGTGCAAGGCGGTGAATTTCGGGATAATTTACGGGCAGGGGGCTCTTGGTTTGGCGCACGGGACAGGGCTGACCCTGGCAGAGGCAAAAAAATTCATCGAAGATTATTTCGCCAGATACAGTTCTATTCGCCAGTTTATGGACAGCATAGTCGAACAGGCAACGAGAAACGGCTACGTCGAGACGATTCTGCACCGTAGGCGAAAAATTCTTAACCTGGAAAGCCCGAACCCCGGCAAAAAGGCGCAGGCGAAGCGATTAGCCGTAAATACGGTCATACAGGGTTCCGCGGCTGATTTGATTAAGGTCGCTATGGTCAATATCCAGCGAAAAATTGAATCGGAAAATCTGCCCGTTAAAATGATTTTGCAGGTTCACGATGAGTTGGTATTCGAGCTGCCTATCGCCGAGGCCGAGCGGCACTCGAAGTGGATTGCCGAGGAAATGACCGGTGCGATTAAACTCGACGTTCCTCTAAAAGTTGATGTTACTTTCGGCCCAAGCTGGCTCGCGGAGAAATAAATATGGCAAAACTTTCACCGATGCGACGTTTAATGAAGCTGATTCATCCGGAGGGGATACCGTGGCCCGGCTCGGTTTTCTATAACGCTCTTAGTTCGTCGACGATATTTATGAAGCACTACGAGCTTGCGGCGGAAGACATATTGAGCCATTGCTCGCAGGGGACGTTGCTCGATATCGGAACAGGCCCCGCTCGCCTCTTGTTAAAGCTGCATCAGCAATCGCCGGGGATGCGTCTGGTCGGGATTGACTCGTCAGCCGCAATGATAACACAGGCGAAACAAAACGTCGCCCAGGCGGGCATGTCGGAATTCATCGAGATAAAAGAGGGCAGCGCAAGTCGCATCCCGTTTCCTGACCAGTCCTTCGATATTGTTGTCAGCACCGTCTCGATGCACCATTGGAAGCAGCCCGAGGCCTGCCTCAATGAGATTTATCGCGTCCTGAAAGATAACAGTTTCGCACTTATATACGACATTGTGAGCAATATGCCCAAAGAGATACTTGAAAAGTTCAGCCGGGAAATAGGCAGGTTAAGGACGTTTTTATTCTGGCTGCATGGTTTCGAAGAGCCGTTTTACGACCGCCGGAATTTCGCATCCCTTGCTCAACCCACTTTGTTTAAGCAGGGCCAAACCAGATTCGTAGGACTGCTCTATTGTCTAATCTTAAAAAAGTAATCTTCAACCTGAAAGTTGACGTGCGATTACGTAATCAATAGAATCGGGAAGTATTATTTTTAATTCTGCAGGACGAAATACGCTATGGCAACAGTAAACGAGAATTTTTTGAAATTGCAGGCGGGGTATTTATTTCCCGAAATAGGCAAACGCAGGCGGGCTTTTCAGCAGGCGCATCCGGACGCGAAAATAATCAGTATGGGAATCGGCGATGTTACGCAGCCGCTTGCCCCGGCGGTAATCGAGGCGATGCACAAGGCCGTCGATGAAATGGGCAAAAAAGAGACGTTTCGCGGCTACGACGACGGCGGCATCGGTTATGCTTTTCTCAGGGAGGCGATCGCCAAAAACGATTTCAAGTCACGCGGCGTCAGTATCGATATCGACGAGATTTTCGTCAGCGACGGCGCAAAATCCGATACCGCCAACATACAGGAGCTGTTCGGCCTCGATAACATAATAGCGGTGGCTGACCCGGTGTATCCCGTTTACGTCGATACAAACGTTATGGCGGGGCGGACGGGTGCGGTCGCGGGGCAGGGCACGTATTTGAAAATCGTATATATGCCCGCGACAGCAGATAATAATTTCGTTCCTGAGCTGCCTAAGGAAAAGGCGGATATGATTTACCTGTGCTTTCCGAATAACCCCACCGGCGCGGTTGCGACCAAAGAACAGTTAAAAAAATGGGTAGATTATGCGAAGGAAAATAAGGCCATAATTCTTTTCGACGCCGCATACGAGGCGTATATAAGCGATTCGCAGATACCGCACTCGATATATGAAATCGAAGGCGCAAAAGAAGTTGCGATTGAGTTTCGCAGTTTTTCCAAGACAGCCGGTTTTACGGGGCTTCGCTGTGCTTTTACCGTTGTGCCGAAAGAGCTTCGGGCGTTTACCAGGGCGGGGCAAAGTGTCGCCCTGAATCCGCTTTGGAACAGGCGACTCTGCACCAAGTTCAACGGCGTATCGTATGTTACTCAGTCAGCGGCTGCCGCGGTGTATTCCGATGAGGGCAAAAAGCAGATTCGCAAAACGATTGATATTTATATGAACAACGCAAAGGTGATTCGTGAATCGCTCACCGCTTTGGGATATAAAGTGTATGGCGGCATTAACGCACCATATATCTGGGTTAAAACTCCTGAGGGTGTTGGCTCGTGGCAATTCTTTGACCTGTTGCTCAATAAAGCACACGTCGTAACAACCCCCGGCGCAGGGTTCGGTCCGGCAGGGGAGGGATATGTGCGATTGACGGCGTTTGGCAATCCTCCTGATGTTGTCGAGGCGCTCGGTCGAATCAAGGCCATATCTAAATGAGCGACATAATCGCATACATTGGTTTTGGCGGTAATCTTGGCGACCGGGAAAACCATATCGATAAGGCCGTTCAATCTCTGCGTGAAACGCCGGATGTTTCGGTCGAGCGTGTTTCAGCCGTTGTCGAAACCAAACCTTTGAGCGGCGCGGAACAGCCGAAGTATTTGAATTGCGTCGCGGAAATACGAACTTCGCTTACAGCCGCAAAACTTCATCAGCATCTCATTCGAATCGAGAACTCGCTCGGCAGGCAAAGAAGCGAAAAATGGGCGTCGAGAACCATTGATATTGACCTGCTGCTGTTCGGCAATGAGGTGATAAACAGCGATACGCTTACCGTTCCTCATTCGCAAATGCACCTGCGTTCGTTTGTGCTGGCGGGTCTGCGCCAGTTGAATCCGAAGTTGTTGCATCCTGTTCTCAATGAGACAGTTGATATGCTTGCAAGCTGGCTGAACGGTGGCGATTTTGCTCTCAGGCCCGATATGCCGCAGCTTATAAGTATCGCGGGCAATATCGGCGCGGGAAAAACGACACTTACGAAAATACTTGCCGAGGCATTTAAATGCAGAGCGATTTTCGAGGCATACGACACCAATCCGTTTTTGGCTAAAGTTTATGCCGGCAATCATGACCTTGCCCTCGATAGTCAGTTGTATTTTCTTTTTACGCGGCTGGAGCAGTTGAACCAGGCATCGCTCGAAAAAGGAAGGCCCGTCGTTACCGATTACCTCTTCCAAAAAGAGCAGATATACGCGAAATTGCTTTTGAATACTGAGCAATTGGCGTTGTATCAAAAATTTTATTCGATTGTGTCGCCCGCGATTACCAATCCTGTTGTCGTAATATATCTGCAAAACCTGCCGAAGCAGTGCCTCGAGCGGATTCACAAACGGAGCAGACCCTATGAGCAGCGAATTGAAAACAGTTTTCTCGAGGCCGTCGGCGCCGGTTACGAGCAGGGTTTACGCGACTGGAAAATTTGCCCCGTCATCCGGCTCCTCGATTTCGACTGCTTTGACAAAAACTCGGTCGATTTGCTCGTCAGACAGTTGAAATATTATATCGCATGCGGATAATAGAAACGAAATGAAGGTCGCGAAGACAATTAAATCGGTCAGGGCAGCTATTAAAGCCGCCCGTAAATCAGGCAGGACAATCGGTCTTGTCCCGACGATGGGCGCGCTGCACCGGGGACACATATCACTTATCGAACGCTCATCGAAACACGGTGATTTTGTCGTGGTCAGTATCTTTGTCAACCCGACGCAGTTCGGCCCCAAAGAGGACCTTGCCAAATACCCAAGGCCCCTGCGGGAGGACTTGCGAATCTGCGAAGACCACGGCGTTGATGTGGTATTTGTCCCCGACGCAGAGGAAATGTACCGGGAAGAAGAGCTGACCTGGGTCAATGTGGATAAAATTTCGGAATCCCTGTGCGGGCGTTTTCGGCCGGGGCATTTTCGTGGGGTCGCTACCGTTTGCGCGAAACTTTTCAATATCGTGCAGCCCGATATCGCGTATTTTGGCCAAAAGGACGCCCAGCAGCTTGCCGTGATAAGGCGGATGGTCGCCGACCTCAATTTTCCGCTTAAAATCGTGGGCTGCCCGACCGTGCGCGAAGCTGACGGCCTTGCGCTTAGCAGCAGAAACCGGTATTTGTCGCCCCAGCAGAGAAAAGACACGACCTGCATTTACCGTTCGCTTAAAACCGCCCACGAAATGATTAAAGTGGGGCAGACAAATCCCAAAACAATCGCCTCTAAGGTTCGTAAGATAATTACCGCCGCAAAATCGCTCAGCAGCATCGATTACATAAGCATCGTTGACGCCGAGACATTTCAGGATGTCAGCCGAGTTACAGGCAAGGTGCTGATTGCCATTGCGGCAAGATTCGGCTCGACCCGGCTAATTGACAACCTGACAGTGGACTGCCGGACAAGATGATGTATAATAAGCGTTTTTAATTTTATAAGAAGGCAGGCAAATAACAATGCTTCTAAAGATGTTAAAATCGAAACTGCACCGGGCACGCGTAACCGAGACCCGGCTTCACTATCCAGGCAGCATTCTAATCGACTCGGCACTGATGAAGGCGACGGGCATTTTGCCTTATGAGGGTGTTCTAATAGCCGACCTGACTAACGGCAGCAGAGTCGAGACCTACGCCGTGCCCGCGCCGGCAAACTCGGGCCAGATAGTAGTCCTCGGCGCAGCGGCGCAATTGATGAATAAAAAGGACATAGTCATAATCTTCAGCTTCGCCTATTGCACTCCGGCTGAGGCGAAAAAGCTTAAACCAAAGGTTATCCTCCTTGACGAACACAACAAAATCCGAAAACCGCTTAAACAATAAATTGGCAGTAAAAAGTTTATAGATGCATCCTGAACTATTCAGAATACCTTTTACGTCGTTGACGGTTAAGGGCTACGGCCTGATGCTTGTCATTGGTTTTCTGCTTGCCATGCATGTCATCAGACGCCTCAGCAGAAACATCACGCCCGACCCGCAGATGATTACCAACGCCGCGCTGTACGCCCTTGTAACGGGCGTAATCGGCGCTCGAATATTTTACGTTCTGCATCACTTCGACAATTTCAAATACAACTTGATGAGCGTCTTTGCAATCTGGGAAGGGGGGCTTGAGCTTCTGGGCGGCGTTCTTGGCACTATTGGGATAATTGTCCTTTACCTTAGATATCACAAGTTGCCCATACGCCAATATCTCGACATCCTCGTAATCGGGCTTATGTTTACGCTCTCTTTTGGCAGAATCGGCTGTTTCCTCAACGGCTGCTGTTTCGGCAAACCATGTGATTTACCCTGGGCAGTCAGATTCCCTTACGGTTCATTTGCCTACACAAGCCAGGTCGAGCCAAACCCCGCTCGAAATCGCACCTTGCCCCAGATGCGGCTGTCCGACGACTTTTTTAATTCCGGCGGACTGAAACCCTATGACCAATTGACCCCACAGCAAAAAGAAATGGTTACAACAGGCCCTTACCGCTGCATGGCAGTCCACCCTACGGAATTGTATTCCTCCGCAG
Source organism: Sedimentisphaerales bacterium (assembly GCA_050012695.1). Lineage (GTDB taxonomy): Bacteria > Planctomycetota > Phycisphaerae > Sedimentisphaerales > Anaerobacaceae > Fen-1362. The sequence goes on along the minus strand of JBEKGR010000008.1, from coordinate 47,022 downwards.
ACGCGGCTATCATCGCCGGCTTGTTATACCTGTTCTGGAGAAGGGCACAAAACGCCCAAAAAGCCAAAAACTTCCTCAAACCACTCACAAAACCGGGCGGCACCTTCGCCCTTATGTTCATCCTTTACTCCTGCGTCCGCTTTTTTGAAGAGTTTCTCCGTGACGACAACCCGTTCGAATACGCATGGTGGATGATTTACAAGGGCGGCACTATCTCCCAGAATCTCTCCATTTATATGCTCATCTTCGGCGTTGTCCTGACGCTCATTTTCCAGATGCTTCCTGCCGATAAACAATCATCCAAAACCCGCTGATTTTTCTGAATGATTCACGGGCTTTTGATATAATAGTAACAACTGTTTTCTTAAGGATACTATGGGGCTTTACGACAGAGATTATACCCAGGAACAAAATGATGCGCAGTCGCGATATGCGCCGCAGATGCGCCTGGGTTTTCCTTCTTTAACTCCCGTCGTAATGTGGCTTCTTATCATCAATGTATCCGTTTTCTTAATCGATTTTATTTTCTCATCCGGCCAAAAAAACGAGCTGACGCCGTTAAAGAGTTTATTTGCCCTTATACCTGCCACCCCGATGCTCACTCTCCAACTGTGGCGGCTCATTACTTACCAGTTCCTTCACTCGGACCTGGGCCACATATTCTGGAATATGCTCGGCCTGTTCTTCTTAGGCCCGTCGCTTGAGCGCCAGTGGGGCGGCAAAAAGTTTCTCACCTTTTACCTTTCCTGCGGCGTGGCAGGGGGGCTCTTTTTTATCCTTCTGGTTATGACCGGATTTTTGTCTGCCGGGCCGATGTTAGGCGCGTCAGGGGCAATCCTCGGCGTTCTCACCGCCTGCGCGATTCTCTTCCCGCACTTCGTCGTATTTATCGTTATTTTCCCTGTGCCTATCCGTGTTGCCGCGGTCATCCTGATGGGTATCGCCTTTTTTACCGTTCTCTCCAAAGGCGCAAACGCCGGCGGCGAGGCGTGTCATTTTGCCGGTATTGCCGTGGGGGCGATATATGTTCTGTCAGATTCCTGGCGGACCGACTTTAAATTACGCTTCAAGGCGTCAAAATGGGAGAAGTATATCGAATCCGAACGCCGGCTTCGCCTCGAGGTGGACCGTATTCTCAAGAAGGTTCACGATAATGGGATACAATCCTTAACCGCGTCGGAAAAGCGTATCCTTAAAAAAGCGACCCATTTCGAACAGGAACGCCTGCGTAAATAACAAAAACAGCGAGGCCCTGCGAATAACTCGCAAGGCCTCATTTAAATCCATAATCTGAAATCTGCAATCTACAATCAGTTGTCCCACTCGAACTTTTCCGGCTGGTTGACAAGCTCGGTAACGCGCTCCTTAACCTTCTGACTCTTGAAATCCTTGCCATTCCATTTCTCAACCTCGGCCTTTCTCTGGTTGACCTCTTTTTGCAGGTCCGCCAGTTTCCTGGTCAGGTCTTCGTACGCCATTTGTTTTCGCTTAACAATCAGGTCAAACTGCTGGCCGACAATCTGCTCTAAATTCGTGGTCAGCGTTTTCTTCTGCTTTTCATCAGTCGTAGCCCTGATTTGTTTCAACAGTTCTGCTCGCTTGTCTTTAAGCTCCATTTGCTGTTTCAGCACTTTTGCAAGATTCGGGTCGTCTTTGACCGCATCGCAAATCCTGCCGTATTTTTTCCCGCTAATCATTAACGCTCTGACATACTGTTCGGGATTGTCTTTTTTGAGTTGTTCCAGCTTTGTTGCTTCGTCCGGGTAATTTTCCTTGAGGCATTTGAGGTACTCATCGGTTCTTTCCTGGATTCTTTCACGCATAAATTCCGGTCCGGGCATATCGTGCCCGGCCTTAGGCGGTGCGCCAAGTCCGGGCATTGCATGCTGTTGCCCCGCAGGTCCGCCTTGCTGTGTTCCTCTCTGCTCAAGCATACGCGACATAAACTGCTCTCGCATATGGTTTCGCAGCTCAATCCTGAAGGCATTGGGGTCTTTTTGCCTTAGCTGTGTAAGCTCGTTGGCCTCTTGAGGGTTCTTCTCCTTTATCTCGGCCAATATGTGGTCCATCTGTGCCGGCGTCAGCTCAGGTTGCCCTTTACCTCCCATCATTGGTCCATCAGGTCCCGGCGGGGCGGCGCTAATCTGCTCTTCCTGTGCGAGATCTCCCGCTTTTGTCTGGGTTATGCCTGTCATTGCCATTACGCAGACCGCAACCAAGATCGCGTTCCATAAGTTTATTCTCATATCCTTATCCTTTCCACATATCGCCGTTAACTTCGATTAATTCTGTTTCCAAATCCCCGGCGGCTGAGTTTGTGCCGCCGGTGCTGATGGAGTCAGATTGAGCCCCCGACAACTCACTCTGTATATTTTCTATTTCCGCCCTCAGCACGGTAACATCCGCGTCATCCGCGCCTTCCCATACCTGTGACGGTATTGATACCGACCTTGCGACTATCCTGGTTTGCCGGCTGTTCTGCAGGTTGTCATAATGCATTTGGGTAATGACCGCTATCAGAATAACTGCCGCAGCGACAGCGCCAATCAGTATCCTTCTCTGAAAGACGACTGTCCGCCGTTGTCTTAGAGCGGCCACGACGTTTTTCTTCACCTCGGCGAGTACCCGTTCATCCGGCTGAGGCGATTGATTCGCCCCCAGAATTTCTTCACCCTTTTCTATATCCTCAGCCGTCTGCCGGGCTGCCGCCTCATCCATGAAGCCGACCAGCAACTCTCTCAAATTTTCATTCACTGAATTATTCATATATGGTTATCCCATCAACTCCCGTAATTTCTTTAATCCACGGTGCACCTTTGATAATGTCGTCCCGATTGGTTCTCGTCTTGATTCCGCAATCTCCTTGAACGACATCTGCGAGTAAAATCTCATCATTATCAGTTCCCGCACGTCGCTGTCTAATTCCACCAGCGCCATTTGCAGCTTGTCGAAGTCATCATTTTTTCCACTTGAAACACCCGCCGATTGCGACATTATTCGTTTGCTGTGTTCATCCAGAAGTCGCGTCTGCCGCTGTTTGAACCGTAAATGGTCATGGAAGATGTTCGATGCCATTGTGAACACCCACCCGTCAAAGCTGCCGCCGCGGTAACTGCCTATCTTTTCCACTAACTTTGCAAATAGCTCGCTAAGCAATTCTTCGCTCAAATCTCTGTTGCCTGTCAAGCGGTAGAAATATCCGAAGCATCGCCTGCCATATATATCGACGAGTTGCGTAAAGCATCCCTCGTCGCCTTTCTTGCATCCTATAATTACCTGCTCAATATCACGCTGCGCCATAATTGGCCATTTTTCACTTAGTTAGACGCATCTGACCGCTTGTTTATTGCATTTACACGCAGAATCACTATACTTATATCCCAACTATGGCCATAACAGAAGTAAAACCTTCGTCAAAAAACACATGGGCCGCCAAATTCAAGCGGACTGTAACCGCCTTTTTGCCTGTCTCAAGTAAACGCCGGGGCCAGTGTCTCCGCTGTGGTCAATGCTGCAAACTCCCCAATGTCTGCCCCTGGCTTCAATTTGACGCCCAGGGCAAAGCTATCTGCAAAATTTACCACCTGCGTCCTATGAACTGCCGAAAATACCCAAGGACCGAATCTGAACACGTCACACAAACTGCCTGCGGTATTCACTTCGAGAAATAACAAGCTGTTTGAGAATTCTTGACTGTGCTTTCTAATTTAATGCGGCAGATTGCAAAGCATCAATTTTAATTGCGATAACACGGGGCAAATGATTATGCGTTTGTTGTGAAGATATCGCGGGCGATATCTTCGCCTGCGTTGCTGGCGTAGTAGTGCTCAACTGCTTTCTGGCCTTTGCTTTCGAACATTTTTGCTGAAGAAAATGCGCCGTTTTTCATCAAAATGGCGATGATTATGCATGCGGCAACGCTGGTGAATGAATTTTTATATCTGGCACACCTTTCGATAATGCTCATATCCGGGCGGATATTTCGGAGATGTTCAGCTTTAGCAGTTGTTCGCAGGCAGTGCTTGAGCACACCTATTGCCTGTGTATTGGCTCGCATCAGCAGATTGAGATTGTGCGGCTGAGATTTTAGCATGGATATTGCAAGCTCAACCTTGCCGAGACGCGCCAATCGTCGCTGGCAACGCGGGCAGTCGGCAATATGATTTTGTATCCAGTGTCGGTCAGGACTGAAACTGTTGGCCATCAGCCGAAGCGCCCGGTCTCTAAGTTGTCTGCAGTAATTTTTCCCCTTCGAGGCCCACATATAATTACCTTGTTTCCTTTCTCATTCGCGCAGCCAGAAGCTGCACTGCTTTGCATCTGTAAACCCTTGCGGTCGCGGCCGTGATTCCCATAACCTTTGCGACCTGCTCATAGGGCAAATCTCCGAGGTCGTGCAGAGTTACGACATCACGAAAATGATCCGGCAGCTCCGTGATACCCGCTCTTAATGTCTCAGTTAAATACCGTGTATCAAGCTCACTGGCGGGGGAGTTAGTATTGTTCTGTGTGGTTATTACCGGCGGAAGATGCTTCTTTTCGACAAGTTTATGTCTCAGGATTGATATGGCTATGTTGCTTGCCGAACGAAAGACATATGCCTTTACATTTTCGGGTTTGCATCCGTACTCGTGATGTGCGAGTTTCAGAAACGTATCCTGATATGCGTCGCAGACATCCTGTTCGTTGCCGAGTATTCGCCACAGCATATTAACCAGCTCCCGGCCATGTCGCTGCATAGCGCAGAGAACCCAACCCTGCGTTTTTTCCAACGCTTTTGGGATTGGAATATCCCACAACAACTCGATACTGACAGCTCTGCCAGTCATAATTTCTCCGATTATTAAGACGCGCTGCCTGACATTATGTTAACACCGATTCGGTGCTAAATGGTTAAAAATCTCATTTTTCTGAATAACATTTGACCCTGCCGGCGCGTCTGAATCTACAGGAGGGAGGAGAAAAAAGCGGTAATACGTTTGTTAGGAGTACCGGGAAATGGCTTTAACTCCTTATGGGAACAAATCTTACGAGCAAAAAACACAACCGGGTGATGTTGTCGTCCTTGTGGATGAACTGCTCACAAAAGCTGTGGATACAGGCGCCAGCGACATTCATTTTGAACCCACCGGTTCAGACCTGATAGTAAAATTTCGTCTTGACGGGGTGCTGAACACGGTCGAATCTTTGCCAAAAGCCGTTTCGGACAATGTGATTTCTCGCCTGAAGGTTCTGGGCGGACTTCTGACGTATCGCAACGACGTGCCGCAGGAAGGGCGAATGGAAACCAATAACGGTCATACAAATATTATTGACCGTCGGCTCTCGGTATTTCCGACAATATACGGTCAAAGGGCCGTTGTAAGAATTTTCTACCAGAACTCCGAGTTGACAGACCTTGGACAACTCGGATTCGCACCAGAGATATATGCTGCGTTGAAGCAAATCACCTATGCTAATCAGGGTGTTCTGCTGGTAACCGGACCGGCGGGCAGCGGCAAAAGCACTACCTTAGGTGCGGTTCTGCGGCATATCCAGAAACAATTTCCGGGTAAAAGCATCGTCACTCTGGAAGACCCTGTGGAGATTCGACTCGACGGCGTTACCCAGGTTCAAATCACGCCTTTCGGTCCGATGACTTTCCCGACGGCTCTGCGTTCACTCCTTCGCCAGGACCCCCAAGTTCTGATGATAGGTGAGATTCGGGATGCTGAAACAGCGAAGATAGCAATTGAAGCCGGCCTTACGGGGCATCTGCTGATGAGCACAATGCACAGCGGCTCAGCCGCGACGGCGATTCTACGCCTTCTGGAGATGGGTATCGAGCCATACCAGGTGACGTCAAGCATATCGGCTGTTCTGAATCAACGGCTCATCCGCCGACTATGCGACAAATGCAAGAAGCAGACCACAGCCGGCAATTACGAACCGGTAGGATGCGATAATTGTTTTGGAACGGGATTTAGAGGCAGGATGTTGATTGCCGAGCTTGTCCGGCTTGACAGCCAGTTGCGAAAAGCGATTCTCGCCAGGACCGATACTGATGAAATTGAGAAAGTCCTGACTAATAAAGGGCACACTGGTATGGTTGAAGACGGCAGGCGACTGGTTGCCGATGGCCTGACCACACAGGATGAGCTGGATAAGGTATGCGGTTCGGCAGGGGATATTTGACAGGTTGATTTAAGACGGGAGATTCAGGATGGCGACTTTTGAATATAGTGCGATGACGGCTTCCGACCGGCTGATGAAAGGTATTATCGAAGCCGGGTCGGTGCAGGAAGCATCTGAATTGCTTGAGCAGATGCAGCTCAAAGTCAATTCGCTCGAAAAAGCCAAATCCGAAAGGCCCAAGACGCCTATTGCCAGGACCGAGTTTTTGCTTTTCAATCAGCAGCTTGCCTCGCTTACAAAAGCGGGAATCCCACTCGAAAAAGGATTGCGAGAGTTGTCGAAGGACGTGGCCTCGAAGCCGATGCGCAAGCTGATAGATTCGATTGCCTTGGACCTCGAGACGGGAATGAGCATTGAGCGGGCCTTTGAGAAAAGGAAAGAACATTTCCCGCCGCTCTATGGCCGGATACTCAAGGCCGGCGTAGAGACGGGCCGGCTCAGTGAAATGCTGACGAGCTTGAACAGGCACATTGAGATTACCAACCAGACAAGACGGATAGTATTCGAGGCGATGGCCTATCCGGCGGTTGTCTTTGTTATGGGTTCCATTATTATGACTTTTGTGCTCGTGTTTTTGATTCCAAAATTCAGGGATGTTTTAATAGAAATGCTGGGAGGGAATGGATTGCCTATGGTGACGCAGTTCGCCTTATCTATGTCGGATCATATTTTATATTTCTGGCTGGTGGTTGGCTGTCTGGTTGTCGCGATTGCTGGAATCAATACTATTCTCCGGTCATTCCCGGAAGGACGGCGAATCAGGGAAGCGATAATTTTACACATACCCGCGTTCGGGCCTTTGTATCACAGCACCATATTGAGCAAGATGGCTGAGGCGATGGCAATGATGGTTGCAGCCGGCTGCGATATGCCGACGTGCCTGCGGCTTGCGCCTGACGCGGCGGGCAGTGAAACACTGATAAAGGAGGGTAACATTATCGCCGGGCAAATTGAGAAAGGGGTAAGTATTCTTGATGCCGGCCAATTCTGCCGGGTTATGCCCCGGTTCTTCCTTTATTCAATTCAATTGGGTTCGCAGCGAAATGAGCTGGAAGACAACATGCGAAGCTTGGGCGATATGTATGCCCAGCAGGTTCGCAGTGCCCAAGTTCGCCTGCAGGGATTACTGCTGCCCGTTATGATTATTGTTGTGGGCGTTTTTATAATGATGTCCGTCATGGCGATGTTTTTGCCAATGATAAAGATAATTTCAGTTCTTAATGTTGGTGGTTAAGGATTTTTATGCTGGTTGCTTTGGCAATTGTATTGTTGGTCGCCTCTGGAGTGCTTGCTTTTTATAAGCCGGGTCTGGGATTTGTTGCCGGCATTTTGTTCAGCGTTGTTATGTGGATTCAAGGCATTATATTCGAAGAAGTGGAGATATATGTATCTGCACCTATCATTTTTTTTGTTACGCTGTTGATAATTGCTTTCCGTCCTCGCAGGGAGGGTTCCGGATGGGCCAGAATCTGGGCAAGAAGGGTCCTGATGGCCTGTGTCCTGATTCTGTTTACGATTGCTGCATTTGCTGCTTTTGGCGCCTGGGGAGGATTTGGGTTGGTTTTTGTGCAGTTGTTTATAGGGGCGGTAATCGGCGCGTTCGCTACATCAGAACTGGCCAGGTCTTCTTATGTAATAACCACGATTGGTGCGAGTATGAAGCAGAATCTTCCGCTGCCTATGGCGCTGGAAATGGCTGCTGTAGGTCAGGATGAGAAAAGAGCAGGCACACTTCGAAATATAAAGAAGTGGCTTGTTGAGGGATACTCTTTGAGCGAATCCTTAAGACGTGGGTATCCTAAATGTCCCGGTTATATCACGTCGATGGTGGCTGCCGGCGAGCGAATAGGCCAGGTGCCGCAGGCGATTGGCGCCCTCGAGCAGGATTTGGTATTAAAGGCAAACACCAGCAAAAAAGTCAGGCACATTCCCTTGTTATATCCGCCGTTAGTGCTGCTTGTGATGTTTGTTGTAGTGTTAATGCTGATGACATTTATCATACCGAAGTATCAATCTGTCCTCATGGAGATGGTCGAAGGCAAATTACCGGCGGCAACAATTGCTTTGATATCAATAGCTGAATTTTTTACGAAGGGGTTCGGGTCGTTGATTATCCTGCTGTCGGGCCTGTTGCTATTGGTTTGCGGCATTATTTATATTCGCGTCAGGTCCAGACCGCGTCGAGTTGAAAAACCGTATTTGATTTCCCGCATAGGCGATTTTTTAAAGTGGCATCTGCCTTTTATACGGTGGTATGCGTGGTGTTGCGCGATGCAGCGGGTAGCCGGTATGCTTCGGCTTTCGCTTAATGCCGGCTGCACCGTCAACGAGGCGATAGCCAATGCACTCCGGCTGGATATAAACGAATGCTTCAGGAGAGAAGTTAAAAACTGGCTGGCAATGGTTGAACGCGGAGACGATATAGGCCTGTCAGCCCGGCAGTGCGGTATGGGAAGCGCAATGGCATGGGCCTTTGCAGACGTGCATAACCATCGAAATACTCTCGATATTCTCGAAACGCTTGAAACATCATATCGCTGGGGTTACAGCCGGGCGGCCACGTTGGCCAGGTTCATAATAGGCCCCTGTGAGACAATTTGCCTTGGGCTGATGGTTGGGTTCATCGCCTACGCTATGTTTTCTCCGATAGTAACCATAATATATGCAACGGCGCGTTCGATTGCACCCTGATTGTATGAAAGACGGAAACAAATGATTACTAAACGTGTCAAATATCGCGGCCTGATGATGACCGAACTGATTGTCTCGCTGACGGTTCTTGGAATGATTATGGTTGCCTTCGCGATATCGCTTGATGGTTTCAGGCGGCTGAACCATTATCATTTTACAAAACAACGCTGTGTGTCGGCGGCGCAGGCGACGCTTGATAGTATAGCCGCGACCGGCGCTGCGATTAATGGCAATGATTTGAAACGGCTGTGGCCGGGCGTGGTTATTAAAATCGACAAATCGCAGGGGGCCGGCCAGTGGAAAGGTATGGATTTGATTAGCGTGACAGCCGGAGCCGATGTCCGCAACAAAAAGGTTGAAGTCCGCTTATCGAGATATTTTTCGACCAACAGTATTAAAGCAGGCGATATGCCCGTTTTGCAGGAGCATTAAGATGCGCAAGGGTTATTTACTTGTCGAAATATTGGTAGTCCTGGCTGTTATGGCAATGGTCGGTGGGATTTTTGATCGTTTTTGGGGGACATTCGCATTTGATTTGCCGAGGGATTCCCGGCTTATTCAGGAAAACATCACTCTTAACAATGTGGTAAGTCATATACGGGCTGATGTCGTTTCAGCAAAAACTTTGTCGGAATCCGTCAATGGCCCTGACGAACCTAATACGCTGTTGATGAAAATGCCGAATGGTGTGATTTCTTATAAGTTCAGTAATGGCCGGATTCTTCGCAGTTTTACCAGAGGCACAACAGGCGTAACGGCAGGCGATATGGTTTGGTTGGTCCCTCACGGCTGGATTGAATGGCAGGTATGGAGCAAAGGCACGGCGGGTTATGCGGTCGAGGTAAGAACCTGCATCGAGGACAAAAACTTCGGTCAGATAAGAAAAAAGATGGCCAATAGTAATTTATTTTTTGCAGGTGCGTTATGGGGAGCGGCTGAATGAATCTCAAAGCGAGAAATAACGGTTTTGTCATGCTGATTGTCATTTCTATCCTCGCACTGATTGGGATGTATATGATTGTTTTGGCCTCCGATGCGAATACATTTATTTTTCAGGCCGACCGGGCGTACCTTGAGGCGTGCCAGCAGAATCTTACCGCGAGCGGGTTGGCTTGGGCGAAGAAGAATTCTAATACCTTAATGACCACAGCCGCTACTGTTGAATTGGATACTGCGGATATGGGGATTAAAAAAGCGGCCTTGAATGTCAAGCTGTTAGTCGGAGAAAAGGGCAAATCGCAAGTCGAAATAAAAACATCCTGTAGTAAAGCCAGACAACGACTCAGTTCTGTTAAGAAACTTGCCATTGATGGTGCGGAACTGTTACGAATGCGATGAACAGACAAGCTGTTGAAAAAGCAGCATAGATTTATTCTTCTAAGCGGCTTATTTTGTTGAAATTAGTCGGCCCGTGCGCAAGAGCTTTCGTTCATCATGCACTCAACGGTTATGACCGGCCCTTCAAGAACATCGAATATCTCACTGAGCTTAATCATTTCCGGCGGTTGAACCAAAATATATCCCCCCTTATAAGGCCCGCCGATTTTAGTATCACCATCAGTTACTCGAGATATTTAACCGAAATATCCTGGTGCTTAGCAGTCACCTTGGTCTGGAGAGGCCCTTTGCCAAAATGGTCCGCCAGTTCCAATATTGCAGGCATCGCATATCTTGTTCGAGTCGATAATTTCATGAGTTATATCTTATTATTCCTACTACAATAGTAGTGTATTATGCAAGCCAATCGACCTTAGTTACTAAAAAATTTGCAAAAAATTTAAAAAAAGTGTTTGACAATGGCCTTGAGTATGGTATAATTGCTACCATATTAGTGGGAATAGTGGGAAATAGGTGAGTTCAGGTAAGAAAGAACTTATATATGAGCGAAAGAAAAAATGGTAATGAAAATGCGGCAAACGACGCCATCATTACAGATATTCGGAATGCGATTGTAGGTCTTGATTATGGAACGGTAACGATAAAGGTGCACAACTCAAAAATAACACAAATTGAGATAACTCATAAGAGACGTTATGATGACGGCGGCTTAGTTGAGAAAGGGGGTGGCATTTAGCATAAGCGGTGTTTTGGGTCAAGCGGTCAGGCCGTGTTGACTGAAGTAGTATAACGTTTGAATAAAAAATATTAATTGCCCGCGGGAACAACCAGTCATCTGGAAACCCCTGCCAGACAGTAAGGAGATTTTCAGATGAAGAAGTTAATTGTTGTAAACTTGGTTGTTTTGGTAAGCGTTTTTACGAATATGGTTTTAGCAGGTGTTCCACTAAACAATCTCGAAGGAATTGGCGGTATCGCATTTAACCCCCTTGCGTACACGGCGGGTACCGCTGGCGACGCAAATTCATTCCTCGGTGAAGACATCAGCAAGCCGCAGATTGGTTTGTGGAATGTTAATCTTCACGGACCGGGTATCAACTGGACGACATTCGGCGTTGCGGAAACATTTTTCAAACGTGTCGAGCTTTCATATGGCCATGAGACAATCGACTTTTCAAATTCCAAGACAATAAATAAAGATAATTTTGGAACGAAAGTGCTGTTGCTTACCGAAGGCGATATTCTGCCGGCGATTTCAATCGGAGGGGTCTTTAAAAACACCACACAGGAGCTAATCGACATAACAAATTCAGGCGTTGACTATTATTTGGTTGGAACAAAGCTCATTAAGGCACCACCATGGCCGGTGCTGTTATCCGGCGGCGTGCTTTCCACTCAGGGCCAGACACTTGGCGTCCTCGGATTCAACGACAGCAGAAAAGAAGTGTTGTTCGGAAACGTCGATGTCCTTCCATTGTCAAACGTCGCGGTCGGCTTCGAATACAGACAGGGAGCACATTACGACAATTGGAAAGATGCCAACTACTGGGATACCCACGTTGCCTGGTTTGTGAATCCGAACCTGACGCTGGTTGCGGCGTACGTCAACACTGGTGACCAAGGATCAAAATCCGCATTTGGTCTCGGCGACGGACTCGTATTAAGCGCTCAATACGCATTTTAAGCAGGAATAAGAGATTTAACTCAAGGAAAGGAATATACAAAATGAGTAAAATTGACCAGAAACTGAAATCGGAATCGATACTGCTACACGGCGGGCAGGAGCCCGACCCGACAACGGGCTCACGAGCCGTACCGATTTACCAGACAACATCGTACCAGTTCAAAAACACCGAACACGCGGCTAACCTGTTTGGCCTGAGGGAATTCGGCAACATCTACACCCGGATTATGAATCCGACGACGGACGTGCTGGAAAAGCGAATTACCCTGTTGGATGGCGGCGTCGGCGCACTGGCGGTCTCAAGCGGCCAGGCGGCAAGCACGCTGGCGATTTTGAATATCGCGCAGGCGGGCGATGAGATTGTGTCCGCGGATAATCTTTACGGCGGGACATATAACCTGTTTCACTACACGCTGCCTAAGTTCGGGGTAAATGTCAAATTCGTAAAATCGAACGATTTGGCCGCGTTTCAAAAGGCCATAACGCCGCTGACGAAGGCGATTTACGCCGAATCGATAGGCAACCCGAAACTGGACGTTGCGGATTTGGAGGGCATATCCAAAGTTGCCCACAAAAACGGTATTCCCCTCATTCTGGACAACACCGTTTCACCCTACCTGCTTCGGCCATTCGACTTCGGGGTGGATATCATTGTGTATTCCGCGACGAAGTTTATCGGCGGGCACGGGACATCCATCGGTGGGCTGATTGTCGATTCAGGAAAGTTCGACTGGACAAACGGGAAGTTCCCGCTGATTGCAGGCGCGGACCCGAGCTACCACGGCCTGAACTTTGTTGAGGCGCTGAAGCCATTAGGCAATATCGCCTATATTATCAAGGCCCGTGTAACTCTCTTACGTGATGTCGGGGCTGCCTTATCGCCCTTCAACGCGTTTCTGTTCCTTCAGGGGCTGGAAACACTGCACCTGAGAATGCCGAGACATTCTGAAAACGCGCTGGCCGTGGCTAAATATCTGAGCAAGCACCCCAAGGTTTCCTGGGTGAATTACCCGGGTCTTGATTCAAGCCCGGACAAAGAAAGAGTGAAAAAATATCTGCCCAAGGGAGCCGGGGCAATACTGGGATTTGGCGTTAAAGGCGGCCTGGAAGCGGGGAAAAAGTTTATCGATTCGCTGGAACTGATTTCGCACCTTGCAAATATCGGCGACGCGAAGACCTTGGCCATTCATCCGGCTACGACCACACATCAGCAGTTGTCGCCCGAGGAGCAGATAGCGACCGGCGTAACGCCTGATTTCGTCCGACTGTCAATCGGTATTGAACATATCGATGACATAATCGCGGATATCGAACAGGCATTGAAAAAGGTATGAACATAAGTGAGGAGAAATAAAATGAGCAGGATATTTAAAGATATAACCAGGACCATAGGCAACACGCCTTTGGTGCAACTAAACAGAATTACGGAAGGTACCGCTGCCACGGTATTGGCTAAGATAGAATCGTTCAATCCTCTTTCGAGCGTAAAGGACCGCATCGGGATATCGATGATTGAAGATGCCGAGAGAAGAGGTCTGCTTGGCAAGGACTCAGTGATTATCGAGCCGACGAGCGGCAATACCGGTATTGCGCTGGCGTTTGTTGCAGCGGCAAAGGGATACCATCTGATACTGACGATGCCCGAAACAATGAGCGTCGAAAGGAGGCAGTTATTCAAAATCTTCGGCGCGGAATTGGTGCTTACCGAAGGCCCGAAGGGAATGAAAGGCGCAGTCGAAAAATCGGAAGAGCTTGCCAAAACGACGCCGAACAGCATAATTCTGCAGCAGTTCAACAATCCTGCCAATCCTGAAATTCATCGCAGGACGACGGCTGAAGAAATCTGGAACGATACCGACGGCAAGGTGGATATCGTCGTGGCCGGTGTCGGGACAGGCGGAACTATCACAGGCGTAGCTGAGGTAATCAAGCAACGCAAAAAGACATTCAAGGCGATTGCTGTCGAACCAGAATCCTCGCCGGTGCTGTCCGGAGGAAAACCCGGCCCGCACAAAATTCAGGGTATCGGCGCTGGCTTTGTGCCGCAGGTTTTGAACAGGGATATAATCGACGAGATTATAAAAGTAAAAGACGCAGACGCGGGCTCTACTGCCAGACGATTGGCGAAGCTGGAAGGTATTCTCGGCGGTATCTCAAGCGGAGCTGCTTTATGGGCGGCCCTGGAAGTGGCGAAACGACCGGAAAGTGCCGGAAAGACAATCGTTGTTGTTCTGCCCGATACTGGCGAGCGATACCTTTCCACATGGCTGTTCCAGGAAGTACAAACATGATTACGGAGAAAGCGAGAGAGCAATTAAGCAGCATTGGCCTTGAGGCCATCGGGTACATTCTGCTGGTTAAGCTAAACAAGATAATCGTTCATTAACCTGAAGCTGGTCGGCAAACTGACCAAGAAGCAAAAGGGAAGAATTACCCGGGATTTCTCCCAAACATTACTTGAAGTTTCGGGGGAAAAAAGCACGTACTTAGTCATTGACGAAGTCAAACACTTTTTAACTCTCTAAGACATTTCAGATATTGGCAAAGCAAGATAGAAGTTGTTATACTACCACCACTTAAAAATTTAGCGCCCGTAGCTCAGCTGGATAGAGCAACGGATTTCTAACCCAAAATGGTGGTTGTAAGTATAGTGTTAACAATGGGTTGCATCTCGTTTTTGGGCTAAAAACGAGGATTACAAGTGGTTAACTACTCGTTTACAAGTGAACTTACAGTGGTAAACCACTGGCGACTGACACTTTTTTGACACCGTTGACAATGCTTGACCAAATCCCTCAACCGATGCTATAGCTGCTAACGAAGAACAATAGTAGTGATTGCAATCAAACCTGTTTAATTATACGTGCTGCTTTTGTGTTTTTCAGTAAAGTAACATAATGTCATACCTTCCCGGAATTTTGGTTTAACAAAGTTTTTACATTAAACTAATCATTTGCTAACATAGACAGTGGATACTATCCAAGAAACATAGGGAAAGGGATACAAGTGGTTAGAGGAAGCATACTCGCTGTAGATGACGAAGAAGATGTGCTGGAACTGGTGCGTTACAACTTCAACAAAGAAGGATTCAAAGTTGAAACGGCTGTTACCGGCGAAGAGGCGGTGAAAAAGGCGAAGGCCAACCCGCCCAGCGCCATACTGCTTGACCGTATGCTGCCGGGGATAGACGGCATCGAAGTTTGCAGGCAGCTTAAGGCCGATTCGAAAACCAGCTCAATACCTATAATAATGCTGACTGCCAAAGGTGAGGAGTCCGATGTTGTCTCCGGCTTGGAGGTCGGCGCGGATGATTATGTAACAAAGCCGTTTAGCCCAAAGGTTCTTATCGCCAGGGTTCGGCGGATTCTATACAGGGCCACAGCAGCAAAGCAGGAAAATACGCCCGTCAAGATTCACGATTTAACAATAGACCCCGCCCGATACGAGGTGAAACTCAAAAACAAGCCGGTTGAACTGACCTTTACGGAGTTTATGATTCTTTACACGCTTGCGAAGAGACCAGGACTGGTGCTAAGCAGATACAATATAGTTGACGCGATTCGCGGCAGCAATTATGTTGTGACCGACCGGGCCGTGGATGTGCAGATTGTGTCGCTGCGGCGCAAGCTCGGCCAGTTCGGAAAATACATTGAGACCGTAAGAGGCGTGGGCTATCGTTTCAAGGACTAATGGATGGCAAAGAAGCGGCTGCTTTGGCAGCTTTATCTTCCCTACCTGATAATTACTATCTTATCGCTTGTTCTTTTAAGCTGGTATGCGTCTTATTCGTTCCGCTGGTTTTATTACGATGAGATTGCGCAAAACCTCGAATCGAGGACCCGGCTTGCAGGGCAGCAGATTTTACCCGCTGTGAACCAGAAAAATTTCGAGGAAGTTGACCAAGTGTGCAAATTGCTTGGTCAAACCGCCGGGATTCGGCTTACGATGATACTGCCTGACGGCCGGGTTGTAGGTGATTCGGACCAGCAGCCGGCCAAAATGGAAAATC
The DNA here is from genome assembly GCA_050012695.1 of Sedimentisphaerales bacterium. Lineage (GTDB taxonomy): Bacteria > Planctomycetota > Phycisphaerae > Sedimentisphaerales > Anaerobacaceae > Fen-1362. Next base: position 31,126 of record JBEKGR010000008.1, on the reverse strand, counting down.
ACGCGGACCGTCCTGAATTCAGGCAGGCGATGAACGGGCGGACAGGCAGGAGCGTGCGATTCAGCGACACCCTTGGCAAAAATATGATGTATATCGCTGTGCCTCTCAAAGAACAGGAGCAAACAATAGCTGTAGTTCGCGGGTCGCTTTCGGTTATCGCTGTTGACAAGGCGCTAAATGATATTTACGCAAAAATCGCGTGGGGCGTTATCGGGGCGGCGGTTTGTGCGGCGGGCGTAACTTTGGTTGTATCCCGCAAGATAACCAAGCCAATCGAACAAATGAAAGACGCCGCGAAGCGGTTTGCCACGGGGCAGTTGGACCACAGGGTGCCGGTGCCGGATTCTGAAGAATTAGCCGAGCTTGCCGGTGCGCTTAACGAAACCGCTGACCGCCTGAAGCGAACAATCGAAACCATAACAAACCAGAAGAATCAGCTTGAAGCGATTTTAAGCAGTATGGCCGAGGGCGTGATAGCCGTGGATTCGGACGGACGAGTCGTGAGCATCAATAAAAAAGCGGCGATGCTTCTTGAGATAGATGTCGTCTCAGCCACGGGACACAGTATTGAAGAGGTCATCAGGAACGTGGATATCCAGCGATTTATGCGATATACCCTGATGTCCTCTACGCCAACCGAAGAGGATATTGTTATGGCGCCCGCCTCGTCCCTTAGGGACGAGCGAGGTCTCGCCATCGGCAGCGCCGATGGCGGAGCAGAGCAGCCCGTTTCGCTGCGGGCAAGGGGCACGTACCTCACCGACCATCAGGGCAATAAAAACGGAGCCGTTATCGTATTAAGCGATATGACAAGAATGCAGCGGCTGGAAAACATCAGGCGCGACTTTGTGGCCAACGTTTCGCACGAGCTGAGAACGCCGATTACTTCCATCAAAGGATTCGTTGAGACGCTCTTAGACGGCGCCATTAACGAACCCGAGCAGGCACAGCGATTTCTCAAAATTATAGCGGGCCATACGGACAGATTGATGGCGATTATAGAAGATTTGCTGAGCTTGTCCCGCCTGGAAGAAGACGGCCAGAAGAGGATGATTGCGAGGGAACATTTGACGGTCAGACCAGTGCTGGAATCAGCAATTGAGCTTTCCGGCCCGAAGGCAGGCGATAAGAAAATCAAAATCGAGATTGATTGCGATGACGATTTGGAGGCGTTGATAAACCCGACTTTGCTCGAGCAGGCGGTTTTGAATCTCGTTGATAACGCTATTAAATATAGTCCTGCCGATAGCACGATTCAGATAAGCGCCAGAAAAGACGACAAGGAAGCGACAATCGCGGTGAAGGATTCGGGCTGCGGCATAGAAGAGAGCCATCTTTCACGCTTATTCGAGCGGTTCTACGTTGTTGACAAGGCCCGCACGAGAAAACTCGGCGGGACGGGCCTTGGCCTTGCCATCGTCAAGCATATCACCAATCTTCACGGCGGCTCAGTTTCTGTCGAAAGCTCTCCCGGCCAGGGCAGCACCTTCACTATTCACCTGCCTATTTAGATAAACATTTTCTCAACTTACTCCAATAACCCCCTTAATTAACGCAATTCTAACATCAATTTAACGGGCCTTTAGCGAAACTCACGTAAAATCCGACCTCAACGGGTACATCGCCATCCGGGGTGGTCTCGGGTCAGCGTTCAGGTAATAAAGAAGTGTTTTATGGAGGTACGAGTAATGAATAAATTAAGGATGATTTGTGGTTGTCTGCTGCTAAGTTTGGTTTTCGCCTGCAGCGTCAAGGCGGACGATATCAGCGATATGAAAAAGCAGATCGCTGATTTGCAAGCCAGGCTTGACCAGATGGAATCGCAGCAGAAGAAGGTCGTCGCCGAGGAGGTCAACAAGGCCGTAGAGCAGAAACAGGCAAAATTGCCGGACAGTATCAAGTGGGTGGAGAACATGAAAATCAGCGGCGATTTGAGATACCGCTACGAGGGAATTGATTCACAGAGCAAAAGTAAATGGTCGAGCAAGGGCAACAGCAACAGTGTAGAACGAAATCGGCTTCGCGCGAGAATTGGACTTTACGATAAAGTCAATGACGAGGTTGACCTTGGATTCCGTTTAGCCGGAGGTTCGGCTGACCCTGTCTCGACAAACCAGACCGAGGGGGATGCTTTCAGCAAGAAGGCGATATGGCTCGACCTTGCATACTTCGACTGGCATCCTAAAGATATAAAGGGTTTTGACTTCATCGGCGGCAAAATGAACAAGCCATTCTACCGCGTTGGCGACAACCAGTTAATCTGGGATGACGATTTGAATCCGGAGGGACTGGCTGTCAAATACGAAATGCCGATTAACGATTCGCTAAAGGCATATATCAACGGCGGCGGATTCTGGGTTGGGCATCCCGATAATCCCGATACCGCAGTTGGGGCTTCTACATCACTGTGGGCAATACAGGGTTATCTGAAGAATACGTTTGAGAATAAAAGTTACCTGCTGGGCGGCCTGGGCTATTACACATACGGGCATATCGAGGATGAACCCAACGTCAGCTCGCTGTGGGGCAAGAACAGTTTCTTCGGCAACACCGCTTCTGCCGGGAAATACAAATACGGTTATGACATCGTAGAAGGTTTCGCGGAATATGGCACTAAAATCGCGGATTATCCGGTCGCAGTGTATGGCGATGCTGCTCGTAACACGGATGCGCCCGGTTCACATAACAATGCCTGGCTTATCGGAACCACGTTCAACAAGGCCAAAGACCCCGGCTCCTGGCAACTCGGCTATAACTATCGTGAAGTTCAGTCCGATGCCGTGTTAGGCCAATTCAACGATTCCGATTTCAACGGCGGCGGCACAAATGCAAGAGGACACTGGTTTAACTTCACCTATCAATTAGCGAAGAATTTCCAGACCGGCCTGAGCTACTTCATCGATGAAAATATAACCACGAACGATAAATATCGCCGGCTGCAGGCGGATTTGGTTTTCAAGTTTTAGAGATGATTTGCTCTAACGAAAGATTAACCGATTATTAACATAATTTTAACAATGCTCACTTAAACTAAGTGAGAAGGAGACAACGAAATGAAGAGATTGGTATTTAGTTTAGCTTTACTGATGCTCGCAGCCACAGGTCTGGTGCGGGCGGAGACGCTGCAAATCGATGGTTCGACAACTGTCGGTCCGATTGCAGATGCTTTTGCTGAATATTTTATGAGGACCAACCCCGGTCTTGAGATTACCGTAAAAAAGACCGGTAGTGGCGACGGGGCTGCCGCACTAATTGACAGCCGGTGCGACATAGCGACTTTGAGCCGGTTTATGAAGGACAAAGAATTCAAAAGCGCCGTTGACCACAACGTATTCCCGGTTGCACACGCGATTGCGATGGACGGGGTATGTATCATCGTGCATCCGTCGAACACGGTAGCCGCACTGACTACGGCCCAGGTGCGAGATATTTATAATGGCAAAACCAAGAACTGGAAAGAAATAGGCGGACCTGATGCGGAAATAGTGATTGTCAGCAGAGACACATCGTCGGGAACATACGAGACGTTCCACGAGAAGGTTATGAACAAGGAAGAGCTGGCCAAAAACGTCGAATACGTCAACTCAAATCCGCAGGCACAGGCAAGAGTGAAAACCACCGCCGGTGCAATCAGCTACGTCGGTATTGGTTTCGTTGATGCCGAGGTCAAGGCGTTGAAAATCGACGGAATTGCGCCGACAAAGCAGACCATTGCAAACGGTACTTACCCCGTTGCAAGACCTTTGTTTATGTTCACAAATGGCTATCCGAAACTTGGGTCAACGGTCTTTAAGTTCTGCACGTTCTATCTGACCGAAAAGGGCCAGGAAATTATTTTAGCGAAGGGGTTTGTTCCTGTGACGAACTACTAATTACCTGTTGTTGGAGAGTTCAGCGATTAAAGCAAAGCAGGGAACTTTACTGGACACGTTAGCGCCGGCGGCCGATTCACATCGGCCGCTGGTGCTTACACCGACCGAGGATATCAGGGGTTTCCTTACGCTTCACCTCGGCCGGATGGCTCTTTTTCTTGTTACATGCACCTCTGTCTTGGCGGTGTTCCTGATTTTCCTGTTCGTAATCAGAGAGGCGCTGCCGTTTCTTGCCAAATTCAGCATAACAGAGTTTCTCACAAGCACCTCATGGTATCCCGAAGCAGTCACACCGAAATTCGGGACACTCGCGTTACTCGTGGGTTCTGGCTATGTAACAATTGTCTCGATTATATTTGCCGTACCGGTGGGGATTTTAGCCGCGGTTTTCCTGAGCGACATTGTTTCGATGAAAATCAGGAACATTATAAAGCCGATTATTGAGATTCTCGCGGCGATACCGTCGGTTGCTTACGGTTTTTTCGCGGTGATGGTTCTGGCTCCGTGGATGCAGCAAAAGTTCGGGTTTTCTACGGGCACCAACGCCCTTAACGCGTCGCTTGTTTTGGCGGTAATGGCATTACCTACGATAATAAGTGTTTCTGAAGATTCGATTTCAGCGATAGGAAGGGAATTGAGAGAGGCGTCATACGGGTGTGGCGCGACGCGAATGGAGACCATTTTCAAAGTTGTTATACCGGCTGCACACAGCGGGATAATCGCCGGGATAGTGCTTGGAATGATGAGGGCAATCGGCGAGACAATGGTCGTGTGGATGGCGTCGGGAAACGCTGCACAGATACCGCATCCGTGGTGGGACTTGTCGCAATCGGTTCGGACCCTGACGGCGACAATCGCGGGCGATATGGGCGAGACAGAAAAGGGCTCCCCTCATTACAGGGCGCTTTTTGCAGCGGGATTGCTTCTGCTGGTTATAACTTTGTGCCTGAATATGGTCAGTGAATATTTTCTTATACGAGCCAAAAAGGCGGGCGGGAAACGCTGATGAGACCAGGTGTTCGAATTGCGATAGACAAGATATTCACCGTTGTTGCGGGAGCTTCGGTGGTTTGCCTGTGCTTAGTGCTGGTGGCGGTGCTTGGGCCGATGCTTTGGCGCGGAGGTTCGGCGGTCGTATTCAAGGAAACAGTCGAATTCAGAAAGATGCAATTAGTGCTGTTCGGCCGGGGCGATGAGGACAAGATAGCAGCGGAAAGCAGACAGGCAGAAACAGCACGGGCGAAAATTTACAGCACAATCGAAAAATTCAAAGGCGGCATCGATTCCGGGAACCTTATAGAGAAAGCAAGACAAATTTACCGTCAGTTCGGAAACGACCTCCGGCAAACAGACCAAACCGCAGAGGAAGTCGCTGAGTTAAGGTCTGTTACAAGGCAGATTCGCGACCGGCTTGAATCGGCTTTCGCAAGCTCAAACACGGCAGAAGTGAATGAATCCTTAGCATACGTCCTCAACTTCAAAGACGACCCACGGTTTAAGAATACCTCCGCAGCAGGTCTCATTGGGCTTGCCGAACAATACAGCAAAGACATACACGGGATTAATCTTGCCGAACGCCAAAGGTATTATCAGGAGCTTCGACAGGTTGAGGATATTTTAATCGAACTACTGGGTCCCGCGCCCGGAGCGGCAACGCCGGCCTTGATGATGAATCGTTTCGGGGCCACCCGCTGGGACCTGGCACAAAAGCTGCTTGGCCGATTGTTATGGTATGAGGAATGGATTAAGCAGGGACAGGGACAGCCGATGGTCAGACATCTGACGCCTCGTTCGCAAAGGTTTGCCGGCACGGAGATTGAGGGGCTTTTCGCTTACATTCAGCAGAATCTGCCTGAAATGCTCAAGCCAAGACCGACTTTTTACTGGCAATATTTCATAGACGACAGCACTCCCGGCCATTACTTCGGCGGCGTCGGCCCCGAAATTCTCGGAACACTTTTGTTAACCATACTCGCTATGCTTTTTGTCGTGCCTTTCGGCGTTATTTCCGCTGCCTACCTGGTGGAATGTGCATCCGATAATTTTGTCATGAGAATTATCAGGATGAGCATCAATACCCTCGCGGGTGTTCCCAGTATTGTTTTCGGGCTTTTTGGACTCGCGTTTTTCGTATTGTTTTTCCTGCCGATATTTGGAGCTCCTTCTAAGGGATGCATCCTGGCTGCCTCGATGACGCTGGCTGTATTGACGTTGCCTGTTATGATACGAGCAAGCGAAGAGGCGATTCGGGCCGTGCCCCAGACCTACAAAGAAGCGTCATTAGCTTTGGGCGCAAGCAGATTCCGCACGTTTGTCAAAGTAACTCTGCCGGCGGCTCTGCCGGGGATTCTCACGGGCGTAATACTGAGCTTGAGCAGGGTTGCAGGTGAAACGGCGCCGGTCCTGTTTACGGGGGCGGTTGCGCTTGGGCCGGTGCCTAAGTCCATATTTGACCCGACACGAACGCTTTCCTACGGCAGCTACGATATGGCAGTCGGCGACAAGCTGGCCGCAATGGTGCCGCATAACCAGTTCGGAATGGTCGTTACACTGGTGCTGCTGATTCTCTGTCTCAATACCGTGGCAATTGTTCTTCGTTCAAGGGTGTTTAAAAAACTGGCGGGTCATTAAACAATGGCGACGATGCGACTTTTACAGTTAGTGAAGCAAAAGAGGATTGAACCGATTATGAAAGAGAATATGCACGACAAGACAGCCCAAAACGGTCAAATCGCACTATGTGCCTGTCCAATAATAAGCTCAAAGGACTTCAATTTTTACTATGGCGCAACGATGGGCGTGAAGAACATTACGATGAATATAAATCCGTGCAGTGTTACCGCAATAATCGGGCCGAGCGGCTGCGGCAAAAGCACGTTTCTTCGCAGCATAAACCGAATGAACGACCTCATACCGGGCGTGCGTACAGAAGGTAAGCTGGTCGTAGACGGCCAGGACATCTACGACAAACGCGTCAATCTTGTAAATCTTCGCCAGCAGGTCGGGATGGTCTTCCAAAAACCAAATCCGTTTCCCAAAAGCATATTCGACAACGTGGCATATGGGCCACGTCTGCAGGGCATCACAAAAAGGACGGCACTGGATGAAATTATCGAACAGAGTTTGAAGGCATCTGCCCTGTGGGAAGAGGTAAAAGACAATTTGAGAAAATCCGCTTTAGCACTTTCCGGCGGCCAGCAGCAACGGCTGTGCATTGCACGCGCGCTTGCGACTAAGCCGCGAGTGCTGCTTATGGATGAACCATGTTCCGCTCTTGACCCGCTGGCCACAGGCAAAATCGAAGACCTCATAAGTCAGCTCAAAGACAGTTACACAATTGTTATCGTTACTCACAATATGCAGCAGGCGGCACGCGTCAGTGAGATGACCGCGTTCTTCTGCCTCGGCGAGCTTATAGAATATGATGTTACCTCAAAGATTTTCGAGAACCCGTCCAACAAGAAGACGGAAGATTACATAACAGGCAGATTCGGATAAACACTTTAATAATGAGGATTCAAAAATGCCGGTTCATTTACAGCGAGAAATTGAAAACCTGAAAAAGAAACTGTTAACACTAAGCGCCAGGGTTGAGACGGCCGTGCGTGACGCGACGCTTTCGATTGAGAACCGCGATTACGAACTTGCCCAGAGGATAATTCAAAACGACCCCCGGATTAACAGTATGGAGGTCGGGGTAGAGGAGGACTGCCTCAAGATTCTCGCCCTGCATCAGCCGGTTGCAATTGATTTGCGTTTTATCGTTGCCGTGCTGAAAATCAATAATGACCTCGAACGCATCGGCGACCTGGCGGTAAATATCGCGGAGCGGTCGGCGTTTCTGTCGAAACATCCTCCCGTTGGTTTTTCTCTGGGTCTGATTGAAATGGTTGATAAAGTGCAGGATATGCTCAAACACGCCCTGGATGCGCTTATCGGTCTAAGTTCCGGCCTGGCCCATGAGGTTTGCGCCGGTGATGACGCCGTTGACGCGATGAATAGGCAGATGTATATCAAAATTCAGGACGCCATAAGAAGAAATCCCGAACAACTGGAGTCGCTGATTCACCTGTTGTCTGTGTCAAGGCACCTGGAGCGAATAGCCGACCATGCTACCAATATCGCTGAGGACGTTATCTATATGGTCGAGGGACAAATCGCCCGCCATCGTACAGAGGAATACAAATAGAAATTTGACTTCCCACAATATTTACTCGTAATAAAACCGGCGTCGTTTTATTCCCGCCATCTGTAGAATGAACAGGGGCGGATGTTCCGAACGACCATACTCCGCCCCTTACGAATGCAATGCAAACTACTCTTTATTATCGTTTCTTTCGTTGACAAGGCAGGCATCGTCTTTACTCTTTGGAGATGCAGAACCAGCGCCTGGTGTATATTGGAGATTTTCTGCGCTTGCCGACGCCGGAGGAGGAGCTGTCCCTGCTCCAACTTCAAGTTGTATATTTGTAGGCGCCGTGGTATAGGAAGGCCAGAACTTCCATATATTGTCGTTGTTTACCCCGCAATTTGGATACAACTCGGCGGCGACGTGGCCGTCGTTAAATAAAACGTTTTGCGCCTTGCGGCCATGAGAAGCACAATTACCTTTGAATTTGTCATCGTGGTATTCCCCGTCTGTTGCTCCCAGATATGGATTAGGAATCCTCGGGTCTTTCAGGTAATCTTTGGCATTTTTATCCAGGTAGGGATTTCTGTCCGCACAAAGCGGGCTTCCCGGACTTGATACTTGGTCTAAACAATATGATTTTGTGACGTCATCGGTGTTTGGGAAGGGCATATGATATGAATAACTGCAGCTTGCGCCGGGGTTGCCGCCAAAGTCCCAGGCGTCCGAAAGTTCCCTGATCATTTTGGTGGTGTCTGTAACACCCATGGACTTATACTCATCGGCTAAAGTAAATTCTTTGGCATCGGCATCGTCCGGGCAGGTGAATTGTTTAGGCACCATATTGCCGTATTTAATCAATAAAAACAGGCACGAAGATATCGTGGCATTCTTGCCGTTGTTTGCGAATGCCAATTCCCTTGTTGATGCGTCCCATTTCAAGATGCCGGTGGTAGTTGTATTAAATTGTGTCCATGTGCTGCCACGGATGCCTCCGACCGGATAACTCTGCCGGTTCTCTTCCGCATACATCATCATAGATTTACCGACATCGGCCAGGTGAGAGGCGCATTTCATCCTGTTTGCGATTACCTTGACACGTGCCAATGAAGGCAGCAGAATGCCCATCAATAGCGCTATTATCGCAATGACGACTAACAGTTCTACCAGCGTAAATCCTTTTTTCTTCATAAGCATCTTTTTCTCCTTCTCAATCCATTGTCCAAAAAACAATTCTACGATTCCTTCAAGGAGGAGATATCTGTATCCCCAGCCCTAAAACCATTCTTTGTATCAACTTCATAATCCTGCTGCGGGATACGGCATCTACCAGCCACATATCTGCCCGCAACACATAGAGATAAGATACCGGCGATACGTTGGAGTTGCGTTAGCAACTAATTAAAATACGATTAAAATTTCAGGGATATTCAGCCAAAGTTAAAGCTTAAAGATGAAGCCATCTTCTAAATGCGTTAGGACTTTATTAGTATTTCATTATTTTTTCAATAAACTCGCGGACATTGCCGACGTAGAACTTGTTAAGGGCGTCCTGTCAGTTGTCGATTATAGGGTTGATTTTGGAATATCGGGAAAAGTGGAGATAAGTTAAAATGCACTTTGGGCAAGCCAAAAAGGACAATTTTAACGTGCTTGCTTGCGAGCAGATAGCTGCGGAGGCGGGGCTTCTTCCAATTAGTAATCGCTTAAAATTAAATTACCGCGGCTTCTGGCACACTTATCGCATAGCCATATTCGTATTTACGCTGGCTTTGCTTGCGGATGGTCTTAGCACCGTTTATTTTATGTCATACCTCGGCGTTTCTGCGGAGATACATCCGGTTGTCCGATTCGCTTCCGTCGTATTTGGCCCCGTTGCCGGGCCAATGGTGGCGGCATTATGGAAGTGGGCGGCGTGTCTGTACGTGGCAATTTACTGCAGAAAATTCGCCTATTCAATTTTCCTCACCACGTCGGTTGTATATATTTTCGCTGCCTGGTATAATATCTGGGGTATTTATTTGCTCGTTTAAAACCGAGCGGCCCCAGGAAAAGTATGTGCTCACTTCTCCCAGGGCCTGCCGTTGGAGGTACGACGGGTACTCGCCTCAGCAGCTTATCTCGGCCTATGAAGGAATCCTAAGTTAAATACTCTGCAGCCAGCTATTTGCAAAGATAGCAAAGTCCTGGAAGTCCACAAAGTGGTCGCCGTTGAGGTCAGGACTTCCGACTTGTCCGCCTATTTGTACAAGGCCGTTTGCGATATCGAGGTCGCACTGGGTAATCCAGCCGTCACCATCCACATCACCCTGTGCCCAGCCGCCCTGTTGACCAAGGTGAGCGGTAATAATCGCAATGTCGGCAGCATTAACAACGCCATCTAGGTTTATATCGCCGAAATGTGTTCCGAGGATGTCTTCAACGATGATTCTGACGTCTTCGATATCAACTTTCATATCGCCATTGAGGTCGCAGGTCAAATCCATCCATATAGCGTCATCAAGGTTGCTCCAGCTCATAGCTTTCTGCCACGAGTTGCAGTTGGCAGCCAGGGTCTGACCAAAGGACTTTGCCTTAAGTCCGCCGCGCTGTGTGAAGTAGATGTAGTCAATGTCGCAGGCGTCAATTGTGCCATCTGCGCTTGGGGCATAACCAATGTTCGGATTAGTTGTTCTCCAATTGTGCGTTGCGACGTCGGCCTTTGACCAGCCGGAACCGGCCTGATAGGTGCCGTGTGCAAGAGTCGTATTGAAGAAGTTACCTGCTGTCGGATGATTGCTATCGATAGCAGCAAGGGCTGCGGTCCAGGCCTGGTCAACTAATGCAAAACCAACTGAGCGATTGACCTGTTTGCTGACCGGGTCAACAACTGCCAGACCATCGGCAAAGTAACGAATATCATCGGTTGTGAAGTTGCCGTCGGCAGTGAAGTCGCCGATGATTTCCGGGCAAACGCCGGTTGCGCCGGCTGTCTCGAAGCCGCGAGGATTGGAGAATGCAACCATCATATCGTGAATGTCGCCGATGTCGCGTTTTCCGTCGTTGTCGAAGTCGCCCATAATTGTGTTACGGGCATTCAGATTTCCGCCGTTGGCAAGATGTGTTCCATCCGAAGCAAGGTAGTACGAGCCGGTTGTGCCATCGCTGTAGACGGGGCCGACAACTCTTGTCGGGACTTTACCCGGGCCATCGACCCAGGCCGGTGTAACTGGGCCCAGTGCCTTGTAATACGCATTCACATTCGCGTTGTAATTCGGATTTGCAACGAAAACGCTCGGGTTATGATTAACGTCATCTGGAATTGCCGTGAGAGCGGCAGCCAGCGACCAGTTCCTGGCCAGGTACTGACCGGGCATATTATTCAAATCGTCAGCGCCGGTGGGGGCAATAAATTCGGCTATACTCGTTTTGATGTTCCAGAGATAGTCGCGTGCAGCCCTGTTGTAAGGCATCACGAAGGCAGCAGTTGGGTCAGGACTGCCGACTGTCGCGAAGGTCTCGTTTCCGCCGACTTGCCAGCCGGTATCAATACCACTGTTATCTACGGTGTTTTCGCGTGAAGGCCTGACATATTGTGTGCCGCCTGTCTTTTTGAGATTCAGTATTTGATAAGCCGAGTTGGACGCGCCGGTTGCTGTGTTAGCAGTTGTAAGACCGACGTATCCGACCGCCAAACGCTGGCTCGTAACGGCATTTGCCATAACACTTGTGCCGTCGAGGTTGCTTGACTGATGGATTGGTCCGACATAAGAAACGTTACCATTTGAGTTCTTGGTGCCCATATTGTCGCCTCTGCCCCAGCTCGGGTCAAAACCAAGAGAGTTCATTGCTGCGTTACGAGTGCCTGAACCGGAGTCGCGTGTGCAGGCATAAAGGTTTTCACCGCCGGGCATACGACCGGTCAAATACAGATATTCCAAATCATTCTGAGTAACATTTTGCAAGCCGGTTCCCTGGCTGGCAATAAACGCAATTGGAACCCATGCTACCTGGGTGTCATATATGGTCAGCGCATTAGCGGCTAAACCGAGGTCTTTGTTCAAATTCAGGTTGGTCAGGGATTTCAATTTATTGCTCTGGGCGGTGTCCCATGATTTAATCGGGTTACGGCCATAGCCATTTGTCGCATCCAGCGGATGTGCCTGCCAGTCAGCATTTACATCTGTGCCTGCCATCACAAACCATGTCGGCGGAACATCCATAACGGCCATATCAATTCTTGGCGGAACTACAACGCATCCACCCGGGTTAGCTGCATTACCGGGGCCCATCAATCCGCCGGAGTAGCCCCATTGCGTACGGTTGATATATGACTTGTCATTTGGGAGTACAAAATTCGGGTCGCCCGGACCGGGAGGAGCGCTGTTATAGAACAGGTCGAGCTCTTTCAAACCGTTACCACTGCCGACGCCGCGACTTTGCACTACCCAGCGGTTATTCGCGTCAGTCGAAGTCCAGTCGGTGAATGCCAATTGGTCAGGGAGGTTGGCATTATACGGGTCATAGAGCCGGAAGAAATCTCCGTCAGTGTACAGGCGAGCGCCGGTGCTGTCCATATAATCAAGACCCTGGTCAACGCCTAAGTAGTCATTGGTTCCCGCGGGCGCCGCGAAGAAATTCGCAAACAAAGTCGCGCCTGTGATATTTACCTGGTTTCTGTTGCCGTATGCAGCCGCAAAAAGTGAGGCCTGCAGGATACAGCACAAAGCTGTAATTGTAAAAACAGTTTTCCTAATACTCATTTTTCCTCCTAACAATACCTAAAGTTATCAAGTTATACACATAAATTAAATTTTACTTATTAATGTTCAACACCCTCGCCCGTCGCCAGTTTTGCTTTTTACCTTACAGTCACTCCTTTCTCCTTCACTCTTTTTTATTCTCAATAAAATAAGTTCTTTGTTAATTTATTATGCGGCCACCTAAATATCATCCGCTATCAATAAAAGACCAACTGGTCGCCCGTTACACTGTAGAATTTTTTGCCCCATTCGAGTTTTTGAACCGTCTCCAGAATTGTTTTTCTCTCGGTATGTCCGTCGCAATAAAGGAACATCGTGGTGCCGCCCATATCCTGGTTTGCTCCCTTATCGGTTGTGGCTTTCCATGTGCCGGGATGATGTCTGCCTACCGCGTTAAGCTGATGACCGGTTTCTCCGTCAATGAAATGGTTAGCTGGGTTTGAAATATCCGCCAAGTTCTTAAGCCCCCAGGAAACATTCGCGGTATTATATCCCGTCCCATATTCAAAACGGGTCCCTGCATCATTATATATGGCGTAGCCGGCATAACCGGCTGCGCTATGCGTAAAAGGCAGAATAGGCCTGTGGCTTTTACTTACTAGTGTTCCGGAGCCACTGTCCACCGCCTCAATGGCCTGCCAATCCTCGTTAAACTCGGTTAAGAGGATTACCTCGGCAGGGCGTTGAATTTCCGTGGGGGTCACAAGCCGGTTATGCCTTGCTAAACCGGCTGTGTCATCGCAGGTGAATTTATTCCTCGGTATAATCACCGCGTTGGCGGTAAACGCCATTCGAGGCGCCTGCTTATCCTGAAGCGTGGGGTTTGGTCCGCTGCTGCTGGTCTGGTCCTGTTGGCCATTTTCCCAATCAGACAACTTCTTGCCCGGATTGGTGCGAGGACATCCGCCGCCTTTGACCGCGGGGCAGGTAAATGCGCTTGCATCCACGCGTCCGCTTTCAAACAGAAACCATGACCAGTGCACATAGCCGTACGGATGGCTTTCGTCCTCATTGCACATTATTGACTTAACGTCATCGACAGTCGCATCTTTGGGATACAAATACGAGGGCGGATAAGACCCGAAATCAGCTGCGAATGTTTCTATCGCAAGCCCCACGTTATGCAGATTGCCGCCTGTTTTAGCGCAATATGCCGTTTGTCTTGCCTTGTTTAAGCTTGGCAGCAATATTCCCATTAACAAGGCAATGATGGCTATCACGACAAGCAACTCCACCAAAGTGAACCCCGACTGCTGCATAATACTTCGTTTTCGTTTTGAAACTCCGTCCTGTTTTGCTTCCACAATTGATTCCTTCATAAAACCGCTCCTTAGCCAATAAAACCCTTATTCATAGTCCGGACCTCCAGGCCCGGGTAACATACAAAAAACCGGCATTTCTCAGATTGGAACGGTTGCCAAAATCCAAAATTTTAAAAAATTTGGGGATAGTTTTTCTGCACCTTCCGACTGATCGCGATACCGGTTTTAGTTTCGACATTCCTTTTTTCCTAATCACCATACTTGAACTGCAACCCTGTAATTTGGAAGAGAAGTCTAATGCGTTTTTGTTGATGTGCGATTAGGCATCGATTAGAAAAGAATTAAATTTGCGGCTTCACAATGAACGTCAAATTGATTTGTGTCCTCTCCTGAATATTTCAGGCATACACATATTGATGGTGATTAACCAATTCCTAACAGAAATTTAATAAACCACTGACAACCCTTTATTAATCTGAGGACGTAGTAATTGAGGAAGTTCGATATAGTTCAAAGTTTAAGGAGAAAGAAATGGTAACGATGACAAAAGAGCCACAGCAAGTTGAAGAAATCAGCCAAAGCAAATATTACTGGTTTACGACCTTTCTGCTTGCTCATGAAACCAAGACACGAAAATTAAACCTGCGTTGCCTGGGCTGTAGGGAACTTATAAAGCTCGATTACAAGAAGCCCACTCATATAAGAGGCGTTATAGAATTTAACGGCTCATATATACCCGTCATAGACCCAGGCATTTTGCTGCTCGGCCGGCCGTCGGCATTCAGTAATCTAAGCTGCGTACTGATTGTGCCGCACCGCTGGGAACATCAACAGTATTATACAGGCGTTGTAATAGAAGACATCGATGAGATTATGGAGTTTGCATCCAGCGAACCTGGTATCGAGCCACTGAGAGACATTAGCGTCAATATCAGATTTGTCCTCGATATGGGTAAAAGCCCCGGGGCGGAATCGTGGCTTTATGAGAACCATCGAATGCTGGAAATTTGCAGAAATGAAAACCAGCAGGAGCAGGATTATATCGCTTTTAAACGAAGCTGCTCAGGGAACATGGTTAATGCGTAGCAGCCGAATCGGCTTCTGTATCATTCCGCCAGGTTATCTGGTAAATGTTCCACAAACGCCTTTATTTCATCACGCACTCTACGATAAATGTCCAATACTTCCTGCTCGTTTGCTGCCTGTTTTGCCAGTCGAGGCGGGTCATCAAAACCGAAATGAAGAACTCTGGTTTTTCCGGAGAAAATGGGGCAGTGTTCGTGGGCGTGGTCACAGACGGTGATAACGAAATCAAAATTTACGCCTTTGAAATCGTCGAGGTGTTTTGAGCGATTATTCGATATATCGACGCCGACCTCAGCCATAACCTTGACAGCAATCGGGTCAAGACCGTGTGGCTCTATACCAGCCGAATACGGCTCAATCGAATCGCTTTTAAACTTTCTCGCCCAGCCCTCGGCCATCTGGCTCCGACAGGAGTTGCCGGTGCAAAGAAACAGAATTTTAAGTTTTTCAGAATGCTTCATAACTTGTACTTTCCGGTTATTAATATTATCGGTGACCTTACCCCCGAAAACTGAGCCACTTATAATTAGAACCCCGGCATGACAGCATCCGTTTACAATGCGTGGCACAAGATTCAGGCAGAAACAGATCATAGTGATTTTAAGAGATTAAGAGAAGCCAAAACAGGGGGCGACTGACACTTTTTAACTCCCTAAGACATTTCAGATATTGGCAAAGCAAGATAGAAGTTGTTATACTACCACCACTTAAAAATTTAGCGCCCGTAGCTCAGCTGGATAGAGCAACGGATTTCTAATCCGTAGGTCACAGGTTCGAATCCTGTCGGGCGTAGTGGACAGGCAGGGATATTTTGCTTCAGCGGAGAGGAGCGGCTTTTTACCCCAATATTGCTATTTTCAAAAATATCATAGCGATTAGCTAAATATTGGTCCCCCCAAATACAGCTTTGAAATGCTCAAATAGGCCCAAAAATGCTAATAAATGATGCCGAAATCGCAAAAAAACACAAACTATGATAATAAAACGGTAACGTTGCACGTTATAATAGGTAAAGGACATAATAAGGCAGGGGAGGCCCCGTAACAGTTTTTTTAGCGTGAGAGGTGTGGTTGTGAAAAAACGTAGAACATGGATTATTATTACAATAGTGGTGGTTTTAGTGCTGCTGGTGATTGGCGGGCTGGCGGCCAAAAGTTACAAAGGAAAAGCCAAAGAGGAAGTGGTGCGTATTGAGGAGGTCAAGCGCGGGGATTTGACCGAGCGAGTAAGCGCAACGGGTGAGATTGAGCCAAAGGAAATGGTTCAGATAAGCGCAAAGGTGTCTGCCCGGATAATTGATATGCCCTATGACGAGGGCAACGTTGTTACCTGCGGCGACCCGAACGCTAACCCGCCGATACCTGCGTCGGTGCTGGTCAAGCTTGACGCAAAGGATTTGGAGAGCCAGTTGAAATTAGCTGAAGCCAGCAGGTCGGCAGAGGAGGCACAGGTAGAGGTTGAGAGATCGAGGATTGAGGGCAGCAAAGCGAATCTTGTGGCTCTTGCTGCTACACTGGAGCAGTCACAAAAGGACCTCGAAAGGAAAAAGGGGCTGTTTGAATCGAGAGACATAAGCAAGGCAGATTTTGACCTGATAAAATACAAGGTCGATGAGCTTGCGGGGCAATATCTGTCGGCCAAATATAATCTGGAGGCGTCTGAAAAGAATATAACGGTATTGAAGCATAATCTCGACGCCGCGGAAGCCAGGATTGAAGAAGCGAAGGAATACTACAGTTACACTACGATAACCTCGCCAATCAACGGCGTTGTAACGCGTGTCAATGCCAAGGTGGGTGAAATGGTAATGACCGGGACGATGAATAACCCGGGGACGGTGATAATGGAGGTGTCGGACCGCTCTAAGATGCTGGTGGTGGCGCAGGTTGATGAAGCGGATATCGGGGCGCTTGAGGTCGGGCAAAAAGCGATTGTGAGCGTGCAGGCATTTCCCAATGTCAAGTTCAGAGGTGCAGTCGATGAGATTGCGCTAAAACACAGGTTCAGCAATAACGGGACAAGATATTACCGCACGGAAATCCTGCTTGATAACGACTCGAATGTCTCAAAGCTTTATACCGGATTGACGGCGGACATTGATATCGAGACGAGGAAACACCCCGACGTTATCACTGTGCCGAGTCAGGCGATACTGGCAAGAGAGGTTGACAGTTTGCCGGTGGATATCCGTGATAAAAGCGCCGAGCTTGATAAGGGTAAGAAATTCGCGACGGTTGTTTACAGGTTTATTGACGGCAAAGCCGTTGCTACACCCGTCCAGGCAAGGCAAAGCGATTTGACACATACGATAGTTCTGGCGGGGCTTAAAGAGGGCGACAAGGTTGTAGTCGGACCTTATAAGGTTCTGGACAATCTCAAGCAGGACCAGAAATTGAAAGACGAGCGGGAAACAGCAAAAGGAAAATCCAAAAACAAAAACGGCAAGAGCGACAGCAATGAATCAGCAGGCAGGTAATCCAAACGAGAAAGTGGTAATCCGGCTAAGGGAGCTGAAACGATTCTACAGGGTCGGCGTGGAAGAGATACATGCGCTGGACGGCGTGGATTTGGAGGTGCGGGAGAACGAATATATCGCGGTGATGGGCCATTCCGGGTCGGGCAAAAGTACGCTTATGAACGTGCTGGGGTGCTTAGACCGGGCAAGCCAAGGAGTGTATGAGCTTGACGGCGACAACGTTACGGAGCTTGCGGATTCGGAACTGGCGAAGATACGCAACGAAAGGATTGGTTTTGTGTTTCAGTCGTTTGAGCTTTTGCCCCAGATGAACGCCTTGAAAAATGTCGAGATGCCGCTGCTGTATGCCCGCGACGGGTGGTTTGGAAGGGCGGCCAGAGCAAAAAAGGCCCTTGAGCGGGTCGGACTGGGCGACAGGGTTAAACACAAGCCGAATCAGCTTTCGGGCGGCGAAAAACAGCGGGTTGCGATTGCCAGGGCGCTGGTTTGTAATCCGAGCATACTGCTTGCCGACGAGCCGACGGGAAATCTCGATACCAAGACAAGTAACAGCATATTAGCGCTTTTCGACGAGCTTCACAGGCAGGGACAGACGATTGTGATGGTAACGCACGAGTACGACGTCGCGCAGCACGCCCAAAGAATAATAAGGATGCAGGACGGTAACATTTGCAGTGACAGGACAACGGACGAGGACAATATCCACGAACAAAAGCCAGGCCAAAAAGCGGAGGATGCAGAATGAGGGGATTGTTTGCCGTGCCGCTTATGTTCATCCGCCTTGTTTACCAAAGCGTTTATCTTGCCCTTGGGCAGATATGGGCCAACAAAACGAGGTCGATACTTACGACGGTTGGGATAGTTATCGGTGTCGCGTCTGTTACGGCGGTGATAGCGGCGCTGACGGGCCTGAAGGCGAAAATACTCAGCCAGGTCGAGACATTCGGCAGCAACACGATAATAGTTCAGCCGCAATTGCCTGATAAAGGACTTAAGCGCACGCTGACGTGGTGGGATGTAAGATTTAAAATAAGGGACTTCGAGGGGCTTCTGGAGCATTGCCCGTCGCTACAGCGTTTCACAAAGATAAGTGAGGCCGGGCAGTACACGATAAAATACAATGAGAAGTCGGTGCAGAACGCTCA
Organism: Sedimentisphaerales bacterium; assembly: GCA_050012695.1. Classification (GTDB taxonomy): domain Bacteria; phylum Planctomycetota; class Phycisphaerae; order Sedimentisphaerales; family Anaerobacaceae; genus Fen-1362. Next base: position 12,414 of record JBEKGR010000008.1, on the reverse strand, counting down.
CATTTACGGCGTTGAGCCGGCGTGGCATTCGATTGAACACAGGCCGCTTGTCATAGGCCGCGAACTGTCGGATATAGACACGGGGAAAATGGTTTGCCTGATTGAGCCGGAACTTCGTGATAAGCTGGGTATGGACCGGGACTGCATCGGTGAAACGATTCGAATAGGATTCAGGAACTTCCGTGTAATCGGGGTTATTGAAAAACGCAACGACCTTCAATTCGGCGGCGGGGGACAGGAGCGATACGAAATAATTGTTCCTTTCGATGCGGCTTCAAAATTCCAGAGGGAATTCTGGATATGGGCACTTGCCGATGGGAAGTCGGCAGAGGTTGTCGATGAAGGTGTTGGTGAGCTGAAATTCTTTTTCCGCCGCGAACGACACCTTAATCCTGACGAGCCGGATACCTTCAGGGTTGAGTCCCTCAAAAGCGCGATACAGACATTTAATAATATATCACTTGTGGTAACGCTGGTCGCCGGTGGCATAGTCGGAATTTCTCTGCTGGTCGGCGGAGTAGGCATTATGAACATAATGCTCGTCTCGATATCCGAGCGGACGAAGGAAATAGGACTGCGAAAAGCCGTTGGCGCAAAGAAGTCCGCCATACTGACGCAATTTTTAATTGAGGCGATAATACTGTGCTTTGTAGGCGGTCTTGTCGGCGTCGGCGTGGGCAAACTTCTGACTTTCGGGATAGCGCATATGAGTCCGCTGCTGGAAAAAACATATATACCCGCCTGGGCGATAGCTTTGTCGTTTGGTTTCGCGGGTACAGTTGGAATAGTTTTCGGGATGTTCCCGGCGATAAAAGCCGCCCGGCTCGACCCCATTGAATCGCTTAGACATGAGTAGGAAAGTGATTGTTGTGAAGAGTTTATTTTTGATGTTTGTGCTGGGAATGTCGATTGCTTTGGCCGGCTGTGAGGAGTTTGCCAAAGAAGATGATTTTCTTGAGGTAAAGGTAAAGCCCGAGCAGACCAGAGAGATTAAAACGCTGAAACTGGAAGAAAAGAACGACCCGAATGAGGGAGTAGAGGTCAATAAACCGGCGCAGGGTGAGATAAAACTCAGCATCGAGCAGTGCCGGGCGATGACTTTAAAGAACAACCTGGATTTGAAGGTTCAATTGATTGAGCCGACGTTGGCGGCCAGGCAGGTAAGCGCAGAAGAAGCGAAGTTCGAATCGTCATTTTTCACGAATTTAAGTTATAGCAGCATAGACCAGCCATCGGTTGTAGTTGAACAAGCACAAAAATATAAAAGCCAGACGGCCGACCTCGGAGTTCAGGTCCCATTGCAAACGGGCGGGACAGTTAAATTCGACGTGGCTGATACTCGCACCAATACCCCTTTTACAATTCAAGACCCGGTTACCGGGAACATTACTTCGCATGATATAGTAAGTTATACGCCTTCAACTACATTTTCAATAAGTCAGCCGCTGTTGAGAGGGGCGGGTAAGCGTGTGAATACATATTCGATAAGGATTCTGAAATACCAAAGCCAGATTACCGATGCGATGACGAAGCTGGAGGTGATGCGGGTTTTGGCCAACGCTGACCGCGGGTATTGGCGGTTGTATGCGGCAAGAAAAGAGCTTGAAGTCAGGCAGCAGGAATATGAATTGGCGCAGGCGCAGTTGGCGCAGACGCGGAGAATGGTGGCGCTTGGGGAAAAAGCGGCAGTGGAGGAGACGCGGTCGGAAGCAGGGGTGGCGGAACGATTGGATGGAATAATCAAGGCCAGAAAAGAACTGGAGGACAGGCAGAGAGAGCTCAAACAGATAATGAACGAGGCGGGTCTGGGCATAGATTCGCCTGCTGTGGTGGTCCCAATGACAGAGCCGGACCCTGTGCGGTACGAGATAGATAAGGAACGGCTGATGAAATCCGCGGTGGAGAACCGCATGGAGATGCTGGAAGTGGAATTGCAGCTTGCACAGGATTCAAGCTCAGTGGATTATTACAAGAATTTGGCGCTTCCGCTGGCGTCGCTTAACTATTCATATAATCTAAACGGAATCGGGACAACGAGGAGCGACGCATACGATATGATTTATGACCGTGAGCTGGAAAGCCACGTGGTAGGAATGCAGCTTGTAGTGCCATTGGGTAATGAGGCGGCGAAGAACCGGCTTCTTGAGGCGCAATATCGCAAAAGGCAGCGATTATTCACCAAAGAGAATCGGCGGATACAGATTAAGACGGAGGTGCTTGGCGCGATAGAGCAGTTGGAAGCGAATTGGCAAAGCATTCTGGCGGGCAGGCAAAATTCTATTTTAGCAGGCCGGCTATATGAGGCGGAAAAGAGGCAGTTTGTTGTTGGGCTTCGTACTGCCACCGACGTGCTTGACGCGCAGGCAAAATTCGCGAATGCCCAGAGCGCTGAGATTGGCGCGCTGACGGAATACCAGATAGCACAGATTGACCTTGCATACGCGACTGGGACGCTTTTGGGTGCGACGAAGGTGAGCTGGGAACCAAGTGTTCCTTAAAGAACCCCTTGAATACAGATATAATTTTCCGATACAGTTGCCACAGGAGAGCTAATTTTTCCCGGGCAGGTTGGGTTTTTGATGATAATATGGTATGATTCTGCATCGGCCGATGTGCTGAAGAATCAGGCGTAGAATCGCGACATAATTGTCGTCTTCTTCACAGGCGGTAAATTATCTATGGTCAAAGGTGTCGGGGTAATAGATATTGATGGAACGTCTGTCGCGTAGATTGTCGGGTAGTGCTGCCGAGACAACGGCGTTAAGTTTGCTGTTTTTTATTCTTTATTACGCGTATTTGTGGAAGGTGGTTGACCTTCGGCTCATCTACCAGGGCGGCGGGATAATTTCGAGCTTTCCTGTATTCTTCCGTGAATGGTCATTCTTTCAGGGTTACCTGTGTTATGCCGGGGGGCCGGTTGATTACGTGAGCGCATTTCTGTCGCAATTCTTCTGTATAGGATGGGCGGGTGCGCTGGTCGCGACGCTGCAAGCATGGCTGCTCTGGCTTTGCGCAGGGTCGATAATGAGGACGGTAGTTGGATGGCGGCCCCTGTGGATTTGTGCCTTGGTGCCGGTTTGTCTGTTGGCGCTTTATACTCTATGTTCATTTCCGTTTGCCATCGCGATGATGTTGCTGGCGGCGTTTGGGTTTGTGTGTTTATACATGCGAACCGTAATGAAGAACGAGATCCTGAGCATACTGTTTTTTATTGTTTTGGCGATAGTTGTTTATGTTGTGGCAGGCAAGGCGTGTTTGTTATTTGCTGTGTTGTGCGCAATGTACGAATTTATTGTCAGGCGGCGGTGGCTGAATGGGTTGATGTGTTTGGCGGCGGCCCCGGTTATTTCATACATTGGAAACATACTGATTTTTGACATGAGCATTGTCGAATCCTTCAGCAGATTCCGCCCTTTCCCTATCGATATCGGCCATGGTATGCTGATAATGATTTACATATTTTACCTGTTCCTTCCCGTCTCGATAACAGTATTGTGGCTTCTCGGGCTGGTTGGTATAAGCCCGTCAGGCAGATTTTCTTTTATGGCGGCAGGAACTGTCCCGAAGGTTATCGGGTTATTGCTGCCTTTTATGATTGGCATCGCGGTTGCCGGTATGTTGTATGACAGCCGGTTTAAAGCAATGCTCGAAATTGATTATTACGGGGGGCAAAAGATGTGGCCTGAGGTTCTTCGGGCCGCAAATCGCAATCCTGGGCAGAAACTCGCAAATAAGACAGTCAACCGTGCCCTGTATCATACGGGCCGGCTTACTGAGGATATGTTCTGTTATTCCCAGAATGTCGAGGCGTTGTTTATGAGCCAGAGGACCGACGCAACTGCATTCTGGGAGCTTTACGACACATTAATTGACCTTGGGCAGATAAACATGGCGGAATACGCGCTTCTGACGTGTGTGGAAACATACGGAGAAAGGCCAATACTTCTTAAGCGGCTGGCGCTGGTGAATATGGTGAAGGGCAATATTGATGCCGCGAAGGTTTTTCTCGGGGCGCTCGGCAAAACAATGTTTGACGCGGACTGGGCCGGGGATTGCCTGAAGAAAATAGAACGTGACCCGAACCTGTCAGCGGATAAAGAGGTTCAATACCTTCGAAGCGTGATGGTTGAAAAGGACAGGATTCTGACGATAGAGCCGAATATGTTGCAGGACCTTCTCGACAAGAACAGACATAACCGGATGGCGTATGAATACCTGATGGGCTATTACCTGCTGAAGGGGCAGTTTGACGATTTCGTGAGAAACCTGGGCCGGCTGGATGATTTCGGGTACACTCGCATACCAAGGGTCTTCGAGGAAGCAATACTGTTTTACAATAACACAAAGCAGACGCAGATTGACCTGCACGGCCGGGAAATCAGCACAAAGTCACGCGAGCGATTCGCCGGTTTTCTGGAGGTACTCTTCGGAAGGCACAAGGGCAACAAGAATGAGGCCTACGATGAGCTGGCGAATAATTACGGTGACAGTTACTTTTTCTATTGTGTATATGGGCAATCGGGAATTTAAAAGTGAGTAAGCGAAAGGTGATTTTTGGTTTCGTTTTGCCCGCGGTATTGGCGGCAGGTTTGCTGATGTATTATATCAGTGGGCGGGCCGTTCATATTGATAAGTATAGCGACACGGACCGCCAGGCGAGGATTTATCCCGATTACAGTTCGACGGTTATTCCGCCCGATATTGCGCCGCTTAATTTTATGGTGCAGGAAGATGGTTCGTATTATCTTGCCAGGATATACTGCGACAAAGGTGAGGCGATGGAAGTTTCGGGCAGGTCGCCGAAGATTATGATTCCCGCCGGTCGCTGGCACGAGCTTCTTGATAAAAACAGGGGAGGGCAGCTTAATTTTGATATTTTCGTGAGAGCGGATAATAATCGCTGGGTTAAATATCGAACAATCACAAACAATATTGCCGGCGAGAACATAGACAGTTATCTCGTTTACAGGAGAATGCATCCTCCGTTCAATTATCCCAAAAGAGGCCCTATAGGCATTTTTGAGCGTGATCTGAAAAGCTTCGATGAGAAACTGCTCCTCGATAATCACCGTCAGCCGATTGGCTGTATTAACTGTCATACTTTTTTGGATAAGCAACCCGATAAGGCGCTTCTTGGCGTTCGTAATTCGAAATATGGCGAAATGACGCTGCTGATGGACGGCAAAACAATCAGAAGGATAGACCGTAAGCTCGGCTATACGACGTGGCATCCAAGCGGCCGGCTGGCAGTTTTTTCAATTGATAAGCTGCCTGTTATGTTTCATACGGCCAGGGACGTGATTTATGAAACGGTGGATATGAATTCGTCGCTGGCATATTTAGTTACGGATTCGAATGTGGTGAAGACGTCGCCTGAACTTTCGAGAAGTGACCGCCTTGAGACCTGGCCGGTGTGGTCGGCGGACGGCCGCTGCCTGTATTATTGCAGTGCATCGAAGTTATGGACCGATGAGGCAAAGATGCCGCCGGACGGATATGACAAGATAAAATATGACCTTGTTCGGATAAGCTACGACGTTGATAGCGATAAATGGGGCGAGGCGGAGACGGTGATTTTGTCAAAAGATACTGGGTTGAGTATCGCGATGCCCCGAACAAGTCCTGACGGCCGATGGTTGACGTTTTGTATGCAGGACTATGGATTTTTCCCGCCGTGGCATCAGAGCAGCGATTTATATATAGTGGATTTGAAGGCGGCGCAGGAGACGGGCCGGTTCGAATATCGCCGGCTGAATATAAACAGCGACAAGAGCGAGAGCTGGCAAAGCTGGTCGCGCAACAGCAGGTGGATAGTTTTCAGCAGTAAGAGAGCTGATGGCGGCTTTACGAGGAGCTACCTGAGCTATATTGATGAGAAGGGCGAGGCGCATAAGCCGCTGATAGTGCCGCAGAAAGACCCTGCGTATTATAGCTACAGTATGGAGGCGTTCAATACTCCTGAATTGACGGCAGGACCTATTTGGGCCGGCGCAAAGCAGTTGGAAAGGGCGGTGCTGCGCGGTTCCACGGAGATTATCGTTAAAACGCCAGCTGCCTCTGAAGCCAATGCTGTGCCTGGACAGGTTGAGTAGCGTTTCACGTCCGTTGGGGGGCACAAAGCGTTGTTTTAAATTGTATGATATGATAAAGTAAACCTGCGTTGCCGAGACGGTAACGTAACTGGATTTTGGGGTGGCAGAGCCGCGATGGCTGTTAAGATAGAAACTCGTAATGTCCGTGGACCGCTGGCGACCGAGATATATATCTCGGCGACTCTTGAGAATTGCGCACCGGCGAAAGACAAGCTTTTGGAGATGTTCGCGGGTATTCGTAAGATATTGACTGAGGAGCGAGCGAGCATCCTTGAGGAACGGATATTTACTGTCGATGGAACATTGCCTGTTGTTTCGGCGGCGCGCACCGAGGCGTATGGCGAAATAGACGATGGTGTTGTGCCGAGCGTGTTGACGGGCAGGGAAAGCAGGCGGGGACACACCGTTGGAGTGCAGGTTCACGCGGTGGCGATAGTGGACAAGCCCGAGGTTGTCAGGATTGACGGCAGGGCGTGCGGGCGAGTGATTAGAACGTCAGGCGGGGTATATTTAACGCTTTCGGGGATACCGGGAGGCAAATCGGGCGAACGTCTTGACCGAGCGATAGCGATGTTCGAGAAGGCAGAATCCGCGTTGAAGCAATACGGAAGTGATTTCAGGACGGTATCGCGGACATGGATGTGGCTTGGTGATATATTGTCCTGGTACGGCGAATTCAACAAGGCGAGGAATCAATTCTTCGAGAAGCGAGGCCTGATTGGCAAAAGTATCCGGCAGTCGATGCCTGCGAGCACGGGTATAGGACTGGGGCTTGGCGGGGACGGGCGATTCGGGATGGATATGACGGCTGTTCTTGAGCCGGCAGGTTCGGTTGAGTTATTGGCGGCGATTGGCCGGCAGCAGTGCGCACTTGATTATGGTTCGGCGTTTTCCCGTTCGTCGCGGGCGAGCAGCCCAGCGGGCAAAACGGTATTCATTTCGGGGACTGCCTCGATAGATGTGAAAGGGAATACGACGCATATCGGGGATGCTAAAGGACAAATCGCGACAACAATTGAAAACGTCAGGGCGGTGCTGCATGATATGAATTGCCAGGACAGGGACGTCGTTCAGGTCGTCGCGTATTGCAAGACGGCTGAGGTGGAGGGCGTTTTCGAGGAGTTCAGGAGACAGCTCGACTGGCCGTGGATAACGACAATCGGCGACATCTGCCGGGACGACCTTTTATTTGAAATCGAGGCCGCGGCGATGCCACAGGCAGGGCGATAACGAGAGAAATGTCCATCTGACAGGCACTTGATTTTGCGGCGGATTAGGATTATTGTGCGGCAAATTCGAGGTTTGGCAGGCAGTCGGGGATGAAGCTGGCATTTAAGGTTTGGAGACAGGATATGGACAGCAAGATAATCAAAGAATTCAGAAGCAGGGTCCAAAAGGAGCTTGATGAAGATATTGTGCCGTTTTGGTCGCAGCGTGCCATCGACCCTAAAGAGGGGTTCATCGGCAGGATGAACAACGACGGCGTCATCGACGAAAAGGCGCCAAAAGGACTGATACTCAATACCCGGATACTCTGGACGTTTTCCACGCTTTATTGTTTCGAGAAAAAGCAGGAACACCTTGCACTGGCAAAGCGGGCATACGATTATGTTATGGAGTATTTCTGGGACAAGGACAACGGCGGGATGTACTTGCTGCTGGACTGGCAAGGTAAACCAATTGATAACCAGAAACTGGTTTACGGGCAGGGGTTCGGGATATACGCACTTTCGGAATATTACAGGGCAAGCGGTGATAAGGATGCTCTCGTTAAGGCGATGGAGCTTTTCGGCCTGCTGGGAAAATACGTCTGGGACAAGCAATACAAGGGGTATTTCGAGAAATACGACCGTGACTGGACGAAGTCGAAAACCCAGCAGCTCAGCTCCGGAGATATGGCTGCCCCGAAATCAATGAATACGTCGCTTCACGTTCTGGAAGGTATCGCCAACTTATACGACGTGAATAAGGATGAGCTGGTCGGCCAGCGCGTTGGCGAGATGCTCGACATATTCGCTGATTATATTCTGCACCCGTATGGGACGTATTGCCAGTTGTTCTTCGATGAAAAATGGTATCCCAAGAGCCAGATGATTTCGTTCGGACACGATATCGAAACGGCCTGGCTGGCGCAAAGGGATGCGGAGATTTTCGGCAAGCCGAAGACGATAGCGAAACTTAAGCGGATGGCGATTAAACTGGCCGAATCGACGTATGAAAGAGGCCTGGATAACAATAAGAGTATGTTCTACGAAGCAAACCTTAATGGCGTCAGCAATTCAGGGAAGGACTGGTGGGTGCAGGCGGAGGCGGTGGTGGGATATTTGAATGCCTATCAGTTGACCGGCGACCAGAAATATTTCGACGTCGCGCAGAATATCTGGCAGTTTATCGAGGATTACGTTGTCGATAAGAAGGGCGGCGAATGGTTCTGGACGATTGACGCAAAAGGCAACGTCGATAAGACGAAACCCAAGGTCTCGGAGTGGAAGTGCCCGTATCACAACAGCAGGGCGTGCATCGAAATAATACAGCGATTAGACCGGATTGCCAAGAAGGCCTGAAGACAACAAGTTATTTCCGCTCAAACTGTAAAAATTCGATTGGTGCGCCATTATCCTCGATAAATGCTACTTTCACGCCTTCGGATGGACTATTCGGCTTAATGATAACGTTCTTGCCGGCTATCGCTTTCTCAATATCATCTACAGCAAAAGCCACGTGAGCGACTGTTTTCACTAATTCCGGCAAAGGACAATCCTGCTCAAAACGTATCCACTCCACGCCAAAAGGACTCGTCTCATACCCGCAAACCCACATTTTATACTTCTCAAGATATTCCTCGCTTTCCCTCGCAATCTGTGTCGGAATCCCTATATGGTGATACCTAATCCCTTTTTTCATTTTTATATTCTCCCAAGGATTATAGGTCATCTCAGAAAGTTTATAACTCGTAGTCGCCAAGATTTGGACTACACCCAAGATACTTCATCTCAGTAACCAATGCGTTAATTTCAGCATCTAACTCAAATTGCTTATCCAAAAAATGCTTATCTTTCCTGAGGGGAGGTTTAAATGTACGATATACCTTGAATAACGATATAAGCGAATTAAGCCGCTCCTGCATTTCTTTGGAACTCTCCCCGTTACATTGAACTCTACCGTTAGAACCGACGCAAAGTTTGAGCATCTCATCTCTACTTAGATGGGGCGTATGTCGCTTAAGAACTGCCGAACTATTTGTGTGACTTTGCAATTCGTATCCAGCATTTAAGCATCGTTCAATTTCTTCCTTTAGAGGTATTGCCGTGTCCCCAAGGAGGTTACGAGAATTAATTTCATTCTCTATTATTGCTCTCTCCCGCTTTAGTTGTTCCAGTATTTGGTTATTTTCCTCCTCTTCGTCAACAAGTAAGCGGCTGAATGAATCAAGTTCATTGTACCTCTTATTTGCAACACATTTCCAAGTCCATGACCTCTTGGCTTCCAAAACCCTTTGTGTTCTTATTTTTTCAGATAATTTCTTCGTCAAGTTTTTGAAATTTTGCGTACTGATCTGTACATCAGAGTGGTCATCCGTCCACAAGAACAGCCACTTATTGATAAACAACCCTTTTTTAAGTAGGGTGACTGAGGTAGGACTGTGATTTTCAGCTATCTTATATCCTTGGCTAAGGTATCCTTTTATTGCCTCCTGCAGTTTTGCTGACATATATTTCTCCCTTCTTTAAGAAATATCAATATGTCCATAACTTTGCCTTACTGCACCTTCTTATTTTGGGCTGCCGTTACGTCGTTGATACCATCCCTTAATAGTGTAAATCCTGTGTTAATCCGTGTCAATCCCGCCGTAAAGTGTCTCTTACGGGAGTGGTTAAAAAAGGAGAGGCCGGTCAAATGATTGACCGGCCTCGTAATTCCTGGCGATACCTACTCTCACCCGAAAGGACTACCATCGGCCTGACGAGCTTAGCTTCTGAGTTCGGAAAGGGATCAGGCGTTTCCCCGTCAGTAAATTCACCAGGAAACTCTTTATCCCCGGCTTTCGCCGGGTACATATTCAATTGTCAACTTGTCGCTTGAAACAAGAAAAATATGCGGGTGATACTGTTGAAACTGTAAAAAGTGGGGCACAACCATCTGAACATTCATTGTCAGATTACTTATTTTGAACAACCAATGAATGATATGGTCAAGTGATTGAGCGTTAGTACCGGTTAGCTGAAGCGATTACTCGCCTTACACACCCGGCCTATCAAACTGGTGGTCTACCAGTGCTCTTTGTGACCGAAGTCACCGGAATCCTAATCTTGGAGGGGGCTTCCTGCTTAGATGCTTTCAGCGGTTATCCTTTCCCGACATAGCTACCCGGCGGTGCCCTTAGCAGGACAGCCGGTACACCAGCGGTCAGTACTTTCTAATCCTCTCGTACTAAGAAAATATTTCCATCAAGATTCCTACGCCCACGGCAGATAGGGACCGACCTGGCTCACGCCGGTCTGAACCCAGCTCGCGTACCGCTTTAATCGGCGAACAGCCGAACCCTTGGGACCGCCTTCAGCCCCAGGATGCGATGGGCCGACATCGAGGTGCCAAACCTCCCCGCCGCTATGAACGCTCGGGGGAGATCAGCCTGTTATCCCTAGAGTACCTTTTATCTGTTGAGCGACGACCCTTCCACACAGGATCGCCGGATCACTAGGTCCTGCTTTCGCATCTGCTCGATCTATAGATCTTGCAGTCAAGCATACTTTTGCCTTTGCGCTCTAAGCGCGATTGCCAACCGCGCTGAGTATGCCTTTGAACTCCTCCGTTACCTTTTAGGAGGAGACCGCCCCAGTCAAACTGCCCACCTGACACTGTTCTTCGCCCAGTTTCATGGGTCGAAGTTAGGTGACTAACAGAACAAGGGTGGTATTTCAACGGTGGCTCCGCCCCGACCGAAATCGGGACATCATCGCCTCCCACCTATCCTACGCAAGTTATGTCAGGCATCAATATCAGGCTACAGTAAAGGTTCATAGGGTCTTTCCGTCTTGCCGCGGGAATGCGGTATCTTCACCGCATCTACAATTTCACCGAGTCCGTTCTTGAGACACTACTCCAGTCGTTACGCTATTCATGCACGTCGGAACTTACCCGACAAGGAACTTCGCTACCTTAGGACCGTCATAGTTACGGCCGCCGTTTACTGGGGCTTGAGTCGCCAGCTTCTCTCGTATTGCTACAAAATGACCGGCTCCCTTGACCTTCCAGCACCGAGCAAGCGTCATTCTCTATACATCCACTTTTGGTGTTAGCAGAGAACTGTGTTTTTGATAAACAGTCGCCAGAGCCACTTCACTGCGCCCTCCCCGCACCATTCTAACCAGTATTTTCTATTTATTATTTTCTATTTTTTATTTAACTGAGTAAGCCGTCATCGATGCTTCTTCAAATAGAAAATTGAAAATCAAAAATAATAAATCTACTGGGCAGAATGGTGCGGGGTAGGGACCCCTTTTCGCAAACTTACGGGGTCAAATTGCCTAGTTCCTTAAGAACGGTTCTCTCGAGCGCCTTAGGATATTCTCCTTGCCTACCTGTGTCAGTTTTAGTACGGTTATGCATCGTTGTCCTGTTTGAGGTTTTTCTTGGCGGAATTTCGGGCTGCTAGGGTATCTTAAATCGACCCTCGCGGTCCCGCAGCGTTTTGTGCCGGTATTTTGCCCCCGGCAACACTACGGGCACGATAGCCACTACTAGTCGGCTTCCAGCCGCAGCTTCCGCGTCACCCCCACAGTTAAAACCTTCGATACATAGTGCAGGAATATTAACCTGCTGTCCATCGTTTACGCCTTTCGGCCTCGACTAAGGGACCGACTAACCCTGGGCGGATTTACCTTCCCCAGGAAACCTTAGGCTTTCGGCGAACAGGATTCTCACCTGTTTTATCGTTACTCATACCGGCATAATCACTTGTTGCCGCTCCACCGCTCGTTACCGTACGGCTTCTATGCTGACAACAACGCTCTCCTACCACTTATCTGAGGGCGAACCCTCAAATAAATCCGCAGCTTCGGTATCCTGCTTATTCCCGATCATTATCGGCGCCGGACTGCTCGGCCAGTAAGCTGTTACGCACTTTTTAAATGGTGGCTGCTTCTAAGCCAACATCCTGGCTGTCGCCGCAATCCAACTTCCTTAATAACTTAGCAGGATTTTGGGACCTTAGCTGGCGGGCTGGGTTGTTTCCCTTTCGACCACGGAACTTATCTCCCGTAGACTGACTCCCGAGGTAAACTTTACGGTATTCGGAGTTTGGTTGGGGCAGGTGACCGGG
>JBEKGR010000007.1:0-216880 GCA_050012695.1 Sedimentisphaerales bacterium | reverse complement strand
GTTGCCGTTACAGTAAATGTATAGGCAGTGCCGTTTGTCAGCCCTGTTACCGTTATCGGGCTTCCAGTCCCTGTGCCCGTTCTGCCGTCGGGGCTTGAGGTAACTGTGTAAGACGTAATCGCGCTGCCGCCATTCGACGCGGGCGCAGTGAAGCTCACAGTTGCCTGTGTGTTGCCCGCCGTTGCAACTCCTATTGTGGGTGCCCCTGGAACCGTGATCGGGGCTGTCGGTGTTACTCTATTAGAAGCGTGTGATGCCGTGCTCGTTCCATAATTGTTCGTTGCCGTTACAGTAAATGTATAGGCAGTGCCGTTTGTCAGCCCTGTTACTGTTATCGGGCTCGAGGCCCCTGTGCCCGTTAAGCCGCCGGGGCTTGAAGTCGCCGTGTAATGTGTAATCGCGCTGCCGCCATCAGACGCTGGTGCAGTGAAGCCGACTGTTGCCTGTGCGTTGCCTGCGGTTGCGGTTCCTATTGATGGCGCTCCAGGCGCTATTGGTAAAGGCGTTACACTATTTGAATGGTCTGATGCCGGGCCCGTTCCAGCCGCGTTGGTTGCCGTTACAGTAAATGTATAGTGAGTGCCGTTTGTCAGCCCTGTTACCGTTATCGGGCTCGCGGGCCCTGTGGCTGTTATACCGTCTGGGCTTGAGGTCACAGTGTACGATGTGATGGTGACGCCGCCGTCAAACGCTGGTGCATTAAAGTCCACAGTTGCCTGTGCGTTGCTCGCCGTTGCAACTACTCCTGTGGGCGCTCCAGGTATTTGCTCGGGCTCATAATAGTTAATATCGTTAGCGATGAAATTCGGCCCATCGACCGCGAAGTACATAACTACCTGGTCAAAGGCGGGGCCGCTGTATGCCAGATGGCCAACCGAATCGCCCAAAGTTGGGTCGACGCCGGGATTGTATGCGGTGAAAATCGCCGTTACTGGTATTGCGTTGGCGTCAACAATATCTCCGCCGCTGAAGGTCAATATGGTCAGGGCCTCCTCTGTGTTCAGGGGGCCGGTGGTAACTCCCAGCAGCTTAAAATTCAAGGATAGTCCCGTTGCAGGGTCGTCGAAATCGAAGATGAGGGTGCCAGCCGTGCTCCCGGAGATACCGTTTTGGTCTACCGAGGCAGTATAGACCCCATTTCCGTCATTATCATAACTTAAAGTAACTCCGTCGATAGTGTAAGCGTTAGGCAGTGTAATATCCGTTGGAGTCGTAATACCGCTGAAATTCACTACCTCCGCTACCGCATTCGCTGAGATTCCTGTTGTCAGTGCTAACAACAAGATAACCGCAGATAAGCGTTTCATAATAAGTTTCCCTTCAAAAACATTGGTTTCTTATTAACTTTTTTATTGTTATTGGCCGGTAAGGGAATATCCCTTACCGGCCATAACAAACGAAATTACCTTGTAGTTACTGTTAGAGTAGCGAAAGTGGAAGAACCAGCAGCGTTGTAAGCCTGCACTCGATAGTCATATGTGGTCTTCGTAGTCAAACCGGTGTTGCGGAACGTGGCCGTGTTGGCCGCAGTTGAGCCGACTCGTGTCCAAGTCGCCGTACCAGTAGGACTCCGATCAATATAGAATCCTTGTTCATTGTTGGAGTTGTCTCTCCAGCCGAGGGTGACAGAAGTGGTGGTGGTTGCTGTGGCCCTCAAGTTGCTCGGCGCCGCCGGAGCAGCAAGCACTGTAGGCGTTACGCTGTTAGAAGGGGCTGATGCCGGGCCCGTTCCAGCCGCGCTCTGTGCCTTTACTGTGAATGTATAGGCAGAGCCGCCTGTCAATCCTGTGATGGTACGCGTCCTTGCGGTTGCACTGACAGTACTATCTGTACCGAGTGCCCCCGTAGTCGCAGGGATTGCCGTCACGATGTACTTTGTGATAGTACTGCCGTTTGATGGGGGCGCATTGAAGGTTATCGTTGCCTGCCCGGTACCCGCTGTTGCCACTACGCTTGTCGGCGCCAGCGGTATGATATAGCTGCCCGCTGCCACGTTCATGCACAATGGGCGCATAAAGTCGTTCTCTTCATGCCCCAGCATATGGCAGTGCCAGACGTATTCCCAGCCGAAGTTGGTCATAACGTTGGATACCTGTGCTACTGCCGCTACGCCAGCCGGCGGAGCTACGGGCAGGAAGTTCTGCGTGGAATTCAGCGTTGTCGTTGGGTCAAGCAACCGGCTGCTGTTGGGAATCGCAAACGGAAGCGTCATATGTGTCGGTCTGAACGCCACGATAATATCTTCAAACGGGTTCGTTCTGATAGTATCTCTCCAGCCGATTTCATCCGGATATGGCGGCTTTACGACGTTGCTCCAGTCAACCCTGTTGACCACCTGCACATCGAATAGATGGAAGTGGAGGGCATGTGAGTCAACGCCTAAGTGTCCAATACGCCACAGAGTCACATTGCCGTCATCGACGTATTCGGTCGGCGGGTCTATGTAACGCGCTAAGCCAAGAACCATACCGGCGCCCACGCTCGGGGTGAGCGGATTTGGAGTCGAGCCCATTCTGATGTCCATTCGACCGTAATCAGGGTCGAAACCTTCTGTTATGTTCTTGCCGGTCATCGGAATCGCCCCAGTAATCATCGCAACTGCTGAAGCGCCCATGCCGTTGCTGCCTGCGGCAGGAACTATGTACACCTGAGGTTGACGAACGTAACCAGAGCTGCCAGCCGCGACGGTAATGGAGCCAACGGTATTGAGTGTTGCCACAAACGCCGAGGCCGTGGCTGCTACGCCGCCGGCACCCGTTGGTGCAGAGATAGTAACGGTTGGCGCCACAGTCGCGCTGTAGTTGGAACCCGGCTCGACTATGTTAATGGCGTTTACGCCGCCGCCCGATATGGTCGCCACGGCCGTCGCCTGTATGTTAGGAATACCGACGGCGCCGCCGTTAGGAGGACCTATCGTAACCGTTGGAACCGTGGTATAACCAGAGCCGGTTGTCAGGAGCGTAACGCCGCCACAGGGATTAAGTCCCGCTGTGGCTGTAGCGGCAGTGCCGGGGTTGCCTGTAGTACCGGGCGTCCCGCCGTTAGCGCCGCCGCCGACGATTGAAACCGTCGGAGCTACAGCATAATTGTTGCCCGGAGCCGTAGTCAGAATCCGGGTAACTGCCCCGGCTGTGCCGCCGACGTTCAAAATCGTGTCAGGGGCCTGGGCATAGATATTACCATTCGTCGCAAAACCCGGGAAAGCGTCATTGTAAGCTAATTGAGGCACAAGGGGCTTTACATTGGATAGTGCGAACGCCTTTGGAATAGCGGTCTTAAGTGCATTCGGGTCGAAGTTGAATCCTGGTGTTGTGGTTCCCGTGATGCGAATCTGCATAATGGTTCGTGTGTTGGGGCCAAACCCCGGCGGGGTCGTCGGCCTCATCATATTGTCTAAGTTCGGGTCATCCGTATAGTAGTCGTTATTGGCCCAGAAGCCAGGCATCGGAGCAGGCGCATCGTTGTAAAGAATGAGCGTATCGCCGTCCGTGTAGCCGCGTAAGTCCACGACTACATCCGCTCGCTGCGCCGGCAGCAAAAGCAGGGACCTTTTGGTTACGCCCGCAAACGGGAAGCACTGGCGACTATATTCGAAATCCACCGGTTGCGGTGGGATGTTCGCTTCCTGCGCCAGGAATCCGGATTCGTTGCCAATCTGCATCCAGTCCGGGCCTGCCGTGGTCGGGTCAGGCACGCCGCCGTCACGACCATCTACCGGCCAGGTCGGATACGCCGGATTCGGAGACGCTGGAACCATCTTGACTTCTGTATTGACGCAGGCAACGGCTTTAGCGCCTGTGCCCGGACCATTGGGGTCCGTTATGTTTACTTCCGTAGTCGAGGCCAGATTGGACCTGAAACCTGCTGCGCCTGTAACGTCGATGCTCTTTATAACGCCCGCGGGAACTACCGTTGCGTGAGCGGTCGCAGTTGCGCCGCCGCCGCCGCCAATGATATTGACATCGGCGTGAGTGTAACCGGAGCCGCCGTTTGTAACAATAATGTCGGTCAATTGCTGAGGGTCATTGGCAGACCAGATTGCTGTGGCTGTAGCTCCTGCGCCGTCACCGGTAATCGTTACCGTAGGCTGAGAGACGAAATTGTTCACTATGTTGTCAATCATGATAGCTGTCACTTCACCCTTGGAAACATTCGCCGTCGCCGTATATGTGGCGCCGGGGGCGTTGCCTGTAACCGTTACCAGCGTATTGGCGTCATAACCGGTGCCGCCATTGGTAACGTTAATGCGTAATGGGTCTGCCTTATATAACTGCAGATTGAACACGCGGTCGTTGCCGGCAGCCAGAATCCTGAATCGGATGACATCCGGCGGCAGGTTGACGTACGGGAAGGCGCAGCCGTTAACGATGGCCGTGTCCGCGAAGGCCTCCGGTATTAAGGTCGGGCTTGGCAGTGTAAGATTCGTAGGCATCATAGGCGGAATCATAAATGGTGCGTAATCCCATCTGCCGTTTGGAGTGTTGCCCGTGGGGTCAAAAATATTTTCAATAGGCATATACTCGTGCGGGAACCACAATGCGCCGCTCTGTTGGCCGGCGGCATTGACATAATTGTACCAGAGAGGGTCTGTAACACTTGTCGGGTAGGTATGGCCATAGCCCGAAGTGGCCGCCGGGAATGCGGCTAATGCATTCGGGCCGGGGACGTTGGCGTCGTTGACGAATGCCTTGTCCTGTATGACAAGTGGAATTCCGTAGTGGTACAAACCTGTTCCATTGTCCAGACCGTTCTGGTCGGGCAATATCTGTTTTGGGGTGATACCCATAGAGGTGAAGACACCCGATACATTCGTGCCCGCAATCAGGTCTCTTTCGACCTGGTCAACGAGCAGATAAGGCGCAGCTACGCCTGCATAGACGTTAAGTCGGGTAGTGCCGTAAGCGTGGTCGTGATAGAACATCAACCGGGCGCTCTGCTGGTTGGAATAGTAGCCCGTTGCATTTCCGTCGTTGGGACCCGGTGTCGGAATGGACTTGCCCGCGCCAATCATATCAGGCACGTTCTGGAAACTCACGCCCTTCTGGTAGAGAGCCACAGCCGGGTCGTTCGCGGGAGTAATCCATTGATGGGTTGTTCCGTCGCTTATCCACGGGGTATGACCGCCGTGGAGGTGAGGAATGGTAACGCGATTATCGGTGAAGTTCACGCCCATTGTCGGACCCATACCTGCGCCCATAATGGTTTTATCTAAGGGCAACGCAAGTGTGTCGGACTGAGCCATCCCGTTAATGACGGCTGGATTGCTCAGGGGAAGCTGGTTGCGGAAAAGTATTCGCACAGGCGTGTTAACTTCGGCAATGATAGCCGGGCCAAGATACTGCTGAACGCCGCCGACATTGGGGTCGTTCGACTGACCGGGGCCGGTGCCAGCCATCTGCATATAACCTCTGATGGTGGTGGGCGCATTCAGGTCCGAGCTCATCCGCAGGGAGAACTGCCCGCATGCGATATCATAAAAGTCCGAACCCGGATAGGTTGTCGTGTCCTTGACGGCAACAGGGATGTACTGTCCGAGGTTGTTTTTATTTTTCTCTGACAAACCGGGCAGCGAGTCCACAAATTTCCTTATGTTCGGGCTTTGTGAGAAGTTGGGCAGTGTGTAATCAACTAACGGGTTAAATCCTATTCCCGGCGGATATAGCGGGTTAAAAAGCGGTGCGGTCTTTAACCGAGAGCCTGTCTTAGGCGCCTTTGTATTAGGCACCGTTGCCAAAGGCGCCGTGCCCATTGGTATGGTCTCATTGAGCACAGCATTGGTTGTCAGCACAGGTCCCATTCCTTTGTTTAACGCATCTTGAAGACGTTTTTCGGCATCCTGCCTCCTCTGTGCACCTGTTTTGTGCGACTCATCGATTGCTGTTTGAATGTCCGCGGATGTTTGTGTGCCCACGGCGGTTTGCGTGTTTGCGATTGTCTGGTTTGCTCCCCAGAAAAAACAAATCGCTGTTAATACCAGCAGACCCGTGAGTCCAATAAATATGTGCCTGTTCATAACTCCTGTCCTTTCCGGCGTATTCAACGCCTTAAAGCAAATTTAGCTGCAAACAATATAATTCGATACGCATCCACACATTCACATTCCTTGTGTTTTGTCTCACAAGATAACCCCCTTTCCGAGAATTCTGTGAGCCAATAAAAACCCGTCTTTTTTTTAACTTGTTAAAAATCCCTTTTCCGTTTTCATCTCGCTCATCGAGATGTTACTGTTTTGGAATTTACCAAATCAGGAAAAATAAGAGAATTAGCAAAACCTTTAATTTGACTAAGGGTAAACCTTACCCAGGGAAGATATCCCAGTAATGTGTAGGGATTACCTGGACAGTGATGCGAAGACAATTATTTGCGGTCCTCGGCGAAAAAGCAGAGGGGAAGTGCAAAATAACCAAGAGGATTTTACGCAACAACTTTGTGTTGTTGCCTTGTTATTGTCCCTTTACATTCATTTGTATCGAGTAAAAGGAATCTCTGGCGGTAATGAACAGCGTTTTGCCGTTTTTTCCGCCGAAGCAGAGATTTGAAGTCGAATTGGGGACACTGATATAACCGATTTTTTTGCCTTCCGGACTGACGATATTAACGCCTTTGCCTGACAGGTCCGTGAGATACAAATTGCCCAGCTCGTCGAGTTCTATTCCGTCGGCGCCAACGGGGACAAACAGTTTTTTATCGTACAATGTGCCGTCGTCTTTGATTTTATAGACCCAGGTTTTGCGTCCTGAATAGTCGGCGACGTAAAGCAGCGAGCCGTCTTTTGTGCCGACGATGCCGTTGGGGCCGGTCATATCCGCGACAACAATAATTGGCTCTTTTGCGTCCGCGGGTAAATAGAATACATAACTACCGTCCAGTTCTGATTCGCCTTTTTTGTATCCGGGGTCGGTGAAGTATATGCCGCCTTTTTTGTCCCGCCAGAGGTCGTTAGGGCTGTTGAGCTTTTTGCTTTTGTAGTTATCGCAGAGAACGGTTGCCTTGCCGTTTGTATCGATGCGTGTGATTCTCCTGCCGCCGCCCTCACAGACATATAGATTGCCCTTATCATCAATATCTTCGCCGTTGGCGCCGTTTGTGTTTTCACGGAAGGTTGATAATTTACCGTCGAGAGACCATTTGTGAATTCTGCTATTCGTTATATCGACGAAATAAACATTTCCCTGCGCGTCAGCGGTTGGCCCTTCGGTAAAACTGAAACCGCCCGCTAATTTCTCGACCTTTGCATCGGGTGCGACGACTGATTTTGTCTCTGTAGAGATAGGCCAGGTAACGCCCTTAGTTCGCATTTTAACTGAGTAGAGTGATTTTGAGGCAGTGATGAAAAGCGTATCCTGGTCTTTGCCGCCGAAGCAGACATTGGCAGTCCAGCCCTCGTTTATGTCGATATGGTCGATTTTTTCGCCTGCTGAATTGAATACCGTGACGCCTTTGCCGGTCAGGTAAACATTACCTTCGTTATCGATTGTCATTCCGTCGGAACCCATATCGCAGAATAGCTTCTTATTTGAAAGTGTGCCGTCGGGATTGATTGTATAAACGTATGTTTTTCTTGCGCCGAGGTCAGCTACATAGAGCAACTTGCCATCGGGCGTGCCGATTATGCCGTTGGGCGTAACGAGGTCATCCGTAACGCGAATAAGTGTTTTGCGGTCGGGGGCGAGGTAATAGACGTGCTGGCCATCCTGTTCCATATTGGGGTCTATCCACCAGTTTCTTCTATAGTATGGGTCTGTTATGTATAGGCCGCCATTGGGATGACGCCAGAGGTCGTTCGGGCCGTTGAGCTTTTTGCCCTTGTATTTTTCGACCAGAACGGTCATTTTGCCGTTGGGGTCGAATGAAACGAGCCGGTTATGCAGGTCGGCACAGGCGAGCAGCGATATGCCGTCGGCGTCGAAATACATCCCGTTTGAGCGTTCACCTCCGGTCAAAAAGACAGACAATTTGCCTTCGGTTGTCCAGATATAGATTTTGTCGTTTGGCTGGTCGGTAAAATAGACATTGCCCTTGGGATCGGCGGCAGGGCCTTCGGTGAAGGCAAATACGCCGCTGAGTTTTTCGACATTCGCGTCGGGGGCAATTACCCCGGCCAGAGCAGCAGAGCTCAAAGACAACAGCATAATCATGATTATTAAAACGGCTTTCATCGTATAATCCTTTCAGATATTTCTAAAAACGGCATTCTAAAATACCCTCACTTCGGGCCACAGTAAAGGCATATTATTTTGGGGATTTTCTCAAAGAAAAGTTTTTCAGGGATGAGTTTGACAATTGGCCCATTACAACCGAACAGGTTGGATTAAGCGGGGTTGTTATCCCGAACCATTCAAACGGCGGGCTATTCCTGCTGCGGCTGGGGGGTGACATCCATCAGTTCTTTATCTTCCGGCTGGAGCTGGGCTGGTTTAGGGGTTGCAAACAGTTCGGCGGAGGACTTTGTGAGGTCTTCGGCGCGGTAGGCAGGTATCTGATATACCCACCCTTTGTGTTTTTCAGAGAATTCCTCGGCGGCGTCGCGTGCGAGCAGCTTTGCTTCTTTTGTCTTCAACTGCTCATCCGATTCGACCTCGCCCTGTGTTTTTGTTACAGGGGTCTTGTCGGCGAACCGGGCGTCACATTTGGTAAACCAGGCGTTGCCGTCTTTGGCAAGCCAGACAGTGTAAACGGTGGAGTCCTTAAGCCGACAAAGGTACCTTCGGTCAAACTGCAAACCCTGCTTTGATGATTCGGCGTTGACGTCTTCAAAGCCCATGCCCGCCAAAGCGGTGAAGACCTTGTTGGCAAGATTATTGTTGAGCTTTTTATCTTCGGCCATGTTTTCAAATATAACGGTTTTGTCGTCGGGACCGGGCATCAGGATGTATGTTTCATTGGGGCCGCTTACAGTTATCGAGTTGATGTCCTCTCTTTTTACGCTGATAAGCTCCGGCGAGATATAATTGCCCGCCTGCTGTTTGATGGCCGGTATCTGTGCGGCGGATATATATACCTTGTTGTCACCGACCCGCCTGACGTAGGCGATGCCCTGTCCCTGGACTTTTTCTTTGCCAATAATAACGCCTGTAAGCAGTGACGAGTCGGCTTTGTAGAATTTCACCAGGACATGCGCTTTATCTTCGGTGACGCCGAGGTCTTTATGGTTTTCGGGATTGTCCGTGTAAAGCTCGGAGGTTTGAATATCCAGACAGGTGGCGATGAGCTTGTTAATTTCACTGGTCAGGGCCGGGTAGTTATCAAGATTGGCAATAACAAAATGGGTTCTTAGCCGATTGAGAGTCAATTCCTGTCCCGGTTTTCCTATTGTGATTCTGGCGACCTGGTCAGGGTCGAGACCCTGTATAAGATATGCGATTTGATTATTACTGGTGTATGGTTTGTCGGCGATTCCGGCAACAATGACCGCCAGGACCACCACGGCAGCCGCTGCCAAACCAAGTAACGACAGATTACGATTACTCATATAACTGACTCCCGTTCATTTGCCACGTATTGACTCGACCGATTCCGTCAAAATTATTACGCGTCACTTGCGTGGCTTATGTAGTGTCTTTTCATTACGCTTCGCCTGATGCCAAGCGCCACCGCGATAAGCAATATGACGGCCGGCGCCGCCAGCATATTGAACGCCCGCAGGTTGTTGCCAAGCTTTTCGATTTGCTGGCGTTTCTGCATTTTAACTTCACGCAGTTGTTGGCGGGCCTTTAGCTTTTTCAATTCGAGGTCTTTTGTCTTTTGGGCAATCGAGCTGCCAATGACCTGTTTTTCTTTTTCGTTGGCTGAATTAATAAGCGTTTTTAGCTCGTCCTCAAAGCCGGTAATTTCAGCGTTGAGCTTGGCGACCTCGTCAGCGGTCGCGGCCTCGGCTTTTTTCTCTATCTGGTCAACAGCCGTAAAAGGCCTTTGGAAATTACCACGGGACCTGATTGAGATAAGGTCGGTTGAGCCGGAAAGGTCGTCGATTGTGTTCATCAACAGCGCGCTGTTGTCGCCGACAACGATGTTGCCAAAAAGCTGGTTGCGATAATAGGCAAGCGAGTTGGATATAAAATCGACATCCGAGAACACAGCCACGGCGCAGTTTTCCGAGGCCTGTGTAAGGCCGGTGATTAGCGTTTTTGTTTTTGGCGCATTCGCATCGCCGGTCTGCGAATCGGACTCATGCACAATACCATTGGGGAAATTACTTTTGAATTTGCCGGTGACAAGATAACCCATAATCACCGGCTTTGTGCCTTCCGAAAATTTCTTCATCAGCTCCGACGGGTCGAGCATCTGCAGATCCAGGGGACTGTCAACTTTGAAGGTATTGCCTTTGGCGGTCGTCATAATAAGCGGTGTCCGTTCGATTTTCCCTTCGCCCGCAATGTCATTTGGCGATGCGATTACATTTAACGTCCCGGCAAACCATACCCTGACGCTGTTAAGCTGGGCGGTAATTACATTGTCGCGATTAAAGCACGCGGGAGACGTCAGGTTGAGGAAGCCGATAATCTTTTCCGATTCACGGTTGGCGGCCATTGTATCCCCGGGTGCCAGCTGTTTATCGCCCGCGAACGTCATCTCCGGCATATCAAGTCCCCAGGTATTCAGGAATTGTTTTAGATTCGAGCTTTTCGAAACCTTGTTGGACGGCATCATTGCCTGGCCCGGCTGCTGGTCGGCATAACAGTAGGGGTCGATAAAGATAATGGTCCTGCCGCCCTTCAAAATAAACTGGTCTATGGCAAAAAGCGTCTGCACGGGGAGGTTCTTGGGATGAATCACAAGAAGAACGTCGATATTGTTAATATCATTGGTGTCGGCGGGGACGCTCTTGACCTCGTACTTTTGCTTGAGGTGCTCGATAATGGTCCATGCCATTTTGGGCTGCTGGCCCTGCATCAACATCATCTGTGCCATATAATCGCCGACCTCACCCATAACGCCAAGCGAGCTGAGGACGCCGACATTTTTTTTCTGACGCGTGATAGCCGTATCGATAAGAGAGCTTATATCGTATTCGACAAAATTCTGACGGTCAGGGGTGAAAAACGGAATTGATTTTTCTGCGCCGAACTGTGTCCGGACCACTAATCCGAAGACAAAATTCTCTTCATCCGTTATGGGAAATTTTTTGAGTCCGCTGCGGGCCGCCTCGACCTCGTCATCGGAGTAAGGCCTTGGGTCGATAATTTCGAGATTAACCATTCCCTTTGAGGCGGCAACGTATTCTTCCAGCAGCGATTTCACGAATTCGTAATAATTATTGAAATACTTAATCTGGTCCGGGCCTTTCATTGAGGCGGTTCTGGCGTAGTAAAGCTTGAGTTTCAGGGGCTGATTCAGTTTGGCGAGAATCGATTTTGTGCCGGCGGACAGCGTGTAAAGTTTCTGGTCGGTAACATCGACTTTCAGACGTTTGCCGAGATTCTGGCAAATACTTATAGCGCCGAAGGTTATCAGGAGAACAAAAATAATAGCGAGTACCACTCGTATAGTTCTGCTCATTAGCCCGCCTTCCTTTCTTCGAGCACAACCGTGCAGGCAGTCACCCAGCCGATAATGAGGATGATAAAATAAGAAACGTCTTTGAACTCAAGAACGCCCTTCTGAATCGACTCGAAATGTGATTCCAAGCTCATTGTCTCAACCGCCGAAACCAGGCCTGCCGGAAGAAACGTGGAAAGATAATTCATAGTCGTCGGAACTCCCGCGAAAACCAGCACCGCACAGGCGACAACCGACAGCACAAAGCTGATTACCTGGTTTTTGCTCAGTGCGGAGAAAAAGCACCCCAATGCAAGGAACCCGCCCGCCATAAGTATAGTGCCTAAGTAGCCAGTGATTATCAGGCCCGCATCCGGATTCCCCAGGAAAAATACCGTTATGACCATCGGGAAAGTCAACGCCAGCGCGATAATAAGAAAGACCCACGCGGCGAAAAACTTGCCGAGCACAGCCTGCGTTACTGTTATGGGAAGCGTAAACAAAAGCTCTATTGAGCCGCTTTTGCGCTCCTCGGCCCAAAGCCGCATAGTTGTCGCAGGCACCATAAACGCGAACAGTAAAGGCATATTGAAGAAGAACGCCGTCATATCCGCCTGGCGAATCTCGAAGAAGCCGTTTTTGAAAGTCAGATACCCCGAGAAAAAGAGAAACACCACGAGGAATACATAAGCAATCGGCGTCGTGAAATACGACCTCAATTCTCTTTTGAATACCGCCTTAAAACCGCTCATTTTTTACTCCAGTAAAAAACTTTTTATCGCCGAAAAGTTCAGGCAACTTTGCTTCTGGTGATTTTTCGGAATACCTCTTCGAGCGAGCAGCCGTATTTTTGCCGTAACTGTTCCGGCGTGGAATCGACGATGATTTTGCCCTTCGCTATGATTATGGTCCTGCTGCATACGGCCTCGACTTCTTCGAGGATATGAGTCGAGACGATGATGCACTTTTCCTTTGCCATTTTACTGATGAGCTGACGGACCTCGTGTTTCTGGTTGGGGTCAAGGCCGTCTGTTGGCTCATCGAGGATGAGCACCTGCGGGTCGTGAATCAAGGCCTGCGCAAGGCCGACTCGCCTGCGATAGCCCTTTGAGAGAGTATCAATCGCCTGATGATAAACCGATTCGATTGCGCACATCGGGATAATGCGGTCGAGCGCCTTTTTGCGTTCGCTTCCGGGAATCTGCCTGGCATCGCAGACAAAATTCAGCAGCCCGCCTACCGTCATTTCGTTGTAAGCGGGAACATTTTCGGCCAGATAGCCGATTGATTTTCTGGCTTCGAGGGGGTTCTTGAGGATGTCGTAGCCGCAAACCGTCGCTGTGCCGCTGTCGGGCCGCAGATAACAGGCAAGCATTCGCATTACGGTGCTTTTGCCCGCGCCGTTTGGCCCCAGAAAGCCCAGCACTTCGCCTTTCCGGACGTCGAACGAAACACCGTCAACCGCGACAATCGGCCCGAAACTCCGCCTCAATTCCTTTATGCTTATCATTTTTTCTCCTTAGAACACATTCCATAGCGCCGTAAACCCGCGATTTCGATACTGATAACGCGGCTGCTGGCCGGTTATGAAATGACTTCTAACACACAAATATATATCGTCAAAACAGCCAAAATTTGTGTAGCAGTTCGCTTCACAAAATAAGCTATGGCCAAGCTTTGTGACTATACGGAGACGTTACAGAATGGTTCTGAGAAGATGTGGTTGACATTGCAGTTGATAGGGATGATTGCGGCGGTCATTGGAAAATAATAAATTTCAATAAGGGCTTCGTTCGCCAAAAAGCGGCGACGGAGGAATGGAGGCGGGGGGATTCGAACCCCCGTCCCGGTATGCTTCAAGACGAGCGTACTACACACTTAGTCGTATTTGGGTTTTATTGCCTCCGCGACTGGCAAACGACGGCCAATCGCTTTGGCTATTTCGGGATTGGTCTTAACTCGTCGGCCCGAAAGCCCCGACGAGAGCAGCCCACTTCTTTACGCCCGAATCAGGCCCGCAGGCGCAACCTGAAAGGACGGGTCGCCTATTTAGGCGGCCATTTGCAACTGGTAGTTGCCAATTAAATTTAGTGCCGGAAATGATTTACCAGGCCAACCGGCGTCCTGGGTATGCAGCTCGACTCTCCGACATCCGGTCGAAACCGTTCGCCCCCTTATCAACTTTTCAATTTCGTTTCCGCGATTCCCGCTTTTGATACATTATACCATTAACTTCTCACTAAAACAATAAAAGCCCGTTGGGAGATAGCGTCAAGTATTATGTGTGAGTTTAATTTTATGCCAGCGAGGGAGTTGGCCGAGGACAGCCCCTTATTCACTAAAGCTTCCGACTTCGTCCCTAAGGGACTACGCCAGACAAGCCGCGGGACAAATTTAGGTGGAGAATTCACGTTTTCGGGTATTGAGCTGTGCTTTGAGCCGGGCGAGAATCGATGAGTGCATCTGCGAGACCCGCGATTCGGACAAATCAAGCGTAGCGCCAATTTCCTTCATCGTCATCTCTTCGTAATAATACAAAACGACAATCAGCCGTTCGGCACGCGTCAGGCCCTTGGTGAGGAGGTCCTTGAGGTCGCGTTTCTGTGCCTCGATAGGGGGGTCTTCACTTTTGCGGTCCTTGATAATATCGATTTCGCGTATGTCTTTTTCACCCTCGTCATCGCCATATTGACTGTTGAGCGATACTATTCCGATAGCGTCGGCGTCCTGCTGCAAACGCTCGAAATCCTCCATATTCATATCCATCTCTTCCGCCAACTCTTCCTTGCGGGGTTTGCGGCCGAGATGTGCTTCGAGCGATTGTTTTGCCCGTGATAATTGATGTGCCCTTGCCCGGACCAATCTGGGCACCCAGTCCATACTGCGAAGCTCATCGAGGATTGAGCCGCGTATTCTGGGCGAGCAGTATGTCTCGAATTTTACGCCTCTGCCGGGGTCGAAGGCGTCGATGGCGTCCATCAATCCGAATGTGCCGGCGCTTATGAGGTCGTCAAGCTCGACTTTGCCGGGCAGTTTGGTGTGCAAGCGTTCCGCGGTATAGCGAACTAAGTAGCGATAGTGCTCCATCAAACTATTGCGGTATTTTTCTTCGTGGGATTTGTGGTAATGTTCCCAGACCTGTTCGATTTGAACTGCTGCGTTGGGTTTCATAACGTTCCTCCCTGAATTTTGTCCAAGATTAGCCATCTCGGTAAGCCATCCTTAATAATTATTATGATTTTGCTGTCGAGTCCTATAGCAACTCGGTTTTCAGCCACCTAACTTATGTTGATGTCGTCACAGGAGGTGCATACCTACATCTTTATCGTTATTTTCGCCCGCGACTTTAATTAAAGCATCGTCCTGGGCAGTTTTCGTTGGCCTGTTTTTGTTTGAGCAGGTCCACGGCTATCCGCTGGTTGAGCGAATTTTCGAGCATTTTGTCAATCTGGCTGCGGAGGTATTCGTCGCGGTTTTGCTCGAAAAGGTATTTGGCGTTTTCGTCGATAGCGGCGATTGCTTCAAAACTGCCGTTAGCGCCGAATTTGACGTTTTCGCCGTCCCGCAGGATGAGCCGGCCTGAGCGTGCGTGTTCGGCAATCGCCTGGGCCATCAACCTCGAAAACTCATCAACAGGCAAGTCCCTGGGCGCAAAACCCTCGCTATGCATCGTGTTTATATTCTGAATCAGGATTTTTTGTCTGTTTTGCGTGAATTCGAAGATTTTCAGCAGAACTTCGGTGATGTTATCTGTAGTGATTGTGGGAAGATTCATAATTGGCCTCCTTGGCACGCCGCCCACAGTCCACATTGTCTATTGGCTGCTTCCCTGCTGCCTTTGAACGACGACCTTTTTCTCATCCCTGCACCTTTTATATTTCGTCCCTGGGTTACCGCCTCCCGTCAGGGACGCCTTACGGCGGGCGTCCTGCCGAAGGTCCTTTAATTATTATCGATTGGTCGGCCGGTTACTTTTGGCCGGACCGAACGTTCTTCCATGCTCAGTATCTTGCGTATCTCAAAAAGCGACTTGGTCTTTTTCATTTCCATAATTTTAGACAGCCGCTCAAAAACCGATTCGTCGTAGAGCCGATGTCCGCCCTGTGTCCACTCGGCTTCGCGAATCAAGCCCATCGTCGTATAATTATGAATCGTTTGGCGAGAGAAGGGGGTGTATCGAACGATGTCGCCGATTCGATACAGCTTGGCGGGCACTTTAATCATCTCACTTGTTGTTTGTCCTGTTCGCATCATCAACGTTTGTTCCTTCCGGTTTTGCGCCGGGGACAATTAAAATAATGTTTACGTTTTGTAAAATGTAAAATACATTATGTTCGGCGTCAAGGTCTTTTTTGGTTTTTTTTGAAGTTTTTTTGGAATATTTTTGATTTCGCTTTCTGCTCGGTCTGGTGTCCGATAATACTTAGTTTTCAGTCACTTATTTGCTCGTGACGATACCCGTTTTCCAGCTTATGTGCTGCGGTCAAGCTGCCGATATAGCAAACACTATTACCAAGTAAGCATATAAATATTATGGGACGACACAGCATATACTCAAATGAGCGAGCCGAAAGCGGCAACCAGGGCGTTTCGCTGCTTGAGCAGATAACGCCGCTGGCGAGGCAGATTAACTGCCTTGATATTGAGCGTATTGCCACGATATGCGTCCGGAAGATTCCCAAGCTTCTCGATGCCCGCCTTGCCTCGCTCTACCTGCTCGATGACGCCGGCACTATGCTGCACATGCAGAGCAGCAATCACCCGTATTTGATAAATAAAATCGTCTCGATAAACCAAAACCCACCTTCGCTTATGGTTATGGCCACCAAAAACAAGAAGCTAATCCACATCGAAGATATTGATTCCACCAAGGATATGACCGTCAGAAAGTCGCAAAGGCCATACTCCGGCAACTATAAGACGAAAAACTGCCTTATCGTCCCGCTTTTGTGCCAGGATAAAGTAGTAGGCGTGCTGAATCTGGCGGACAAAGGGGGCACACAGGGGTTCACCCCGGATGATATCGCCTTAGTTGAGCTTGTGGGCCAGTTGGTTGGGGCATCGGTCGGCAATATAGCGATGTTCGAGCGAATCCAGCACCAGGCACGGACCGATGGGCTTACCGGGTTAGTCAACCATAAGACGTTCTTCGAGGTCTTGGAGCGTGAGCTGTGGCGGTCAAAGCGCTATGGCGAGCAGATTTCGCTGATTATGGTCGATGTCGATAACTTCAAAAAAATAAACGATAGCCTCGGCCACCGGGCGGGGGATTTTGTCATAAAGGAAATCAGCGACCGCATATTGCAGTCGATTCGCCAAATCGATACCGCGGCAAGATACGGCGGCGATGAGTTTGGGATTATACTTCCAAATACCTCGCTGGCCGACGCGGCAGTCGTAGCAGAGCGTATGGTCAACATTGTCTCAGGCACGCCCGTTCTATGGCGAAAAGGGGAGATTCCCATTTCAATCAGCGTTGGACTCGGGCAGTATGATTCCGAGGATTCCCCCGATGATATCGCCAGCAGGAGCGACCAGGCGCTTTACGCCGCCAAACAGGCCGGCAAAAACACGTTTAAGATTTACCAGCCGCATAAGAAGTAGACCTCAGACACCTGACTTCAGACACCAGACCTCAGACCAAAAACGCAAGACATCAGATAAATTGGGTCTCCTGTTCAAATCCAGAGCAGCCGTCATAGGCATAGTTTTTAGGGAAGGCGGGTTGTGGAATCGGGAGGGAAAGGGTATAATTGATTCTTAGTTCGCGGTTTGTATTTCGTATTTCGTATTTTGTTGTTGGCGGGAATGACAGGAGCACGATATGTCAGGACATTCGCATTGGTCAACTATAAAGCACAAGAAGGCGTCGGCTGACGCGAAACGCGGCAAGTCGTGGAGCAAGGTCGCTCGAATGATAATCATGGCGGCCAAGAAGGGCGGAGGGGACCCGAACGGCAACTTGTCGCTGCGATACGCAATCGACAAGGCCAAGGCGGTGAACATGCCGAAGGACACGATAGATAAGGCGATAAAGAAAGCGACCGGCGAGGGCGGTACGATTAATTTCGAGGAAATGGTTTACGAGGGCTATGGCCCGAAGGGTGTTGCGATAATGGTTGATGTCCTGACGGACAACCGCGCACGCACGGTGGCGGAGATAAAGAAGATATTCGAACGTCACGGCGGGGCGATGGGGGCGGCGGGCTGCGTCGGGTGGATGTTCCATAAGAAGGGTTTGATTACAGTCAAGACGGAGGCGGTGAAAGAAGACGATTTGATGGAGATAGCGCTGGGGGCAGGTGCCGAGGATATGCGAAACGTCGGGGGGATTTACGAGATAACGTGTCTGCCCGCGGCTTTTGAGGGATTGAAAAAGGCGCTGGAGGCCAAATCGATACCGATGGAGGTCGCGGAAGTTTCGATGATGCCGGCCAACGAGATACCGATAAGCGACTCGGAGACGGCGAGGAAGATTGTGGGGTTGATGGATGAGTTTGAGGACCACGAGGACGTTCAGAACGCATACGCCAACTTCAATATCCCGGATGATATAATGGCGAAGGTTTCGGGGTAATTTGGCCGGGGTTAGCGCGGGGGTTTTTGTTCGAGGTCTTTAATCCGCTGGGTGGCGGAGAAATATTTATCCTCATTAAGCCGGCTGAGGACTTTTCTGCCCGGATACATCAGCTTGAACTGTTCGCGGAAACCATCTTCAATCTGCACGGCGATTTTGCAATTTTTCAGGGCCAAATCGGTCCGACCGAGGTCATCGGCTATTTGGGCAAGCTTGAGGTGCAATTCGGCGTCGCCCGGGTACAGCTTGACAGCGATAGAGACGCTATCGAGGGCTTTGTTTAGCATTGCCTCGTTTTGTTCGGGCTGAAGGTGTGCGTAAATAGAATAAAGTTCGGAGAGTGAATCAAAAATTTTGTGGTTCCTGGGGTTTCTTTCTGCAGCGATGAAGAGCATCTGCTCGGCGTTATTGAATAATTGCTCTTTTTGCACATCGGAGCGGTATAATTCCTGGATATAGAGGTTGCCATTCTGGGCAGGTGCATCGGAACCGAGCGGGTCGTCAATTGTGGCGGTGTCGAGGAAATTGTGGGCAAGCTGGACCTGGCCGAGAGCCATAGGAAGGTATGCTTTTGCGATATTGGAAGTGCTTTTCACGACAGGGATAAGGGCGTAGTTGAAATATGCCAAGCCGATAAGCAGGGCGCCGATGACAGAGGCGGTTTTCAGCCAGAGGGGAGAGGGCGTTACGGATATTTGTTGGTCTTGTGGTTTGGCATTCAGCGCGACGAGACAGGCCAACGAGGCGAAGAAGGCGGTGAGGATACCCGGCTCGAAGATGGCGAAGTCGATGAGATTGTGAATTATAAAGCCGAGAATGCCGCAAAACAGGGCGATTGATGCGATATGCGTATTTTGCAGATTGTATTCTTTCGGGGAGGTTTGCATGGTTTTTGCATACAGCGCGATGCCTACGGCAAAAGCTGCAGCGGGGGCAGCGTAAAGGGAAAACAGGACGTATATTTTTTCGTCAAATGTCGGTACAGCGATTTTAGGCAATATGAACGGGCGAAGAACGATTAGGACAAGCGCTGTAACGATGGCGCAGAGCGTGGCGAGATTTATAAAATTACGTGCTTGTGCGGTTTTGAGATTGATGTTGTCATCTAATGAGTTTCGCCAAAGCGGGGCAAGAATAATAATTAAAAAACCGATGAGAGCGAGAGGACCGTATTGCGTGAGGATGCTCAGGGCGAAGCAGTGTGGGTCGGAGACGGTTTCGGGGGCGGAAGGAGTTTTATATTGAGGATAATAGGATGAGAAGTTTCCGCCGCCGATGCCCATAATGTGGTTGTCGAGGTACATTTTGGCGGAGGCATCCCAGTATTGCCATCGGACGAGCATGGAATTTCCGCCGGGGAGCCGACCTGTCCTTAGGCCATACTGAGCCGAGGCGTATGCTAGGGCGAGAACGCCGACGAGACAGGCGGCGAGGATTATATTTTTGGATAATTTCGGACGTCTGCTGCGCATAAGGAAAAAGAATATTACGACTGCGAATAAGAATGAGCCAATTGCGCCTTTGCTGTGACTTAATAACAGGCCCAAAAGTATAAATGCGAGAAGAAGAACGGCCAGGGCGCGATTGCCGGAAAGTTTTGGGAAGGATTTGCGGTTTTTAAGCAGCTCAGTCAACAGGGCAATGGCGGCGAAGGATGTAAGAATGGCGAAGGAGCCCGCGGAGTTGCCCGTAGTGAAGAAGGAGCGGACGTCTTTGGAGTAAAGGCGGTGTTCGAGGAGGATATGATTGAAGGAGTTTTTCTGAATGCCGAGCTGCTGGAGCATTGCGTCGGGGTCATCCTGGTACTGCTGAATCATGAGGTTGTTTTCGATGAAGAACTGGTCTGCGGATTGGATGAAGGCCACGATGCCGAGCGAGGCGAGCGTGATGAGGAGGATTTTGATTTTGGTGTGCGAGTTAAGCAGGCGAGTTAGCATAATCGCCATAAGAATCGGCGCAAGAAGGGTGACGGAGGCGGTGATTGCGGAGCGTTTATTGGCGGCGTAAAGCGTGGCGATAATTATGCCGGCAATTAGAAATACCAGGCCGAGGATGGAAGAGGATATTTTGAAGGATGGGCGATTGCTGAAAAGTTTGGCAAGGCACCAGATAAGAAAGCTGAATATGAGTATTCCGGAAACGCACAGGGAAAAGACAGTATCGTTAATAACGGCCTGTATGGGGGATGACTGCTGGGTCGGGGCTTCGGAACTGGTAGCACGTAGAACGATTACGGCAATGCAGAAGGGAAAGAGCAGCGTTTCGAGCAGAGTAAGGAATTTGTTTTTTGAATTATCAATTTTTGTTTTAGTGTCGGTCATTTTTAGCGGTCGATTCCAAAACAGCGATAATTAAAAGAACCAGAACGGTCTGGGTGAAGATAAGTATAGCTCCGGTGCGCTCGACCTGGTAGAGAAAAGTAGCGCCGATACCGGTGGTTAGGGTGGCAAGATAGAGAGTAAGGGCGGTCTGGGTATCGGTGAAACCGAGTTTTCGCAGGCGGTGAGAGAAATGCTGTGTGTCGCCGACAAATGGGGATTTACCCTGACTGATGCGTAAGGCCGTAACTGTTATGAAATCATAAAGCGGGACGGCCATTGAGATAATGGGGATGAGGACAGGATACCAGGGGCCTGAGGCGGCCTGATGGTAATAAGTTGTTCTAAGGGAGATAACGGCGATGAGAAAACCGAGAGGCAACGAGCCGGCGTCGCCCATAAAGATTTTGGCGGGCGGAAAGTTAAAGACAAGGAAGCCGAGAAGTGTTCCGATGAAAAGCAACGCCAGAGCGCCAATGAAGACCTGGCCGCTGATTGCGGCGGCGGTGAAAAGAATCGCGGCGACGATTGTCGCGATGCCTGCGGAGGCGCCATCCATATTATCGAGGAAATTGAATACGTTGATGATGAGGACAATCCAGACGGTGGAGAGCATTGATGTGATGAGTTTGCTGTGGATGAAAAATTCAAGGCGGATATTGGCGGCAAAAGCGGCAACGAAGGCGATGGCGAACTGAACTATGAGCTTGAAGTATGGGCCGAGGTGTTTTTTGTCGTCCCAGAGACCGAGGGCAAACAGGGCTAAGATACAGAAAATGACGATGATGAGCTGGTTTGTTCTGCCGATGAAGCCGGGGGCATGAATGGCGGCGGATTTGTCGAGGGCGAGTCGGCCCGGCTCGACTAAGAATTTTACGATTAAAATGCCCGCGACAAGGAAGAGAAGAATTGTTGCTACGATTGATATGCCGCCTCCCAGGGCGATTGTTGAGCGGTGGTATCTGTCTTCTGTGGGGCGGGCGACGAAGCCGACGCGCGTGGCGAGATTTTTGACAAGCCGGGTAAGGCCGGCGGATACCGTGAATGACGCGACGAGCAGGACTATTGACAGGTATGTTAGTGTCACGTTTTCAATTGCTCCATTAAACGGGTTCGGACTTTTGATAAGAAATCCTGGTAGCAGGATTGCCTGTAGTCAGGGAACGTATATTCGAAATGTCGCCAGTGGCCTTTTTCATACATAAGCGTAACTTCCGCGAACATTTTATTGCCGATGTAGATGCGATGCGAGAAATTTTTCGTTGAGGCGAGAATAAGTTTTGATGGCTCGATAAATCCCGGGTCGAGATTTACCGGCCGAGGCAGGGAAAGCTTTAGTGAATCGGCAAGTTGTTGTTCGAGAGAATTGGTATCGTGCTTTATTTGTGCGAGTTTGCCGGGGTCGATGAGATTTTCTATTGAGACAAATTGCCGCAGGGCGTTTGGGCCAAGTTCGTCTTTATAATAGTCGGTCTGGGTAAAGGGCCAGACATCGCTTGCCAGGTCAATTACGCCAAAGGATTTGCTTATGGCCTTTACCGCTGCGGCAAGGGAGGTTTCGTCCGCGGCTAATATGCCGATTATCAATTTGACTGGTTTGGGGTCGTGTAATTCCCACATAAAAACCGGATTCCCGCTTTCGCGGGAATGACAATTGCGCTACGCGTTTAGTTTTTGTTTCAGAGAGTTTACAAGTTCGACGGTTTTGGCGACGGCGGTATCGACTGGGATGAGGGTTGGTTTTGGCTCGGTGCGGAGCTTGATTTCGACGTTGCCGGTTTGAAGGGCCTTTTTGCCGACGGTGATACGGACGGGGATGCCAATCAAATCTGCGTCTTTGAATTTCACGCCCGCTCGCTCGTCGCGGTCGTCTAACAAAACCTCGATACCTTTGTTTTTCAGCTCTTTGTAAATTTTCTCGCCTGCCTCAACGACTTCGGTATCGTCCTGATTGACCGACACGATAATAACCTCGAATGGTGCGATACTGATGGGGAAGATAATGCCGTTTTCGTCGTTGGCGGCTTCGATTGCGGAGGCGACGATGCGGTTGATGCCTATGCCGTAGCAGCCCATCAGGCAGGGGTTTCCCTTGCCGGAGTCGTCTAAGAAGTTGCAGCCGATTTTCGATGAGTATTTGGTGCCGAGTTTGAAGACCTGGCCGACTTCGATGCCGTGCTTGAAGAGGAGTTTCTTTCCATCATGGGTATCGCCTTCGACGGCGATGTGAATATCGGCAACGACGACGTTATCTCCTGATAGCGGGAAGTCCCTGCCCGGGACGATATTTTTGACGTGGTAATCGGTTTTGTTTGCGCCCGCGACGCCTATTAGCATAGCTGCGACGGCGTGGTCGATAATCAGTTTTGATACCTTGCCCGCAAGACCCACTGGCCCAGCGAAGCCGACCTTTGCGCCGGTGATTTTTTCGATTGTTTCGGGGGTGGCCATCTCGTTGTGTTTTCCGCCGAGGGTTTGGGTGAGTTTTTCGGGATTGATTTCGTGGTCGCCGCGGACGAGCGCAACGACTGTTTCAACTTTAAATGCATCAAGACCAAATGATATCCTACCATCATGTTTTGCTAATTCCGCAGACCTCATCTTATCGGATGTCTCAATAATAGGGGGTGTTCTCATAATGATAGTTTTAATCATATCCGCCGGCTGGGTTTTGAGAAATGCGCAGACGGCGTCGATTGAGCCGACGTTTGGTGTGTGGATTTCTTCCGGCTTGGGCGGGTTGGCGATGGGTTTTTGTTTGGACAGTGGGTCAACTTCTGCTTTTTCGATATTTGCGGCGTAACTGCCGTCTTCGGTATATACGATGACGTCTTCGCCCGATGGGCAGGGGATGGTGAACTGATGAGAGCCGGAGCCGCCCATTTCGCCTGATTCGGCTTCGACGATGACGTAATCGAGGCCGCAGCGTTTGAAGATGCGCTTATAGGTCTCGTACATATTCCAGTATTCTTTATCGAGGCATTCGGGGGTCGCGTGGAAGCTGTAAGCGTCCTTCATAATAAATTCCCGGCTGCGCAGGACGCCGAACCGGGGGCGGAACTCGTCGCGGAATTTGAAGCTGATTTGGTACAGGTTAATCGGCAGTTGCTTATAGGATTTGATTTCGCCCGCGGCGACGCTTGTAACAACCTCTTCAGCGGTCGGGGCAAGCACGTTTTGTCTGCCGTGGCGGTCCTGAAAATGCGCCATAGTCGGGCCGTAATCGACGTCCCGGCCCGTCTGCTGCCAAAGCTCAATCGGCTGTACCGAGGGCATAAGGATTTCCTGTGCGCCCGCCCGGTTCATTTCGTCGCGGACGATGCCGATTACCTTCAAAAGGCATCGCCAGCCGAGGGGCAGGTAGGTATATGTGCCGCTGGAGAGCTTACGCATAAGCCCGGCACGGAGCATAAGTTTATGGCTCGGAATCTCCGCGTCGGCGGGGGCTTCCTTGACCGTCGGTATTAACATTTTGCTGTATCGCATATACTCTCACTTTTCTGGCCACAGAAAACAATTTTTTTGTTTAGCCACAGAGGACACAGAGATTTATCCGCCAAAGCGTTAGCGGAGGCGGAAATGAAATATAAACAGTGTAAATCCGTGTCTAATATCCGCAGCATCAAATCGGGTTTATAATGCAAAAAACTCATTATTGCAAGGGTAAAACGCGTTGGGCCTGCGACGGGCTTGCCCTTGGCGTACCCGCCCTTGGCGAGGTCTTGCCTGTGGCGGACAAGGTTCGATTTCGTCCTATAAATAGCAGGCAGGGAGTAAATTTTCAGTATCAATACTGGAATTTACTGTTGTTTTCGGGCTGGGGATGTGATATATATGGGATAGGTGTTAGGTCATCGTGCCGCCGAGGAGTCGGTGTAAACAGGCGGTGAGAATGCTCAAAAGGACGAGCCCTTCGATAGACGGGGCAATATAGGAGAGTGGCATTATTATGAAGAATCGCACTAATTCCAGGAAAGGGTTGTTCAGAGGATTTACACTGGTCGAGTTGTTGGTGGTTATCTCGATTATCGCGTTGCTGATGGCTATTTTGCTGCCGGCCCTGAGCAAGGCGAGAACGCAGGCAAAGCGTATTTCATGCTTGAGCGGCCTGAGGCAGCTTGTTACGGCGTGGATGTCATACGCGGAAAACAATGACGGCAAACTTGTTAACGGCGGGCAGGCCGGAACAGACCCAGTAACAGGCGGAAACGCATACGACTGGGTGAAGGAGCCATGGTGGTGCACGCCTCTGTATCCCCTGCCCACGTCCGACGAGACCGGTAGCGGTTATAACGCAAAAAGATTCGACTGGGATTTGACTTTGGTTTATAAGGAAAGAGAGTTGTTATTAAAACAAGGTGCGCTTTATAGATTTTGTCCAAACGTTAAAAGTTACCGCTGCCCGGAGGCCGTTAGAGATGCGCATCGGACTTATGTTATACCTGCATCTATGAATGCAGAATGGAAAGGCGCACCTAACAATTACATGCCCGCAGGTAAGGTTGCAAAGAGATTAGGCCAGATTACAGGATCGAAAGACCGGGTTGTTTTTTTTGAAGAGAAGTCGGTAACTCCCGATGCTTTCGAATTTCCTACTCCGACGACCGCTGGTATTCCTCCACCGTGGATTTACGATAAACCTAATGTTATGCATGGAAACGGGGCGAATTTCGGGTTTGCTGACGGCCACGCCGATTACCATCAATGGCAATGTGACGTCATAATAAAATGGGCCCTGAATCCAAGCACTGACGATACAGTTGGGGCGCCGACTCCAGCACAACTTGCGGCTTGTCCGAAAGATTATGATTGGCTTCTTAATGCGATTTGGGCTATGTCGCGGTAAGATAAACGGCAGGAAAGTTGGTTTTTGAATCAAAAGTTAAAGGGCATATATCGTTAATGATATATGCCCTGGTTTTTTGGTTACAGAGAGGAAAAATATTGAAGAAAGACAAGGGGCCTGCCCATCCGCCGAAAGGCGTCCCTTACGGGAGCAGCGTTAGCGAAGATGGGTTTACGTTGGTCGAGCTTTTGGTGGTTATCTCGATTATCGCGTTGCTGATGGCTGTTTTGCTGCCCGCCCTGACCAAGGCAAGAACGCAGGCAAAGCGTATTATGTGTTTGAGCGGTATGAGGCAGCTTGTTACGGCGTGGATGGCCTACGCTGAGAACAATGACGGCAAACTTGTTAACGGTGGGCAGGTTGCGATACCCCCTGCCGTTGTGACGGAGCCATATTGGTGTACGCCTTTGCCGCCTTTAGCCGCAGACGACGAGGTTGGCACAGGTTGGCCCACAACAAGGTATGACTGGGACCTTACTTTGCCATACGCAGAGAGAGTAAGTTTGCTGAAGAGGGGTGCGCTTTATAGATTTTGTCCGAATGTAAAAAGTTACCGTTGC
This sequence comes from Sedimentisphaerales bacterium, assembly GCA_050012695.1. Taxonomy (GTDB): domain Bacteria; phylum Planctomycetota; class Phycisphaerae; order Sedimentisphaerales; family Anaerobacaceae; genus Fen-1362. The sequence goes on along the minus strand of JBEKGR010000007.1, from coordinate 191,101 downwards.
CCGGAGGCCGATAAAGATATGCATCGGACTTATGTTATGCCCGAATCTATGAATGCACGCTGGCCTTTTCATGCCGAAGGTGATATTGCAAAGAGGATAGGACAGATTAAGAATTCAAAAGAGAGGATTGTGTTTTTAGAGGAGAGGAGAATATCAGGCGATACTTGCATATTTCCATATAAAACAATAGATGATGCAACGGCGCCTCATCTTTATTGGGACGGTGATGTGCCCAATGTTATGCATGGAAATGGAGCTAATTTCGGGTTTGCCGACGGCCACGCAGATTACCATCAATGGGTGTGTGCGACAACATTGGAAATGGCCAAACGTTCCCCTTCTTTGCCCCCGCTGAGAGGGTCAGATTATGACCCTTACTGGACCAGGGCGAGAAATGAATGCGGAAATGTTGATGCCAAGTGGATGGAAAACGCGGTTTGGGGCGTGTCGGTGCGGTAACATAATCGGTAGGAGGGTTGGCTTTTTGGGTTACAGAGGAGAAAAATTTTGAAGAAAAACAAGGGGCCTGCCCATCCGCCGAAAGGCGTCCCTTACGGGAGCAGCGTTAGCGAAGATGGGTTTACGCTGGTCGAGCTTCTGGTGGTTATCTCGATTATAGCGCTATTGATGGCTGTTTTGCTGCCGGCCCTGACCAAGGCCAGAAGAACAGCAAAGCGCATCGTTTGTATAAGCAATATGAGGCAGCTTTTGACGGCGTGGATGTCTTATGCCGAGAACAACGACGGCAAACTTGTTAACGGCGGGCAAACCCCGGTCCCGGGTGTGGCAGGGAGTACTGTGACGGAGCCATATTGGTGTTCGTCTTTTCACAACCCACCCGATGACGGCGGTTATGACTGGAACATCGGCGTTATAGATGGAGTGAATTATTATTCATGGGGTATGTCAACATATACGACATTGACCTATGATGAGCGAGTGGAAAAAATGAAGAAGGGCGCTCTTTACAGGTATGTTAAAAATACAAGGGTTTATCGTTGCTCTGAGGCCCCAATATTTGTGCACCGGACGTATGTTATGCCAAACTCGATGAATGCACACAATTCGTTGGCAGCTCCGAATGAGGAGGGGCAGGTCTTTAAGAGGACGGGGCAGATTAAAGGGTCTTCCCAGCGGCTGGTATTTATAGAAGAAAAAATCACGACGCCGGATGCTATGCAGATTCTTGCCAACCATCCGTGGTGGGAAAATTATCCCGACTGGCCCGGTTTAATGCATGAAAATGGAACGACTGTTGGATTTGCCGACGGGCACGGTGAATACTGGAGATGGCAATGTCAGGAGACGATTGCTTTAGCCGCGTTAAGGGGACTACCGACGAATATCACGACTTATACCCAGCCATCCTGTAAGAAAGATATCACCAAGGTGCAGGTTGCTGTGTGGGGCAACTCGCTTAATTATGTTCCAGCTGCAAGTGATATGCCGTCATTTTAGTGGCGGATGTTGAGCGTAATCATTTGAGATTACAAATAAGGGGCATATATTGTGAAGATATATGCCCTGATTTTTTTGGTTGATTATAAATAAGGCAGGGTTGATAATCGTGCCGTTGAATTTACCGCAATTTGGGTTAGGAGCGATTAATGGCACACAGATATATCAGCGAAATAGCGCCGGGCGAGGTGATTGACGATATCTACCTTGTGAAAGAGCCGATTCTGCGCAGCACGTCGCGAGGCGATTTGTATATAGCGATGTTCCTTTGCGATAAGACGGGGCAATTGAACGGGCGGGTCTGGCAGGCGAGCGAGGCGATGTACGGGGAACTGCCCAAGCCGGGGTTCGTACGGATAAAGGGAAGAAGCGAGGTATATCAGAACAGTTTGCAGGTTGTGGTGAATAATATCAGCATCGTCGATTCGAGCAAGGTCAATATCGATGAGTTTCTCGCCCGCACGGATAAAGACGTTGACGAGATGTGGGCGGAGGTAAAGCGGGTTGTCGGCGGGGTGAAAAATAAGCAGTTGAAGGCGATTGTGGATGAATTTTTGGCAGACGAAAAATTGATGAAGCGTTTTTGCAGTTGTCCGGGCGGGATGTCGATGCATCACGATTGTATCGGCGGATTGCTTGAGCATACGTGGAATATGCTGCGGGTTGCTTCGGTGATACTGCCTTTATATCCCCAGGTGCAGGCGGATTTGGTGCTGGCGGGGATTTTTATCCACGATATGGGCAAGACCGAAGAGCTTACATACGATACGGCGTTTTCATATACGGATTCGGGGCAGCTAATCGGGCACATAACAAAAACCATCCTGATGCTGCACAAAAAGGCGGACGTATTGGCTGCAAAAGGTGTGCCGATAGACGGGGCGATTCTGGATACGCTGGGGCACATCATTTTGTCGCATCACGGGGAATATGAGTTTGGCTCGCCCAAATTGCCTGCGACGGCGGAGGCGTTTATGGTGTGTTATATAGATGACTTGGACGCGAAAATGAACCAGGTAACGCGGCTGATTGAGGATGAGCCGGGCGATTCTAACTGGACGGGCTGGCAAAAGCCGCTTGAGACAAAGCTGTACAGGAGACGAATTCAGTAAAAGAAGTAGGAATTGTATCTTCTTGTATTAGCATTAGTTACAACTATTCCGTCAAAAAAAATCCTGTAATTTTCTTGACAGAAGGAAAAAGTCATTTTATCCTGAAGCAAAAGCATCTGACGAGGAACCACCCCGCTTGGCGCAAAAGAAAGCAATTGCCCGGCAACAACAGGAGAAAGCACGCAGCATGTAATTCCCTGAGCGCCAAGACCACCTGAATAAGTTGTTGAGCATTGATAGCCTCCCTGCGGGCGCAGGGTTGGTGGTCTGTCTGTGTTTAAACTAAAACAGGTGTTTTTTTTGAAGGAGGACAAAGTTATGAGAGGAACTATTGCAATCGGGCTGATAATATTTTTTGTTATCAGCACAGCGAGGGCCGATGAATGGTATGGACCCTATGGCCCGACGCCTAACTACAAGGGCACGCACTGGGTTCAGGCGGATTATACGATACCGACGACGAGTGATGTCTATCTCTACGCGTATGGTTACAGCTATCACGTCAAGAGTCACGGAGGAGGCGACTTTCAATTTTATTACCAGGCGCCTATTTTTGTGGATTCGTACTGGGAGGCATACGTATCTTCTCCTCCGGAACTTCCCGGATATCTTAAAATGACGGAAATTTTCGCGTATGACCTTGAGCCCAATCGCGACGGGAATGAAGTTTCTAACCAGAAAGGTTTTAATCCAAGTTCGCCCGAGATAGTGCCTACGGGTTCCCCGGGTTTCTTTACAGGGAAGTCAGGAGCTACATACCCAGCGACGATTGAGACGGTGCTTGTTAGCGACCTGCCCGGCCGGCTGCCGGGTTATGACGTGTCTAAAATAGTGGATACGCGGCCCGGAGCGAAAGTATATTTAATGCAGGCAACGGTTCCGGGCGGGGATTTTACAACCACGCCGCTCGAATTTACCTATGAGTATATGGGTTATATCACACATACCGACCCCTGCTGGACGGGGCCATACGATCCCAATTTCCCTTATCAGCACCAGTGGCAGCTTAACATAACGAACTGGTCTGACATTAACTACATAAACGATTTGCACGTTGATGACCCGTGGGTGATTTATCCGGGGTATATCCAGGTCGTGCCGCCCCCCAATTGGAGCGGGACGGGTGTTACCCTCGGCAGATACGGCTATCAGGCCAATCCCGGCTCGGAAATTTCGGTCGGAGGAGGCAGTTTAGGCGTGCAGTGGAAGGTGAACGGCAAGACGCCGGCGGTTGTGCCCGGACATGTTACTGTGACTATGAACCAGATTCCGGTCGGGCGGATAATGAACACAATGGTTGTCAATTCCGACTCCAATAATTGCGGCGCAAGGGGATATCCCGATGGAGACCTTAACAAGGACTGTGTTGTGAATCTTTATGATTTTGCCATTTTCGCGGATGAATGGCTTGAGACAACTGGAGCCGGCGGTGGCGGCGGAGGCGGCAGACAGATAGTGGGAGTCGGGTTTGTATTTGACCCTGAAGATACAAAGGGGCCTGCTCAAATTGTGCAGCTTTACGACCAGACGTCGGCGCAGGGATTGCTCGATACCAATGACATCATTGAAGAGTATCGGGGTGTTACCATCACAAGCGGAGCTCATCTGAATAGTGTGATTGAGTCGATGAATGACGTGAGTGTCGGTCAGCCGGTGCCTATGGTTATCGTAAAGAGCGGCACTATCACGAGCAAATACGTGGCGCCTGTTGCTCAATTGCTTCAGGGTTACGTGGACCATAATCCCAGACCGAATAATAAATGCGTCAGCTCGATAACGACAAACGGTAAAAAGAGCTGTCATTGCGCGGATGACCCATATAATCAATGCACGTGTTTCTGGGAGTATATGCCAGGGTTGACTACAACGAGGACTTTTACGGTTCGTGTCAATTGCTCGGATAACTCGCCTTCGTGGAACCAGTGCTATGGCGATTGGTATGGTTTGAAATAAACCGCATAAATACAAGAACAAAACATAAGCTGCGGATTAGTCGAGGCCGCAGCTTTTGTTTTGCGCGTGGAGGGGGTATAATCGGCGGATATGGCAAATGAGCAGGTGAAAATCTATACCGTCAGCCAGGTAACGACACTGATAAAAACGACGCTGGAAAATAATCTCCCCGGGCGATTGACGGTGAGGGGCGAGATTAGCGACTGGAAATTACATTCGAGCGGGCACTGCTATTTTTCGCTCAAGGATGAAGGGTCGGTATTGCCCTGCGTGATGTGGGGGAGCAATTTCAAGAAGGTTAAGTTTAAGCCGGAGAGCGGTCTTGCGGTTTTCGCGACGGGTAACGTCGATGTTTACGAGCCGCAGGGGAAATACCAGTTTTACGTCGAGAAGATGGAGCCGGCGGGGGTGGGTGCGCTGCAATTAGCTTTTGAGCAATTGGTCAAACGGTTATCGGCGCAGGGATTGTTCGATGAGGCGCATAAAAAGCCGCTGCCGAAATATCCGAGGCGGATAGGGGTATTGACGAGCGAATCGGGAGCGGCGTTTGATGATATCAGGAAAAGCATTTTTGACCGCTGGCCCTGTGTGTTGTGTTTTTACCCGGTGCCTGTGCAGGGTGAGGGGGCTGCTGAGAAAATCGCATCGGCGATAAAGGACGTCAATCGCCGAAACGATAAACTCAAACTCGATATTTTGATTGTGGGCAGGGGCGGCGGGTCGCCGGAGGATTTGTGGGCGTTTAATGAGGAGGTTTTGGCGCGGGCGATTTATGACTCGAAGATACCGATAATCAGCGCGGTAGGCCACGAGATTGATACGACGATAGCAGATTTGGTGGCGGATGCGCGGGCATCGACACCTACGAAGGCGGGAGTGGTCACTGTGCCGGATGCGAGAGAAGTGCTGGAAAAGTTATTAGCTGCAGAAAGTCGGCTGACGGGCGATATAGAATCGGTTATCGAGCTTGCGGAACAAAGATTGCAGACGATATGCGCCAGCGCCGCGTTTCGCAACCCGATTTTGCAGGTGCGGAACCGTCAGCAGCAATTAGATGAGATTAACGGCAACCTTGAAGAATTGATTGGAGATATGATAACAGATGCGAAGGAGCGGCTGAATGGATATTATGAGCAGGTGGTTCGGCTTGAGCCGAGACGATTATTGGGCAGGAAAACGGTCGAGGTTAATGAGCTGCGAAGCAGGGCAAACGCGGCTGTATCGGCATTACTGGGCAGGGCACGGATGCAGCTTACCGCTCAGGAAAATCGGCTTGAGGGCCTGAATCCAAGGGCGGTATTGAAACGCGGATACTCGATAACGACGCTAAAACAGACCGGCGCGGTATTGAAAAATGCAGCACAAACACAGATTGGGGATGCGCTGGTTACGGAACTGGCGGAAAATTTGATTGAAAGCAAGGTTACGAAGAAGTAAAAAGTTAAAAGGTAAAAGGCAAAAATACGATGGCAAAGGATGAAATAAAGAACGATACGAGCAAACTGACGTTTGAGCAGGCGGTAAAGGAGCTGACGGGGATAGTCGGCAAAATCGAGCAGGGCGAAATTACGCTTGGCGACAGCTTGCAGCAGTATGAAAAGGGAATGGCCCTGATTAAGCAATGCAGGAAGATTCTGCAGGATGCGGAAAAACGCATCGAGAAGATTGCATCAGAACAGGATGGCGGTAAACAGCAATGATTTAGCGAGCGTGGCGGAACTGGCATACGCGCAAGGCTTAGGACCTTGTGGGTGTAAACCCGTGGAGGTTCGACTCCTCTCGCTCGCATTTAGTTAACCGCAGAGGCCGCAAATGGCTTGGCCATCCCTTACGGGAGGTCGCGGAGAAAAAAATAAAAACTCTGCGGTCTCAACGTGCTCTGCGGTAAAACAATCAATTGTATCGCTATTGACACGGGAGGTCGAATATGGCGGGCGATTATTTTGGATTGAAGTCGAGGGGGACAAACGTCAGGACGGAGACAATAGCGGGCATTACGACGTTTCTGACGATGGCCTACATAATTTTTGTAAACCCCACGATGTTGAGCAAAACGGGGATGGATAAAAACGCACTTGTGGCGGTGGTGTGCCTGGTGTCGGCGATTTCGACAATTATCACGGGTGTTTTCGGAAAGGCGCCGATTGCGATGGCGCCGGGAATGGGGCTAAACGCGTTTTTCACATATACCCTTGTGCTCGGCAAGGGGGTAAGCTGGGAGACGGCGCTTGGGGCGGTGTTTGTTTCGGGCGCATTGTTTTTGCTGCTGACCTTGATTGGGCTTCGCAAAAAGCTCGTTGAGGCGATACCGCCGGGGGTTATCGCGGCCATATCCGTCGGCATCGGGCTTTTCATCACGTTCATCGGGTTAGTCAATCTTCACATAATAGTTAAAAATGATTCGACGCTCGTCTCGGCTGGGCCTCTGGGGGCGACGACACTGATAGGACTGGCGGGATTGTTATTTATGCTGTTTTTTGAAATGAAGGGGATAAAGGGTTCGCTGCTTATCGGTATAGCGTTTTCGACATTGTTGGCGATTGCGTTCGGATACGTTGACAGGCCTGAAAAGTGGATATCGTTCGACGTGGATATAAGGCCGATTGCGTTTCATCTGGATATTTTCGGTGCGTTGAAATGGGGCGTTCTGGGCAGCGTGTTCAGCTTGATGTTTATGGATATGTTCGACAGTATCGGAACATTGGTTGCGTGCTGTCACCAGGCGAAAATGGTCGATAGTCGCGGCAAAATAAAAGGGATGGACAGATTATTGGCGATAGACGCAATTGCGACAATGACCGGGGCGTTATTCGGCACATCGACAACTACAGCGTATATCGAATCGGCGGCGGGTATCGAGCAGGGGGGGCGCACAGGGTTGACCTCGGTTGTTACGGGGGCGTTATTTTTACTTGCGATATTATTCGCGCCACTCGTGGGCATTGTGCCTGAATACGCGACGGCCCCGGCTTTGATTATGGTGGGCCTGTTTATGATGAAAGAAGTCCGGGCGATAAACTTCGCGGATATCGAGGAGGCGTTCCCTGCCTTCATTATTATCGTGATGATTGCGCTTAGTTACAGTATCAGCACAGGGCTTGCTTTCGGCTTTATTTCCTTTGTGCTTATAAAGTCCGCTGCGGGAAAGGTGCGAGAGGTCAAGCCGACGATGTGGATTATCGCTATTCTGTCGTTCGCATTCCTTGCCGGCGATAAATTAGGCGATTTGATGAGGTGTATTAAATGACGAAAAGGGACCTGACCCCTTTTTCGGATTGAAAGGAGAATGTTATGGATAAGTTGTATGAGAACGCGGAGACGGGATGCTGCCCTCGGTTTAATCCTGAGCCATGGGACAAAAAAGAGGTAACATTTAAGGACAAGCTTTTTATTAAAGACCACGTTACCAGTTTCCTGCATATCCCGTTGAACTTCGGCAAGGTTATGGTGCGGAATATGGAAAGGATTGCCAAAGCAGGGGCATTAGCGCCTGAGCCGATATTGCTTAGTGATGACAATTCGCTTTGGGGAGCGGATATTTATATCGCTGTGGCCAAAGACGTGCCGGGAGCGGAAATGGTTAAGGTTTCAGGGACATTTTTGACACAGGTTTTTGAAGGGCCGTATAAAAATATCCGCCAGTGGGTAAAGCAGATGACCGATTACGTCCGCCAAAAGGGCAAAGAGATGAGGAAGCTTTACTTTTTCTATACCACCTGCCCAAAGTGCGCAAAATACTATGGCAAGAATTATGTGGTCCTTCTGGCGCAGATATAAGAGCGGGGAAAAAAGATTCCTGGCTTATTTTTCGCCCAAAATATTCATAGTGGCTGACGACATCGCTGATGAAGCAAATTAAAGCACAAGGTCAATCTTGGTGGTAAATATGGCGGGCAATGTATTTGTATGCAAGTGGGAAAGAATCGGACAACAATGGCACGTTTGGGTTAAGGGAAAGCCAAAGCTGTCCGGGTGGGGAGAGACTCTCGATGCGGCAAAACTACAGCTTGAGCAGGAAATATGGGGCGATGCTAAAAATGGTGATGATGTAATTCCTACGGTAATGGAATTTGATCCCCCCTTGCCGGTAAGCGAGAGAACAAAGAGATTCTTTATTCCGGAGATTTATTATGTATACGGCGATGAGATATTTTCATTGCTGGGAGGGTATTTCCTCTACGGACAAGTTGATGCAATCACTATGGAATATGCGAATTCGCTTTATGAAGGGGGTATCTGCAAGGTTTGTATGCGTGGAATCGGGAAACGAACCGAGGTGGAATTCAAAACAGAGCTTAAAATAGGCGATTCTGACGGTTTATTTCTACGTCACAGCCAGATTCATGCGAGTGCTTGGTTTTTTTCGGACAGATTCATTTCGTTATTAACAAACGAGGAACGTAAAAGATTAAAATTCCGAGAGTGCCAGGTAAAACGAAAAGGGAAAAGGAAATATTACGAACTGGTGGGTAATTCAATCGCGAATAATGTCGGCGTAAAGGGTTTTGACGCAGGAGGACACGAATGCGCCAAATGTGGTAACAGAGGTTTTTCAATAACTGAGTTGGATTTAGATTTTTCCATGCAGAATTTTATATGCAGGGCAGATTTGCCAGACCCATTGCCATCCTGTTTTGCAGTTAATATTGATGATGTAATTTATCTTTGTTTGGCTCGTGAAAGGTGGGACCAAATACGTGGAAATAAAAACGCAAAGGGCATAATAAGTGAGCCGATTGGCGTGGTAGATGAGGAATTATGTGAAAGACATCCGCGATTGCAGACCAGCATAAAGGAATGCGAAAGATGCTCGAGCTGGCAAGACCCCGGATGGAAACGCGGGTTTGATCTGCCTGCAACTGGGAAAAATTTAACCAATCATCCTGCTGTAGTGTGGCTAAAAAATGAAATGGAGAATCCCAAAACAATAACAATTGTCCGGCAGGAAGACACAGTTGAACATATAGTGGAAATGGCGGAAAGCGGGTCAAATATTAAAGAAGGCAAGACAATTTCATTCCGGTGCCCCGATTGCTGGAGACTGGGGAAATTGTTTGTCACACGTAAGCACTTTGGGATGGCTTGGTAAGAAATAGTCCTGTAAGATTGAAATGAATGATGCTTTTATGAATAACTGCGACTTTAATCAAGCCGGGAGTTTGGCGAGGACGGAGGCGGAGTGGAGGCCTAAGAGCATCAGGTAATCGAGGTCGCCGAGGTTGTAATGGTCGTCGCGGAAGGTGTTGTTGGCGTAGAGTACGCCGAAACAGCCGGCGGTGGAAAGCAGGGGGACGATAAGGACTGAACGAATCTGGATTTCCTTCTGGATGTTTAGGTCACGAGTGAAGATGAAGAGCATGCACTGTTTTTTGTTGAGGGCCTCAGCGATTTTGTCACCGTATTCGAGGTCCGACTGCTCGACGGCCATACCGCTTCTGTTTCTGCCGGCGTGGGCAGTCATCGGGCCGTCGGCTTTGGAACGCATAGCGCCCCAGACGTGATAGGTTTTGAACTGTTTTGATACTGTTTCAAGCATGACCAGCAGCGCCTTATCCAGGTGGTCTGTCTTTTTCAATTCCTCGATTGCCTGCAGAAAATCAGTAGCGCGTTCGGCTTGGAACCTTACGGCCGGGGCTTTTTCAGCGCCGAGTTTTCGGATAATTATTTGCGGGCCGGAAGATAAGCTGACAGGCGGCTCTTCAAGCTCGACTGTTTCGCCTGGGTCGGCAGAAACGGAGGCCGTTTCAAAGTTGACCTCGATACTGAAATCGGATATGCGGATGACGTCGCCTGCCTTGACCTCGGATTTGCGAATCTCGGCGTTATTTAAGTAGGTCTTGTTTGCGCTGTCGAGGTCTTCGACGACCCATTGGCCGTCCTTGGTGTTGTAAATTACTGCGTGCTGGCGCGAGACGACCTTGTCGGGCAGGAGTATCTGGCTGTTGGTGTGTCTGCCGATGTAGATTGGCCCCTTGTCGAAATGGAATTCGTTAATGGTGCGCTCACCTTGTTTTACTACGAGGCGCATTAAATGTCCTCTCCAAAATGGCCGTTCATATTAATTTCTTTATATATTAGAGTACTTGCCCGAATTTGTCAAGCAAAAGGGGGCGGCAATTTGGGTAATTTACGCCTTAAGGATGCTTTTTTAGAATTTAAAACCGTCTTTGAGGGCGGTTTTAAGTTCAAAAACGTTGTTGAAATCGTCGATTGTATCGGTTGGCTGGGCTTTCATCCAGTTGTGCCTGATGAGCAGATAGACGATTTCACCTAAGTCGCGGGTGGTTTTGACCCGCCATGAATCGAGGACGACCGGGGCGAGCATACCCCATTTTTCGAGCGCGAGCTGGCGGAGGCCTTCGCAGAGGGTTTGGCCCGTGATATGCCCGGGCTGGCCTGCGGCGAGCTTTCGGATGGTGTAGCCGAGGCCCTCGTAAACAAACCGCACGGCCTTTGGGTCGTATCGGCTGTCTGACTCCGAGATTTCTTCAAGCGATTTTTTTTCGGTCATAACGTGTCAGCTTACTTTTGCGCCTGGTTTTGCGCCCGTATCGGCGGTGAGCATAAAGATTTCTTTGCCGCCCGGTCCTGAAGCGAGAATCATACCTTCGGACAGGCCAAAGCGCATCTGGCGAGGTTTTAGGTTCGCGAAAACAATGACGATTTTGCCGACTATCGCTTCGGGCTGATACGCCTGTGCGATGCCGGCGAGCACGTTTTTCTGGATACCGCCTACGTCTAATTGAAGTCGCAGGAGTTTGTCGGCCCCTTCGACGCGTTCGGCCTTTACGACCTGTGCGATACGCAGGTCGATTTTGGCGAAGTCCTCGATTGTGCATTCCGGCTTAATCGGTTCAGCGGTTATCGCCGGGGTTGGTTCGGAGGCAATAGGTTTATCTCCCGTGTCTTTACTTTCTTCAATCATAGCGTCAACCTTTTCTTTATCCACGCGTTCAAAGAGACGTTCAAAATCATTGATATTATGTTCTTGGAGCGTTGTGTTTATGTCTGCGAAGGTGAGTTTGCCGATGTTCAGCAGTCGTTCGACTTTTTCGGCGAAGGCGGGCAGGACCGGTTTTAGATAAATTGTCAGGATGCGAACGGCGTTTAGGGTTGCGGTCAGCGTTGTGCGTGCTTTTTCCGGGTCTGTTTTGATTGTAGTCCAGGGCTGGTTTTGCTCGACGTAGCGGTTGGCAAGGTCGGCAAGGGCGGTGGCAGTCCGGATTACGGCTGCGTAATTTAGATTTTCATAGTTTTGCGTAATCTCATTACCCGCGGCGGCGATTGTATCGATGAGTTTTTTGCCTTCGTCGTCGAGTTTACCCAGCCGGCTGTTGAGTTTGCTTTTGAGCATCGGTGCGGCTCGCGAGGCGAGGTTAGTGAATTTGCCCACGAGGTCGGAGTTGATTTTATTTACGAAGTCCTCGAAGCTGAGGTCGAGGTCGTCGATGCCGGCGGAAAGTTTGCCCGCGTAATAGTAGCGGAGGTATTCGGGGTCAAGGTGGTTGAGGTAAGTTGCGGCCTTGATGAAGGTGCCGCGCGACTTGCTCATTTTCTGGCCGTTGACTGTGAGGAAACCGTGGACGAAGAGTTTGTTTGCGGTTTTGAAGCCCGCCCCGACGAGCATCGCGGGCCAGAACAGGGCGTGGAAATACATAATGTCTTTGCCGATGAAGTGGTAAAGCTCGTAATCGGGGCCGTTCCAGACGGTGTCGAAGTCGAGGCCGTTTTTGTCGCAGTAATTTTTGGCGGAAGCCATATAGCCGATTGGCGCGTCGAGCCAGACGTAGAAGTATTTGTCTTCCTCGCCGGGGATTTTGAAGCCGAAGTATGGACCGTCGCGCGAGATGTCCCAGTCCTTTAAACCGGCGTTGAACCATTCGTCGAGCTTGTTGGAGACGGATTCCTGGATATAGCCCTTCGCGAATATGTCCCGCAATTGCTTTTTGTAGTCGGTCAGCTTGAAGAAATAATGTTCGGATTGTTTCAAAACGGGCGTCGAGCCGCAGTTGGAGCAGCGGGGATTGATGAGGTCGGTGGACTGATACGTTGCGCTGCAAACCTCGCAGGAATCGCCATACTGGTCCTCGGCCTTGCATTTCGGGCAGGTACCTCGGATGAACCGGTCGGGCAGAGCCATTTTGCAATTGGGACACCAGGCCTGGTCGATGTTTCGCTTTGTAATTGAGCCGGCGGCGTTAAGCCGATTAAAAATCGTCTCGCTGAAATTACGGTTTTCGGGCGAATGGGTTGAGTAGTAATTATCAAACTCAATCAGGAAGCGTTTGAAATCGTTGTAGTGTTCCTTGTGGACGCCGTCTATGAGCTGTTCGGGAGTGATTCCTTTGTTTTTCGCGCTAATCATTATCGCGGTGCCGTGAGTGTCGTCGGCGCAGAAGTAAAAGCATTGATTGCCGGATATTTTCTGGAACCGCACCCAGATATCGGTCTGGAGATATTCGACGAGGTGGCCGATGTGGATGGGGCCGTTGGCGTAGGGCAGGGCAGATGTAACGACGATTTTACGCGGCATAATTTTCCTTTTTTACGCCTTGTCGGGCGTCAATTCAACCGTTTGACTTTTCATCAGTATTGTTGTCTTCTGAAGTATTATCTTCTGTAGTATTATTTTCCTCAGGGGCATTCTCCTCGGGTATGCTTTCCTCAGGAGTGCTTTCCTTCGGGATGCTTTCCTTCGGAGGTTTTGTGTTTGTATTATTGGGCTGGAATTGGCCGAGTATTTCAATTTTGTCTCTTGGAACCAATGTCCTTGTGCCGGTTTCAAGCTCGACCATAACCAGCTGGGCGAGTACCTGGTAGTCGATGATTCTGCCTTTGCCCTCGGGTGTGTTGACTAATGTGTTTCGGGGCGGCAGGCGTTTTTTAAGCTCGGTATAGGTATCGTCCTCGTAGCGCAGGCAGCACTTGAGCCGGCCGCAGTAACCAGAGATTTTCGACGGGTCCAGCGTCGCTTTTTGCAGTTTGGCCATTCGCATATTGACGGGCTTGAGAGATTTGAGATACCTGATGCAGCAGCATTTTTGCCCGCAGCTTTCGACGTCGCCGAGTATTTTTGCCTCGTCGCGTGCGCCGATTTGCCGCATTTCGATTCTGGTCTGGTATTCCTGCGCCAGTTTCCTGACGAGATCGCGGAAATCGACCCTGCCGTCGGACATAAAGTAAAATACGATACGCTCCCCGCCGAGGATGTGCTCGGCATCGACGATTTTCATCGGCAGGTTCATTTCCTTTACGAGTTTTTTGCAGAACTTCGTTTCTTCGATGGCGATTTTCTGGAAATGCTTTTCCTCGTTGATGTCTTCGGGCGTGGCGTACCTTATGAATCTGCCCGCCGGCTCGGTGGTGAATGGTATTTCGGAATCGTCGAAGTATTTCTTCAGTTGTTCATCGGACAATTTGAGCTGGCCTGCACGGTAAGTGCTGATGCCTCCCACGATAGTGCCAAGCTCCATACCTTTTTCGGTTTTGATGACGACGCGCGTCGGCGTGGAGGGAATCGTGGCTTCGTTGTGCTCGAACAGGCCCAGCGCCCTCATCCGGCCGTAGCGAACCAGCATAAACTTTCTGGTCCTTGGCAGCTTAGGTTTTGTTGTTGACGTATCTTCCATTTGTTTTTCTTATTTTTACCGCATAGGCCGCGGAAAACGCAGAGATTACGATATGATTTTCTCTGCGGTCTCAGCGGGCTCCGCGGTGAAATCCCTAAAGTTCAGACGTGATTTTATCAGTTTCTGCCAGATTTAACAACAGTTGCTCTAAAATAAGCCGTTCATTAACGGATGATTCGAGATAGTGGAGGGTTTTGAAGCATTCGGCGATTTTTTGGGCCGCCTGCTCAGGATTGAATCGCAGGGCTATTTTTTTGATTTGTTCGGGCTGGTCGAAATTGACTATTTGGCTGCCGGCAGCGATATTTGTCAGCATCGCGTCGTGAAGGGCGCTGATTATAATCTGAAGTATGATTACAGTAGATTTGCGTTTTATATCGTTTGTGCTTACGGCAGGGGCGAGTTTGGCCCAGATGGACGCGATTTCCTTCGATTGTTTTTGAATTGTTTCCGCCAGCTCCAGCGCGTTTTTGTATTCTAAATTAGCCAAGGTATCTAAAATATACGTCTTGGTTTCATAAATGTTTGCCTCGGCTGTTTCGAGCTGTGAATATGTGCCGGCCAACCCCAGTGAGCCGTCGGTCAGGCGGGCGAAGAATTTTATCTGTTTTTCGCTAAGGCCGGGCTGACGCAGTTTTTCGATTATTTTTTCCTCGTCGATGGGGCCGAATCGTAATATCTGGCAACGGGAGCGGATTGTGGGCAGGAGTTTGTCGGGCCTGGTGCAGACGAGAATCATGCAGCAATAAGCGGGCGGTTCTTCGAGGACCTTCAAGAGGCAATTTTGTGATACGTTGTTAAGTTTTTCGGTCTCAGTTAAGACAAAGACTCTTCGTGTTGACAAAGCAGGCCTTTGGTTGACTTTATCGAGGACGAATTCTTGCACGACGGCAATTGGGAAATCAATCGGCGGTTCCCTGTCTTTGCCCTCTTCTGTGAATTCGAGCAGTTCCTTGTAAACGTGTTCGAAATCGGGATGTGAGCCGGCGTCGAACGCCTGGCAGGATGCGCAATTGCCGCAACTATCGGTGAAGTCGCCCTTTCGTACGGGGTTCTTACAAAGCAATAACTTTGCGAATTCCTTAGCGGTAGTGAATTTCCCAATGCCATCAGGCCCCGCGAAAATATAGGCGTGTGCCACTTTATCGCCGGCGAAGGAACATTGAATCGCTGAGATGGCTTTTTCCTGGCAGAAGACGTCTTTTAGCGGCATTATTCGGCCCCGAATTTGTCGATGATGTCTCTTACTTTTTTGTGGACGGCGTCGATATTGTCCGCGGCGTTGACCACGACGAAGTTTTTCTGCTGTTTGGCAATTTTCAGGAAGCCATCGCGGACTTTTTTATGATAACCGTCACCCTTTTGCTCCATACGGTCGAGGTTGCTTTTGAGTCGTGTAGCCGCGGTTGTGGAATCGACGTCGAGGATTATTGTCAAGTCAGGCCAGGGCTTTTCAAGGCAGTCGGCTGCGAGTTTAATGACCTTATCTATTCCGAATCCGCCTGCGTGCCCCTGGTAGGCACAGGTGCTGGATAGCCAGCGGTCAACGACAACGCATTTATTTTGCTTTAAGGCCGGAGCGATTTTCTCATTCCACAGTTGAACTCTCGCCGCCATATAAAGCATCACCTCGGTTGCGGTATCCATCGCTTTGTGTTCGGGATTGAGCAGTATATCCCTGATTTTTTCGCCTATGGCGGTCGCTCCCGGCTCGCGAAAACTGACTACATCGACGCCTTGTTTGGTAAGCCAATCGACGAGCAGCTTGACCTGCGTGCTTTTCCCGCATCCATCCGGCCCATCAAGGGCGATAAACTTGCCTGTAAATTTGTTTTTCAAAGCTAATCCTCAGCTATATTGAAGGGTTCAGTGAATCTAAAGGTTTTGAGCCGTTATCATATATTAAATTTCGAGAGGCGACAAATCTTATTGCCATGACTGCTATCATCAGGTCAATAAATTGCCCTACAATAATATGCGATGTTGGTAAAAGGTAATGCGAAATTGTCATACCATGCTGAGATGGCAGCAATGCCCATAGAAACGGCAATCCTAATGAAATAAGGAATAAAATAATAAGTTCTCTTGCGTCTCTTAGTCGACATCGGCCAAGCATTTTGAAGCTCTTAAGTATGCTGCAATCCAACACTATTATTAATGGAAATATCAGAAGGACTGGCTTTATTAGAATCAAATTGAACGAGGTGGATAGTGTAAGATAAATTAAAGATGTGCCCCAACGTGTATCCATAAAACCTGTAGCTGCATGCTTTATGGTCCAAAAAACCAGGATTTGTAAACATGCCAGGATGAGACTATAAATTATGCCTAAACCAGCCAACGGCAAAAAAAAGTGTTTACCTTCTCGCAATAAGACAAGGGGTGATTGCCGCTTCCGGTCTTCAAGATAAACGGTTCGCTGGAAACCGAATATAAGCATAAAAATTATTATGGTGAATGAAATATACACGAGCGTTATCAGTATGCGGAGCGGCTGTTCTATTGGGTGAAATATTCTCTGCGACATATTGATAAAGTGTGACAAGACCTCAAGGGCTATGATTAACATAACCTCCGGCCAGCGGGCTTTGAAAATTTCCAGTGTTTTTCTGATTTCGGTCATCTTATCTTGTCAATTGTAAGTTTTCAGGGCCAATCAGGTGACGAATCTTACGGCAGAATTCGGGGTCGGGGTTTACCGAAAGTTGCCTGTCGGCGGAGGCGTAAACCTTGCCCTTATCAGTTCTGATTGCGACGTAAACGCTGCTCTTGCCCCTGTGATGCAGGCAGATACTTTTAATCTCAGCGACTTTTTCTTTGGTAACATTTTGGGCGTCAAGATTGATTCGCACCTTGCCCGCGAGCTTATCGGTTGCTTCGTCAAGGGTGATTAACTCCGAGGCGATTATGTTCGGCTTTTCTCTTCTGAAATCCAGCCGGCCTTTGACGAAGACGACGGCGTCGGCGGCAAGTTTCGTGGCGAACTGGTTCAGCGTGTTCGGGAACATAACAACCTCAACTTGGCCCTGGAGGTCGAGGAGGGTGAAGACGGCCATTTTCGAGCCGGCGTTCTTGCCGGTCTTGGTCAGGTTGTAACGGATTTTCGTTATCATACCGCCTATGGTTACTTCCTTTTCCTGTGTGGTCTCGGCAATCTGGGCGGCGTTGATATTCGAGAAGATATTTATTGTCTCGGCACAGTGACTCAGCGGGTTGCTCGTAACATAAAAGCCGAGGACTTCCTTTTCATACATAAGCATCATTTGTTCGGGCCATGGGTCTGCATAGGGCAGGCGGTTATGGTCCTGAGAGTAATCCGGCGAGGCGGCCTGCGCGAAGAACCGCATCTGGCCGTTGAGTTTGTCCGTCTGTGTATCAGCGCCGTGTTCCATAGCTGATTGAAGTCCCGCTATCATTTGAGCGCGGTTGCCTCCCAGGCGGTCGAATGCTCCTGCTTTTATCAGCGATTCCATTAACTGCTTGTTCGTAGCCCGTGTATCGACGTTTTCGCAGAAGTGGAACAAACTCTGGAATCTGCCCATTTTTTCGCGTGCGACGATGATTTGCTCGACTGCCTTTTCGCCGACGCCTTTGACAGCGGCGAGTCCAAAACGAATCATACCTTTTTTGCCATTGGTCTCTTTGTATAGAGGCGTGAAGTCAACGCCGCTTTCGTTGATATCCGGCGCGGTAACTTCGATACCCATATCATTACATTCGGAGATATATTCTACGACCTTGTCGGTGTTACCCATTTCGAAGGTCAGAAGCGCAGCCATATATTCCACTGGCCAATAGACCTTCATATAGGCGGTTTGATACGCGATGAAGGCGTAGCGGGTCGAATGACTTTTGTTGAAGCCGTAGCCGGCGAAACGCTCGATTAGCTCGAATATGTCTTCGGCCTGCTGTTTTTTAAGTCCCTTGGCGACCGAGCCGGTCACAAACCGTTCTTTTTCCTTTTGTATGGTTGACGCCTTCTTTTTGCTGATTGCCTTAATCAGCGTGTATGCCTCGCGCAGCGGTATGTCACCGAGCCGGTTGCAGATTTGCATCACCTGTTCCTGATAGACCATAATGCCGTAGGTTTCGTCGAGGACTTCTTTCATAATCGGGTGAGGCAGCGACCATTTACCGCCGTGTTTGCGGTCGTTGTAGTCGGGGATGAGGGTCATCGGGCCTGGGCGATAAAGCGCGTTTGCCGCGATGAGGTCCTGAATCCTGTCGGGCCTCATCTTCATCAGCAGTTCCTGCATACCGCCCGATTCGAACTGGAATATGCCCTTGGTTTTTCCCGCGGCGAAAAGAGCGAAGACCTTGGGGTCTTCGAGGTCGATTTTTTCGAGGTCTATTTTTTTGCCGTGAATCTGCTCGACTAATTGTCTGGCGCGTTCGAGGACGCTAAGGGTCTTGAGGCCGAGGAAGTCCATTTTTAACAGACCAACCTTTTCGACCATAGGCCCTTCGAACTGCGTAACGATATCCTCTGTGCCTGACGGCTTGTAGAGGGGCACGAAATTAGTCAACGGCTCATCGGCTATTACGACTCCCGCTGCGTGAACCGACGCGTGGCGGGCGAGACCTTCGAGTTTTTTGCTGATGTCGATGACCTTTTTTGTCTGCGGGTCTTTGTTGTATGCCTGTTTTAACTGCGGCTCCGTCTCCAGCGCCATATCGAGGGTCATATTAAGCGTTTCGGGGACGAGTTTTGCCAGCCGGTCGGCCTCTGTCAGCGGGACATTCAGCACCCGGCAGATGTCGCGGATTACCGCTTTTGCGCCCATTGTCCCGAAGGTGATGATTTGCGCGACGTGGCCGTATTTCTGGCGGACGTAGTCGATAATTTGTCCCCGGCCCGTCTGGCAGATGTCGATATCGATATCGGGCATCTCGTTTCGCTGCGGGTCCATAAACCGCTCGAAGAGCAAATCATATTTGAGCGGGTCAACGTCGCACAGGCCTAAGCAGTAGCCGACTAATGTACCCACTGCGCTTCCTCTTGCGCCGACGGGGATGTTATTTTTATGGGCGTAGTTGCAGAAGTCCCAGACGATTAAAAAATAACTTGCGAACCCTTTTGATTCGATGACGTGCAGCTCTCTTTCGAGGCGCTCCTTCACCCTGTCGTCGAGCTTTCCGTAGATTTGCTGGGCCTTTTCATAGCAGAGTTTTGTCAGGAATTTCTCGGGTGTTGAGCCGTCTTCTGGGCTGAAATGCGGTGCGTGCCTGCTTTTGAGGTCGATTTCGACGTTGCATCGCTTGGCGATTTCCAGCGTGTTGTCGAATGCCTGCGGACAATCCGGAAAAAGCTGTCGCATCTGGGCGGGGCTTTTGAGAAATACGTCTTTGGGGTAAATCATCCTGTCGGGGTCGTCTGCTTTTTTACCCGTACTTATCGCGCAAAGACAGTTATGGGCCTCGTGGTCTTCTTGCGCGAGGAAATGCACGTCGTTTGTAGCGACGATGCCCGCACCGACTTTATTCGCCAGGTCAATCAGCGATTTCGCGATATTGGGGTCATCGCTCTCGTGGCTCTGGATTTCGATGAAGTATCTTTCGGGGCCGAAGATTTTGAGGTATCCTTCGGCGACTGCCTGCGCCGCCTTTATATCCCCGCCCGACATTTGCATAGCCAATTCACCTTTCGGGCAGGCGGAAGTTACAATAAGCCCTTCGTTAAGCTCCGCGAGGATTTGCTTGTCGATTCGTGGGCGGTAGTAAAATCCCTCGGTGTAACCAGTCGATGCGAGTTTGAGGAGGTTTTGATAGCCGACGTTATTTTGAGCGAGCAGTACGAGGTGATACGCGGCATCGCTGATAGATGTTTTTGTGCGGTCTAGCCGGCTGTTTGGGGCGATGTAGGCCTCGATACCGATTATGGGTTTGATACCCGCGGCGATTGCCTTGGTGTAGAATTCTATTACGCCGAACATATTGCCGTGGTCGGTTACGGCGACTGAGTCCATACCCAGGTCTTTGCACCGCGCAAAAAGCTTTTCGAACCTTATAGCGCCGTCGAGCAGCGAATACTGGCTGTGCAGATGAAGATGTGTAAATCCTTTGTTCTCCGCCACCGTATAATCCTTTTTCAGTTTCTCATTGATTATTGCCAATTGATTACTGATAATTGTAACGGTTAAGCGGATGCTAATCAACAAGGGATAGAATTGATAATCTCATAAGGGGAAAATTTATGGATTTTGAAAATATCGGTGATAATTCACAGCCGCAACTGAACAGCGTTCCTTCGCCGCAGCAGGCGCAATCGCCCCAAAAGGGCAGCGGATGGCGAATCTTCTGGGGCATAATCACCGGTCTATCGATACTCGGAAACGTTATGCTCTTCCTGATGCTCATAGGCGTTGGAATTATAGCGTTTTCGGGAATGGGCGAGAAAAAGTACACAGAGGAAGTCATTGAAGACGGCCCGCGGAGTGCGAAAATCGCGATTGTCTCGATAGACGGCATTATAGACGAAAAGCAGGCACAGGAAGTTTACTGGCAGTTAAAAACGGCCAGAGACGACAAGGCCGTAAAGGGAGTGATTATCCGCGTCGATTCGCCCGGCGGGACGATTTCGGGCAGCGACCAGATTCATAACGAGATAATGAAATACCGCGCCGACACCAACCAGCCGGCGGTCGCGTTTATGCAGGGAGTCGCGGCGTCGGGCGGCTATTATTCTTCGGTTGCCTGCGACAAGATTATCGCTGAGCCGACCGCAATCACCGGCTCAATCGGCGTGATTATGGAATATCTCGTATTGCAGCAGCTTCTGGAGGAGAAACTGGGCATACAGCCGGTTGTGGTCAAGGCGGGCTCGAAAAAGAACTGGCCAAGCCCCTTCCAGGTGCCTAACGAAGAACAATTGCAGTATATGCAGCAAAGGATAATCGACCCGGCTTATAACAGGTTCGTCAAAGTCGTCGTTGACGGCAGAAGTAAACTGACCGAAGAGGACGTCAGACGCCTCGCCGACGGAAGCATATACTGGGCGGACAAGGCCCTCGAAGAAAAGCTAATCGACAGCGTCGGCTATCTCAAGGACGCAATCGCCGAGGCCAAATCGCTCGCGGGCGTCAAAAAGGCGCAGGTGATTGAATACCAAAAGCTGCTTTCAATCGCTGAAATGCTCGGCCCGAAGACGAATGTGTCGCTGAAGATTGACCGCAGGACGCTTTATGAGGTGGCCGTCCCGCAGGCGTTGTATCTGTGGACCGGCCCGCGGTAGCATAATCCCGCAGCAAAGACGCGGCGATTGTGGTTCGACTCTGCTCACCACAGGCTAAGAAAAAAGGCGAGGAACTGAACCGGAACACATAAAGAACACCTCCTGTTCTCCTTTTACCCCCATTTTTGGGCATGGAAACGGTCTATTTGCCTCCGCCGAAGGCGAGACCTCGCCAGGGGCGGGTGGAAATATGCCTAAGAGGGGTAAATTCTAAAAAAGTGTAACGATTCAGCTTGAAGACCTTGTAGGCAATTGTCTTACTGCGGTCAGGAAATTGCTGAGCAACGCAGTGGTTGGCAACGCCGTAGAAAAGAATAGAAGATGTGAATGAACTTTGAGCAAAAAGTAAATGTATCGGCTGTAAGAGTGCCGATAAAACGAGATACTGATAAAAAGACCGGTTTGTTTTATTGCTGTGATTTGTTTTTTTAATGTAAGGGAAAAAATGACTAAGCTGCCTGAATATGTAAATGGTGTGCCGAATATTTGCGGCTCGCAGGATATTATCGATGCGGCTATGAACCGCGACCCGGTTTTTTTGCCGCAAAGCAGGATTAACTGGGACAACGTCAAAAGCGCATTCGCGATAGCGCTTCACATGCATCAGCCAATCATACCGAATCCCGACCAGCCGCTCAAAACGGCGGACGTAATCAGCAATCTGGAACATATGATGAATCACCTGGGCAGCGGCGACAATCATAACGCCCAGGTTTTCCACCAGTGCTATAAGCGGATGGGCGATTTTATACCTGAACTGCTTAAAGAGGGCAACCAGCCGAGGTGTATGCTCGATTATTCGGGCACGCTGCTTGACGGTATGTACAAGATGGGTCTTACAGATGTTTTTGAATCGCTCAGGAAAATAACCTGCGATTCCAAATACCGCGGCTGTATCGAATGGCTGGGTTCTTCCTGGGGACATGCCGTAGCGCCATCGACGCCGGTTCAGGATTACCGGCTTGGCGTTGGGGCATGGCAGCATTTCTTCGCGGCGCTGTTCGGTCTTGAGGCGGTAGGGCGAGTCAGGGGGTTTTCCCCCGCGGAGATGGCTTTGCCAAATCATCCGGATGTTTTCTACCAGTTCGTCAAGACGTTAAAAGATTGCGGCTTCCGATGGGTTCTTGTGCAGGAGCATACGGTCGAGCGGGTCGAAAACGGCTGGGGACTGGAATATCCGCATCAGCCTCATCGGCTGATAGCGAAGAACTCCGCCGGCGATACGCTTGCCATAACGGCAATTATCAAGACACAGGGCAGCGATACAAAGCTTGTCGGGCAGATGCAACCGTATTACGAGGCGTGCGGCCTGGGACGGATAAAACTGAGGACAAAATCGGTTCCGTCGCTTGTGACTCAGATTGCCGACGGCGAAAACGGCGGCGTTATGATGAATGAATTTCCCGGCAAATACAAACAGGCGATTGCGGAATGCAGCAACAGCCCGACGCCGGCCGTTAATGTAACGGAGTATCTTGAATACTTAGACAGTTTGGGCGTGAAGGAAGAGGATTTTCCGGCGATTGAACCCATATTCCAGCATCGGATATGGGAAAAGTTTAAGGACGGCTCCGGCCCCGAGGCAATGGAAAAGGTCATAAGTCAGTTAGGCAAAGAAGACCATCGGTTTCATATGGAAGGCGGGAGCTGGACGAACAATATCTCATGGGTACATGGTTACGAAAAATTGCTTGGGCCTATGGAGCAGGCGAGCGTTTTGTTCAACGAGAAAGTTCTCGCCAAGAACGTTTCCCCGTCGGAACCGCGTTTTCGCAACGCCCTTTACCATTTGCTTTTGACTCAGACGAGTTGTTACCGCTACTGGGGCGAGGGCGTATGGGCCGACTATGGTCGTGAGCTTTGCCGGCGCACTATCGAGATACTCAGTCGCGATTTCTAAGTAATTTTCATCCTGCACCCTGACTGTGTTATCGTGATAACTGCCTTCCTTACAAGCACTTGTGACAGATAGTTTTCTCTCGTATTCACACTATTTTGTTTTTTCCGGCATATTAAGTTGCCTGAAATAAGCAATATGGTTATCATACACTTTTCGTATTTTCGGGATATTTTGTTCGGGAGAATGTCACGCACGCAGGACAAGCACCAATTCTTGAGCGAATAAATCAAGGTAAGGTTTGCGGATTTGAAAAGAGATTAAGGCCGAAAAGGGCGGTTTAGACGGGATAGCGGAGAGATTTCTGTCTTGCCGAAGTATTATTGGTCTTACTATTACGATACGGGAAAGGAAGACCGTTATGAGAAATCAGTTTATGAAAGTTATTGGACTCCTGGTCGCGGTGATTGTCCTGTGTGTTTCAGGGTTTGCCAAAGCAGCCGAAGCGCCTCCCAAAGGGGACCCCTTACGGGGGATAATAAAGGTTGGCGCCATCTTCGCGGAGACAGGAGATGCAACGAATCTCGGAGGGCCGGAATCGAGAACCACTCAAATGCTGGTTGAAAAGATAAACAAAGAAGGCGGCGTCAACGGCAGGAAGATTGAGCTAATCCTGAAGGACTCGCGCAGCAAATCGGAGAATGCGATTTCGCTCGCAAAACAACTCATTGAAGAAGATAAGGTTTTCGCGATAATCGGGCCGTCAACGAGCGGCGAGACAATGGCCATCAAGAATATCTGTCAGGATGGCAATACCATTCTTATTTCCTGCGCAGCAGCCGAAGATATTGTCAACCCGGTCGCCAGTTATGTTTTCAAAACCCCGCAGAAGGACAGTGACGCCGTGAGGCGCATTTTTCAGGTTATGAGAGCAAAAAGTATCAAGAAGATAGGTGTAATAACAAGCAACGACGGTTTTGGAATAGCCGGCGGCAAACAACTCGCCAATCTTGCCGACCTCGCCGGCATTACAATCGCCATTTCCGAGACGTATGACGAAAATGAAACAGACCTGACCGGAGTTCTGACCAAGGTGAAAAGCCGGAATGTTCAGGCGGTGGTCAACTGGTCAACAGTTCCAGCACAGAGTTCAGTCGCCAGGAGTATGAAGCAGATTGGTTTGAATGTGCCCCTGTTCCAGAGTCATGGCTTTGGCAATATCAAGTACGCCCAGGCGGGCGGCGAGGCGGCAAACGGCACTATATTCCCCTGCGGACGCCTGTTGATTGCTGAACAACTACCCGATAATAATCCCCAGAAGAAGTTCCTCATAGAATACAAGAAGGATTACGAGAGCCGCTACAAAGAGGACGTGAGCACCTTCGGCGGCCACGCCTACGACGCGGTACTGATTCTTGTCGAGGGAATCAAAAAGGCAAATAGCTTCGACAAGGAAAAGGTTCGCGAGGCCATTGAGAACATCAAAGGTTTCGTCGGGACAGCCGGCGTCTTTAACTTCTCGTCCCAGGACCACAACGGGCTGGGTCTGGATGCCTTTGAGATACTTACCGTTAAGGACGGGAATTTCGCAATATATAAGGGCTAATATCGCCCTGCGGGTTCCTTTGGTAATAGCTTCTCATAGACAGCATCGTCGAGATATTATCCGCTGATGTATGGCGAATCTCGGACTGCGGACGCTGCTTATGGCTGCCCCAAGCGCAACTTCATAAGCCGCCTTTTCATTAAGTCAAACAAACTTTTTTAGAATGTGTACTCGATGGTGAAGTGGAAATACAAGGCGTTATCATTGTTGGTACTTGAATAATAGTTGCCGGGCATAAAGTATTCGCCGACCAGATTGCCCTTTAGCTGTTTTGTGAAATTGTATCTCGCCCAGCAGGTCAACAGGTGTCCACGGAAATTGCCGTCCTCAGTGAATTTTGGATTACCTGCGAAGGTGTTTTCGTTGGCCCAGAGCAGATTCCAGTCAGTAAGGATTTCCCATTCTTTATTCGGTTTGAACTTATGCCCAAAGTCAAGACGGTGAATGTTGGATACCAGGGCATCTTCCATTTGTGTTACGTATGGCTGGTAGAATTCGCTCCACTGAGGCCACTGACCCCATAGCGGGTTAAATGCCTCAACGCGTTTTGTGCCTGGGTCATCGCCTGACAGATATTCGTAGGTAACGTGCAGCTTATTATCGAGGTCGTCTTTGAAGCTGTATTCGAGAGTGGACTTTTCACCAAAGGCCAAAAGGTCTTCGGTTTCGGTATTGGCGGTTAATGCCGTATTAGGCGATGCCGAACGGCCTGTCTGCACAGCGCCTTCGACGCGGTAATTCCAGTTTTCAGAAAGCCGACCCGAAATTGCGCCGCCAAATGTGTATATCTCGGCCTTTTTACTGTATTGTGCCAGCTTTGCTGCTGATGTGATAAAACCGCGTGCGATATTGTCAACGGGGTTATTATTCTTAAACATGAAATAACCTTCGACCTGCATATTTTCGTTGCTCTTGTCGGTCAGGTAAACAATTGCGCCCTGCTCTTCTTCCTGCGTTACAATTTTATTTCTGTCATTGATGGGTTTGAGCCACCAGTCGGATTTGGGCATGTTGCTGACATAAATCGTATCGAGCTTGGTCTTCTCACCCAAATCAAAAGTGAAACGGGCAGCGTCAAAGTAGAATGTCCGGGACCCGTCTACGGGCGTTCCGTCGAAAACAAGCCAGCCCTCGCCGAGCTTTATATCCTGACGACCAATGATGGCGGTCGCGGGTAAATCGAGGAAATTTTTCATCGACAGGTTTAAGTTGTCCATTATTATTTCGTCGAAGTCCGTCGCCTGGGCAGCGCTGTCCGGCTTGTCATACGTTCGGAATTCCCACGTGAACCTTGTATTAATAGAGGTATTGTCATCCGCCTTAATCGATGTCCACCAACGGCTGCGGTATCTCTCGAAATGCCAGTCCGCTGCGTTATTACCCTTGGGGTCTGTAAGGTCGTCGTTCAATGCCGTCCAGTTATACCCATAGTGTTCCCTGAATCGGAAATCCGCTCCCTGTTCCAGCCACGGTGCCGGATTGTGGAACCAATCGGTCGCTTGGACGTCTGTAGGCGACGCACCGGCTGGGGGTTCCGCTGCCTGAATTTGCGCAGCAACAAGCAGGCCGGCCAGTAAGAACACGGAAGCCAAAATTACCTTGGTTCCGTTCTGTGCCATTTTCTACTCCTTAATTTAGCGGTTACGCTTTTTCCTGCCTGATAAACGACGGCCCTTAACACACGGAACCTACCTAAAACCCACCCCCTGAAAATTTCGGTGTTCGTCTCATATTCCATTATGTATCGGTATTAGTATGCTCGACACACCACAAAAGGCGAGACCTTTTTTGCACTCTAATTTCATAATTTGTGTCAGGCCTGCAAAGTCCCGTAAAAAACCCACAGGGTGGACTTTGAATAATACTATAACAGCCCTAAAAAGGCCATTGCGTTATCCCGCAGAACATTGTGCCCATTATATTGAACTTGCGTATTCCTGCCGGGGTCGCCGGTTGATTTTTGCTTATAGTTAAATTAGAATGTTGTCCTGTGGTTTACGGTAACAGTGTTGTTGTAAACGAAAAATTGTAATACGTGGAAGGTGCAGGTATAAAAATGGCAAAACATAAGGAAAATTGCCCGCATAAGGCAAAGTATTTATCAGGCAAACGTATTCTCCCTGAGCCGATTTCGAAATCGACAGATATAGCGAAGCTGATAGATAACATGGACGCATACAATGGCGGAAGATTAAGGGCCGCCTGCCAGTTGTTGAAAGACAAATATTCCCAGGATGATGTTACGATTGGAATGAGCTTGGCGGGAGCGTTAACGCCCGCGGGACTCGGACCATCGGCGGTAATTCCCCTGATGAACCACGGTTTTGTTGACTGGCTTGTCGCTACCGGCGCGAATATGTATCACGATATACATTACGCGTTCAATCTGCCTATGTTCAGGGGCAGCCATACGGTCGATGATGTTGATTTGAGAGACAAGGGCGTAACAAGAATTTACGATATCCTTTTTGATTACGAAGACGTCCTGATGGAAACCGACAGACGGCTCAGAGAGATTATGATAAGGCCTGAGTTCCAGAAGGAAATGGGAACGCGGGAATTTTATCATTATCTGGGCAAAATTCTCAGTGACCTCGAAGAAAAGCACAAACTCGGCCAGGTAAGTATTCTCGCGGCGGCTTACAGAAACGGTATACCTGTCTTCACGTCGTCTCCGGGCGATTCGACAATCGGTATGAATATCGCCGGCCTCGAACTTCTGGCGGAGGCATCGGGTTTGCAGGACGCGTTCAAATTGAAAATAAATCCAAGTATCGATGTTAACGATTCGACGGCGATAATACTAAACGCCAAAAAATATGAAAACGGCAAGACGGGCGTTATCCTGATTGGCGGCGGGAGTCCCAAGAATTTTGTGCTCCAGACGGAGCCGCAGATTCAGGAAGTCCTGATGATTCCGGAGGCGGGTCAGGATTATGATATTAACGTAACAGATGCCAGGCCCGACACGGGCGGCTTATCGGGCGCACCGCCAAGCGAGGCGGCAAGCTGGGGCAAAATCGACCCGACAAAACTGGATGAGACCGTAACCGCCTATCTCGACGTGACAGTTGCATTGCCGATTATGGCTGCGTACACCATCCAGACCACAAGGCCCAAGAAACAGAAAAGATTATATTACCGCGGCGAAGAGCTGCATAAGAAGCTGATAAAGTCCTATCTTGAGAACAATAAAGAGGTCGAAAAACTTAAAGGGCTTATAAGGAAACTGTGAATGGTTTACAGAAAACGTCGAACCTGTTAAAAGCGGATTCGTTGACTTTAAAAATGATTTTAGAGCGGCTAAGAATTATATCAGAGAGAACATGTTAAGTAAAGTTGTTGCTATTTATTAAAAAGGAGGCAAGGATAATGCCCGCACGAATTGCAACGCAGACATTTCAGGAAGCCGGAGGGAAGACCGCATATCCTAATCTTGATATTATAGGAATCATCCGGAAAATATATATCACTTCTAATCAGATACCCCCTCCGAGCAGTTTTTATAAGGGCAAAGATGAGCGACAGGAGTATATCGCAAATCTCAAGCGTGGAGGCATTTATTGTGATAGTGAAGAAGAAGCCTATGATAAATTCGCAGCGGTTGCAGAAAAAATGGGTTATACTCATGTTTTCAGCGTTAAGATGTATGAAGATGATGGCAGAACCATTCTGATGGGAGATGGTTACGGTCCAGCGGGTACTGCGTAAAATATGTTATACGTATTGAGTTTATGAAATTATAAAAGGAGCTTTATATGGCCGGAGAACAATGTGTGAATTGCGGAACAGTTCACGGAATACTGCCTAGTGTTGTCAACAAATGGCATAGATGTACGAAGTGTGGTGCAATTTACTGTCCAGACTGCGGTAGGGCTTTGCCGGGGAAAAGTTCAGCCTTTGAAGGTGAAAGGACGTGCAACATCTCGTTTGGTGGAGACCGACCGTGCGGAGGAAGAACACGATTGTTTTGATACTTCTTGGATTGTGAAAGGGGCCATGTGACATGAAGGCAAGGGTAGCAACTCAGACTTTTGCTGAAGCTGGGGGATTAAAAGAATACCCAGGTTTAGTTTTGCAGAGAACTGTCGCAATGGAATATCATTTCCTATCGAATTGCATGGCCAATTATAGTGGCAATCGTTTTGAAGAATATTTAGCTTTACTTGAAAAGGCTAAGAATAGTGTAGAGGGCGATGTGGTTAATGACCTTGACAGTGCTTTACAAAAATTTAGCGAGTATATTGGTTTCCTTGGGTTTGAATGGATGTTCAATCTGAAGATAAGCAAAACCGAAGATGGTGTTCTGATTATGGGAGATGCATATGTTCGCGAATAGTCCACCCCTTAAAGTTGGAGATAAATATGAAAAAAGATCTTTTTGAAATGGGACATTTGGAGGCACCTTTTAAATTTTTTTAGGGAACAAATTGGCAACTTTATATACATGTATAGACGAAGTGAGAAGAAGTAATGAGCAAGAAAATTCACGGAAAATGGCGATGTCGAAATTGTGGTCTTGTAGCGGATGGATCTGTGTGGAATCGGAATAAACTTGAGGAGGGATCTCCAAGCATAACAAAGAGGCTGACGGGATTAGGAGACTGGCGTGCGACATATCTGTGTCCTCGCTGCAATGAACAAGTAGAACTCTCCACAGCCGAATGGGGAGCAGGGGATAATTACTGATACAAGAAATCGCTCAGTTCGGCCAGTTTGGCTAACAAGGGCATCGGTTAGGACATTGGGCAGTTAAAAGGTTTTTGGATTGACTACGGAAAATAAATACTGGCACAAATGAGAAATCGAATATAAGCGTGTGAGAAATAAACTCAAAGGAGAATTTAGTTATGGATGTGGATAGGAATATGCGCAATGCCGATCGAGGGATTCCGAATGATTTTATTGAAATAGTTGACCTTGTGGAGAAAGCTACCAAAGACAACCGAATTAGTTGGACCGAAGACCCGCCTGGAAGCGGAAAGATAATAATCCACTTCGAGAGGTTCCAAATAGCCTTGTGGTTGGAAGATGAGTCTGGAGAAGGCGAAAGTTCCTATGTACTAACGACTGTGTTCTTTGAAGTTCAATCCGATAAAGGTCATCCAGTTGGTGGTTTTTTTACCGATCACTTCGGTAACATGCCTAAAAATGATGCCATGGTACGATTGGAGCGATTATATTTCGATGCTTTTACCCAGTCTCGGAACCTTGATAATGCGCTAAAAGAGATTAAGCAAGAGTTGAGAATCAAATAAGGATATTAGGGCAGTTGAAAAGTTTTTGGATATATTACGGAAAGCAACGACTGGCACAAATAGGAAATCGGAACACAAGATGAAAAAAGAGCTTCTAAAATTAGCGGCAAAGCACGGGACTCCTTTATTTATAGTTGACCACGACGTGATAAGGAGGAATTATCGCACTTTCAAAAAGCATCTGCCAAGGGTGCAGGCCTATTACGCGGTCAAAGCCAATTCGGAACAGGAGATAATCAAGACGCTGTTCGATGAAGGCGCCAGCTTCGACGTCGCTTCCTACAATGAGTTTATGCAGATTTACAAATACATCAGGCATTTCGAGGAAAAGGACAAGGATTTTTACATCTGGGACAAGATAATTTTTTCCAACACGATAAAAGACAGGCCGACCCTGAGGGACATAAAACGATACCGGCCCCTTGTTACCTATGACAGCATAGATGAGTTGAAGAAGATACGGGAGTACTGTGAGACGGCGGGCCTGGTTTTGCGATTGAAAGTTCCCGATACCGGCTCGCAGGTGGAGATGAGCTCTAAATTCGGCGCAGAGCCGGGAGATGCGTATAACCTCATAAAACAGGCGTTTGATTTGGGTCTGGTGGTCGAGGGATTGAGTTTTCACGTCGGCAGCCAGTGCACAAATTTCGATAATTACACGGCCGCGCTTACAATAACATCTGGCATTTTCAATGACGCGAGAGAAAAGGGTTACAATCTTAAAATTGTCGATATCGGCGGCGGTTTTCCTGTACCTTATGACTCTCAGGTTCCAAAGTTCGGAAAGCTCGCGGCGGTGATAAATTCGGAATGCCAACGCCTGTTTCCCGGTGACATCGAGATTATAGCCGAGCCGGGAAGATTTATGGTAGCGACTTCGGCGGTACTTATTTCTGAAATAATAGGAAAAGCCAGAAGAGACGGCAAAATCTTCTACCACATAAATGACGGGGTTTATCACACGTTTTCCGGCGTGGTGTATGACCACTGGATTCCCAATTTCCGCGCATTCAGGCAGGGCAAAAAAGAGGTATGTGCCGTTGTCGGGCCTACCTGCGATAGTTTCGACAAGATTTCTGTTTCGGAACAGTTGCCGGGCAATCTCGAAATCGGCGACTGCCTTTTCACGGAAAATATAGGAGCATACAGCACCGCTTCTTCGACGAAATTCAATGGTTTCGATGGCGCCAAAATCCTGCATCTGAATAATTAACCTTGTTCCTTTCGCTCTAAAAGTGCCGATTTTATAGGTCTTTGGCTGTTCATCCCGGCGTATTTGACGGCCTCACAGCACCTTCCTGTCTTTGTTTTTAAGTAGCCCTGTGGTGGTGTCGATAAACACTGCTGTTGGAGAATCTATTGTCAGGACAAGGGGCTATTATGGAAGAACAAGATTCTATAATTTCGTTTATTACGAAAGAAAATATCCTTGATGAAGCCACTTTGCAGACGGCCATTGCCCAGCAGCGGCAAACCGGACAGAGCTTGATAAGTGTGCTGAAGAAGGGCAATCTCGTGAATGAGGAACAACTCACGAGGGTTATTGCTGCTGCCAACAATATCGAGTTTGTAAATCTTTCGCCGGATATGATAGACCCGATGACGGCCCATTTGCTTTCGTATGAAATGGTTAACCACAGTAACGTCATCCCAATTAAAAAGGAAGGTAAGCGTCTGTTTGTCGCGATGAGTTCTCCGTTGAATCTGTCGGTTCGTGACCAGATAGAGATGAAGACGGGTTATGAAGTTGTGCCGGTTGCTGCCTCGCTGAACGCGATAAAGCAGGCAATTAACTATCACTTCAGCGTCCGCGACGTAACCAAGCAGACAATCGTCTCGATGCGGCTTAAACAGGAGCCGGGACAGGGCACTGAAGACGATGGGATGCTTGAAAGCAGGCTAACCGAGGTCGAGCGGGAATCCACAAGGGTTGCCGATTCACCGATTACCCGGCTGGTCGCGTCCATAATAAACGGCGCGATTGACGCTCGTGCCAGTGACATACATCTTGAGCCCAGAGAATCGGATATGAGGGTGCGATATCGCATCGATGGCATTCTGCAAGATACCCTAAACGTGCCCGTTTCGGCCCAGCTCGAGGTTATATCGCATATCAAGATTATGTCGGATATGGATATTTCCGAGAAAAGGGCGCCACAGGACGGCCACATGTCGGTGCAGCATGACGGCAAAGATTATGACCTGCGAGTTTCGTCTCTGCCGGCGATAGGCGGGGAAAAAATTGTGATGAGAATCTTAGACAAGCATTCTTTGCGGTGGTTGCTTGATTCGGTCGTGGCTTCGGTGGAGGATAATCGGAAATTCAAACGGCTCGCGGCAAATCCATACGGTATGATTCTGCTGACCGGCCCCACCGGCTGCGGAAAGACCACTACGTTGTATGCCTTACTGCAAACGCTTAATGTCCCCGAAAAGAACATCGTGACGGTAGAAGACCCTGTTGAATACCGGCTTGAGGGTATTACGCAGTTGCAGGTCAGGCCTGTTGCGGGGTTGACTTTTGCGTCGGCGCTGCGAAGCATTGTTCGACAGGACCCGAATGTGATTCTTGTCGGCGAAATACGCGACCCTGAGACCGCGGAAATAGCAATCAGCGCCGCGTTGACGGGACACCTGGTTCTAAGCACGCTGCATACCAATGACGCGGCAGGTGCAGTGTCGCGTTTGATAAATCTGGGTGTGGCCCCCTTCCTTGTTGCCTCGGCGTTGCTGGGCGCAGTCGCGCAACGACTGGTGAGAACTACATGCGACAAATGCAAACGGCCATATACTCCGTCGGCGGAAGAAATGGCAATGGTTTTCAACAAGTCCCTGCCCGGCAAGGATATACAGATTTATAAGGGTACTGGCTGCAATAGCTGCAGAAACACCGGCTATCGCGGACGAAGAGGCGTTTTTGAGATACTCACAGTCAGCCCTCAGATTCGTAAAATGATAGCGGATGGTTGCAGCGACGGGCAAATAAAACAGCAGGCGATACAGGAAGGAATGAGGACGCTGACGAAAGCCGCAATTGCCGATATGCTTGCCGGCGATACAACAATTGATGAGTTGATGCGAGTTGTGGATTTGAGGGTGGATTAATGGCTGTTTATACATACGTGGCGAAAGACGACAAGGGCGTGATGCTGACGGGTACCTATACAGATGTAGAGAGCCAATCTGCGCTTCGCGACGAATTGGGAAAAATAGGGTATGTCCTGGTCAAAGCCAGGTGTGGAAAACGGGACGTTAAAAAACGTCGCACAGCAGGCAGGGTAAAGCAGTCGGACGTCGCCACTTTCGCGTATAAGTTTGCGGGTATGTACTCGGCTGGTTTGCCGATTTTAAGGTGTCTTGAAACGCTGGAACAGCAGGTGGATAACCCGGCCTTTAAAAGTATATTGACAGAGGTCAAAGATGACGTGGGGGCAGGGGCAAGTTTGAGGGCCGCCTTCGCCAAACACAAGAGCGTATTCTCGGATTTCTTCCTTGGAATGGTGGAAGCGGGTGAATTAGGCGGCAAGCTCGGCGAGACCCTTGAAATGACTGCATCTTACCTTGAAAAGCA
The DNA here is from genome assembly GCA_050012695.1 of Sedimentisphaerales bacterium. Lineage (GTDB taxonomy): Bacteria > Planctomycetota > Phycisphaerae > Sedimentisphaerales > Anaerobacaceae > Fen-1362. The sequence goes on along the minus strand of JBEKGR010000007.1, from coordinate 157,446 downwards.
GGTTGCGCTGAGGCAGAAAATCAAGGCCGCATTTGCTTACCCGGTAATGGTTACTGTTATGTGCCTGGTAGTTGTTACTTTCCTGCTTGCTTTCGTTATACCGGTTTTCTCTAAGCTGTATTCCCAGGTTCACGCGCCGATGCCGGGCCCCACACTCATCCTTGTGGCGGCAAGCGAGATTGTAAGGCACTGGTGGTGGGCAATAATTATTGTTATTGGAATATCTGTACTCGTCATCAAAAAATTGTTTGCAAATCCTTTGTTCAGGGCTAAGTGGGACAATTTCAAACTGAATGTGCCTATGTTTGGCAAACTTAACAGGATGCTGGTTGCGTCGCACTTCATGCGGACATTCGCGATGCTTTCCTCGGTCGGCGTATCAGTGGTTAAGTCGCTGAATATGGCAAGTTTAGTTGCTCATAATTGCAAAGTAACCGAAATTACGGCGGAAATGCAGAAGGCGATACAGGCAGGCACTCCAATGTCTGTGTCATTAAAAAGGTATGATATTTTTCCGCCGGTGATAATACAGATGGCTTCCTCAGGCGAAGAGGTCGGCATGCTGCCTGAGATGCTGAACAAAGGAGTAGAGATTCTCGATAAAGATATTGAGCGGGCAGTAAACTCGCTGCTTGTGAAGCTTGAGCCGATTTTGACGCTTGCTATGGGTCTTATCGTTGCTTTGATTCTTATGGGTGCGTATCTGCCGATGTTCGATTATATGGGGCATTTGAAGTAGGGCATCACGGTGAAATAGTCCCATAATCAGGGGGCGAGAAGATATTATCGGCTGCGATTTGTTGATTTACAGAGCTTTTTGATTAAGCTAGAGGCGTTTTATGTCGAGGACGAGTTTGTGTGCTTTAATTTGCGAGATTAAATTTAAGGAGAGAAACAAATGCGTAGTAGAAAAGGTTTAACGTTAATCGAACTGTTGATTGTGGTCATCATTCTTGGCGCTTTGGCGGCGATTGCGATTCCGAGAATCACCACCAGCGCCACCACGGCCAAGAGGAATGCGTGCACTACTAATATTGACACGCTCAATACGTCCATAGAGATGTGGAAAATGGACAGCACCTCGGGCCTGTACCCGGCATCGCTGGATACTGTAACGGGCGACGTGAACTATTTTCCGGATGGCGCGCCGAAGTGTCCATTTGGGACGGCGTACAACATGGATGCAACAACCCACAGAATTATCGCGTCGGAGCACAGTCACTAACCAATCGAGTCCGGGTTGTTTTTGGGACCTGGGTGGTGATATTGATACAAATCGTGGGATGGCTGCAAGGCATTTGTCAGCCATCCCATTTGATTATTTTATCGGAACGAAGTTATGGCTGCGAAAAGAACGGCATATAGCTTGGCCGAGATGATTGTTGTGGTAATGATTCTCGGGGCCTTGGCGTTTATCGCGATTCCTCGTCTTAATTTCGCCGCAATTCATCACAAGCAGGCGCATACGATTGCCAAAAAGATTGTTACCGACCTTCGCCGGACTCGCACGCTGGCGATTTCAAATGCTGCGGTTAACAATGTGGGTTTCCAATTACAGATGAGTGGCGTTTCTGCGTTACCTGCCCCCCTCCCTGTTTCACCCGTTTCACTCGCTCCTATCGAACCAGTGATTTTGCTTTCTGTTTCTTCACCCATACCCATACCCGCACCCGCATCCCCGGCCCCAGTCCGACCCGCACCTGTTCCCATAAGCCTTGGCTATACCGGCTATCGGATAGTCGATGCTAATTCAGGGACTGTCGTGGACTCTCAAACCATCGATTCGCCTATAAGCTGCACGGGCGGCTCCTTGTTTAAATTCGGGCCTTTGGGAAACCTGCTTTCCGGCAGCAGCACTACTCCGATTACGGTTTCCTCCGATGGTAAAACTTATACAATCACGGTTATATCCGCCACGGGTATTGTGGAATGCACGGGAGGTTAAGCGGCAATGTGCCCGAAACATTCAAAAGCCAATCGACGGCACAAGGGGCTGAGCATTATCGAAGTTGCGATGGCTTCGGTTTTGTTGATTGTCGCGATGGTTCCCATTCTCAGGTCCCTGACAAAGGCCAATATGTTATCGTCGTCGGTTGAGAGAAAGACGCAATGTCTTGTTTTGGCTCAGGGCAAGCTTGATGAAATAAGGGCCCGCTCTATCTACAATTTTGGCTCATCAGGCTCTTTTACAGCCAACAATGTTGTTCTAAGTGGTTCGTATTTGTGCAATATCACAGATACTATGCCCGGTGCCGGCACGGATTTGAAACAAATAACCGTGTCCGTGGGCTACGATAACAATCACAACGGCTCATTGACTGACGATAAGATAGAAGTTACCCTGACCACCTATTTTGCCAAGCGATCATAAACTTATAGGACTTCTTCTCGAAACCTCCAAATTATATTCCCTTCCCCGTTTGACTGTCTTATAAAAACATTGTTTTATAAGCAGCAAGGGGGAATTATATATGTTTTATCGTTTTTTTCTTTTGGGTTCATCATCACGCCTTGCCGCAAACGCTGCCCCCTTTTTATGCCGAAAAATACCAATGGTAAACTGGTCTTTATGCACTAAAAAAAATGATTAAAAAAAACGGCAAAATACGATTTCACAGAGCTATGACTTTGCTCGAACTGGTATTGGCGATGGTTATGATAACCATAATCTTCGCTGCCGTTGTGCCTCAGTTTGCGGCCATAAGAAACAACTGGGACAGCAAACAGGGTTCTGCGGAGGCGCTTCAAAACGGCAGGGTGCTTATGGACCACATCAGCCGAAACCTATCAAAGGCCAAGAGCATAACCGCCGTCAGCGCTTCTACGATTACGAATGGCTACATCCAGTTTGTGGATAACAATAACGTGAACGGCAGATACGATATTGCTTCCGCCAACAGCTATGTCGAGTATGGCCCAGTCGGCACTCTTGCGGATTTGGCGGGGCCGGTCAGCTCGCTCAAGTTTACCTGTTACGACGCCTGTGATTTAACCACGCCTATTACAGATGGGAATCTCATACGCACCGTGAAGGTTGATGCTACGATTACCAACTCGGCTTCGATGGGTCAGGCCAAGACCTTCACTACCTGGGTTTACCTCCGCACAAACGCAAATACCGGTGGGCTCATGGGCTGTTGGAACCTGGATGAGACCTCCGGCTTAACCGCAGCAGATAATAGCGGGTCCGGCAACAATGGAACACTTGTCAATGGTCCGACGTGGAATCCAGCAGGAGGACAAATCGACGGCGCACTGGTTTTTGACGGAACTGATGATTATGTCAATTTAGGGACTGATTCATCGCTTAATTTTGGAAGCTCTGCACCTTTTACAGTAGCTGCTTGGGTTAAGACGACAGAGAATTATGGCATGATCGTTTCTTTCAGAAGTTCAACGGACGGTGGGCCTGTGATAGACCTATCAGTGGGATATGACGGTGTAGCTGATGATCCTGGTAAAGCGATGATTCTGGTTAGACAGGATGGCGGCGGTGGTGGTTATGCTAATGTAAAAGGAGGGTCAGTGAAAGATGGACTATGGCACCATGTGGCAGTGGTAAGAGGTTCTGGTAGTACAATAGAATTGTTTTTAGATGGGGTGTCCCAGGGAACAGCTTCTGGCGCAGAATCCGGAGGCGCGATAACAACTAATTTAAGAGCAATCGGTTCTGAGAGACGTTGGGTTAGCGATAGTTATGGAACATCGGATCAACGTTATCTCGTTGGCACAATCGACGACGTCCAAATCTACAGCCGTGCGCTGACGCCGACGGAAATCGCACAACTGGCCAACATTCTCAGATACAGGAATTTCAGTGAGAACAAAGCCACATCAGACGTTACATCTCTTGCTGTTTCGATTCCGGCCGGTACCAGTTCGGGCGATCTGCTCATTGCGGCAGTTGCTATGGATGGCAGCGCTGGCAGCTCCACCCTTACAACAGCGGCGGCGGGCTGGACACTAATCGACCGTGGCGACAATGGCGCTGCTGTAACACTGGGAGTCTGGTGGAAGATTGCAGGTGCCTCAGAATCGGCCCCTACTTTCACCTGGACGGGAGGAAATGAGCAGGCCTATGGCTGGATAATGCGTTTTACCGGCCATAACGCCGCCAATCCAATAAACGCATCGTATATGGATGGCCAAAAAAACATCACTCCAACCAGTCCTGCGGTAACTACAACCGCTGATAACTGTTTGATTCTTCGTCTGGGAGCATTTGATGGTAACGATGTCAATACGCTCCCGGAACCCGGTAATCCCGGGCTCTCCGGCCACACCGCAATTACCATGGATACGAGTGGGTCGATCGGTTCTGTGGGTTGGTGGAATCTGAATGAGACCTCCGGCTTAACCGCAGCAGATAATAGCGGGTCCGGCAACAATGGAACACTTGTCAATGGTCCGACGTGGAATCCAGCAGGAGGGAAAATTGGCGGCGCACTGGTTTTTGACGGAACTGATGATTATGTCAATTTAGGGACTGATTCATCGCTTAATTTTGGAAGCTCTGCACCTTTTACAGTAGCTGCTTGGGTTAAGACGACAGAGGATTATGGCATGATCGTTTCTTTCAGAAGTTCAACGGACGGTGGGCCTGTGATAGATTTAGCAGTGGGATATGAAGGTGCAACTGATAATCCTGGTAAAGCAATGATTTTGGTTAGACAGGATGGTGGCGGTGGTGGTTATGCTCAAGTAATAGGAGGGTCGGTAAAGGATGGAAATTGGCACCATGTGGCAGTGGTAAGAGGTTCTGGTAGTATAATAGAATTGTTTTTAGATGGAGTGTCCCAGGGAACAGCTTCCGGCGCAGAATCCGGAGGCGCGATAACAACTAATTTAAGAGCAATCGGTTCTGAGAGACGTTGGGTTAGCGATAGTTATGGAACATCGGATCAACGTTATCTCGTTGGCACAATCGACGACGTCCATATCTACAACCGTGCACTCAGCGCCGGGGAGATCATAGCACTTTATAACTGTAGTGAGATAGGTGGTAGTAGTGGTGGCGCGGTCTCTGGCGGCGCGGGATACGTCAGGCAGGCGACCGCAGGCAGCAGCGGAACATCAACGTTTACGTTAGGCTCGTCGAATGATGCAATGATGATGACGATAGCGATAGCCCCGGCCGACGCCAGCGTTCACGGTTGTTGCGGAGACCTACGACCTTAGGGCGTAACTGTTATGAAAAAACAGATGAAAAATAATGGTGCTGTGTTTTTGATAGTCATTTTTGCGATTGCGCTTATGGCGACAATCACGGTAGGAATCTTGGTTATGACTACGGAAGAATTGCAGCTTATGCAAAATCAGTTATACGCCGCACAGGCGATGTGCATCGCTGAGGCGGGATTAAACGACGCGTTTGCACAGATACGAGCGAATCCGAATTGGACAGCCGGCTTTACCAATACGCCGTTCAACGGTGGCAGTTACACCGTGACTGTTAATAGTACCCTGCCAAAGCAAATAATTTCTACCGGCACCTCGTCGCAGGGGTATATGGCCAGGATGGCGGCTGACGTAACGATTGGCACGAGTTCGCCATGCAAAATCAGAATCGATAATTTGAGGGTCAACGAATGAGATTTGTCGAAAAGACAGTGGCAGGGATAGATATCTCGCAGGAAAGCATCAGTATCGTTTTGCTCAAAAACGGCAAAAACGGTCCGAAGTTCGTCAAGTCGGCTGTTGCGCCGATGCCTGCGGGGGCCGTCAAGGATGGGAACATTGTCAATGCTGCGATGCTTCAGCGGACGTTGCGAGAGATGAAGTTTCGCAACAGGATATGGACAAACCGTGCGGCTGTTTCACTTTTCGCCAAACCTGTTGTTACACAGATGATAGAGATGCCAAAACAGATGCCGCCCAACCTGACCCAGTTTGTCCATGGGGAGATGAAGCACTGTGCTGCTATGCCGAGCGGAGATATCGTGCTTGATTACTGTTCAGTCGGTTCAAACAAGCGTTCGGCGGATAAAAAGGTTTTGGCGGCTGCCGCTGAGACGAAAAAAGTTACCGAGCTTGTTCAAATTTTAGGTCGTGCCGGTTTTTCAGCGGAACTGGTTGAGCCGGCGATATTGTCTTATTTGCGGGCCATCAGCGACAAAAAAATAACCGGCAGGTCTGGTTGTAATGTGCTTGTTGCTATTTTCAGAGATAACATCCTGACGCTGTGTGTTTTGAGAAATGGAGTCGTCGATTTTATACGGACAAAGGAAGTCAGACAAAAAGCGACTGCCGGCGATTTGTGCGGCTGGCTGGCTGATGAGCTTGCCGAGATTCAAAAATTTTACAGTGTTGAGGTTATGGACAACACGGGCAAATGGGAAATTGCCGTGTTTGCCGATATCGCCCAGTTGCCGCAGGATGCAGAAGCGATTCTGAAATCCAGGGTTCAGGCTGGCTCACTGCAAGTCAGGACTTCAAAAGATGCGTATTTGGATACTATCGTTGGTGGTCAAACAACAGGTGATAAAAACGAGCAGCCCTCGCCGGTGGCTGTAGGTCTTGCAATGAATCTTTTGGTGGCACAGCGAGATGATGCGAGATTGAACCTGATGCCGCCTAAGATAATGCAGATTAGGGAGGCCAAGAAGGACGTACTGATTGCCGCCACCGTGGTTACGGCACTGCTGTTACTTATGGTGCTGGTTGTCGCGGCGCCTGCGTATATGATTAAGAAGGTATCCGGCGATACCGCCGGAAAGGCGGCGCGCGTATCGGTACGTAACACGAACAAAATGCTTGATAAGAATCAGCATCTCGACGCCAGGTTGCAGGCCTTGTCGAATCGACTCGACAGCATCGCTAAAATATCGGCATCGAATAAAGACGTAAACTGGGTGCAGTTGTTCACAAACATACGCAATGCCACCCCCGCCTCGGTTCGCATCGTCAGTTTGTCCTGTCGCGACGGCCAGAGGGTACAGATTGAAGGACTGGCGTTATCCAACGACGCCGTCAATTCGTTCGTCAGCTCGCTTGAGAAATCGCCCGATATCTCGACGGTAACGCTGCTTGAGTCCAGTAAACAGGAGGGGCAAAAGGGCTTTATAAACTACCAGATTAGTTGCAAGCTGGGTGTTAAGAAAGGCAAAGAAGATGATGTCGGTTGAAAAATTTATCCAGATTGAGCGTTTACACAGGCGTGTTTTACTGATAGCGCTGGCGGCAATTGTGGTTTTTGCCCTGTACCGGTGGATACTGGCGCCGCACACCAACCAGCTTCTGGCTGCGCAGAGATACAATTCCTCGCTTGATGTGGCTATACGCAAAGCCGATTTTATGCGCACGGCTATGGAAAATAAGAAGACCAAAATCGAGGAACTGACTAAGGAATCCGACCGGTTGCGAAATCAGTTATTTACGCAAAATGAAGCGCGTCGGTTTTTCGCGTCTTTGCCGTCCGTTGCAGCCCAGTCCGGCTGTGCTGTTCTGTCTGTAAGCGCAGTACCAGATGCGCAGCGGAATACGCAGAATGACACTCCCGCCATAGCTCCGAAAAAAGCCATGGTTACCATTATTGGCGGATACAACGGCATAACCAAATTTATTGGTGTGTTACAGAACTACGAACGCAAGGTATGGATAGAGTCCATGAGAATAGATGCCGGCGGTGCCGGAAAACTCAAATGTCAGGTGCTCCTGACGGTTTATTGCATCGAACGTGTGGAGAATTCTTTATATGAATAAGCTTATGACAAAAATAACGGTGTGTGCCTTTCTTGTCCTGGCAACGAGTATTTGTAACAGCGCGGATTCGACAAGCTCAGGGCAGGTCGGCCAGACGCAGCTCGAAAAGGCCACCATTATGCTAGTTAATGATAAAAAAGTTGAAGTTGTTGCGGCGGACGTCGGTCGCGACGACCCGTTTGGTGGAGGCGGTTTCGGCGATGTTGCTCCCGAATCGCAGAAAAGCATGGATTCGGGGGATGTCAACAAGCCGCCGTTGTTTGTTCGTACGATTACTTTGAAGTTCCTGAACGCCGCTAACCTGAAAACAGCGCTGGTCAAGATGTCCTCGGCGAACGGCAGCATCGGTATCGACGACAACACAAATTCAATTATTGTCTGCGACACAAAAGAGAATCTGGAGCGGATACTTGCTGAGGTAAGAAAAGCCGACCAGACGCCCAAGCAGGTGATTATTGAGGTTTTCATAATCGATGTTCAGCTCAGTAATGACACCGAAATTGGCGTGGATTGGGATATTTTAAGCAGCGATAACAAGGACTTCAGTTATCGCCAGAGTACGGTTTATCCTAACCGCCTGAGCGTAATAGCGCCGACAACCGACACAATCGGCAGTATGAGCGCCTTTCAGAACATCGGTCTTGGCAGCGAGGTGGCTATTGTTACCGACGACATTCGTAACGTGCTTCATCTGCTGCAGGAAAAAAGAAACGTGGATATTCTCGCCAGTCCTCGCGTGATGGTCGTCAGCGGCCAAAAAGCCAGCATCAAAACCGTTGAGGAAATCCCGTATCAGGAAATTACGCAGTCAAGCGCCGGCGGCGGTGGTACCAACGCTATAACCTCGACGCAGTTCAAAGATGTCGGTGTTACTATGGATGTTAAAGCGACCGTTACCGATGAAGGAAAGGTGTTATTGACTGTAAGCCCGAGTCAAAGCGTGACCACAGGAACATCAATCGGTGGGGTTCCGGTTATCGATAAACGCGAGGCCACCACGACACTGCTTATGGATGATGGCCAGGTGGTCGTTATGGGCGGATTAAGAAGGCAGGATACGCAGATTACAAAGGATCAGGTGCCTTTGCTTGGCGATTTGCCGCTCATTGGTTTTATCTTTGCGAATAACCATAAGGTGGTCCAGAACACGGAGCTGCTTGTGCTTTTATCGCCGCATATTAATGAAAATGAACCAGTGCCGGCGGAGGCAATGGCAAGGTTTAAAGAGTTTAAAAACAGGCCTGTGTTATCGCTGCCTGCTGAGCCGAATTGGCCATAGCCGGGCGATATATCGGAATCGGCGTCGCAACTTTTTGCTAATCCTGATAATGTTTTGGGTCGATAAAATATAGGAAATGAGTTAAGTAAATGGCGTGGGACGTCAATCCCTAAGGGATGAAAAGGAGAATTAGCAATGTTTGGATTATTTAAATCGGGCAAAAAATCGGGTAAACCGAAGATACTTATCGTGGACGATGAGCCGGATTATGTGGCTACAATCCAGCAGCACCTTGAATGGAGCAACTACCAGACGGCAGTAGCCGTTAACGGTCAGGAAGGGCTGGAGAAAGCGGCAAGTGAGAAGCCGGACCTTATTTTGCTTGATACAAACATGCCCATTATGAACGGCCACGAGACGCTTGAGCATTTGAGCAAGGACCCCCAGTTGAAGAACATACCGGTTATTATGGTGACTGCCGCCTGCGAAATGGACGACATTGCCACCGCCTCATCTTTTGGTGTCGTTGACTACATCGCAAAGCCGTTTGATTTTACTGAACTCAAAGAGAAGATTGCCAACGCACTTGCCGGCAAAAAAGCCCTTAGCGGCGTATAGTGGCGATTTTAAATTCGCTATTTTTTAGTTTTGTGTCTGCTGCAGTTGCTGAGTTGGTTCGGATTCACAGGTAGATGCTTTAATTGGCAGCAGGAAGTGTATGATTGTTCCCTTGCCGAATTCGGATTCCACCCATATCCTCCCGCCGTGCTTTTCGACGATATCTTTTGATATGGCCAGGCCCAGACCTGTTCCGCCTGTCTTGCGATTCCCGCTGCCAAGCTGTTGAAATTGCTGGAACAGCTTGGGGAGGTCTTCCTGTTTCATTCCGCAGCCGGTGTCGATGACTGAAACGCGAATATAGTTTTCGATCCTGCGACTTGCGATAGTAATACTGCCTTTATCTGTAAATTTCATTGCGTTGCTTACCAGGTTGGTGAGCACCTGAATCATTTTGTCGTTGTCGAAAATCACTTTGGGCAGGTTGTTATCAACTGCCAGCCGCAGCTCAATACCTTTCTGCTTTACGGCACCTGCCATCGTATTGTAAACATGTTCAATGACACTGCTGATATTGTTGTCCTGCATATTGAATTTGGCCTTGCCCGACTGGAGTTTTTGGAAGTCCAGGACGTCGTTGATAAGCCGTGCGAGACGGTCAATATTACGCTGGGCAATCTCCAATATCTCCCGTTGTTTGCTTTTGAGGCGTCCTGCTGCCCCATCCATAATCAGGGCGATATCTTCTTTTATTATGGTCAGCGGTGTCCGCAGCTCATGAGACACGGTTGAAATGAACTGTGATTTCAGGTCCATCGCCTCTTTGATTTTTCTGTCTGCTTCTTTGCGTTCGGTGATATCTTCGTAGGTTCCGAGAACTCCGACTACGTTTCCCTCTGAATCGTGAAGGGGAACCTTGTTTGTGTCCAGCCATGCCTGTTTGCCGTCGGCTTGAAGCTGTGGTTCAGAGATATGGTATTCAGCCGAGTTGCTTTCTATTACCCGCCTGTCGCATTGAGAGTAAAATTCTGTTTCCTCTTTTCGCCATGGCAGGTCTTGGTTCGTTTTGCCCACAATCTCCTGTGGTGAGGACAGGCCGGCATGTTTCGCGAATACCGCGTTACACCCCAAATAAACAAGATTGCGGTCTTTCCAGAAAATCGCCTGTGGGATGCTGTTCATCACCAGTTGAAGCATCTGCTGTGATTCGTGCAGTTTTTCGGCGACTTTCTTTCGCTCTATTGCGTAAAGAGCGGTTCTCACCAGCGAGATTTCTATCGCCGGGCCTTTGACGAGATAATCCGAGGCGCCGTTCTTTATTGCCTCAAGCCCCGTTTCTTCGTTCTCAAGTCCGGTGAGCACGACAATAGGTATATTGGCATTGACTTTGCTGACACTCTTGACTGTTTCGATACCGTTGCTGTCCGGAAGCCCCAGGTCCAACAGCAAAACATCGTATTGTCTGGTTTTGAGCAGGTTCAGACCATTGGCCAGACAGGAGGCGGATTCCACGACGAATTTAGCGGATTTGGTGGATTTAGCCAAAGCGCGTTTGACTAATCGAACGTCGATTTCGTCATCGTCTATTTGTAAAACCTTTATCTCGCCGTTCATAGATTCACCACAGAAGCCGCGGAGGTTATTTTCTTTTTTTTCTCCGCGGCCTCTGCGGACTCCGCGGTGAATGCTGGTATGCAAGTCCTATAACTAAGGCATTTTGTTTATAGCCCATTTGTCTTGCTGGTGAAATTATCGGCAAATTAAACGCGTGATTTCAGAAGAAAAAGGTGTTTTAGCGAATGAAAAAACGCACTATGGGCCTATAATAACAGGCTAATTTATGGTTTGGAATAAAGGGGGCGATTATTTGGATTTCACCTTTTTGCGTTGAGACATCAGGTTCGTGAATGTATCAAAAAGGTATTGTGAATCGTGTGGGCCTGGTGAGGCCTCGGGATGGTACTGCACGCAGAAGGCCGAAAGGCGCTTACAGCGGAATCCTTCAAGGGTGTTGTCATTCAGGTTGATGTGTGTCAGCTCAACGTCTTTATCTTTTAGCGAGTTGATATCGACGCAGAAGCCGTGATTTTGTGAGGTGATTTCGACCTGTTTGGTTTCGAGATTTTTAACGGGATGATTTGCGCCTCTGTGCCCGAATTTAAGTTTGTATGTTTCTCCGCCCAGCGCAAGGCCGAGTATCTGATGGCCGAGGCATATTCCGAAGATAGGAACTTTGCCTAAAAGTTGTCTGGTGCTTTCGACCGCGTAAGTTACCGCTGCTGGGTCGCCCGGGCCGTTGCTCAGGAATACGCCATCGGGTTTTTTCGCCAGAACTTCTTTTGCGGATGCGAATGCAGGCACGACCTGGACATCACAGCCGTGGCTTATTAGCAGTCGAAGAATGTTTTGCTTCATACCGAAATCATACGCGACCACTTTGTATTTCAGTTTTGGTTTGTCGGTCGATGGCTTCAAAACATCGACTACCGGCTTGTCCCATTTGTATGGCTTTTTCGATGTTACATCCTTTACTATGTCTCTGCCTACAAGCCCAGGATATTCGCTGAGAGTTTTCGTCAGAGACGATATTTTAAATTCCGTTGAAGAGATAATGCCTCGCATCGCGCCTTGTGTGCGGATGTGCTTGACGAGTTTTCTGGTATCGATACCCGCCAGCCCCACGACGTTATTGGCCTTGAGATATTCGCTTAACGGCCGTTCGTTTCTCCAGTTGCTCGGGTATTCGCAATTCTCTTTTACAATGAATCCGGCTGCGTAAACCTTTTTGGATTCCACGTCGAGTGCGTTGGTGCCGTAGTTGCCGATAAGCGGATACGTCATCGTGATTATCTGCTCGTAATATGACGGGTCGGTCGTAATTTCCTGGTAGCCGGTCATACTGGTATTGAAGACAACCTCGCCGCATTTCTGCCCTTTTGCGCCGAAGCTGGTTCCTTCAAACACCGTCCCATCTTCAAGTAATAGAATTGCCTTCATTTTTCTTTTTTCTTTTTACTTTTTGCTTTTTTCTTTTGTCTTATGATACAACTGAATACACTTTACGTCGATTCGCCCTTTTTTCAGCGCCTCGATTGCCTTGGCGACCGCTATTGCGCCCCTGATTGTCGTCACATAGGGCACCTGTTTATCCAGAGCGGTTCTTCTTATATGGAAAGAATCGTTTACCGCTTGTTTTCCTATTGTTGTGTTAACTATGAGGTCAACTTTGCGGTTGATGATTGAATCGAGCATGTTTGGTCTGCCCTCGCTTACTTTCAGCACAAATTCCGCCGGGACATTGTTGTTGATAAACGCGATGCATGTCCCTTTGGTTGCGGTGATTTTGAAGCCCATCTGGTTTAATTTGCGTGCGGCCTCTACGGCTCTCGGTTTGTCGGCGTCTTTGACGCTGAACAGCACCGTCCCGGTTGTCGGCAGGGCGTTTCCCGCGGCTATCTGGCTCTTGGCGTATGCGATGCCCGCCTCGTCTGCTATTCCCATTACCTCGCCCGTTGAAAGCATCTCAGGCCCGAGGATGGTGTCAACGCCGGGGAATTTAAGGAATGGGAATACCGCTTCTTTGACCGAATAATGTTTTGGCCAGACCTCTTTGGTAAACCCAAGCTCATCGAGCGTCATCCCAGCCATTATTTTCGCCGCTAATTTTGCTAGGGGCACGCCAATGGCCTTGCTGACGAATGGCACGGTTCGCGACGCCCGCGGGTTGACCTCGAGCACGTAAATCTCATCGTCCTTTATTGCGTATTGTATGTTTATCAGGCCTATGACATTCAGCTCCATCGCCAGCATCTTGGTCTGGCGCATTACTTCGTTTATGGTTTCCTGGCTGAGAGACACCGGGGGCAGTGTGCAGGCGCTGTCGCCTGAATGTACACCCGCTTCTTCTATGTGCTCCATTATCCCGCCGATGACCACACGTTTGCCGTCGCATATTGCATCGACATCCAATTCGGTGGCGTCGTCGAGAAACTTGTCTATTAAGACAGGGTGTTCGCCCGAAACCTCGATTGCTCTCTCGACGCAGCTTTTCAGTGCCTGCTCGTCGTAAACCACTTCCATCGCCCGGCCGCCAAGCACAAACGAAGGCCGAATCAAAAGCGGATAACCGAGTTTGCCGGCGATTTTAACCGTCTCATCATAAGACATCGCTGTGCCCGACATCGGCTGGCGAAGCTGAAGCTTCTCAACGACCTTGTTGAATCGCTTGCGGTCTTCCGCCCTATCGATACTGTCCGGGCTTGTCCCGATGATTTTAACGCCCGCCTGCTCGAGAGGAACAGCCAGTTTCAAGGGCGTTTGTCCGCCGAACTGCACAATAACGCCGTCCGGGTTTTCTTTTTCGACTATCGACATGATATCTTCGAAAGTCAGCGGCTCAAAATACAGCCGGTCCGAAGTGTCGTAATCGGTGCTGACCGTCTCCGGGTTGCAGTTGACCATTATCGACTCAACGCCGATTTCTTTCAGCGCAAACGCCGCGTGAACACAGCAGTAATCGAACTCGATACCCTGGCCTATGCGGTTCGGCCCGCCGCCAAGAATAATAATCTTTCGCTTTTTGGTCGGGTTCGATTCGCATTCGCTTTCATAAGTGGAATACAGGTAAGGCGTAGTCGCCTCGAATTCCGCGCCGCAGGTATCGACCCGCTTATATACCGGGTTTACCCCGGCGTCCTGTCTGAGTTTGCGGAATTTCTGTTCGGGCATTTCTGTCAGATATGCCATATACTTGTCGGCGAAGCCGTATTCCTTTGCCTGCCGTATAAGTTCGGGGGTCAGTTTGGAGGTACCATTAGATTTTATTTTTGCCTCAAGCTGCACAATATCTTTTATGTTGTTCAAGAACCACGGGTCTATTTTCGTGATTTTGAAAATTTCATCGATGCTAACTTTTCTGCGAATCGCCTCCGCCACGTACCAGATTCTGTCCCAGTAGGGCACTCGCAGCTTTTCTTTCAATTGCGGAAGCGAAATCGTTTTGTCGATGAATTTGTTGTCCAATGAATGACGGTCTATCTCCAGTGACCGGACCGCTTTGCCGAAGGCCTCTTTGAAGGTTCTGCCTATGGCCATCGCCTCGCCCACGGATTTCATCTGCACCGTCAGCGTCGGGTCGGTTCCGCGGAATTTCTCGAATGTGAAACGCGGCCACTTCACCACGCAGTAATCAATCGTCGGCTCAAAACACGCAGGCGTCTTTTTTGTAATGTCGTTTGGTATCTCATCCAGCGTATATCCCACTGCTAACAGCGACGCGATTTTGGCTATCGGGAAGCCCGTTGCCTTCGAGGCAAGAGCCGAGCTTCGCGACACACGCGGGTTCATTTCAATCACGTAAAGTTTGCCGTTGTCGGGATTCACTGCGAACTGGATATTTGAGCCGCCCGTCTCAACGCCTATCGCTCGGATAATCTTGATTGAGGCGTCTCGCATTATCTGGTATTCCTTGTCGGTCAGCGTTTGCGCCGGTGCGACTGTGATGCTGTCGCCCGTGTGGATGCCCATCGGGTCGAGATTCTCAATGGGGCAGACGATGACGACGTTATCCTTGCGGTCTCTCATCACCTCAAGCTCGAATTCCTTCCACCCGATTACGGATTCTTCGATGAGGATTTCGTGTCTTGGGCTGAAATTCAATCCCCAATCGACGCACTTGCGATATTCTTCTTTGTTGTAGGCGATATTGCCGCCCGTGCCGCCGAGGGTGAAGGATGGCCGGATAATTGCCGGCAGCCCGATATCATCGAGTAGTGCCTCCGCCTCCTGCCAGTTATGGACGTAGCCGCTTTTGGGAACGTCAAGACCGCAATCCTGAATTGTCTTTTTAAAGAGGTTTCTGTCTTCCGCCCGTTTGATACTTGCCAGGTCCGCGCCAAGCATCTTGACGTTATATTTCTTCAAAATACCGCGTTCCGCCAGTGCGACGGCTGTGTTCAGCCCCGTTTGCCCGCCAAGTGTTGGCAGCAAGCTGTCGGGTCTTTCAAGCTGGATGATTTTTTCGACGATTTCCGGCGTTATCGGCTCAATATACGTCCGGTCGGCAAAATCAGGGTCCGTCATTATCGTCGCGGGGTTGCTGTTTACCAGCACAACCTTGTAACCCTCGCGTCGAAGCACCTTGCACGCCTGAGCGCCGGAGTAATCGAACTCGCACGCCTGACCTATGACTATCGGCCCTGAGCCGATGATTAGTATTTTGTGTATGTCTTTACGTTTTGGCACCGCAGTTTCCCCGTCGTTGGTTCGGATAAACTCAAGGTATTGGTGCAGCTTTTTACAGCGCAGCAGACAAATTGTCAATCGTTATTCTTAAGCCAGCGGTCGATTGCGATTGCCGCGGCTCTGCCGCTGTCGATTGCCCGTACGACAAGTGAAGCGCCGTTGATTGTATCGCCCGCTGCGAATATCCACGGCTGGCTCGTCTGGAAGTTCTTTACCGCGACGTTGCCTCGCGAGTCCAGTTCCAGTCCAAGTTCTGTAATCAGCCCATTGTGGACGACGTGAACAAACCCCATTGCCAGCAGCACGATGTCGGCGTCCAGGATAACCTCTGTGCCGGGAATCTCTTTTAGTTTCCAGCCTGTGCTGAGCCCAGTCGAAGCATTGTTGTCCTGCTGCACCCAGTCAACTTTGCAGCAGTGAATTTTGCTGACTTTTGTGTCTGTTCCGGTGAATTTGGTCGTCATCACGCTCCAGAGCCGCTCGCAGCCCTCCTCGTGAGAGGAGCTTGTTCGCATTATTCTCGGCCAGTTGGGCCAGGGGGTGTCATCCGGCCTGTCGATTGGCGGCTTGGGCAAAATCTCTATTTGGACAATCTGCTTTGCTCCCTGCCTGCGAGCCGTGCCAACGCAGTCGCTGCCCGTGTCTCCGCCTCCTATGACCACGACCTTTTTGTCTTTAGCGTTAATTACCCGACCTGCGGTGAGCTTGTCGAATCCGTTGTCAATTACCTCTCCTGCGTAAATCCTGTTCTGCGACGTCAGGTAGTCCATTGCGTAAACGATGTTTTCGTAATCGCTTCCCTGCACCGGGATTCCCCTTGGTTCGCCTGCGCCCATAGTCAGGCAGATGCAGTCGAATTGTTTTTGCAGGTAATGTGCGGATATATCTTTGCCCACGGTTATATCGGTCTGTAACTGTACGCCCTCGGCCGACAACTGTTTTAGCCGGCGGTCGATTACTGATTTGCCCAGCTTAAAATCTGGGATGCCATATCGCAGGATACCGCCGATTTTCTGGTCTTTTTCAAAAACCACAACATCGTGTCCTGCCCGCGCAAGCTGCTGCGCCGCCGCTAACCCGGCTGGGCCTGAGCCGATTATGCCGACTCTTTTGCCCGTCTTTTTCGCCGCCGGCATCGGCTTTATCCAGCCCTCGGCGAATCCTCGCTCTACTATCTGGAACTCGATGTGCCTGATGAGAACGGGCTGGTCGCTTATCGCAAGTGTGCAGGCTGTTTCGCAGGGAGCCGGGCATACCCGGCCCGTAATTTCAGGGAAATTGTTTGTCGAATGTAAAAGCTCGCACGCCTCTCGCCAGTTTCCCTGGTAAATAAGCTCGTTGAAATCAGGTATGTAATTGTAAAGCGGGCAGCCCACCCCGTGGCAAAACGGTATGCCGCAGTCCATACATCGTGCCGCCTGCTGTTGAATCTGTTCAGG
Source organism: Sedimentisphaerales bacterium (assembly GCA_050012695.1). Taxonomy (GTDB): domain Bacteria; phylum Planctomycetota; class Phycisphaerae; order Sedimentisphaerales; family Anaerobacaceae; genus Fen-1362. The sequence goes on along the minus strand of JBEKGR010000007.1, from coordinate 140,286 downwards.
CGTCAATGGCAGGTCGAGTTCGTTAAAGTCGTGAATTCGTTCTTCTATCGGACGGTGACCTGCATCCTGACGTTTATATTTAAGAAATCCTTTTATCTCACCCATAGAACACCTCCTCTGTGGCAGGCGTTGTTTCCGTATCGCGTTGCTCCGCCGCTCGCATCTTCTCCAGCGCCTTGCGGTAATCGAATGGGACGACCTTCACGAATTTGCCTACCATATCCTGCCAGTTGCTGAGGATTTGGTGTGCCCTGGCGCTGCCGGTCCAGTCGAAATGCTTCTGGACGAGGTCCATGAGTATTTTTACGTCCTCTTTTTGCCAGACGCTTTCAAGTTCGACCATATCGAGGTTGCAAAGCGTATCGAAGTTGCTCGTTTCGTCGAGCACGTATGCGATGCCTCCGCTCATTCCCGCGGCGAAATTGCAGCCCGTTCTGCCGAGCACAACAACTGTGCCGCCAGTCATATATTCGCAGCAGTGGTCGCCCACGCCTTCCGCTATCGCGATTGCTCCGCTGTTTCGTACGGCGAATCGCTCGCCCGCCATCCCGTTGATAAACACCTCGCCGCTGGTCGCGCCGTAAAGAAGCGTGTTGCCCGCGATGATATTTTCTTTCGCCGCGAACGGGGCGCCTGCCGGCGTGATAACGGCGATTCTGCCGCCGCTAAGCCCTTTGCCGAGGTAGTCGTTACTTTCGCCCGTGAGCTTAAAAGTAACCCCCGGCGATAGGAACGCGCCGAAACTTTGTCCCGCCGAGCCGTTGAAAACCACTTGGAGGGTGTTATCGGGCAATCCCTCGGGGCCGTTTTTGGACAGGATGCGATTGCTCAATATCGCCCCGACGGCCCTGTTAAGATTGCGGATATTCATTTCGATAACGGTGTGTTTTTTGTTTTCGATTGCCGGTTTTGCCTTTTCGATAATCTGCCAGTCGAGGTGGTCTGCTAACTTGTCCGGCTGGCTGACAATTTGCCGGGTCGCTCTGCCGCCTGCCCTGAGCGAAGTCGAAGGGTCAGAAATATCCGGTTTATGGAAAATCATCGAAAAGTCCAGTCCCTTTGATTTCCAGTGCTCGATTGCCTTGTTTGTTCCAAGCCGGTCCGCGCGACCAATCATATCCTCGAATTTTATGAAGCCCAGTTGCGACATAATCTGCCGCACCTCTTCGGCCACAAAAAACATATATCGTTCAAGGTATTCGGGCTTACCCCTGAAGCGTTTTCGCAGCTCCGGGTCCTGCGTCGCTATGCCGAATGGACATGCCCCTTCGTGGCATTTGCGAAGCAGCGTACAGCCAAGCGTTACCAGTGCAGCGGTTCCAAACCCGAATCGCTCCGCGCCGAGTAACGCGCCTATGACAATATCTCGCCCGGTTTTCATTTGCCCATCCGCCTGTACCCTGATTCTGTCCCGCAGCCGGTTCATAACGAGCACCTGCTGTGTTTCCGCTAAGCCAAGCTCCCACGGGATGCCCGCGTGTTTTATTGAAGAAAGCGGGCTTGCGCCGGTTCCCCCGTCGTGTCCGCTGATTAGCACCTCGTCGGCGTTTGCCTTCGCGACGCCCGCGGCGATTGTCCCTACGCCTACTTCGGCGACTAATTTTACCGATACCCACACGCCGGGGTTGCTGCATTTGAGGTCGTAAATAAGCTGCGCCAAATCCTCAATCGAGTAAATGTCGTGGTGGGGGGGCGGCGATATAAGCGTAACTCCGACAGTGGAATAACGCAGCCGGGCGATTTCCTCGGTAACTTTATGCCCAGGCAGTTGTCCGCCCTCACCCGGTTTTGCCCCTTGGGCAATTTTTATCTGTAATTCTTTCGCGTGCGCCAGATAATTTATCGTTACGCCGAATCTTCCGCTTGCCACCTGCTTAATCCCACAGTTTTTCGAATCGCCGTTTAGCTCAGGCGTATATCTTGCCGGGTCTTCGCCGCCTTCGCCGGTGTTGCTCATCGCGCCGATGCGATTCATCGCTATTGCCACACACTCGTGCGTCTCTTTGCTTATTGACCCGTGACTCATCGCGCCGGTGCAGAATCTTTTCACGATTTCGCTTGCCGGCTCGACTTCCTCTATCGGCACTGACCTGCCCTGAGTGGAGTCGAAGGGTTTTCCCGGCTCAAATTCAAACAGTCCCCGCAGCGTGCATAGTTTCTCCGCCTGCTCGTTGACCGCCTTCGCAAATTCATCATATAACTTCGGGTCATTGCTCCGCACCGCCTGCTGTAAACGCGAAACGGTAATGGGATTCCACGCATGCCTTTCGCCGGTATGCCTGAACAGGTATTCTCCGCCAAACTCCAGCGCAGTCGTCCCGGTTGGATGCTGCCTGCCCTGAGCAAAGTCGAAGGGCTCGAAAGCCGCTTTGTGGCGGGATATTGCCTCGCGGGCAATCTCGTCCAGTCCTATGCCGCTTATGCGGGAGCTTGTTCCGGTCAGATATTTATCTATTACGTCGCGGTTCAGCCCGATTGCCTCGAACAACTGAGCGTTGTGGTAACTGCGAAGTGTTGATATTCCCATTTTGCTCATTACCTTGAGAATACCTTTTTTGACCGCGGCAATGTAATTATCGGCAATCTGCGTCAGTTCTATTTTCGCAGGCAGGTGTCCCTGTCGCCGCATCTCGAACAGCGTCTCGAATGCCAGGTAAGGATTGACCGCGTTTGCGCCATAACCGCATAGCAGGCAAAAATGCATTACCTCTCTTGGTTCACCTGTCTCGATAATCAATCCTGCTTCGCCTCGCAGACCCCGGCCAAGCAGTCCGTGATGAACCGCCCCGGTTGCCAGCAGCGATGGTATCGCCGCCTTATCCTGCGAGATGTTGCGGTCGCTTATGATTACCAGCGATACCCCATTACGAATCGCCTTCTCGGCTGCGTCCACAAGCTCATCGAGCGCCTTGCGCAAGTTCTCGCCGACATCCGGGCCGTCAGCGTCAAATACAGCGTGTATTGTTGCGACGCGAAAGTCCTCTCTTTTTACCGCCCGCAGCCGTTCGATGTCCTCGTTGGTAAGAATCGGGTGCGGCAGTTTCAACTGCCGGCAGTGTTCCGGGCTTTCTTCCAGGAAGTTTCGCTTTTTGCCCACGAATGACATCAAGCTCATCACAAGCCCTTCCCGCAGGGGGTCTATCGCGGGGTTTGTAACCTGGGCGAATAATTGCTTGAAGTAGCTGAACAGCAGTTTCGGTTTGTCCGACAGCACCGCAAGCGGGGTATCATTGCCCATCGAGCCGACCGGCTCCTGCCCGTTTACCGCCATCGGCGTCAAAATCATCTTCAGCTCTTCGCTGGTATAGCCGAACGCCCGCATCTTTCGCAGCGTTTTTTCGGAATCGCTGCTGATAAGCTCAGGCGTATCGAACAATCCTCGCAGCTCAATCCGGTTTTCCTCGAGCCATCGCCGGTATGGTCTGCGGCGGGCGATTTTGCTTTTTATTTCATTGTCGGTGATTATCCGGCCTTCGACCGTATCGACTAAGAACATATTTCCCGGTCGCAGCCGGCCCTTCTTGATTATCTTTTCAGGCGGGAAATCTACCACGCCCGCTTCGCTTGCTATCACCACTAATCCGTCGGTCGTAACTAAATATCTGCATGGCCTCAGCCCGTTGCGGTCGAGGGTGCCCCCTATGAACCTGCCGTCGGTAAATACCATTGCCGCCGGTCCGTCCCACGGCTCCATTATCGAGGAGTGATATTCGTAGAACGCCCGTTTGTCGGTGCTGATGTGATATTTTGGCCCGAACGCCTCCGGTATCATCATCATCATCGCGTGCGGCATACTTCGCCCGGCACGCATCAGAAGCTCCAGTGCCGCGTCAAAGCACCCCGAATCGCTCGTGTCCTCGGGCAGAACAGGCAGCAGGTCGCCTATTTCGTCGCCAAATGCCTCGCCTGCCCTGAGCATAGTCGAAGGACTTGCCATTGTCGTTTCGCGGGAGCGCATATAATTACGGTTTCCGCTGAGCGTATTGATTTCGCCGTTGTGCGCTACGCAGCGAAACGGCTGCGCCAATCGCCAGTTCGGAAATGTATTGGTGCTGTATCGCTGGTGAACTATCGCAAGGGCGGATTTGACTCGTTCATCGGCCAGGTCCGGATAATACGCGAACAACTGCCTCGCCATAAACATACCCTTGTAGCAGATTGTCCTGCCGGATAACGAGGTTACGTAAAAATCTTCGCCTGCCTTGCCCAGTTTCTCACGCACAATCCGTTCGGCCCTGCGTCTGGCCATATAAAGCCGGCGTTCAAACAGGTCGCTCTGCGAATCTACTCCGTAAACGAATACCTGTCTTATTGATGGCTCCGCGGCAAGTGCGATTTCACCGAGGCAGTTGTTGGCAGTTGGAACATTCCGCCAACCTATTACTTTCATACAGTAGTGGTTGATGGCTGATTCGAGAATCTGGTCGCATTTTTTGCGGATTTCGGCGTTTTTCGAGCCGAAGACCATTCCCACTGCGTAGAATGCCGGCTCAGGCAAAGTAAATCTAAGCCGTGAGCTTTCTTCCGCGAAAAACTCGTGCGGAATCTGGAACATAATACCGGCTCCGTCGCCGGTCATTTCGTCTGCGCCCGCTGCGCCGCGATGATGCAGGTTTATCAGTATTTCCTTGCCGTATTCGATTATCGAATGGTCTTTTGTCCCGTTTATGTTCACGACCGCCCCTATGCCGCAGGCGTCGTGCTCACGCCGGACTTCGTAAAGTCCCTGGTCTTTTTGTCTCATTATTTCATTACGCATTGTCTGTCTCGCTGTATGTTTGCCGGCTCACTAATCCTTCTCGCACAATTGAAGAATGTACATTTTATTATACGCCCGATGAAATTGTAAATCTTCTCTATTCTGGTAATATCGGCCATAAGTGATATTGATATTACTTCCAGAATATCTTATGCTGGGTTGCATAAAAATGGGGTGAGGCCCGACTCGTTTGGCCGACCGAAGGTCAGTTACATGAGCGGGCCTCACCCGCAACCCAATGCCCACTGCACGACCATTCGTGCAGCTTCGCCCTAATTAAATACTGTTACTACGCATCGTAATACAGATGGAACTCATGCGGATGCGGTCTCAATGCTACTTCATCCAGTTCCTTTTCACGTTTCCACTGAATCCATGTCTCGATAAGGTCGTCGGTGAATACATCGCCTTCGGTCAGGAATTTGTGGTCGCTTTCGAGTGCGGCACACGCTTCCGCGAGTGAGCCGGGTGCCTTTTTGGTCTTTGCCAGCTCAGCTTTGGACAGTTCATACACATCCACGTCCATTGGCTTACCCGGGTCGAGTTTGCGTTTGATACCGTCGTTGGCTGCCATAAGCATCGCGGCGAAAGTGAGGTAGCCGTTGCAGCTTGGGTCCGGGCAGCGGAACTCAACGCGTTTTGACTTCGGATTCGGTGAGTACATCGGAATACGGCAGGCGGCTGACCTGTTGCGTGCCGACATACAAAGATTTACCGGTGCCTCAAAACCCGGAACGAGCCGGCGATACGAATTTGTCGTCGGTGCTGCGAATGCCAGGATGGCCGGTGCGTGATGAATAAGCCCGGCAATCGCGTGCAAAGCCATGTCTGAAAGGCCTGCATAGCCCTTTCCGGCGAATAGGTTGACGCCCTTCTTCCAGAGTGAGAAGTGTGTGTGCATACCGGAGCCGTTGTCCAGGAATATCGGCTTGGGCATAAACGTCGCCGTTTTGCCGTGGCGTTTTGCAACGTTCTTGACAATGTATTTATACCACATAAGCTTGTCGGCCTGCTCGACTAACGGTGCGTAAAGCATATCGATTTCGGCCTGACCGCCGGTGGCGACTTCGTGATGGTGCTTCTCAATCACGATACCGACCTTCTGCATTTCCTCGACCATTTCGGTGCGGATATCCTGCTGAGTATCAGTCGGGCTTACCGGGAAGTAACCGCCTTTGTATGACGGCTTATATCCGAGGTTTGGCTCTTCGAAACGGGCTGTGTTCCATGACCCTTCCGATGAATCGATTGAGTACATTCCGGTATGCTGGTTCTGCTCATAGCGGACTTCGTCGAAGATGAAGAATTCCGGCTCCGGGCCGTAATATGCGGTATCCGCCAACCCGGTGCTTTTTGCGAAATTGGCCGCTTTTTTGGCAATATTGCGTGGGTCGCGATTATATTCTTCGCGTGACAGCGGGTCAACGACGTCCGCGAGGACACTTACCGTCGGCTTGGCGAAAAACGAGTCCATCACAACTGTGCTCAGGTCCGGAACCGCCATCATATCCGACTGATGAATTGGTTTCCAGCCGCGGATTGATGAGCCGTCGAAACCAAGACCTTCCTCTAAGGACTTTGCGTCGAGGAACTCAATTGGGAATGTGCAGTGCTGCCAGGTGCCAAGAAGGTCGACGAACTTCAAGTCCGCCATATTGGCATTGTTCTTTTTTGCAAAATCAAAGAATTCTTTTGGAGTCATTTGTCCACCTCTCTAATAAAATTGGGTTGCTAATATTTTTTCCGCTACGAGCGGATTGTTTTTTTATCCTATTGCCAAATTTCCTTTTTCACCTGTTCTGATACGAATACATTCGGGCAGGTCGAGCACGAATATCTTGCCGTCGCCGATTTGACCTGTTCTTGCGCCATCAGTTACCGCTTTTATCGCCGGCTCGACAAACGCGTCGTTTACTGCTATCTCCAGCTTAACCTTTCTCAATAAACTGCCCTGTTCTTTATGGCCTCGATAGACCTCCGCTATACCTTTTTGTCTGCCTCGGCCGACAACATTCGACACCGTCACAAGGTGAATTTCTTTTTCCTCTAATCTTTTAAGCACTTCGTCCAGTCGGTCCGGCTGAATCACGGCGATTATATACTTCATTTGCCCTGTCCTTCTTTCACTCCCGTTCCCGAAAGGGATGCCTTACGGCAAAGGGATGGCCAAGCCATTAGTCAATAATTGTGTATGCCGCCTCTCGATGCTGCGTCAGGTCCAGTCCTACTCGCTCCTCATGGTCGCTTACCCTTAGTTTGACAACCGCGTCCACGAACTTAAGAAGCACCGCGCCTACTACGAAGGAATATACAATTGTTACAATTACTACCTTGATTTGTATCCACAATTGTAACGGATTACCATAAAATAAACCATCAGCTCCATCCGGGTTGATTGTTTTTGTCGCCCAGAGGCCCGTTGCGATTACGCCCCAGATGCCGCCAATTCCGTGAACTCCAAAGGCGTCTAATGAATCATCGTAGCCAAATTTGGTTTTAATGCAGGTTACTACCAGCCACGGAAGTATCCCGGCTCCTATGCCAATCCATATTGCTCCAACGGGCGTAACATATCCGGATGCCGGTGTAACTGCTGCCAGACCCGCCACCGCGCCGGTAATCATTCCCAGTGTCGTCGGTTTCTTATATTTGAGCCAGTCAAGCACTGACCACGTTACGCCCGCGACTGCGCCTGCTATATGTGTAACAGCAAACGCATTGCCCGCGAGTCCTGATGCCTTCAGGGCGCTGCCCGCATTAAAGCCGAACCACCCGAACCAGAGCAATCCTGCGCCCAGCGCGGCAAACGGCAAATTATGCGGCGGTGAGATACCATTTGGATAGCCCTGTCGTTTCCCCAGTATCAGGGCAGCCGCTAAAGCCGTCATACCTGCGTTAATGTGAACCACCGCACCGCCGGCAAAGTCAAGCGCGCCCATATTCTTAAGGAAGCCGCCGTTGCCCCAGAGCCAGTGTGTAATCGGGTCATACACGATTGTCGCCCAAAGCAGGATGAAAATCACAAACGCGGAGAATTTCATCCGTTCCGCGAATGCCCCGATGATTAACGCGGGCGTTATAACCGCGAACATCATCTGGAACATCATAAAAACCTCGTGCGGGATAGTTGGTGCATAAGCGGCATTTGGCGTCATACCAACGCCGTTCAGGAAAGTCCAGTCCAGTCCGCCGATTATGCTGTGCTTATCCGGCCCGAATGATAAACTGTATCCGCACACAATCCATTGGATACTGATTATGCACAGGGCCATGAAGCACTGCATCAGGACCGACAGTATATTCTTGCGTCGAACCAGCCCGCCATAGAAAAACGCCAGGCCCGGTGTCATAAGCATTACAAGCGCCGCGCTTATCAATACCCACGCCGTATCACCTGTGTTGATTGTCGAATTTTGACTTGTCAAAGAACCTGCTTCAACTAATTGCTGCGTTTCGCAAAACGCTGTTCCGGCGGTCAATAAAACAACCACCGCTATAGCCAGAGTTATTTTCATCTCTGTGCTCCTTGGCTGTCGCCTGGGACTAACTTTCTTCGTGTTTACATAAAACGGCTGTACTACATAGTATTCGCAAATCCTATGCCAGGATGCCTAATTCGTGGCCGTTTCAATGTAACACTTTGTCTATGCTGAAGTTACGTCCAATAAGCCCTCAGAGCAAGCAGAGAAATAATCTACATTATTGTATATCTTTCAAAAAATTTTTACGTTTTTGTTATTTTTCGTGTTAAAATGGGGGCCCCGCCAGCCGTGGCACAGAGCCCGCCATGAACGGGGCTATTATGTTAGCCCCGTCGTCGCAAACCTGTTAACCGATGGCTTCGTTGCCCTTTTCGCCCGTTCTAATGCGGATACATTCGGGCAGGTCGAGTACGAATATCTTGCCGTCGCCGATTTGGCCCGTTCTTGCGCCGTCAATGATTGCCTGAATGGCCGGTTCGACAAACGCATCGTTCACCGCTATCTCAATCTGAACTTTTCTCAACAAGCTGCCTTGTTCCTTGTGGCCCCGGTAAACTTCGGCTATACCTTTTTGCCTGCCCCGGCCCACAACGTTCGATACTGTAACCAGGTGAATCTCTTTTTCCGTTAGGCGTTTGAGCACTTCGTCTAAACGGTCCGGCTGAATTACTGCGATTATGTATTTCATTGGTTTATTCCTTTCTCGTTTAGTCAATAATGGTATATGCTGCTTCACGGTGTTGCGTTAAATCCAGACCTACACGTTCCTCATGTTCACTAACTCGCAATTTCATTACTATATCCACAGCTTTAAGCAGGACGATTCCAACGACGAACGAATAAACTACCGTGATAAGCACGGCTTTGACTTGTATCCAGAGCAATGCTGGATTGCCGTATAGCAACCCATCAGCGCCGGCAGGATTTATTGTCTTTGTGGCAAAGATACCGGTTGCTATCGCTCCCCAGATACCGCCCACGCCATGAACGCCGAAGGCATCGAGCGTATCGTCATAGCCAAGCAAATTTTTGAAATGCGTTACAGCGAACCAGGGAATAACGCCGGCGCCTATGCCAATCCATATCGCGCCCATTGGCGTGACGAAACCCGATGCCGGGGTGATTGCCACCAGTCCTGCGACCATACCGGTAATCAGACCCAGAGTTGTGGGTTTTTTGTGTTTGAGCCAGTCGAGAGTTGCCCAGGCAACACCCGCTGTGGCGGCGGCAATGTGCGTTGCGGTAAACGCGCTGACTGCCAGGCCACCAGCGCCTAAGGCACTGCCCGCATTGAAGCCGAACCAGCCAAACCACAATAATGCCGCTCCCAGCACTGCAAAGGGCAGATTATGAGGAGGAGATATTCCATTTGGATACCCTTGCCGACGACCAAGCACCAGCGCCGCCGCGAGAGCGGTCATACCCGCGTTGATATGCACCACGGTTCCGCCGGCGAAATCCAGTGCGCCCCAGTTTCTTATGAATCCGCCAACTCCCCATACCCAGTGCGCAACGGGGTCATATATAATTGTCGCCCACAACAGGATAAAGACGCAGAACGCCGAAAATTTCATTCGTTCGGCAAATGCCCCCAGAATCAGCGCGGGCGTAATAACGGCGAACATCATTTGGAACATCATAAATAGTTGATGCGGAATTGTTGGTGCGTAATCGGCGTTTGGAGTAAGCCCCACGTTCTTCAGGAAAGACCAGTCAAGCCCGCCTATAAGTGAACGGTGGTCGGGGCCGAAAGACAAGCTGTAACCGAAGAGCACCCATTGCAAGCTAATCAGGCACAGTATCATCATACATTGCATCAGCACGGAGAGCATATTTTTACGACGAACCAGGCCGCCATAGAAAAACGCCAGGCCGGGTGTCATAAGCATTACCAATGCGGCCGAAATAAGCAGCCAACCAGTGTCCCCGGTGTCAATTTTTGGCGTCGGCGCAGTCGATGTCGGCTCATCTGCTATCGCCGCACCATACATCAGAACCGATACCAGAATTACAACCGGAAGAAATTTTCTTAATTTCACTAATTGTCCTGTCGGGTTTCGCATGATTTGTTTCTCCTTTAACGTCAGTTAAAAATGTTCAATCATTAAAAGCTTGTTGATATTCCTACGCCTGCCCAGAAGTTATCGCTCTTGTCTGTGGCGTCCCGTATCGAGTTGCCGAGCATTGTCGAGTAGTTGATGCTTGGCTTAATCATCCAGGTATATACCTGCGTGCAAAGAGCGGCCGAAAGTGTAAGGTCATTTGACTGGCCGCTGTTTACGCCAAAATAGCCATTGTTATAAGCCGCGTTGCCCCAGCCATAGCTTGCGCCTAACAGTAGGCCGCAATAGCAATTCTCGTTCATCACGTAAACCTTATCAAAGGTTTGCCCGATGCTGTACTGGAAATAGCTGCCATGGATTGCCTGGACGTCGCGAAACCATTTGAACGAAGGCGTCAAAGGAACCTTGGTCAAGCTGAAGCCGCCATAAATTTCAGTTGTTGAGTCAACGTGAGTATTCGGAAACTGATAGTAAATTGTGCCTACCGACCAGCTTACCCAGTTGAAGTCCGGAATCGTAGCAGTGTAATCAAGTGTCAAGTCGTATTCGCTGAACTCCCCGGCGTTGTCGGGGGCCGTCTTGGACTTGTTCGTCATATCGAGGTTGCCCCAGATTGAGCCGGTGAACCCATACGCACTTGCGGAGACGGTTGGCTGCAGTACGCTGCTGTTGTCAACGTTCTGGCCTCGCCAGATGTATTTGCTGAAATAATCCAGGGAAACCCCATATGTAACAACCTTGTCTTCGGCTGCCGCTGTTCCCGCCGCAAATGCAATCAATACAAGTCCGCAAACCCAACGACCATACCTTACCAGCTTCACGTTGTTCTCCTTTCAAATGTCCGAAACATTCATGTTTTTCAATAAAGAGTATCTTTGCAATAGGCGTGCCAGAAATGAAAAGGACTGATTACCGGGATGTAACCTTTTATTAGAAAGGGGGTTATAGATTGTTTTTTAACTATGCTTACAAGAGGGGGTAGCGACAAAGATGTAAACCATAGCCAATTGGCGCACAAATTTGTAGGTTTTAGGGTGTCAGGAAAGCAGCTTCGGGTAAATGGCGTATATCTTTATTTTGTAGCCGAGGATTCGTTCGGTTAACCCAAGTTCTTGGGCGGCTTTTCTCTGCTGGCCGCCGGATTTCTTCAGTGCGTCGATGATAAGCTCCCGCTCTTTGTTGGCGATTATCTCAGCCAAAGAGTGCCCGGCGACTTGGTCGCTCTTTTTTATCATTTGAAGCGATGGCGGCAGATGTTCAGAGCGTATTACATCTTCATCGCAGAGCAGCACCGCTCTTTCAATGCAATTTTCCAGTTCCCTGATATTTCCCGGCCAGTGGTAGCTCGTCAGCATCTCGATAGCCGGCGTTGAAATGCGGGTTATGTTTTTTTTGTTCTCGGCGGCGTATTTCTCAAGGAAATGGTCCGCCAACTGCATTATATCGTCTTTGCGTTCTCTCAAAGGCGGCAGGTAAATCGGGAAAACGTTTACGCGGTAATACAAGTCCTCGCGGAAGACGCCTTCTTTTATCTGCTGTTCGAGGTTTTTATTTGTAGCGACGATAATCCGAACGTTTGATTTGATTGTTTCGATTCCGCCGAGCCGCTCGAATTCCTTGAATTGAATCACCCGCAATAATTTGATCTGCAGATTAACGGGAAAATCGCCTATTTCATCCAGGAATATAGTACCGCCGTGCGCCCGTTCGAATCTGCCCGTTTTTCGTTCCGTTGCGCCTGTAAATGCTCCTTTTTCGTGCCCGAACAATTCGCTTTCGAGCAGTGTTTCCGGCAGGGCGGTGCAGTTGACCTTTATAAAGGGCTTTTCGGCCCTGGGGCTGTTATAGTGAATGGCGTGGGCTACGAGGTCTTTGCCCGTTCCGCTTTCTCCGCGAATCAGAACGGTTGCGTTGCTGTCGGCCACCTGTTCGATAAGCCGGTACACCTGCTGCATCGCGTTGGATTGTCCCACCATATTATGAACGCGGAATCGCGTTTTTAATTCTTGTTTAAGCCGGACATTTTCGTCGCGGAGCTGTCTTTGTTCGGATTCCACCAGCTTGTTCAGCTTTACCGCCTGGGCAATCATAGTGGAAATGATATTGAGCAGCCGGATGTGGTTTTCAAAATCATTGCTTTTTTCGGTCTGGCGGTCCACGCTGAGAGCTCCGATGGTTTTGCCTTCGAGCTTGATGGGAACACAGAAGAAGGTTATCGGCCTGCCTTTTGTTGTGTTCCTTGCGCCGGTTTTGTGGACGAAACGGGGGTCTTTCGATATATCAGGCACGATGATTTCTTTGCCTGTTTGCACAACTGTTCCGGTGACGCCCTCGCCCATTTTATAGATGCCCATTTTTTTCGATTTTTCGCTCAGGCCGTGGGCTATCTCGATATTTATGGTTTCGGTGTCCGGGTTCAGCAGGGTGATTGTCCCGCGTTGCAGCTTCAGGTAAGTGTCCAGCGACTGCAGAATCGAGCGCAGCGTCTGCTTCAGGTCCAATGATTCCGCAAGACCTTTTGCTATGTCGCTTAAAAGCTGCACTTCCTTCACAGGACTGGTTTTCATCCCTAAATTCCTAATAACGGCTGTAGGCAGATATGATAACAAGATTGTAGGCGGGATGCAATAAACAACAATTTCGTATTTTTGGCAATCGGCGCCCATAAAAAAAGCGACCCCGCCTCGTGAGGAGGCGGGGTCGCCTGAAAAACTCTAATCAATAGTTGTTACAACTAAGGAGCTGGGCAATTGGCGTCAGTCCCAGTAGCAGTTGCCCAGAACGGGTTAAAGGTAACATAAGTAGATGTCGAAGAGCCGGTGGTGCCGCAAAGAACAGCACCAACACCAATTGGACCAGTGGCATCGCCCCAATAGTTACGCTTGGCGCTCAGGGATACTGGCTGTCCTGCTGTGCCAATCATATTATCGACGGTCGGGAGAGCACCGCCCGGGGTCCTCAGGAGTGAGTTATTTGTAAACGATACGCCACCCCAATTGACGTCATTGGGTTCGATAGAGGTGTCAATCACGAGTGCGTAATCCTGGCTTCCAGCCGAGAACGTATTAAGGTTGATGGTCATGCTCTGCAGACGGTTAGCATCACAACCATCGGCAGATTCATACATAAGGATTCCACCGCGAGTGAAGGTGTTGTTGGTGATATTCAGGTTAATCAAGTTGGTCTCGTTAGGTCCGACCACAACAGCCATGCCTTCGTTCGCATTGTTACCGGAGATAGTTATACTGCAGGCATCGGAACTATCGATTTTCACGAAGTTGGCATCTGTTCCCAACTTGGTGAATGTGTTGCTGGTGATAGATATGTTCCTGACTGTTGCTACTGTTAATCCGTTTGCGAATCCAGGACCAAGATAAACACCATTACCGTCATTCTCAAAGGTGTTATTCGCAATTGTAACAGTATTGGCCTTGTCTATTCTCACACCCATTGATGCATCACCAGCAGAGTTGAGGTCGCAGTAAGAAACCGTCGTGTTATCTTTGTCTGCGCTGATTAAGGCGACGGTGCTGGCGCCGACGGCGCTCTTAATGGCGAATCCTTTTCCTGCCGCGCCGCCGATTGTGCAGCCGGTAGCGAGTACGGCGCCGCGACTGGTGAGTTTTATACCGTTAGGGTCCACACCTATAGGTTGAATAGTCGCAGCAGCAGAGCCGGTCGTCGATTGAAGCGTAATATTGGGCTCGTTAATTTCCACGTCCTCAACATAACATCCATCCGCGATGGTAATAGTCAACGGCGCGTAATTGACAGCAGTAGAAGCACGGTTGGGGTCGGCGAAAATAGCCAGATTTATCTGCGTCTTGAGGGATGCCGAAGTTTGTGCCTGTGCCGCAGCGGACCAGGCGGTTGCATTGTTACAGACATCTTCTGCCTGGACCTGGTAGCTATGTATGGTACTTTCACTGAGACCCGTGTCCGTGAAGTTTGCATCGGTGCTCCAATCCCTCAGCACACCTAACGATGCACTGTTCCGGAACCGATATTGGACAACACTACCTACATTATTATCAACCGCAGTTGTCGCTTTCATTGAAATTGAAGTGGCCCCTGTGGCGTGAGGGAGTACCGCGAAAGTCATCGGGTTTGGCGTAGGTGCGGTTGTATCTGTTTTGGTAGTTGCGTTCATATCGACTGATGCAGCCGTTTTATTCGGCGTCGAAGCGTTATCCTCGGCCATTACATTGTAGTCATACCTGGTGTTAGGAGCAAGGTTGGTGTCTGTGAAGGTCGTAGAGGTCGTCCAGCCGCTGTTGTGACCGTTGGGGTCCTGCTTATTTCTAAAGTAGTACTTCACCGGACCCTGAGGATCAGTTGCGGTCGTCGCGGTCATTGTAATTTGAGTATCGCTTGTTGCGTTAGGACCGGATGCCCATGTCATTGGGTTTGGCGTAGGTGCGTTGGTGTCCGCTGAGAAGTGAGTTGTTGCGCTCGCACTGGCCGATGCATCGGTTACATTCGGCACAGCTGCGCTATCCTCGGCCGTTACAGTGTATGTGTAATTAGTATCAGCAGTAAGGCCGGTGTCTATCCATGTCGGCGTGAGTATCCAACCACTGTGGTGACTGGTATCGGTAACATTTGCAAAGTAGTACAGTACAGGAGGAGAACCAGCATCGGTTGCGGTTGTTGCGGTCATTGTAATTGCAGTATCGCTTAGTGCCGCAGGTACGCTTGCCCACGTCATCGGGTTTGGTGTAGGTTTAGTGGTGTCTGAGATAATGGGGTATTTGGCTGCCAGTGAGTTCTGGATAAGGCCTATGACAGTGGGAACATCGCTGGTCGAATCAGCTTTCGTCTTCGCAACGTCCAATGTCATACTCATAGTGCCAAGACCTAATTCGCCGACAAGCATAGAGCCGTTCAGGGTTTTCGCGATATTTTTACCGGTGAGACCAACAGTTTTTCCATCAGTATATTTTCCAGCCAGCACTGCGTCTTTAGTGCCGCTCACATAATCAGCAACTATGTAGCCGCCCTTGGCAGCAAAATCAACCGTTACGTTTACTGCTTGTTGATTAGGCGTGGGCTTAAGCCAATAGGTCAGCTGTTGTGCATCGCAGACGTCTTGAGTATCCAGATTGACGCTGAGCACCAGGTAGCCAGCCAGTGTTTGCTTCACCAGTGCGTCGGTGCTAAAATCCGAGGTCTTTTGGGAAGTTTTGTAAACAAGAGTGCTGTTGCCATAACTGGGGACACACATCATCGCCACAAAAACTGCCACAAAAACTAATACTAACAACTTTCTCATCTTAATTCTCCTTTCGAATAACTTTTTCATCTTGAATACGTTTTTAATTCCTAAAATATCCTCTTCGAATTTCTAATGGCCTTCTAATGGCTTTTCCATCCGCAAATCTCCTTTCTTATAACACCTTTAATACCTTCCCATCCTTTAATTTCCTTTTTGCGTATAATTAACCTCTTTCCGCCAGGCGAAAAAAGGAAATTATACGCAAACATTTATATCCACAATATAAGAGTTATCACTCCAATCTTAATCGTACCTGCTGTACAATTCCAAAGGAAACGCCCTTATCAGTACTATTAACATTGTCTGTAAGCTTCTTAGTGGTATATAATGACCGAGCTTTACGGCACAATCAACAAAATTTTATTATTTTTTTGCAAAATTTTCAAAAATGCCTATACTTTGTCTCAGCGTTTTTAAAACAGAGCATAAAGGTCATTGGTCGAAACCTAATTTAAAACCGGTTAATTATCAAGGAATATTTTTATGGTCAAGGCAAAAAAGCAGTATAGGGTTTCCATTTCAGCAGTTTGCATCCTTCTTGTTTCTCTTTCCATTATATGTGTTATTATCGGCTGTTCATCAAAAAAGGATAAATCAAGTGCCGGGAAATCTCGTCCTGCCAAAACTGGCGATAACATTTCTTCAGCAGACAAAACGCCCAAATTACCCAAATCGCCCAATTTACCATTATCGGATGCCAATCAGACCGCAAAAAAAACCGCTACGCTCCGTGAAGGCAGAGTATCCACAGATGCTCTGCAGAGAGAATATAACATAGCAAGCAGCAGTGAGAAAAAAATTGAGGTTTTGCAGTTTCTGCCCGACGGGGAGATTGACCATGACCCCTGCGCAATTGAAATGGTTCGGACGGCGGTGGCAGACGAGGATGGCAATGTGGCTCTGGCAGGGATTGAGTTGGTGCGGGGATGTAATGGTCCGCAGGTTCTGCCTGTGGTAGCTAAGGCGATGTCGCATTCGGATGAGGAGGTCAGGCAAACGGCGGTAGACATTCTTTCAGATATTAACGACCCGCAGACAGGCGACTTGCTCGCTACGGCGGTGTCGGATGAATCGGAAAATATACGGAATTCTGCTCTTGACATAGCCAGAGATAAAGACGAACAGGTTCGATTCAAGGTCTACGAAAAGGGGATTTCCAGTTCATACGGCGATACAAAGGAAGATTCAGTTGATATGTTGGGAAATATGGGGGGGCACCGCGCCGTGGATATTTTGATAGAAGCCCTGCAGGACAAAGACGCCGAATTCCGTGAGAAAGTCACTTCCGCTATTAGTATGCTAATCGATAAGGAATTTGGTTCATACGAAGAAGCAAAAACCTGGTGGGAGAATAACAAAGGCAAATATGATGAAGATTTGTCCCTGAAGTAGTGTTTTCCAGGCAACAAAAAACTCAGAGAATTTTTCAAGACGTATCCTTAAATTATATGAGATTAGCGTTGATGTCTTGTCTTATTGTGTAGAGGGCTCGATTTTTATGAAGAAAGCTTTAGTTACGGGTATTACAGGCCAGGATGGCTCCTATCTTACCGAGCTTCTCCTTAAAAAGGGCTACGAGGTTTGGGGTATCATCCGCAGAAGTTCATCATTCCACACTGGCAGAATTGACCATTTATATAAAGACCCCCACGAAAAACCACATCTTCGTCTTGTTTATGGTGACCTTACCGATGGCGGCAACCTTTCCACTATTGTCAATGAGCTTCAGCCCGATGAAATATACAACCTCGGCGCACAAAGCCACGTCAAAGTAAGCTTTGAAACGCCGGTTTACACAGTCAATACGGACGCTCTCGGGACACTCCGCCTGCTCGAAGCTCTTCGTTCAATGAAAAACCCTCCCAGGTTCTACCAGGCATCCAGCAGCGAAATGTACGGCAAGGTAGTCGAAACCCCGCAGAGCGAAAAAACTCCCTTTTATCCCAGAAGTCCCTACGGTTGTGCCAAGGTATATAGTTTCTGGCAGACGGTCAACTACCGCGAAGCTTATGGTCTTTTCGCCTGCAACGGCATTCTCTTCAATCACGAATCACCTCGCCGCGGCGAAACCTTCGTCACTCGAAAAATTACCCGCGCCGCTACCCGCATAAAACTTGGACTTCAGGATAAGCTCTACCTCGGTAATCTTGACGCCAAACGCGACTGGGGCTATGCGGGCGATTACGTAGAGGCGATGTGGCTTATTCTCCAGCAGGATAAACCCGATGATTTCGTCATTGCTACTGGTGAAACCCACTCTGTTCGTGAGTTCGTCGAAGAGGTCTTCGGCTGTCTCGATATGGATTGGCATAAATACGTCGAGGTTGACCCCGTGTATTTCAGGCCTGCCGAAGTGGACATTCTTCAGGGCGACGCAGCCAAAGCAGCCAAAGTCCTCGGCTGGAAACCAAAGGTATCTTTCAAAGAGCTTGCGAAAATGATGACCGAAGCCGATATGAAAATCGCGCAGCAGGAAAAAATCATCGCGGAGCATGAAAGAAGATAATGAGCGAATTCTTCAAAAGCAAACGAATTGTAGTTACGGGCGGCGCCGGCTTTCTCGGCAGTTATATCATTGAAGGCCTGCAGAAACGCGGCTGCAAAAATATCCTCATCCCCAAAATAGAGGACTATAATTTCGTCAATCTTCCCGATTGTTTCAGGATGTATGACGATATGAAACCCGATATCGTAATCCATCTTGCCGCCGTGGTAGGGGGTATTGGCGCCAATCGTCAGCACCCCGGCAAATTCTTCTACGAAAACCTTATCATGGGCGTACAGCTCATTGACCAGGCACGCCTTCGCAAAATCGAAAAATTCGTCGCTATCGGCACCGTCTGCTCATACCCTAAATTTACCCCCGTCCCTTTCAAAGAAGACGATATCTGGAATGGCTACCCCGAGGAAACAAATGCCCCTTACGGCCTGGCAAAAAAAATGCTCCTCGTCCAGTCCCAGTCTTATCGCGCAGAATATGGTTTCAACAGCATTTTTCTTGTCCCCGTGAATCTCTACGGCCCGCGGGATAATTTCGACCCCGCCAGTTCCCACGTCATTCCGGCTCTTATAAAGAAATGCGTCGATGCAATCGACGCGGGCGATGACCATATTGTCTGCTGGGGAACGGGCTCTGCATCGCGTGAGTTCATTTATGCCGGCGACGCCGCGGAAGGTATTCTGCTTGCCGCCGAATGCTACAACGGTCCCGAACCTGTCAATATCGGCGCCGGCTTCGAAATCACAATCAAAGACCTCGTCGAGAAAATCGTAAAATTTACCGGCTTCAAAGGCCAAATTCGCTGGGATTCTTCCAAACCCGACGGCCAGCCCCGACGCCGGCTTGACGTCTCACGTGCCAAAAAGCTCTTCGGCTTCGAGGCCCAAATGACTTTCGACGAAGGTCTCAAAAGAACCATAGACTGGTTCCGGCAAAACCGGCCCCGCAATCGTTAGTCATTCCTATTTTGTCTGTTTCGGCTCGGTCGAGACAAAGTTAACGTCAATTGCCAGTTCGACTCGCAGGTTCTCATCCGGGGCGACCACAAGATTCTTAACTTTGTAAGGTATGCGGATTTTTTCTGTTCCCGAATGGCCCTTTTGTTTGCCTGAAATAGTCAGCAGTGTTGTTCTGTCCCTTTCGAGCGTTATATTGCCGGCTGTTGCGATTGTTTCCGGCGAGCCGTTCGCAACCAGCTCAAAGTCCAAATCGGAGCTGTTTCGTATTTGAACAATGGCTTTGCCTTTACCCTTGATTGTTACATCTGCATTGAGTATCTGAGTCGATTTTTCAAAAATTGCCTTCAAATACTGCTCTTCGCCGACCAGTATATTTTTATAATAAACGGCTGTCCGATGGGCCAGCAGCGCCTCCTTGATTGATTCTTCGGTTTTTTCTTTTGCGAATACCAGTGTCATCGGCCTGTGCTCGCCTTTGCAGAAATCGTAGACCATACTCGTGGGGTCGTGGATATCCGAATTACCCACAATCGTCAGTTTTTTTTCCAACGCCCATTTGTGTGCGAGCGGATAGTATTCGTTTTCGTTAACTATCTCGATTCCCATCATCCAGCCATTTTTATACATCATGGTATGCACAGGATACCACCTCGGTATGCCGTCCGGCTGTTGTCCGTCCCACCCCGGATGGTTCCAGATAATAAAGGCCCCTTGTGCGACTGCGTTTTTCATCACGTCATTAAAATCTTTGGTGTCCAGCTCATTCGCGTTTTTGAGGAATATCGCATTGCAGTGCCCGGGCGGCATATCCCGCGTGATTTCAGCCCCTCGTATAACAATTATTCCTTTTTCTTCGCCGGCTTTTCGTGCGATTTCACATGGCCTGTCGTTGTCGGGTTTTACATCCTGTTTGTGTGGCTTGTACTCGATATGGTCCGTTATCGCAATCGCGTCCAGTCCCTCGCGCCACGCCTCTTCGACCCGAACCGTCGGCCAGACCTGACCATCCGAAAATACCGTGTGCGTATGAAAATCGCACTTCAGCGTCCTGTACCCGCTTATGTCCGGTATCTTTACCTCTCGCCTTGTTGCCGCCGCAGAGCAATACCCAGCAAGAATCAACGTCAGCAGGAAAATATGGTTCAAAACAAGTGTTCTGCCGCGAAAATCAGTCCTCATAATATAACTCCTCAATCTGTGTTGCCCATTTACGCGCAACCCGGAGCATTATAAGCTATTTTTCAAATTTGGCACCTCACTTTACTATGGTATTACACGAATCTTGCCTAAAACCCCAACCCCGGATTTTTGCTTGGTTTTAAGCCCGTTTGACGATATAATATAGATGCAGCAATAATGGGTTGCACCCGTATTTTTACAGTATTGATGAGGGTTTAACGATGAGAGGTTTGGTAATCGGCGTTTTGACTCTTGCGATGTTTGGCGTTTGTTGGGCGGCACCGACCCCGGCTGTTGTCCAGAAACCGGACGACTGGACGCTCGACATCCGTTTTGAAAACCCCCAGCAAATTACTCTTGAGGGCGCTACCCCACAGCGTTACTGGTACACAATTCTCACCCTCACCAATAACAAGTCAGGTAAAGACGTCGATTTTTATCCCGCCGCCGAGCTTGTTACCGATACCCTTCAGGTTGTTCCCGCCATAAAGGGAACATCCGCTGTTCTCTTTGATAAAATTAAAACTCGTCACCAGGGCAAATATCAGTTCCTTCAGCTTATGGAAAACGCCGGCAATAAAATCCTCCAGGGCCAGGACAACACCGTTGACATCGCAATCTGCTGGCCTGATTTTGACCCCAATGCCAAAAGCGTGAGCATATTCATTACGGGCCTGAGCAACGAAACCGTCGCCGTTGACCATCCCTCCGATAAAGACAAGGATGGCAATCCCGTAAAAGTTTACCTCCGCAAAACCCTTGAGCTGAACTACTCAATCGCCGGCGACCCCAAATTCCGTCCCGACCAGAAGCTCAAATTCGAAAACCAAACATGGGTAATGCGCTGATTTGGCTGGTTGCCTGTCCGCCGATTTATCGAGGGCTCGCCGGGAGATTCGGCTTTTTATTCCTGCTGGGGATTTGCCGCCTTCTGCATCAGCTCGTGAACCCATTCCTCGAAAAATACCGGGTACAGGTTTAGCTTTTCGCTTCCCAGTTGTGCCCCGTTTTTGGATAAAAGTCCGCGCAGAAGGTCTTTGTGCTGGGGGAATTGCTCGCCGATGCGTTTCAGGTATAACGCCGCGAGAGTTTTAAACCGCTGTCTTTTTACCGCCTCATTTTGTTCTGCCGCCCTGAAGAACCGTCTCACCGAGTCCACCGTTACGCCTGCCTGAGGGAAATAAGACGCCAGTCGTTGAGGCGGCTTGTTCGACAGCATAAACTCTTCGTCCATAGACGATTCCATTTCTTCCGGCTCATAATGAATGAAAGGGTCGAAGAAAAATACCGCCATGTTATAATCCACCCTCAGGCCGGCAAGATAAGGAACAAAAACATCCGGTGATTTCCCCGGCTGGAGTAAGTTCAAAGGCCCATCCCCGATAAGCACCGTAAAACAGAACCGATTCAAATCTTTGCGGTTGTACCCGGCAATTTTGTTGTATACCTGCTGAATCTTGGGCATCGTCGCTCTCCGCACGTCCATTATCAGCATCCTTGCGTAAACCGTCCGGTCAACTATCGCCTCTATTTCTTCGAGCCGATGCTTCCAGTCCGCCTGCTTGGGAACGACTAATTCGTAGAATCTCGTCTTGCTGTCGTTATGCAGCCGGTCGTAAATGTCCCAGCCCAGGACCCTGTCCAAAGTCAGGATATGAATCCTCGGCTCTCGCTGCTGATAGCTCAATACATCGAATTCTTCGCCCATTTTTTGGCTGTTTCCTCAAACGGATAAATCCCGCTGTCTGATGGCTTGCTCCTGAATTATAACTTATTTATTATACTCAATTTGTCGCCTGATTGCAAGCCGTTCACACCTGCTTTGAAGGCGTTTAAAGGCATTTAATTAGATTTGACGTCGGGAGCGTATTGAGGTATTTTGCTCGTAATATCGAGGGGTTTTGATTGAGAAAAATATTTTTAAGGAGATTGTTATGAGAACGCGAATTTCACTAATTGCATTCACAGCTGTTGTCAGCATTGTTTTCACCAGCCCGTGTATTTTTGCTGAGGATGCCCCCGTTCAAAAAGGAAAGGAGAACACTATGCCTGTTCAATTACAATGGTTTGGCCACGCCAGCTTCAAAATCTCAAGCGGCAGTGATGTAATTTATATCGACCCCTGGAAACTCAAAAACGCTCCGCACGACGCGACCATCGTTCTCGTCAGCCACATCCACTACGACCATTATTCCGCTGAGGATATCGCAAAGGTCTCCGGCATGACTACAAAGTTCATTGCCGCGGAGGATGTTATCCAGGAAAAGGGAAAAGGCCAAACACTAAAACCCGGCCAGTCAATCGATGTCAATGGCATCAAAATCACCGGCGTTCCCGCCTACAACATAACCAAACAATTCCACCCAAAATCCAATAACTGGCTGGGTTTCGTAATCGAAATCGCCGGTAAACGCATATATTACGCCGGCGATACAGACGCCACTGACGAAATGAAAGCCCTCAAAAATATCGACCTTGCTTTGCTCCCGGCGGGGGGCAAATTCACTATGAATGCAGCCGAGGCCGCCGATGCGACAAAACAGTTCAAACCAAAGCAGGCAATACCATATCACTGGGGCGATATCATAGGCAGTCAGGCAGACGCAGATAACTTCAAAAAGCTGGCTGGCTGTAAAGTTACAGTCCTCAAACCCGGCGAATCCATTACAGTCGATTAGCAATTGTCAATCTACTACTGATATTCAGGGGATTGTTGCGTTGACTTGTCGAAGATGATTCTGTGCTTCCGTACTCTACGAGTCGGGGCAACCCTGATTTTACCGTTCTAAATGCCTTACTTCGCCGATAACCCGTCTTTTATGCTGTATAATTGCGATTACTGGATAACTCATAACGAATTTGATTAAAAGGCGAAAAACATATCCGGTTTGGCAAACGTAGATATTAATGAACGGGACGGCTGGGGGGAAACCAGCAAGACCGTAAAAAGCCCGGGCTGCCTAAGCTACCAAACCTCCCTGCGATGGCAGCTCGGCTTCTTTTTTATAAATCCTTTTAGCGTTTTGTCGTGATTACGCCTTATTTACGTTATGCGTTGTGTGGCAGCGCGGGCATTCTACCGTTGCTGCGGCATAATTCGGCGGTATTTTCAGCGTCATTCCGCACGCGCACGTCAGAAAAATAAATCCGTTTACCTTTCGCATAATATCCCCGACCTGGCGAAGCTGCTTTTCTTTCTGTTCCTCCTTGGCCTCCGCGCTTGCTTCCCTAAGGGCGATATCCTCTTTCGTCAACGCCGACGCTGGCATAACGGTTCTGCTTTTCGTAACATTTACAAACGCGTCTGAATAGTCCTTCAACGACGCACCCTGCGACATATTCCGCAAAATCCGTATCCTCTCCGATATTGGCGGGTGCGTGCTCGTCATGTCCGAAAGATTCCACTCGCCCATTTTCTTGAACGGGTTGACTATGAACATCGGCGCTGTAACCTTGTTGGCCGATGCCAGTTGCGGGGCGCGGTCGTCTGCGATTTTCTCTAATGCATTCGCCAGTCCTTCCGGGTATCGCGTCAGCCGAGCCGACCCTGCGTCAGCTAAATACTCCCGTCGTCTCGATAGCGCGAAATACAATAACTGCGTCACAATTGGCGCTAAGATAGCCGCCACAATCGCGACTATAAGCAGTATCGCCATTGCTCCGCCGCCGCCTTTGCCCCCGCCGGATGAATATCTTCTTCTCGACCCTCCGCCATACATCATCCCTCGCAAAAAAACCTGCGACAAAAGCGCAACCGACCCCAGCATAACACCCGCCAGCGTTACGAACAAAATATCCCGATGCAGGATATGGCTCATCTCGTGCCCCACAACTCCCTGCAGCTCATCACGGTTGAGTTTCGCGAGTAATCCTGCTGTTACCGCGACAGATGCTGATTTAGGGTTGCGTCCTGTCGCAAAAGCGTTTGGCGCCGGGTCGTTGATTATATAAACCTTGGGCATAGGCAGTCCCGACGCAATCGACATTTCTTCGACTACGTTAAACAACTGCGGATTAACGTCGTGCGTAACAGGCACAGCGTTGCTTGCCGCGAGCATAATCTGGTCGCCCGACGAAAAGCTGATTAGCGTAAGTATCACCCAGATTCCAGTCGCTATCATCAGGCCGAGCATCCCGCCGTCAGGCCCTTTAATTGCCATCCCGATAACTGCCCCCAGCCCAAGCAGACAAACCGCCATCAGCATCAACAGCAAGACCGAGTTCCTCTTATTTATCCGTATCAGTTCCCACATAACTTCTTTTTCAGTGTTTAGCCCCCCAATTTATTGGGGGGTGTTTTATATTAGAAACTGACCTTCGGCGCTTCTCGTTCTTCTGCCGCTGAAACCTCGAAGAAATCCCGCTTGGTAAAGGTGAATATGCCCGCCACGATATTCGACGGGAACATCTGTATCCTGTTGTTGAAGAACATCGCCTGGTCGTTATACGCCTGCCTTGCGAAGGCAATCTTGTTCTCCGTGCTCGAAAGCTCTTCCTGTAACGCCAGAAAGTTCTGGTTTGCCTTCAGGTCGGGATAATTTTCGACAACCAGCATAAATTTGCTAAGAGCGTCGCCCAGCGCACCTTCCGCCTTTGCCGCCTCCGCGACCGTTTTTGCCCCCATTGCCTGTGCCCGTGCGTTTGTTACTGCTTCGAATGTTCCTCGCTCGTGTTGCATATAACCCTTCGCTGTTTCGACGAGATTGGGAATCAGGTCGTGACGCCGCTTCAGTTGCACGTCAATTTGCGACCACGCGTTGTCAACCTGGTTGCGAAGCCCCACAAAAACGTTGTAAGTTCCGATTACGTACAGCACCACCAGAAGCAGTCCTGCCGCAATCATCAGTAAAATAATCAGTACAACCATTCCTATACCCATTTTTTTCTCCTTCAATAATCGCTTTATCTTTTCTCTTCCGCGGATTTTAGATTGCCGTAAACTTTAACACAGAGACAGATTATAAAGCAAAAAAGGGACTTGTCAACCGCGAGAGTGCTGTCTGCCATACAGCCGCCGGTATCGATTTGTTGTTTATTCGTAGCCGTATCGTTTTATGAACCAGCTTTTAACAACCTGCACCATAAGTAAATAGGCCGGTACGATGAGTATCAGCGCCACGAAAAATGACGGAGGCGGCTCAACAAAACCAAGGTATTTGCCAAACGGCAGAAATGGCAGCACCAGGGCAATGGTAACAATGTAAATCGAAGTGAAAAGCATAAATTGGCTGGGTTTGCTTTCAATAAAAGGCACCTTTCCCGTGCGAATGATATGAATGACCAGCGTCTGGGTGCAGAGGGATTCCAAAAACCAGCCCGTCTGGAACAATGGCGCAGACGCGTGAAAAATAAACCACAAAATGCCGAAAGTAATAAAGTCAAAAAGTGAGCTGACCGGACCGATGACAATCATAAATTTTCTGATATAGTTCACATTCCACGGCCGGGATTTGAGAAGGTATTCTTCATCAATGCTGTCTGAAGCAATGGCAATCTGGGACATGTCGTAAAGAAAATTATTGAGAAGAATTTGAATTGGCAGCATCGGCAGAAAAGGCAAAAACAAGCTCGCTCCCGTCATACTGAACATATTGCCGAAGTTGGAGCTGGAGCCCATCTTGATGTATTTGATGATGTTGCCGAAGGTTTTTCGTCCCTCGATTACCCCGTCGATGAGGACCAGCAAACTTTTTTTCAGGAGAATGATATCAGCCGTTTCTTTGGCGATATCCACTGCGTTATCGACGGAAATGCCCACGTCAGCCGCCTTGAGCGCCGGCGCGTCGTTAATACCGTCGCCGAGATATCCCACGATATGTCCGTTTTTGTGCAGGGCGTGAATAACTCTTTCTTTTTGCAGCGGGGAAAGTCGGGCAAACACGGTAGTGGTTTTGACCATTTCTCCCAGCGCGGCGTCATCTATCTTTTCCACCTGTTCGCCGGTCGCAAAACCCCTGATATTCAAACCAACTTCGCTGCAAATCTTTTTCGTAACAAGCTCGTTATCGCCTGTGAGGACCTTAAACTCTATACCGAGGTTATTCAAAGTTTCGATGGTCTTCCTGGCGGATGATTTCGGCGGGTCCAAAAAGGCAATATAACCTTTCAGGATGAGGTTCTGTTCGTCGTCCTTTGTGTAAACATTTTTTGGCTGGTCAAAATTCTTGTATGCAACCGCAAGCACCCTGAAACCCTCTGCGCTGAGGTCGTTGTACTCATTTTCCAGTTCGACAAGCACCAGTTTGGCCTCGTCCAAATCCAGTATTTCGCCGTCAAGCTCGAATTTGGTGCATCTTCTGTAAATTTCTTCCGGGGCGCCTTTGACAATAATCTGGTGTTTGCCGTCAGCCTCGACCACCACCGACATTACCTTGCGCGAAAAATCGAACGGCACCTCATCGACCTTTTTGTATTGCTTGACTAAAAGCTTCTCATAAGACAGTATCGCCCGGTCGAGAATGTTTTTAAGCCCCGTCTGGTAGAAACTGTTGATATATGCCATACGCAGGACGTCATCGTCCTCTTTTCGAACCACGTCGCAATGTTTTTCAACTACAATTTTGTCGAGGGTCAGCGTCCCCGTCTTGTCGGTGCACAGCACGTCCATCGCGCCGAAGTTCTGGGTCGCGTTGAGACGTTTTACTATCACGTCCTTTTTGGACATCGCGATTGCCCCCTTGGAGAGGTTTATCGCCACCAGCATCGGGAGCATTTCAGGAGTTAGCCCGACGGCGACGGAAAGCGAGAACAAAAGCGACTGTATAATAGCGCCCTTCAAATAGGCGTTAATGGCGAAAATCACCAACACCATGACGACCATAACCCTTATCATCAGCCAGGTAAAGCTGCGAATACCTTTGTCGAAACTGCTCTCTACGGATATTGCCGCCAGCCGTTTGGACAACGCGCCGAATCTCGTCTCAAGCCCCGTTTTAGCGACAACTCCAATCGCCGTTCCGCTTATGACGCTTGACCCCATAAACGCCATATTTGTTAAGTCGGATGGAGAACGACCCTTGGGAGTCAGCGGCTCGGCGGTTTTTTCAACGGGAAACGATTCGCCCGTCAGAGATGCCTGATTAATGAACAGGTCCTTACAGGAAATAATCCGCAGGTCCGCGGGTACCATATCACCCGCAAAAAGGTCGATAATGTCACCGGGAACAATCTCTCGTATCTTTACCTCCCTTGCCTTGCCGTTGCGAATCACCGTGGCCGTGGCCCTTACCATTTCGCTGAGCCGTTCCGCCTCTTTTCCCGCTCGATATTCCTGGATGAATGACAAAAATACGCTGATAAAGGCCATCAATATCACAAGGATGGCGCTTGCTTTTTCCCCGAAGAACAGCGAGAAGCCCGCGATAATCAGAAGAACCACCACCAGCGGGTTTAAAAACTTGGAGAAAATCTGAAAAATAACCGTCCGCTTTTTCTTCTTGGCCGGCTCATTGTACCCGTATTCCTCAAGTCGTGTTATTGCCTCTTTTTCGGACAGCCCTTTGAGAGATGTATCGAAAAACTGCAGAACGGATTCCTGCGTGCAGGTTACAAAGTCAATATCTGGCGTTTTTTTATTGTTGTTTGGCATTCAGCCGACTCTATAAAACATTCGTAATTACTTCGCTCTCGCCGGACAATCTGAACCGTAACCGCGCAAGTGTTCCCCAAAACACGGCTTTGTCCTGAGTTTTTTGTTTGCAGCTTGCCCGCTTTGCAATAATCACAGCATTTTAAGACGAAAACCTGCGCCGGGGCAACTCTTTTTCTCCGGAATAAAAAAATTACTTTGCGCCAGCGAAGTGTAGCAAAGCCGGGTGCTACTTTTCCCCGAACATATCCGACAGCAGTTGTTTTATTTTATTGTCGTTGTCCAGCAACGCCCTCGCGATAATGTTGGTCAGCTCGCCCCTGTCGAACCATAACCCGTCTCCCTTGGCGCACCTGTCTATCAGCAGCGTTGGCTTGTCGTGCCCCACGATAATTTTTTCCATTTTCTTGTCGCATATCGGGCATTGCCTTACCTTTTCACCGCTGCTCGTATCTTTGTCAAATGAGCTGATAAGCTTCTTCGCTTTCCCGTCGTCCTCCAGGAGCATTTCAAGCTCGCCGGCGTCTAACCACACCCCTTTGCAGCCCGTGCAGTAGTCAATCTCCACCTTCGCCAGTTCCAGCGTTATCATCGCATTTTTACATACCGGGCAATTCATAATTATACTCCTATCAATACAGCATTATTTATTAAACAGATTACCACCTTTGTCGTTTCTGCGAAAGCAGGAATCTATAAATTTAACCCATTAATCATAACCACAAAATGTACCTCCCAAATAAGTTTTTACCGCACGCACTTTAAGGTTTTTCCCAATAGGAGCTCCCGAATGGGATTATACAATTGCTTTTGTAATTTGGTGAGATGGTTAGTTGTTACTAAGGAGAAATTGCGATGTTACTGTACACGATATTTACCCGATGTTTTTGTGGCGGAATTAAACGACATTTTAATCTGTCTGCATCCAGGCATTGTTACATCATACCCCGGGGGTTTACGCTCGTTGAGCTGCTTGTGGTAATCAGCGTAATCGGGCTCCTTCTTGCCATACTGATGCCTGCCTTGGCCGGGTCTCAACGAAAGGCCCGCGCGGTAGTTTGTTCAATGCATATGCATCAACTCGGTATGTCTTCGATGATGTACACCCAGGATAATGAAGGTCAATTTGCCAGGAGTTCTCACTCGGCATCGGTCTATGGGTGGTTACGATGGGAGCAGGCCTTTATGCCCAACCTCGGATACGGCCGTTACCATGGTTCAACAACTACCGCATGGGACAATGTCTTTAAAAAGTTTTATCATTGCCCCGGAGACCAGAGAAAACCGCTCCAAATGAGCTATGGCAAAAACGTCTGGTTCGAACTCGAATCAAGCGAAGTCGCAGCTGCCCTCGGAATTGATTACGGGCCAACGTATCGCACCACGATGCAGGTCCGTCATCCGGCGGGTACTATTGAGTTCGGCGAATTGCTTTCCGGAATGGTCGACCATCTTATGGCACAAACCTGGATAGGCCCATCATCTCCTCAGGATTATACACCGGCGGAATTGGACGCCCAAAGACACGGTAATACCGCCAATTACAGTTATCTCGACGGCCACGTCATGGCACAGCGATTTAAGGAAACATTTGATACTGCCAAAAATATCGATAACTGGGACCCGGGAACGGCCCAGCAATAACTTTATAGCTTTTTTGATGGAGAGGACAATGAGTAAGAGAGGATTAAATCTTGTTTGTGGATTTGTTTCAATTGTTTTTGTACTGGTTAACGCCGGACCAGCGGCTGCCTATGTAGTCCCCCAGATAGGCGGCGGCCAGGTCGGAAGTGCGTCAATGATTATGCTCGATATTAAAATAGACGGGACAAATGTTGTAGTGCTGGACACGTTTGGAAATCCATGGGCGGCACTTACGGGGGCCGACAGGCCTGTGCTGCGCCCTTTGACCGGAACTGACGCGTTTGACCCTGCTGCAACGTCGTACTATAACGCTCTCAACGGAAAGGCCTACAACTATCAATACGGATGGGGAAATGAACTCTTTGCTCAAGGTTCGCCGCTTCCCGCCGGCGACAAGATATGGATCGAACTTATTAGTCAAAGCGATGGATTGAATACGTATGCGCGGAGCAGTTATACCCCGATTTTTGGTACCGGCGGAACATCGAATATATGGAAGTGGAATGAAATGATGCAGATGTCTCACAATGCCTATACGGTAACGCCCGGTTACGGAGAATGGTCCGCAACCTATAATGTTTACCTGGGCGATGCGACATCGGGAGCGGCAATATCCGGTTACGGAAGCGACACGGTAACGTTGACCTGGACTTCGATTCCCGAGCCCGCAACGCTCGGACTTATGGGAACAGGACTTTTTTATTTGCTTGGCTCCAGGCGAAAATATCGAGCGGCGGCATAAGCTCAACCGGAATAACTTTGAAAAACGAAAAGGTATAGAAAATGAAACTCAACGTAACGATTGCAATACTCACCGCGGCTCTATGTGCCCTTATCATTGTGGCGCCGGCCCAGGCGTATGTAATTCCCCAAATCGGCGGAGGACAGCAGAGCGGATTTCCTATGGTAATGCTCGAAGTTTTTTTCGACGGCCAGAGCATTTTTGTGTTTGATGAATATGCGCAGCCCTGGTCAACGCTGGCCTGGCCCGCTGCCCCTGTTTTGCGGCCATTGGTGCCGCCCGCTGCGTTTGACCCCAATCTGTCCTGGCGGGTGCTCATCGGCAAGGCATATAATTTTCAGTATGGCTGGGGTGCCGATATGCTTGATGAGGTTACTTATCCCTTCCCGCCGGGAAGCGCAGTATGGGTGAAGGTTCTTGACCAGACACCGGAACTCGAAACTTATTACAGAGATGCCGGCTATGCGCCTATATTCGGCACTCCGGACGCCTGCGGAATTCCGAGTTCTGATATCTGGCTTTGGAACAGAGGTATGCGGCACAATGTCTATGCCGTAGCAGATACCTTTTACGGCCGGCTGTATGCCAACTACAAAGTTTATCTGGGAGACGCTGCTACCGGCGCCGAGCTTGTCGATTCCGGCGGCAATCCTCGTTACGGAAGCGCGCTCGTCACTTTTCGCTGGCTGCGGCCCTGTCCCTATATCCTGCAGGGAGATATCAATTATGATTGCGTTGTTGATTTTTATGATTATGCCCTGCTCGCTGACGAATGGCATAATTCTTGTTCGAGCCCATACTGGGGCGATGAAAGCGATATAAACCATAGTACGATGGTTGATTTGACCGACCTTTACCTCCTGACGCAAAACTGGCTTATCGATTGCCAGCAAACCCCATCCGCCCCCCAATGCGTTACAAGGCCGGGCCCATAAGGCAGTTATCTGCGATAGAGAATGAGGGTTGCCTGTATAAGGCCCTCTTCAATTATGCCCCCCAACCGTTTTAGTTGGGGGGCTTTCATTTTTTGCCTTGTTTTCTGCGTCTTAACTGTCCCCTATTCCCCGCACAGTTGCACAAAACTCGGCTTGACAAATTAAGAGAATATACTTAATATTTACAATCGTTAGATTCGGCTAATCAAACTGTTACAAGGTGAGGAAGGATGCCGCCAAAAAAGTGGCTATCCTTAGGTTGATATGGAGCGTTTGGCCGTATGACTGCGAATTTTTCTGCCCCGCCTGCGCGGCCCCACAGGGTATCTTTATTTCGTTTTGGCGTCTATGTCTCCTTTTTCCTTTCAGGTCTTACCTCTCTGCTTTTTGAGGTCATTTGGAGTCGCCAGTTCGTAACTGTATTCGGCAACAGCTCTTACGCCATTAGTATCGTCCTCTGCGCTTATATGGCGGGTATTGGTCTCGGAGGACTCCTCGGAGGCCGGCTCGCTGACCGTCTTACCCGGCGAATCTTCGCCTTTGCCGTTGTTCAGGTGGTTGTCGCTTTTTGCGCCTTGGCAATTCCGCCTATGCTCGACTGGATGAGATTGCTTGTCCCCACACTCTCTGTCTTGTCGTCTCATTCATTGTTGATTAGCGCCATCGCCCGATTCGGCTTATCTTTCGCCATCCTCGTAGTGCCATGTTTCCTCATGGGCACAACCCTGCCTCTGCTCGTCCGGGCGGTTACAGATTCCGACAAAATCATCGGTTCTCGCATCGGCCTCCTGTATTGCGTCAATACCCTCGGTGCCGCACTTGGCTGTCTGGCAGGGGGGTTCTGGCTAATAGGTGCGTTTGGCCTGCGAGCGACTAACCTCCTTGCTGTCGTTATCAATTTTGTGATTGCCTTCGTTGCACTGGCGATTTCCATCCGCAATGATGTTGCTCTTCCTGCCGTCCCTGTTCATCAAACACAGATGCCCGACCATTATGAGTCGCGGGTCCCCTCCTCGCTGCTGCTGACCATTGCGTTTCTCAATGGTTTCGCGGCTATTGTCTGTGAGGTTCTCTGGGTGCGATATATTTCCTTTATGGTCGGCTCTACTTATGTCTTCCCCATCATCCTCTGTGTTTACCTCCTCGGTGCCGGACTGGGCTCCCTTGTATATGGCTTGCTGGCGGGACGAATACGTCGCCCGGCGCAAATGCTCGGCGTGGCAGAGCTGTTGATGGCGATTTTAATTCCCGTTATGTTTATAACCAGCGCTTCCGTTTTTGTCCGCAACTCTCCGCCGATACACAACCCGCAGGCAATTGCGGTAATTGCCGTCTTTCTTCCCACTGTCCTGATGGGTTTTGCCTTCCCGCTTTTGTGCACCGTCTATGGTCGCGGCGTGCAAACTCTCGGCAGCCGCACAGGATTGCTCTTCGCCGTCAATACCATAGGGACCGTCCTCGGCGCCATTTTGCCGATTTTCGTCCTCATCCCCTTCTTCGGCATACAATCGACTTTGTTGCTCGTATCTGTGCTTTATGGAATTATGGGCATTCTTCTCCTGGCATTCACCTGCCTCAAGAATCGCCCCTCAATCCTAACTGTCGCGTTGCCGGCAGCAGGCGTATATGCCGTAGCTTTATTTCTGTTTTTCACTCTCGTCCCCTCTGACCTCTGTAAGCAGGTGTTCCTCGCCACCGACTTCGCTTTGGCTAAGCATACCGATATCCTCTTTTACCGCGAGGGCTGCACAGGGACCGCCGTCGTAACACGAAACCACATCAATGATTGCAGGACAGTTTATATCAACGGCGTTTCCGAAGTCCCTCTTCTCTACGCACATCAGCTCTGTTTCAAAATGATTGGCGACCTCGCCCCGATGCTTCATCCCGCCCCTGATGATGTTCTGATGATTTGCTTCGGCGGGGGCGTTGCCGCTGGTGCAACGTCCGTTTTGCCCGATGTTAAATCGCTTACTATTGTTGATCTCGAACAGAGCGTCGTCAAAGCTGCCTCGCTGCTCTCTCAGGAAAATAACAATCTCCTTCAAAACCCCAAGGCACACGTCGTCATTGACGACGGCCGCAATTACATAATGACCTCGCAGCGCAAATGGCCCGTCATTGTCTCCGATTCCACACATCCCAAATCCGGCGACAGTTGGGTCCTCTATACCCGGGAATTTTATCAGCAGGTCCGCGACCACCTCGCCGATGACGGTGTCTTCGTCGAGTGGGTTCCCATTCACGGCCTGAAGATAGACGAGTTCAAAATAATCGCACGCACGTTCCAGTCCGTCTTCCCTCACACCAGTTTATGGGTCGTTCACGGTGTTGACGAGCAGGCGAGATTCGTCGCCTATGTCCTCTTTGCCGCGACGCCGCAGCCCCTCAAAATCGATGTGGCAAATCTCCAAAGCCGCCTCAGCGCCGAACCCGTTCGCCGCGACCTCGAACCCTATGGTCTTCATACCCCCGCCGGCTTCCTCGACTCTTTCCTCTGTGCCGAAGATTCACTGCGACGATGGACAGCCACAGGCCCCGTCAACACCGATGACCTCCCCTTTACGCAATATAAAACCTGGTATTCTCGGGGTCCGATGTTTCGTAATACCGATTTCCTCGAACCGATGGAAGATATCTGGCCCTTCCTTTTCAACGCCGGTTCAGAAGAAAACGCAAAACTGTTGCGCCAAGCCCTTTCGCTCCGCGCTAAGATTAATCGCCTCGCTCTTGCGGGAAACCTCGATAAGGCCTACTCCTTTCTCCCCGACGATATTCGATACCGGCAAATGAAATCTCTCTACGAAAAAGGGCCCCAATATGTCAATGCCCTCGCCGACCTCTTTCGCGATGACCTCAAAGTCCTCGAATTGCTCGCGCGTCTCCGTCTCTCAGGCCCCGGAGGCCTTCAGGCCACAACTCCCATCTATCTGCGGATTTTGAAGCTCGACCCCAAAAACGTCAATGCCCTCAACACGCTCGGCGCTATTTGTATAAACGCCAATCTTCTCCCGCAGGCGCAAAATTATCTCACCCTTGCCGTTCAGCAGCAGCCCGATTACTTTAACGCTCGCTACAACCTCGGCCTCGTCTTTTATCGCCAGGGTCGTGGGAAGGAAGCCATTCCACATCTTCGCTATTGCCTCAGTAAGAATCCCACCGACCAGGCCGTCAAAGGTATGTTGGCCTATATCGAGAATCCCCCCAAATCCGCTCCCCAAGATAATAATTCCACTGATACCCTCGCCTCGAAAATCTCAAATTGACGCTCTGCCTGCCCTGAGCAAGCGTAGCGACCTGTGGTGAGCTTGTCGAACCAGTCGAAGGGTGTAATCAGTTTTCAAGTCGCAAGTCGTAAATAATTTAATCTGGCGGAATTTTTTAGGATGTTTTTTGCGAAGCATTTTTCTGTCGCAAGCCCCTTCCCTGTAAGGACTTATGAATAACAGGCGCAAAATCCCCCATTTTTTTTCATCAACATTAGCATTGGTCAGTCGCCTTTGCCTTTAGGCATAGGTATAGAAGCAGGAGAACGATGTTTATGACACTACCCAAAGTTCCGGAAATAGTCGCAACTCTACAAGTTCGAGTAAACGCCGGTCAACACCCCACAAATATATACGCAGGATTTATCGGAGGAAAATTCTATGGCTAAAAGAATCATTCTTATCTCATCATTTCCCGTTTGTGTTGCTCTTGTGATTATTGCCCTTATTTTAGCAGGCATCGGACACGGACAGCCGGCGGCGAGCAAAGTCGAACCGCCGGCAAGTACTCCTGCGGATATAGAACAGGCGAAATCGCAGATTATCTCCTTGGTTAATTTGGGCAAATCAGATGACGCGAATGCAGCGGTTGATAAACTTATCGCCGACTATGCCAATAATGCGCATTTGGCCTCAACTCTTGTGGGCACAGCAGGCCAGTGCGCCTGGGATAGAAATTACGATGGCGCCCAGAGGTTATATCGTGCGGTTATTGACAATCATCCTGATAAAATGTTTACGTTTTCTGATAATTTTATAAGTATTTGATATTACTAATCTTATAGATATACAACTTTTGCGATTTTACAAGCTATTTAACCTTTGAGTTGTAGTGAAGTTGTACGGATTTTTCTCACTTTTTACAGCCGCAAGGTCATAAAAAGCTCCATTTTTCAGGCTGATTTGGTATTTTGATAAACGGAAAGTTCAGTGGTGCAGCTGAGCAAGGATATACAATGTTATATGGGAAATCCCAGTTAAATCAAGTTTGGCCATTAAATTATTGTGATTTGAGGAAAATTTTATTATTATCGGCTAAGCGAGGAATTTGGTTGCGTAGCAAAGCGATGAATATGGGAAATAGGTGGGTTTAAAAGCCACCCTGATTTTTCCAAGGAGAATAGTGATATTTATGCGATTGATAATTGTAGGACTGCTGATCTTATCGTACATTTTCTGTTCTGGTTCCTCAGCCGCTGATGCACCAAAAAAAATAACCTGCTCCGGCAAGGTCGTCGATGACGCCAATAAACCTATTGCGGGTGCAAAGGTAACGCTCTATCGACTCATGCCTGATGTCGGAGAACAGGAGCTTAAAAAAGCAACTACCGAAGAACAGATTACCAAGGAAGACGGCAGTTTTTCTTTCAGTGAGGAAACGCTCACAGACAAACAGTATCAATTTGC
Source organism: Sedimentisphaerales bacterium (assembly GCA_050012695.1). GTDB lineage: Bacteria > Planctomycetota > Phycisphaerae > Sedimentisphaerales > Anaerobacaceae > Fen-1362. The sequence goes on along the minus strand of JBEKGR010000007.1, from coordinate 104,487 downwards.
GATGTTGATTGCGAGGAAGGATGGATTTGCCATCGGCTGGGACAACTGGGACATGCGGAAAGATAAAACGACGATGCTGCCGATGAGCAAACCATATACATTACGCGGCATCGTTGTTGATGATGCCAATAAACCCATTGTCGGTGCTGAGGTGCGGATTTCAATGCTACTGTTAGGGAATCTTCAGAGCGGGCCGGAAAAATTTCGATATCTGACCAGCATTGAGCCGCTCGATCTGCTGGTAACTACTACCGATTCAAAAGGCATTTTTGTGTTTAACAACATACCAGCCGAGGCCAAGGCGGAATTCACCGTCAAGAAAGCGGGCATGGCGACCATAAGCACGTTTAAGCCGCCGCAAGCGCCAATCGATGCTTCAAACTATAATCCCGGACAATATACCGTTCAAAGCAAGGATATAAGAATTGTCCAGCCGGTGGAGGTGAAAATCGAAGGCAAGGTGATTGAAAAGGAGACCGGCAAGGCCGTCGGCGGTGTGCGGCTGATGTGCTATACGCCGGGCGGGACATTCGGCGTCAAACCTGTCGTTTCCAAAGATGACGGCACGTTCAGTTTTGAAGGCCTTGAGGCAAAGACCTATACAATAAGGGATGTTTCGTCACGCGATAAACCCGCACAATGGGTTATCAAACCCGCAACAGTAACCATCGCGGCAGGACAGACGAGTTCCGGCATCATCCTTGAGGCAAGCAAGGGCGGTATGCTTGAAGTTACCATCCGAGACAATGAGAAAAAGCAGGTTGCCGGCGCAAATGTTTATGTGCGTATGAACAATAATGATAAGCAAGGAGGAAGCGGTGTATCCAATTCAGATGGTATCGCGGCGATTCGTCTTGAGCCGGGCGAATACACATTGCAGGTAGCGTTCAAGGAAGGGTATTCGTCCGTAAGGGAGCAGAAAACTGTAACAGTAGAAGACGGCAAAACAACTCGGCTTGAGATTGAGCTTAAGGCTAACCCCAGGATCACCGGCATAGTCCGCGACCCCAATGGCCGACCGGTCGTCGGAGCGTCGCTGCGAATTTGTCCAATGGGGCAAAAGGAAACAAATTCAGACAAAGAGGGCAAATTTGAGATTTCCTGGAATCCTGAGCAACGTGGCACTCGAGAACCCCAGTTGGTTCTTGTTGCCCGCCATGCGGGGCAAAATCTTGCTGCCGTGGTGGATATAGACGAGGACACAAAAACATTCGACGTGAATATGTCGCCGGGCATCGTTTTTACCGGTGCGGTTATTGACCCAAATGGAAAACCTATTGCCGGCGCAAGGGTGGGTGTGAGGCTGCGAGTATCTAACTATGAGTCATCTATTGGCAATGATGTTGTCGTGACTGACCAAGAGGGCGGATATGAATATAAAGCTGTTCCGGAGGGGCAAAAATACAGTGTTTCCGCACAAGCCGATGGATATGGCAGCAGCGATGTGTCTGTCGATACAGACAACGCAGTCAATAATCGTCTCGAAATTAAGCCATTGACATTGAAAACAGCTAATATGAGTATTTCGGGTATTGTGGTTGATGTTAATGACAAGCCTGTGGCCAATGTGGATATAGGTGTGAGCGGGGAGGGTCAACAGTACCGTCGAGGCACAACCGACGCCAAAGGTAAATTTATTATAGACAAGCTGTGCGATGGGCAAGTGCAGGTCAACGCAAATGTCAGGAGTATTGGCATGGGTTCGAAGCCTATGTATGGGAACGTAAGCACCAAGGCCGGTGCTACCGATGTTAAGGTGGTGCTTGGACAGCCGGGCGGCGAAGTGATGCCGGATATGGCAAACCAGCCGTCAGGTCTGCTCGAAGTTGTTATAAAGAATGACGAGAAAAAGCCGATTGCCGGCGCGCAAGTAAGTGTTCGGGAAAAAGACGGCAACCGAGGGCAAAGCGGTGTATCAAATGCAGATGGAATTGCATCGCTTAAACTTCTGCCTGGTGAGTTTGAAATTCAGAGGGTGTATAAGGAAGGGTATTCATTCGAAAAAACGCAGCAGACTTTAACAATAGAGGTTGGGAAAACAGCCCGTGTTGAGATTGAACTTAAAGCTGTCCCCAAGATTACCGGCATCGTCCGCGACCCTAATGGCCAACCGGTCGCCCGGGCAGCGATGAGAGTATTTCCGCGGGGGCAAAATGTAAGTGATTCGGATAAAGAGGGCAGATTTGAGATTTTCTGTAATCCAGAGCAATGGAGCAATCAGGAGTCCCAGCCAGTTCTTGTGGTACGTCACATCAGACGAAATCTTGCGGCTGCTGTGGATATAAACGAGAATACAAAAACATTCGACGTAAATATGACGCCTGGCATCGTTTTTACCGGTGCGGTTATTGACCCGAATGATGAACTTATTGCCGGTGCGAGAATAAATGTGACTTTGACTATATCTGGTCACGGAATGGATATTGATACTGCTGACATTGCAACCGACCAAGAGGGCCAATATGAGGTTAAAACCATTCCGGCGGGGCGACAATACACCGTCTCTACGCGAGTTGAAGGATACTACCCAGGTTATGTGAAGGTTGATGCAGACGGCGCAGTAAATAATCGCCTTGAAATCCCGTTGCTGAAATTGAAGACGGCTGATATGAATATCGCAGGTATTGCAGTTGATGTCAACGACAGGCCTGTGGCCAATGCACGGATATTTGTCATCGAGGAGGGCCAGCAGTCCCCCGACAGAATAACCGATGAACAAGGCAGATTTGCCATAGATAAACTGTGCGCCGGGCAGGTGAACATCTACGCAAGGGCAAAGGATGGTCAAACCGAATTGTATGGGAATACGATTGTTTCGGCCGGCGATACGGATGTCAGGGTAGTGGTTGCGCCGCCGAATGCAATAAGGCGGCCATCAAGCAAAATCGACTCTGAGCAATTTGAACAGGCCAAGAAAACCCTCGCAACATTGGCGCAATGCGCAAACAAGGAGGAGCTGGAGGCCGCTATCGACAAGGCAAAAGCGACCGTTGATAAGTTTGGAGGGGGACATGTCATCGTAGGCAGGGTGGTTCTCGATGGCCAGGGAGATGTCCGCTATGTTGCCGCACAGATGGAGATTTTGACCGACGGTTATTTTGCCGGGGAGACAAAAGACCTTATTGGACCGGTTGGCTTCCGTATGCACCAATATGCTCCATATGATTTAAAATTGAGAGGTATGAAGGGAAGTTTGGTAGATGTGGGCACCATTCACATGACTCCATTAAAAGAAGACCAGCTTGTTGCTCTAAAGGGTAAGGTCGCCCTGGAAGAAAATGGTGATTCTTCTCAGGCAGTCTTATATTTGAGCGTAAGAGATGGCCCCATAAATACCCCGCATAATGGAACTTCCCCACGCAGGTATTGGCCTAACCCCATAAAGATACAGGCTCTTGAAAATGGTCTTATCGAGGCATCTGGTTTTTCACCAATTAGTTACTACTGCAGAGTAACGGCACCGGGTTATCTTGAAAAAGTGTTTCCTATTGAGTTCAATGCAGGGCAAACATTTGATTTAGGAACAATTACACTCGAAATACCAAGGCAGATTCTGTTGTCCTATATTGTTTCAGCGGAACCGCCATTTGATTTGAGCAACTTAAGAACGGAGGCGATACCCGCAGGAACAAGATGGAAAGCTTCGGATGCTAACTGTTATGGCTGGTATTTGGAATTCGCGCAAGATAAGGGTTCTATAATAATGGAGTATTCTTATGCCCCTTGTTTTCTGCGAGATTTAGGTAAAGGAGAAATCGCCGATTATGTAAATATTGACGAAACGAAAATTGGGCAACAACAACCGCAGAATCTGAAGGCAAAGAATGAACACGTTTATTTACTCCATCAGGTAACTTGGAAACGATGGGTATTATTCAAGATCATTATAGAATGATTTGTTATGGTTACCGATTCATAACAGCCTTCATGTTGATAGACAGAATTCAACCGAGCCATACAATCGCGAATTAACAAATCCGCCAAAATGACGGCGGATAAAATAGCTTAGCTCCAACTGGCCGATTTTGAACCCGCCTGCGGAATCTGCGCAAGCAGCGCCTAAAAGTTTCTCTGTGAGCTCTGTGCCTTCTTGCCGTAAGGCATCCCTTAGGGAGTGGCTGAAAGCCTTCGTGTCCTTGTGTCTTAGTGGCAAAAATTTTTCCCCTTGACGCTATTCCCCCAAGCCGTTAGCGTATATCCCCGTTGTGATATAGGTAGGGGCGGGGTTTACCCCGCCGATTTGATATCCTGTGGATTTGGAATATGGTTGTTGACTGCCATACGCATATTCGAAGCGCAAGTATGCAAAATCTTGACGCTTCAGAGCATCTCGCCGCAGCCGATGTGGTTGATAAGTGCATTGTTCTGGCATCTTATGGTGAGCCGGGTCGAACTGCCTATGGTGAGCCAAGTCGAACCACATCAGACGATACAACCGAACAGGTCAACAAGCATTTGAGCCAGTACGTCGCTCGATACGAAAACAAAATGATTGGTTTCGCCTTCATCGACCCCTTAACCGACGGCGTCGGCGTAAAAAATCTCAAGACATCCACCGAAAAACTCGGTCTCAAAGGCCTCGTCCTCTATTGCTCACAATCCGCCTTTCACCCCGCCCACACCAGGGCGATGCGGCTGTACGAATCCGCCCAGGATTTGCACCTGCCCGTCTTCTTTCACAATACCCCCGTCGTTCAGGAAGGCGTCCTCGAATACGCCCCCCCATTCCTCCTCGACGAAGTCGCTCGCACCTTCCCGGAGTTGAAAATCATCGTGGGCAATATGGGCTTCCCATTTTACGAACAGACATTGTGCCTTGTTGCCAAACACAAAAACGTCTTCGCAGACCTCTCTGTAAAACCCGGCAACGTCTGGCATATTTATAATATCGTTGTCTCCGCTTATGAGCAGGGCGTGATGGACAAGCTTCTCTTCGGCAGCGCCTTCCCGGCCGCAAAGGCAAAGGATTGTATGGAATCGCTTTTTGGTTTCAATAAGATTTTGGCAGGCGCAAATCTACCTGTCATTCCGCGCTCCGCCGTCCAGAGTGTTATCGAACGCGAAACCCTTAAACTCCTCGGCATTGAAAAATAAAACTTAAAACTATGGCTCATCATTTGTTCAAAAGAAAGTCGCTCGGGTTGCTCCACGAGGAAATGAAGGGTGACAATCGCCTCAGAAGAGTCCTCGGCCCATGGTCGCTGACAAGTTTGGGGGTTGGCTGCATCATAGGTGCCGGCATATTTGTTATCACTGGCTACGTTGCTCATTTCAAAACAGGCCCCGCTCTGCTGCTCTCCTTCGTTGTGGCGGGTATGGCCTGTATATTTTCCGCGTTGTGTTACGCTGAATTCGCCTCGATGGCGCCGGTCGCCGGCTCCGCTTATACCTATGCCTATGCCACTCTCGGCGAATTACTCGCCTGGATAATCGGGTGGGACCTTATCCTCGAATATACCGTGGCTTCCGCTTCCGTGGCCCATGGCTGGTCGAAATACTTTCAGAATTTTATCGGAATGTTTCATATCAAGGTTCCGTTAATCTTTTCCGGTGCTCCCTTTGACTACAATCCCGCCAGCGGAATCTTTATGCAAACGGGAAGCTGGTTCGACCTCCCGGCCCTCGTTATCGTCGCCATCATTACTATCGTCCTGGTGATTGGCATACATGAAAGCTCTCGCTTTAATAATGTGATGGTGGCAATCAAGGTCTTTGTGGTGGTTCTTGTCGTTGTTGTCGGGGCGTTTTATGTCAAGTCCGCCAACTGGCATCCTTTCGCTCCGTTTGGCTGGGCTGGGCTGAGCATTTTCGGGCATACCGTCTGGGGACAAACCGGTCCGGACGGCGCACCCGTTGGAATGCTCGCCGGCGCCGCGATGATATTTTTCGCCTACATCGGGTTTGATTCGGTTTCGACTCACGCCGAAGAAGCGCGTAACCCTCAGCGTGATGTCCCCATCGGAATCATCGTCTCGCTTATTATATGCACGGTGCTGTATATCCTCGTTACAATCGTGCTCACCGGCATGGTCCCTTATGGTCAGATTGATACCGATGCCCCTATCGCCGCGGCGTTCCAGCGCGTCGGCCTCCACTGGGGGCAGTTTGTCATCTCCCTTGGCGCCGTCGCAGGTATCACTTCCGTTATGCTGGTGCTGATGCTCAGTCAGCCCCGCGTCCTTCTTGCGATGTCTCGGGATGGCTTGTTGCCTCCCTCGTTTTTCGCCGCGGTACATCCTCGCTTCCGCACGCCCTGGAAATCAACCATTCTTACGGGTATCGCGGTCGGCTCTATGGCTTCGCTCATCCCCCTCGGCATACTCGCTGAGCTGGTCAATATAGGCACTCTCCTTGCCTTTGTCATCGTCTGCACCGCTGTCCTCGTCATGCGATATATAAATCCGCAGGCACACCGCCCGTTCCGTTGTCCGTTCGTACCGGTAATTCCCCTCTTGGGTGTATTGTTTTGCCTCGTTCTGATGTTCTCTCTTCCCTCTGCCAACTGGCTCCGATTGTTTATCTGGATGTCCATAGGCGTTATCATTTATTTCCTGTATGGCCGCCATCATAGCGTTTTGGCCCGCCACCGTGCCGCTGAGCACCTTACCCACAAAAACAGCGACAGCCGGCAGGATTAAATGCTTGCCTATAAAAAAACAGCCGACGTTCAAGGAACGCCGGCTGTTCATCCTAGTGAAAAACAGTTTTGTTTTTCTAACCTATACTGCTCTTTATACACTACGATGGCTTGAAATTGCTATTGGTAATTTACTTAATACCAATTAGGCGATTGCTTAGTGGGCTGTGCGAAAAATTTTCTTTATTATTTGTTGAAATCGCAAGGCGGATATGGATAGAATCAGGGAAATAATTAAAAATTGGAGGAAAATATGAATCGCAGAACATTTTTGAAAAGCGTGCCCGCCCTGACAGTGCTGGCCGCGGCAAACCCGAATTTAACTGAAGCCGTCAAACAAAAATCCGATTCCTACGACGAGGCAGTTAAAGCGACTATTCCCTCGTCGAACTTGGAGCCAATCGCGCTTTTATCTCCCCAGATGGATGGTGGCAAAAGCGTCCTTGCTGCCTTGAAAGACAGGAAAACCACACGCGACATTCGCGACGAGAAACTTTCTTCGCAGACATTGTCTAATCTTCTCTGGGCTGCCTGGGGCGTGAATCGCAAAAATGGGCCGTTCGGCCAGATTGGAAGGACCGCCGCGTCGGCAAGCAATTCTCAGGAAATCGACCTTTACGTCGTTTTGCCCGAAGGAACATATCTCTACGAGGCGGTCAACCATCGTCTCGACCCTGTCGTCGCGGGCGACCTGCGCACAAAGGTCGGCGCACACGGCCAGGGCGGCCCTATGACTAAAGCCCCGGTGATTCTCATCTACGTCGTTGATATCGCCAAATACGCCAAATCCCGATTACAGGAGCCGGGCCTTCGAGACACAGATATACAGAAATCGTATTACAATGTCGCGACCGGCCTAATCGCGGGAAATGTTTACTTGTTCGCCGCCTCGCAGAATCTCGCCGCGTGGTTCCACAACTGCAATAAGCCCGCGCTCGCCGCCGAATTGAAACTCCGCCCCCAGCAGCGCGTCCTGTATGCCCAGACCGTCGGCTTACCGGCCAAGACCCCGGCGTAAACGTTTTTTTATTTTGCGGCCGGGCCGACAATCAGCAGTTCGAATGAGTCGGGCTCAATGTTTCTTCGGTGTCCGCCCCGTTGGTCTCCCGGTGCGGCCGGTATTGCGGGTGGTATTGCTTTCGCTGTCGCTAAGTATATCCGGTGCGTTTTCGGGTCCAGCGCCATAGTGCGCGCCATCGGCGCAGTCGCCACGGTTTCGACAACCTTGAATTGGCCCGCCGGTTCTTCCTTTATCACCGTTATTGTTCCATCCTGACCATTGGAGCTGAACGCAAGACCCGTTTGGGGGTCGAAAGCCGCTGCGTCGGGACCTTTGCCAATAGCCGGCGTCGCTAAACTCTTGCCCGTTACATAATCGGTTATCGCCATTTTGCCGTTCGAGCAGACCGAAAAGAGCCGCTTGTTTTTGAGGTCAATGGCTAACCCCGTGGGCGATTCGCAGGGCGCAATCGACCAGCGGTTCGTTACTGTCAGCTTTTTGGCATCTATCACGGCGATTTCGTTTTTGTCCTCCATATTGACAAATACCTGCCCCTTCTCATCGGACTGCGCGAATTCCGGCTTGCCGCCCAAAGGTATAGTGCCGATATTCGTGTCTTTGACGGCGTCGATAACGGTGCTGTCTTTGCTGCCCCCGTTGAATGTGAAGATGCGTTTTGTCGCAGGGTCGAACAAAATGGCGTCGGGCCTGTTGCCTACCTTGATTCTGGCGGTTTCTTTCAGTGTCACCGTATTGAAAACCGTTACCGAGTTGTCGCCGCCGTTGCTTATGTAACCTTTATTAAGCCCCGCGGCGATTGCTATCCCGTGCACGCCCGGCGTATTGTTTATATCGCCGATTACTTTTTCTTTCTCCGTATCGAAAACAACGACGTGACTGGCGTGCGAGATATAACATCGATTTGCCTTGCTATCGACGGCAAGATAATCCCAGCCGCCATCGCCGCCTATTGGCACCCTCTTAATCAGCTTGTAACTCGACTCTTCGCCTGATGCGACGCCGCAAAATGCTGTCACGCAGACAATCGCCGTTATCGACAGCACACTTTGCAAAACCGTTTTTTTTGTAACCATTTGTTTTTCTCCTTTTTTCTTGCCTGTTTTCTGTCCCGCAATAATTCGCTGATTCTAACCCGCCCGGTTTACGTTTTTCAATAATCTTTTTGCCTATCCGCCGGCATAATTAGATGCTAAGACGGATTTCGCGGACAAATATTGCATTTAGTCGTTAGTATTTCGTATTTCGATGTTTCGATTTTCCTCCGGAAAATTAAGTCGAGCAAATTCTTTATGGTATTCGAGGGCAGCTTTATCATACGCTTTGGCCGCGTCGATTTCGTTCTTGAAATATCCCAGCCATATTCTTTTCCTGTGAAAATTAATACAGGCAGACCACAAATCTTTTCGTTTGTCGAAATAGACGCCGATAAATCGGGATGAGGTTTTTGATTTGGTCTTTCGCCTGTTACAGCAATTTTGCGAGCGAGTTGCCAGTCGCAGGTTTGTTCTTCGATTATCCAGAGAATCCGTGTTTCTGTGGTCAACAAGAAGACCGTCGGGGGCATTTATTATTAACCTGTGCAATCGCACAAGTTTTATCTCTTCAGGGCTTATCCTTTGGCCCCCGAAGACATAGAATTTACCTTTGCTTCCGGCGACGCACCATTGAAAATCATTGAGACGATAGAAGTCCTGCTGGTCAACAATTGTGCATTTGCCCTCGGTAAGGCGTATTTTGCGGAACGTGTAGCCGAACTTCCGTTTGCGATACCACACCACTGGCCACGCGAAAACCCTATCAACCCAATTCGGAATACTGATTGTTAAATGAATTTTCATGTTCTAATCCTTTCTCATCCTTATCCGCCTGGCTCTCCCCGAGAAGTTGCTGCTTTGGTCTCGAAACAGGGGACCCAGAATTAACTTAACACTAAAAACTGAAAACTCAAAACTATAGAGGAAGTCGAACAATCGACGTCCTCTATAATATGGCGCGAACTTGCGCGCTTTTGACTAAAACTAAGGGATTTCCTGGTGGGGTCAAAAACGATAAGTCCTTATGAAATAAGGAGTAAAATTTTTTTATTTTTTTCGCATCTAAGGGTTTTCGACCTGCGCGAAAATGGATAACAGTTGTATCATACAACTGTTTGATACAAGTGTTTTATAGGATTACCCATATCCAGAATTTAAGCCGTTGTAAGGAAAGAAGTTACGGCAAAAATGACCACAAAAAAACACGTCAAAAATGGGCCTGAAAATGACCGAAAAACTACGCGAAAACACAGGAAATTTTTGAGGTTAAAATTTGTAAGTATCGATAGACACGGACTTTAACGCTGTTTGAAATGTACCCTTGCCTCGGCGCTTTTGGCAACGGTAACTACCTATAATTTTATAAATTTAGCTAAAAATCTCGGCCTTGCGTAAAAAGCTCTTGATGTAGAACCATGTCCCGCACCTTTTGTCCTCGGCTGGATGTAGTGTCCCATTTTGCCGGTCAAAGCGTTAAATCCCTTATTAGGATCAAGCAACGTCTTCCGGACAAGATCGTAATCCGCTTTCACAGCATCATACAACTCACCATGTAAATCAAATTCTACGACAGAATGAAGATAACTTGGCTCATCGACGTGTTTACCTACAGTTCTCGCCACAACCACTATTTTCTTAAGCTTTGCGAGAAGATGGCTTTCTTCAAACTCCTTCTGGCAAACGTTTACAGGGTCGATCATCGTAATCGCCATCGTTTCCTTGAAGGCCAGTTCTCCACTTTTTTTCCGCTTGAGCGGAATCGACTTTAATTCCCATGAGCCAAAATTAGGGGATTGAGCTGAATTAATGGGTAATTCAAGATGACGCTCACATACATGCCCCGCCCAACCTTTGTTCACTTTGGCATCCCGGTATATCGTCACATTATGCTGACGAGCAAGCTCATGAAGTTCTTTGCCGACAAGCTGTTTGAGTTTCCTTATGGCCTCTGCTCTCTCCATTGCGTCTCCCGCCTATAAAGCCAATTCGCAAACTTCCTTGGGATTTAAAAAAGTCGCTTGTTCCAAAACATCCTGGATTCTTGGAATTGCCATGTGGTCAAGATACTTTTTCTCTAAATCAATACCTACGAATTTTCTATTATTCCTCAAGGCCACTACACCAGTTGTAGCGCTGCCGCAGAAAGGATCGAGAACAATATCACCTTCTTTGCTTGTGGCTAAAATGATTCTCTCTAATAATGCTTCCGGCTTCTGTGTGGGATGCTTGCCATATCTTTTCTCGCCATTTTTAGGGGTTGCTATTGCCCAGACGCTTCGCATTTGCTTGTTGGGTTTTTTTATGAAGTCCTCACCCCAATTTCTATCCTTCACCAGTCTATAGTTGAAATAATGCTTCGCTTTTTTGTCTTTTCTGGCCCACAACAGTGTTTCATGACTTGCGGTGAACATTCGACAAGCAAGATTCGGGGCCGCGTTCGGCTTAAACCAGCAAATATCGTTTACAAGATGCCATTCTTGTTTCTGTAAGGCGAACCCGCATGCGTAAATAGAATGGTAAGTGCCTGATATCCACAAAGAACCGCTTGGCTTCAATACACGACGGCAGGCCTCAATCCAATTGTAATGAAATTGGAAATCTTCTTCTATTCCTTTGCTTTTATCCCAGTTTCCCTTATTAACGCTTACACGTTTACCCGCATGGCAGGTAAATCCGCCGTTGGAAAGGTTGTATGGCGGGTCGGCGAATATTAAATCGATACTTTCTTCCGGCAGCGTTTTTAATACTTCAATCACGTCGCCATTGAAGATCCGTACACCTCTATGCGTGTAATATGCCTTCATTGGCTGCTCTGCAAAATTTTCCATCAATCCGTTAATTCCGTTTTTTCATCGGCCTTTGCTGATAATTTATTCGTCAGATAGCTTGATTCTACGATTTAAAGAAAAAACAAACAAGGCAATTTTAAAAGGGAGCAAGCAACGACTAACTTATTTTGCGCTTAATTTTTACCAACCGGTCAATCAAACGAGATCCCATCATCATTCTCTCTACTAGTTGCTGTTGCCGGTCAATCTCTTGTGTGCGAGTTCTTGTTGGGTGATCTAGAAGGTTCCTAACTTCTCTAAAAGAATGAAGGTCTGTCTTAATCGCCTCGGTTAGAATAGGGTTTTTCTCCGTCGCGCAAGCATCCTGCGACCTAAGGGTATTGATTTGGCCTGCCCAATCCTGATCCGTAATATTTTTTTCGGTCAGTTTAATATGTTTTTTCTTAACAGCATAAATAGCAAGCTTCTCAGTGAGCCCTTCGACAATCTCACACATATCTCTAGCCGCATCGCGGCGTTGATTATTATCACTGAGAAACGAACATGGTGAATTGAATTTTTTCATGCATGCTTTGACTTTCTTTTCATACGGTCCAAATTTAAGGGTGGGATCGTGCGACACTATTAGTGCTGGATTTTTAGGAAAACGTTCAATCGTAACGGTACATACTTCGTCGATAATAATAAGTCCTATTCCTGATCGTTCAAGTTCTTTAAATATTTTCCAAGAAATATTAGCCAAGCTGTGAGTGGCCAAGAATAACTCTACGTAACATTTTTGACTATGTAACCATAGAGCAAGTTCTTTAATGCTCTGGTGGCAGTCGATTTGATATTGCGATTCTATAAGTATACTTAGGTTGCCTTTCGTAGCGATCAAAGTAGTCGTATACGGGATATTTATATCAAGAGGTTTCTCTATTTTAACAGTAAAACCACTTTCTCGCATGAACTTAAGAACAATATTAGCAAGAGGACGTGCCTCTTCTGGGGTAGAAATATACTTCATCGTCTATCCCCAAGGAGCCTATCAATCTCTTTGCGTAGATTCTGGAGGCTCGATTTTAATTCTTCTGGGAGTTGTTTTACATTATGGTATTTCGCTAAAGATCCGGCAAGTGCATGAGCTTTACTGCTTATGTCCCGAGATTGATAAGCTTTACTGACAGTATCTGTATAAGCTTGCTCAATTCGACATTCCGGACTCTTAACCAAATTGATTAATATAGGAACAACCATCGACTTTTTAATGCCCGTATTTTCCGACCTCGCAATCTTGCTTATCCTTCGGAAATTAACGATGTTATTTTCTATTCCATCGGTATATTTTTTGAACATGGAATCAACAAATTTGGCTTTGGAAATATCTTCTAAGACCTCTGGAGTATATTTTTCGACAACTCTTAATGCTTTGTTGATTTCAATGAACAAATCCGCAGTGACCTTTTGTTCTGAGCGAGGTTTTTCGGACTCCCTAAGAAGCATATCTTGATATTTTTGGGGAAGATCGAGAAGTTCAAAAGCTCGTTTTACAGTTGCATCGGAAAGACCTGTTATACCAGCAAGATGGGTAAAATCTGTGGACTTGCCTTCCTTTTGGAGCATTGTTCTTATTTCTCTAAGTTTAAAGGCCATAGGAAGCAAGTCCCACTGCACACGTACATTATGAATATTGAACATCATCAGGAGGTTTTCAAGACGGCTCGGTTTCGGTTGGACAAGTGCCGGTATGGTTTTATGATTTAGTTTTAATGTGCATCGCCATCGTCTCTCACCATCTAGAATCACATATTTTCCGTGATCTTCGTATACCGCAATTGGCACCCTTACACCAACTTCGCGAATAGATTCCAGTAATTCTTGGAGTTCGCTCTCGCGAAATATAAGTCGTGGGTTTTCCGGGTTTGGTTTGATATCTGATGGCGAGATATTGAGTAAATTTGATTGTTTTGCGACCATTATATTACCTCGTAATTTATGTCTCTCCAAAATCTATTTCCAGCCATAAAAAGCTGTTTTTCACCAAACCCACTATAGATTTTCAGAAAGGAAGTGTCAATAAAGAAACAGCGTTCAGCGGGTATCGTGCAGATTCAGAAGACGAAAGACGATAGACGCAGGACGTAACGAGCTTGCTGACCATTTTCTTAATGTCAGGGAAAAGGTAATTTTGTCGCACCAAGTTTCTTCGAAGAATTCAAGATGTGACCTGCAAGACCATTTTGCGCGAACGCGCAAAATGGTTACCATTGGCTCTGGCACCCGACCATTTTGTTGACGCCAACAAAATGGAAAGATGTTTATATCCGAACAAAAAATATTAGGCCGTCCCGAACCATTGGAACAATAGCGCCTCCCTGGCTGACTAACCTGTCCTGAGCAGTTGTCGAAGGAATCCGTGTCCAGCAGTGTTAACCCCGTTAGATGGCGGCTTTGCCTATCTCACGGGGTGAATCAGTGTCTAAAAACTCTGTGGCCTTTTGTGCATTTTTGTGGCAAAAAAACTCTGCGGAATCCGCGTAATCAGCGTCTAAATACCTTCGTGACTTAGTGTCTCCCGTAAGGGATGGCCAAGCCATTAGTGGCAATTAATTAAGAATTGCTTCGCCTTCGGTCTGTCCGCAGGGGACCAATCGCTTCATCTGTCGTTCATAGAGCATATTGTTCTGCTCGATGAGATGCGCGATAAGGCCGACCTGGCTGAGTAAAATCTCGATGAGGCCGATGCTGGCCATGGTGGATTCGGGACTGTAGTCGGGCAGGACAATCATTATGTAGCCGTAATCGCCGCGCTCGGTGGCGAGAGCCGTTATGACTAAGCCAAAGCCATTGACGTTTGTGATTATCGGTTCTTCGCCGTCGTTGATTTTGGCGCAGAGTTCTTTGATGTAGCCGTCGGTGATGCCTAACTGTGTGAATCCTTCGTCGTTGCTTGGCCAGCAGTTGCCTTCTTTGCTGATAATTACCATCATTGGCCCGCTTTCAGGCAGCAAATCGAAGACCTGGCGTGCAATCTGTTCGTTTAGGACGCAACTATGCGAATACGATGAGCCGAAAATATCCATCATCAATAGCTCCTTTAATAAAGTACCTCAATATCATGAGCAATTTCGGCATTAGTTTGGGGCGACTTGTGGATGGGCGATTATCGGTGCTATGCCAGTATAAAAAAGGCACTGTCGATGATTGGTTGTGTTTTTATAGGACGGCAGAAATGCTCTTCGGGATACCTGCCCTGAGCAAACGAAGTGCGTCGAAGGGAATTTAATAGGAGATATTTGCCCTGAGCCAGTTCATCGGGAACCGCCTGCCCGGACAGTCGGTAACGTGTCCGCCTGGAACCGAGCCGTGGCCAAAGACCCTGCTTTTTGGGATGCGGTAGCGCTGCTGGAGGAAGCGAACTAATTTGGCGAGTGATTCCATTTGTCGGGAGGTTGGGGCGGAGTGGTCGAAGTTGCCGACTAAGCAGATTCCGATACCTTCCTCGTTTGCCCAGTTTCCTGGTGTGCCTCCCGCGTGAGCGCCGGTCAGTTGTCCTCTCCAGCGGTAAGTCGGCTCGACCTCGCCGTCGCCGCTGTTTGAGCCGTTGCCGATGACGAAATCGTAACCGACGCCGTTCCAGCCGTTGTTCTCGCGGTGCCATTTATCGATTATGGTCGCGTTGCCCTCATTGGTGGCGGAATGATGAATTATTATTGCTGACCAGGCCCTTTCCGTATGTGTCGGCATCCATCCGCCCGGAACTCCGGGCAGGGGCATAGTCGGTCTTGGCGGAGGCGGTAATGTTCTTTTGGGCGGAACATATACCGGCGGGGTGGGGGGAGTTTCATACACAATTTCGGGGCCTCGTTCCGGCTGGCCGCAACCGCTTAAGCTGAATATAAATATCCCTAAAAGAAGCCAAACTAATCGACGCATGTATATTATACCGTTTACACCTTTCTAAAAGGATTCGAGACAGGATATTATCGGCTATCAGTGGCTTTGGGCTGTACTTTTAGGGTTGCGTTTTTCTCTGTATCTTATCATTCTCAAGCTGTTGCCTTTTTTGCTGTATTCGAGGACGTCCATAAACGACCTTATCAGGAGCATTCCTCTGCCTGCCGGCTTGTAAAGGTTGTCGCCGTAGCGCGGGTCAGGGATTACTTCCGGGTCGAAACCTTCTCCCTCGTCGGTCATACATATTTCAACCTTATCCGGCTCAATCGAGAAATCGACCTTTATCGCCTTGCTCGGCTCCATTTTATTGCCATGCTTCACGGCATTTGTGAAGGCCTCTTCGAGGGAAAGATGGACGGCGAAAATGTCCTCCTCGCTAAAACCATTGGCCTGCAGGCCGGGCTGTATCTGGCCAAAGACATCGACCACGGCGGAGGGAGTGCTCGCTACAACAATTGAGCGACTAATCGGCATAAAGTCAACACCTGCTCATACGTATAAAATCACCCATAAAACTATGGTACTGTAAACAGCCCAAAATACCGACGATAGGGCGGCGCAAATAGCCGATACTCTACAATTATTTCATTAAACTCTCGGCGGCGGCGGCCCTGTCAGGTAATATATCGAAAATTTTGGTCAGGCGTGTTATTTTGAAAATTTCGTAAATTCTCGGGCTGATATTGCAAAGACGAAGCTGGCCATCCTGTTCATAAATCTTTTTGCTGACACGAATCAGGAGGCCGAGAACGGCTGAAGAGAGAAATTTGACATTTGTAAAATCAAGGATGAGATTTGTTTTTTCGGACTGTTCGATAACCCCCATCAGCGATTGCTGAAGCTCGACGATATCACGCTCCTCGAGGATTTTTTCGTCGGTGAAGGTTACAATGGTTGCCTTTTCGCCATACTCAACGTTGACTCTTGGTTTTAATGACGCCATAACAAAATCTCCATAAAACAGCGGTTCCCACCCAAAACGTAGGCCAGACAGGCAAAATAACAAATTTTGAGGGGTAAGGCAAAGGTTTTTCGGTTTTTTTAGCCACCCCCGCCGTTTTGCTTCTCAGGTGGCGCAAAACGAGACGCGGGGGTCTGCGCCCGCCACACGGATGGCGGGTAAACTGCGCTACTCCCGAAAGGGACGCCTTACGGCGGAGGGGCTAAATACGACCCGTCTTCGTTAAGAAACTCCGCCGAGGTCTTCGCTGCGCTACGAGAAAATATTTTAAAAAAAGACTTGAAATATAACAGGGGAATTGGTAGAAACTCCCAAATTCGACGTTTTTTTCTTAAAAAGTTGTTGCATTTGGCAATAGAAAATGAATAATGAGAGAATAATTTCGGAGCGGTTTTAGATAGACCACACCAAAATCCGCTAAACGGCGGGTAATTGTCCACACCCTGGACACAGGAAACGATTGACGTGCATGTGGGCACGGTGTGTAATTGAACATTATGTATGGTTTTTTTAAATTAAGGAGCGTGCAATGAAAATCAGTAGGTCAACGGGCTATGGGTTGTTGGCGGCGGGGTATATCGCCAAGAATGAGAAAGACGGGATTGTGCTTTCACAAACGATTTCGAAGGCATACAACATACCGCTGGAATATCTGCTGAAGATACTACAGCAGTTAGTGAGAGCCAATCTGCTCCGCAGCAAGCGCGGCCCGCGCGGCGGTTTTGTTCTTGCGAAGGCGGCAAACAGAATCACGATGCTCGAAATCATCGAAGCAGTTGACGGCCCGATGATGAGCCAGTTAAATCTGGAAGAGCATTCAAAGAAGGGCAAGTTCAGCAGCAAGGCAGAGAAGGCGTACGAGAACGGTCTCGAAGCGGCAAGGACAGTATATCAGAGGGTTTCGTTGTCCAGTTTGCTTTCGTAATGGCGGTTTGAAGACAGGAACATAAGCCGGCCGGAGAAGATATTTGCACAGACGACCCTGATGGGTATATTGCAGATGGCTTCTTCCGGCCGGTTAATTTTTTATGAGGGACAGATAAAATGCACATCAAAGAATTTCAGGAGTTCATATCCGAGAAGTACGAGAAACGGGACAGGCAGCGCGGCGTGCCGAAGACGTTTTTGTGGTTTATTGAAGAGGTGGGGGAGCTGGCGACTGCGCTTGCGGGCAACGACGCGAAGAACAAACGGGAGGAGTTCGCGGACGTTTTCGCGTGGCTTTGCACACTGGCGAATATAAGCGACGTGGATTTGGAAAAGGCGTGCGAGAAGTACACGAAGGGAAAGGTGAAGGGATTTAAGCCGAAGTAGGAGCGGTCAAAACGCCAGGTAGTCGGTTGCTTTGGTCAATAGGATGGTGGATTTGCCGAGGTCGGAGATGGATTTGATTTTGGCGGATTTTCGTAGTTCGAGGATACGTTCAACGGAGATTTGTCCCAGGCCGGGGACACGCAAAAGCTCATCTTTCGACGCTTTATTTATATCGACGGGGAAATACTGCGGATTGCGTTTGGCCCAGGATTCTTTCGGGTCGGTATCGAGGGGGAGATTGCCCTGCTGGTCGAAAATGATGTCAGATTCGGAGAAGCCATATTTGCGCAGTAGGAAATCGACCTGATAAAGGCGGTGTTCGCGGACAAAACTATTTTCGATTTTATATTTTATATTTTCTATTTCGGAAGCGGAGACGTCGCCCGCCAAAGAGACGGCGGGTAAACTTCGCTCCGTGTTTGTTTTTCTATTTTCCATTTCCGATTGGAAGTATTGACGACTGGTGAACAGGTTGCCAGAATCGTTGTTGTCAAGTTTTTGGTATGCGCTGAAGTAAATTCTGCGGAGGTTGAGGCGGTCGTAAAGTCCCCACATATATTTGACAATCTCGGAGTCGGTTTCGTCGGCGGCACCGACGATGAACTGGGTGGTTTGTTTGACTCTATGGTATTTATTGCCCCGGCCTGTAAGCCGGCTGATGAGCTTAATCGGTTCAACGATATCCTCGATGAAGCGTTTTTTGTCGGAAAGCTTGGCGAGGTATTTTGCGCCGGGGGTTTCGATATTGAGTGAGACGGCGGAGGAGAGTTTTACGGCTTCCTCGATAGCGTTTGCGCTTGCGCCGGGGATGACCTTGAGGTGGATGTAGCCACGGTAGTTGCGGCGATAGCGGAGGATTTTGGCGATTCGGTTGAGGCGTTCCATAGTGGCGTCGGGAGTGCCGAGGATGCCTGAGCTGAGGAACAGGCCGAAGACCTCGCCTCGCTTGTGGTAATCGAGAAAGGCGTTTACGGTTTCTTCTTCGTTAAGGGTGCATCGGCGGACGTCCTGGTTGGCGCGGAGGGGGCAGTATTTACAGTCGTTGGAGCAGACGTTGGAGACGAGGGTTTTGAAGAGGACGCTGGTGCCGCCATTGGGGAGGGTGACGGGATAAATCCAGTTACCTTGAGCCCCTCGCCTGCGGCGCTCGTCGTTTTTGCATCCGCAGGCGCATGCCAAATCGTATTGTGCGTCGGCGCTGAGTATTTCCAGCTTTTGCTGAGTATCAGGGACGCTTATTACGGCGGTCATAGGACACCATCCCTGGCGTATTTTACCCGCTATTTAACTATTTTTTTTCAGCTTTCAGCTTAGTTTCGGTCTTTGGCTGACTTTCGGTTTTTGGCTGAGGTTTTGCCAAGTACAGTTTCAGCACATCATCCTGCGACAGGGCAACGTTATAAATCCTGAAATCGTCAATTTTGCCTGACCAGTCGGCTGTGGGATACACACGGCCTCCAATCATAAAGTTACTGATTTTCGGGATGGGTTCCATAGCACCGAATATTTCGGAGACCTTGTCGCCGTTGTGATAGAGGCGGAGCGAATACTCGTTGGCGTCCTTGACGAAGACGTAGAGATTCCAGCTTCCGGCGAAATCGCTGTCGGCGGTGGCCTGCCAGTAAACATGTTCCGCGTCGTTACCAATATCAATTGTCTTATTCGGCGAGGGCACAAAAGCCCGCAGTTTGAGCCAGTTGGGGTCCGGGTGCGATATTCCCTCGGTTGGCGCGATTCCCCAGGGGCCTGGCCATTTTTCGTCGGGGGGAGCGGAGGCATCCTGGTTGACCCAGAAGGCGATGCTCATCTTGTCTTTTACGCGGCCCCATATAGCGTTTGGTATAACGACGGTTTGCTGGGCTGTGAATTTGGCACAGCCGTTGGAGTCGAATCCTTCGCCGGGGCACCATATTGGAGAGCCCCCGCCGAAATTCACTGTTGCGTTAAAACCATTGCCGCTCGAATCCTTTGCCGTGTTACCGTCTTTTTCCTCGAACTTCCACCAACCGATGGGGTCAACGGCCTTTACGCAGGCTGGCGCCAAGATTAATAAAACTGTTGTTAGTACGATAGCATTACGCATATCAACCTTTCCTTTCCCGGCTATGAGCCGATTGACACATTATACTATTTGGCTTCTTCAAATCCAGCCCCAAGTGTTTTCATTGACTGCGAAAGGTTTTATATTTATCATAATTAACCTTTGGTATTTGAGACCTGCTTAGCAGGGCAGGGGCAGGTTTTTTTGAGGTTTGGGTGTTTTGCATCAAGCTTCGAGTGTAAGGATTATGAGCAATTATATAGTGTTAGTCAAACAGGTTCCGGACGTATCACAAATCACGGACAACGCGTTCGACCCCAATACCGGGACGCTGATACGGACGCGGCTGGCAAGCGTCATTAACGAGCTTGACACGCAGGCGATTGCGTTTGCAAATAGGATGCGGCAACTTTCGGGCGACAAGGAAGCGAAAATTGTCGCTTTGACGATGGGGCCGCCGATGGCTGAAGAGGTGCTGCGATATTCACTGAGCAGGTGTGCCGATACGGTGGTTCTGCTTACCGACCGTGCGCTGGGCGGGGCCGATACGGTTGCGACGGCCAACCCGCTTGCCGGCTCAATCAGGAGAATCGCCAAAGAGCTGTTTAACGGCAGCGATGATTACTTCATTGTTTCGGGAATGCAGTCCGTGGATGGCGATACGGCGCAGGTTCCGCCGCAGATAGCCGAGGAACTGGGGATTTCCTGCATCGCATACGCGACGGATTGCGCATTCAAAAACGGACGATTCGAATTTACGCGAATTATAAGCGGCGGAAGCCAGACGGTTGCTCCGAAAAGACCGCCCGTGGTAATAACGGTTGCGAAATATGAGTATCCGCTTTTCGCGTCGTTTACGGCGACAAGTCGTGCGAACAAGACGAAGGTAATTACGTGGGGCGCCGCGGATATTGACTCGATGCTGATTGGGGCGAAGGGTTCCAAGACGTGGGTGATACGGGTATTTCCGCCCGGTAAGAGCAGCAGGAAGTGCAAACATCTATCAGACGCGAGGCAATTAGCGGAAGTAATCGTGGGAAGCGTGAAGTCGTCGGTGGGTGCAGCAGGGGCGGACAAGCAGGCGGCGAAATACGTTTTGCCCGCGAAGCGAAAAAGCGTGCTGGACAGGAGTTTCGAGGGGACAGCCAAGGAGAACGAGGACTATAAAATTCTCACCGATAAATTGCGTGAGCTTGGGATAAGCGACGCGGCGGGCATAGATGAACAGACGAAGGAAAAAATTGTGGCGTCCGCGGGCGAGCATTTTCACAAGAATGCGCTGGATGATATGCTGCTGGGCCTGCGTGCCGTTGAGCCGAGTTACAAGGGTGAGGTTTGGGTTGTCGCGGAGCATCGTGAGGGCGTGATTCACCCGGCCACTTTCGAGCTTATCGGCAAGGCGAGAGATTTGGCCGGCTCGGTAGAAACGAAGGTGGGCGTGGTAATCGCGGGGCATAATTTGCAGTCAATGACCGGGGAATTGATTGCGGGCGGGGCGGATAATGTTTATGTAATCGACGACCCGCTTTTGGCGGAGTTTGACCCGATTGCGCATCGCAAGGTGATAGCCGACGCGGTGAGCAAGTACTGGCCTCAGATTGTTTTATACGCGGCGACACCGCAGGGGAGGGTGCTTGCGCCGTTAGTTTCTTACAGGGTGGGGTGCGGATTGACCGCCGACTGCACGGGACTTGATATTCGCGACAGCTCACGCAAAGAGCAGATAGGGACACTGTTCCAGACGAGACCTGCGCTTGGCGGCAACGTGATGGCGACGATTTGCACGAAAAACTCAAAATCACAAATGGCAACCGCCAGGCCCGGCGTTATGAAACGATTGCCCGCCGACGCGACCAGGAAAGGCAACGTCATTATTCACAAAGTCAACGTTACAAAAGACGATATATCGCTGGAAATTATCAAAACGGAGATTGGGGCGGGCAAGGTCAATTTCGACGCGGATGTAATCGTGAGCGGCGGCAAAGGGATGAAGGACAGGGACAATTACGAGCGGATGCTGGATTCACTTCGCGGGGCGATTAGGACAAGATTGAATGTCTCCGTCGAGAAAGGCGCATCGCGGGCGGCGGTGGAGCAGGGGTTCGCGGAGAGGATTCACCAGGTGGGCCAGACGGGCACGGCGGTGGGGCCGAAGCTTTATATCGCGATGGGGATATCGGGCGCGATTCAGCATATGATAGGCGTTGCGAATACCGAGACAATCGTGGCGATTAACAGCGACCCCAACGCGCCGATATTTAAACAATGTGATTATTATATCGTCGGCACGATTGAAGGCATTGTGCCGCAATTAGTCGCCGCTTTACAGGAGCGTTCGTAGTGGCAAACGACAGTGATTTTAAAAGGGTTGAAGTTTTGATAGTCGGCGGCGGGCCGGCGGGGCTGGCTTGCGCGATTCAATTGAAGGTTCTCAGACCTCAGACCGAGATTTGCGTTATCGAAAAAGGCGCGGAACTCGGCAATCATAACCTTTCGGGAGCGGTCCTGGAAAAAGAGCCGATTCATACGCTGCTCGATGCCGCATCGCCCGGATGGCGGGACAGCGAACAGGCAAAGGACGTGCTGGCGAATAAAATCGACAAAGATGACGTGTTGTTCCTGTTAGGCAAAAAATTCGGGTTCAATATACATTTTGCGATTCGCTTAGCGAAAATTTTCGGCATCGGTTTCGGCCAGTTGACGCACACGGGTGATTACACGATTTCAATCAGTAAACTCACCAAATGGCTGGGGCAAATCGCGAAATCGCTCGGTATCGAGGTTCTGTGCGGTTTCGCGGCGGCGGACATAATCGTTGATGATAATGGGGCGGGGGCGGTCAAGCTCGTTGACCAGGGACTAAATAAAGAAGGACACAAACAGCCCAATTACCTCGAAGGTGAAACAATCGAGGCGAAGTTCATCGTGCTGGCGGAGGGCTGCGACGGGCTTTTGACGGAGAAATTTGTCGAAAAGGCAGGACTCAAAAGACGGGCGAATCAGCTTTACTCGGTCGCTGTGAAAGAACTGATTAAGGTATCGCCTGAGCAATACGCCGAATTTACCACGGGCAGGGTGATTCACGCGATGGGTTATCCGATCTGGACGCCTGTAATCGGGCCGGGGATGTTCGGCGGAGGCATCGTTTATCCTCTGCAGGCGGAACACCTGGCGGTCGGGATGATTGTCGGGGCTGACTGGAAATATTACGATTTCAATCCGCAGCACGCGTTAATGCTTTTCAAACAGCACAGCAGGGTAAAAAGATTTATCGAGGGCGGCACGGTTGTCGAGGCGGGCGCGAAGATGATTCCCGAAGGCGGCTGGAACGCGATTCCGAGAGACCCGAGTACGGGCGCTATCGGCAAAGGCAATGTGATTATACTGGGCGATTCAGCAGGGTTTGTGAATATGCTCAAAATCAAAGGGCTGCACAACGCGATTGATTCAGGGATGATGGCGGCCAAAGCGATATCCGAGACAATTGATAATCCGAGCGACTCGGCGGTTTGTTACACCGATTTGCTTTTGAAATCCAATGTCGCGAAGGAAATGAAAAGTGCTGCCAAGTTCAGGCAGACAGTAGCCAAGTTCGGGCCATTGCAGGGTATGCCATTGTCGGTTTTGGGGACATTACTGCCTTTGTTCAATGTCGAGAAAGATTATGAGGCGATGACGGTTTTGCCTTATCGGCTTAAACCCAGTCAGCATTTCGACAAGGATACCTTTACGGCTATGGCCGCGACACATCACCGCGAGGAACAGCCCTCTCATCTGACGATTCTCGACCGTAATATCTGTCAGGAAAAGTGCATATCTAAATTCATCGCGCCATGCACCACGTTTTGTCCCGCCGGGGTATATGAATCAATACAGGGCGAGGTAAAGCCCGCAAATCCTTCGAATTGTCTGCATTGCAAGACCTGCCAGAGGAAATGTCCCTTCGATAATATCCGCTGGACTGTTCCCGAAGGCACAGGCGGCCCAAGATACAAGCGGATGTAAAATTTTTCAAATTCCGAAATCAAACCTCAGATTGTTCGTCATTTTGGCCTGCCAGGACAGGAAAGACGCTTTGCAAAGCCCTGTCAAAACTGGTCGTATAGATGATGCATATCGAGAATGTAATCGCCCAATGCAATTTGAAAACATAATTGCAAACTAGAACAATAATAATGGTGGCAACCAGGCCGAGAATAATTTGTGCGGGCGTCGGCTGGCGGTCGATGATGCAATTTTCATCGATACAATTTGCTACCAGCATTAAGTATAAAACAACCGCGTTAACGATGTTCCATACCGGAAAGATAAGCTGCCAGCTATGAACCTCGGTATTTTTTATTATATAAACGGCAGCGATAATGCCGGTGAAGACATTCGTTGCGATTGCAAAATATAGCATAATTGCTCTCTCTTCATCTGATTTCTCCCTCTTTGTAAAAACCTGATAAATACCCATAATCAGGATAGTAACGGGAATTGATAAGACCATAACCGTTACCTTCCAATTATGTGCCTCAATAAAATAAGCGTGAATCGGTCCCCGCAGATGACTATTTACTGCATATAACAGTATCCACGTTACAGCCATTAAAAAAAGGGATAACTTATCATAGGCAGGAACAAGAAAGCCGAAGCTTTCTTTAAATAGGTCTATCAGTTCTTCCTTGGCCTCATTTTTATTAAATCCCGAACCTGCTTCCCAAGCCGGAACATATG
The DNA here is from genome assembly GCA_050012695.1 of Sedimentisphaerales bacterium. Lineage (GTDB taxonomy): Bacteria > Planctomycetota > Phycisphaerae > Sedimentisphaerales > Anaerobacaceae > Fen-1362. The sequence continues at coordinate 80,032 of JBEKGR010000007.1, read as the reverse complement.
GTTTAGACTGGTCTGGCATTGGTTCTTTGATCGAGCTGATGGCGGGTCTGCCTTTGGTGTATTCCGGGACAACCAAAAGATGTTTACACTTCGGGCATTTGCCTTTTTTGCCCCGGCCGTCATCTTTTGCCAGAATCCTTTGGCCGCAATAGATACACTTGAACTTTATCACGGTTTGTCCTCTGGTGCCTGTTCATCTTCTTGGCCTGCCAGGACTGGGAAGACGCTTTGCAATCCCCTGTCGAAGCTGGTTGTGTAAATGATGCAAATCGAGTAGGTGATGGCCCAGTGCAGCTTGAAGACGTTATTGCAAATGTAGAAAATTATAAGGATGGCAGCCAGGCCGATGATGACCTGGGTTATTGTGGCGTCACGGTCGCTGATTTGGCCTTCATCGAAGAGGTTAACGTATTGCATTATAATCAGCAATGCACTGTTGATTATGTTCCAGGCGGGGAAGACGAACAGCCAGCCGGGGCAATTTTTGAGCATATAAAAGCCGGCTATTAAGCCGGTGGCCGCGTTTATGGTTATGGCAAAGAGCAGCATAATATTTTTTTCTATTTCCGTTTTATTTCTCGGGGTGAAAACGTGATAGAGGCACAGGGACATGCCGAGCATAAAGAGGCCCACGTAGAGATATCGCCGCCATATATCCAGGCGCATCAAAAAGGTGATTATATCGTCCTGCAGCTTGCTGCTGGTGAAGTAGAGGATGATGAATACCGCCGACATCAGGAACAGCGACAATTCATCGTAATTTGGGATTAAAAAACCGTATTTCTCTTCGTACAGGTCCGTCAAATCTTCGAGTGAATCCGGCGGCGGGAATTCCCCTGTTATCGCAGAAAGGACTTTGCCGGTTTCAGAAAGGTGTTCTTTGGGGGGCGTATCGGGCGCAAGCGCCAGGGGCGCTAAGTTGCTTTCGGGTTGGAAGGTCTTGGGGACATAAATAATGTGCTTACACGTCGGGCACTGGCCTTTTTTGCCCCGGCCGTCATCTTTGGCCAGTATCCGCTGCCCGCAATATGCGCATTTGAAGTGTATCACGGCCTAACCACGTCTCCTTATTAATTCTCTGTGCCCTCTGTGGCAAAATCAATAATCCACGAAGACGATATCTTCCGGTATCGCGACGACGTCCCTGCGTTTGGGGCCAAGGAGCTTACGAATTTCGGTAGAGTGTTTGCCCGCGAGGGTCTCAAGCTCTGCGCTGCTGAAATTCGTTACGGCCTTTGCCTTGTCGTTTAGCCAGACGACCTCGCCCGTTTCAAACGTCCCTTGTATTGATTTTATGCCGCTGGGTAATAAGCTTTTTTTATTCTTTACCGCCCGAATCGCGCCGTCGTCGATATTTATCACGCCAGCAGGGGTGCTGTTGAGAATCCATCTTTCGCGGTTGCTTAGTTTGCGCTTGGGTAAAAACAGTGTCCCGATTGTCTCGCCCGCGATGATTCGCTCGATGACATTTTCGGTTTTGCCGTTGGCCAATACGATTTTGCAGCCCGCGTTGGAGGCGACTTTGGCGGCCTCGATTTTGGTCTTCATACCGCCCGTGCTGAATTTGCTGCCTTTGCTGCCTGCGCTTTTCAAGATTTCATCTGTGATTTCAAAGACGGTATCTATCGGCTTGGCATCCGCGTATTTTTTAGGGTCTTTATCATAAAGGGCGTCGATATCGGTGAGGATTATCAAAAGGTCGGCGTCGATTTTGCTCGCTACAAGTGCGCTTAGCCGGTCATTATCGCCAAAGGCGGTGCCTATTTCAGCGGTTGAAATACTGTCGTTTTCATTTAAGACAGGCACAACGCCCAGTTTCAAAAGCGTCTCAATCGAGTTTTGCAGGTTCAGGTAGGTCTTGCGGTTATTCAGCACTTCAGCGGTCAGGAGCACCTGGGCGACTGTAACGCCGAATTGCTCGAACGCCTTTCGATATTCCGCCATTAACATCGGCTGGCCTATGGCAGCACAGGCCTGACGCATCCGGACATCGCCGGGTTTGTTTGAGAGCTTCAATTGTCCCGCTCCCATCCCGATTGCGCCGGAGGTAACAATCACTACCTGCTTACCCATTTTAAGCAGTGAATTTACCTGCCCAGCCATTAAGCCCACGTACCCGGCGTCGATACTGTCGTCCTTCGACAGGATATTCGTGCCAAGTTTTAAGACAATCCTTTTTGCCTTATCGAAATTCCTCATATACAGCATAATAGAGCATTGTTTGATGGGGTTCAATAGTCAAAAACATCATATTTGCTTTTGACTCAGTGTTGGATTTTGCTATATTGTTTTTTGTAGTGCTATAAGTCAATAGAACGATTTATCTTAAAAAAGGTTGGGCTATAATCGTTGGAAAGATGAGAGTGCTATTCCTTATATCAGTCATTGGGCTGGTCGCCAGTGCTATCGCTCACTTTTCGACTTTCTTTGGCATCAATCCACAGCGAGTTTTCCCATCTGTCTGGGTACTTCATGTCCTAATATTTGTTGTATGGTTTCCAGTTGTTATTTCTTGCCGAAAGCTTTGCACAAATGACAATCGCAAGGATTTCTGGAAACTCGCCACACGTAACTCGCCCAATTGGATGAAGAGGCTGTGCGTCATATTTTTTGTTTATGCTTTTTTCAATTTCTTCTGTGCATTTGTCCTAAGCGAAGGAGGAAATCCTTCAGAAATAGATGGCAGGAAGGTACTTAGTAATCACGGGGAAATCATCCGGGAGCTTACCGATGAAGAATACGATCAACTCCAGGCATATGAGGTCAGAGGATTCTCCGGTCATTGGATGGTTTTTTATGCAGCGGGTATGACGGTACTCTACTCACGTTTACGGGATGACTCCGACAAACCCATCGTGACAGTAACCTAAAATTAACGCCGCAGGACTATTGATACAATGTTCCGACCAATGATGACGAACTACCAACTCAAATAATCTTTTTATGCGTGAATTTTTTTTTAGGTCCTGGTGAGCCTGTCGAACCACCTTCGGCGTAGTCGGCAACGATTTGGCCTGAGCCAAGCAGTTTCCATTTGTAAATCAGGAGTCCTTCGAGGCCGACGGGGCCGCGGGCGTGAATCTTCGTTGTGCTGACGCCTACTTCCGCGCCTAAGCCATATCGGTAGCCATCGCTGAAACGCGTGCTGCAATTCCAGAACACGCCAGCCGAATCCACTAAATCGAGGAACTTTTCAGCGATTGCCTTATCCTGCGTAACAATCGCATCGGTGTGGTGCGAGCCATAGTGGTTTATATGTTCGATGGCCTCATTAACGCCATCGACGACCTTGATTGACAGGATGTAATCGAGGTATTCGGTTGACCAGTCCTTTTCGGCAGCGGGTTTGACTTTGATAATCGCGCGGGTATTCTTATCGCCGCGTAGCTCGACATTTTTTGCGTCGAAAGCGGTTTTTACCTTTGGCAAAAACTCCTTTGCGATTTTGCTATCGACGAGAAGTGTCTCCGTGGCATTGCAGACGGCTACATACTGGCATTTGGAATCGACGGCGATTTTGACCGCCATATCGAGAGCCGCTGCCCCATCGACATAAACGTGGCAGATTCCTTCCGCGTGGCCAAGTACGGGTATATTTGTGTGGTTCATTATGTAGCGGACGAATTCATTCGAGCCGCGTGGAATGACGAGGTCGATGTCCTCATCCATCTTGAGCATTTCAGCGACATCCTGCCGGGTTTCCAAGAGTTGAATCCAGCCCACGGGTATTCCGGCTTTTGCAGTTGCTTCGGCGATTACCTTTGCCAGAATTTTATTTGTATTGGCTGCTTCGGAGCCGCCTTTCAGGAGGACTGCGTTTCCGCTTTTGAGGCACAGCGTTGAAATCTGGACAAGGGCATCGGGTCTTGATTCGAAGACGACGCCTATGACGCCTATGGGGCAACTGACTTTGTAGAGGTTCAATCCTTCGTCGAGTTGGGTTGCAGTGAGCGTCTGGCCTACGGGGTCATCGAGTTTGATTAAGCTTTCGATACCTGCGCATACATCCGCGATTTTGCCCTCGTCGAATTTCAGACGTTTGAGCAAGGGACTTGCTAATTTATTTTTTTCAGCGAGCCGAAGGTCTTTTTGATTGGCGGCGATGATTTCTGCACTTTTGTTTTTCAATGCCTCGGCTATTTGGGCAAGGGCAGCGTTCTTTTGTTCGGTTTTAACAGCCGATAAAAGTATCGATGCCGACTTCGCTTTTTTGGCTTTTTCCGCTATACTCATTTTTCTTCCAGCTTTACATTTTGGCAATTTAACTTTATAATTATATGGGATGCTGACGAGTATAAATAATAAATAGAAAATAATAAATAGAAAATAACGAACGTGTCCGCCATCCTATAAGGATGGCGAGACCTTCGGCGGGTGTAGCTTAGTGGTAAAGCTCCAGCCTTCCAAGCTGGTCATGTGGGTTCGATTCCCATCACCCGCTGTTTTCACCACAAAGGCACGAAGACACTAAGGTAACTAATGCTTTGTGTTTTAGCAGCGAAGAGGGGGACAAATCAAATCGGGACGATGGCGATAATCCGAGAAAAACAGGAATTCGCAAAAATTTTTCAAGTCCGCCAAATTTGCCATATTTGCATCTAACCATTTGTCTTTGTTTGGGTTAGGGTTTCGGAGGCAACGTCCCATAATAAAATTTAAAGAATTTTTATTAAAAGGTGGAATTTGCTATTGACGAAGTGGTAAGAAGTGGAGATAATTCCCTATGAGTGGTTGATAAGTAGTAATGAGTGTCAGGTAAGTGGAGACAAGTGAATGCTTTTATTAACAGGAGAATACGAGCATACCATCGACGAGAAGGGCAGGGTTCTGGTCTCCAACAAGCTCCGCAATCAAATCGATACCAAAGAGCACGGCAGTGATTTTTATCTTGTTGTCGGGGCAAACGGTATATTGTCTTTATATCCGGAGAAATGCTTTCAACTGATGACGCTTGCTATGGCACAGAAAAACACTGCCCCGGATGAAATCATAGCTTTCGAGCGAATGAATTTCGCTTTGGCAGGGAAGGTCGAATTAGATAGCCAGGGACGGCTATTATTAAATGAAAAACTGCGCAAAAGAGCAGGTTTAAAAGATAACGTAACGCTGATAGGTGTGCGGGACCACATTGAGCTTTGGAACACGCAGGACTGGGAACAGTATATTTCGGACAATATGGCCCAGTACCAGGAACGCGTGGCCCAGGCGAGACAGGAGGTTTTGCAGAAGCAGAGCCAGGATTTAGAGGGTTGAAAGGAGTCATAATGTTAGAATTGTATCCGGACCATTGCGAAGTCGTCAAAGAAGGATTGAAGGGCACCAGGGCAATCGACGAGCAGACGTTTGCCTCATTAGAGGTGCTGAATGACCGGCTGGAAAGGGTAAAAAAGCTCGGCGGCAAGTTCGCTGATGTGGCGTTCTCGCCGGCGGCGGAGCATCTGAGGAAGCAATCCGGCAAATTAGCAGTTGGTCATAGTTAAGACGGCGTTTAAAAGTGGATGGTTCGGCGGCGCAACATATACCGGTTCTTGCTGAAGTACTTGTTGAGCAGATAAAGCTGCCGCAGGATGCGGTGGTGGTCGATGCGACCATAGGACAGGGAGGTCATAGCTTACTGTTTGGCAAGGGATTGGGCCCCAAGGGAGCTATAATCGGCCTGGACGTTGATATAAATGCTATCCGAAGGGCCCAATCTGTTTTAGAGGGATTGCTTTGCAGGGTGATTCTGGTCAATTCCAATTTTTCCGAAATAGCCGAAGTTGTGCGCGGGCAGGGGATGGAAAAGGTTGATTTCATACTGGCGGATTTAGGGTTTTGCTCTGCCCAGTTGGAGGATGACCGGATGGGTTTAAGTTTTCAAAGAAATATGCCGCTGGATATGCGTTTGGATAAAAGATTAAAGACCACTGCTGCCGATATAATCAACAGAGCAGATGAGAAGACGCTCGCGGATTTGATTTACAAGTTCGGCGAAGAAAGAGCATCGAGACGAATAGCAAGATTTATCGTCGAGCGTCGTCATCGTGAGCCGATTACGACGACGGGTCAGCTCGCCGCGATTGTATCGAGCGCGATGGGAAAAGGCGGACAATGGTCGCGGATTCATCCGGCGACCAGGACTTTTCAGGCGCTGAGAATCGCGGTGAACAATGAGCTTGAAAATCTCGAAACGCTGCTCGGCTCGGCGCCGGCCCTGCTTGAGGCAAACGGTTTCATAGCGGTCATCAGCTTTCACAGCTTGGAAGACCGGATAGTGAAAACGGATTTTAAGAGTAACGAGAAGAATGGGGTTTATAAAGTTATTACGAAAAAACCGATATCGGCATCGCGTGATGAGATATCTGAAAATCACAGGGCAAGGAGCGCAAAGCTAAGAATAGCGCAGAAAGTTTAAGGGAATCGTTGAAGGGAGTCATAAAATGACATCGGACGCAAAAATTGGGTTGTTGCTGGGACTGGTATTCATATTTGTTATCGCATTCATAATTAACGGCCTGCCGGGCCTTCACCAGAAGGATGACAGCAACAAGCTTACGACCAATATGGTCGGACTGGAAAGCAATCCATCCGGTATCGGCGCCAACGAACGAAGGGTCCAGATGGCTCTCGACCAGCCCGCAGCTCCAGCGGGTGAAACTGCGCAGCCGGCGGTCGCAGCCCCGGTACAGCAGCAGCCGATGACAAACTCTGCCCAGCCGGCACCGGCAGGAGCAGTGGCGAGCCAGCCGGTTGCAGACAACGCAATAGTAGGACCGACACAGGCAGCGCCAACGACTGCCATTGGGCCGACTGCTTCCGCTCCGGCACAGGATGTCCCCGCAGTTAATACACAGCCGACGGCAGCGCCCGAGGCCGCAAAGCCGGCTCCGGCGAAGGTTTATGTAGTTCAATCCGGCGACAGTATCAGCGGAATCGCCAAAAAAGTTTACGGCGTCAAGGAAGGCGTAAAGCAGAAAAATATCGATGCCATATTCGCAGCCAACCGCAAGACACTTAACAAAATTAGCAACCTGCAGGTCGGTCAGAAATTGATTATACCGTCGCTACCGGGTTCGACTGCCGCATCGTCATCGCCTGCTGACGTCCTTACGGACAAGAATTTCACAAAGGTCGAATCGGTAGGCCAGCAGCATTCGACGGTTAAGGCGGACAAGCCGGCGGCAGCGGCGAAGCCGGGAAATGTTTACGTCGTAAAAGAAGGCGACAGCTTGTGGAAGATTGCGGCGACTCAGCTCGGCGACGGTAATCGCTATAAGGATATAGTCAAGGCAAACAGCAGCATATTGTCCAGTGAGGACGATATAGCGGTTGGAATGCAGTTGAAAATGCCGGCCAAGTAGTTGACTGGCCGGTTTCTTTTTGGTTACTACACGGCTTATGAGGTTGGGGTTTCGCCTGGTTTTTGTTGCGTTATACTGCACTTCGGTGATGCTGTTCGCGGCATTACTTCGCAACGCCAATGACAGGGTATTCTACAAAATCTGTGCTGCGCGCGTGTCCCAGAGTCGCCTCAAGCAGCAGCTTGCGGGCAAACAGTTGCGACTGGAAAATCTTATTAACCCAACAAGTGTTTCCCAGCAGGTTTCCCAACAGGGCAATCAGCAGGTTAAGCCGATTAAACAAATTAAGCAAATTAAGAAGTAAACGGTATTTTCCGATTACAGGGATTTTTCGGGCAATGAGTAACGAGCATCGAGTATCGAGCGGTCGTATCACCGTCTGGCTGTTTGCGGCTTTAATCTTTGCCTTTGCGGCCCTGGCAACGCGATGTCTTTATCTCCAGTTTTTCAGAAACGGTTACTATACCGACTTATCTTCCAGACAGCAGCAGACCGTTGCGACCATATCGCCCCAGCGGGGCGCGATTCTGGATTGTCGCGGAAGGGTGCTGGCCGCCAGCGAGGAAATCCAGACGGTTTTCGTTGAGCCGAGAGTTCTGGATGACCCCAAGGAAACTGCGAGCGAGCTGGGGGACGTTCTGGGTATCGGCGCTCATAATATTTGCAGAATTATTACTGAGAGCGAAAATCCCGGTTTTACCAAAGTTAAAGTAGGCGTTGACTCCAACGAAGCGATTGCGGTGCGCAGGATTCACGGTGTTGGAATCCAGTCCGATTGGGAGCGTCATTATCCGATGGGGCCGCTTGCGACCCATATTGTGGGATTTACAAGCGCGGATAACCGGGGTCTTGAGGGTGTGGAGCTTGCGTATAACAAAGACCTGGCGGGTTCGGCGGGGCGCAATATTTTTATTTCGGACGCTTTCCGCAGGCCCATTCGCCTCAGGGAGCACGACGCCGACGTTACCGACGGGGTTGGAATTATCCTGACCATCGACGCGACCATACAGCAGTTTACCCGCGAGACGCTTCTGGAACAGTATAAAAATTACCATGCCGAATCGGCGATGGCGATAGTGGCCGAGCCGAAGACGGGCGCGATTCTGGCGATGGTTTCGCTGCCCGATTATGACCCTGCCAATTTCAATACGGTGGACGCGAACTCGCTTCGCAACCGCACGATAACCGACCAGTTTGAGCCGGGAAGTTTGATTAAGCCGATGGTTATGGGGGGTGCTATTGAGGACGGAATCGTCAGTTTGAAGGAAAAAATATTCTGCGAAAACGGAAACTACTGCGGCAAAGGATTTGGCTGCATCAGCGAATATAAAAACGGATTCGGCTACCTGACGCCGCGTGAGATTCTGGTCAATTCGAGCAATATAGGGATGGCGAAAGTCGGCCAGAAAATGGGCAAGGACGAAGTTTATCAGGCGCTAAGGAATTTCGGTTTCGGCAAAGAAACGGGGATAGATTTGCCTGGTGAGGTTTCCGGATTGCTCTGGCCTCCGGCGAAATGGACCGGCTACAGCGTTACGCGGATACCCTTTGGCCAGGAGGTAACCGTTACGGCGATACAACTTGCTCGGGCATTTTGCATACTTGCCAATGGCGGGCATCCTGTAAATATGCACGTAGTTAAAGCGGTTGTTGACAACGAAGGCAACATCGTGAAGATGACGCAGGCCCCGCCGCCGCTTGCATATTGTATTGACCCTGAGGTTGCCAAATGGCTTGTTACAGATGCTATGGTGGGCGTGGTCAACGAGGGGACGGGCAAAAAAGCGAAGCTGAAAAAATGGCAGGTATTCGGCAAGTCGGGCACCGCCAATATCGCTAAAGCCGGCGAAAGGGGCTACGCCGAGCACCAGTATATCGCATCATTTGTCGCGGGCGCACCGGTCGAAGACCCGCAGCTTATCGTTCTTGTATCGGTTCGCAGGCCTGATATGTCATTGGGCAAGGGCTACACAGGCGGAGCAATTTCCGCTCCCGTTGCGGCCAAGATAATCGAAAAAACGCTTACCTACCTTGAGAATCGCCAGGGTTCGCAGAAGAGTTACCTGGCGGCAAATAACCCCAAGGTTCACTGATTATTTATAGCCGAGGTATCCGGCTTCGGCGCAGAAAAGCAGGATGTCTCTTCCCAGCGGTGCGGCATCGGTTGAACCCTGCTGGCCTCCCTCAACGAGAACAGAGACGGCGATTGTTCTTCCTTTCGTATCTTTTGCGAAGCCGGCGAACCATGCGTGCTCCGGCTGCGTTGTAGAGCCGGTCTTGCCGTATAGCCGTATTCCCCGCGAAGAAAAATTTCCTAACACAGGCGCAAATTCCCTGTTGGCGGTTCCGCCCGATTCTTCCATCACGGCGTGCATCCCCTCATAAACAGTCGCCAGTGTAGCAGGCGAGATATTCAGGTTGACCGGCTCCGGTTTTGGCGAACAGGGGTCGGCAATGAGTCGCGGCGGGAGATAAACGCCGCCTCTGGCCAGACAGGCCATTGCGTTTGCCACCTGCAATGGTGTTACCCTGAGGTTGCCCTGTCCGATTCCGAACCATCGTCTTTCGTCCGGCTCAAGCGAGGGCAATTGCTCGAAACTGGTTATCGTGTCCTTTGCGGGGGTGTTTGATATCTGTCCCTGTACCTGCCTGAAGAGTCGCACGGGGTAGTTTGGCTCGGGTGATTCGTCGCTCGATTGAGGTGGTGTGGTAACCGAATAGGGCAGGGCGAGGCGGCCATAGCCAAACCTGAAAAACCAGCTTTGCAGAACAATCGGGTCGATTCGGTCGGCCAGATGCGAAAAATAAACGTTGCAGCTTCCCTTTATGGCGTTGCGGGCGGTGTTTGACCATAAACTATCATGTCCCCAGTGGTTTCTGAGAAATATCAGGCAGTTTGGCCAGCCCTGGGGGGCCCTGTGCGAGGGGCAGCTTATTACTTCTCCCGCGGTAATTTTGCCGGCCTCCATTCCCGCGGTCAGTATCAGGGGTTTTATGGCGGAGCCGGGCGGGTAATGCATATTTATCGCACGATTGCGCAACGGCTCACAGGGGTCGCTGATGAGTTTGCCGTAAGTTTGCCTGGCGAGGTTCAAATCGTAATTAGGCAGCGACGCCAGAGCGAGAATATCGCCTGAGCCGGCGTCGATAACGACCGCCGCGATTGGGGACTTGCAGTTGGGATTTTGCGAGCAGTTGGTTATGAGCTGTTCGATTTTTTTCTGCAGTTCGATATCGATTGTCAGGCGGACGTCCTGGCCGAACTGCGCCTCTGTTTGGCGCACCAGGTTGCGGTCTATGTCATATACAATCTCGCCGCGTTTGCCCCGCAAAATCGGCTCACAGACGTATTCGACGCCGTCTTCCCGCCCGCAAAGCTCATCATCCAGGTAGTTGGCCAACCTGTCGTCGGCGAAAATGTTTTTGTCTTTCTGACCGGGCGGGCCTACCCAGCCGATTGTCTGCGACGCGGTTTGGCCGAAGGGATATACACGCTGGCCCTTCGCTATGACTTCCACGCCGGGGACTTTGAGAAATTCCACCCTTGCGGCGAATACCGCGTCTTCCGATTTCAGCTCGACGACCGGCTGGGCTTTTTTAAGTTCGGCGATATCGTCCACTTTGTTTATCAGCAGGAGGCGGTCGCAGGGGTCGGGGAATTTCTTTTCAAAATCGGCAAGCGCTTCGGTGAGCGGGACATTATTAAGATTCCGGCCGTATTTTTTCAATATGTCGGAACCTGGGCCGTTCCTGGCCCAGGCGAAAAACGTCCGCAGGTTCCATATTTTGTCGTTTATTTTTTGAAGCCGGGCGACCACGTCCTGACGCGGCATGCCGAATTGTAAGCATTTGTCGATTAACAACTCGATGTCTTCCTGCCGGTCGGCGAATTCCTGCTGCAGGCCTGATATGTTGGCGTCCGGCTCTTTAGATTTGACGCGAAGCGATAACGCCTGGAGCACGCGTTCATCAAGATACCGGCTCAAATCGTAGTTTATCGCAAGCCAGAATTTCGGTTCGTCTTCGGCGAGGATTCGCCCCTTCCTGTCGAGTATCTTTCCCCGCATTGTTCTGACCTGCTGGAACGAGCCGCTTTGAATCCGCAGTTGCGCGACCTGTTCCCTGTAAAACGACGTTGAGAGCAGCTGCATATCTATCAGGCGAAGTACGCAAACGCCGAGCAAAATTGTGCCCGCGATTACCAGGATTGCCATTCGTTTTTTATACATAGATGACGTTTAAAATATGTCGAGAGATTCAAGGCGGAATTATTTTCGCCCGCGACGTCTATTTTTTATAGGCATCAGCCAGTCCAAAAACAAGAATAAAACGGGTCCAAGTACCGCCGAATAAATCGATGTTCCGATTAACGCGATGAAGCCGCCTGGTTTTGGTGTTTGCCCGGCGACGCGTGCCAACAGCCAGGCCAGAATTGCCGTGCCAAGCCCGACGACAAATATGGTAATCGCCTGGTGGGGCACTTTTTTGATGGATATGAGCCGGTGCAGATACGAGAGGCCCGTTCCGAACAGCCCAAAACTGATTATCAGGGGGCCTATAGAGAACCCAGTTGCGGCGATGTCGGCTGCGAAACCGAGCACAAACGAGCTGATAATCGCCTCTTTTTCGCTGCAGCGGACGGCGAAAAAGACCATCGCAATCAAAAGCAGATCCGGCGTTACACGGAGGTCCGTTACCGCGATTGTGTTGAGCCAGCTTTTCTGCAGAAGTGTGGCAATCAGAACCAATACCGCAAAACGCGGCCAGTGCATCTTATTTCTCCAGGGTGATATAAAGGGAAACTATTGGCAGAGCAGGGGGGCGCATATTTATTTCCCGCCGGATGTTTTGGCGTTCTCGGCCCGACTCAGATTGCCTGAGCTCTGCGGGTTCATTATTATGACCGCTACGTTGTTGAGCTTTGTAATATCGCAGCTCGGTTTTACGGTGATATCCCACAGCGCGGGGTTCTTGCTGTCTCTTTTGCACTGCTGCACCTCGCCGACGACCATGGCGGAATCCAGAAACCCTGGTTTTTTACGCAGTATCACCGGCTCGCCGACCTTGATTTGGTGTTTTACCGGCACCATTTTTATTTTCGCCGAGTTATTGCCGGCCCCCTGCATCAGCATATTTGTTTCAATGTCAGGTATATTTACCTGGACGGTCGAGGAGGCGTCGGTGAACAGCCGGACCTTGGCGGTGCGGCCCGACAGGTCTGATATGGTCCCGATGACGCTGTTGTCGCCTATGACGAACATATCTTTGCACACGCCGTCGTCTTTTCCGCGATTTATGATAAACTCACTTTGCCGGCTTGTTAGCGAGGAGATGATAATGTCTGCGGGTATCAATTTGGCGCCCTCAAGGTCGCGTAATCTCGTGCGCAAGCCCGACAGCTGCTGAATCGTCTGGTTTTTCTGGCGCAATTCCGCTTCAAGGTTCGCGATGTAGTTTTGATACTGCGATTCTTTTTTTTCGGCATCGTCCTTGAGCAGAAGCTCGGTTTTGGCCGAGAGAGGCATCTGCCTGCCTGCGCTCAAAGGCCAGCGGAAAAGACGCGCAAAGGCGAATTGGAACTTGCTTGTGATTCCAAGCGGAGAAAACAAAAGGATTAACCCGCCCAGCATAAACCAGGCGAACAACATCCTGCTGGAGATTCTGATTCGCTTCCGTGCCATAACTAAATTTGTTAATTCTGGTTATTACAGCATCCTGTGCCGTTACCAGCCGGAGTCGGAATGCTCCATTGTGTCCTTCCACAACTCCAGGTTTTCCAGGTAAACGCTCGTGCCCCGCGCCACCGCTGTCATCGGGTCTTCGACGCGAATTACCTTTAAGCCCGTGGCGTTTGCCAATACCGTGTCCATTCCTCGCAGGAGCGACCCGCCGCCGCAGATGTGAATTCCATTTTCGATGAGGTCCGCGGCTAATTCTGGGTCTGCTTTTTCGAGTGTCCTTGTTACCGCGTCGATAATTGCGGCCACCGGCTCTTTCAGCGCCTCGCGAATTTCTTCGCTTGTTATAACAATTTTCCGCGGAAGTCCTGAAATGGTGTCTCTTCCTGAGACCTCCATAGTCAGCTCTTCTTCGAGGGGCACCGCTGAGCCGATTTGTATTTTTACCTTTTCCGCTCTCGGTTCGCCGACGAGCAGGTTGTATGTTCGTTTGAGGTGATTGATGACCGCCTCATCCATATCGTCGCCGCCTACGCGGATTGATTCACAGGTGGCGATGTCCGCCAGGCTCATAATCGCGACTTCGGTTGTGCCGCCGCCGGTATCGACAATCATCGAGGCCGTCGGGTCTGTAATCGGAAGCCCCGCGCCGATGCCCGCCGCCATCGGCTCATCAACAAGATATACTTTTCGTGCGCCTGCTCGTTCGGCACTGTCGATGACCGCTCTTCGCTCGACCGCGGTAATTCCGCTTGGTACGGCTATAACCACACGGGGCCTTATAAGATTGCCCCTGCCGTGGACCTTGCGGATAAAGTAGCTTAGCATCGCCTCGGTGATTTCAAAGTCGCTGATTACGCCGTCTTTGAGGGGTCGAATTGCGCTGATTGAACCGGGGGTTTTGCCTAACATTTCGCGTGCGATGAGTCCGACTGCTTCGCCGTTGTTGAGGACCTGGTTGGTTCCTTTGCGGACCGCGACGACCGAGGGTTCATTGAGAACTATTCCCTTGCCGCGGACACAAACCAGCGTATTACAGGTACCGAGGTCGATACCCATATCCATGCTGAACCTGCCCAATATAGCGTCTATAAACTTCATCGAGTCCGTTCTCAATATATAAAAATGCCCGGTTTATCCGGGCATATTCTATCGCATCCTGCTTGCCGGCTCAACAAGGAAATTTTATGGAATTGTAAATAGCGTGTTGTAGTCGAAATAGCACTTTACGGCGACAAATGCCGCCGTGGCCAGGACTACTCCGAGCGCCACCGCCAGTATGACTGTGTAAAGATTGCTCGTTGCTTCCGGTTTTATGCTGCGTATTTGTGCTTCAGGACCCATATCCAATCCTCAATAAGCTTATCTGAAACCTTACAGGTTGGTCGAGGCGTTGTCGCCTACTTTTGGCGACTGCTGAACCAACTCAAGGATGCCGACGGCCTTGTCGGTATCCACGTTCACAATGAGAACGTCGCAGATGAACTCGTCACCGCGAGTAACGTGGAACCTCATTCCTTCTTTTACGCCGTCCGCCGAGCCGATTGATATCGTGGCCAGCTTCGCATCAACCTCAGAAATTTGCGCCTTAAGGTTTATCGTTTCGGTTGTGGCCTGCGCGGGCATCGCCTTGCCTTTTCCCTGTGTTACGGGTGCGCCTGCCACTCCGACCTTGCCGCCGGCCTGGGCAACCTTGTCCAAACGGTTCTGCAAGTCCGATTTCTCTTCAATAAGCCGGCGTTTCTCGGCCTCAGCCGCATCTATTAACGCGCTCTTTTCAACAACTGCTGCGCTTGTCTGGTCAAGCTCTTTGCTGAGCTTTATTTGTTCGGCTTTTAATTGTTTGACGTCTTCCTGGGCGGTGCTGAGCAACTGCGTCTGCTTGTCGGTGGTTGCCTGGAAATCTTTTGTGATGCTTGCCCAGCTGTTGACTCTTTCGAGAAGCTCGGCCTTTTCTCTTTCCACGCCGGTAATCTTCGTCTGCAGGTCGTCTGCCTTGGTCTTCAGCGATGCAACCTGATTGCTCAGCGACTTCTCAAGGTCGTCTTTTTGCTGAATTTTTTCCTTGAGCTGGTTATTCAAGCTTTCTTTTTCCTGTTCGAGTGCAGCGCGGTCCGAACTAAGCTTGGTGTATTTTTCTTTGTAGTTATTCGCGTTGGCAATGTATGTTACCACAATGCCGCACAGAAAGATTGCGGATATAGTCAATAGAACTATGAGTATCTTAGTAAGATTGCTCAAGATTAGCTCCTTTCACTAGTTTTACTAAATTCATATCGAGGGATTATACCTTGCTCCCCAATACCTTACAATATCCTATATTTTACGTTTTTCGGCGTTTTACGTCAAGTTAATTATGTTAAAATAGGGTATTCTGTTTAGTAGTCATTTTAGCGTCCCATATTGTTCTTTTGGGCACATTGAAAAACCGCCTTGGCAGCGGCAATTCGGGCAAACGGGGAATCACTTTTCAGCAATTCGGGCAGGAACTTTTTGAGGGTCGGTGTCCTGATTTGGCCTATCGCCATGGCCGCCAGCGTCTGAATTCGTGCCTTTGTTTCCTGGTCTGTTGCGGCTGAAATATCGTGCGTCAGCGCGTTTGCCACTATACTTTCGCCCGCGGTGTCGCCCAGACGGCCGAGCTGTTCGGCTGCCACAAGACGAACCTCAGGGATGTCATCGTTTAGCTTTGTCAAAAGCGAATCTTTTGCCAGTGATGTTCCCAGCGCCCCCATTGCCCTGATACTGAAGACGCGGTCGTCGGCGTATGCACTTATGAGCAGTGCCCAGAGTTTCTGATATATTTTTTCGTCTTTTAACCTGGCTATCGCCTCAATGGCGTTCAGCCGAACCCTGTCATCAGATGCCTCATCCTGAATCAACTGATAGAGCAATGGGAGGGCGTCTCTATCTCCGATTTTACCCAGCAGAAAGGCGGCATTTGCCCGTACGAGCTGATCGTTGCGGGTTAAAGCCGCGCGAATTTGTTGCGTGTATGATTTTGAGCCGCCCAGCATCAAAATTGCATAATCAGCGGCCAGGCGAACATTTTCATCACTGTCTTTGAGCAGTTGCGAGGCGTCGTTTTTGGCAGCGGAGTATTTTGCGTCTCCGATTGCCACCGCCGCGGCGAACCTGATGAGGACAAGCTCGTCCGTTGTAAGCCGCTGGACGCCTGTCATAAGTTGCTGATTATTTGTTGCGGCTGCCATCTCGATTGCGTTGACCCTGACCTGCGGGTTGCTGCTGGAAAGACCCTCCAGAATAATTTTTGTCGCTTCGGTTTTGAGGTCATTGCTTACGGAATTGTCGGCGCTTGCGCCGGCGGTTCGCTGTTTTTCAGAGTTGGTCTCGCAGCCGACAAAAGCAATCAGGGCAAGTATGACAGATGCGAAAATAATACTATTTTTTGCCGGGTGTTTCTTTGCCATTCAGGTTACTCCCTTTTTCGCATTTGGTTCGTCGTTTGAGGCCGAGTCGCTCAATAATTATCTCTATTATTATTAAAACCAGGCACAACTGACAAGTAAAATCCAGCCACGGACCGTGTTTGCTGAAAAACGTGGTCCTCGCATCAATTGGTACTATATCGGCGAACCAGCCCTTTACGCCCTGGCGGTTGAGGGCTTTTTGCGGAAGATTTCCGGCCGCGTAGCCGTTTTTAATCCGGCCAAGGGTGTCAATCATACAGCTTATCCCGGTGTTGACGCTTCGCAGCACCGCTAACCGGTTCTCCACCGCCCGAAAAGCGCAAATCGCGGTGTGCTGTGAAAGCTCGGTGGCAGGCAGGACTTTGCCGTTCTCGAACCGCACAAACCACCCGTCGTTGCTTATGTTCACGAGCCAGTCGATTTGCTTTTGGCCTTTCTCATCCATGGCAAATTTTCTCGCCATAGCGGGCACCGCGTCCTCGTAGCAAATCATTACGCTGAATCTGTATTTGCGGTTTGTATTCGGCGCCTGCATATCAAAAACCGTGTATTCTGTGCCCGGGTCAATCGTATAATCGAAATCGTAAGGCGACATCGTCAGGAACAGCTTGTGAATAAGCGGGATATTGGAGAATGGCAGCATCTCGCCGAAGGGCACGAGATATATTTTCGAGTACTTTTGAGGCGACTGGCTTCCGTCGGGCTTGTACAAAAAAGCGGAGTTAAATTTCTGCGCCAGCCGGATGTTATTTGCGTCGTATCGCGGTGTGCCGTCGTATGCCCCGGCCAGAATGTACGCTCCCTTTTTCGCATGTTCGCGGATTATTTCATCGAAGAGCTTATAGGGATGGTCATCAACTAAGAGTCGTAAGACCTGCGGGTTCAATATCGCCTGCACCATCGTCTCGGGCCAGACGACAAGTTTTGCATCTGCCGAGATACACGGGCTGCTTTGCTCCAGCAGCTCATTGAAAATCTGTTCTTCCGCGGCAAACGATTTTTTGACAGATATCGGGATGTTTGTTTGCACCGCCCCAATTAACGGGCCCTGCGTGACGAATTGAGCCGACTGGTTTATTCGCCAGTGACCATATACAAGTGTGCCGATAACCGCCGCTACTGTAACGAGAATTGAGAATTTAGAATTTAGAATTATAAAGGTCTGATGGAAGCTTATACGGTTCTTTCCTGAGTTTTCAATTCTCAATTCTGATTTTTTCACAGAAAGAATAAAACCGGCAATCAAGCCGTTGACCATTGCTACCAGGAACGATACGCCCGCTGCGCCGAATACGTCGGCTATCTGGATTAGAGTTGTATTTGAGTATTGGCTGTGAGCGAGATAATTCCAGTAGAAGCCGCCTAAGAAAAGCCCCTGCATTTGCTCGATACCCACAATCAGAACGGGGACGGCGATAAAAAGCGGAAATTGTTTCTTAATGCACCATCGCAGAGATATCGCCAGTAAAGGCCAGAGCAGGGCGGTATAAAGGCAAAAGGCGAACCAGCCCACGACCGTTACAAAGCTCATCCAGTATATATTGCCTAACCAGTAACAGGTCGAGACAACAAAGGCGGCCAGATATAGCCCCGATACTCGATACTTGATACTCGATGCTCGTGATCCTTCTTCGTCTTTCGGACTTTGTAGGGCAGGTTCGTTGCTCGTGGCTCGTGTTTCGGAGAAGCAGGCAAGGATAAAGGGCACATACGCCACCCACGCCAATGGCCAGATGCCAATCGGCTGCTGGGCCAGCGTCAGCATAATCGCTGTCCCGGCGAAAGCGGCTAAAAGACGCAAAATCCCTTTCGTGTTTTGAATGCTCAATCCGTTAGGCCTTTCAAAGCAGTCGCTATCTCCGAAGAGACATACTGTTTTTGATTGTTCATTCGGATGGCAAACTGGCTTGTGAAAAGTTCCAGCAAATCATTATTCGACAGTAACTGTTTCG
Source organism: Sedimentisphaerales bacterium (assembly GCA_050012695.1). Classification (GTDB taxonomy): domain Bacteria; phylum Planctomycetota; class Phycisphaerae; order Sedimentisphaerales; family Anaerobacaceae; genus Fen-1362. Next base: position 61,631 of record JBEKGR010000007.1, on the reverse strand, counting down.
GTGGATACCCGATATCAGGTATAAGCCGTTTCAATTCGCTTATTTCGACGATATTCAATTTGCGTTCTTTTTCATTACTTGTGCGAGTATCGAGTTGTGCGAGCCGCTGGTTTGCTTTTTTGGCGTAATCGGCGGAGATTTCGATTCCCACGTAGTTTCTCCGCATTTTTTTCGCTGCAACCGCTGTTGTCCCTGAGCCGACAAATGGGTCAAGAACGCAGTCGCAGGGGTTTGAGCTTGCTGCGATGATTCTCATAAGCAACTGCTCAGGCATCTGACAGGGGTGCCAGCCGGTTCGTTCTTTGAATGTTCCGCACACCCGCGAGTCCTCCCATACGTCGTCGGGAATCTTGCCCGCCGGGTTGGCCCGTTTGTCCGCGTAAATTAACTGCCGGTCCGATGGGACTCGCACGGCGAAATCGTTGAATGTGAAGTTTTTCGGATTGTTCACAAAGTAAAATATATGCGTATGCGAGCGGGCGAATTTGTCTTTTGTCTGCTGGCCGAAGGTGTAGTGCCAGATTATCCAGTTGCGCATCGCAAGGGCCAGTTCATCGGCGATAACCTTCACATTCGCGGCGTAATCGTCGCCTATTGCGATATAAAACGAGCCGGTTGGTTTTAAGACCTTTTTGCACGCCGTCATCCAGTCCTTTGTCCACGCGATGTAGTTATTGCGTTCGACCTTGTCGTGATATTTATCGTATTTGTAGCCGATATTGAAGGGCGGGTCGGCGAATATCAAATCCGCGAACGGCTCGCTGATTTTACTCAGCGTTTCGATACAGTCGCCGCAAATTATCTTATTCAATAATTCCTGCATACGGGCACATTTTATCCATTCTCCGTAGTGGTGTCTATCATAGCCGCTCTGAAATAATGGCAGATAAGATAGTTTATCAACGCTGATAAAATCGGGACTACTGCGAAGGATGAACAACTAAAAACACAAAACACAAAACTTGAAACTTTCGGCATTATTATCTACCTGAAGAGTAGCGACCCGGAGATATGGATTATAGAATACGGGCAGACACACCCGCCTTCGCGTGCGCTACGGCGTGGCAGGCAGGTCTGCCCGTACAGAGAGAATCGAATTTGTGTTCGTCAGCCGGCTTATTGCGCTTGCTGAGGAGTTTCGGCAGCAGGTTCAACAGGTGCGGGGGTGGTTAAAGCGGTGGCGTGTTTGCTTTTATGATGAAGCTTCGCGGCATGGTGGCTTTTTTGGGAAGTGGCAACCGCTTTGTGATGGTGTTTGCTCTTGGCGAAGGCGGTGCTGCTGCCAAACGCGAGAGTCAACGTGAGGAGAATGATAGCAATTGTTCTGAGTTTCATTTTTTTACCCTTTCTACAATGATACATATTTTTAGAACGCCTTCGGTAACATTACCCCGGTATTATTCGGTCCGGAACGGACACACTCCGCCACAGGGAAGGCATTAAAACATAAGTAGTGTCTTCGTCCTAATATATTTGATTTCTTGAGACGAAATCGCACACTTTTCAATATTTCGCGGTGTTAGCGGCCTGTTGAGCAAGAAAGGGCAAATCGAGGAGGCAAATCCTTGCTATTATCTTAATTTTGGCTATACTGGTGGGTCAGCAAATCACAAATAGAAAGGGTAGTGCGATGGCGCAATGGGATGAACAGTTTAGCAAGTTAAAGCAAATAATCGAAATGATGAAGGACCATAACCTTGTTGAGATACAGATAAAACAAGGCGAGGAGGAGCTTTGCGTCAAGAAGGCACAGCCGCAGATTACGGGGGTGCCGGTGTTTGGGGCGGGATTGCCCGGCGCGTTGCCGGGGGCGGCGGCTCCTGCGGCAGGGCAGGCGCAGGAAGCGGTATCGCAGGAGGAGAAGCTGGCGGAGATAAAATCGCCCTTAGTGGGAACTTTTTACGCCCAGCCCAGCCCGGATTCGGAGCCGTATGTTGAGCTTGGTTCGCGGGTTGAGCCGGAGACGGTGGTTTGTATTATCGAAGCGATGAAGGTGATGAACGAGATAAAGGCGGAGATGAGCGGGGTTATTGTTGATGTTGTGGCGGCCAACGGCAGCGCGGTCGAGTATGGGCAGGTGCTGTTCAAAGTCCGTCCCGACTAACCATTTATTATTTATTATTTTCTATTTTCTAATTGTTAAAAAGCTGACGCCGTTTTCGTTGGTTGGTCAATAGAAAGTAGAAAATCGAAAATAGAGAATTAGAAAATGTTCTCGAGAGTGTTGATAGCCAATAGAGGAGAAATAGCCCTTAGGGTTATCCGGGCTTGTCATGAGCTTGGGATAAGTGCGGTGGCGGTGTATTCGGAGGCGGACAAGGGTGCGGCGTATCTTGATATGGCAGACGAGGCGATATGCATCGGGCCTGCTGTGCCGGCACAGAGTTATCTTAATATACCGCGTATAATGAGCGCGGCGGAGATTACCAACGCAGACGCGATACATCCGGGGTATGGGTTTCTGGCGGAGAATGAGAATTTTGCGCAGATATGCCGGGAGTGCGGTATAACGTTTATCGGGCCGCCGCCTGAGGCGATGCGGCTGCTCGGAGACAAGGTTGAGGCAAGGAAATTAGCGAAGAAGGCGGGGGTAAAGTTGGTGCCCGGTTCCGACGGCGTTGTGGAGAACATCGAGCAGGGTTTGAAGATAGCGGCTGGAATCGGATACCCTGTGATGATAAAGGCGGTGGCAGGGGGCGGCGGGCGCGGGATGCGGGTGGCTCATAATGAGATGAGTTTTCGCTCGGGTTTCGCGTCGGCGCAGGCGGAGGCGACGGCGGCGTTTGGGGACGGTTCAGTATATCTCGAAAAGCTGATTGTTGAGCCAAGGCACGTCGAGGTGCAGGTGATGGCGGACGGGACGGGCAACGTGCTGCATTTTTACGAGAGGGATTGCTCGATACAGCGAAGACATCAGAAGATGATTGAGGAGTCGCCGTGCCCGGTTATAAATGAAAAGACGCGTCAGGAGCTTTGTGCGTCGGCGATACGGATTATCAAGCATGCAAATTACGTGAACGCGGCGACTGTCGAGTTCCTTTTGGATAAAGACAAGCATTTCTATTTCATCGAGGTCAATACGAGGATTCAGGTTGAGCACCCGGTATCGGAGATGGTTACGGGGCGGGATTTAATCAAGATGCAGTTGCAGGTGGCGGCGGGGGAGAAGCTGGGGCTTACCCAGAAGGACATCAAGCACAGCGGCGTGGCGATTGAGTGCCGGATAAATGCTGAGGACCCTGCGAATGGTTTTTCGCCTTGTCCGGGCACGATAACGCGATATATCCCGCCCGGCGGGCCGGGGATTCGAGTCGATACGCATGTTTATCAGGGTTGGACGGTGTCGCCGAATTACGATTCGATGCTGTGTAAGCTGATTGCGTATCAGCCGACGAGAGACGAGGCGATTGCGACGATGCGGAGGGCGTTGTCGGAATTTGTGATTGAGCCGATTAAGACGACAATACCGGCGAGCTTGTCGATTCTCTCGCATAACCTGTTCGTCAAGAGCAAGGTTGATACCGAATTTGTCGAGAGAAACTTCTGACCACTCTTCTTCGCTAAAGCTACGAAGGGCAGGCAGGATGATATTTATTCCGTTATTTTTCCAGGGCTATCAGGTCTTCGTAGGATTCACGTTTGCGTATTACTTCAAATTTGTCGCCATCGACAAGGACTTCGGCTGCGCGGCCGCGGGCATTGTAGTTGCTGGACATAGTGAAGCTGTATGCGCCGGCGGTGAAGATGGAGAGCAAGTCGCCTCGTTTGACGGGGGGCAATGCCCTGTCTTTGGCGAAGAAGTCAGCGCCTTCGCAGATTGGACCGACGACGTCAACAAACTCCAGCCCTTTTATATCGAGCTTTTCAGTTCTTTTTATGTAAGAGAATCGCTCCTCAACAGTTGCAGGCCAGATAAAGTGAAACGCGTTGTACAGGGGCGGCCTGATGAGGTCGTTCATACCGGCATCGACGATTGCGAAATTTTTTCTTCCGCTTGTTTTACAATACAGAACTTTCGTCAGCAGAACAGCGGCATTGGCGGCGACGCTTGCGCCTGGTTCGAGAATGAGCTTGAGTTTTTTGTCCTTGAGCATCGGGACAATCGCTTTGGCATAATCATCGGCGGTTGGGGATTGTGCGGTGACGTAGTCGGCGCCATAGCCGCCGCCGATATCGAGCGTCTCAATTGTGAAGTTCTTTTTTCGCAATTTATCCACAAGGACGAGGGCTTTGTTGATTGCCTCGATATATGGCTGGACGGTGTGGCCCGCGGAGCCGAGATGTATGTCGATTGCGCACAATTTGACGGCAGAATTTTTGCCGAACTGGTCGAAAACTTTTTCCGCCCGTTCGATATCGACGCCGAATTTGGTTTCTTTGACGCCTGTGGTTGTATATTTATGTGTTTTGGGGTCAACGTCGGGATTGACGCGAAGTGCGGCTTTCGGGGTTTTGTCTTTTTGTTTGGCAAGACAGATTAGATTTTCAAGCTCGGCTTCGGATTCGATGTTGAAATAGGCAATACCGGCATCGAGGGCTTCGATGATTTCTTTATCGGTTTTGCCGACGCCTGCGTAAACGATTTTTGCGGGGTCGGCGCCTGCCTGGAGTGCGCGGTAAAGCTCGCCGCCGCTGACGATGTCGAAGCCGTAGCCGGCCTTTGCCATAAATTTGAGTATGTTGATGTTGCCGCAGGCCTTAATCGAATAGCAGACCGTTGTGTCGATTGCTTTGTAGGCGTGCTGAATTTTGCTAAGGTGTTCGAGGAACGTGGCTTTGCTGTAGATATACGCCGGCGTACCGACTTTTTCGGCTATTTTGTCAACCGGCACCTGCTCCGCGAAGAGCTTGCCCTGTTTATAATTAAAATGGTCCATACGGGAACATAGTATAAGAAAAGATAAGGCAAATGCAAGTTTGAGGATTGGCAGCCGGGGTGTTTTTGGCGCAAAGAAAAAGTGGAAGATTCCGCAGCAGTAACGTTGGAACCTTCCACTTTCCGCATAACCTTTGCCGGCTTAAGCCGGAGGCGTTATGCTATTTCTTCCTTTTCTTCTTCTTTGCAGTTTTCTTCTTTGCAGCTTTTTTCTTCTTAGCCATTGTTTGTTACCTCCATATGGCACAAAAAACCAGTTTAAATACAATAACATAAACAATTTAGAAATCACCGGCCGAATTGTCAAAGAGGCAAAAAGTAGTAGCTATACTTTCTATCGTCCAAATACCTAAGAATCCTTCAAAGAAATTTTTGTTGATGTGGTTTTAAGTAACACGGGAATCGTTTATGATGATGAATTATGAGCGAAAAAAGAATAGCTTTGTTTGGCGGAACGTTTGACCCGATTCATCTCGGTCATACGACAGTTGCAGCCGTCGCCGGCGAAGGTATCGGCGCAGACAAAATCATATTTGTCCCAGCGAAGCGTTCGCCGTTGAAGGCGTTTTTTCCGGAGGCCGGCGACGAGGACCGTCTTGCGATGATTAAGTTTGCGACGGAGGGCAACGGCAGGTTCGGGTTCAGCGATTACGAACTGAAGAAGGCGGGGCCGAGTTATACGCTCGAGACCATAAGATATTTTCGACGGGAGCTTGGGAGCAATGTTTCGATTTGGTGGCTTATAGGCGCAGATACACTTGAGGATTTACCGCATTGGTATGGGGTTACGGAGCTGATTGACGAATGCAACCTTGCTGTGATGCACAGGGCAGGTTTTGAGGCGTCGGATTTTTCGAAGTATATTTCGCTGTGGGGAGAAGACCGTGTAAAAAAGATGCAGCGAAACGTTGTTGAGACGCCGTTAGTTGATATCAGCAGCACCGAAGTACGAAAGCGATTAGCGGCAGGGCGGGAAGTCAGCGGGATGATAAGCCCGAAGGTGCTGCAATATATCCGCGAACATCGGCTGTATGGGATACGTGATTATTGACGAGGCCGCGTTTTTTTCGATAGTTTCGTCAGTTTGTTAGCAGCCAGTTTATCCAGCCAGTCGCACCACTGTTTCATACCCTCACCGGTTTTTGCGGATACGAGGAATATTTTTGTTTTTTTATTCAGTTTGGAGATATCGGCTTTGACTTTTTTGATATTGAAGTCGGTGGCGTCGAGGATGTCGATTTTATTGATGAGCACGGCGGCGGCCCTTGCGAAAATCATCGGGTATTTAGCGGGCTTGTCGTCGCCTTCGGGGACGGAGAGAACGGCTATTTTGTCGGTTTCGCCGAGGTCGAAGGTCGAGGGGCAGACGAGGTTGCCGACGTTTTCAATGAAGATCAAATCGAGGCGGTCGATAGGGAGCTTGTGAAAGGCATAGCTAATCTGGGCTGCGGACAAATGGCAGGCGCCGTTGGTATTGATTTGGTGGGCGGGCGCGCCGGCTTTTCTTATTCGTTTTGCGTCGATATCGGTCTGGATGTCGCCTTCGATGACGCCGATATTGAGTTTGCCCCTTAGGGTTTCGATTGTTTTTGCGAGCAGGGTGGTTTTGCCTGAGCCGGGGGAGGAAATCATGTTGAGGCAGGGAATTTTGCGGTCTTTAAGGAACGCACGATTTTTTGCGGCGTATTCTTCATTGGCGATAAGTATTTTCTTACGGACCTTGATTTTTCGCATTTCATTTATCCTCGAATGTTATTTCTTCAAGTAAGAGCGGCTCATCCGGCAGCAGTTCGAAATCTTCGCATCGGCACTTCGGGCATCTCGGCTTGTGCAGGTCAAATACGTAAATGTGACCATTTTTTTTGCATTTGGCCTGTATCGGTTTTTGCTCTATGGCCAGCTTCATGTTTTTACAGACGGTTCCTTCGCTGATGGCCTCGAAGGCGAAGGAAAGCGCTTCGTCGTTTACGCCGCTAAATGCGCCGCAGCTTATTTTTGCGGCGACCGGTTTGCCTTTTTGTTTTTTGGCTTCGGCGGATATTGTCTCTACCAGGGCTTGTGCAATGGACGCTTCGTGCATCAGCAAATCCTCGGCAATTCTCTGCCGTACGGCATCTGGACGATTCTTCTGCCGCCGATTCTGGTGGTTGTTTCAACGACGGGAGCATCGTCGGTATTGAGGATTTCTCCGATTATCGCCGCTTGCTGCCCAAGAGGATGCCGGCGGCAGATGTTGATGCAATTATCGGCGATTTCGGGGGCGACGACGGCGACGAATTTGCCCTCGTTTGCGATGTTCAGGACGTCAAAGCCGAGTGCGTCGGCGGCCGCCTGTACCGTCTGGTTGATTGGAATATCAGCATCTTTAATCCGGATGTCGAACGAGGTTTGCATAGCGATTTCGTTGAGCGTCGCAGCGAGTCCTCCGCGAGTGGGGTCTCGCATAAATTTTACGCCTTTGGTCTCTGTGAGCAGCTTACAGGTCAAATCAGCCAGAGCTGCGCAATCGCTTTTTAGCTGCGATTTAAAGCCGATATCCTGCCGAAGGGACATAATGGTCATACCGTGGTCGCCGATTGAGCCGTTGATTAAGATTTTGTCGCCTGCTTTGATGTTGCCGAAAGCAAGCTCGACGCCGTCAAGACGGACCCCGATGCCCGCAGTGTTAATAAATATCTGGTCTGCGGCGCCGGTTTCGACGGTTTTGGTGTCGCCCGTTACAATCGCGACGTTGTTTTGGGCGGCGGTCGCGGCGATGCTGTCCAGGATTTTATCCAGCACGTCAAATGCGAGGCCTTCCTCGATAATCAAAGCCAGCGATATTGCGACAGGTCTTGCGCCGCTGACGGCGAGGTCGTTTATTGTTCCGCATACGGCGAGTTTCCCGATGTCGCCGCCTGGGAAAAACAAGGGTTTTACGACGTAACTATCGGTAGTGAAACAGATTGATTTTGAATCGAGATTTAGTTTGGCGGAGTCGGTAAGTCCGGCGAGGGTGTTGTTGGCGAACCTGGGGAGGATGTGGTTGCGAACAAATTGATCGCTGAGCTGTCCGCCGCCGCCGTGCGCAAGCAGGATTTTGTCGTGCACTTTCTGGCTCATTCGTTTCGTTTTTTCCGTCTGCTGTATTTGAACCATGCGGCACAGGCGCCTTCGGAGCTGACCATACAGGGGCCGACCGGGGTTTGCGGTTCGCAGACCCGGCCGAAAAGCTCGCACTGGGGCGGGTCAATAAGGCCGCAAAGCACTTCACCGCAGCGGCAGCCGGTCGTGTCGTTCTCGGGTTTTTCGGTTAAGCCGAATCGCTTTAACGCGTCGAATTTGCCGTATTTTTCTTTGAGCTGCAGTGTGCTTTTGGGGATTTTTCCAAGTCCTCTCCAGTAGCCGTCCACCGGCTCGAAACATTCGGAGATAATATTTTGTGCAATCTGGTTGCCATGTTCGGTAACGACGGCAGTGTAAATTGTTTTTGCTTCGGGTTTGCCTTCGATTATCTGTCGGCAAATTTCGGCAAGGCCCTCGATAATCTGCATCGGCTCAAAGCCCGCCACGACACAGGGTTTGTGGAATTGTTCGGTGATTGGCTTAAACGCGCCATAACCTATAATGACACTGACGTGGCCGGGGCAGAGAAACGCGTCTATCCTGTTCTTTTCGTCGCTAAGCAGCGCCTGCATCGCCGGCACAACGAGTTTATGATTGCTAAGAATGCAGAAGTTTTCGATACCTTCATTTGCGGCCTGTTTTACGACGACGGCTGTCGCGGGCGTGGTTGTTTCAAAGCCGACGGCGACAAAAACCACCGTTTTGGAGGGGTTGTCCCTGGCCAACTGCAGGGCGTCTTCACTGCTGAGAACAATTTTGACGTTGCCGGCGGATTTTTTGGTTTCGAGAGAGCCGCCTTTGCCGGGGACGCGAATCATATCACCATACGTCGCTATGAGGCAGTCATTTCTGTCCGCAAGCTCAAGGACGGTGTCGATATAGCCCTGGTGCGTTACGCAAACGGGGCAGCCGGGGCCTGACAAGAGCTTCATTGATTTCGGAATCATTCCTCTTATGCCGTTTCGGAATATCGATACGGTGTGTGTGCCGCAGACCTCCATAATATTGATAGGCCTGCCGGCGATTTCACACGCGGCGTCCATAAGAAGTTGTGCGTTTCTGATTTTTTGAAGCATAGGGCCGGGTTATTTATCCTGAAACCTTATTCTGGGTATCGTTGAACTCGTCGATTTCCTCGATGAGCTGCCAGGTTTTTCGTGCTTCGTCTTCGTCGATAGTTGATATGGCAAAGCCCGCGTGAACCAGGACGAGGTCGCCGAGCTTGGCATCGGGTAAAAAGGTGGTTCTTGCGTTGAACTGGTTACCCATCGCGTCAACTACCGCTCTGTCTTCTTCGAGCTTAATTATTCTTGCCGGTATCGCTAAACACATAACGAGACATTTCTCAATCTTTTAGTGACTTGCGGACGGCTATTGCCGCCTGGCCGATGGATACGCAACCGTCGTTGGCCGGAAAATCACGATTGTATAATACGGAAAAGCCGTTTCTTTGCAATAATCGAATGAGACGCTGGGCTAAATACCTGTTGCAAAAAACGCCCCCGCTTAATGCCACAATATTCAAATTTTTTGTCTCTCTCGCTTTCTTAGCCATTTCGAGCAAACCAGACACTATAGTATTATGAAATTTGGCTGATATATTGCCCTTTTCTTCGCTATTTTTTATATCAGCCAAAACTCGCTTTATCATTATACGCAGGTCAAGTGTCAAGGGTTTGCTGGATTCTCCGGTGAGTTCAAAGTCATATCGCTGGTTGCAGTCAGGTGCAGCAATCGCCTCAAGGGTTATTGGTAATTGTGCTTCAAAGTGGTTGTAATTTCCCAGGCCGAGCATCGCCGCGACGGCGTCAAATAACCTGCCCAAACTTGACGTCTGGACGGTGTTGATTTTTTTATTTATTTGCTCGAAGATGAGTTGCTGTTTTGATTCGTCCGGCTCAATTTTATCAAGGAGCCAGCGGAATTTGCTTAGCTCAAATTCGTTTCCGTATGCCTGTGCCAAAAGTGCAATCGTGGGCCTTATCGGCTGTTTGCTCGTGGTATCGCCGCCCGCTAAGGGGTAGTAGGCCAAATGCCCGAATCGTTCAAAATTGTCCAGGTCGGCTATAAGACATTCGCATCCCCAAATTGCGCCGTCTGTTCCGTAGCCGGTGCCGTCACAGGCAAGGCCAATCACCGGCCCATCTAAATTGTGTTCCGCTAAAACAGCCGCGATATGTGCCCAGTGGTGCTGAATCTCGATGATTTTTACGTCGGGCAGTGAGTGGGCATATTGGGAAGACAAATAGGCAGGGTGTAAATCGCAGGCGGCTATTTTTGGCTTAACTTCGAACAGGCCGCGCAGGTGTTCAATTGATTTTCTGTAGTGATGATATACCGCGGCGTCTTCGAGGTCGCCGATGTGCTCGCTGCATATAAGCTGGTTGGCTTTGACGAATGAGAACGTGTTTTTCAAATCAGCCCCTGCGGCGAAGACGTCGCATCGACTGGTTTGTTTTATGGTGATGGGTGCAGGCACGTAGCTTCTCGACCTGCGGAGTAATACGGGTTTATCTTCAATAATATGCACGATTGAATCATCGACCTGCCTGTAAATTTCCCTGTCGTGCATCAGAAACACGTCGGCGATATTACCGAGGCGTTCAATCGCCTCATCATTTTTGCATATCAACGGCTCATCGCTGATATTTCCGCTTGTCATTACCAAAACTTTAATTCCTTCGGCGAAAAGCAAATGATGCAGGGGGGCATAGCAAAGCATAAAGCCAAAAGTATTTGTTCCTTCGGCCACGAATGATGCAATGGTTCGACTTCGCTCACCATAAATCTGTGAGTTGGCATTCTTTGGCAAAAGCACAATCGGGCTTTGAGGGCTTTTCAATAATTTTTCGGCTTGTTCGCTTACTGCCGCGTGTTGTTTTATCGTTTCAATCGAGTCCGCCATCATCGCGAAGGGTTTGTGCTCTCTTTTTTTGCGTTCTCGCAGTTGCTTTATCGCTTCATTGTTGAAGGCATCGACCGCGAGGTGAAATCCGCCTATGCCTTTTATGGCGAGGATTTTACCTTTTTTCAATAACTGTGCGGTTTGAGTGATTGTTTTGTCGGAGTCGGTTTGAATTTTATTACCCTTGTTATCGGTGAGCCAGATTTTGGGGCCGCATTGCGGGCAGGCGACGGGCTGGGCGTGAAATCGGCGGTTTGCTACATCGTGATATTGGCCTGCGCATTTTTCACACATCGCAAACGCCGACATCGTGGTATTGGGCCTGTCGTAGGGGATGGTTTTGATGATTGAATATCTTGGCCCGCAGTTGGTGCAGTTGATAAAGGGGTAGCGGTAGCGGAAATCATTTTTGTCAAAAAGTTCCCGCAGGCAGTCAGCGCAGGTGGCGATATCCGCTGTTACTCGTGAGATTGGTGTTCCGCCTGCGTCACTTTGTTTTATCGCAAATTCTTTCTCGCTTTCGACGGTTGAAATTTCAGCGGCAAAGCAGGACTCAATGTCCGACAGTCGCGGGGCGTCTGGTCCGTTGAGCCGTTTGATAAATTCGGCGATTTTGGTTTCTTCGCCCTGTAATTCGATTGTAATGCCTTTTGTATCGTTATATACGAAGCCGGTTAGTTCCAGATGTGTAGCGAGTCGATATACAGCCGGGCGAAACCCCACCCCTTGGACCTGTCCTGTTATACATATATTATATCTTTTAATCACTTGACGCTTCCTTGTTTTGCCGGTAAAGGGAAAGATTCTTATGGATTATTTCGAATAGCTCTTTTCCAGGGATATTCTCAGCTAATTTTAACGCTATTTCAGAATAATAAACGGCCTCTTTAAATCTGCCCGCTGAGGCGTACGCTGCTGCCAGGGTATCAAGAATGGCCGCTTCCTGATACTTTGTAAGTTCGCAACCTCGCCTTGCGAGGCTGATTGCTTCGTTTGGATCACGGAGCCGGGGGTCTTTATTTGTGGCCAGAATCCATGCCAGGTCATTTATGGGATTTACCCAATCAGGGGCGATTCTTAATGTTTCTTTCAAATGCGTAATAGCCATGCTGTCATTTCCAGTTTTTGCCAGGGCGACCGAAATCCAGTAATGGCCCTCGGCAGAATAAGGTTCTCGCAGGACGAAGGCGTCAAGATATCTGATTGACTCTTCAAACCGGCCAAGCATTTGAAGGGCTTGGGCCTGGTTGATATACGCTGAAGTATAATTAGGGTCGGTACGCAGCGCCAAATCAAAATGCCTGATTGCTGCTTCGATATTATTTTTTTTAATTAACATCTCGCCAAGGTGATTTTGTAAATTTGAAAAGGCGGGGCAAATATCCACACTTTTTAAATAATACCTGATAGCTTCATCTGTGTTTCCTTCCAGTTCATATACGGTACCTAAGCGCCAATAGATATCGAATTTACAAGGGTCGTCGCCGAGAGTCTTTATCATGTGCCCAAACAGTGTTTTGCTGTTGACCCAGACACGTGTCTGTTGCACGGTCATAAGTCCCAGAGCTGAAATAACAATAATAGACAGAACAAGCGATATTTTGTACGGCAATGTTTTCATTTTTGGATAGGCCAGCCAGGCGGACAGAAGCACAGACCATAAAATAGAAACGATCAGCGAGTAGCGATCGCATGGATAATGAGGGTGTTCCATAACACCGAGTACCGGGATTAACAGACAAAGATGACAAATTATCAGTACAAGTCCCAGCGGCCAGCGACGCCGCAGCAATATCATCAATGTAACTATGCCGATAATTAATATTAGGCTATTGATAAAAACAGGTGAGAAAGGATTAAAGAGCACAAGGGTCGCATAAATCGGTGATAAATCAACGGGGTACCACGGTCGCCAGATATAGTAAGCCCAGATATACATGGCCTGCATAAATCGTTCAATAAGACCAAAATCAGCAAGAGTTACTGGTTTTGTTTCGGTTTCGGTTTCGGTCAAACGGATATAAACGGTTATTAAGGCAATAGCGAGAGCCACCATAGCAAAAGGCGTCTTCTCTAACAATGTTCTGCGCCAGTTAGCGGATTTCCACCAAATCCCCCGGATTTTCCCGAGCGGATATACATCCAAAACAACAAGAACAGCAAGAAAGCCAAGTACTATTGGATGAGATAAAAGCGCCGCGGCAAAAAAAACTGCGGACGTGAGGATTCGACGTAAATACGACCTTGGACTAATATTCGCTTCATTTGCCCGGAGGTAGCACAACAGCGACATCAGCATAAAAAACGTTGCCTGGGGATAAAAGCTGGCTCCAACCCAGGCTACAGGTTCTGTACGCAACGGATGAAGGGACCATATCAGTGCGCCACAAGCTGCTGAAATAGTAATTCTCCGGTGGTTTATGCTTGTGATGCCATGCCATGAAAAACCTTTTATCAGCAGTATTCGCAGTACGAAGAAAACTATCGCAGCGTTCAAGCCATGGAACAGCCACGGGGACAAATGATAGCCGAATGGATTCAATCGGCACAGTTGATATGTAATGCTGTAGTTTATCGCGGCCAACGGCGTATAGCGTCTGGTGACGTCTCTATGGGTGAATATCCAGCATAGGCGATCAATGTTGAGACCGGTAAGCTGTGGGTTGTTGTAAACCATTCGGTCGTCATCCCACATAACAAAATCCGCGCTGAGCACGTGGATAAAGACCGCTAATGTGACAGCAGCAATCACTATGGCGACCAACAACGGTGATTGAAGCACACAGGCAAATTTGCCTGGAGGCCGAACCACAAATTTGCTATGGATGGTTTCTATAATTAATGGCACCTCTATCGCGATTCTTTTATTATGTTCCGATTTTACATAAAAATACCCCATCCAAGAGTTGTTTTCAAGTTGGATTTTGCCTTCATCGGCCTGTAGCCGCTACCTATTAAGGCCTAATAGGTAAAATTTCGGTTTTGGAGTGGCCACGTTTTCCGTCTCAATACCTGTACAGGATTAATACGCCTCATTTTGGCAATCGGTTTTACGGGATTATAGTCGATGGTATTAGGATAGCAATTACGGCATAGGGTCGCTTTGGCTGTGATTTTTTATTTGTCGCAAGTGTAGATATCTGGTATTATCACTGGCAGCAGGGGCCATAGCTCAGCTGGGAGAGCGCTTGCATGGCATGCAAGAGGTCGCGGGTCCGAATCCCACTGGCTCCATTGGCATACCATATCTTGGATAACTTCGTTTTTTTTACGCTCTCAGTTTTTGCTGTTACCTATTTTGCTGCCGGTATCGCTTTTCGCGTCTCTTGATGCGATGGTGAGCAAGATGTGCAGTTTCGGAGGTCGCTGCCTGCCAGCCACATTTCTCCATTGCCAATGATTATTCCCTGTGCTATCTTAACTGCTGTAAAACTGATGGAGAACGCTGGTGGAACTGACATGGTCAATTAGATTGAGAATCGCGGCGGCAGCGGCAGTGGGTATTGCCGTAATAGGTGTATATGCCTGGCCTATGGTTGCGCCCGCGGACCCGTTCGGTGTTGTCTCTGTTACCAACAGCACAATAGGTTCTTACAGCATGCTTGTATTGTTGGGACTGGCGTTTGGCGTCGGACTGATAGCGTATTTCTTATCGTGGCCATACGGCAGTCGAATCGGGATATTGGCAGTGCCGGCGGGGCTGGCTGTCTGGGCGGTGCGCAGCGGCGATATAGGAACATTGATGCAGCTCAATACCTCTATCGGTCACAGGCAGCAGATTTACTCGACGTTTTGCTGGGAGCCGCTGCTTTGGCTGTCAATAGTGGCTGCGGGTTACCTTGGTGTGTTCATCGCCTCGCAAATTGTGCACCCCGCCGCAACCGGCGAAACGGGCAAACCACAAAAACGCAGCTTCGGCGTTTTTCTCAATATCGTAATAGCGGTTGTTGGTTCCGCGGTAGTTGCTCAGTTTTTTATCGGAATGTTAGCGCGTGATTTTACGATATGGGATTCGGCATCCGGCGCCGCGGTAGCTCAGCCCGCAATAGGCCAGATTGTTTTTGCCGTGCTTGTTTCGTTTGGCATTGTTGGCTTTTTGGCTCAGAGGGTGCTCGGAGTAGATTACATCTGGCCCATTATAGGGACATGTCTGGTAAATTTCGTGTCAGTAAGCGCTTACGGCAAGTATAAAGTTCTTGAGTACTTCATCGAACGCTGGCCTGCGATGTTTTTCTCAAATTCGGTTTTGGCGGTGTTGCCTGTTCAGATTGTGGCTTTCGGCTCGCTCGGCGCAATCGCCGGATACTGGATGGCCGTCCGATATGATTACTGGCACCAGCACGAGGTCAAAGGCGAATAAAATACCCCATTTTACCCCATTCTAAGGGTGGAGTTTTATCTTTTTTTGATACCAATTATTAGCTGTAACTTATTGCTTTATAAG
Organism: Sedimentisphaerales bacterium; assembly: GCA_050012695.1. Lineage (GTDB taxonomy): Bacteria > Planctomycetota > Phycisphaerae > Sedimentisphaerales > Anaerobacaceae > Fen-1362. The sequence continues at coordinate 46,301 of JBEKGR010000007.1, read as the reverse complement.
CACTTAACCCCTATTCGTCCCATAACCAGCTATTGCGATAATAACAAAGTTGGAATTCGTTGTTTTCAGTCCTCAAATTAGCCGAAGAATTACTTGGATTTGCAGATTAACTGTGCACCCTGGGGCGGCGATTAAAATCGTTGCCGGTGAACAGTTGATTTGCTCGTCGCGTAGAAATAATGACGGCCCAATCTGCAAAAGGAGTTGACGATGCTGGTGCTGAGCAGACAAAAAGATGAGTCGATAATAATAGGCGACGACGTGGAAGTTACGATAGTGGACGTCCGCGGTGATAAGGTTCGCCTTGGGATAACCGCGCCGAAGCATATATCGGTGCATCGCAAAGAGGTATATGAGGCAATTCAGCGGGAGAAGAAAGAGGCACAGAAACAGCAGTAGGTGAGTTTTCTCAGGTGTGATTGACCGGCCTGTCGAGAGTAATACGGCAGGCCGGTTTTTTTATGCGCCGATTTTGCCTTGAGAGAAGCTGGAAGGGCTGGTAGAGTAAAGCAAAAGTAGTTTTGAGTGTTAAGTGTTTAGTTTTGAGTTAAGGAAGACGAAAGAAGGAAAATTAAAATATGAGAGTATTGTTAATAGGCAATGGCGGACGGGAAGACGCGATAGCGTGGAAATTGGCGAAATCGAAAGAGCTGAAAAAGCTGTATATCGCGCCGGGAAACCCGGGCACGGCCAGATGGGGAGAAAACGTCGCGATAAAGACAGAGGATATTGGCGAAATAGTCAAATTCGCCAAGGAAAACAAAGTCGAGCTTGTAATAGTAGGGCCTGAGGACCCGTTGGCGGATGGTGTGGTTGATGCGCTGGAGGCGGAGGGCATAAAGGCGTTTGGGCCGAGTAAGGCGGCGGCACAATTGGAGGCGGACAAGTCGTTTTCAAAACAGATAATGCGGTCGAGCGCGATATCGACGGCTGAAGGAAGGACGTTCACCAGGTTCGAGGACGCCAAGGCGTATATCGCGAGCAGAGATGAGCCGGTGGTGGTCAAGGCGGCGGGATTAGCGAAGGGCAAGGGGGTTATAGTTTGCGACGAGCCATCCGACGGGATATTGGCGGCTGAGAAGATAATGGTGGACAGGATATTCGGCTTGGCGGGCGATAAGGTTGTTGTGGAGGACAAGCTGATAGGCGAAGAGGCGTCGATACTGGCATTCGTCGATGGCAGGAGCATATATGTGATGGAGTCGGCACAGGACCATAAGCCGGTGGGCGATGGGGACATGGGGCCGAATACCGGCGGTATGGGGGCATACAGTCCTGCGCCTGTGGTTACGGACGCGATGATGAGCCAGATAGAGCGGGAGATTTTGGTGCCCGTTGTGGATTGTATGAATCGCAACGACACGCCATATAAAGGTGTGCTGTATGCGGGGCTTATGGTAACGGCGGGGGGGCCGAGGGTTTTGGAATTCAATGTTCGATTTGGCGACCCTGAGACGCAGCCGATTATGATGCGGCTAAGAAGCGATTTGCTTGAGGTTTGTCTTGCGGTTTGCGAGCAGAAATTGGACCAGGTGACGCTCGAATGGGACGAGCGGCCTGCGGTATGCGTGGTGATGGCGTCGGGCGGGTACCCGGGCGATTACGAGAAAGGAAAGGTTATAACGGGTATAAACGAGGCCGAACAGTTGAAGGATGTTGTTGTGTTTCACGCGGGGACGAGCGTAAAAGACGGCAAATTGGTAACGGCGGGGGGCAGGGTGCTCGGCGTGACGGCAATCGGGGGAACAATTGCCGACGCGAAAAAGCAGGCGTATGAGGCGGTGGGGAAGATAAGCTTTGAGGGGGCGCATTATCGGCGGGATATCGCGGATAAGGCGATAAGGGGCAAAAAATAATTTTTGGCGACGAGGACATAGGCGATCGGTTTTGAATAAGCGAGACAAAAAAGACAGCAACCCCTTCGGCGGCGCTGGGGGCAAGAGAGCCATAAGGTGGTTTCTCGAATTTGTGGCTTTCGTGATTTTGATATGGTTTGCTTTCGCAATCGGCGGCAGGTTGCTGCCTCAGATTGCGATTAATCAGCTTTCGGATTTGACCAATACCAAAATAGACATTAAATCAATTGAGTTTCGATTTGACGGGTCGGTTTTCATCAAGGACCTTGTGATTAAGCCGAAGAATACGGCTGATTATGACAATTCCATTTTAAAGGCGAGTACGGTCCGCGTGCATTTCCGGCTGAGGAGTTTGCTGACGCTAAGCCCGAAAGTCAAGGAGGTGTTCGTTGACGATTTTAAGCTGAGAATCCAGTATGATTCGAACAGCGGCGAGTGGAACCTGTCGGGAATGAAAGCGCAGTTCGCCGGGGGGAAAATCGGTCGGCTGCCGCTTGTATGGTTAGAACATGGCACGGTTGAATACAGCAAAGTTATAGACGGACACGTGAGGGTTATTGCAAGTTCGCCTGTGTCGGCTGGTTTCAGGCCCGCGAAGAAAATCGTCGGCGGATACAGTTTTGATATTTCGAGCGCGAGCAAGCAGGATTTGAGCAAGAGCGCAATTTTCGGGAACTGGCAGCCGGGTAGAGTTATTGTGGGGGGGAGAATTTCGTCGAAGGATGTCCCCGGTTTTGAGCGGGCGTGGACGGTTCGGGCGATTGACGCGGAAATGAGTTATGAGCCGAACGGGTTCTTTATGCTTATGGCGAAGGTTAAGGGTTTTACTTCTCCGGCGAGTGAAACGCGTAATTTGTTCGCGTTCAACACGAAATCAGTGGCGGACAAGGCGCCTTTTATTAACGCGCTGCAGATATTTTTCAGTCAATATAATCCGTCCGGGGTGATTGATATTGATTTGCAGGCATCGGGGGATCTGAAGCGATTAAACGAAAGCAAAATAGCGGGCAAGGTCACCTGCAATGACGTTGTATTGTGCGACCGCAATTTTCCTTATACGGTTGAGCATCTGACGGGGCAGGTTGAGCTGACCGAGAAGAGCGTTAAATTTAGTAATATTGCTGCTCGTCACGGGACGGTGGAGCTTGCTTTTGACGGCTGGGTGAAGGATTTCGGAACGGATTACAAATACAATTTACAAATTACCAGCAACAATATGCTGCTGGATAATGACCTTTATAATGCGATTAACCGTGAGGAGCAGAAGTTCTGGCAGGAGTTTTCGCCGAGCGGATTGGCGGCGACAAATTATTCTCGCAGCAAGCTGCCGGGTGGCGATAAAAGTGTGCTGACCGTTCAACTGCTCGACGTTCAGGGAAAATACGCCGGGTTGGGCTACCCTCTTAAAAATACGACGGGCAGGATGATTTTTACCGACGGCAATATGATTCTTGACGGCGTTACATCGCAGTGGGGCCAGCGTAAGATAACGATTAACGGCAAGGTCGGTTTGGGGCACGGCGAACATCCATTATACGATATTGTGGCCAAAGGTGAGAACATACCATTTGATGCGACGTTAGAGGAGGCGCTGCCGCCCGCACAGAAGGAGTTTTACGATCAGTTCGAGTCGCATGGGCTGTTTGATATGACAATAAGTGTTGCCAGCACCGATAAAGGTAAAATGTTTACGGCGGAGGTATTCCCGAAAAACAGCTCGCTGAAAGCGAAGGCGTTGCCCATACCCGTTGATGATGTTACGGGCAGGATTGTTTTCACGCCGGATACGATTGATATCAATGGTATTGAGGGGCATTATAAAGGCGGGACGGTGAAATTTTCCGGAAAGGCATGGCTGGCTGCAGACCAGAAGGAGCCGGGTTATTGCCTGTCGATGCGGGCTGTAAAGGTCGGGTTAAGCGAGGATTTGGCGGATGCGCTGCCCGGGTCGCTTGGTAAAGTGATAGGACAGTTGCGGCTTGGCGGCGAAGTAAACCTTATGGCCGATATAAGCAAAAATGCCGATGCCAACTGCGGCAATAATCAGTTCGTCATAGAATGTTTAGGCAATACGATGGATTGCAACCTGCTGCCCGATTCCCTGCACGATATTACGGGCAGGATAGCGATAACACAGTCAAAAATAGCGATTGATAACATAACAGCCAGGGCAACACATACTGTTCGCGGCTCGCCGATTGAGTCGGTGATGAGGTTGGCGGGCACCGTGTCCCTAAGCGAGGCGAACGGTCCCTCAGATGAGATTCACGTTACGGGCGGGGAGGTAAATTTCTCCGGCGAGAACATCAGGTTCAAAAAGAAGTCAATCGCAAAAATGGATGCCATCCTGAGCTATGACGCTGAAATGAGGCAGTGGCGGTCGCGATATTTTGTCGCTGATTATTACGACGGCAAAATGACAGGCAAACTCCTGTTGACTAAATCAGACAAGGGCGGGTTTGATTATCTTCTCGAAACAGGCGTTGACGGGGCGGACCTGAAAAAGTTCCTTTCGGACACCGATAAGGAGGTTAGGCCCGATGAGCATTATTCTACCGGCTCAATAAGCGGGTCGCTTAGCATTGTCGGCTCATTGATTGACGACAATATCCGGCTTGGACGATGCCGGGCGAAGATAACCGATATGCAGGTGGGCAAGATGTCGCCGATTGCGAATCTGCTTGTGGTATTGAATCTGACCGAGCCGAGCGATTACGCGTTCGACCAGATGACGCTTGACGCGTATATCCAGGATAACAAGATGTTCCTGCGGCAACTGGATTTATCGGGCAAGGCGATTGCGTTTTACGGGTCGGGCTGGCTTGACCTGAAGACCGACGATATAAAAATGACGCTTACGGCTCGCGGTCGTCGGCTTGCGTCGGCGAATCCGTCGATGTGGCAATCGCTGACGGAGGGATTAAGCAGGGCGGTCATGCGGGTCGAGGTAAAAGGCAAAATCAGCGACCCGCAGATTACGGCAATGCCGCTGCCGGTGATTAAAGAGACGCTGGAAATTTTCGGCACGCCCAAAGGCGAGTAGCGTGGCTGATTAAATCAATTAGATTCCGCTAATTACTGCCGAAGCGGCGTATTTGGAGGGGACCTAACTTCTTATTTTGCAGCAAGATATGGCTGGGGGATAAAATTCTGCAAAAAATTTCAAAAAAAGTGTTGACGTGGGCGATGTTAGTGATATACTTGTAATAGTTGAGATATGACAAGTGAAGAGACTAAGATATGCAGATTAAAATAGACAATGCTTCGGACAGGCCCGTATATCAGCAGATAATAGACCAGGTGAAACGCGATATTGCGCTTGGCCGGCTCGGTAAAGACGAACGGTTGCCGACGGTGAGACAATTAGCGGGGCAGCTTGCGATTAATCCGAACACAATCGCCAAGGCATACCAGCAGATGGAGCGAGAGGGAATTATCACAACAAGGCCCGGGTCTGGCGCATTTGTGGCGAACCTGGACAGCGATTTGAGCAGTTCGGTAAAGAAGAAACTTATCAGTGAGGATTTGGAGAGGGCGGCGGTGGACGCGTTTCACATGCAGATTGACAGCCAGACCCTTTTGAAATGGTTTAACGAAGCCATTGGGAAATTCAATCTCAAGTAATTGAGAGGACGCACTATGAGCGAATATGCAATACAAACCGAAAATATCGTGAAGTATTTCGATGGGCGATGCGTTCTGGACGGCATAAATCTGAAGGTGCCGCAAGGCGGTATATATGGTTTATTGGGACGCAATGGTGCGGGCAAGACGACGATAATCAGAATTTTACTTGGTCTTGAACCGGCAACGAGAGGCGGGGCAGTCGTATTAGGCGCATCATCGTGGCAGTTGCCTGTGTCGGTGCTGGGACAGATAGGTTATGTAGCGGAAGGGCATAACCTTATCCCGAATTACAGCGTCCGTCGCATTGCGGAACTATATCGGAATTTATCGGCAAATTGGAATGAGCAGTTTTTCCGTCGGCTTATAGAAACATTCCGGCTGCCGATGGAGCGGAAAGTCAGTCAGCTTTCGCGTGGTATGAGGGCGCAGTTGAATCTGTCGCTTGCGATGGCGACTGAGCCGAAGCTTTTGATACTGGATGACCCGACATTGGGGCTGGATACGGTTGCGAGAAGGCAATTTCTTGAGCTGGCGGTGGAGCTTATCAGCCACGATGGCCGAACAATTCTCTTCAGCTCCCATATTTTGAGCGACGTGGAACGGCTTGCGGACAGGATTGGAATACTCAGGGCGGGGAAATTAGTTGTGGATTGTGAACTGGAGGAGCTGAAAAAACGAGCTAGGAAACTGCGGTTGATTTTCGATGGCCAGCCGCCCATGGAGTTTCCCATTACCGGGATAATAGCGGAAAAAAGGCAGGGCAGGGAGGTACTTCTTACCGTGGCAAACTGGAATGAAAACAAGCAAACATTTCTTAACACATTCAAGCCGGCAAGCTGCACGGATATACCGATGACCCTCGAAGAGATATTCATCGAATGCACGGCGTCGGGGACGGATGCGGCAGTCGATTACGAACAAGGAGAGCCGATATGTTCACGTTAATAGCGCGAGAGATAGAAGACAACCGCGTGTTCTTTATCGCGGCAGCAATCGTGGCGGCCATCTTCAGTGCGTTCTTTGTCTATGGGCAGTTTTACGGCGAGACATACAAAGTTCTTATTGGAGTAGGCACTATTATTATTCCAATTCCAGCGGCAATTGCCTTCTGTGCGATGGGGGTGGCGCAGATATACTGGGACAAGACAAAAAAGATATCAGCGTTGCTGGCGACACTGGCAGTAACTCGAAGGCATATTTTTATTGCGCGTGTCATTGCCGGGTTTTTGCTGGTTCTAATCGGTTTTGTTCCAATCGCGGAAGCAATCATTATGGCTGTTTCTAAGATTGACATGCCATTTCCGTCCGTCCGAGGCGGGCTGGCTTTTGAAATCATGATTCCGGCGCTCCTTCTCGGATTTGCATGCTATTGCATCGGTTTGCAGGCGGGCTGGCCGTCAAACAAGGTTACTCCCACTCTTGGGTCATTAGGTCTGGTTATCATTCTAATTCCGGTTATTCTGATTAAAGGTTTCGGGTGGGAGATTTACGCGATACTGGTTTTATTAATTTCGGCGTGCCTGATACGCGCGTGGTATAGGTTTTCAACGGCTGCCCTTTAGGAGATGACAAAATGAATAAACAAACCTATAATCCGATAGGCATTATAGCGACGGGATTTATCGTGTTGGTATTGCTTTCGCTTGTTTTGTTCTGCGGCAGATTTTTCTGCAATGCCCATCTCGCTTTGGGTTCTTCGCGAGTGATAATCAGTCCTTCAGGGCTGATTCCCGACGAGCCGGCGCCGAAACGAGCAGGAGAGGAAGCATTTGCCAGATACAACATAACAAGACTCGGCCCAGACGAGCCGAATTTTCGATATTCCTCGGTCTATGCCCATATCCCAAGCAATAGTGTTTTAATTTCCGCTGTTGGCGCCGTATGGGATATTATGGCAGAAGTAAATCCGTATCGAAATCCGCATCGTGACGCCAATGAAAGGATTTATTACTGGTACGCAGACAAGAACAACAACGTTTGTTTCGATAAGCGCAGCGGCCTGATAATCCATCGCTATGAAGACAAAAAAACCGGGCCGGTCGAACTTTTTGCAGGTCCTAACGGAGTGTCCGGGACCGTTGAGTTGTCGTTAGGGCGGTTCTACGACCCGATTGCAATCGATGCATTGGGAGGAAGCTGCCTTTACGACAAGAAGACGCGTTGTTTTTATGCAATCAGTTTTTACGACGGCAAAGTAGTAAGCAAAGGGCTCCAACTGGCTGAGGGAGACAACCGGGAACCGATTGCAAATCATGCAGGAGCAGACGGGGGGTTGTTCTATGGGTTCTATGATGAAGGTTTGAACATTTCTTGGAGGGAGCCGGTGATATGGAATGTCGAGAAGGGCGAGTGGAAACAACGACGATGGTTTTCGCCCGGCGATGCTCAATCAGATGATGTGTATGGTTTACGCGGGTGGGACTGGCCCTATACATATCTCGTGTTAGACAAGATGGGGCGAATTCATATTTGTAACACGAAAGAGCAGTCATTAACGCAATGTGGATATCTGCCGATGCCACATTCGTTTTTTGGATCGGAGCAGCAAAGTGAGATTGCCAACCCCAGAAACGTACTGGGTTATAGTTTTTGCCAAGTTACCACAAGTCAGAGATTGCCTGCCGACACCAACAAATCGCCAGCGAGGTCTGATGTCAAATATCTTGGGATGTACGTTGCTTGCTTATCGAGAGAAGGAACGGCGATGGCGGTTGCTGTTTTTGACCCTAATGGGAGGTTGGTATATCGAGGCGATACCTTCGGTCAGGGTTCGCCATCAGCGACAACAATTCTGTTTCTTCTTGAGAATCTTCAGCCGCCGGTATTTGAGATTGCTTCATATTTGTGCAGTGACCGTATTGAGGCGTCTGCCGGCCATCGGGCGTTGTTTATTCTACCTAATTCATTTGTTGGTATGCTGGGCAGGTATAACGGGACAAAATTTGACAGAGAGGTATTTTTGCCGTTGTTAATGGGACCTTCTTTGATTCTGTCGATATGGCTTGCGTTTCGCGTAAGAAAAGACGCGAAAATAATAGGTCTTTCCGGTACAGCAAAGAAATGGTGGACAGTGGGGACAATCGCATTTGGTCTGCCTGCTTATATTACGTACCGATTGACCAGGTCAAAGGAAACTCTTGTTACCTGTCAAAATTGCGGCAGGATAAGACGCCCCGATATGGAGACGTGCCATCACTGCGGAAGTAAATGGGAAATGCCTGAACTGACGCCGCCGAACTGGCGGATTTGCGATTAACCAAAACAACCTCCCGGCGTGAAGTGGAACCACACCCCCACTTCAAACTGCACAAGGTTATCTGCCAAAAAGGCAGTCGGGAGGTTGTTTTTTTTATAACCATCTGTTTATACGGAAGTTAGGAGAGGGTATAATCTCGGCACGGGGTTTGCATACTGTTGAGGGATAGTTTATATGAGAAAGGGCAGAAGATATGAAGTTTGATAAATTTACGTTAAAAACGCAGGAAGCATTGGCCACGGCACAGCAGACGGCGATGGCCAAGTCGAATACACTGCTTAGTCCATTGCATTTATTGAGCGCGATTGTCGGGGACGATGAGGGAATCGCGCCGGAGATTTTCAAGAAAATAGGCGCCAATGTCGGACGTATCAAAGATATGACGGAGAGCGAAATGCGTCGTCTCGCACAGGGCAAGACCAGCGGACAACTTATGCCTGACCCGGCTTTTAACCAGATTGTGTTAGATGCGCAGAATATAGCGGACTCGATGGGCGATGAGTATCTCAGCGTCGAACATCTTCTGATGTCTCTTGCCTCGGTTCAGAGCGAGGCCAAAGAGATTCTCCGGCTAAACTCCGTGACGGAGAAACAAATAGAAAAGGCGATCAAGGATATTCGCGGCGGAGAAAAAGTAACAGACCAGAGTCCGGAAGGAAAATACAAGGCGCTCGAACGATATGGGATTGATTTGCTGGAAATGGCGAGGAAAGGCAAGCTCGACCCGGTTATCGGAAGAGATGAGGAAATCCGGCGATGTATGCAGGTTTTGAATCGGCGGACGAAAAATAATCCTGTACTTATAGGCGAGCCGGGCGTGGGCAAAACCGCGATAGTTGAAGGATTGGCGCAGAGAATTGTGGCGGGGGACGTCCCGACGGGACTAAAGAACAAGAGAATTATCGCGCTGGATATGGGCGCACTGATAGCGGGAACGAAGTTCAGAGGGGAATTCGAGGAACGTCTTAAAGCTGTATTGAAAGAGGTAATTGCGGCACAGGGCGAGATAATACTTTTTATTGATGAATTGCACACAGTTGTCGGTGCGGGTAAGGCAGAAGGTTCGGTCGATGCGGGGAATTTGCTGAAACCATCGCTTGCAAGAGGCGAATTGCGTTGTATTGGCGCGACGACGATTGACGAGTATCGCAAACACGTTGAGAAGGATGCCGCGCTGGAGCGGAGATTTCAGCCGATTATGATAAACCCGCCGAGCGTTGAGGACACAATAACGATTTTGCGAGGGCTTAAGAATCGATATGACACCCATCACGGGGTGCGGATAACGGATTCTGCGCTTGTTGCCGCGGCGACTTTGTCGAACAGGTATATTTCGGACCGATGGCTGCCCGATAAGGCGATTGATTTGATTGATGAAGCGGCATCGAAGTTGCGAATTGAAAATGACTCACTACCTGCGGAATTGGATGATATCCGCAGAAGGATAATCCAGTTGCAGGTTGAGCGGGAAGCGCTGAAAAAAGAGACGGATGACGCGAGCAAAGACCGCCTGAAAAAAGCCGAGAAGCAATTGGCCAATTTACAGGAGCAGGACAGAAAGCTGACGGCACAATGGGACCGCGAAAAGGGCGAGATAAATTACATCAAGGAATTGAAGCAGAAAATCGACCAGGCACAGTTCCAATTCGAGGATGCTCAGCGCAAAGGCGAGCTTGAAACGGCGGCAAGATTGAAATATGACACGATAACCAACCTGAAAAAAGAGCTTGAGGCGAAAGAAGCCCTGCTTGTAAAAAACGACGGGACAATGGTTCATAACGAGGTTACCGAAGAGCATATCGCGGAAGTTGTCGCCAAGTGGACGGGGATACCTGTTGCGAGATTAATCAGCGGCGAACGCGACCGGCTGATGAAAATGGAAGAGCATATTCGCCAGCGGGTAGTGGGGCAGGATGAAGCGGTGGAGGCGCTTTGCAATGCGGTAAGACGAAACCGTGCAGGATTGGGCGACCCTCACAGACCAATCGGTGTGTTTTTATTCCTCGGGCCGACGGGTGTGGGCAAGACGGAATTATCAAAGGCGCTTGCTGACTTTTTATTTAATGACCCCAGCGCGATGATACGAATCGATATGAGCGAGTTTATGGAGTCGCATTCAGTGGCCCGGCTTATAGGTGCACCGCCCGGTTACGTTGGTTATGAAGAGGGCGGCCGATTGACAGAGGCGGTGAGGCGCAAACCATATTCGGTAATTCTGCTCGATGAGATTGAAAAGGCGCACCCGGACGTGTTCAACGTGTTGTTGCAGGTTTTTGACGATGCCCGGCTGACCGACGGCAAGGGGCGGACGGTGGATTTCAAAAACACCGTGATAATTATGACAAGTAACATCGCCAGCGAACAGATACAGAAAATGACTGAGGAGAAAGGCGCGGAATGGGAGATTGAAGCGCATGTCAAGGATGTGCTCAAGATGGTCTTTAAGCCGGAGTTTTTGAACCGGATTGATGAGGTGATTGTTTTCCATACGCTTAATGAAGAGCATCTGCGAAAAATTGTGGATATACAGTTGCGATACCTGGGTGAGCGGATTCGGGAGCGGAAAATGGAAGTCCAGTTTACCGATGCCGCGAAGAAGCTGATTACCAACGAGGGTTACGACCCGACATTCGGGGCAAGACCTATGAAGCGGGTAATACAGCAGCGGCTGGAAAACCCATTAGCCGTGGAGCTGCTGGCAGGCAAATTCACAGACGGCGACACAATCAAAATCGACGCCAAACAGCACAAGTTCACTTTCGAGAAGGCGTAATCGGCGCAGCAGGAAGGATTTATCGCTTGCTTTGGGGGTGGGGATGGTGTCTAATTATAAAGGGTTTTGGAAGTAACGGTAGTTTAAGCCAATCAAAACATTGGAGAGATGCAAAAGTATGGCTGACTTAAAAGCTTTGGCTGAGGCGGTAATAAAGGGCGACCCAAACGCGGCGGTAACAATCACCAAGCAGGCGATAGCGGAAAAAATGCCTGCGGGTGACATTCTCAAAAATGGTTTGATAGCCGGTATGGATACGGTGGGGCTGCGTTTCAAAAACAATGAGATTTACATTCCCGAGGTTCTGATTGCCGCCCGCGCTATGAAAATGGCGATGCAGATTTTGGAGCCGGAATTAGTCAAGGCGGGCGTCAAGCCGGTCGGCAAATTTGTGGTAGGCACTGTTCAGGGAGACCTGCACGATATCGGCAAAAATCTTGTCGCGATGATGATGAAGGGCGCAGGTTTCGAGGTAATCGACTTGGGCGTTGACGTAACGTCGGAGAAATTCGTCGAGAAGGCAAAAGCGAGCGGGGCGCAGCTTGTTGGTATGAGCACGTTGCTAACGACGACTATGCCTAAGATGGAGAAGACACTGAAAGACCTCAGGAGCGCCGGTCTTAAGACAAAGGTGATGATTGGCGGGGCGCCGGTGACGCAGAATTACGCCGATAAAATTGGCGCTGACGGTTACGCTGCGGATGCGGCGACGGCGGTGGATGTCGCAAAACGGCTGATTGCCTGAGCGATTGAGTATTGTTTGAAATACCAAAGCAGCCCCGGTTTAAGGGGCTGCTTTTTTATGCGCAGAGTGGTAAAATCATAAGCAGTAACAGCGGACATTTTGTCCCGCAGCGAAAAGAATATGAGAAAGATAAAAAACGAGGATTTGGCCGGGCTTTTAATGCAGATTAAATTTGCCCCGGCCAAACAACGGCGAAAGCAGCTCGACAGGGCCGAAGAGCTTCTCGATATAATCGAGAAGGACAGGGAATACCCATTCGAGTTCGTTTGCTACAGGATTACGGGATACAGGCCAGAAGAGGGGGCAGGGCATCGGCTTATCAGGGGTGATGAGCTGGCGGAGGACCTGCAGATTTTTATATGGAAGCTGAGCGGCCAGGTTGCGCCGCCCGCCAACGAGCAAAGCGAGGAAGTTTACACCAAAAAACAGCTTGCCAAAAAGATGCAAATTTCGACCAAAACCATCGACAGGTGGAGGAAACGAGGTCTGAAGGTTCGCAAGTATCTTTGTGAGGACAAGAGGAAACGACTGGGTTTTTTGCAGTCGGTAGTGGATAAATTTCTGGTCGAACATCCCGCCCTGGCTGAAAAGGCGGGGCATTTTTCCCGTGTATCCGAGAGCCAGAAGCAAAAGATAATGGAACGTGCCTGTGAGTTGAGCAGCAAGACGAAAATGAGCAGGCAGCGGATAATACGACAGATAGCAGCCGAGACGGGCAGGGGACAGGAAACTATACGATATATTCTATTGAACTATCAGAAGTCGATTCCGGGTGGCGGCGCGGCAAAATTACGGCAAACAGCACGATTATTAAGTCCAGCCGAGGCGGTAGAGCTTGACCGATTGCACAGACAGGGGGCGGGCGTAAAAGAGCTTATGGGGCGGTTCGGCAGAAGCAGAAGCTCGATATACAGGATATTAAAGCATCGCAGGGCGCAGGCGCTGCTGGCAAAAAGAATTGAATATATCGCAAGCGACGAATTTGCTATGCCCGATGCAGCGGGAAAAATCCTGGGCGGCTCGCCGCAACGATGGAATTCGCCCGTGCTTAATCGGCAGGAGGAAATGGAGCTTTTCAGGAAGTATAACTTTCTCAAATATCGCGCCAGTGTTATCAGAGAGCAGATAAGAGCCGGGCGTATTACCAGCGCTATGCTTGATGAGATTGAAAAATGCCTCGCCGAGGCGGAGGCGGCCAAGAAGATAATCATCGAAGCGAATCTGCGATTAGTCGTTAGTGTCGCCAACAAGCACACCATTACCGGCGCCAATATTAGTGATTTGGTCAGCCAGGGCAATGTGTCGCTGATTAAAGCGGCTGAAAAATTCGATTACACAAAAGGTTTCAGGTTTTCGACGTATGCGAGCTGGGCAATCAGCAAGGATTTTGCTCACAGGATACCCGGTCAAAAAGCCGAGGCAGACAGGGTGACGGCTGATATAAGCGAGTTTCAGAAGGAATCCAAAATAGGGCAGAAGGATTTGGCGGCCGTGGAAAGGGCGAGGAGCGACCTTATCCAGGTCATACGGGATGAGCTTGAGAAGCGAGAGCAGTATGTAATCATAAATCATTTCGGCCTTGAGGGGACGTTAGTCAAAAAGAACAAAAAGACGCTAAAACAAATCGGGGACGATTTAGGCCTGAGCAAAGAAAGGGTGCGCCAAATCGAACTTAGCGGTCTGCAAAAACTCAGGCAATCGCTAAGTCCGGAGCTATTTGATTTGCTTACCGGCTGAGTAGTATGTCTTTTTTGTGTCGCAACATTGTTATTGACAGGTACTTATGTTTTATTGCTTGAGAAAATCAGCGATTTATGATAGCTTAAAGGTGTACTATTGTAATTACGCACCTTTGGTTACTAACGGAATATATTCGTTTTGGGGTTAATGTGATGAAGTTGCAAACAGTCATATTAGTTGTTTTTATGTTTATTTTCCTGTGTTTGATGTCGTCGGTTAGAGCCGCGGATTTAACGGTCAGCGTTAATGCATCGTCATATATCCGCTCAATTCCTGAGACTATGTATGGAACAAACATGCAATGCTGGGATAAAAGTCAAAACGGCGGAAATGACAATGTCAACGCGCTGATAGCGGCATTTGGCAGCAGATACGTGCGCTGGCCGGGCGGCTCGTGGGGCGACGGGGTCATTTGGAGCGATATGCAGACGAATTATTCACAAACATGGAGAGTCGGCTATGGCGAATCGATGTATAGGATAAATAAGTTTGACTCCATTATGCAGCCGATAGTTAATTTCTCGGGTATCTGGACTGACCCTAACGGGAAAGAAAACAACCATGGGGAAGACAGCGCAGTTGCTCTCGCGGCTGCTTGGGTCGCGGACCAGAGCTCAAGAACCAATTGCGCCCGTTACTGGGAAATCGGAAATGAGCAGGGCGGCCCGTGGGAATACGGATATTTTCCGCAAATCAGCGGAGTATATTACGGCGATAGATACGCTCATTTTTATAACGCGATGAAGGCGATTAATCCGCGAATCAAAATTGGAGCGGATTCCGACCCGTGTGATTCGCCGCAACAATGGGGCTGGTATGTAGGATTATGGACACGTGATATGTTAAACGATTTGGATGCGAATCATGGTGTGATACCTGATTTTCTCATTGTCCATTCATATCCAGCCGGGGACTGGCCCAGCAACGCTAATGCCAACGCGAGTTTGTTAAACGGCGATGTTTTGTATATTCGCGATTTTACAAACAGTTTGAATAATATAATTTCGACTTCAATAGGTCCTCAATATGTAGGCAAAATAAAATACTGGATGACGGAATGGGACGCCGGTGACGGAAACAATTACATTAGAAATATAGCTTATGTAAGCGCGTTATTCAAAGCACAGTATATTATGGAGATGTGCAAATACGGCTGGGAAGGTTCCAATCCATGGAGCCAGAATCAGTATCATATGATTGGTGATAAAAATTTTGATACAAATGAAACAGGTTATCAGAATTTTCAATTGTATCCGAAATGGTATATCAATCCTATATTGACTAATTATTTCGGCAGGGATATGGTGACAGCGTCATCAACGGATTCTACGGTTAGAGCGTACGCAAGCAGAGATGACGCCAATAATCTAACCATCTTTATGGCAAATAATTATCCGAGCACCGACAGGACGGTGCATATTAACATATCCGGTTTCGGTGCAGGGACAACAGGCGGACAATGGCTAATTCAACCCGCAGGTTCAATGTGTCCAAATGGAGTAAATATCCAGGATTATAATTGTCTGATGATAAATGGAGTTGTGAATCCAAGCCCGTCAACCGTACCTTCATTAAGCAGCGTCGCTGTTCCTACAGGTGATTCATTTGATATCAGTTTGCCGAGAAGCAGTATGCTAATGATTAAAATTCCGCCAGCTAATCAGACAGCACAGTTACCTTACGGCGGGACTGCATGGCCCATTCCGGGGACGATTGAGGCGGAAAATTATGATACGGGCGGCCAGTTTGTCGCTTACTACGATACAACAGCGGGAAACAGTGGCGGGCAATATCGTTCGGATGATGTTGATATTGAGACATGCAGCGATGGCGGTTATGATGTTACCGGCATCAAGACCGGCGAATGGCTGGAATATTCCGTTGATGTAGATGCCAGCGGCTTATATAAAGTTACGGCCCGTGTCGCTTCTGCGGACTCCAACCAACAGTTCAGGATTGAATTCGACGGCAGAGACGAGACGGGACCGGTGCTTTTCGCGTCGACAGGCGGGGCGCAGGTTTTCGGCAATACCGATGTTAACGTGTTTCTTAAAAAAGGTCCGCATACTATGCGGTTGTTGATGGATACGAATGACTGGAGCATCGATAAGCTCACATTTACGAAATTCGGCAACGGCACCGGTTTGGCACTTCGCGAGTATTGGACAGGCGTTTCCGGTACAGCAGTCAGTAATCTAACAACGAATGTAAATTATCCATATAATCCTGCCGGGAGAGAACTTGCGCATAGTTTTGAGGGGCCTACAAACTGGACGACGGGCAGCTCCAATTCAAATTTGGACAACTATGGGACAAGGATTAGAGGTTATTTGTATCCTGTCACCACCGGAACATATTATTTTTACATTGCCAGCGATGATGCCAGCGAATTATGGTTAAGCACCAATGATAATCCCGCCAATGCCGTAAAAGTTTGCCAGGTATCAGGCTGGGTAAATGAATATCGATGGGATAGTTCTGCGGAACAAAAGTCATCGGCAAAAACATTGGTTGCGGGACAGGCCTATTATATCGAGGCAAGACACAAGGAAGGTTCAGGCGGCGACAATATTGCAGTTGGCTGGGAAGGGCCAGGCGTAATCAGACAGGCCATCACCGGTGCTTACCTGTCTCCATATATTATTGATTTTGCAGACTTTGGTAATTTCGCGGCACAATGGCTGAAAACCAACTGCACTTCAGGCACCGGCTGGTGCAGCGGCGCAGATTTGGACCATGACGGCAACGTCCAACTCGATGACCTGATGCAGTTTGTCGAGAACTGGTGGCTCTACGGCGGCGAGTAAGCCGGTTAAAACGAGTTGATAGCAAATATATAAGGACCGTAAATTGTGTTTTTTGCGGTCCTTTTTATTTTGGCGATTACTCGTGGCGGAGAGATTCGATTGGGTCCATATTTGCGGCCCGATAAGCTGGGTACATACCAAAGGCGATTCCGACTGCGCCGGATATGCCGAATGAGAGTAAAAGTGACATGGCGGTGATTACGGTCGGCATATTGCCGAAATGGGTTACGAAGAAGGGTATAGTGCAGCCGAAGAAGATACCGAGTATCCCGCCGGCAAAGGTCAAAAGCAGGGTCTCTGAGAGGAACTGGAAAATTATGTCTTTCTTTCTTGCACCAAGCGCCCTGCGGATGCCGATTTCACGCGTTCGCTCGCTGACGGTTGCGAGCATTATGTTCATAATTCCTATGCCGCCTACGAGAAGCGAGATTGCGGCGATGGAGCCGAGAACGATGCTGAAGATTCGCTGCGTGCGTTTTGCCTGCTCCAGAAGTTCGAGGGGCACGGTTAACTCATAGTCGGTTTTTTTATGGAATCTTTCGAGGACGGTCTGGAGGATATCACGGGTGGGCAAAACGAGGTCGGCGTTGGCGACTTTGACAATGATTTCCTGCAGCTCAACTTTTTCAACGTTTGCGCCGCTTTGCCCCGATATCTTTACGGACATCTCGCCGAAACGGTTTTTAACGGTTGTCAGCGGAATGTAAACATTTCCCGCGTTTGCGCCTGCTTGTTTTTTTGACGCCTCGGCGTCTTTGGCTTTCTGTTGCTCTGAAGAGGCCGCGATGGGCTGCGGGCTTACGATGCCTACGACGGAGTAATAATCGCTTCCTATTTTGATAAACTGTCCGCGTGGGTCGTCGAATTTAAACAGCTCGTTCATAACTCTTTCGTCGATGACGCAGATATCCTGTTTGTAATCCATATCATAATTGGAGAGGAACCTGCCCATTACCAGCCGGATAGGCGAGGTTTCGAGATGCCAGGGGACAGTGCCTATGACTTCGACGGGGATTTTGCGGTTTCGATACCAGGCCTGATGCGCGACTCGCCGGACTGGGACAATAACTTGTATCCCGGGAATGCTGTTTCGGAAACGTTCGGCGTCATCGTAAGTAAGGCCGTATTCCTGCAAGCTTTGCTGCTGGCCTGTGGCGTGCTGGTCTTCGGGGGGCTGAATGGTTTTGACGATGATATTGAGCGAGCCAAGTCGCGCTATTTGTGCCATTGCGTCTCTGCTTGCGCCTTCGCCGATGGCGAGCATCGCGATAACTGATGCGACGCCGAATATGATACCAAGAGCGGTAAGCGTGGAACGAAGACGATGAAGCCATAAGCTCTTAATGCCAAGTTTCAGCGTTCGTTTGGTTCTATATAAGAACATATATCAGCGGTTATACCATTGTTTGTCTATTCGCCCGTCGAACAGGCGTATTTCTCTTTGTGAATGTTTGGCGATATCCTCATCGTGTGTGATAATAATTAGGGTTTTCCCCTGCTGGTAAAGCATATCGAGTATATTAAGGATGTCCCTGCCGCTCTGGCTGTCGAGGTTTCCGGTGGGTTCATCCGCAAGAATAATCAAGGGGTCGTTTGCCAGCGATCTTGCGATAGCGACTCGCTGTTGCTGGCCGCCGCTTAATTCCGATGGTCTGTGGTGGACACGGTCGCCCAGTCCTACCATTTCAGCCAGCTCTCTTGCCCTGACTTTGCTTTGATGTTCAGACATACCCTGATAGAACATCGGGACTTCGATATTTTCCAGAACGTTAAGTTGCGAAATCAGGTTGAATGACTGAAAGACGAAGCCGATGTGCCTGCCGCGTATGGCGGAAAGCTCGTTGTCGTCGAGGGTGGAAACGTCGTGGCCGCCGAGGTAGTATTTCCCATTCGATGGCCTGTCTAAGCATCCAATGAGATTGAGCAGGGTTGATTTGCCTGAGCCGCTGGGGCCCATCACGGCAAGGTAGTCGCCTTTCTTTACGACAAGGTCGATTTCTCGCAGGACTTTAAGCTCGACGGCGCCAAGCTGGTAGTTTTTGCAGAGTTTTTCAAAAACGAGGATTGAGCCGTCAGCGGTAAAATCAAGGTTCCTGGCTGGTAGTTTGTCCATCGTTCTGCTGCCTCGTACGATTTTTTAATTGTTTTAATCTTTCGCGGGACTGTTCGTCCACCTGGTTAAGGTCGGGCATTTCGCCCCTGGCGGCCCTTTCTCTGAACTGTTTGATTTTTTCTTTGGTTGCATCATCAAGCTTGTTGAAGTCAGGCAGCTCCCCCATCGGCCCGGGCGGCATACCCTGTGGTCCTGTCATACCCATTGGCATACCCTGTCTTCTTCGGCCGGCCCTGTTGGGCTCCGATGTTTGCGGCGGGTCGTTGGTTGCCTGGGCCAGTACCGGCTGCGATTGCCGTCCGTTTTTTGGAAATTTGTCGGCTAATTGTTTTTCCGACTCTTTTTTTGTCTCGTTAATTCTGGGCGGGTTAAGCATAACTTCTTCGCCTTCGTTGATGCCTTCGAGAATCTGAACCCAGGTATCGTTGAACAAACCTGTTTTAACTACTTTTTCAATGCTTTTGCCGCCGATTACAGTAAAACATACTTTTTTGCCGCTTCTGTTGGCGACGACCTGGATAGGCACAACCAGGGCGTTCGGTGCATAATCGACAAAAATTTCGACGCGTGCGGACATTCCGGGCTTGAGGAAGCTATGAATGCCTTCGATACCGACCTGTGTTGTATAGACCTTGATGTCGGGACTAAGCCAGTTTCTCTGCTGGTCCGGCAGTGAGGCGACTTTGATGACTTCACCGTTGAATGTCTGGTCGGGGAAGGCATCCATAATGATAGTTGCTTTCTGCCCCGGCTTTATTTTATCGACGGATGACTCGTGGACGGCTATTTCGGCCATCATTGAAGATGTGTCGGGCAGCGTGATAATTGTCTGTCTCTGGAAGACCGTTTCGCCCGGTGCGATAAGACCGGCACCGCGGTATCTGCTCATATTATCCATGCTTGAGCCATATACGACTAAGCCCGGGGCGGGAGCTTTTATAATGCAGGCGGCGAATTGCTTTTTGCTTTTGTCGAGACGGTCCGACTGAAGGTCCCGCCGGTCCTTTGCGCTTTCAAGCTGGGACTTGGCCTGCGCAAGTTGCGAGCGTGCCCTGGCGTAAGTGCGTTCGAGGTTGCGTTTTGATTCGAAGTAAGCGCTTAAAAATGTCTGGACCTGTTTTGGAAAATCATAAAGCTTGTAGAGATTAAGCGAGACAATCGCCTCTTCTTTCTGTATTTCATAACTGTCTTTTGAAAGCTTGTCGCGATCCAGTTCGATTTTAGCGACGTAATTCGCGTCAAAAAGCTCCTGTGTTCCTTCGAGCTGGTATGTTGCGTTTGCGTAATTAGCCGAGGCCAGTTTGATTTTATCATTCCAGCCGTTAATATCCTGTGAACTCTGACCTTCGAGGTTGTTCGCGTCCCGGAGTATTTCATTGATATTGATAAGGTCCGTAATATCGACGTTTGGGTCGTTTGCTTCTTTAGCAGTGTCGATAATATGATTCGCGAGCGTTTCGCCGAGATACTTCTGGAAGTCCAGAAGGGCGAACCTGACTTTAAGCTCTGCTGCTGTAATATCGCTTTCGTTTTGTTTGACCTGTATGTCGTAGGCCTCTTTTGCCTGCGCATAGCTCGCATCTGCGGTGGTAAAATCAATTTGGCGCTGGGTGAGCTGTTCTTTTAAGTCGCCCGAATCAAGCTCGACGAGTATTTTGTTATTGATGTCTTCGGGAGTAATAATGGAACCTTCCGGAACGATATTGATGATTGTTGCCCGGCCTTCGACTTCGGATTTAAGGTCGATGGATTTTTGTGCCTTAATACTGCCGCTTTCGGTGACGGTAACAGTAAGGTTGTCTCGGCGAGCTACGAAGGTGCTGAGAGTTTTGGACTGTGCAGGCGTGGAGGTTTTGCTCGCGGCCAGTGTCATAATCAGCACCGCGATAATAACGATGACTAAACCGGCGGCGATAAACCATTTGCTCCGCCACCAGGCCGGTTTAGAGATTGTCTTCGGAAGATTGTTTGCTTTGTTCTCGTTCATTTGCCTGATCCCTGGATGCTATGACTGATTGCGTCCACATTCCGTCTGGTTTGACCTGCAATATACCGACGTCGCGATAAAAGCTCAGTTTAGCGATGGTGTGGCCCACCAGTGCGGATGTAAGATTGTTTTGTGCCAGCAGCAGCGAGTCCTGAGCATCGAGCAGGTCTCTGGTTTTTGCCCTGCCTGACTTCAGCAACAATGGCATATTTTTAACTCTTTCTTCGGCTATAGCCAAGCTTTTTTTCTGGGTAATAAACTGTTCCGCTGTTGCCATTAATTGACGGTATGCCTGACGAACGCCCTGCACAACTGAATCAACGCTCTGGCTGTATGCTCGTTGCTGTTGTTCCAGTGTTATCAATGCTATACGGTAGTCGTTTCGCTGTTTTTTCCTGTCAAAGGGCAAATCGGCGGAAAGCCCCCAATTGTAAGTTCCCTTGTGAAATTGAAAATTGTCGATGTGTTCGTTGCCCTGGGAGTTGACATTTGCGCTGCCGGTAACGTCGAGTTGTGGGCCAAGTCCCTCGGAGGCAAGCTTGACTTTACGTTGAGCGTCTTCGACAGCGTCTGCGGCATTGGCTAAATCCAGCCGGCAGCTCAACGCTGTTTCGATTGCGTTATCAATTGAGTATTGTGGTGCGGTTGTGCCGTAGTTTTGCAGCGCTCTAAGTTCATTCTGGTCCAGCTCCAGCGAAATGTTGACCGGAAGCGACAACCTGATTTTGAATGAATCGAGAGATTGTTCGTAGAACTGAAGGGTTGTTACATAGCTGTCATAAGCGCTTAGTTCTCGCTGTCTGGCCTGGTCAACTTCAAAAGGAGCCGTGCGGCCGGTTTTGGCCTCCATTTCCGCCTGTTTTCGGTATTCGACGCTGCTGTTCCAGTTGTTCTTCGCGTTGGTTACGCCGTCCTTATTTTGCAGGACGCCGTAATAAGCGTTGATAGTATCGACTACAAAGGTCTGGCGATAGCGGCTGAACGTGCGTATCTGGTATAAAACATTTCGTTCTGTCTGTGTCAGATTTTCCCATGCGACTTTACCGCCGCCGTTTCCGAGTAAGGGGATATCCAATGTGCCGCTCAGAACGCCGCTCAACGTGGTGCGCGGGTCGCCTGTTAAAAACCTTACCCAGTCAAATACCAAACTGGTGTTTAACAAAATTCCGTCCGGTGTAATGAATGTATTTTCGACACCGACCTCGGACTTTATGGTTTGGTCATCAGGATTTTTGCCGACTTTCGTGTATTCGTAATCGATAGTTCCAAACCAATGCAGGGCATATTTGTAACGTTCCCCTGTCAGTGCCAAAGCTTGCAAATAAAGGGTTTCTTTTTGGAACTGATAATCACGATTGTATTTTGTGGCTATGGCTACTGCCTGTGCCAGTGTGAGGGGCTCTTCAAAAACCGGGGCTTTGGCAACATTCACGTCGTTTGGGGTGGGTATGGTGTTTGCGTCGGAAATGACATAGTTGACTTTTTGACCGAAGTTGTCCCGCCATTTGGCATCGATGATTTTGTAAACTTCCTTGTCGGCGTCGGCTTTGTGAAAATCAGGACTGCACCCCGTGACCATTGTCAAGACAATGGCCATTAGAGCACAAATCGTAAATACCGACTGAAATTTGCTCATCACCTATACCTCGCCCAATTGGCCTTCCATGACCCAAAGTGTGTATTCACAATTATATCAAAAATAGATGCCTGATTAAAGCCCTATAATCACTACATTTGCCTGTTAAGAGGCAGAAACTATACGGATTTTGCCGGTTGTATGCTCTGTATTGATTGGTTTTATAGGGTCGTCAAAAGGAAACAACCTGCCCGATTAGTTAGTTACGACGTTTCTTAAGGGGGGTCTAT
Source organism: Sedimentisphaerales bacterium (assembly GCA_050012695.1). GTDB lineage: Bacteria > Planctomycetota > Phycisphaerae > Sedimentisphaerales > Anaerobacaceae > Fen-1362. The sequence goes on along the minus strand of JBEKGR010000007.1, from coordinate 23,531 downwards.
TTCAGGGAATTGTAGATATTACTGAACTATCCTTATTTATGGCAAGTTTCTTAAGATAGAGGGGTCGGTCTCGATAACGATGTGTTGAGGGCTGTGGTAATTTACCCAAACAGATAGCCGGAGTTTGTCCCGCAGCGAAAGAACAGTAGGATTTCACTGTAACCGGCTTATGCGAAAGATAGGCGCACATAATACAGCGAAGCAGGGCCTGCCTTTTGTAGTTCCTGCCCTGCATAGCACGCAGTGCGACGGAGGGTTAACGAAGAGGGGTGCAACCTGGGATAGAACTTACACCAGACCTGCCCTCTTGGCTCTTTTCGCGGCGCGTTTTTCTTCTAATGTTCTCTGAGGTTTCTTCTTTGTCTCTTTTTTTGTATCGTGACTTTTAGACATAAATTATCCTTTCCTTTATTACGCCGCATTGGATTATGCAGGCGATTTCGCCGCTTAATATTACGGATTCCGCGGTGACAAGGCAAGCCCAAAACGATGTAAATATAATGAACAATTGACTGTCTGGAGCGAATAAATTACACTAACTCAGTATGAAAACAGATACACTAAAAGCGAGACGTAAGGCACAGGATGAGCTAAAACCACGCCTTATCGCCTTTGAAATAACCAGGCGATGCCGGTATAACTGTAAACATTGCCGGGCGAGCGCCGGGCCTGCGGGCGGTTCGGAGCTTACAACCAAACAGTGCAAAAAAATAATCGCCTCAATCGCCGAGTTCGCCAAACCAATCCTGATATTGACGGGCGGCGAGCCGATGGAACGCCCCGATTTGTATGAGATTATCGAATACGCCAAAGAAAAGGGCCTTCGTGTCGTGATGGCGACCTGCGGCTATCTTCTCGACGACGACTCGATAGTCAAGCTCAAAAAAGCCGGCGTTTCCGCGCTATCCTTCAGTATCGACGGCGCAACCGCTGAGACCCACGACCATTTCCGCGACACCACCGGGGCCTTCAACACAGTGATTAAAGCGGCGGAAATAGCACGCAAGGCCAAAATGCCTTTCCAGATAAATACCACGATACACAAGCAAAACGCGGGCGAAATCATCGGTATCGCTGAGCTTACCAAACGTCTCGGCGCTATATGTTTCAACACCTTTATGCTTGTTCCCACAGGCCGGGCCACTGAAATGGACGACGCTGTCCTCGACCCTGTCCAGTACGAATATATCCTCAACGAGCTTCTGCGCATAAAATTAAAAAAGGAAATCGATGTCCGCGTCACATGCGGCCCAGCATTTGCCAGGATTTGCGAGCAGGCAAAGACGCGGGGACTTGTCGCGGAAGGCGCTGGATGTATGGGAGGCAAAGGGTTCGGGTTTATTAGCTTTAAAGGCGACGTCCAAACCTGCGGGTTCCTCGATATCCCGGCGGGCAACCTCGTTGATAACAGCTTTAACTTCGCAAAAATCTGGAGAGAATCGAAATTCCTCAACGAAATCCGCGATACCTCTCAGTTTGAAGGCAAATGCGGCGATTGCGAATACGTCGAGGTCTGCGGCGGCTGCAAGGCGCGGGCAATGACGATGATGGGTAATTACTTAGCCGGCGACCCAATCTGCGGATATGTGCCTAAACGGGGACGGTAAAAATGAGCAACCTTTCGGCGTTTGATAAGCGGCTGTGTAATGAGCTGCAAACGGGGCTGCCGATAGCCGAAAGACCATTCGCGATAATTGCCAGGATTCTCAAAAGCAACGAAGCAAAAGTCCTCAAACGCACGCGGGTGCTCGTCAAACTCGGCGTAATCAGACGCCTCGGCGTGTCGATAAACTGGCGGGCGATTGGCAAGGCAAGCACACTTGTTGCGGCTCATATCGAGCAGGAGGATTTGAAAAAGGTCGTCTCTGCTGTTAATAAATTAAAAGGCGTATCGCATAATTACCTCCGCGAACATCATTACAATCTCTGGTTTACTCTGCGGGCTGGTTCGCAAAAAGGTCTCGAAATGATTTTAAAAAAATTGTCGAAGCGGTTTGGGGTTGCTTTCAACAGTTTACCCGTTGTGCGTGTCTTTAAATTAGATGCGCGTTTTGACGCGGCAAGCGACGGAAGACGATTGTTATCTGTCCCCCGTCCGCCTGTCCTGAGCAGAATCGAAGGGCTGTGCTCTATTGATGCGAAGATATTAAAGGGATTGCAGGGGGGATTGAAAGTAGTCAAACGGCCATTCGATTTTATTTCCGATGATAAGTTTGAAATTTATGACGGCTTGCTGCATATCGCGGCAATGATTGACGAGGGGGTAATCAATCGTCTTGGGGTGATGGTGAATCATAATAAGCTGGGCTTTACCGCCAACGCGATGGTTGCTTGCGAAGCGAAAAAATCGCGGGCGATTGAAATAGGCGAAAAATTAGCGGCGATGGGAATTGTCAGTCATTGTTACGAGCGGAAAAAGTTTAAGGGTTGGCCTTATAATATCTTCGCGATGATGCACGGCAGCAATATGGGGGATATTCGAAAAGCGGTAGATGGGTTTGTGAAAAAAGAGAGGATAGATTCATTTGCGGTTTTGCCGACAGTGGAGAAGCTGAAGAAGTAGGAGACAAAGACCAGCGGGCAGGAAATGGGGTTAAACGATGCGGGAGAATGGTTTGACCTGTCGGCAAGGGGGGATATAATACCGAATTTGAGTTAGGATAAATATTATGGGCGATAAAATTGTGCGGGCGATTTTTCCGGGGTCTTTTGACCCCATTACCAACGGGCATTTGGACGTAATAAGCCGGGGTATGAAGCTTTTTGACGAGTTGATAGTGGCTGTCGGCAGAAGCCCCCTGAAAGACCAGCTTTTCACTCCTGAGCAGCGAGTCGAAATGATAACGGAGCTTATAAAGGATATGCCCGGCGTGTCCGTGGAAGGTTTCAACGGGCTGACGGTGGAATATGCCCGGCAGAAAAAGGCCAACGTTATTTTACGCGGCCTGCGAAGCTTGACGGACGTGAATTATGAGTTCGAGCTGGCGATGACCAATCGGTCTGTTACGGGTATAGAGACGATATTTGTAATGACGACTGAGCAATACGGCTTTATCAGTTCGACGCTGGTTCGCCAGATAGCATCGCTTGGGGGCGATATATCGAATCTCGTGCCCGAAAATGTGTATCGCCGGCTGCGAGAACGATTCAAGAAACAATAGCAAAAGTGGCGAAAATGATTAGGTACGACGGTTGAGGCATAATATCGCCTCGAAATGCCATTTTTTTGCTGTTTTGAGTGTTGGAGGTATAGCTTTGTTTACGGTTGGCATAGAAACGCAATTCAAGGCCTGGCACAGCATTCCTTTGCCGGACGGAACTAAAGAGCCCGAACATGAGCATTTCTGGGCGGTTGAAGTTGAGGTCCGCGGTGATGCGCCCAGTAAAAGCGGTATGGTGATAAATTTCGCGCAACTCAAGAGCCGGCTTTTGGATGTTACCGCAAAGCTGAACGAAACCGTGTTAAATGAGTCGGATTATTTCAAGGACAAATGCCCCTCGGCGGAAAACGTCGCGGTGTATATTTTTGACCGCCTTGAGCCGACTTTGCCGGATAATGTTCGGCTAAAGAGCATCAGGGTGAGCGAACAGGTGGGTTGCTGGGCAACTTACAGCAAAGAATAACGGACAAGGCAGATAGTCAGGATGCATATTACGGAGGGCGGAGAAATTGACGATTATATCTGCGTCAGTATGGTATAATAATCAGGTTAAATCGAGGTATTTATGCAATGTGAGGTTTGCCAGAGTAAGGAAGCGACGATACACCTGACGGAGATAGCCGACGGCGTCAGGACGGAGATGCATCTTTGCGAGCAGTGCGCGCAGGAGCAGGGGGTCGGGACAAAAAGCTATATCCCGCTCAACGAGCTTTTGAGCAACCTGCTTTCGGCAGGCCCCAAGGGCGAAGAGCCGGCTCAGCCCAGCGCCGGTGAGCAGGTATGCCCTCACTGCGGCTACACGCTGGAGAAGTTCCAGGAGAAGGCGGTCCTCGGTTGCCCGAATGATTACGAGGTCTTTGAGAAACAGCTTTCGCCGCTGATAAAAAAGGCGCACGACGGCGCGACGTGCCACTGCGGCAAAGTGCCGGCGAATGCGCCTACCGACTCGAAAAAACAGCTTGAGATTACGCAGTTGCGCCGACAGTTAGATGAGGCGGTGCGAAAAGAAGATTACGAGCTTGCAGCGAAATTGCGGGATAAGCTCGCTGAATTTAAATAACGTGTTTTATCGCAATGAAACTTACTGAAATAAGCGGGAATATCAACGAGTGGTTCAGCGGGGAAGGGCCTCTCTCGGACGTGGTGATTTCCTCACGAGTTCGCCTGGCGCGAAACCTCGCGGGGCACAGGTTCCTGGCAGCGTGCCCGGCGACAGAAAAAGCGGAGATATTAAGAAAACTCAAAGACGTTTTGATGGGAATCGACCTCGGCGATGAGGTGTTTTACATCGGCGTTGACAAAGTGCCCGCGCTGGAAAAACGGTTCCTCGTCGAGCGGCATCTCATCAGCCAGAATCACGCCTTCGGCAAAGGTCCCCGCGGGGCGGTGATTGCAAGGCGGGAGTTTTTCACCGCGATGATTAACGAGGAAGACCACCTGCGCCTGCAGGTGCTAAAGGCCGGCTGCCAGTTGACCGCCTGTCTTGAGCAGATTAACCGCATCGATGATATGATTGAGCAGAAGGTCGAATACGCCTTTAGTCCCAAATATGGTTATCTTACCGCCTGCCCCACCAATATCGGGACGGGAATCAGGGTATCGGTTATGCTGCATCTGCCCGCGCTGAAAATGACGGGCCAGATAGAAAAATTTCTCAACGCTACAAAATCGCTTGGGTTGGCGGTTCGCGGACTTTTCGGCGAAGGCACCGAAGCGGCGGGCGATTTTTACCAGCTCTCCAACCAGACAACCTTAGGCGTCCGCGAGAAAGATATTGTTACCCAGTTCGAGAAAACGATTATCCCGGAAATTGTCGAATATGAGCACGCGGCCCGCAGCCAGCTGCTCTCGCACGAGTCCAGTTTGCTCGACGACAAAATCTCGCGTGCGCTTGCCCTGTTGAAAAACGCAAATTTAATTAGTTCGCAGGAGGCGTTATTCTTGCTCAGTCACATCCGGCTTGGGCTTAATATGCACAAACATCAGGGGGCATCGACGCCCGCAATCGACCGGCTTTGCTCACTGGGTAACGATATTGGCAGCGCAGGCACAAGCGACCGGCTGTCGATTGCCACGGTAAATCGCCTGTTTTTGCTGACGCTGCCCGCCCATTTGCAGCTCAACTACGGCAAAGAGCTTGATTCTACTCACCGCGACGCCCTCCGCGCCCAGATTATTCGTTCAGCCCTCAACGGTTAAACGGTGTCCCTGACTGCCGTTGGCGTCTGCCAAAATGGCAAAAGCACATACGACCTTTATCTGTCCGATGATTGTAACTCCTTTGTTTTAATGTTGTTAGGATATATTGGCTTTCGGCTGGGCCTTTGGCACGGCGTTTGCACTTTTAAGGTAGAGATAATTGATTACAAATACTCGATAAAACGAAAGGGAGCTAAAAATGGCTACGAACAAAATAATAGGAATTGATTTGGGGACGACAAACTCGGTGGTTGCCGTAATGGAAGGCAATACACCTAAGGTCCTGATTAACTCATCCGGCTCACGGCTGACGCCCTCGGTTGTCGGCTTTACCGACAAGGGCGAACGCCTGGTCGGCCAGATTGCAAAACACCAGCAGGTAACCAATCCTGAGCATACGGTTTTCTCAATCAAACGGTTTATGGGCAGACGCCACAACGAGGTCGGGTCCGAGGAAAAGATAGTGCCTTATAAAATCGTGGGCGGCGCCGATGAGCTGGTAAAGGTCAACGTCCGGGGCAAGGAATATACGCCGCCTGAGATATCGGCGATGATTTTACAGGATTTGAAAAAGACGGCGGAAGATTACCTCGGCGAGAGCGTTGAGCGAGCGGTTATTACCGTGCCCGCGTATTTCAATGACGCGCAAAGACAGGCGACCAAGGACGCCGGCGCAATCGCTGGGCTCAAGGTCGAGCGAATTATCAATGAGCCGACGGCAGCAGCTCTTGCTTACGGCGTTGAGAAAAAGAGAAATGAAAAAGTCGCCGTGTTCGATTTCGGCGGCGGCACATTCGATATTTCAATCCTCGATATCGGCGACAACGTCTTCGAGGTGCTTAGCACCAACGGCGATACGCACTTAGGCGGAGATGACCTTGACGCGGTTATTATCAATTACATCGCCGAGGAGTTCAGGAAGAAAGAAGGTATCGACCTTCGCAAAGACCCGATGTCGCACCAGCGAATAAAAGAAGCGGCGGAAAAGGCCAAATGCGAATTGAGCAGCCAGGTGGAATCGACAATAAATCTGCCGTTTATTACGGCGGACGCATCGGGGCCGAAACATTTGCAGATGACGATTACCCGCAGCACGATGGAGCATCTCTGCGAGCCGGTGTTCAACCGGCTGAAAAACCCCTGTCTCAAGGCGATACAGGACGCCAAACTGGCGACGAAGGATATCGCAGAAGTTCTGCTCGTAGGCGGCTCGACAAGAATCCCGATAGTCCAGCAGATAGCACGCGAGCTTTTCCAGAAAGAACCAAACAGGAGTTTGAATCCTGATGAGGTCGTCGCGATGGGTGCGGCTGTCCAGGGCGCGGTATTGGCGGGCGACACGGGCGTAAAAGATATTCTGCTTCTTGATGTAACGCCTCTTTCACTGGGCGTTGAGACATTGGGCGGCGTTATGACCAAACTTATCGACCGCAACACCACGATACCGACGAGCAAGACCGAAATATTCTCGACCGCTGCGGATAACCAGACAACCGTTGATATTCACGTTTTGCAGGGCGAGCGCGAGTTTGCCAGCGACAACCGTTCGCTTGGCAGGTTCCAGCTTGCCGGGCTTCCGTCGTCGCCGAGAGGCATACCGCAAATTGAGGTTGCTTTTAACATCGATGCAAACGGAATTTTGAACGTTACGGCCAAGGACCTTGCGACAAGCAAACAGCAGTCGATTGAGATTAAATCCAGCTCAGGCATAAGCGACCAGGATATCGACCGGATGAAAAAGGACGCCGAATCGCACGCCGGGGAAGATAAGAAGAAACGCGAGGTCGTGGATTTGAAGAACCAGGCAGACCAGCTTGTTTACGTTACTGAAAAAACGCTCAAGGAGCATGGCAGCAAGGTTTCAGGCGACACTCGCGGCAAAATCGAGAGTGCTGTCAATAATCTAAAGGAAGTCGTCAAGGGTAATGACGCCGACGCGATAAGAAAGGCGATTGAGAACCTCAACAGCGCAAGTCAGGAACTTGGCAAGACGCTGTATGAGGAAGCCGCAAAGAAGACCGCGGGCGGCAAAGGCCCAGCAGGCCCGGCTCAACAGGATGCCCCGCCTCCTCCGCCTGCCGAAGGCGAAGTCCGCAGAAAAGGCGGCGACGACGATGTAATCGACGCGGAGTTCGAGGCAAAAGACAAAAAGTAAGAGCGTAAACGGCACACAGGGCATAAAGATCAGGAGCGAAAGCTTGGTAAGGCGGGCTTTAGCCCGCCCTATAAACTTTAATGAGATAGGTGGCATATGGTAGAAAAAAGAGAGAATGACGATTTTCAGCCGATTCGTATTATCGAAGTAATCGTAGATGAGATAAGTACCCCTATAAATGATGGAACTCGTGGAAGCTCGCTTTATAGCGTGCCTTTCCGTTTATCTTGTCGCCCGCCTTACGAATGGGAACAGATGTTTATTCAGTCTTGGAATCACCCACCCACTTTTACATCGAGGCATCGCCCAGGCATTGCGTCAGTAATTGGCGACAAAGTGATTCTTGATGGAACAACTATCGAAGAGGTTGAAAAGTATCACCGTAGTACTCTTATTCAAGCAGTAGAAGAAGCCAATCGCCAGTATCAAAAGTTTAAAAAAGAGCAATGCGAACAACTTCTTGAAGAGCAAAAGCAAATAGAGGCGCATAAAAAGAATATTCAAGAAGAAGCCAAGCGATTAAAGTTTGATTAGAGAGTAACTCTTAAAATATAATGTGTCAACTGGTTATAATCATACAGGGACAAGCGATAAGGAATTGTAAATGAACCAATTTGCCCAACTTCGCGTTCATGTTCTGGCGCTCAGTATGGCTGTAAAACAGAACACGAAGTTTTTTGCCTCGATCACACATTATGTTGAACGACTTCGCGAACTTGTGTGTGAAGTTCCTCCAGAAATTAGCCAGACAGAATTGGCCTTATTGGCGAAAAAAATAGAGGAGTTCTACCGCCAATGGCGCCCCAGTGGTTCAGGATTTTACATTCCACCTCGCGAAACTTCGGACACGGATTCTATAGTTAGAGACATCAATAAACTCGTCGATGCTTTCGCAAAGATTAGTGAGGAGGAATTTCGAAATTTGCTCCCTGTAACATCATCTGTCTCGCAGCCTGAAAAGGCAAAGGTCACGAAAAGCCCATGTGTTTTTATCGGCCATGGCCGGAGTAAACTCTGGGCAAGAGTGCAAATCTATCTGCAGAATGAGTTGGGTATTGCGACGGTAACATATGAATCTGAACCACGAACTGGGGAATCAATCGTTCCTGTTTTAGAAAAGATGATGGGACAAGCCACATTTGCCATATTAGTCCTTACAGCGGAAGATGATACGGCAGATGGAACTCGACGGGCGAGGCAGAATGTTGTTCATGAGGCGGGTTTATTTCAGGGGCGTCTCGGATTTAAGAAGGCCATCCTCTTGGTACAGGAAGGTATCGAAGAGTTCAGTAATGTCGCAGGTCTTCAACACATACCTTTTTCGCGAGATAACATCGAACAGGCTTTTTATGAACTTCAACGGGTTCTGAAGCGAGAAGGGCAGATAGGATAAATATTCAATCGGGTTTATTTGCTTAAGATTATGCTGCTCGATATTGCTTAGCTGGTTATAGGCGGGATTTTAATTTTTCGATGGCAAAGCGGGCAACGGTGTTGTGGTCGAAGGCCATATTAGGGGGCAGGTTGTCGATATCGAACCATTGCGCCATAGCGGCGTCATCGCCGGCTTTTACGCGGTCGAGTCCTTCTTTGATTATGCCCATATAAACGATAGTGATTTGTCTGCCTCTGGGGTCCCGGCCACATGTGCCGACGGTGTGCATCTGTTCGAGATTGATTCCGGTCAGGCCTGTTTCTTCCTGCAATTCTCTTGCGACGGCATCATCCAATTCTTCAGCCATACCGATAAAGCCGCCCGGAATTGCCCACTGGCCTTTGAATGGTTCGTTGCCTCGTTTGATGAGCAGAAGCTTGGTTGCGTCGGCAGTAACGGCGAAAACTACCGCATCGACCGTAACCATGGGCCTGGGCCAGTCGTAAACGTATTTTCCTTTCTCGTTCATTTTGGACAGCATAATGAATATTGGGAATTTAAGCAATTGCCGAAAGGGAGGTAAACGCATAAAATAGAGATATGCACGACGTTGAAACGGTAATGAGGAATTTAATCGAGATATCGGATGTTGCGCTCGTTGACGGGTGGCGCGGATGGGTTGCGGTTCGCGCCGCGGGCAAAGACCAGTTTTCAAAGGCAGGATGGGAAAAGCTGCTGGCTAAGCCGGAGAAGCTGCTTGAGGGGGCACAACAAACGCTAAAGGTTGAGGGTTTGAATACCGTTACGGTTAAGTATCTGGATATCGGGGGCAGGGGCGTCAAGGCGGTAATAAAGCGGAGGCAAAGCGGCGCCGGCGTTCGGGGAATTTTCAGGTCGATGGGGGCGGCGCACGCGATACGGAATTTTATCGCGGCGGTTAAAATCAGGCAATATGGTCTGCCCGTGGCGGCGCCGCTGGCGGCGGTATATCACAAGAGATTTTTATTTTGCGACCAGAGCATATATATCAGCGAATATATTGAGGGGACAAACCTGTACGAGTTTTTAAAGGATATGCAGGCCCGGGGCGAGGAGCGTTACTGGATAATGCGGGAGCTTTCGGGGCGGATGGCGGAGATATTCGCGGAGCTTCATAAAAATAATCTGTGGCACAGGGACGCCAAGGCGACGAATTTTGTCGTTAATCAGGACGGCGACGGGGAGTATCGTATTACGATTACCGACGTTGACGGGATTAAACAGTATTTTTCCGCCAGCGAAGACAGACAGATGCAGGGGCTGTGGCAGTTGGCGGCGTCGGTTATGGAATTGCCTGGCATTACGCGGACGGATTATCTGCGGGCCTTCGAGATATACTGCGATGAGGTGAGGATACCGGCGGAGCAGCGAGGGGACATATTCAGGCGACTTGCGCAGAAGGCACAAGCGAAGTATCGTCTCAAACAGGCCAGACAGGGACGTTAAATGATGGGCGACGAGCCGAGACGCATTTTGATTATAAAGCCGAGCGCTTTGGGGGACATAATCTTAGCGCTGCCTGCGTTGTTGGCGCTGAAGAGGAGTTTTCCGGGGGCGAAAATATCATGGTTTGTCAGGCCTGAGTTTGCGCCGCTTATAACGGGACATCCGTATATATCTGATATTATTCTGTTCGACCGCAGAAAGCTATCCAAATGGTGGTGCAGTCCGGGCAGTTTTAATGCGTTGAGTTTACTTGTTAAGCAGCTCAGGGCAGGTAAATTCGATTTAGTATTCGATTTTCAGGGGCTTTTCAGGACGGGATTTTTCAGTTGGGTAACGGGCAGCAAAAGGCGATTCGGGATGGCAGGGGCGAGAGAGCTGGCTCATTTGTTTTACACGGATAAAATTTCGCAGGATGCTTCGAGCGTTCACTTAGTCGATTATTATTTGAAAATGGTTACCTCGGCTGGTACCAAACAGGGGGAAGCGGAATTCAAATTGCCGCAGGACGCGGGGGCGGCGGAAAAAATCGACAAGCTTTTGAAATCACAGGGTGTAAACGGCGGGTATGCTGTGATTGTACCCGGAGCAGCCCAGCCGAATAAACGTTGGCCTATTGAGCGATTCGCGGAACTGGCGGGCAAAATCAGCGAGCGATTCGGATTATCGATTGTGGCGACGGGTTCGCAGGGGGAGCGGGAGTATATTGAGGCGATTCAAACAGGCGGCAAGACACGCGTAATCAACCTAGCGGGAAAAACAGCGGTGCGTGAGTTGATACCGTTAATGAAGAATGCGTCGTTGGTCGTGAGCAATGATACGGGGCCGGGGCATATAGCGGCGGCAATGGGAGTGCCGATAGTGATGATATTCGGGCCTACGAACCCGGCGAGGGTGTGCCCGTATAAACGGCCACAATGCGTCGCAGCGATTGAACCGAACGAACGCGGAATGAAGGCGGACAGCTACGAGCCGAAGCACGATATTATCCATATAACCGTCGAACAGGTTTTTGATACGGCCTGCCGGCAAATCGACAAAAAAGGGGCCTGACCCCTTTTTTGTTTGCAGTTAGGCGAAAAGGTGATATTTTCAGGCAAAGAAGCAGCGTGTTATCTGGAAGCAAAACCCGAATGCGGGTTTATCTGGACACCATATAAACAGTAGTTATGCCTTCAAGGAGAAGGCAATACAAAAACAAAAGGAGGAACACTTATGGCGGATTTAGTAACTAACGGAATAACCTTGCTCTCTACGGAGGAGGGCTATCGTAACGTTCGAACCGAATACAGACAGCACATGTCGCGTCACTGGGTTAGTTGCATTGGTTGCGTACTTCTCTTATGTGGAATATCAGGCTGTGGCTCTCGCGCGCCATCTGATAGCGATATTGTGGCTGCCGTTAAGACGTACTATGCGAGAGAACTAGGTATCGTCGACGTAGGTTTGCTGACTAGCGTCCGTTTTCCCAAAGGATTTACGGGCAATGTCGGTGAGAAATGCTCTGTTGCAGAAGTTCGCGTCGAGAAACGCGGCGAACCATTCACGCCAAATGAACTCCAATCTTTGCACAGGCCCATGGGTGCCTCCTCCAAAGGTTACCCGGTCCGCGTCTTTGTTAAGGGAACTGCGAGAACGTCGCAGGGATCAGATAAATCCTTTCAAGGCGAAGTCGATTTTGTTCTGTATTATGTACCCCCCGACAAATCGAGGGTTGATCCTGGGCCAGGCATCTGGGTAGCCAATTAAGAATGGAATATAATGGCTAATCTGGGGACACCATACCGGGGAAAAAGGAATGTAATTTTTTTTAACCTGCCTGTTGGCAGGCAGGGAACCGGAAGTAATGGACTTGGCCATCCCTAACGGGATTGTATTAGCGCAGGCAATGGTCTCAGGACTTACCGGCAACGCTGTGTTTTATCCAGCGCCTCCGGGTTGCGCCTTTTAGCTTTTATGGCCGATGACAGACCCCGCAGAAAGCGGACAAAGGCACTGCTCAAAACCAAAAGACGGTGAAATAAGCGGGTTAACTCTTCAGCCGTTTGATTGCTTCAACACACCGCTCGCACAAATCAGGGTATTCCTTATCGCTGCCGACGCTGGGCCAGTAGTTCCAGCAACGCTGGCATTTTTGATGAGCGCTCTTCTGTGCAATCATCTGAGTCGGGCCTTCGGCTTTTTCGAGCTTTACCTCGCTGACAATGCAAAGGGCGGCGAAATTCTTAATGCCAAACTGCTCAATTGCTGTCACATCTTCACTGTCGCAGCGGATAGTAACGCTGGATTCCTGATTGCTGCCGATAAGTTTATCGCGGCGGAGTGGTTCAAGTGCGAGAAGAACGGCGTCTCGCAGGGACATAAGCTTTTGCCATTTCGCTTCGCCTGCCTGCCAGTTGATAGCCGGGTCAACTTTGGGCAGCATAGCGAGGTGGACGGTCTCGACGTTTTGCGATTTGTGCTGAATTGCGGCCCAGGTTTCCTCGGCGGTATGGACGAGGATTGGGGCGAACAACAGCGTTAGCGAATCGAGAATTCGATAGAGTGCGGTCTGGCAGCTTCGGCGAGACGGGCTATCTGCGGGGTCGCAATAAAGGCGGTCTTTGAGCAGGTCCATATAGATGCTGCTCATCTCGATGCTGCAGAAATTATAGAGCAGCGAAAACGCGCGGTGATAGGCGAAGTCATCGAATTCTTTGGTAACGCCGGCGATTAGCTTTTGTAACTGCTGCATCGCCCATTTGTCGATTTCGAACATTTTGTCATAGGCGACGGCGTTTTTGGCGGGGTCGAAATCATAGATATTGCCGAGGAGATAGCGCAGGGTGTTCCGGATTTTGCGGTAGGCGTCCTGTGTTTTACCGATGAGCTCGTCGTTGCATCGCATATCATCCTGATAGTTGACGCTGGCGACCCAGAGGCGGAGGATGTCTGCGCCGTATTTGGTGACCTCGTCCTGCGCGTTGACGTAGTTGCCCAGCGACTTGGATTGCTTCATACCTTTTTCATCGACGGTGAAGCCGTGGGTGAGGACGGCTTTGAAAGGCGCTTTGCCGATTGTGCCGAGGGCGGGCAATAATGACAACTGAAACCAGCCGCGGTGTTGATCGCTGCCTTCGAGATAGAGGTCAACGGGGATGGGCCAGCCGGCTTTTGTAGCGACGGAATACCAACTGCAGCCCGCTTCGAACCAGACGTCGAAGATGTTTTCTTCTTTTTTCAGTTCGTTAAATGAGAAGCCGGCGGGCAGTTTGAAGTCGGAGCCGAGGATTTGCTCAGGCGAATCGGTGAACCAGCTATCGGAACCTTTGACGGCGATGTGTTTTGAAACTGCCAATACTGATTCTTTTGTCAAAAGTGTTTCGCCCTGAGGATTGACGAAGACCGGGATAGGCAGACCCCAGCTTCGCTGCCTGCTGATGCACCAGTCGGGACGCGATTCGAGCATACCTTCGATGCGTTTCTGGCCCCAGTCGGGAATCCAGCGGACGTTTTTTGTAGATTCGAGGGAGAGGTTGCGCAGGGTTTTGCCAATGCCGGGAATTTCTTTATCGACGCTGACGAACCATTGTTCGGTTGCGCGGAAGATGACGGGCGTTTTGCTTCGCCAGCAGTGGGGGTAGCTGTGGGTGATTTTCTGCTGATTGACAAGCCAGCCGGTTTTGGCGAGGTGGTCGATAACTTCTTTATCGACTTCGAGGACCTTTTTGCCCCGAAGCCATTCAGGCACGGTGTTGTCATAAGAGCCATCGTCTTTGACGGGGGAATATATGGCCAGACCATACTTTTGCCCAGACATATAATCCTCTGCGCCGTGGCCTGGGGCGGTGTGGACGAGGCCCGTGCCGTCTTCGGTTGTTACGTATTCCGCGAGGATGACTTTGTAGGCGTCTTTATCCGTCGGGTTCTTTTCGATAAAGGGATGCGTATAGCGCAAACCCCCAAGTTTGGAGCCGAGGGCTTTATTTGGGCTGACTTTATATTGTCCTTCGTTTAATCCCGCAGCCGCGACGACCGCGGGCAGACGGTCAGAAACGACGACGGAGACGAAACGCCTGCCATTAAGCTGATAGTCGAGTGTGACATATTCGAGACGCGGGTGCAGTGCGACAGCGAGATTTGCGGCTAACGTCCACGGTGTGGTCGTCCAAATCATAAAGCAAACTTTGGCGTTCTGTGCCTGCTCTGCTGTTACCAAACCAAGTTCGGTCAGCCGTGGGACACTGTCTTTGGCGACGGGGAAATTTACGAAGATGCTTGGCGAGTCGATATCTTTGTATTCGAGTTCCGCTTCTGCCAGCGCGGTTTCGCAGCCGACTGACCAGTGGATGGGTTTCAGTTGTTTTTTGACGAGACCTTTACCTACGAGTTCGGCGAAAACCTCGAGGATGCCCGCCTCGTAAACGGGTTTAAAGGTGAGATACGGATTTTCAAAGTCGCCGAAGACGCCTAATTGCTGAAATTGCTGGCCTTGGAGCTTTACGTATTTACTCGCGTATTTTTTGCAAAGCTGGCGAATCTCCGGTTTGCTCAGTTGGCGGATTTTTTCGCCGAGCTCGGTAACGACCTTCGATTCGATTGGCAGGCCGTGGCAATCCCAGCCGGGGACATAGGGGGCGTCGAAGCCGGACATTGTTTTGTAGCGGACGACGAAATCTTTGAGGACCTTGTTGATGACGTGTCCCATGTGGATATCGCCGTTGGCGTAGGGCGGGCCGTCGTGAAGGATATATAACGGGGCACCTTTTCTCGCAGCCCTGATTTTGCCGTAGATATCGCCTTTTTGCCAGCCCTTGCGCATCTGGGGCTCGCGCTGGACGAGGTTTGCCTTCATCGCAAAACTTGTTTGCGGCAGGTTCAGTGTTTGGCTGTAACTTTTCTTGTCGTCGGACATCGTAATTCCTCAAATATCAAAAGCAAGTATATTAAACATTAGCGAGCGTGCAGTCAACGTAATGACCGGACGCCGGTTTATATAAACGAAAAAGGCCTTTCAGGATTGCCATCCTGAAAGGCCTTTATAAATCGATATTTGACGCTTTCAGGACAGCTTTGTTATGTCTCCTATAATGATAATCGCAATGACAGCGGGGCACATAACGTGCTTTGCCTGTGCGATTAACCGTAATGTAGATTGTTTTAACGCCATAAATTCACCTTAACAACGTTACAAATCTACCATAGTAGTCGGTTATTGTCAATCGTGAGTTTAACGGCCATTGACACAAGGCCGGTTCGCCTCTTATAGTATTCCCTTTATTAACCGTATTTATTTTAAGAAGCGAACAACGAAAGGGCTATTTTGATGGATCCTGCAATTTTCAAGGCGTATGACATCAGGGGTATTTACGGCGACCAGTTGAACGAAGAAGACGCGTGGAAGATTGGTTTTGCGACGGCGCGTTTTCTGCCTGCGCTTCTTCACGGTTTCGACAGAGGGCAGACCAATGGCAGGGCGATTTGCGTTGGGCGTGATATGCGAACCCACAGCGTGCCGCTTGCCAATGCGCTGATTGAGGGCATTACTTCAGCGGGTATCGATGTTATCGATATCGGTATGAATGATACGCCTTTTATTTATTTCGCGGTCAATCACCTAAACACCTGCGGCGGCGTTCAGGTTACCGCTTCACACAATCCCGCCAAATACAACGGCTTCAAAGTATCAGGCCCCGGTGCAAAACCCGTCGGCGAAGATACCGGTCTAAAAGATATTCAACATATTGCAATGTCTCTGTTGCATACAAAAGGTAAGCCCACGGGAACCGTTCAAAAGGTTGACCTGATGGAAGAATATAAAAAGCACGTTTTGAAATTCCTGCTGCCCAAGCTGCGAAAGCTCAAGATAGCCATCGACGCCTCGAATGGTATGGCTGGGAAAATGGTGCCTGCCCTGTTCTCCGGGCTGGGCCTGAAAATAATCGAGTTGAATTTCAAGCACGACGGCACATTCAAGCACGACCCGAACCCGCTGGTCGAGGGAAGCCTCACGGAATTGAAGGCGACAGTCGTTCAAAATAAGTGCGACTTGGGCGTTTGTTTCGACGGCGACGCCGACCGCCTGATGATGATTGATGAGACAGGCAGAACAATTGCCTGCGACCTTATGACCGCGCTTATGGCGGGGTATTTCCTGAAAAAAGAGCCGAAGTCAACGATAGTTTACGACCTGCGTTCGAGCAGGGTGGTTGCCGAGGAAATCATAAAATACGGCGGGACGCCCCGGCGGGAGCGGGTAGGGCACGCGTTTATGAAAAAGGCGCTGCGCGACTCGCACGCGATTTTCGGCGGCGAATTATCCGGGCATTTCTATTATCGCGATAATTTCTGCGCCGACTCCGGGATGATTACATTTGTTCACATGCTCAATATTATCAGTCAAAGCGATAAACCGGTAAGCGAGTTGGCCAATCCCCTTCGCAGATATTCCCAGAGCGGCGAGATAAACTTCCAGGTCGAGGACAAAAAGGCCAAAATGGACGAACTGGCGAAGAGATACCGCGACGGGCAGGTTGACTGGCTCGACGGCGTTACCGTGGGATTCAAGGACTGGTGGTTCAACTGCAGGCCGAGTAATACCGAGCCGTTATTGCGGCTGACGGTCGAGGCGAAAACGCCTGAAATGCTCCAGGAAAAATTAAAAGAGATAGAGTCAATGCTTGGCTCGCCGGTTCGCCATGAGGAACATAAGCCGCAGGGACAGCCGGCCCGCCTCGCCGAAGACGGCGAGTCGAGGCGGGCGAAAAAAGCGGGCAAAAAGAAGCCCGCAGATAAGTAGAGGAATGAATTATGGAAATAAACAGAAAAACTTTTCAGACCCCGAAGGGCCTTGTTGAGGGTGTCCAGACGAAATGGCCCGGCTTTAATATCCTGATTGTTACCGGCTCGAAAGGGTTCCTCGCCTGTCCCGTAATCGATGTTGACGCCTGCCAGAGATATGGCGTGGCTGCGGCTTTGGTCGAAAGCTCGCCGGCCAACCCCATCGGCACGCTTGACAGATTTCCTGACAGAAAGGTTACAAAGGTAAACGAAAAGGCCAAATCCCTCGGCATTAAGGAAGGTATGCCTGTTGCCGATGCCTTTGCGTTGATTGTATAATATCTGGCTGACTTAAATTTTGGAGAGCACAAATATGAGAATCACACACCTTCTCACATTGGCGGTCCTATTTTTTATTTTTTCAAGTCATGTTTTTGCCCAACAGGGATTATCAGGCGATGTCAAACCCAATCCGGCTTTGGCTGGTATAGAAGAACTGTCGGTAAT
This sequence comes from Sedimentisphaerales bacterium, assembly GCA_050012695.1. GTDB lineage: Bacteria > Planctomycetota > Phycisphaerae > Sedimentisphaerales > Anaerobacaceae > Fen-1362. The sequence continues at coordinate 5,893 of JBEKGR010000007.1, read as the reverse complement.
TATCACGCCTGCCGATTCCGAACCGAATGCCGATGGCTTGAAACGAGCAAGCATCAAAACGGAAGTGATAAGACGACTTTATGACGCCGGTTTCAAAATCGGTCATTCATCTGCCGATGCTTCTGAATTGAATATCAAGTTAACAGTTCTCAAAATTGAATCCATTGAGCAGTATGTGGTTTTGGTGCGGACGTCCCTTGTTCGAAGTGTTACTTTGGTTAATGGCGATGAGCGGCTTTCTGTTGCTGCCGATATCTGGAAGATAGATTCCGGCATACGAATTATGGCGGCGGAAAAAATTGTCGATGAGATTCCCGCAATAGTTAAAGAGCAGGTTCAGACGTTTATCGCCGCCTGCCCGCCGATGGTTTCCGTGGAGAAAAAACCCGATGTCAATCAGCCCCGGCAGCAATTACGCAAGGCAAGTGTTGAGAAAGATGCAAAACCGGTTAAACAACAACCTGTTGAAGCGACATTTGTTGCCTCTAAAAACAGCCAGGTGTTTCACAAGGCGAGCTGCTCGTCTGCGAAGAGAATATCTCCGAATAATCTTGTGAGCTACGCCACCAGAGACGAGGCAATCGCCGCGGGCAAAAAGCCCTGTGAACGCTGTAATCCCTGAATAAGATGATAACCACACCAAACCGGACATCGAATTGGTTCGTGAGAGCCGTTAGCGATACTGTTGGCGGACTGGGCCAGTTACTTTGGCCTGCCAAATGTGTCAACTGCGGCGAGCATAGTGTTGAAACAGGCAGCGGCCTGTGCGGCGACTGCTGGGAGGGCCTCACTTCCGTATGTTCTGCAGATTATTGCAGGCGTTGCGGCAGAAACGTAAGCCCTTATGTTGCTCGTGAAGGTGTTTGTTTGAGTTGTCGTGGCGAGGAGATTCATTTTGACGGGATTGCTCGTGCCGGTATGTATGCGGAATCACTGCGGGATATGGTGAAGGCGTTCAAGAATGACAAAACCGAGCTTGACTCGATAATGGTCTGGCTTGCTGATACCGCATTGCAGACAAGCACATTTTTTCATGATATCGAGTTTTTTGTGCCGGTTCCGTTGCATTGGCGAAAACGCTTTAGTCGTGGTTATAACCATTCGTATCTTGTGGCAAGAGGATTAAAGCATCACACTGCTAAGGTCAATACCGACCTCGTCCGTATCCGTCACACCAAAGAGCAGCCGACGATGATGACGGTAACCGCCAGAGCAAAAAATGTTGCTGGCGCGTTTGCTGTTCGTTATAGACATCCCTTTACGGGTAAGAAGATTTGCCTTGTTGATGATATTAAAACAACAGGAGCTACGCTCAACGAATGCGCAAAGACACTCAAAGAAGCGGGGGCGTCAAAGGTTTTTGCCCTGGTGTTATCGGTAGCCGGTCAGTATATGAGATAATTTTTACGGGGGATGTTATTTCTGGCAGTAATCGATGAGGCGGGCGATTTCGCTGCGAAGGTCTTTGCGGTGAACAATCATATCGACGAAGCCGTGTTCGAGCATAAACTCCGCGGTCTGGAAACCTTTCGGAAGCTCGACCTTAATTGTCTCGGCGATGGTTCGCTGACCTGCGAAGCCGATTAACGCCTTTGGCTCGGCGATGAGGCAGTCGCCCAGCATCGCGAAGCTGGCGGTAACGCCGCCGGTAGTGGGGTCGGTCAGGACCGAGATAAAGAAGCCGCCTTCCCTGTCGAATTTGGCGATTGCTGCGCTGGTTTTCGCCATTTGGCCCAGCGAAACAACGCCCTCGTGCATTCTCGCTCCGCCTGATGAACATATAGCCACGAGCGGAAGTTTTTCTTCGATTGCTTTTTCGACGGCCAGGCAGAGTTTTTCGCCGACGACGTAGCCCATCGAACCCATCAGAAAATTCGGCTCCATTACGGCCAGCACTACGCCTCTTCCCTTGATGAATGCCTTGCCGATTCGCATTGCTTCTTTTGAGCTGCTTTTGTATTCGTCGGCTTTTAGCCGCTGGCGATAGGTTGTGCCCCTGAAGTTGAAATCAAGCGGGTCATTGCTGGTAAGGTGGTCGTGCGTTTCTTCGAATGAACCCTCATCGACTAAGTAGCTGATGCGGGTGAGCGAGTCGATGCGGAAGTGGTAATTGCATTCCGGGCAGACGTTGAGGTTTTTCTCAACGGCGCTTTTGTAAAGCATGTGCTCGCAGGCCGGACAACGCGTCCAAAGCCCGTCGGGCATTTCCTTTCGCTTTTTGAGCGAAAAGCCGTTCCATTTCGATTTTGCTTCTTTTGCCATAATCGACATTCAAGTCCCGTCCACAGGATTCACGGCATTCTACCAAAAGAGCGAGTGGTTTTCCAGAGGCAATTTACCGGTGATGAGCCGTTTTCGAAAAGAATAGAAACAAGGCGCAAAAAAGCGACCCCGCCTCGTGAGGAGGCGGGGTCGCCTGAAAAACTCTAATCAATAGTTGTTACAACTAAGGAGCTGGACAATTGGCGTCAGTCGTCATAGCAGAAGTTGTCCAGAACGGGTTAAAGGTAACATTGGTAGATACCGAAGCGCCGGTGGTGCCGCAAAGACCAGCACCAGTTGGACCAGTGGCATCGCCCCAATAGTTATGCTTGGCGTTCAAAGCTGCCGAGACCGCATTATTGACGGTGTTGTAGGTACCGCCCGGGGTCCGCAGGATTAAGTTATTTGTGAACGTCAAAGTGGCCCAATCGACGTCATTTGGTTCGAGAGAGTTGTCAATCCGGAGTGCGGAATCTTGGCTTCCAAACGCGAACGTATTGTTGCTGATGGTTACGTTCTTCAAACGGTTAGCATTACTACCCTCGACAGGTTCGTACACAAGAATTCCACCGAAACTGAAGGCGTTGTTGGAGATAGTCAGGTTAACCAAATTGGTATCATTAGGTCCGACCACAACAGCCATGCCGTGGTCTGCCGTGTTGGCGGTGATAGTTATGATGTTGGCATCGGAACCTGCGATTTTCACGAAGTTGGCATCTGTTCCCGACTTGGTGAACATATTGTTGGTGATAGATATGAACTTGACTAATCCATTACCAAGATAAACACCATTACCGTCATTAACAAAGTTGTTATTCGCAATTGTAACATTAGTGGCCTTGTCTATTCTCACACCCTTTGATGCACTACCAACAGAGTTGAGGTCGCAATAAGAGACCTCTGTGTTATTTTGTCCTGCGCCGATTAGGGCGTCGGTGCCGGTAGCGGCGCTCTTAATGGTGAAGCCGTGTCCTGCCGAGCCACCGATTGTGACGTCGGTAGCGGTGATTCTTATACCGTTAGCGTCAGTAGATTGAAGTTGAATAATTGTAGCAGCAGAGCCGCTCGCCGATTGAAGTATAACGTTGGGCTCGTTAATTTCCAAGTCCTCAAAATACATTCCTGCCGCGGCGGTAAAAATCATAGGTGGGTAAGGAGAACCACCACGGGCAGTAAGAGCATTGTTTATCTGTGTCTGGAGGGTTATCGAAGTTGTTGCTGCTGCAGCAACGGACCAGGCGGTCGTATTACCAAAGGCATCTTTTGCCTGGACCTGGTAACTATGTATGGTATTTTCAGTGAGACCCGTGTCCACGAAGTTTGCATCGGTGCTCCAATCCCTCAGCACACCTAACGATGCACTGTTCCGGAACCGATAAAAGACAGTACCAGAAGCATCGGTCGCGGTTGTTGCCTGCATTGCAATAGTAGTGGGTCCTGTGGCGTAAGGGGCTATCGCGAAGGTCATCGGGTTTGGCGTAGGTGAAGTTGTATCCGCGAGGGTAGTTGCGTTTGCCTGGATTGATTCAACAGTTATATTCGGCACTAACGCATTATCCCGGGCCTTTACGGTGTATCCGTAGTTGGTATCAGGAACAAGGCCGGTGTCTGTGTAGGTCGTAGAGAGCTGCCAGCCGCTGTTGTGATGATTGGGGTCGTTTTTATTTGTAAAGTAGTACTGCACCGGACCCTGAGCATCAGTTGCAGTTGTCGCGGTCATTGTAATTTGAGTATCGCTTACTGCGTTAGGACCGTATGCCCATGTCATTGGGTTTGGTGTAGGCGCGTTGGTGTCCGCTGATTTGTTAGTTCTTGCGGTTGCAGGGGCTGAGGCAACGGTTAAATTCGGCACAGCTGCGCTATCCCGGGCTGTTACAGTGTATGTGTAATTAGTATCAGAAGTAAGGCCGGTGTCTATGTAGGTCGGAGAACTCAGCCAACCACTGTTGTGACTGGCATCGGTAACATTTGTAAAGTAGTACTCTACAGGAGGAGAGGTAGCATCGGTTGCGGTTGTCGCGGTCATTGTAATTTGAGTGTCGCTTATTGCCGCAGGTGCGCTTGCCCACATCATTGGGTTTGGTGTAGGCGGAGTTGTATCTGCGACATAAGTAAAGTAAGCGGTAATGGTCATGTTGCCATACATGGTAATAGTGATCGGATTATTGGTGTTGTTTTTTACCTTGCCGCTCCAGAAGTCGAACGACCCGCCAGTAGCGGGATTAGCCGTCAGCTGAACTGTTTCACCAAAGGAATATGTGGCCTGGTTCGGGTCCTTACTGACACTGCCACTGCCTTCGATATTGATTGTCAGCGTGTACTTTTGATAACCATAATAAGGTTCTTCTTTCAGCCATTCATTGCAGAAGATTTCCAAATCGGCTATGTCCACCGTGCCTGACAAATCGAAGTCGGCGTTCGGTGATGCATTGGTTGAGGTCACTTGCGCTTTGTCGAAGTAGAAACTCCCGCCGTCGATAAGGTTACCATCCTGAACGGAGATTTGAATCTGCATCCAGGTAGCGCCCTTCGCATGGTAGTCCGAGATGTCATAGCTGTACGTCTTGTTCGCGTCACCGAGCCACGGACCCCAATCTCGAGTGGTAGGTAAACCAGTGTCCCTGTCTATAAACGAATATGCCAATAAACTGCTGGAAGCGGGTCCATACTCTTTCCAGCCGGAAGGACCATTGCTGTTTATCGCGATTTTATCACCCACCTGAGTCCATGCACTGTTGCCCCATTCCGAAGCGACCATTGTCAGGTCAAACTGAAAATTTGCGTCGGTTAAATTCAACGGTGCCCCTTGCCACGTAAGTCCCCAGTAGGCGCCATCAGTACCAGGTGTTAATTTGAGACTCCCATGGCCCAATGTGACGCCTATGTTACTATCGGGAACAAGAATGGCGCATGGGTCATTCGACCCGGGGCCCCAGCCATCATCGTTGCTGTCGGGGCTTTCCCAGTTGCCTATCACGATGCTGTGGCTGGTAGGAGCAACAAAACCCGTATTCAGCCAGCGTTTGGCGAAAAAGGCAAAATCAACGAAGTTAACACCATCAGGACAAACCAGATCGGCGGGTAGTATCTGCCAAAGCAGTTTTGGGTAATTGGTGGTTTCACAGATGTGCCATACATCATCGAAATTCCAGCCGGCATCGGTAAATGTGCTTTTCGTCATCATTTCTGCTGTGGTCTTGCCCGTTCCGCCGGCGCTCCAGGATTGCCCACTGGTGTTAGTGTCCCAGAATGAATCCGTGGTCTCCTGCTCCTCTCCATTATCCCATCCCACCAGTCCGCCGACGAACATATATCCGGACACACTGCCTGATGAGTAACATGTGGTAATAGTGCTGTAGTACTCTTTCAATCCCACCAAGCCGCCTGCATCATAGTCCCCGGCGACCTCGCCCGTGGCATAGCAGTCCGCGACATCGCCGTAATATACACATCCAACCAGTCCGCCAAGGGAATCTGAGTTATACCCGCCGCTGACGGTGCCTTTCGAATAGCAGTCGCTGATATTGCCGTAGGACTCATCGTTGCCGGTAGGGCCGATACCTCCCACCAGCCCGCCGAGGTCGTATGAATCATCTCTGCCGGTAACAGTGCCTGTCGAATAGCAATTGCT
>JBEKGR010000006.1:0-221965 GCA_050012695.1 Sedimentisphaerales bacterium | reverse complement strand
GGCTGTCCGTGGCGAGCGAGACGGCTGCCAGAACCAGCGTTAGCACAATCGTAATCCCAATTACCTTTTTCATTTGCTCTTCCTTTCTTAAATAATTAAATATGGAGTGATACACACACTCCTTGTTTACGCTTTATATCCTATTTCTCCTTGACAAAAGAAGGCCGATTCCGTATTTCAGAATCGGCCTTGGGGTAACGATCAATTACTCAAATTACGGCAATACGTCCACCGGGGTATATGTATTCAAAACTGTTGTTTTAATATTTGCCACCGTCGCTGCCACGGTCCGGCCGTTCTTATTCGCGTCTTTGGTGAGTTTTGAATCGAGCGATACCGTAGCGGCACCCCATCCATTAACGAACTGCCGGTAAATCCAAACCTGGCCTTTCAAGCTCTTCGCGACCGAAAATTTTTCGGCCTGGCCAATGTCTATGGTTGAATTTACCCCATATAGGGAGGTCCCTATATCGAAGCCAGTAGTTGCGTCCGAATCACCAAATCCTATTCCCACATCTGTAGCATTAGTGTTACGCATGTTCGTGACCTCAAACGGCATAATAGAATTAACATTGCCGAATGTCTGAATGTTCACGAAGGAATTCGGGTCATTGCCACCCAGTGTTTTCTGGAATTTGGTCGTGCCATCTTTACCGAAAAGGATAACTGTGGGACCATTTGCATTATTTACGTCATCCACACCATAGGCATCATCCACGCCAAACACAACATAAGCGGACAAATTTTCCTTCAAGACATTGGCTTTGAGCCCGTTCGCATCCTCGTAATCAATCACAGGATTAATGGCCGTGGTCATCTTATATACCAGTATGTTAGGTTTGATTGGGACGAAATCCGGGACGTTTACGGTTATGGCATCGCTGATAGTTACTGCACCATTTCTGGCCAATGCTCTTCCGTTAAAAGTGCCGTTGCCATTGAACGTGATACTCGTCATCGCGAGAATATTTCCCGCGAAGCTGTTTCTTATAGCAATGGTTGCGGAGGTGCCGACCTGCCAGAACACATTGTTCGCCGAGGCGCCATTAATCAACAACACGTTGAAATCGGCGGCCGTGGTCAGAACGGTGGTATGGAAGATCCACTGCGCGTTGGGATCTCCATGGCCATCCAGGGTTAAATTGCCTGCGCCGAAACTAGCTGCTCCGATTGCGTAGATATTCGGGTCAAGGGTCTTTCCGCTTAAATCAGCCGGCTCCGATGTGTTGCCGTCTGCAGCACCCACCGCCGCATCGTAAGCGGCCACCAAGTCCAGTTTCGCCTGTGCCACCACGGGGCCTGCCGCGCGATATAAGATGCCGTTGACCTCCCCGGGCGGGAATCCCGTTATCGCCGGCGTCGGAGAAGAGCCGACATCACCGTTGATAATGGTATTACCAGTGTTGGTCACGCCTGAGCCGGCCAGCACCCCAAAGCTGCCCGCCGTTCCTAAGTCAACAAGCGCAGCGTAGGCACTGATGGGCAATAGCGTGAGAACCAACAGGCAAATAAACAATAGTTTTGGTTTAGCAACAATACCGCTAACAGTATTATTTTCCATTTTCTGTTCCTCTCTTAAATTAATTGGTCTTTTCTGGTTTTATCGGTAGGACGGCGAAAGAAATAAGGTAGGCAATTCCTGAAAAACGACTTCGCAAACCCCTAAATACTCGGTAGGGACATAGGCCGAAGCAGTGTCAGGAAATAGCACTGTGCAGCGATAAAGCCAGGACAAACAATAACATTGGTAACTTCTTCATTTTGTGGCTCCTTAAAACTAATACCTTCATTTTCCTGAAGCCAGTATTTTCGTCATTGCCGGATAAAAAACATATAGGCAATCTGCTTAATTTGTGCCTCATAAATGCCTATGTGGTAAGCGTAAATAAAGGTGGTCGCAGGTTTGATTTGATGGGCGGAAAGTACAAGATATTCTATCGGCGATAAACTTATCCCTGACTGATATCCCGATTTAACTGCCTTTACAGGTCTTTAAGGCGGTTTGTTTCATCAAAGCCCAGCAGGATTATTGGGAAAGCCGTCTTGTTGTGCAATAACGGCCCATCGATATCGAAAGAAAAAGGGGTCAGGTCCCTTTTTCCTACTTTTTTATATTTAGTGACAGTTCCATAAATACCACACCTTCTAACGGATTGTACCTATATGCTTCTATCTTTTCAAATCCCAAAGATTCATACAGGCCTCTGGCGGCGCCCATTGTTGGCGCAGTATCCAATCGTATTTGTTTGTACCCGGCTCTTTTGGCCCGTTCGATTACGGCTTCAGCCAATGCCCGCCCGATGCCGCGACGTCGGAATTGCGGCCGGACAAACAGCCGTTTCATCTCGCAAATCTTTTTGTCTATCCGCCTTAACGCAACGCATCCGGCGGCCTCGTTCTGATACATCGCAAGCAATAAACATCCTGTCGGCGTAGCATATTCTCCGGGGAGATTGGCTAACTCTTCATCAAAGTTCTGAAAGCAAAGGTCGAAGGGTAGGGAACTGCGATATTCTTCAAAAAGTTTTCTGACGACTTCCAGATTTTCACCTGTATGAGCATCAAGAATCTTCAGCATAAATTCCTGCCAATGTTTTTCAGTTCCTTGCGAAGCTGTGAAACCCCTTCTCAAGCTGCTCGGCGGATTTTTGGCCTTCGTAGATAATCATACGGAATCTGAAAAGTGCGCTTTGGCCCGGGTAAAGCGTAAAATTTAACGGCTGGGGATTCTCAACGTTTGTGCCTTTCTGAAAATCGAGCTGGCCTAAAGGGTTTGCGCCGAACAATCCATAACCGCGAGCCATCCAGTATGTCGGGTAATTCACGCTTGCCGGGTGATTGAAAATCGCGATACCGATTGTTTTGCCGTCTTTTCGACCTTCCAGCCGAACCCAAGCAGCTTTTTTGCCCCAGATATTCGGCTCGCCAATATTCCCTTTCGAGTCGAGAAACTTGCCCGTCCCTTTGTTTTCGCTCAGCCAGTCGGCCACGCGAATAGCGAACATGCCCTCTCTGGTGTCGCCGAAGACAATTTTTTCATCCTGCGCGGTCAGGGTGACATTGAAATCGATGGCGTATTGATTCGGCTGGGCGGAAAAAACCATATCCCTTTTTTCTTCGAGTAATGTTTTGCCTGATTTGCCGACCCATTGCGAAATTGTGGAAAGCTGACCATTTTCCATCTTTGTGGTTTTTATATGCTTTATTTGCGGCGGCGAGGTCGTGTTGTTCCAGAAGCCATCGTTATTAACTTTGTCATAAGTAAAGAATATCCCTGTATGATGCGGATGGTCGTTGCTCTCGCCCGGCATCTTCTCGAACGGGAAGCCGCGGGTCAGCACAACACCCGAAGGGCTTTTAACGGGGTACAAAATCGGCTTGGTCAACTCAGAGCCATATCGGTAGGTCGTGAACAGGTTGCCCCCGATGAGGATGTCTATTTTGTTGGTATTCTGCACAAACTTAACGTCCGCGCCCGCTGCGCAGGCCGATACAAAAAACAGAATCAACCCGGCTAAAATCGTCTTCTTAAACATCCTAATTTCCTTTCGCCAATAGTGCCCGGCCGTTTGGCAACGGCATCTGCCTGCTAAACGCTATCGGTTATAACACGCCGCCAGAATCTTTATCGGGTGAATAGCGCGTTTTCCGCTGATGTGTTCGATTTGCATACCGCAGGCGGCGCACTCGGTAAGGACGCACTGCGCGACTGTATTTTCGAGCGTATTTTTGAGCGATTGGGCGATTCGCTCCGACAGCTCGTAATTTTTCTTCTGCATCCCGAATGTCCCCGCCAGGCCGCAGCAGCCCGCATTGAGGTCGGCCACCGGCATATTACATAATTTTTGCAATAGTTCAATACTTGCCCCGTATGACCCGGTCGCGAATAAATGACAGGGCGTATGATAAACGTATTCCTGCAGGAGCGTTCTTTTGGGCTTGTTCAATTTGCCCTGTCGCAGCAGCCCGCGCAGGTATTCCATCAATTCGTAGGTATTTTCGGAAATGATTTTAGCGTCCACGCTGTCAACGTAATGCCGAAGTTCCTGCTTGAGGCACAATGCCGCGCTTGGTTCGGAGCAGATAATTTTATAACCCTCTTTTACTGCTGCTGCGAGGTATTTGACGCTGTAAGACAAATCCTTTTTCGCGGTTTTGACGTCGCCATAAACAATCGCGGGCAACGGCGCGGGTCTTTGCCTGGGGATTATCACTTCGATGGCGTTTTGTCGCAGGACGTCGATGACTGCGAAACCCAGCTCGTGGTCGTTGTAATTGACGTATGTATCCAAAAAGTACGCGACTTTATCAATGGGCATTTCGCTTGGCTTGCAGGTTTCCAGGTAGAGCCGGCCGGCAAGGTAAAATGAGCCGAAGGCGAATTTGGGCATCGCGCGCCTGCTGTCAAGTCCCATTGTTTTTTCGAGAAGCAGTCGGGTTATCGGCAGGCGCATTACAGAATTTGATATTGGAGCAAAGGCGCTTGCCAGCATACTGAGATATCGATTGTGGCTGAGAAGTCGTTCGGTTAGACGCAATCCTTTTCGGCGGACATATTCAGCACGGGCAGCCGCGATAATTTTCGAGACATCGACGCCCGAAGGGCACTCAATCGAGCAGGCCTTGCAGTTGATGCACAAATCGAGGAATTGGCGGAATTCCGGGGAGTCGAAATATTCTTCTTTAAGCTGCCCGCTTGACCAGAACCTCAGCACGTTCATTTTCGCGCGAGAACTCGCCAGCTCATCTCCTGTTGTGCGGAACAGCGGACACATTCTGAATTGTTGCTCTTTGCTTCTGCAAACCCCGCAACCGCTGCATTGCCCAAGCTCAAGCGATATTTCATCGTCGGCGAAGATTACGCCGGATTCCGAAAATGTTTTATTTTTCTCTATATGATGATGCGCCTTTAGGTTTTCGACCATTACATTGGGGTTATCGTTGATTATTTTTCCGGGATTGAGCAGGCCTGCGGGGTCGAAAATCTTTTTGATGCCGCAAAGCAAATTGTAAAATTCGTCGCCGTATTGTTTTCGCAGAAACGCCGCGCGTACTAATCCGACCGCGTGCTCGCCGCTGACCGTCCCGCCAAGCGACCAGGCAAGGGCGAAGACCTCGTTGGCGATTTGCGTCATTTTATCGATATCACCCTGCTCGCCCAAATCGAGATATGGTCTGATATGCAATTCGCCGTCGCCCGCGTGACCATAGTAGCTCATCGCGATATTGTATTTTTGGCCGATTTTTTGCAGGCCTGCGATATACTCCGCCAGTTTGTTGTTTTCGACGGACACATCCTCGATAAACGGCACGGGTCTTTGCCTGCCTTTTGCCCTGTCTAAAAGCGGGACGGCATCCTTGCGCGCCTTCCAAATCCGCTTTTGTGTCTGCTCATCGAAGATAATCGTTCGATTACTCGCGAGGTTGCCGATGGCGGAATCGGTGATTTTAATTTTGGCCCCTACCTGTTCGGGCATTTCGCCGACGTGCTCGACGAGCAGTGCGGCAGTCGCATTGGCGGGAAGAACATCTCGATATGCGGGCAGGTGCTCAATAGCCATCACAATCAGGCGATTATCCATCAGCTCGCAGGCAGAGGCGCCCGTCGATACTATAATCGGCACCGCCTTTGCCATTTTCTCCAGCGTATCAAACTCCAGTTGCAATAACCCTTTGGCTTTTGGCAATGGTACGGTGCGAAGCGTAATTTTGGTGAATATGGCGAGCGTGCCTTCCGAGCCGGCCATCAGTCGGGCAAGATTTACTTTTGCATCGTGATATGTCCCTGCGATATTGTATCCGCTGCGATTGCGTTTGGTTGCGGGAAGCGCATTTGTGATTGCGTCTTTTTTGCCCGCCAGCAACGAGATACACTGTTTGGCAATCTCATCGATGCGGCTATCGCTCTCGGCGTTTGGTTGATAATCGTCTACCAGCTCGACTATTGAGCCATCCGCGAGGACCGCCTCGACTTTTTCGACATAATCGCCTGTGTAGCCGAATTGCAGCGAGTGTGCCCCTGTTGCGTTATTGGCAACGCATCCGCCTATGACCGCACGATTAGCCGTTGACGGGTCAGGTCCGATTTTCCTGCCGAATTTCGCAAGATAGCTATTTAATTCATCAAGGACAACACCCGGCTCGCAAGTTACCAGCTCACCCTCATTTTCAATACTGATAATGCCGTTCATATATCGGGTTACATCGAGCAGGATTCCGCTGGTCAGTGATTCGCCCGCCACGCCGCTGCCGGCCCCGCGAGCGGCAACAGGTATTTGTTTGGCTTTGGCGTATTTGACGACCGCGGCGATATCCTGGGCATCGCGCGGGCATACCACGCAGGTCGGCACAATCTGGTAAATGCTCGCGTCGCTGCTGTAAGCGGCACGATGCAGAACGTCTGTGAACACCTCTCCTTTGACGAGGCGAGCAAGGGTTTCCCATTGAGTATCGAATGTTTGCGGGCTCACTTGTCCAATTATCAGTAATCAGTAGAAAATAATCAATAGCTTATGGTTAATCTTCTATGTCGCAGGGCAGGCGGACAGGAGAGCCGGTGCTTGTTTTGTGAAGCTGCTCAAGCTCTTTTTGGCTGATTTCGCCCTTTATGAATTGCTGGACGACGGGGTCGGGATGGCTGCGGATGTTATCGGCGTCGCCGTCGGCGATAATTTTGCCGTGGTGGAGCATAACAATGCGGTCGGCTATCTTATATGCGCTTTTCATATCGTGCGTTACGGCGATGCTCGTTATGCCAAGCTCTTTTCGGAGTTTCAGGACCAGCTCGTTTATCACGTCCGCCCGAATCGGGTCAAGCCCGGTTGTCGGCTCGTCATACAATATAACTTCCGGGTCAAGCGCTATGGCCCTTGCAAGGGCGACGCGTTTTCGCTGGCCGCCGGAAAGGTTGGCGGGGAAAAAGTGCTGAAGTCCGTCGAGGCCGACCATTTTGAGCTTGTTTCGCACAAGCTCTTCGACGGCGCTGAAACGCATTATCTGGCAGTGCTGCCTGACGGGGAACATTATATTTTCCGCAACGCTTAAGCTGTCGAAAAGGGCTCCTGCCTGAAACAGGTACCCGAAATGCGCCCGCACGCCGGTCAGCGACGGGGCGTCGAGGTTGTCGATTCGCTTGTTCTTGAAATAGACCTCGCCCGAAGTGGGTCGCATCAGGGCTATCATGTGCTTGAGCAGGACGCTCTTGCCGCAGCCGCTTGGGCCGATTACGACGGTGGTTTTACCTTTTTCTATCGCCAGCGAAATATCATCCAGTACGACATTATTGCCGAATCTCTTGGTGATATTTTTAAGAACGATTAGCCCGTCATCGGGTTTGATGCCGGTTTGTCCGTTGTTGGTTGTTTGTTGTTCAGTATTCATTGTCTTTTTTGGCGAGCCACTTGATGACTGATTATTATACCAAGCTCTTCAAAGGCCAGAAAGAGCTGTAAAGCGCCTTAAAAATTATCACCAGGACGAAGTCAAGAGCCAGTATCGAGATAAAGCTCATTACAAACGCGTCTGTGCAGGCCTGCCCCACGCCCCGTGCCCCTTCTTTGCAGTTGAAGCCCTTGTAGCAACTGATTAACGCGAGTGCCCCGCCGAAGAAGAAACCTTTGGTGATGCCGCAGCCGACGTCCCACAAATCGACGCCGTATGCGCTGAAACTCCAGTATGCCGTGGCGTTGATACGCAGGTGAATGACGCTTACGAACCAGCCGCCGACGATGCCGAGCAGGTCCGCGTAAACGATGAGTACCGGCGTAAGGAGCAGGCACGCCAGCACGCGCGGCGCGACTAAGTATTTGACAGGGTCTGTTCCCATACTTTCTACGGCATCTATCTGCTCGGTAACTTTCATCGTGCCTAATTCAGCGGTGAGAGCGCCGCCGACTCTGCCTGCAAGCATAACCGCCGCCAAAACAGGCCCAAGCTCTTTAACGACCGAGATATTTATCAGGACTCCGAGGTGTTCTTCAAGCCCTATTCCCGCCAACTGGTCGTAGGCCTGAAGCGCCAGCGTCATACCAACGAACGCGCCCGTTATCATAATGACGGGAACGCTGTAAACGCCTATCAGCAGCATTTGCGCCCATATTAGCGGATAGGTGTCGCTTTTGACGATACTTTGCATGCTGGTTACGGCAGAACGCCAGACGAATCGGCTGAATTGCCCAACGTTGCCTACCTCTTCGCCAAGTTTATATATTGCGGTTCCTATCATAGGGTTTCTGTGTACAATGGCAAAAAACAAAGGACTTACGCACTTACGAAACAGGTCCTTTTGCTCTTATAATAATCGCCAAATTTGCCCAGTCGCCTAAATACAAAATAGCCCTGTTTTACGAATGGTCAATCTTAAATACCAATCTATGCCAGTGCTTATAGGACCTTAAACTTTCGAGCAGTTTGGTCTTTTACCATTTGATATTCGGGGTTATAATGGGGCCGTATATGGGAATGAATAAACCATTGCTGTTGTTTTGCATTTTAATAGTCGGTGTGGGCGGTTGTGTTGAGCGTAAACTCACTATCAACACTAACCCGGCCGGCGCACAGGTTTTCCTGAATGACGAGGAGATAGGCGTCTCGCCGGTGACAACGTCGTTTAACTGGTACGGCGATTACAATATTACTATCCGCAAACAGGGCTGCGAAACCCTCCAGACACATCGCAAACTACAGTCGCCCTTGCATGACTATTTTCCCTTTGATTTTGTAACTCAAATCCTTTATCCGGGCAGGATAGTTGATTCCTATGAGTGGTCGTTTGACCTGAAACCGCAGAGAGAAGTCGGCAGACAGGAATTGATTCAGGCCGCGGAGCAGCTTAGCAAGCAAGGCAATTGATAGTCAATCATCAATCCTTATACCAGATTTACGCGGTACCATTCGATTGCTTTTTTCAGCCCGTCTTTGAATGAAATAACCGGCTTGAAACCTATCAGTTTTTTTGCCTGAGTGATATCGGCGAGCGAATGTTTTACGTCGCCTTTGCGGGGCGGGAGATACGTCGGCTTGACATTTTTACCGACAATTTTGTTTATCGTATCGATAATCGCGTTGACAGTTATTGCTTCCCCACAGGCGATGTTAATGACCTCGCCTTTGGTCTGCTTTACCCTGGCAGCAAGCAGATTCGCTTCTACGACGTTATCGATGTAGGTAAAGTCCCTGCTTTGCTCGCCATCGCCGTAAATAGTAGGCGGTTTGTCTTTCAGAATTGAAGTTACGAACGCCGGTATTGCCGCGGCGTATTGGCTTGCCGGGTCCTGGTTCGGGCCGAAGACATTGAAGTATCGAAGCGAAATTGTCTCAAGGCCGAAAACCTTGTAAAAAACGGAACAATAGTATTCGCACATCAGTTTTGCCGCCGCATAGGGTGAGAGCGGATTGACAGGCATTGTTTCAACCTTCGGCAAAGTCGGCGTGTCGCCGTATGCCGAAGAACTGGCGGCGTAAACAAAACGCTTTATTTTCGCGTCCCGCGCGGCCATCAGCAGCGTAAAAGTGGCATCGACGCAATGTCTGTGTGTGGCAGCGGGGTCATCAACGCTGCGGGGAACCGATGGTAACGCCCCCTCATGCAATACCACGTCAATTCCTTTCATCGCGGCCCGTGCAGCAGCCGCATTACCCATATCCGCTTCTATGAACTCAATCTTGTCTGCAATGCCAACGAGGTTACTCTTTTTGCCGGTAAGCAAGTTGTCAATTACGCGGACAAAACAACCCTGCGAGACGAGCTTGGTGCAGATGTTTGAACCGATGAAGCCGGCTCCGCCGGTGACCAGAAACTTATCCATTTAAAACCCTTCGATGTTCGATAGTCGCTTAGTAATGTGTTATACCTTTGCCGGCTCAAACGCCTGATATTCCTGATACGAGCGGAACATTTCCCGGAAGTAGCCGCCTTTAAGCGTTTTGACTCCAAGCAGCACACAGCCGAGTATTGTGGCGTTTGCCTGTTTTAGTTCGCTGATAGTTCGCATGCCTGTGCCTCGTCTGGTTACTGCCGCATTAAATACCAGTATAGTGCCATCGACATATTTTGCCAGTAATTTTGCTTCGCTTGCCAGTAGCACGGGCGGCCCGTCGATTATTACATAATCATAACTGTCGCGTAATTGCCCGATTAACCGCTGCATTGCCTCGCTTCCCAATGTTTCCGCCGGGTTGGTTGGCATCGGCCCTGATTCAATAATGGTCAGCCCTTCCATCCCGCTGGGGCGTATCGCTTGTTGCAAATCGCATTGCCCCGCCAGCAGATTGCTCAATCCTGCGTTTGTCTGGGTTGCGGCCTGTCCGCCGGCAAATATGGCGTTTAGGCCCGGTCGCCGGAGATTGGTGTCTATCAGCAGAATTTTTTTGCCCTCGGCGACGAGTGTTGTGGCAAGATTTACCGCCACGGTGGTTTTGCCGTCTTTGGCTCCGCCACTGGTGATTAGTATTGCTTTGGCTTTTCCGCCGGGTTCCGACAATCTCAGATTTGTTCTCGTTCTTCTATACGATTCGCTTAGGATGCTGTTTGGCGCCTGACGAACCACGAGCGCCGGCTCAATACCTTCAACCCGTTCGTCCTCTTCAGTGTCAGGTATAATCCCAAGCAGCGGAATATGCAAATGCGTCGCCACATCTTTGGGCGTTCGAACAAGGTCATTGAGCAATTCTATTAAGAACGCCAATCCGACGCCAAGTAACAGCCCTAAAAGTGTTCCGCCTGGGACAAAAACTATCAATTTCGGAAAACTTGCTTCAAGGGGTTCAGGTGCGAGGCCCATAAGTTGAACTGTAGGCGTTTCCGGGTCGTCGTGAATTATCTTAAGTTTTTCCGTCTGACTTTTAATTGTATCGAGTATCGCCCTTCTTTCGTCTCTTATTTTCACGCGTTGTGAGAACTGTACCCTCGCCAAGTCAAGCTCTTCTTTTTGTTTTACGGCTGCGTCGCGCATTTTTTCGAGCTCGTCGAGCTGGCCCTCAAGTGTTGTAAGCTGATCCTGGGCGTTCTTCAGATTTGATTGCCTCACTTGTTCGGCTATTATTGCCTGTCGACGGAGCCGTTCTTGTTGTATACTATCGATGTATTCTTTGATTTGTCGAATGACCCTGTGGTCTTCGCCGAATCGCGCAAGTGCGCCTGCCAGCGTCGATTCCTGAAGAGCAAGTTGTTGTGATAAACTGAGCATAACCGGGTCGGTTTCCGCCTGCCGCTCAACCTGCACCTGAACGGGTCCTTGTGCTTGTGCCGCGAGAGTTTCGATGGAAGCCCGCGTCTGGCTGATATCCAATGCCAGCTTATTTGACTGGTTTTCCAGGTCATTGAGCTTTTGTTCTACTATCGGCTGGAATTGATGCTCTTCAAGATCGGTAAACCCGTATCTGCGGCGAACGTCGTCGAGCGACCGATCAGCCGAGTCCAAATCCTTTTGAACACGAGCCTGCTCTTCATCGAGCCGGGATAATTTTTCCGCCACTTCCTTACGTTTTGTTCCTCCCTGGCCGCCGACAAACAGAGATGCCATTTCATTGACTATAAGCGCCGATTCTTCTTTATCCCCGCAGGTCATCGAAACTACGATTGAATCGCCGTCTCTTTGTGGGGTGGCGCCAAAGCTTCCCTTTAAATTATTGACGGCTTTTCTTATACGGACGTCCTTTATGTTGCCGAACCCTTTAAACCATTTGGTCTGTTGGATTTTGTCCCTGTCAATGAGCTGTTGGAACATACTCTGGCTTGTCAATTGCATAGCCATCGACTGTCGATAACCGTATTGGACGTCCTGTCCGACAGTAATGGCCTGTATTGTAGTGGGGTCTTTCTGGATGGGCGGGAGCACCTTTATGAAGGTTTGCGCAGTGTACTTTGGCCCGTATCTTGAAAACAAAAACCAGCTCACTCCGCCAAACCCAAAGCCGAGTATCGTTAGCAGGAAAATCATGAGCCAGTGTCGGCGCAGTATGGCGAGAATTTCTTTCGGTGTTATTCCTTCGGCGGCACCGCGTGCAGCCATAGCTGGCCTCGGAGCCATCATCCTGGGTTCCACTGCAACCGGTTTTTGTCCTGCGTCTGCCATTTGTTAGTAGATTCTCATAATATCAAAACGAATCATTGCCCTGGCATCATTGTTACTTTTTGTCATCGCCCTTGTTTTTTCCGAGCCGCTCGATTGCGGCATTTATTCGTTCCTTGTCCGCTTTCTGCATTTTGTCTCCGCCGGCATCCAGCGCCTGCCCATAAGCCGCACGCGCCTGTGTCAATTCACCGAGTTGCTCATGGGCCTGTGCCAGGTGCTCATACGCCTCTACGGGCGGCGATAGCCGTCTCGCCTCATACTGCTGTATCGATGCCTGCGATAACTGCAATGACTCGGCATATTTACCTTTTTTGTATAGCACAATGGCATAAGTATCAAGATATCCCGGTTCGTCTGGTTGCATCTCATGAGCCCGCCTGGCGTATTCAACCGCCTTGTCTAAATCCTGGTTGTTAACCGCAAGGATGTACGCGACATTATTCAGAACACTGGTATTATTCGGCATTTTTTCCAGCAGACTTTCATAGACCCCGATAGCATCCTTAAGGTATTTATTATCGGAAGTTTTGTTGAAAGCGAGTATCAGCGTTTCGGCCTTCTGCATCGTGTAATTGAGCGATTGTGGCTTGTCAGGCCCGATTGCCTTGGAACACTTATCGAGATATTCAAGTGCCTTGCTGTAGTCGGTTTTAAGTCGGCACAGGTTATACATAGTCCAGTTTGCCGAGAGCGACTCCGGCTGCATATCGAGTTTTTGCTTGCACATTTGTTCTGTTTCTTGCTCGCCGATTAGTCCGTAAATACTTTCCAAAATCTGCATGGCCATAGCATCATTGTCGCCTGTTTTTTCGATGGCTTTTTTGCAATACTGCACAGCAGTGATGCGGTCGCCGAGTTTCATTTTGCCTTCCGCCATTTTTAGATATGCGACCGGGGCAAGGTTTCCATCGATGTATTTGCCGGCCTCTTCGAATAACTTGTCCATTTTTCCGGCGGTTATAATTGCTCGCAGATATCCGCCAAGGGCGTCAGCGTCCGGCTGTCCCTGTTCAATACTTTTTCTCAGTGCGGTTCCATATAATTGTTCCGCCCCGGCAATATCGCCTATGCCGCCCGCAAACCCGCCTGCGTGCTTATACCAGTAAACGCTTTCGGGCAATTGTTTGAGAATTTTCGAGTAAAAATCCTCAAGGGCTTCCTTTCGCCCGGCTTGTGAGTAAATTTGTTCGAGCATCGTCCTCGCCTCATCTGGCGCCTGCGGGTCCTCGACCAAGCTTTTAAGCTCGATAGCGGCGTCATCGGGGCGTCCTGCCATCATATAAACCTTCGCGAGTATAATACGAGTTATTGCTGCGTCAAGCAGGGTCTTGCTTCGTTTAAGGTCCGTGATTGCCTGGTCGTAATCCGCCATCATACTATTAATTTGTCCGCGCAGTTGCCAGGCGGTCGCGTCGCCCTGGTTGCTCTCAAGTTGCTTGTTTACCAGCTCCAGCGCCTCTTTTAACCGTCCCTGTTTCATAGAAAGCCATGAGCTCAGCAATAATCCTTTGCCTTCCTGGGGGTATTTTCCCCTGAAACTTGCCAGTTTTTGCTCAGCTTCCTTGATCAATCCGATGCTAAGATAAGTTTGGATTACCAAAAGATGAATTTCAGATGTTTCCGCGGCGGATAACAGTTGTTCGCCATATTTTGTCGCGGCAGCTTTATCGCCGGCTGTTTCTGCAATAAATAACAATCCCTCCAGGGCGTTTACATCCTTGGGGTTGGTCTGATAGTACTGCTCTAAAGATTTGCGGGCATCGTCATATCGTCCCGTCTTTATGTAAAACCGCCACAACAGTTGCGATTCCTTCGTTCCTTTCAATAACTGCTCCGCTTTTTCCGGCTGGCCCGTTTGCCGATAGTATTCTGCGTAACTCTCGAGTACGAGAGGGCTCTGGGGGTCGTAGCTTTTCGCCTGTTCCAGGGCCGAGAATGCCATTGCGAACAGCGCTTGCCGGCG
Source organism: Sedimentisphaerales bacterium (assembly GCA_050012695.1). GTDB lineage: Bacteria > Planctomycetota > Phycisphaerae > Sedimentisphaerales > Anaerobacaceae > Fen-1362. The sequence goes on along the minus strand of JBEKGR010000006.1, from coordinate 207,928 downwards.
TTGGGTATCAGTGTTGTCCAGACCAAGCCGTGTGGCGAGCCGGGCAAGCAATAGTGCGTTCCTCATACTCGGCATATTTTCCTGTAAGCTCTGCCGCAGCGCAAGTGCGCGATTCGGGTCGTTTTCGCTTATGTATTCAGCATAGAAACTCATTAGTTGCACATCGCCCTGATTAAGCGCCATCGCCCAGTCCAAAGCGCCTTTGGTTTCGGCCAGTTGCGACGTCGATACGTTATTGCCGAGAGCTTGGTTGCGTTTGTACAGCCGATTGGCATAGTCTTTCGCGATGGTCTTGTCCAGCGGAGTGGTTTTTGATGCCATGCTTATGTCGGAAAGCGCGGCCGCCTCATTGCCCAGTGCGGAGTTGATGCGGGACCGCAGCAGATAGCCATACCCGAAAACTGGTCTTTGCGACAACGCGCTGTCTATGCTTGCAAGAGCAGTTTCATATTGTTCTTTCGCAAGAGCGGCTCGAGCCGCGAAAAAGTCCCCTGAGCAATCGTCATAATTTTCTCGCTTGACTATTTGCAGGATTTTGTCGGTAGTGTCCCAGTCCTTTTTTTCCAACCCGATGTCAAACAAATATGTTATTGCTCGACGTTTTGAGCTATCATCTGCCTGGAGCGAGCCGGTGCCGATGGGTGGAGGGGCAAGCTTTCTGAATTGCTCCGATGCCTTGTTGGGATCGTTGTTAGTTGTGTAAAAAGCGCCTAGGGCGAGTGTTCGCCTAAGAGGGTCTGCGATGGCGGTCAGGACATCCTCTTTAAGCTGCCTAACTTTTTCGGGAGATACTTTTGCCGGGGTCGGCTCGGCGAGAAGCCGTTTGTAAAACAACGCATTTACATTATCCGGCTGGTATTTCAAATACTTTTCTATTATCAAATTCGCTTGGTCAAAGTTTCCGCTTGCTATTGCGTCATCACACATTGAGGTGGCTAAGGCAACTTCCAGCGAATTTGGGTCTGCTGAGAGCATAGCATCCATATTTTCGATAAAGGCCGATACGAGGGTTTTCATCTCTGCCGCAATCTGTTCGGTTGAACGCTGGTCAACCTCTTGCTGCCGTGGCTTTTGTGAAAGGGTATTCATCAGAACCGTGCTGGTTCGCGGTTTTTCCTCTCGGCTAATGATAATTGTGCGTAATACCGCCCCCTTGGTTTCGAGAATAGCAGCTTTAAGCTGCCGCCATAAAGAGTCGTGTTGCGGTATTTGGTCAAGACAACGCTCCGCCTCTGCAAATTCTCTGGCGATTATGTATGCACGCGTTCGCAATATCCGGCTTCTGTCTGTGATTCCGTATCTTTCCTCGAACAGATCGATATGGGCAAGGGCCGTCTTCCATATAGAGGCTTTGAGGAGAAGCTCGGCATATTCCAGTCGCGACTCCGGCAGGGCCGACTCTATTCCATTTTGTAGAGCGTCGGAGAGAAACTCGCCAACCGCGCCGTTTTCTATGCCATAAGCAAATGTTTTTGCAAGCCGGTAGGAAAGGCGCGGGTCTGAACGTCCCGCTGCCTTCAACTGCGTATAAGCTTTGTATAATTTTTGGATGGCAGGCGCTAGATCGCTTTGTTTGAGTCGAGCGGCGGCAAGCTCGACCATACCCTGCCATTTAACTACCTGCGGGTCATCGCCGCTATGATAAAACTGTTCAATCTGCCTGACCGTCTGTTGGGCGTTCGTCAATAATTGTTGTTTCTCGGGTTCTCCCAGTGACGCATTTGCATCCATTATCTGGTCGATATAAATGTTGGCGAGCATGATGAGCATTAGTAATCGATTACTCCTCGCCGCTTCAGACCTGGGGCCGGTTGTTTCCTGTGTGCCAGGAAGTAAAAGAGCGTTTTGCGTAAGCTCGATCGCCTTGTTCAAATCCGTATTTTGGTTTTTTATATGAAACCTTCTTAAGTGCAAACTTGAGGCGATCGCAACGTAATCGACATCATTTTTGTCGAGTTCGACAGCTTTTTCTGCCGCCTCAATTGCCTTGTCGAGATAAGCCAGGCCGAGACGGTAGTCAGAATAGAAAGAGGCAAGCGCCGAAAACACTTCCGCTTTGGAACCGAATTTAGCGGTAAGCGACAAGTACTCCGGTTCCATTTCCAAAAGCTGCTTTTTCTGGTCGGATGACGCGGCACCGGCCTGAGCAAAGCTGAAATTGTGCTTCATATCGAGATAATTGATATATGCTTTTACGTCGTCCTTTGTTGCTTTTATCCCTTCCTTAAGCAATTCGATTGCCTCTTCCCAGCTTTTAACTCTCGCCTCCAGGTTTCCTTTCGATGCGTCCATCTCGCCTCTGAAAGCCGTCGCCTGCGCAAGATATCGATACACATCAGGATTTGCCGGCTCGAGCTGTTTTACTTTCTCAAGGTCGGCAATAGCTTGGTTGAGCGTTTCCTCCTTATTTGTTACCATTCCAAGCATCGCAATCTGTAAATTGGCCTGTCCCCTCATCAGGTGCAAATATGGCCCCAATTTATGCGCCGACTCTCCGCTTTGTTTAAACGCCTCGATTTCCAGCTTCGATGTATCTTCTGTTGCAAGTTCCGCTGCTGTGGTGCCGGGTGTTTCTATCATTTCTATAAGCTCCCCGGCCTGCGTAGCTACCTCCTGCCACGTCTGCCCGGAAACCGTCTGTGCGAATACGTAAAAATATTTCAGCCGGTTATATCTTGCTTTTATGTCCTTTGGGTCGAGACGTACAATCTGGGTCCAGCATCCCATAACGCTACGCCAGTCCCCTGTTTCTATATAAAGATCCGCGAGGCGATGAAGGCCTTCAATTTTTAGCTCATCGGTTTTGGAGTAGCCGTAGGCCTTTCTGTAGTTTCGTTCGGCTTCTTTATAAATTTCCTTGCGATGCTCGTTGTCTGTTGTCTGGTGGGCCGTTGCGATTGCCTCATCGCCGTATTTTATGAATTTCTGCGGGTTTCTTTTGCTTAGATATATAAGCCCTACAATGACCGTGATTGCCACAAACACAAAAAGTACGGAACCAATCATCGCTAATTTTTTGTTTAGCCGTTTTTTTGCCATCGAATTTTACTCCTTATATTTTTGAAATTGCTAATGTTATCTGGTAAACCGGCAAATCCGTTTTTGATTACCAGCGCCCGCTGGGCCAATGTTCTTTTTCCAGAACCGGGAAAATAACCGACATCAATTTTTCACTTGCCGCAATTGCTTCTTGTTTATTCGGATAAGTTATTCGCCCGGAGGCGATATTATAGAATTTCCATTCGACCTTGGAAAAATACGAAAATTTGCCGAATAAGTTCTTGTTCAGCGCTCTCCGGACGTCATCCCTGTCGCCGTATTTGCCGTTGGCGTTAAAAGTATAAAGGACTGGAAAAGACGTCCCACCAAGCGACGACTCCGCCTTCGTGTCGGCGAATACGAGGTAACGTGCTTTTACTTCCCGCTCGTAAACGCCTTTTATAGCTCTGAGCGTAACTGTTTCGAATTTTATTCCCTGCAAGCCGCCCCCGATATAACATTCTTCGGGCCTGTGCGGCACTATGTCCGGCAGCGAATAGTAAGTGATGAATAGCGTGCAAAACCGCGTTTTGCTTTCCGCCGGGGCGCTTGTGTCTTCCAGTGTCCACTGAATGTAATCTTCGGTCCCCAGGGTGTTAAGAATATCCTGGTTCTCGATTTTTGATTTCTCGAACACTTTATAGGGTGCAAGATTGGATTTGTCTAGGTCGCTTAGGGATTTTTTCAGGGGCAGCGGTTCCTTCTTCAGGTATATTCCCGACATTTTCACTGCTGCCGACATACCGCCGGCCATTATTGCCAGCAGACAGACACATATCAGAAAAGCCGGCTGCAGGTAGTTGGCTTTAATCGTCTCTCGTATATTCTTCGGCGTTGTCATTGTTATTTTAGTTCCGTTTATTGCTTCGAACTCCTATGCTTTACGCCTGACGATAACATCCGAAATTTTGGACTCATCGTCCTCGACAAACAAGTTTGACATAAACCATGCAATCGCCCCGTAAAGCCCGAACGCCACCGGGAGCATAACCATTCCCAGCAGGTCGTGGTAAATTCCCTGTGCATATTGCGGGTCACAAAACACGTAGATGAGACCGGTTATGGTTACCCTTATAATATTGCAGAGAATCGCTATTGGGATAGTGCTGGCCAAAAGCACGAGTCGCTGCCATGCGGGCCTGTAGTGCAGATATGCCATTGCCACGCCCAGGGCAAAAAACGTCATAAGCAGGCGCATACCACTGCACGCCTCTGCCACGTCGAGGGGCGGTTCCAGGGCCTTGCCCTTGTAAATGATATCTATTACGACCCCGTTGGCTATAGCATCCATTTTTGGTATCAGATTGAGTACCGCGGTTGAAGCCGCAGCCGCCCACAGACGCATTGGTATCGTGGCGCTTCTTAATATTTCATCCGGCAGCGGTATCGCGAATATAAGGTATGTGATTGGCAGCCACGTATATTTCAGCAAAACCCAGCCGCCAAGAAACAATACCACGGCCCCAAGCGCTCCGACAGCGGATATCTGTCGGAAGTATCCATACCCCGCCGGGGTAATCGTGTTAAAAACGTAAAATAAGATTACGCCAACCAGCAAAAGCAGCCCCAGGTAGTTTGGTTTGGTTCGGGTATTGAGGATTTCCTGCCTGGATTGGTTCAGGAAGTATAAGCTGAAAAGCGGGATGAGGAATCCGTGTGACCAGCCGGGGTCAGTCAGCCATTGATTAACGATGCCGCCTATTTCTTTGTTAAACAGGCAGTAAAGCAGCGTTCCGATTATCACAATCCGGATATATGTGTGCACTCCGAGTTGCCGCCACTGCTCTTTTGGTGCAGAAGCGGTTTCCTGAGTATCGGTAGTAGATACAGTAAAGTTATCCGCCATAATATTCGATTTTCTGCGATATTGGTTGGCGACTTTGGGCAGTTTTACGTGCCCAAGTGCTTAACACACAATCAACCGTTGTGTGGCCATCTCACTGAAACAGTGGGAATCCAAACCCGGATTGCGGGTTAGTGAAAAAATTACGGTCGTAGATGAACCCGAAACCATAAGTCGCCCTGAACGCATTTCGCAGTACCGCACGCCATCTGGCCGACGGATGCGTTCCAACGTTGATTAAGTCGTTTGGTTTGATAAAGAAATCCGGCTGTTCGCCCGTTGCGATTTTATCCAGGTCCACCATAACAATTTCTTCGCGTTTCTTACCAATTCTTCTGACGACCTCACAATTTTTTGGCCAAGCCAGTTGTCCCAGACCGCCCGCTGAAGCGATCGCCATTTTCAGCGTCATAGGACGACCTGTTATGTTGACAAACCCTTGATTATTTACGTTACCCATAATACAGAATTCACCAATAATATCAACAGGCACGTGAATAGTATCGCTTGGTCTGATTACGATATTATAACGAGGGTCTCCGCCAAGGAGTTTGTCTGCGGGAACTCTTATGATTCGTCTTTGTGTGCCTCCGGAGCCGATTTGTTCCCAGCCGGTTGCAGCTGGTTCTTTGGCGGCTTGTGGCTGCCTAGGTTGCTCGACCTGTTCCTGAGGTTTTTGGGGCTGGGGCTTGTCTATCTGGACCGGAATCCATCGGCCATCCTGGAATGTCCATTCAATCCGGCCTTCACTTGCGGGTGATGTAGGGCTGGCGGCGGAAGACGGACGACTGCCTGTTCTCTGATTGCTATCCTCGGATTCCCGTAATGTTTCCGGTAATGCGGCTTCGTCAAGCTCGTTGGTTGTGGCCATTTCCGTTGAGGTGATGACAATATTACTGCCTGCGCCGCGATTTGCCATTGGAGCGATTACATCCAGCATTTCATCCGGCTTCTCAGCTGGAGGGGCAGCTGGGGGTAAAGTTTTCTCGACATTTGCTTTAGGTGTTTCTGTCGAAGGCGGGGGCGGGGCCGTTTCAGCCGACGTTTCTTTGCCCGTAATTGGCCTGGACACATATATGTAGCTTATATTGAACTGGCTTATACCACCTGCGATTGCCAGTGCATCCGCCAGCCGATAATCGTAACGGGGTATTTCATATAGGCCGGGCTTCGGAACGCCGTTGCCCAGAATAGAAAACAGCCGGCTTTGGGATTTGAACAGAGTTACTGTTACCGAAGGCGATTTCAGGATGTTGGGTGAGAGAATCTGTTTTATTTCCTCTTCCAGTTGTGATTCGGTCAGTCCTCCCGCGTTCACCACTCCGACGTCAGGAATAGATAATTTGCCTGTTTCGGTAATAACAAACTGGTTTGTATACAAAGCGCCTTCCTGGAACAGCTCGAAAATGCTTATGTTGACAACATCGCCAGGGCCGAAGACGTAATCAGTATCATAAGCGACGACGTCGGCGGGCCTGGGGTCCTCGCCGGATTCCCAGGCAGCAGACGATTCCTCTACCACGCCCAGTGAGTCGAGTATCACGTTCACTGCCGGAACGGGCTTAAATCTGCCAACTTGGGAGGGGTCCCAGAACTTGACATCGCAACCAACCGCGCAGACGCATAACGCAAGCAGGGAAACAACCGAAGATGCTGTCTTTATTTTCTTCATGTCTTTAAATTTATCGGCTTAGGGCATACACAGCTTTACCTGCCTTGCCCAGATTCTAAGTGTGAATAGCTTCGATTTTGGCTTAAAAAACCGCTCCTCAAAATAGCTGCGCACACCGAAGCCCGCAAAAAGCGATATATAGACCTAACATCTTATATTAAAAAGAGTTACGCGTATATTTTGCCTGAATGTTCCGAGGCAAAAGCAAAGCGTTGCGTGTGCTCACCTCACCTCGAGATGACCTCCCTGACACTACAAACCCCGATTTACCGGGACCTAACAAACAATGCCCATATCTACTCTTAAAAGCGGGTGTTTGTTCATTGTCGTTTTATCATTTGGTGCGTCCTATAACAAGGGGATTGGGAATATAGACAAAACTGGCAATTGCGTCAAGAAAAAAAGTGGCGGGGCAAAAAAAATTATCAAATTTAATGGTTTTGTGTGTTCACCATGCAAAAGTTTTTTGCCAGGCCTGTTTGAGCGAATTAATCTCGGCGTTAATGACTTTTTGGCCTCTAAGGTCCTTTATTACCAAGTTTTTAGTGTCAGTTACCTTTGCAATTTGGCCAAATAGCAGATTTAACATCAGTCTGGCAAAGGAGTTATAGTTTTCCGGCTCAACCTCAATGATGTATCGCGAATTCGATTCGCTGAATAATTGGGCGCTGGTTTGGCCGCAATCTTTGGTTTTTGGCAGTCCTCGCAGGTCGGCTTCGATGCCCAGTCCGCCCGCAAATGCCATTTCGGCAAGCGCAACCGCCAGCCCCCCTTCCGAACAGTCATGACAACTGGCAACCAGTCCTTTTGCTATCGCCTCGGCGACTTTGCGGGCTATCTTCGGCGCCATTTTCAGGTCAACCTTCGGCGCTTCGTCCTGATTGTTTTTATCAAGCGATGCATAATGTGAGCCGCCAAGCTCATTTTTCGTCTCGCCCACGATGAACAACAGGTTGCCCGGTTTTTTGACGTCCATTGTTACGCACTTGCCGACGTCATCGACTAAGGATATTGCGCTTACCAGCAGCGTCGCCGGGATAGAGATTCGTGTGCCGTCGTCGCGTCTGAATTCATTGTTGAGAGAATCCTTGCCTGAAATGAACGGCGCATCGAACGCGATTGCCCCATCGTAACAGGCCTGGGCCGCACGCACTAATGTGCCGAGCGTTTCCGGTTTTGTGCAGTCGCCCCAGCAGAAATTATCCAGTAGCGCGATGCGGTCTGTCTTTGCGCCGACGCAGACGAGATTCCTGATTGCTTCGTCTATCCCGGAAAGAGCCATCCAATACGGGTCGATGTCCCCATAGCAGGGATTCATTCCGCAGCTTATCGCAACGCCGCGGTCGGAATCATATTTTGGTCTTATGACCGCCGCGTCACCGGGGCCGTCGTTGGTAACGCCTGTCAGGGGCTTGATGACCGATGCACCCTGCACCTCGTGGTCATACTGACGAATTACCCATTCTTTGCTTGCGACGTTGTAACTCGACAGGATAGCCAATAATTCGTCATTGTAGTTATCTTTTTCGACACTCGATACTCGATGCTCGATGCTCGATGATGAACGAGAAGTCCAGACGGCTTTTCTGGAATATTTGGGGACGCCATTGTGCAAAAACTCCATATCGAGTTCGCCTACGACAGTGTCTTTATACAGGAGCTTCAGTTTTTTGTCGCCTGTGAATGTGCCGATTACAGTGGCCTCGACGTTTTCGCCCGCGAAGATTTTCATTATCGCGTCGAGGTTCTCCGGCTTTACGGCGATGACCATTCGTTCCTGCGCTTCGCTAATCCAGATTTCGGTGTAATTTAGCCCAGCGTATTTGAGCGGGACTTTGTCGAGGTCAACTTCCGCGCCCAAATCCTGACCCATTTCGCCTACCGCGCTGGAAAGTCCGCCTGCGCCGCAGTCGGTGATTGCCTCGTATAACCCCTTTTCATTGGCCTGGAGGAGCACATCTAACATTTTCTTTTCGGTGATGGCGTTGCCGATTTGCACGGCGTGGGAGAAAATCGTTTCGTGTTCGTGGGTCATTTCGCCCGATGAGAACGTCGCCCCGTGGATTCCGTCTCTGCCTGTCCTGCCTCCGACGACGATAATGAGGTTGCCCGCCTGCTGATGTTTGAAGCATTTATTTTTATCCATTATGCCTATGTTGCCGCAGAAGACGAGCGGGTTTGCGATGTACCTGTCGTCGAAATAGATTGCGCCGTTGACGGTGGGGATACCCATCCTGTTGCCATAATCGCGGACGCCTGCTACGACGCCCTTCATAATTCGTCTCGGGTGCAGGACGCCCTTGGGGACATCTTCGAGTTTCATATTCGGGTCGCCGAAGCAGAATATATCCGTGTTGGCGATTGGTCTTGCGCCCATTCCTGTCCCCATCGGGTCGCGTATGACGCCGCCTATGCCAGTTGCGGCGCCGCCATAAGGGTCGAGTGCGGATGGGTGATTATGCGTTTCGACTTTGAAGCAAACCGCGGATTCATCATCGAAATCGATGACGCCCGCGTTATCCGCGAAGACGCTTATGCACCAGGGCTTGTTTAAATCCTTTGTGGCTTTGAAAACGGTTTGCTTGAGCAGGTTGTCGAACTGGATGTGCTGGCCGTCGAGGTCCATATCGACTTTGCTTTTGAGTGTTTTGTGGACGCAGTGTTCGCTCCATGTTTGCGCGATTGATTCAAGCTCGATATCGGTCGGCTCCCTGCCGATTCGTTTGAAGTAATCCTGAATCGTTTTCATTTCCACGGCGTTTAGGAACAGGTCTTTTTCCTTGCTGAGATTGACAAGCCCCTGCTCATCGAGGTCTCGTATCGGCAGGCGGACTAAATTCAGTTCATAAGGTTTTATGTGCGGGCTTGGCGGTTCGGTGTCGTTGCCGACAACGCAGACCTCGATGCAGTCGTTGGCCAGAATTTTTCTGGCGATTGTATCGATTTGTTTGCTGTTCAATTCTCCGAGCAGAACGTATTTTCTGGCGGTGCGGACGCTATCGGGTTTTACGCCCATATCGTTCATTGCGCTTGTTACAGATTCCGCGACGGGGTCGGTAACGCCGCTTTTGAGATGCACTTCCATCAGCGTTACTTTTGCCAATCCCGACGGTGCGCCGCTTCTGCCGATGTAATACTCTTCACAAACGGGGTCTGCCAGAAGCTCTTTTGCCAGCCGGTCGGCGAAATCTTTTTCGAAATCCGCCTCTATTAAGTACACGCGGGCGAACTGCACCGCCTCGACTGCGTTTATCCCAAATTCTTTTATATCAGTAAGAACGCTAATTCCCTGAACATCGGGGAAACCCGCCTTGTTGCATACCTCAATTCGCCATTGTTTCACAGTGATAATTCCTTAAAAAAATTTTACCGCGGAGACCGCAAAGCTCGCGGAGATTATTTTAGTTTTTTCTCTGCGGTCTCAGCGTGCTCAGCGGTGAGTTGTTCAGCGGATTATACGGCGGGGCGATTGAATCGTCAAGAAATGTAGCATTTGGGATAGCGTCAAGTATTATGTGTAAGTTCGAAAGCGTAGCTGGTTTGGGGTTGCCTATTTATTAATCAAGTGAAACAATTTGTTTGCCTGTTCGGTATCCAGGGTTTTTAGGATTTTGTATTCTTCAAGGGCTGATTCTTTGTTGCCAGTTATTAAATAGGTAACGCCAAGATTATAGTGTGCCTCGGTCCAATTCGGCTTGATTCTGATGGCCTGCTTAAGGGCTTCTACGGCATCCTGATAGCGGCCAAGGCTGCCGTAGACAACGCCAAGATTATAGTGTGCATCGGCATAATCCGGCTTAATTCTGATGGCCTGCCTATAGGATTCTATTTCTTCCTGATAGCGGCCAAGGTTGCTATAAGTAAAACCAAGATTACAGTATGCCTCAGCCAAATTAGGCTTGATTCTGATGGCCTGCTTATAGGCTTCTATCGCATCCTGCCAGCGGCCAAGTTTACTGTAGACAGCGCCAAGATTATAGTGTGCATCGGCATAATCCGGCTTGATTCTGATGGCCTGCTTATAGGATTCTATTGCATCTTGATTGCGGCCAAGTTTGTCGTAGGCACTGCCAAGATTACAGTGCGCATCGGCATAATCAGGATTGATTCTTATGGCCCGTTTATAGGCTTCTATCGCATCCTGATAGCGGCCAAGATCGCCGTAGGCGACGCCAAGATTATTGTGCGCATCGGCATAATCAGGATTGATTCTGATGGCCTGCTTATAGGATTCTATCGCATCCTGATAGCGGCCAAGTTTGTAGTAGGTAACGCCAAGATTATTGTGCGCAAGATAATTGTTTTTCGTTGCCTCAAGGGCATGTGTAAAAAGAGTGGAACTATTCTTCCAATAGCCTACCTGTCGGTAAGTTCCCATTCCCATAGCCGTAAGCACCATTGCCGCCGCTATACCGAGGGCAATTTTTCGATACAGCCATTTTGAAAGAAGCTCCGGCAGACCCCATACAATCATTGTGAAAAGACCTATATAGGGTATATAGGTAAAGCGGTCGGCATAAGAAGACCCCGTGAACTGAACAAGTCCGATGACGGGTATAAGTGTTCCGACAAACCAGAGCCAGCCGACCAGCAAATACTTTCGGGTGTGCCAAATGCGGAATACCAGAAAAGACACGCCAACCAGCAGCAAAGCACAAAGCACAACCTGCCAGAGCGGAAAGCTGTCGGGATCAAAGGGATAGAATACCGCAAGGTTTTCAGGCCAGAACATCTTGCCCATATATGCCGCGTAAGATAGGAAAACATTGTCAACTCTTTCCTTCAAGGGAAGACTCTTGATGTCGAGTATGCCACCCCTGGCCTGCTGAGTCAGAAAGGTGATAACGCTTGAGACGGCAGAAAGAACAAAGAAAGGAATTTTTTCAATTATTATCCTATACAGAATCGCGCGTCCATCGTGAATGGGGGTAAGTTTGCGGGGCTGGCGGCCAGAGGTCTTTGCAGGCTGGGAACCAAAACGATTCAGCGGCCAATAGTCCAAAAGCAGGAGCAGGAACGGCAGAGTAACGAGCATTGGTTTTGCAAGAAGGCCTGATGCGAACAGCAAAACTGTCAACACATAGCGAACCAGGCCGCGGCGTCTGACATAGCTGACATAAGCGGCCAATGTAAGCAGCAGGAACAATGTGCTCAGCACATCCTTGCGCTCAGCAATCCAGACGACAGATTCGACATGCATCGGATGGAGGGCAAAGGCCGCTGCCACAAATGCGCTCGGCCATAGTGCGCTGGTCATTTTCTTAAAAACCGCAAAAAGCAGCAAGGTATTTGCAAGGTGAAGAAATACATTTACAAGATGAAACCAGCCGGAGTTTGTACCGAACAACTGACAATTCAGCATCAAGGACAGCCACGTCAAGGGCTGCCAGTATCCGAGGTGGCAGGTTGTAAAAGCCCAGATAATGCCGTCAGGGGTCAGACCATTCAAAACGTGCTGGTTTTCGTATACGTAGCCATTATCATCGTAGTGGACAAAATCGAAATTGCGGACCTGCCAGAAGACCAGCAAAGTGCTCAATATTAAGGCAGAATAAACGAAAATAATGACGTTTCTCTTCGCAAATTCGAGCATACTTATAGTGTATTGATGCAAATAGGTGCCGTCAAGGAGTAGAAACTCCGGTTGTGGAGTGGGAAGAATTGATTGCAGGGCTAATATCTTTTACAATGATTACCATTGCTGTTTTGAGAAATATTCAGATTCAAATCAGTTCCTTCCTGTTCATTTTGTATTCTACGAGCTTGCTGCGTTTGGTTCTTGCGGCGTCGAGCAGCTTCTCAATTTTTTTTCTGTCGCCGGCGCGAATCGCTTTTTTAAGTTTCGTAAGTTCGGCGGTCAATAGGTCAATTCCGCGAATGATATTTTGGGTGTTGGTCATCAGGACATCCGCCCAGATATTGGCGGGGCCTGATGCGATTCGAGAGCTATCCATAAAGCCCTTGCCTGCGAATTTTAATTCTTCCGCGTTACTGGCGTTGACCAGCGCTGCTGCGGTAATGTGCGGCAAATGACTGACGTCGGCGAAGATGCGGTCGTGTTGGGCGGGTGTCATTATTTTAACGAAACATCCCAGCGCAGACCAGAATTCTTTGGTGATTCGCAGCGAGCGTTTGTTTGTGGTCTTTGTCGTTGTGAGGATGCACAGCGCCTTATAGAAAAGGTCGTCCCTGCAAAACTCGATGCCCCTTTGTTCGGAGCCAGCGATTGGATGCGAGCCGACGTAGTGAACATTTTTTGGCAGGCATTTTGTAGCCCAGTGATGGGGCATTAACTTTGTAGAGCCGACGTCTGTTACTATGCAGCCAGCGGGTAAACAATCGGCGATTTGGCGAAATGTGTCCTCAAAGTTACATATTGGCGTTGCGAGGATGACTAAATCAGCGTCTTTGACGCTCGCTTTTATGTCGTCGAAAACCTCATCGACGACTTTTAGCCGGCGTGCCTTTGCGCGGGTGCTTGCCCTGTGGGAAAACCCGGCTGTTTTCACGCCGGAAAGCGATTGCGATACGGCTAAACCCACGGAACCGCCCAATAAACCCAGTCCAATGACCGTTATTTTTCTTAAGTGCTGCATAATCAAGACCTTACAGAAAATAGACGTTAAACAGGTCGCCGATAAAAGTTATAACAAGCCGGGGGCTATGTCAATTTTTTTCTTTAATTTTGGCAGGGTTAATGCTATTATGGGTGTCCGTTCGATAGATACCGGGTAATAAACAAGAGCGCTATCTGTGCGTCTGTTTACGAATAGCATTGGTTAAGAATGAATGGCAACGGATAAAGATAAAAATCAGGAGAAAATCGGTAGCGGCGACTACCTCGATTTTGAACAGAAAGTGGCGGACTTCGACAGCCAGATGGAGGAGCTGCGCCGCCTAAGCTCGATAAAGGGAATTGATTATTCCACAGAGATTCGCCAGATTCAGCTTGACCAGGTGGCCGAGCTGAAGCGCGTTTATTCGCAGCTCAATGCCTGGCAGACGGTGCAGGTGGCGCGACATCCCAAAAGGCCCCTGCTGCCGGATTATCTGAATCTGATGGTAAAGGACTTCCGCGAGCTTCACGGCGACAGGTGTTTCGGCGATGACCGGGCGATGGTTACGGGATTCGGCCAGATAGGCAGAGAAAAAGTTCTTGTTGTGGGCCAAAACAAGGGACGCGGGCTGAAGGAAAAAATGTCGTGCAATTTCGGTTGCGCCAACCCGGAAGGTTATCGCAAGGCGATGGCTAAGATGAAATTCGCCGCGAAATTCGGCATACCGATTGTTACGCTTATCGATACTCCCGGCGCGTATCCTGGAATCGGCGCCGAGGAACGAGGCCAGGCACAGGCGATAGCAGTCAATTTATTCGAGATGTCCCGATTGCCGGTGCCGGTAATCTGTATCTGCATAGGTGAAGGCGGTTCGGGCGGCGCGCTTGGCATTGGCGTCGGCGACCGGCTTGCGATGCTGGAGTTCGCGTATTATTCGGTAATTTCGCCCGAGGGCTGCGCGGGCATTTTGTGGCGTGACGGCTCACAGGCGCCTGAGGCGGCCGAAGCGCTTAAGCTGACAAGCAAAGATTTGCTCAAGCTGAAACTCGTCGATGAAGCGATAGCCGAACCATTGGGCGGAGCTCATCGAAATATCCACGATACTGTTTATAACGTTGAGCAATACATTACAAGGACCCTTGCTGTTCTAAAGCGGACAAAGATAGAAACGCTGCTGGAAAACAGATACGCCAAACTGCGGACTATAGGCGGCGAGCCGACGGCGGTTCTGCGGGATAAGACGCACAAGACAAAGATAAAGACCATCGAGGTTAAGCAGGGCAAGTCAAAATCTCTGACTACAAAAGTTTGAGTCGCACAACTCAGCAAAGACAGGGGGATGGACTTATTGGGTATTAAGGGGGCTGTTTACCAATAGTTATTATTTACCCTTCGTGGTCACTCTCGGCTTCAAACTCTGTGCTGCTATCAGGTTCCGCTTCCGGTTCGGCTTCCTCTTCTTCATCGGATTCCGGTTCGGTACCGGCTTCATAAGGTGGAATCTCGCCTGTTTCATCAGCTTCACCACCAAACTGATGACCTTTTTCTTTAAGTTCCGCACAGGCGACGCAGTAACGCGCCCAGGGTATGGCATTAAGCCGGGCCTTGGAAATTGACTCGCCCTTGCCTTCACAAACGCCGAATGTCCCATCACCGATACGGTTAAGCGCATCGTTGATTTCCTTGAGCATCTTCTTTTCGCTGTCCATCAGGTCCAGGGCGAATTCCTGTTCGAAGTTATCCGAGCCGGCGTCGGCCATGTGGAAAGGCATACTCGACAATTCGCTTCGCTCCTTTTTGAAAGTTTCATCTTCCATAGTAGAAACGTTGCCGAGCAACTCACCACGTTTGGCGAGCAGCAGTTCCCTGAATTTTTGTATTTCTGCTGCCGTCAAGCCGTTCTTGTTGCTTTTACCTGTCTTATTGGTTTTTCGCTTTGCCATTTTTTACCAACCTGCCCGTTCAATGATAACTCAAATTCAGCGTTGCTCACCCGACCAAGGCCTTTCCGCTGATATTTCTACGTCGGAGTCGGGTGACAGATTATATAAATCTTTCGCCGTTCCACAACTAAAATTCCGCCGGGCAAGTCCAAATTATTTCGACAATAATAACCCCCTACTTTGCCCAAAACGGTTTTTCGTGGGGATTTTATCACCTGCTAAAACGAACGGGCGCTATCCAGGATGAAAGTTACCGGGCCATCGTTTATGCTCTTTACCTGCATATTTGCGCCAAAAACCCCTTTGGCGACCTCCAAACCCTTATCAGCAATCAAGTTAGCCGTTTTGTCATACAGTTGTTCGGCAATCGCCGGTTCGGCGGCAACATCAAATCCGGGTCTTCGACCCTTGCGGCAGTCGCCCTGAAGCGTGAAATTACTGACTAATAGAACCTGGCCTTTTACTTCCTGTACGCTGAGATTCATTTTGCCCGCATTGTCCGCGAATATCCGCAGGTTAGCTATTTTTTCGGCCATAAACTCAGCATCAGCCTGGGCGTCGGGCTTTCCCACACCTAAATACACGAGCAACCCCCTGCCGATTTGACCTGCGATTTTCCCGTCCACCTCGACAGTCGCACTCGATACCCTTTGTATAACAGCCCGCATACTAACCACCTTCCAAAAATAACCATACTACCAAAAACCACTCCCAACCACATCTTTAAATTGATTGTCGCGGATTGATTATTGATTAAGTCCAGACAATGGAAAAAGTGCATTTGTGCCAAAGGCACACAAAGCCGCTTATAAAGGGCTATTACGCCTGCCCCCAACTGTTCCCTGGATTTTTTAAAAAAAAGTCTTGAGCCGCAATACTGTCGATAGTATTTCCCGGCGGCGGCTATTTTTACGTCCGCCACTCAATAATAGGATTATTAGAAGCTGTTATGTAAACAATATCGCTTCTGTTGCTTGCTGTGTCAACGACAGTGTATTTCATAAGCACCCCTTCTGCTCCTCGCAGCATCGCCAAAACGAGTATGCTGTGCGTCCTCGTTCCGGGGTTCGAAAAAACGGTCACCGCCCTGTTTTTTAAAAAAATGCGTCGAAGATTTTATTCAAAACAGCGGCACGTCGAAGCGATGATAGAAGAATCGGCCTCTCGTAAAACCCAGAATGACCCCAAAGAGCCATTCGCTGTCGGCTGGCGCTCAATGTAAGTTCAATATCGAAGCCGATTCAAAAAATCTACCCCACCGCTCTTTTAATTTACCAAATTGCCTAACGCGATAGCGTTAAGGGCTGTTTTATAGGGCGGCATAAACAGCAATGTGTTATTGGTGTAAATACAACTAATTTAATCCAAGGTAACGGTTTAAAAATCTATTTTGTGAGTTTCAGACGTTTTGAGCGTGTTTCACGTGAAACATTGCTCTTCAAAAGATGTGAATGGTATCTCTTATTGCTATGCCTATGGAGAATAGGCAGTCGATTACTTTTGACGTCTCAACGACAAAGCTAAACGAAGAAGATAGAGGAGCTGTTAAGGCAATCTTGATTTTTTCACCAACCCCATAGACGCGTATTTCGCTGCTTTGATATTCGAAAAGGGCGGCCTGGATGTTCTCCGGAGATATGAAATCTTGTGCAGGCGAATAGATTTAAATATTACTGTGTGATAAATTTGTGCGGTTGCGGCAACCAGATTCGAGTCGATGACCTCCGGTTTACAAAACCGGAGCTCTATCTAACTGAGCTACAGCCAATCGTTTTTACTCTCGCTTCAAATGTTTTCCTCGTCTCACGCAGGGGAATGTGTATCAAATACTCTTGAGTGTAGGTATCAAGCGAGAAAAGAGCGTAACAGAGATGCGGTGAAGGGCCAACAGGATAAAATGATGTTGCCCCCCTGCAATTGTTTCACGTGAAACATTTTTTGTATAACGAGCGTTTTTTTTCTAGCATCACTGGAGAGTTTCCGCTACAAACACCGAAATATTTTATGAAGACCTCAATTAAGAATATAGTGTGCGAAATAACCTGGAGCTATGGTTGGCGCAGGGAAAATTAAGATTACCGAAGGAGCGAAATAATGACTGAGAAGATAGACAAACCTAGACATCTCGGCAGGGGGCTGGCATCACTGTTGGGTCCTATAACCACAGCCACAGAAGAATCTCCCCTACCAATTTCTATAACCGAAATAAACGCTAACATCTTGCCAAATAAGGAGTTGCGCGGTTCGTTTCGAGAAATAAAAGTTGATGAAATCGAAGCAAATCCATATCAGGTTCGTTCTTTTTGGAACGAACAAGAATTGGCGGAATTAGCGCAGTCAATCAAGGCAAAGGGTGTGATTCAGCCGGTGATTGTCAGGCCTATGGGTTCTGGTTATCAGTTGATAGCAGGGGAAAGACGTTGGCGGGCGGCAAAGATGGTGGGGCTTCAGACGGTCCCTGCCATTATCAGGCCCGTTAAAGATGATGAGATGCTTGAGTTGGCCCTAGTGGAGAATATTCATCGGGCGGACCTGAACCCTATTGAACGAGCAAATGCCTATCAGAGGTACGTAAGCACGTTCTCGCTGACGCAGGCCGATGCAGCTCAACGGCTGGGCGAAGACCGGTCCGTGATTGCTAACTACTTGCGGCTGCTGGGCTTACCGGCCGAAATCAAACAAATGCTCATCGATGGTCAGCTTACAATGGGGCATGCTCGCGCGATACTGGCATTGCCGACCGATGAATTAAGGCGAAAGCTCGCCAATCGCGCGATGGCAGGGCGGCTAAGCGTAAGAGAAGTTGAACGGCTGGTTAGACAATACCTGACCGCAAATGATGCGCAGAAAATTAAAATCAGGACAAGGCCGGCGCATATTCAGGACCTCGAAGGCCGGCTGAGTAAAGAGCTTGGAACCAATGTGGCCATAGAAACCCGCAAAAACGGGAAATGCGGAAGGATTGTCGTTGAGTTTCATTCGCTCGAAGAATTTGATAGAATAATGCAGCATATCGGCGTAACAAGCACCGAGGAAGTTTAAAACGAATACGAGATGTATTTAACTGCCCCGATGCGGGCTCGACGAAAGGTGTGGAATATGAGATGCTGGAAAAGAGTGGCAGATATTGTGAATCTGATAAATTATGAAAAATCAGTAATGTTACTGAGTTTTATTTTATGTCTTTGCCTGGCAGGGCCTGGCGCTTTACGGATGGCGTATGGGCAGGGGACTTTGGTGGAGACCGTCGGAACGATGGAGATATCGCAACAGGTTGATAATGGCGTCAATCAGAACGCGCCGAAACGGACGGTTGATACGAAAAAACCAGCACAAGATACAAATAATGTAACAGAACCGAACCGTGCGCCGACAGGAGTGCAGGGCAGACCTAATCCCGCCCCGCCGCCGGATTTACAGCAGCAGGGTCAGGCCCCGGCAACAGTTGAAACAACAACAACCGCCCCTGTTGTAATGACGGATACAAATGTACCTGACGTAAACGATTTTAACGCGTTCAAGCGGGAAATAGACCGTATTGATATGTCCGCCCGCGGCGAAGATTCTCAGTGGCTTGGAAAACAGGAGAAAAAAGCGGAACTCGCCAAAGCGATGAATAATGTTGTTGTCGCGGAATTAGGATTTCTGCGAAAAGTTGCAGCGGCAGCGAATGACGTAAACGCCGTAGAGGCAATAGACTTGGTGTTGAAAAAGAGGCAGGACCGCCTGAATAAACTGGTAACCAAACTTGAGAATGAAGTGAAGGAAGAGCGCCAGCCACGCGAACGTAGAACACCCAGGACAAGCGGTACGCAGCAGCAGGCCCAGCCCCAGACCGAACGTCCTGCCGGCGGGGGCACCAACCCGGTAAGGCGCGCAAGAAGCACAGTTAGCGCGGATCAGTAGTAGTACCAGTATCGTCTGTCGCGGATGGTTGCTGTTATTGTTGAAACTGCGGCGTGGTTATAGTTGACCTGCCGTTGAATTGGCCGCATAATAGCCCCCTTTGTTCATGACGACGGAGATATTTGCTGAAAGTTTATGGCGAAGGACATGGAAATAAAACCGAAGAGCCGTGCGGCCGAGATAGCCAACACGCTTGAATGGCTTATAACGGCTTTTGCGCTGGCGTTTGTATTTCGCGCGTTTGTTATGGAAGCGTTCCGTATCCCAACGGGCAGTATGGCGAGTACGCTGCTCGGAGCGCATTACACGATGCGATGCACACAGTGTGGCT
The DNA here is from genome assembly GCA_050012695.1 of Sedimentisphaerales bacterium. Lineage (GTDB taxonomy): Bacteria > Planctomycetota > Phycisphaerae > Sedimentisphaerales > Anaerobacaceae > Fen-1362. The sequence continues at coordinate 188,637 of JBEKGR010000006.1, read as the reverse complement.
ATAAATACTGCTACGGGCAAAATATTTACGCGCCGGCACGGCTCAGGGGACAGAGCAGGCAGGAATATTCTCGCTGCCCGAGCTGCGGTTATTATCAGATAACGGCGGGCGATATGGCTCCTTCGAGCGGCGACAGGATACTGGTGCTGAAGTGCATATACCAGTTCGAAGAGCCGAAGCAGTTCGACGTGGTGGTGTTCAAGAACCCGCTCGACCCGACGGAAAATTATATCAAGCGGCTGGTTGGCCGCCCCGGTGAGACGGTCGAGATAATCGACGGAGACGTGTATATCAACGGGCAAATAAGCAGGAAGCCGGCGAAGGTGCAGGAAGAATTGTGGATGCCTGTTTACGACAATGATTACCAGCCGGCCAGGCAGGATGAGCCGACGTTCAACGGGCACAAGTGGCGGCAGCCGTTCCGGAACCCGGACGGCACGAAATGGAAAGTGGACGACGCCAGCCCCACGATTTTCCGGCTGAGCGGAGATCCAAACGAGAAATATTCGCTTGTTTATGATACGACGCGAGGCAATGAGTTCAGGGCGACGTATGCTTACGATGAGCTTTTCGATTATAAATTTATGCCCTATTGCAGCGACCTTATGGTTCGGTTTTTGGTCAATACGAGCAGGTCCGAGGGTTTCGCTGGTGCGTCATTGAGTAAATATGGGATACAATACACTGGAAAAGTTAATTTTTCAGGACGGATGACAATATCGCGGCTTGCGAACGGCAAGGAAGACGTGCTGGCCACCAAAGCGGCTGGTTCGTTGGCGGTTGGCAGTCCGAAGATGTTCAGGTTCGCCAATGTTGACCACGAGCTGGTTCTCGAATTCGGGAATGAAAAGCTGGTTGGAGACCTTGGTCGCGGCCCTAATGACGTTGGGGACAGGAAAACGGAAATTGAGCCGGAGGCGAAAATTTTCGGTGCGGGCGAAATCGCTGTTTCTCACCTGGCGTTGTTCAGGGATATTCACTATACCGGCAGAAACCCCAACAATAACGAGCAGGGCAGGGCAACCGAGGGCAACCCGCTGACGCTCAAAGCGGACCAGTTCTTTATGCTTGGCGACAACAGTCCTCGCAGCGAAGACGGCAGGTGGTGGGCTCGTCCGGGCAAAGGAAACAACGGGGAAATTTACGCCAAAGGGATTGTTCCCCGCGATTATCTCGTCGGTAAAGCGCTTTTTGTATATTGGCCCGCCGGCTTCAAACCCTTACCGAAATTTCCCCTGGCGATTGTTCCCAACATCGGCGAAGTCCGGTTCATTTACGGCGGCTCGGATAAAACGAGGTAACGCCCGGTTCGTATATTGCGATTGTCCGAGCGGTTGGAAACCGGATTAGGACGAATGGTTTTTTGTGAACCTGCCTAATGGGAAAAAGAATTTTGTTTGGCCTATTTGAGCGGAGAATGTCCGGACGCCGAAGACGCGTTCGATTCGCTCGGTTGTGAGGATTTCCCGGGTGGGCCCGAAGTTATAGCCGCCGTCGGCGGAGAGCAGCAGAACCAGATCGCTGTATTGTGCGGCCAAATTAATATCGTGCGTAACCGACACAATCGTCTTTTGTTTCTCGATTTGCATTTTTTTCAGCAGGTCATAAATCCCGACCTGGTGTTTCATATCCAGAAAGCTCGTCGGCTCATCGAGAAGCAGTATCGGGGTCTGCTGTGCCAGCGCCCGTGCGATGAATATTCGCTGGCGTTCACCGCCACTGAGATGTCCAAGAGGCCTGTCGGAGAATCGTGTGGTATCAGTCATTTCGAGCGCCTTGGCTATCGCTTCCCTGTCGGCGTCGGTCTCGAATGCCAGTGCACCCAAATAGGGCGTTCTGGCCATCGAAACAACCTCTGCCGCCGAAAATTCAAAGACCGGAATAAATTCCTGACGCACGACGGCGATTTTTTTCGCGAGTTGCCTGACGGAATACGAGGTTATCGGTTTCGAGTCGATTTCGATTGAGCCGGACGCGGGTTTGAGCAGGCCCGATAGCAAATTGAGAAGCGTTGTTTTGCCCGCCCCGTTGGGGCCTGCGATTGACAGAAACGTGCCGGCGGGAATCTCAAAGCTAAGATTCTTTAGTATCTGGGCTTGCGGCCCATAAGAAAAACCAAGATTTTCGACTTGTATGCAAATGCTCATCGCAAATTCCCCACTTTCTTGCTGTATCTGGAAAGCAGGATTAGGAATACCGGCCCGCCGATGATTGCGGTTATCACGCCCACCGGCAACTGGGCAGGGGCGATTATTGTGCGGGCGATTGTGTCGCAGATGACGACAAATGCCGCGCCGAGCAGCGCGCTTGTGGGCAGTAACTGACGATGGTCCGGGCCGAAGACAAGGCGGACCGAATGCGGAACGACTAATCCGACAAAACCAACCAGTCCGCTTAGTCCGACAGCAACGGCGGTTATGAAAGACGCAAGGGCAAATGCGACTAAAGTAATCTTGCGGGGATTGACGCCGAGCGACCGCGCCTCGCCTGCGCCGAACGCCAAGACGTTTAGCTTTTGACTGATTGTGAACAATACTGCGATGCCGGCGATTATGAATATGGCGCTAGCCAGCAGCGTGGAAAAATCTTTTTCGCCGATACTGCCCATAAGCCACATAATCGTGGAGCGCAATTGCTCGCTATCTATCAGGGACGTCATCAGCATTATCACCGCGGAGAAAAACGCGTTGATGACTACGCCCGCTAGGAGCAAACTGGTTACCGTTGAGCCGCCCGCCAAATGTCCCGTGAACCAGACCAGCCAGACGGTGCCTATGGCGAACAAAAACGCCATCGCGGCCATTGGTGAGCCGCCCACGAACGACCAGCTTATCCCGGCAATCGCCGCGGTCATTACGCCGAGCGCCGCGCCGCTTGATATGCCGAGGATATACGGTTCCGCGAGAGGATTTCGCAGGATTGCCTGCAAAACGACACCACTTGCGGCCAATGCCGCACCGACAAGCGCAGCGAGGATTATCCGCGGGATGCGAACGCGGACGAATATGTCGTAATCGGTATTCTGTCCCGGCGTGTCACCCGGCCCTGCGAATACTGCGGACAGCGATATTTTTTGTGTCCCCACAAGCGAACATACAAACATCACGACGACAAGCACTGCCAGGCACAAGGCGATTTTGCTGATCAAACTTTTTGGCGTCAGCAATTCAGTCATTTGTGCGTTTGGTCTCCTTGGTTTTGGTCTTTCGGCTGCGAGAACAGTTCCGGGTGCAGCAATTTTGCGACTGCCATCGCGCCATCCGGCAGGCGAGGCCCCAGCCGAAGCACCGTGTCAGCTTCTATGACATAAACTTTTTTATCTTTTACCGCGGGCAGATTGGCGAATCTATTCCAGAATTTATCGGCTGCTTCCTGCTGTTTTGTAATATCCTCTGTCCCCATCGCTGATTGGATTATCACTTCCGCGCCACTGGTCAGGATTGTTTCAGTTCCGACGGACGGGTACTGGTCGCCGGTTGGTGCGATGACGTTTTGGCCTCCCGCCAGTTCGATAATCTCGTTTATGAATGTTTTTATACCAGCCACACGTAACTTTTCAGTTTCCATAACCCAAAGGACTTTGACCTTTTTTGCGGAGGATGCTTTAATCCGGATTTGGTTGAGTTCGCTTTTTATTTTCGCGGCAAGCGGCTCAGCTTTATCCGAACAGCCGGCGGCAGAGCCGATTTGTGTTATCGCATTGTAAAGTTCTTCGATTGACTCGGCATGCAGTGAAACGACAGGCAACCCCACTCTTTTAAGCGTTTCCGCAACCTCTTTATGCTGAAGGAATGATTCACATACGACCAAATCAGGTTTTGCGGCGATGATTGCCTCGGTATTCGGCTGCCAGAATGTCCCCATTTTCGGCTTTTGCTTCGCTTCAACAGGCCAGTCGCAATTGTTTGAAACGCCGACAACCCTGTCGCCAAGTCCGAGAGCGAATACAATCTCAGTCAGATTTGGTGAAAGCGACACGATCCTTTGTATTTCTGAAGCGAAAGCGTATTCGATTGCCAAAAGTACGAGTGCTATCGTAAAAACGATTACCAATACTCTGTGTAATCTGTGGTTCATATCACGTTCGCTTGAATTGTTTTTCGAGTTCAGCCACGGTAAATTTAATCACGGTTGGTCTGCCGTGGGGACAGTGACTGGAATTTTCAACCGTTTCCTTGTCGGCGATAAGCTGCTCAATCTCGCCGTCGGTTAATTTCTGTCCCGCTTTTATTGCCGCCTTGCACGCAGCCATATGCAAAACCTCATCGAATAAGCTGTCCGTGTCGAGCGTCGAGGCCTTTTCGGCAAGCATATCAATTGCGTCGCGGAGAAAATCCGCCGGCTCGGCCTTTGCCAAAAGCACCGGAAACGCCTGGATTGCGATGGTCTTCGGCCCGAAGGGAACAAGCTCGATTCCCAGTTTTTCGAAAAGCTGCGAATTGTTTTCGAGCGTGTCTGATTGTTCTTTGGTTAATTGAAAACTTTCAGGCACCAAAAGTTTTTGCGATTCGAGCGGATTGTTTCGCACGCGCCTTTTCAACTGCTCATACATAATCCGTTCGTGCAATGCGTGCTGGTCGATAATGACAAAACCATCGTCATTTTCGGCGATAATGAAACAGTCGTGAATCTGCAGGAATTTCGATGCTCGATTCTCTCCCATAAGGGACCCTTTTTGGGGGATACTCGGTTCTCGATATTCGTTAGTGTGTCGAATACCGGAAGGGCGACTATCAGGTATGAAATCAAGTTGTCGCTGGCCTGAGGGGCGATGACGTTTGAAAAATTCTTCCATCGCTTCCGCAATTCGGCCATCGTGTCGAATAGGCGGGGCGGATTGCTGCGGGACGCTCGCGAGGGTGTCGAGGTCGGTAGCCAGGAGTTTTTCCCGAAGGCAGGCGAGAATCTGAGAATGAACGAGATTGGCGTTATAAAAACGCACCTCTATTTTTGTCGGGTGAACGTTGACGTCGTAATCCTCGTAAGGCATCCGAATAAATATAAACGCTGCGGGGAACCTGCTTGGGTCGATTGCTCCGCGATACGCCTCTTTGATTGCGTGCGAGATGAATTTGTCGCGTATGAATCTGCCGTTGATGAATATGTATTGGAGCCGGTTGCTTGTGGTCGCGATTGCCGGTTTGCCTAAAAGGGCGGCTACGTGCAAACCCTTTTCGTCGATTTCGGTTTCGAGAAGATTGTCCGCGACCTCCTGCGAGAATAATTCGGAAATTCTTGCTCTGAGACCCTGTTCGGCAGAAAGGCGGTATTGCTCTTTGCCGTTGTGCATCAGTATAAGTTCAATAGTCGTATTAGCCAAAGCGATCCTGATGAACTGCTCGGCGATGTGGGTCATTTCGGTATTTGCGCTTTTGAGAAATTTTCGCCTGGCGGGCAGTTTATAAAAAATATCGCGGACCTGAATGGTTGTTCCTACGTCTGCGCTGCAGGGTGCTAATCCCGCTTTGTCGCCGCAGTCGATTTCGAGGCAGTTGCCTGAAAGCTCTTCTTCTGTCCGGCTGACGGCTTTCACCATAGCTACCGATGCGATACTGGCAAGCGCCTCGCCGCGAAAACCCAGTGTAGATATCGCCCGCAGGTCGTCGCTTGTTTTGATTTTGCTTGTGGCGTGCGGCTCGAATGCGCTGACGAGGTCTTCGGCGTCCATTCCGCTGCCGTTGTCTGTTACCGAGATTAACTTTCTGCCGCCATCCTCCACGGCGACGGTGATTTTTGTCGCGCCGGCGTCAATACTGTTCTCGACCAATTCCTTGACCACGCTGGCGGGCCTCTCGATTACCTCGCCGGCGGCTATCATATTCACCATATTCTGGTCAAGAACGACTATCCGGCCCATTTTTCTCCCGCCCACAGTATAGCGTTTGGCGTATAGCGGATAAAGTTTCCGCCCGTTTTGTACGCTATCCGCTATTTTTCAAGCAAACTTCTTCCGGTCATTTCTTCCGGCTTGGGCAAACCCATCATATCAAGCAGCGTCGGCCCGATATCAGCAAGAATGCCGCCGGAGCGAAGCTTTCTGCCCTTATATTTCTCGTCAAAGACAATCAGCGGCACATCGCCGACGGTATGCGCGGTATGCGGCTTATCAGGGGTGCCATCTATCATTTTTTCGAAGTTGCCGTGGTCTGCGGTAACTATCGCCGCACCGCCCATTTGTTTTACTTTGTCCAAAATTTTGCCGACGCAGGCATCAACCGTTTCCGCTGCTTTGATTGCTGCTTCTTGTATGCCCGTGTGGCCGACCATATCGGGATTCGCAAAATTGATTACCATCGCGTCATACTGGTTTGTGTCCAACCGCTGAAGAACAACGTCGGCGACCTCATACGCACTCATCTCCGGCTTCAAATCATACGTCCGCACCCTTGGCGACGGGACAATCTGCCTGTCCTCACCCGGGAACGGCTTTTCGGTGTAGTCATTGAAGAAGAACGTAACATGCGCATATTTTTCGGTTTCCGCACAGCGGAATTGCTTAAGCCCAAGCGAGCCCCAGTATGCAGCGAGGATGTTTTTCATTTTGGGTGGTTTCAGGAACGCCACCGGCGCCGGAATCGTCGTGTCGTATTCGGTCATGCAGACGAAATAAATATCGGGCTTTGCGTTTCGCGGAAATTCCTTGAAGTCGGGCATGACGAACGCTCTTGTGATTTCGCGGGTCCTGTCGCCCCGGAAGTTGAAGAATATCACGCCGTCGCCATCGGCTATCGTTCCTATCGGTTCATTATCCTGATTGACTATCGCCGTCGGCTCGATGAATTCGTCTGTTACCTGTTTTGCGTAACTGTTGGCTATGGCCTCGGCGGCACTTTTGGCTCTGAGTCCTTTGCCTACACGCAGGCATTCGTATGCCCTCTGGACGCGGTCCCATCGGCTGTCGCGGTCCATCGCGTAAAACCTGCCCATAACTGAAGCGATTTTGCCCACGCCTATTTCCGCGGCTTTTTTCTCTATTTGGGCAATGTAGCCGGCGCCGCTGTCGGGCGGTGAATCGCGGCCATCTGTAAGCGCGTGAATGAAGACGTCTTTCAGGTCGTTTCTTTTGGCAAGCTCAAGCAGGCCGTATAAATGGTCAAGAAGTGAATGCACGCCTATATTGCTGCACAGGCCCATAAAGTGGATTTTGCCTTTGTGCTCCTTTACAAACTTGACGCAATTTGCGAATTGTTCGTTTTTGAAAAATGACCCGTCGCGGATGGCGTAGCTCAGTCGAACAGATTCCTGCGGAACTATTCTGCCCGCCCCGATGTTCTGGTGTCCGACCTCGCTGTTGCCCATTGTGCCGTCGGGCAAACCGACGTATTCGCCATAAGTATGAATCAGGGTGTTGGGGTATTCGTTCATCAGCATAGTATCGGTGGGGACCTTCGCGCATTTTACGGAGTTATAGACGTCCTCATTGCGGTCGGGGTTGTATCCCCAGCCGTCACGGATAATCAGCACGAACGGTTTGCGTTCCAAAACCACTTTTTTTGCCATAAAACACGACCTTTCGACAAGGAACAATATTGAAGCAGCCCCATATGATAGAACCTGATGAGCAAAAAGTCAAACATTTGCCTCGTCAGGATGCCGAGGCGTTACTTTACAGGTGTTTGCATAACTGTTAATATAACAGGGCTTTACGAAACTAAAATTTTGTTCGGACCCGCCTCGTTCCTTAGGGACGGGCGAGGTCTCGCTAAAGGCGGAGAAGATTATGAGCGGACAATCAATCGAGGTATCCGTAGTAATCCCGTTGTTGAACGAGCAGGATAACATCAGGGCATTATATGACCAGCTTACGCAGGCCCTTGGCGGTAAGCCCGCCTCGTCCCTTAGGGACGGACGAGGTCTCGCTGAAGGCGGATACCAGTATGAGCTGATTTTCATAGACGATGGCAGCACCGATAGCAGTTTCGGTATATTGACCGAACTGCACAAGGCCGATAGCAGGGTAAGGGTTATCCGTTTCCGCAGGAACTTTGGCCAGACGGCCGCCCTCAGCGCCGGCTTTGCTCATTCGCAGGGCCAGATAGTCATTGCCATCGATTGTGACCTGCAAAACGACCCCGCTGATATTCCGCAAATGATTGAGCAACTGCATAAAGGGTTTGATGTTGTCAGCGGCTGGCGCAAAAAGAGACACGACAATGCCATTACGCGCCTGATACCTTCGAGAGTGGCCAATGGGCTTATCGCGAAAATTACCGGCGTGAAACTGCACGATTTTGGCTGCACGCTCAAGGCATATCGGCGTGAAATACTCGCTGAAACGAGATTATACGGCGAAATGCACAGATTCATCCCTGTGCTGGCAAGCTGGAGCGGGGCGAAAATCTGCGAAATGGTTGTCAATCACAGGCCCAGGACCGCAGGCGTCGCCAAATACGGACTGGGGCGGACCTGGAAAGTTATGCTCGACCTGATTACCGTCAAATTCCTCGGCTCATTTTCCACCAAACCCATTTATATCTTCGGAGGACTGGGCTTCGCCAGCGCATTGGGAGCGGTGCTTATGTGCTTGATTATGCTTTATCAGAAATTCCTCGCGGCCCAGGAGCTTCCGCTGAACAGAAATCCGCTGCTGATTTTGACGGCTGTTCTCATTATGTCCACCATTCAGTTCATCCTGATGGGCTTGCTTGCGGAACTGCTGGTGAGGACGTATCACGAGTCGCAGAATCGGCCTACATACGTGATTCGCGAAATCCTAAAATGAATTAGGAACTGAGAATGTAGAATGAAGAAAAACAGGAAAATTCCAAACTCAGAATTCTCAATTCTAAATTCTAAATTATCAACGATTATAATCGTGATTCTGGCGGGTATTCCATTTGTGCTTGGGCGATATTTTGAGTTCAACTTCCCCGACCCCTTCGACAGCGCCGCCAATGTTTATTCCGCGCAGCATATTCTCAATGGTGCAAAAATCGGTGTTGACGAAAACCCCAGCGCCGCCCTGGGGACACTGCTGGTCAATATACTCGGGGTCCGGCTGTTCGGGTTTAGCGAATTCGGCCCAAAGCTGATTCAGACTATTATGATGGCGGGCGCATTTATCCTGATGTTTGTTGCGATGAGGAAAATTTTCGGCAAATTCCCGGCGGCTGTCGGGGTAATCGTCGCCGTGATTTATACGTCGTCTCCGCTTATCGCCAAATACGGCAACGTCAAAGAACAGTATATGATTGCTTGTATGGTTGCGGCGGTAAGCTTACTTATTTTGCAGCAAATGAGCGGGAAATGGTGGCTTGGGTTTCTGGCAGGCGCAATCGCCGCCTGGACGCCGCTTTTTAAGGAGACGGGCGTTTCGGTAATCGGGGCGATGGGCCTGTTTGTGATTGCCCAGCCCATTTTTAAGCACAGGACCTGGAAACAGGCCGGCATCGATATTTTGCTGCTGCTCGGAGGAGCGGCGGCGTCAATGGCGCCATTATTTATTTGGATAATCGGCTGGCATGTGCAGACGACACTGCCGTTTTATTTTGTATGGGACGCGATTGTGGGACTACTACCAAAGGCGTCTGCTGTGGCCCCGCAGGCCGCCAATTATGTCTCAAATATAAAAAACGTAATGCCGTTTTCGGACCAGTGGCCAAAGGTCTTGCGGTATTACCTTGCCCTGTGCCTGCCTGTCTCGCTGGCGCTTGGTGCTATCATCGTGGGAATCGGCAAAATGGTTCATAGTTTGCTTCACAGGACGCAATCATCATCCAACAAAGCAGGTTACGACCGTTTCCTGCTTCTGCTTGCCATCTGGTGGCTGCTCGATATGGCTTTTGTCTGGATAAGCCCGGCGTCATACGAACAGTATTATCTTCCGCTTACGGTTTCAGGCTCGATGACGGGCGGTTATCTCATTGCTGTTTATCGCGACAAACTCACCGTTGCCGTTTTCAAAACCAAATGGGTCGTCACCGGCATCGCCGGCTTTGTCCTGATGGTGGTTATGTCCTGGCACATATTTTTTGGCCTGCCGAGAAGCCCGTATTCGGGGGTGAAATACCCGCAGAAGCGAAACGGTTACGTTCAGCGATGGGAAGACATATCGCAGCGGCGCAGTCTTGGGGCAAAGATGTACTGGGAGCAGGCAGGCGAATACATACGCGGCCGAACCACGCCCTCGGACAAAATATACGTTTGGGGCTGGGTCCCGGGGGTATATCTTTCGGCGCAGAGATTCAGCAGCTCGCCGGTTGCTTTTGAAAGCGAAATGCACACAAGGCCCCCTGGGCAGCTTGAGCAGGTGGTTGACGGTCTTCTTGACGCATTTGGCAAAGAGATGCCGAAATATATCGTGGACAGTCGCAAACAGCATTTGCCTCTGGACCGGTTTAAGTTCGAGCTTTGGCCGATTGTGCCCCAGGGATTTATGGGCTTCCAAAAAGCACAGCCTTTGCCCAATGACCCGCAGATAACAGCCGAGTTCGAGAAACAGTGGGGCGAGATGACCCGGGAAAGATTCGGCGATGATGAGGCACGCAGATTTGAGGTTATGGGCAAATTCAGAAAGTTCATAAGAGAGCATTACCAGATAGACCAGGTATTCGGCGACGAGGTCGTTTTCAAGCTGAAATCCTAAAACCAATCGCCGCAGGATAATTTACGCCAAAAAAATCGTGACTAAAACAAAAAACAAAAAGCCCGGTAAAACTGTCGCCGATGCAGGCCGCGATACCTTGATAACGGCCGCAGCCCAAAAACGGCTGGATATTCTCACGGGCGCGGTTCTGTTCGCTTTCGGGATTTATCATTCAGTTCTTTATTTCGGGCACACAGTCGTTCCTATTTCGGATTTCTCGGCTTTTTTTCGGGTGGGCAAAGAAATATTGTCTTTGCAAATGCCGTCGGATTTCAAACTTGCGCCGGTTCTGGGTATTCTGCAAAACCTGCTCGTGCCGGTGTCGTGGGGCCCATCACCCGAGCTGACGGCGGGGCACCTGCTCAACGCTGTTTTATATCCCTTCACGGTTGTATTATTTTGGCTCGTCGGCAGAAGGATTATCGGCAGGTCCGCCGTATGGTTTGCTATTATTGCATCGATAAATCCCTGGGCGATTTATTACCTGACCGAGCCGATAGTAGAATCACCTTACTTGTTTTTCATCCTGTTGACGCTTTATCTGATTTTTCACAGGTCGCGCTGGGCATATCTTGTTGCGTCAGTAACAACAATGGTTCGATATGAAGGCGCTGCCCTGATTCTGGCGGCGTTTGTCTCCGATTTCATTCACAGGAAAGACCGACGGGACGTAATTAAAGCGGTTTTTTATTCGTTTCTGGCGTCTTTGCCGCTTGTGATATGGCTTATTCTGACTGTGGTTACATGGCATGGGGGCGGGACGCACTATTTTAACGTCTTTTTCTCGAAGGAATACTCCAAGGGTTTCACCGAGCCGGTAAGCGGAAGAACGGGGATATTTCTGCATATGCAGTTATTGTGGCAGGTGGCGTTTCATCCGCTATTTATTCCTTATCCGGGCGCAAGTGCTGAGTTCGTAGATGTGTTCTCGAAATTAACTATCCTGGCCTGTATCGCGGGCCTCGTTTTGGCTTGTGTATTTGCCGTCATCAGGCGTCGCTGGGAAATGCTGATGCTGTTTTTGTTTTTCGTGCCTTATTTTGTGCTGCACGCTTATTATCCGTATCCCCTGACGCGGTTTCACACGCCAATTTTCTGGATAGCCATATTGATTGCCTGGTATGGGTTGCAAAGTATCGGCGGTTTTTTAGCACAAAAGGCCCGGCTGCCCTGGCAGGCAACGCTGGTGCTGAAAATCGGGGTTGCCATAGCCGCGGGCTTATGGTGCGCAGACCTTATGCGGAGTTTCGGCGAGGCAGCATCTATAAGCCCTACATCGGCTTCAATGCCATATGTCGCAATGCTTGTGGCAGGGATAATTATCGCATCGAGGGCGCTTTTTGAACACCCCATACAGATATCACGTCATTTGTGCGTAGCTTCGATGATGTGTCTGGTTATCGCGTCGAATCAGTTTGTTCTCGCGCAACACCTTGGCGACGGCAAGCGGGAAATAGAGTTCAAGCAGTTGGGTGAATGGTTTGCGGCCAACGGCAAGCCGGATGAAAAACTGGCCGTCTATAATAACGACCCTACGCAATTATTCGCTGGTAAAAACGCCCACAATGTTACGGGGTTTGCCAAAGCGGACAGTCCTGAAGAGCTTGCGGGAAAACTCCGTCAGCAGGGGATAACTTATGTTGTTTGGGCGACTCGGGAGGGTTACAGCAGAGGCCAGCACACAGGTTATCAGCAGCTCGGACTTAATAAGAATATCGCGTTTTTAGAGAAGCCCCAAAGCGTCGGGCCCTACCAGTTTGTCACACAAGTCGGCTCGGAAAAAGGGTATGTAAATATCTTTCGTCTTCGCAATGAGGGTAAATAGCGTTTGAAGCAGCCGATTTCGGCATTTAGAATCACAATATTAAATATGGTGTATCTATGAGCGAATGGGCAGACAAAAATTCCGGATCTGAGGAATCGCTTCTAAAGTGGCGAAGGCGCAACAGCTATTACTATGGCTGGCTCGACAGGATATACAAATTCGTCGTCCGGCCGAACAGCAGGGTCCTGCACATCGGTTGCGAGTGCGGCGACCTTCTGGCGGCGGTGAAGCCGGCGTATGGCGTGGGCGTTGATGCCAGTGAAAAGGCAATAGCGCTGGCCAAAAAACGGTTCCCGCATTTGAATTTTATCACCGCAGACCCGCACGAATTCCAGCTCAACGAAAAATTCGATTATGTCCTGATATGCAATTCGCTGGGCGAATGGAAGGATATTCAGCAGGTGTTGGAACGGATTCGTCCGCTCACAGATGACAACACTAGGGTTGTGGTAACATATTACAATTATCTCTGGGAATGGGTATTGCGGCTGGGTTCCTCGCTGGGCATTCGCAAACCTCGCGAGCATCAGAACTGGCTGCCTCCTCAGGATATCACTAACCTGCTTAATCTCGGCAATTTCGACGTCATCCGCACCGACTCGTTCGTCCTGCTTCCAAAGAATATCTGGCTGATTAGCGCATTATTCAATTACGTCCTTTCGCTGCTGCCGATTTTTCGAATGTTCAACATGGTCAATCTGGTCATAGCGAGGCGTTCCGCGCAGCCAAAGTCGGATTCGGATTTGTCGGTGTCGGTGATAGTGCCCTGCAGAAATGAGCGTGGCAATATCGAGGATGCCGTAAAACGCATATCCGATATGGGGCGTGAAACCGAGATAATCTTTGTTGATGGCAACAGCACCGACGGCACAGCCGATGAGATAGAGACCCAGATTAAAAAACACCCGAAACGCAAAATTCAGCTGATACATCAGGGCACAGGCCGAGGCAAAGGGGACGCTGTCAGGAAGGGTTTTGCCGCCGCGGCAGGCGATGTGCTTGTAATCCAGGACGCCGACCTTACCGCTCCGCCCGAGGACTTGCCGAAATTTTTCGCAGCCCTCCGCGACGGCAAGGGCGAATACATCAACGGTTCTCGCCTTGTATATCCGATGGAAAAAGAGGCGATGCGTTTTTTGAATCTGCTCGCCAATAAATTCTTCGGGGCGTTGTTCTCCTGGCTTTTAGGTCAGCGGTTCAGGGACACGCTTTGCGGAACAAAAATGATTCGCAAAAGCGATTACGAAATCATCGCGGCCAACCGCTCGTATTTCGGCGACTTTGACCCGTTCGGCGATTTCGACCTCATATTTGGAGCCATAAAGCAAAACCTGAAGGTCGTTGAGGTGCCGGTGAGATATTGCGCAAGAACATACGGCGAAACCAACATCAGCAGGTTCAGGCACGGGTGGCTTTTGCTGAAAATGAGCTGGATAGCGTTCAAAAAAATAAAGTGGCTTGGCAAGGAGTCAAACTCGGTTGGAAGCGATAGCTACAAATAATAATAACGGCATCAGTCAGGCCAAAGGCAAAAAAGTCCTGATTTTTGTCGTCTGCTATAAGGCCGAGGACTCTATAGAATCGGTTTTAGGCCGCATTCCCGCCGACGTTTGGGACAACGAGCGGTTCGACGCCGAGGTCATGGTAATCGATAATCAGTCCCCGGACCGCACTTTCTACGCTGCGGAGAATTATTCGAAACTCCACCCGCATCGTAAAGTGATTGTCCTGTTCAATCCCAAATATCAGGGCTACGGCGGCAATCAGAAAATAGGATTCCGGTACGCAATCGAGCGAGGTTTTGACGCTATTGTTCTGCTGCACGGCGACAACAGGTATTCGCCGGAATGCCTGCCGGAAATGTTAAAACCGATACTCGAAACCGGCGCCGACGCCGTCCTTGGCTCGCGAATGATTCGCAGGTCGGTAGCTCTCAAAGAAGGAATGCCCCGTCATAAGTGGATAGGCAACCAGGTTCTTACCTTTATGCAAAATCGGATATTGGGGTCACGGCTGTCGGAATTTCACAGCGGGTACCGCGCTTACAGCACAAAAGCGATTGCGTCAGTTCCTTTTGAGCATAACTCAAACGACTTTGATTTTGATACAGACATAATCATCCAGTTTTTGGATACCGGCAAACACATTGTTGAGGTCGCGGTGCCGACTTTTTACGGTAATGAAATTGCCGGCGCCCATGGCCTGCGATACGCGATGCGGGTTTTACACTCCTCGATATTGTCGCGAGTCACCAGGCTGGGTATTTACTACCATCCGAAATTCGATTATGAGCCGGACACAAACTGCAAATACAAGGCGAAGTTCGGCTACCCAAGCTCACACCAGTTTGCATACGACCAGGTACGTCGGGGTTCCACGGTCATCGACGTCGGCTGCGGCCCCGGGTTTATGGCGGAGGCCCTGACAAAAAAAGCGGCCAAAACGGTGTCCATCGACCACCAGATTCAGCCGGCGGCCAGACAATACTCCTGGAAGTGCGTTGAGGCGAATATCGACGAATACGATTTTGGCGACGATGTCGGTAAAGTCGATTACATACTGGCGCTGGATATAATCGAGCATCTAAAGTCGCCGGAAAAATTACTGGCGAAATTGCGAAAGAGGTATTCGCGCGATTGCCCCGAAATAGTGATAACTACCGGAAACGTCGCATTCCTGCCCCTGCGAGCCAGCTTGCTTTTTGCCGGTTTTCATTATGGAAGACGCGGTATTCTCGATATGGACCACACGCGCCTGTTTACTTTTTCCTCGCTTGTCAGGACCTTACAGCTAAACGGCTATGAAGTTGTAAGCAAACACGGACTTCCCGCCCCGTTTCCGCTTGCGGTTGGCGAAGGACCGCTGGCGAGGTTCCTGCTGTTTATTAATCGCGTTTTGATAAAAATTTCAAAAAGCGTCTTCGCGTTTCAGATTGCAGTGGTCGTAAAACCACTTCCTACGCTGGAGCATCTGCTTGAGGATGCTTTCGACGCAAGAAGGCAGAAGCTTGCCACAGGTAATGATGAAGGTTAAATCTAAAACCAGCAAAAAGCGACAACAAGAGGAAATATCCTCCGGTAGAAGCGGCGGGGAAGGGCCTGTTTTGCGCGCAGCAAAACGGTTTGCGCTGCCGTTGCTGGTTTTCTGCTGGCCTATGTTGTATTTGTTCAGACAGATTTTTATTCTGAACGGCTACTACATAGCCATAATCAACGATTTTATTTTGCTTTATTACAAGTATAAGGTTTATTTGCTTGATTGCCTGGCTAACTCTCATTTTCCGCTCTGGTCGCCGTCGGAGTCGGCCGGCTTCCCGTTTTATACCAATCCGTTCGCTCAGGTGTTTTACCCGTTCAATGCCCTGTTACTGCTGTGGTATAAAGCGTTCGGCGGTTACAGTCCTCTCGACCACCAGCTTTTTACGGTCCTCGGCATTTCGATATTCGCGCTGGGACTGTTTATGTGGCTTAAGCTAATCAACAAAGATATTAAATCGGTGGTTTTTGCGGTCCTTGTAATGTCCGTGAGCTTCAAGGTAACTGAGATTATAAGATTTCCCAATGCCGTGCATTCTATGGCGTGGTACCCGTGGATACTATATGCCTTGACCCGAGTAATGTTCAGTGATTCGGTAAAGGAGACGGCAAAATCAGCCGGCTTACTGGTCCTGTTTGGGGTATTTTTGTGCACTGCCGGCTACCCGTATTTTGTTTACTATACCATTTTTCTTGTTTTGCCGTATTTGCTCGCTTTTTTGATTACGCCTCTGCGGACAAGGTTATTTGGAGAACGGCCGGTTTGTCTTAAGCGGGCATTTGCGGCAATGTTGGCGGCGGGATTCGCAACGCTGCTGCTATGTGCACCTCATTTAATTGGCATCAAACGGCTGATGTCGCAAACAATCGACCGTGCCGGCAAGGACTTTGAGTATTCGACAAGCCACATTTTTAATTTTACAGACACAATCGGTTCCCTTGTTTATCCGCCCGCCTCATCGACTGAGGGCTGGTATTTCTTCAGTATCACAGCATTATTGATAATCGCAATTTATCTCTTCAGTCGTCGAAGGCCCATAGTCGGTAAAGAGACGCAGGAAGCTATACCCGTTGATACGGGAAGCTTGTGGGTCAAGCTGTTTTTTGTCGTCTGGTTCGGATTAATCACCTATATAAGTTACGGACGTAGTTCGTATCTTTTTGTTTTGCTATGGAAGTATATGCCCGGTTTTTCAAGTTTGCGGGTCTGGGGCCGGCTGAATATCATTCTTGTGCCCATCCTCGCATGGCTTCTGTCGGTAGCGTTCTCACATTTTGTCGTAATGCTCAGAAATAATACGGGCGGCGGGTTGCGTCGCGTGGCGTCGAAACCGGTCCTTCTTACGGCTGTTTACGCAGTTGTGCTCAGCGTGCAGCTTTATCTGCATCTGAAGGGTGTTCGTAACCAGATGTGGCTGCTTTATTTCAAGGCCTTTACGGCAAACGAGGCGTGGTTTATTTTCTTTGGCGTTGTCGCGTTTGTCGCCATTTTATTGATTATGATTTTAGGCACTAAGATTCGTCTTGGCCGCGGTTGGCTGACTGCCGTGACTGTGCTGTTAATTTTGGTCGCAACAGTCGAAATGTGGCATACCGGCGCGAGAATGTGGTCCAACCACATAAAGGCGACACCGCAAAGGTTTAAGCTTGATGTTGCCAAAATTGATGAAATGTCATTTAACTATCCGCGGACGGACATCACCAATACAATGACTCTTAGCCCGAGATTTAACGTAGGCGTCGTTGTAAACTGGTATTTCGCCCGGTATATAAGCTTCCTGACAAGTACGGCCGGCCAAGAACAGGCAAGGAACATTCTATTGGGCGTCCGGGATGGACAGAAAATATTCTTTTCAGAGTCGATTGAGCATCCGAGTATCGAGGCGTTCCTCCGGGATGCACTGCGATACAGACAAACAGGTAGAATGATATCATACAACGGAGATGAATTGCGATGGGAAATTGATTCGCCCGTAACCGGATATCTGAGTTTTATTGATAACTGGGACCCTGACTGGAAGGCGTACGTGGATGGACAGCCGACTCAAATCGGAATTTTGTTCGGCACGTTCAAGTCGGTGCGGCTGACGCAGGGAAAACACAACGTCAGGTTCTGTTATCAGCCCGGACTTTTCCCTGCCGTCAGTGAGAAAGCAGAGAAAACGGCTCCCGACCCCGTTTTGAAAAAAAACAGCCCCTGACCCCTTTTTCGCACAGGATAAAAATATGGCGATTTTAGATTGGCTTAAACTGCCCGAAATAAGGAATATAAAAGACCTGGATGACCCGGCGACTACGCTTTTGCATGGCAGGATTTTGCGCAGCAAACCATTTCTCAGAAATCTCTACATTGACTTTTATAGGCAATTCAAAAAAGCGGTGCGACAGCCGGAAAATAAGGTGCTTGTGGAGCTGGGAAGCGGAGGCGGATTTGTCAAAGAGGTAATCCCCAACATCATAACTTCCGATATTCTCAATGGTGTTGACGTTGACAAAGTTTTTTCGGCGACGGATATGCCTTTTGAAGACGCGGGCGTGGACGCGTTTTTTATGTTCGACGTTCTGCACCATATCGGCGAGCCGAGAAAGTTTTTCGCCGAAGCCGAAAGATGCCTCAGGCCCGGGGGCAGAATTGTTATGATTGAGCCGGCCAATACGCCCTGGGCAAGGTTTGTTTACACAAACTTTCATCACGAAGGGTTTGACCCGAAAGGCGGCTGGGAACTCTCGAAGGCCGGCCCGCTTTCACAGGCCAACGGCGCTATACCGTGGATTATTTTTGTCCGCGACAGGACAGCTTTTGAGCGTGAATTCCCCCGGCTTAAAATTGTGTCGCTCCGCAATCACACCCCGATGCGATACCTGATAAGCGGGGGGCTTACCCTGCGACAGTTGTTGCCGGGGTTTGCGTATCCGGTAGTCAGGGCGTTAGAATGGTTGCTTAGTCCGGCTAATAACCTGCTTGGTATGTTTATGACGGTAATTATCGAGAAAAGCAACGACGGGAAACCAGCCGTAAAATGAAGATTATGATGCTTAATTACGAGTTTCCGCCCATCGGCGGCGGGACGGGCCAGGAACACCTGGCGATACTTAAACAGTTAGCCGGGCGTAAAGACCTGCTGGCCGACGTCGTAACCTCTTCGCCGACGCCAGGCCTTGCCGTCGAAAAACTGTCGGACAATATCACTATTTATAAAGTGGGAGTGCACAAGAAAAACCTGCATTACTGGCGCAAGATTGAAGTCGTGGAATGGCTCTTTATGGCAGGGCGCCCATACCGGCAATTGCTGGCGCAAAACCGATATGACTTGGTGCACATATTCTCCGCTATGCCGACCGGTTTTCTATGTCGTAAAGACCTCGACAAAACACCGTATATAATCTCGCTTTGCGGCTCGGACGTGCCGGGACAGCATAACCGCCTGCAGCTGGAATATAAACTAACAGCGTCCTTGTCGAGACGGCTGTGGACAAAGGCCTCAGCAATCGTATCACTCAGCGACGGATTAAAGAAAAGGGCGATTGAGTTTGTACCATCGGTAAACATTGACATTATTTCCAACGGCGTCGATTTAAGCCGGTTTTATCCGGTTCCAAATAAGGTGCTCAGCGGCGAGTTTAAGCTGCTGACCGTCGGCCGGCTGTCGGCGACAAAAAGAATAGATATGCTTATCGAGGCAGTCGAGATACTAAATAAACAAGGCAGGTCCTTCCGATTGACGATAGCAGGCGGCGGAAAACTACAGCCGGAATTGGAAGGCCTTATTAAACAGAAAGGACTTGGCAATATCGTCCGTCTGCCGGGCAGAATCGACCCGCAGCAGATGCCGGAAGTTTACAGAGAACACGATATGTTCGTAAGCGCAAGTTACCAGGAAGGTATGAGTAACGCTATGGTGGAGTCGATTGCATCGGGTTTGCCGATTATCACTACTCGATGTGAGGGCGTGGAAGAGTTGATTGGCGATAACGGTATTATCGTGGAAGACGCTTCCGCCGATGCGCTGGCCGAGGCCATAATCAAGCTTGCTGATAATCAGCAGCAGTATAAAGCGATGTGTGCCGCTGCCAGGCGTCGGGCGGGAAAATTCAGTTGGCAAACAGTGGCGGAAGAATACATAAACCTTTATCATCGCGTTATCGGCAAAAAATAGTCGGCGAAAAAAATGGCAGGAATTTTTTGTATAACGATAGATACTGAGCCGGATTGCGACGTTCACTGGAAACGTTCGCGGCCGCTGACGTTTGAATCCGTGACCTTCGGGATACCCTCAATCCTCAGGCCAATCTGGGACAAGTTCGGCATAAGACCGGTTTATTTCGTTTCACCTGAGGTGGTTGAAAACGACCAATGCTGCCGGACGCTGAAAGATGAAATGGGTCGCGGCGCCGAGATGGGGACACACCTGCACAGCGAATACATCGAGCCGCAGAGAAAGTACGAGGATATTTCCGGGACTGCCAGTGATGAATTCCCCTGTTTCGCTTATGATGCAGAAATCGAATCTGCGAAAATAAAAAATCTAACCGAGCTGATTGAAAAGAAATTGGGCGTCAGGCCGGTTTCCTACAGGGCGGCCCGATACGGCGCTGATTTGGATACGATAAAGGCGCTGGAAAAGCTGGGCTACAAAGTCGATAGCTCGGTAACGCCTGACACGGACTGGCGAAGTTACGGCGGCCCGGACCATTCGCGGTCGCCGAAACAGCCGTATTTTATTTCTCGGACGGATTATTATTCAGCGGGCGATAGCAAAATTCTGGAAGTGCCTATTACTGTTTCGGGCAAGAGATTGCCGTTTTTGCCCGGCATGTGGATGTTTTACCGCTGGCTGAGGCCTACGCATATGACGGCCTTCGAGATGAAATCGCTCATCTCGGAATTTGCGCGAAGCTACCCTTCGCCGGTGCTCAACCTGATGTTCCACTCAATGGAAGTCCTGCCCGGCAAAACACCCTTTGTGAGAACAAAGCTTGGCCAAAAGATGTATTTATGTCGGCTGAATTCGATTTTGCGGTATATGACTAAAATGGGCTTTGAGAGTAAAACGCTGGCAGAAGTTTACTCCCAAACAATCAACAGGAGCAAAAAATAGTGTGCGGAATAGCCAGCTTTAACTGGAAAGATAACGCCGCAATCGAGGCGATGACCGGGGCGATGCGACACCGCAGCCCCGATGACCGCGGGACGTATCTTGATTATCGTCTTGTTCCGCTGGCCCTGTCGTTGCCTGATAAATACCTGCCTCGACAGATAGTGCACAGGACAAAAAGGGAATTTACGGTCCCTGTGAGCAGTTGGATTAGAAGCAGCTATTTAATAAAAGAGTTTCTTACTGGCCACAGATATTATGAAGGCGGGCCGGTTAATCGCGAACGAGCACAACAATTGTTTGATGAACACGTCAGCCAACGGCGCGATAGCGCGAGAAAGCTTTGGCTGATTTTAGTGTTCAGCTATTGGCAATCTAAGCAAGTGTCATCAGCATAATATGGCGAACTACGACAGATACAAAACAGAGACGGCGGAATCGTACGAGAAGAGAGGTCTTATGGATTATCTCGTGCGGATTCCGTCCGACAAAAAGCTGGTCCCGATAATTTCACAGATTAAAGGCAAAAAGATATTAGACGTTGGACCGGGCACCGGGCGATACACAAGTTTGCTGCTGAAAGACAACGAGGTTGTCGGCATCGACCGAAATCCGCATCTTTGTCGATTGCCGATAAAGGTTCATCATGGGGACGCAACGCAACTTGCGCAATTAGTCAAGGCGCACAGTTTCGATATGGTCTTCTCGACATGGATGACTGAATATCTGAATCCGCAGCAGTTGATTACTTTCTTCCGGCAGGCCAAAATTGCGATAAAGCAGGATGGTGAGCTTGTTACCACCATTGTTTCAAAACACGGATTCGGATTTTTATACATAACCGCGGCAAAAATGATTCGTGGCACAGACAAATATAATTATACGAAAAAATACGCTGCGGATATGCTCAAAGACGCAGGGTTTATCGATATTGAAATTATCAACCTGAACTCATGGTTCCATATACCCTGGGCGTACCTGATTATCTGCCGATAGTTCTTAAATAGATTGCGAAAGGCCTGATGACTGAACAGGAAAAAATATTACGGGAAAAGGCGAAAGAACAGCTTGAGATGTTTCTGGCTGAGTGTAAGATCCGGGACTTTCGCGGGAAACGAATTCTTGAAATAGGTTTCAAAAACGGTCTTTTTCTCGACGAATGCGTTAAAGCCGGTATGGTGCCGGTTGGGCTTGAGGTCGTAAAGTCGTTTTGCGACGATGTTAAAAATAAGCTGCCGCATCTGGAACTAATCCTGTATGACGGCGGAAGGTTTCCGGTGCCGGATGAATCGTTCGATTTTGTTGTTTCGTTTCAGGTGCTCGAACACGTAAAATCTACCGAACATATATTCAATGAATGCGTCAGGGTCCTCAGGCCCGGCGGTATTATGTATCACGTTGTTCCAAACTACTTTTCATTTTATGAGGGCCATTATGCTGTCTTATGGTTTCCGTTTTTCAATAGGTTTTTCGGCCGGCTCTACCTCAAGCTTCTGCGCAGATACAATAACTATTACGAAAGCATTAATCTCGTAAAACCCCGCACTATCCGCAGGGATTTAGATCTTCACAAAAATAAATTAAAAATTTTATCCCTCGGCCGAGAGGAATTTATTAGTAAATTCAACCCTCATCAGATTAATAAAGTGAATCAGAAATTCCTGAGGGGTATTCTGAAGTGTATCTTTGCGCTGCCCCTTATTAAAAAAAGTTTGCTGTATCTTGTGACCCGTGCCAATGTTTATTATCCGATAACCGTTATTGCTCAACGGCTCTGACCGAAGCGTACCGGCGAGGGAGAAACAAATATCAATATGATAAACACGATGGATACACGTAAAAAAATCAAGGTTTGCTTTGTTGCCCCCAAGGCGTATCCGATTTTCAATCCCGACATAGGCAGCTACTTCGGCGGGGCAGAAGTCGATTTGTATTATCTGGCGACTGAAGTTGCGCGGGATAATAATTTTGAAGTCAGTTTTATCGTGGCTGACTACGGCCAGGAAGATGTTGAGATTATCGAAAACGTTACCGTTCTCAAGTCGCTCGATTTCCGCAGGAATATGCTCAATGGTCTGCTTCGAACGTGGAATGCCCTGAAGCGGGCTGATGCTGATATTTATGTCCTGAAGTGTGCATCACCCGGTGTGCCGGTGGTGGCGACGTTCTGCAAATTACGCCGAAGGGCTTTTGTGTATCGCCTCGCCAGTTTGCTCGAAAGCGATGGTACATACATAAGGCAGCACCCTGTTCTTGGCAGATTATTCGCTTGGTCGTTGCGACAGGCCAAACTGGTCTTTGCCCAGAATAAAATAGACAACGAGAACCTGACTCGAACTATGGGCATATCTTCGCAGGTAATTCCCAACGGCCATCCTTTGCCGGCGATGCGGCAGCAGAATCGCGATACTATTTTATGGGTTGGCCGGGATGACCCCGTCAAAAAACCCGAGCGATTCCTTGAACTTGCCAAAGCCATCCCCAATGAGCATTTCACGATTGTCTGCCAGACGCTTAATAACGACCGGCAGTACAATGACCTCATCGAACAGGCCGGCAAAATCCAGAATTTACAGTTTATCAGGCACGTGCCATTTGACAGGATAAACGATTATTTCCAGCGGGCCAAAGTCCTCGTCAACACCAGCGATTCCGAAGGCTTCCCGAATACCTTCATCCAGGCCTGCAACTGCGGCGCGGCGATATTGTCTTTCAATGTTAATCCGGATGGTTTTTTGGATACGCACAAATGCGGTTTGTGTTGTAATGGCGACGTCGCTCGGCTAACATATAATATGCGGTTTTTGCTTGATGGCGACCGCTATGTCGAATTCGGCTCCAATGCCCGAAAATATTCCGAAAAATACCACGACATAACCAGAATCGCCTCAGAGTATAAGTCCATTTTTACCCGACTGGTCAAACAAGACAGCCAGCGCGACTCTCGAAAAGCAGGGCCGCATCTTCACATCAAATAAAGCCTGTTATCGGTAACGTCAAAGAACAACGGATTATGGACTTGTGAAATAAAAAAAAAATGCTATCCTTACAGAAGACATAGGCAGAAAATAGATACAAATAAATTGAACCGTGTAGAGTTTTGAAGTCAGGTAAGTGTAGCTGATTTTATCCGGCACAAAAGGCGTCAAGAGACAACTGTATGGATATACAAAAGGAAACCGATGGGAAACTGCGGCGCAGCTTATTTGGTATTTCTATTTTTCTAAATCGTTTTCTGGGAATCTTTCCTCTTACGAGGAGGTCAGGTGGCAATCTAATAATTAAAGCCGTAAAGGAAGCCGAAAAATGATACCGGTATTTAGACCTCGATTGATGAAAGAGGAAATCCTCCGGGAGCTGGAGAAGATATTCGACTCAGGTTGGATTGGACTTGGCCCCAAAACGGAGGAGTTTGAACAGAAGTTTGCTGAGTATATAGGTGTCAAGTATGCAGTCGGTGTTAATTCTGCTACGGCTGCGCTGCATCTGTCAAATCTGGCCTTGGGTTTAGGACCGGGAGATGAGGTCATCGTCCCTTCTATGACTTTTGTTTCAACGGCGCTGGCCCCTTTATACTGCGGGAGCACTCCTGTTTTTGCTGATATAGAGGAAGATACGCTCTGCATCGCCCCGGCAGATGTCGAGAAAAAAGTGACGTCAAGAACAAAGGCGGTTATCCCTGTCCATTACGGAGGCCACGCCTGCAGGATGGATGAGATAATGGAGATAGCTCGCAGACACAATCTTTACGTCATAGAAGACGCGGCTCACGGCTGCGGCGGTAAATATAAAAACCATATGCTCGGCTCTATGGGTCTTATGGGGTGCTTTAGTTTTCATGCTGTAAAAAACCTGCCCACGGGTGACGGCGGCATGATAACCACCAATGATGAGAAAATATATAACGACCTCAAGAAATTAAGGTGGGTAGGGATTGACAAAGGCACCTGGGACAGAACCGCAAAAAAGGGCTACTCCTGGCAATACTCCATAGATAAACTGGGCTTTAAGTACCACATGAACGATATAACTGCAATTATCGGGTTAGCTCAGCTCAAGGTGCTTGATAAACATAACTTAATTCGTCGAGAGTACGCTCAAAAATACGATGAGGTATTTAAGAACATGGCTTGGATTAAGACCCCCGTGGAAAAAAACTACGCTTATAGTTGTCGTCACAATTATGTTGTAAAGGTGCCAATGAGAAATGAGTTGAATGAGTATCTATGCACAAAAGGAATCTCCACAGGCGTTCACTATGAGCCGATTCATCATTTCAAGGTTTTTGGCGACGTGAAGGCCGATTTACCTGTTACCGAAAGAGTTTGGCCCCGGCTGCTTACGCTCCCGCTTTACCCGGGTATGACAGAAAGCGAATTTGATAAAGTCGTAACCGAAGTCATTTCGTTTGGCCAGCAAAAAGGGTTGTAGATTATATATGAAGGTATTGTTTCTGGTATTTGGCCCGCCGGTGGTTGCAGGCAGCAGAACGCGAGTGTTTCAATACCTCCCCTTTTTCCAGAAAGAGGGTATAAAGTTTAAAGTAATCACTAACAGCACCGGATTATCTTATCTGCCGTCCGCCTCCTCTTTCAATAAAACGACACAGAAAGGCGTCGGCGAAAGCAGGCGTTCCAGGACTGTTTCTAATTTTTTAATCGGGTTTTTTTGCTCCGACACCTTTGCCGTAAGAATGGCAAGAATATTCGCGGCAAAGATGGTCCAGGCGTCCGATACTATTTTTTCCTTTTTTCAAATTACAAGATTTGTTCTTTTGGCAAAGTTTTACGACGTGCTTTTCATTCAAAAGGTCCTCGTGCCAAATTTTGTTTTCAGATTATGCTCGCGCATTTTAAAAAAGAAAATCGTCTTTGACTTTGATGATGCCATTTATGCAGATTCCAAAACCTTTGATAAAAGGAGATTCGACCGGCAGTTGCCTTCGTTCGACCTTTTGGTACTTGAAAATGAGTTTACGAAACAATACGCCCGCCGATTCACGGATAAAGACATACAGGTCATTTTAGGCCCTATGGATTGTAATCGCTATTATCCAAAAGCTCGCAGTGAAAGAGACGGGGTTGTTGTCGGGTGGATTGGCAGCCCCTCCACGCAGGCCTATCTTGATATGCTCGAAGGCGTATTCAAAAGATTATACGAAACCCATAAAAATATAATTTTTGAATTTATCGGCACTCGCAGCACTAAATTTATGAAAGAGCCATTCAGACAAAAATCCTGGAGCCTGGATACTGAGGTTGCAGACCTGCAGAACTTCGATATTGGGATTATGCCGTTGCCCGACAATGAATGGACAAGAGGCAAGGGTGGTTACAAACTTTTGCAATATATGGCGGTGGGCATTCCTTGCATTGCTTCACCGGTAGGAATAAATATGGAACTGATTAGGGACGGGGAAAATGGATTTTTAGCTGCTACAGAAGACCAGTGGTATGAAAAAATTTCACTTCTTACCCGGGACCAGGAGCTAAGGAAAAAGATGGGAATGAGAGGGAGAGATTTTGTAGTCAAAAATTACTCGTTTGAGGTCGCAGCTCCAAAGCTAATCTCGGCTTTAAGACAACTAAGCTCCCCGTAAAAGGTTTTTAGACTCCGACGTCGTTTTGACGACGAAACCCCCTGGCTCATTCTACAAGTTCCAAGGTCTTCCTGATACAACGCCTGAAGTAAACTTCGTATATAATCGACCGGCTGGCATAGCCAACGACTGCTGCTACTGCCGCCCCTTTGATTCCCATAATCGGCACAAGGACAATATCCAAAATCAGGTTCAATAAAGCGTGCAGTATATTGACAAACTGTATTACCCTATATTTTTTCTGGGCATAGAAAATTGCCTCATAAAAAATATTGTAAAGAGCTAATACCGAAGCTATAAGCAAAATCCTGAGAACTGCTGCCGATTCCTCATATACGCCTTTATAGACAATTTTGAAGGCGAAAGGCGCAAAAATAAAAATCAGCACAATAACCGCAAATCCCAGAAAAATTACTCGCGGCCTTTTGCGCCACAGATACTCATAAATCTTTGTCTTGTTATGAATGTGCTGACTGACAAACGGCAGAAAATAAAGATATATGATATATATCAGCATCAGAATACCTCTATAGATGTCACATCCGAGATTGTATGTGCCGATATTGCCTATCGAGGTCTTAAATCTCAGGACTAAATTGTCGTTACCCCATGCTATAAAATAGGAAGCTGTAATGCCGATGAAAATCCATCCCATAAAGTCAAGAGTCTGGCGGAATTGCTGCCTGTCAAAAGAAAACGGCGTCAGCAGACTAAAATTAACTCCCTTAATAAAAATAATAAAAACCAGCAGACCTGATACAAAATAGACACCAAATACGGTTCGCAGATTAACCGAACCAGTCAGGCAGAGCGTGATAATGCAGATGAAAATAACGGTGCCGAATACAGATTCAGCACGTGCATTTTTCATTCTTTCTCCCATTGCCAGGAAAAGGTCGCAGATAATGGTCTTTAGCGCAATTCCTGCAAACGCCCCGATTACGATAATTATGTCACTGACAGGAATCTTCGCAAAGCCGGTAATTACCTTGGCGCCAAATATTATCGCAAGTAAAAATACGGTTATACTAAAAGCGTAGAATATACACTGAACCGAAAAGGACTTGTTTATTTTGCCTGTTTTTTCCCTTTCCTGGCTGGCAAAAACAACGAAAGGGGTCTGCATATAAAACAAAAGCAGCGTTGTAAAAAAAAACACTGCCGTTTTGGTCAGATAGTAATTACCCATCAGCTCAGGCGTCAGGAACTTTGCAATAATCAGCGGCGTTACCATTCCAAGCGCTTGTCCCAAAGCGGAGAGAGAACCGAACTGTAAAAAAGTCCTGCCATCGACCAGCTCGTATCTAATTTTACTCAGGATTTGCATACAGAAAATTATTTATCCTTCGTCAACATTAAGGAAATATCACTTAATCCGCTTCAGAAATCCCCTTGGATTATATGTGAGGAGATATTTCTCCCGCTCCATATCGACGACAAAGTCGGGATTGGCGATTAGGAACTCTTCGACCGCTTTTAGCGGTCCCTCGTATAACCGGCCCATTCCGTCCCCCGGCTTGAATAGGTCGATCACGCCATCCTCAACAATCAGATAACTGCCAACACTGACGAGTTTGGAATAAATAGCCAAGTCCCGCAAAACCGCATCTTTGCTATGGTCTCCATCGTGGATAACAAGCGTTCTCTTGCCCTGACAAAGCTGTGAAACTTTTCCGGCAACGTCCTGCGACGAACAATCACCCGTTATTACAATAATCCTGTCGTGTTTAACTTTGAAGTTGGTCCTGTCAATATCGATTGAAATTACCTGTCCCTTGCCAATCAGGTCGAAAAGATTGGCAAAATAAAGCGTGCTTCCGCCTTCTGCGCTGCCTATCTCAATAAGAATATCCGGTTTAACTTCGTGTATTATCTCCTGATATATCCACGAATCAAAAGGATTCTTAAGGGCACGCACGCCCATCCAGTAACATTTATCGAATACAATGTTCTGCTGATGATAGATGAGCCATTCCCTCAGACTCATATTAAGGCGTTTTTGATAATCTTGGCGCATCGGCTCAAAAACCCTTCGCAGAGTCCGCACGAAACTACGTGGATTTGTCACAAGCATTTTTATCGATTTCCAAAGCGTTTCCAATATATGTTCACTCATTTAGCCGTTCTCCAGATTTTCTTTTGTAAATGTTATCTCCAGTGCGCTGCAGGGCAGCATATAACAAAGGTTTTCTTCGTAAAATTCCTGAATAAAAGTCCCAAGATTAAACAGAATCTGCAGCAGGCGTTTGATAATTTTCCCAAACAGGAATGGCGAGTCGAAAATGATTTTCTGTGAAAGGATTCTGATTTTAACCGGGAAATAGTAATCGGGGACCTTTCGTCTCATCTGATGCTGGTTTTCGACGAAATAATAGAAACTGTAGAGGCCGAAGAACCTCTTGTGCGTCGGGTCGGAATAATAGTAAGGATTCGAAAAGTGAGGCACTCGAACAACGGCTTTGCCATCTTTCTTCAACACCCTTACAATCTCACACATCAGGTTCTCGAAGTTCTGCACATGCTCCAGAAAGCTAAAGGTATAAATCTCGTCGGCGAAAGAATCAGGCAGGAATCCCAGTCCCTCCTCTATGTCGGCGACAATATCCACCCCGGGCAGGTCCGCCTTGTCGATACCGATGGCTCCAAGCCTTTTGTGTCTTCCGCAGCCAATGTCCAAGATAACTGGCTTGCCGCCCGATGCTATTTTGTTCAAATCTGTTTTTATCAGGGGTTCCATTGGTCGTGAGTATATCAAGATTTAGCTGGCCGTTCAAGCAGCAAGTGCAAACGATGCCTACCGAAGCGGGAACCGGCAAGACATCGCCATCGCCTGCTGCCTGATATCCTCCGCCAATTTGTTATCGACGGTGTATTGGCATTCGCTGATGGGCTTGACTTTTTTCAGCACTGTATCCACCATCCCCGCTATCTGGTCCATTTCTGAGACGCCCATACCGTTTTTCGTAATTATCGGCGTGCCTAAGCGTATCCCGCTCACGCTGTTTGGGTTGTCATCGTAAGGCAAAAGCATCTTATCGACGACTATACCGCATTGTTCGAGACATTGCTGGGCGACAAGACCCGTCAAGTTCTGCGATTTGTCTGCAACGTTTACAAGCATCAAATGATTGTCAGTCCCGCCGGTAAGAACATTGTATCCTTTCCGCAGCAATATGCCCGCCAGCCGTTTTGAGTTTTCAACGACCCTGACCTGCCTCGTCTTATACTCTTCCGACAAGGCCTCTTTGAAAAAAACCGCCTTGGCTGCGATATTGCTGAAATATGGCGTCCCCTGAACGCCGGGGAACGTTGTCTTTTCTATCAACTGCCACAACGGAATTTCTCCGCCTGCTGTTTTAATCCTGCAGTCGTAATCCCTGCCCGACAAAATCAGCCCCCCCCTCGGCCCGCCGGGCTTATAGGTGCTCGTGGTTGTCAGATGGGCGTAATTGATTGGTGATGCGTGAACGCCTCCCATCACCAGCGCCGACAAATGCGAAATATCCGCCAGCAATAACGCCCCGACCTCGTCGGCGATTTGCCTGAACCGGGCGAAGTCGATTGCCCTGGGATATGAGCTTGCTCCGCATATAATCAGCTTGGGTCCGAATTGCTTCGCCTGCTTTCGTATTTCATCGCAATCGAGAAGAAACGTGTCCCTGTCAACGTGATAACTTTCAATCTCAAAAAATCTTGCTGTAACTGAATCTATAGAGCCGTGCGAATAATGCCCGCCGTGGCTCGTCGCCATACTCAGTATTTTATCGCCTGGCTTAAGCAGGGCGGTTATGACAATTTGGTTCGCTGTTGTCCCTGAATGCGGCTGGACATTAGCGTATCTTGCGCCGAACGCTCTTTTCGCGCGTTCAATCGCCAATTTCTCGACCTCATCTATCACGCCGCTGCCGCCGTGAAGCCGGGCATCCGGGAATCCCTCGCAGGTCTTGTTTTGCAGGATTGACCCAAGAGCGGCAAGCGCGGCCCGCGAGCACTGGTTCTCCGCCGCCAAAAGCTGTATCGTCCCCTGCAATCGCTCGTATTCTTTTGTTATCAGCTTGTGAACTTCCGGGTCAAACCGTATCAATGCTGCCTGCAGGTTGTCGTGATATGCCTCCGATGAAAGTTTTCCCGTCGCTGCGGGTTTATCAATCGTCATTGTCACTTCCAGAATCCTTTCTGATTTATAAATGAGTCCTTTATTGTTATCGTCCGCCATAATGGCTTAGCCATCCCTAACGGGAGGCGAGACCTCGCCTCGGGGCGGGTCAGCTAAAGAATCCAAAAATAAGTCGCCCTATATCGTTGAACGTCACATACAAGAAAAGTGTGCCGACCATTCCCCAGCCCACGTATGCGATAATTTCCTGTGTCCGGATGCTTATCGCCGAACCTTTGATTTTCTCAATCAGCAAAAGCACCGTCAAACCGCCGTCGAATGGCGGCAACGGCAGAAAATTCAGCACCGCTATTGACGCGCTTATAAGCCCCAGGAAATAAACATAATAAACAAACGGCTGCGCCGCGACAATCCGATAGCTGAATGTCAGGATGCCCACCGGCCCCATAAGCTGTTTGGGGCTTACAAGCCCGCCTATCAGCCGATGCAATGTAACATACGTCTGTATGATAAACGTCTTCGTGCGTTTATATCCCATCCCTATCGCGTCAACAGGCCCGTTCGCCTTGTATAGCCGTTCCATTTCCGCGAATGGCAACGACTGCTCCGTGAAAGCGCTCACGCTGACAACGTCCCCTTTCTCGCCCACATCAACAACGGCGTTACCTGCTTTCTGGGTATCAAGCCGCCAGTCAACCGTAACATGTTGACCTGAATTACGTTTCAACTGGCGTGCAATATCATAAAAATTCTTGACCTCAACGCCGTCA
The DNA here is from genome assembly GCA_050012695.1 of Sedimentisphaerales bacterium. GTDB lineage: Bacteria > Planctomycetota > Phycisphaerae > Sedimentisphaerales > Anaerobacaceae > Fen-1362. Next base: position 157,610 of record JBEKGR010000006.1, on the reverse strand, counting down.
ATAGCCGTTATCGTTGCTCCTCTGGGTATCGCCGCCGCGTTCGGATGCCGCTCCGTTGCGATTGTCTTGGCGACTACGGGATGTTTGGCGTCAAGCTCGGGTATTATGCCGATTACAACACGGTTGGCATCGGTGTCCCATCGTGGAATCACAGATACGATCAGGCGGCTTTCAAAGCCGTTGTCATTGGTCCTAAGCACTGTTACAGGCAGCGGCTTGTTTTCATATTGTTTTGTTACTTCCCGCAGCTCAAAAAATGTCGGGTTTTCGACTTCCGCTACCGCCGCTAATATGTCGCCGGATTTTAATCCGGGTTTAGTGTCTTTCCCGCCGAAAAATTTAGTCAGCCATTTCCTCAATGACTTTGTTTCTTCAGATACAGCCGCTATCCTCAGCCGCGGAACCATCGTGCAGATATTGGCGAGATTGGATTCGGATTCACTGACAAAATCTTTCGCAGGAGCAAAACTCAGCGGCACCCGGCCCTCAACAACACTATCCTGTCCCGACGAATCACGTCTCTGTGCCATAATAGCGATATTCGGCTCAAAGGCGCTTTCGATTATCGGCTCCACATCCCAGTTGTATTTGACTTCGACGCCCGCGACTGCTTTGACGCGGTCGCCTGGCATCAGGCCCGTGGTTGTAAACAGCAGGTTGGCGTCTTGTGGCGGCAATTTTGCTATTGTCAGCGTCGATGGTTTTTGTATGCCGAAACCGCGGAATTGCCCGCTTGGCAACTGTTCCGCGATTATCGAAATATCATCGATTGTCCCGTCGGCTCGCCGGACCTTTAGCGGTATCGACTCCTTTTTTCCTGAAAGCACCGCCGCCATCATAATGTCGCTGAAATCCAGCCGACCGCTTGCGCCCCCGACCTCGATTATCTCATCCCCCGGCTTTAGACCCGACTTCTCCGCTGGCGACCCGTGTACTAAGTTGCCCACCACCGGTGCCGTAAGCCCAATACCTATCATAAATACTATCATGAACACAATCACCGCGCTTATCGCGTTGAATGTAACTCCCGCCGCCAGCACCGCCGCGCGGGACAACGCCGGCTTATTCGAAAACGACCTCGGGTCGTCATTTGTCTTCACCGGCCCCACGTCCTCCTGGCCTAACATCTTGACAAATCCGCCAAGTGGAATCAGCCCTACACGGTATTCGGTCTCGCCGGGCAGAATCTTTTTACCCACCGTGAAACTTAAAAGACCTTCCTCCGAATTCTCCCCTTCATTACGCAGCAGCTCGGGCAGGACACGTATCCGCCAGCCGCGGTCCGCCTTCTTTATCCCGAACAGAATCGGCGGCATACCTATCGAAAACGCCTCGACCTTTATCCCGCACAGTTTTGCAACGATAAAATGCCCAAGCTCATGAATTAAAATGACCGCCCCGAAACCCAGCAGCACTAATATTATATTCCTTGAAACACCGAAATTGCGGATAATAAAAACACAGACCGCAATCACTACCGCAACCAGTAGAATCAGCCGTGAAGCTGTTTGCGTTGAGTGTTTTGTGTCCTCTCCGCCTTTAGCGAGACCTCGCCCGCCCTCTTGGGGCGAGGCGGGTGTTTTTTGCTCCCTGTCCTCTGGTTTTTCAGACATTCAGTTACCTCTTTCTTTGCCCAGGCATCCGCCTCTAACAATTCTTCGAGCGACGCATCGATTTTTGCGTTGCAGTTGTCCATGCATCGCCGGACAAATTCCACGATATTACCAAATTTTATATTACCCGCGAGAAATTGTTCTACCGCGGCCTCATTCGCCGCGTTAAATACCGCTGCTGCCGTCCCGCCCTTTTTCGCGGCCTCAAAACCCATCTCAATCGCCGGAAACACCTCCGGGTTTGGTTTCTCGAACGTCAGCGTCTTCAGCCGGCTAAGGTCGAGCTTCTTCGCCGAACCGGGCACTCGCGCAGGGTACGTCAGCGCATATTGAATCGGCAAAGACATATCCGGGCATCCAAGTTGCGCTATCACCGACCCGTCCACGTACTCTACCATAGAATGAACTATCGACTCAGGATGAACCAGAACTTCTATTTTTTCCGCCGGCACGTCAAAAAGCCACCTCGCCTCAATTATCTCCAGCGCCTTGTTCATCATCGTCGCCGAATCCACCGTAATCTTCGGCCCCATACGCCAAACCGGATGCGCTAAAACCTGCTCAATAGTCGCGTCCGGTATCCCCGCCGGGTTTGCTTTTCTGAATGGTCCGCCCGATGTCGTCAGGATTATCTTGGCTATCTCCTCGTGCCTGCCCGCGGAAAGCGACTGGAATATCGCCGAGTGTTCGCTATCGACAGGCAGTAGTTCCGCGCCGTATTTTTTCGCCTCCGCCGTAATCAACTGCCCCGCTATAACTAACGGTTCTTTATTCGCTATCGCGACCCTTTTGCCTTTGCGTACCGCCGCCAGGACCGCATGCAGTCCCGCTACCCCCACAACAGCCGCAAGAACCGTATCAACCTGCTCAAGCTCCGCGATTTCGGTCAGTCCTTCCGGGCCTGCGAGGATTTTAACGTCCAGACCTTCGACCTGCCGCCGAAATTCTTCAACGCAATCTGCGTCGCTGACCGCTGCATATTTTGGCCTGTATCGCCGCACCTGTTCCGCCAGCAGCTTTATATTGCTGTGCCCGCTAAGCGCAACAACCTTAAACCGCGGCGATTTATCTTTGGGCAAATCGTTCAGCCCGTCGATAACCCGCAGGGCCGTTGTTCCTATCGACCCCGTCGAACCCAATATGGCTATACGTCTGTTATGCACAAAAAAGGCACCTTCTTGTAGCGAGCTTGCCCGCACTGCCTGCCCTGAGCTTGTCGAAGGGAGCTTTGTCGCAGTGTCGAACCTACTCAAAAAAACAAAGTGCCATTATAACCGCACATCAATAAAAAACCACTTTTGATTGCTCATCAAGGCCCCCTGAGATACCGCAGTGGCAGGTTACCGGCCGCGAAGATATTTTAAGCCGGCGTCGAGAACGGGGTCTCCGTTTTTAAGCTGGGCGTCGGTTGTGCTTACGCCAATGTCAGGTAAAACACCGCGTCCTTCAAGGCAGGTGCCGTCCGGCAGCAGGTCTTTCCACGACGGCAGCCAGACCGTAACTCCATTACCGAGTTCGTATGGCTTTGGGTTGCCGCTGCTGCCGTATGAACGCTCGCCAACCAGCTTGCATCCCGCCTGCTTCATCATAAGCAGAAACGATTCGCAACTGCTCATATTTGCCTGCCCCATCAGCACCGTTACCTTGCCTTTGTATCGCACTTGTTTCTTGTTCGGTTGTAATATCCGCTCCTGTGGCTGGCTAAAGCCGTTCGGCTCGTCCGCTTTTCGATAAATATGCTTGGAATACATCACCGGCTTATCAACGAAACAACCCGCGAACTCCTCGGCCAGCGGCTCCGAACCGCCGGAATTGGGCCTGACGTCAATAATCAAACCTGGCGCATCAGAAAATTCCTTCAACGCCGCGAATGCCGGCTCAAGATTGTCCCCGTCTTTTGACCAGTTATTGATTAAAATGTAACCAATGCCGTCCTCGAATCGCCCCGTGCTTACCCGCTTGTTGCGCTCGACAAATCCAGGCACAATCCGGCGCAATGTGGATATGTTATAATTCCGCACGGCGTTTCGCTTGAAGCCCCCGATTGATTTCTCGCCTACTTTTATCCACAGGTGCGGGTCTCTCGCACGCTCCATCAGTTTGGATGCAGACTCCGCAAACTGTTCCGGCGTCTGCGCACGCTCCATCAACGGCCCAAAAGTCGAAAACGCCTTGTCCCAGTCAACTCCTCTAAGGTCTCGATACGAGTATTTTTCGTCAATCAGCCGCCGCAGCTTTTCGGCCGGAGATTTGTTGCCGGTGCCGATATCGGTGTCCCTTTCTTCGTCACCTTGCCCTTTAATTATGCTTTCGTTTGGGTCTTTCAGCCACGCTCGCCATTTGTCCTTGTTCTCGCCTAAATATACGCCGGCTATCTCTGTCAGAGCTATCCTTGCATACAAACGAACCTCTCCGTTAGGATGGTCCAAAATTTCTATAAGGACAGGCGCAGAGCGATTATCTGCAATAAGCCCAAGCGAACGGATTGCTATCCATTTAACGCGGTTGTCGCTTGTCCCGGCCGTAACCGCCGTCTCCAAAACCTCTCTGGCCTCTTTTATTCGGAATATCCCCAGGCACGCCGCCGCCCGCGGCGCCAAATCACGATTGCCGCTTCGCAAATCCTTCATCCACAGGTTTGCGTCCTCCGGCCTGTTTTCTTTTGGAATCTCGTAGAGTTGGGCAAAAAATTGCTCAGCACTACGCAACTTTGCTCGCGTCTGCTCGTCGAGTTTGTCCGCGTGTTTCCATTCCCCCAAGCCCTCCGCTGCACTTATCGAACCCGCAACAGAAACGCAGCAGATAATCAGCACTGCCTTCAAATAGCGATTTAATCCTGAATCAGCCTGCATATACTTCCTGCTTAAAATATCCCCAAAAGCGTTCTCGTCGAATCCACGCATAAAAAATGGCGTCTCGAAAGGCGCCATTATATCCGCGCGACGAAAAAAAACCAACCTGCAAACAAATTAGCCCGGAATTTCGAAGAAGCGGCGCAACAGGGAAGATGGTTGGATTTGCAGGCCATTGGAATATTTACTGGTTGTTCTGTGCTGTCTTGATTACCGCGTAATAGGCCGGCTTGGATTTTAGGTTGCGGTCAAAAAGCAAAGGATAATCCGCTCGCCGCTGAATTTATTAGCTCAGGCGCATTACCCATAAGCGTTTTGTCCCATCAAACGGTTTTCTCTGGTGGCTTACTTCTTTGCTTTTTCCTTCTTGCTTTTTATCATCGCTTCGAGCTGGTCCAGCTCTTCTTCCGTCAAACTTTTACTGTCTAACAGAAATTGCATCATTGGCGTCATCGCTCCGCCGAACGCCCTTTTAACCGCACGCATAATCTCGCCCTTCTGCGCCTCTTTTTTCGTGATAACAGAGCTGTACAGGATGAGATTGCGGATTCTCCGCGTCGTAAGCAGTCCCTTGGCGACCATTCGGTCCATCATTGTCTTTACTGTGCTGTAGCTCCAGCCGGTTTTCTTCTCAAGCTCTTCCTGGATTGTCGGCGCGGCACACGGCTCGTTGTCCCAAACGGCCTGTATAATCGCCCATTCTCCGGCTGTTAGCTCCGATTGACCTTTTGCCATAGCGTACCCCATAATTGTTTTTATCTGTACAGTAATACTCTACAAGTGTAGAGAAAATCAAGAATAAAAACATATTTTTTTCAGGTAGGGGGGATCCCACGCCGCAAACCGCTGAAGATTTACTTTAACTCGACCGACCAGTAGGCATTGTCCAGGAACTGTTTCCAGCTGCTGTATCGCTGATGGCCTAAGTGAATGTGAATTAGCGGGCTGTGCTTGGGTTTGATGGGTTTTTGTATCAGCATCATTCCCGCCTGCTGGGGCGTCCTGCCGCCTTTTTTCACGTTGCAGCCGGTGCAGGCGCAGACGATATTTGTCCAGGTTGCCTTGCCGCCCGCGCTGCGAGGAAGGACGTGGTCAAGTGAGAGTTCGCTGATAGGTTGTTTTTTGCCGCAATACTGGCAGCGGTTTTTGTCGCGGGCGAAAATGTTTCTGCGGTTGAATTTTACCTCGCTTCTGGGCAGGCGGTCATAAAACAAGAGGCGAATTATCCTCGGCACCGCTACATATATATTGACTGTTGATACCCAGTCATAATTATCCGGCTCGAAATTGCGCTTTAGCTCGCTGACATCGCACCAGCTCTGGAAATCGTAATTTGCGTAGGAACCCTCTTCGTATGATACTACCTCCGCCAGCCGGCGACAAAGCAGGGAAAACGCGCGTCTGGCGCCGATTATGCGGATGGCCATATAGTTCTTGTTCAGGACAAGAACATTACAATCAAGACCTGATTCAAGCCCTGCGGATAACATAGCCGGAAATTGCCTTCTTTCTTTGCCTTTCCATTCACCGCTGTACTATTGAAATAGCAGATATTATGGGAAGTTGCAAGAAAAAACCGGCGTTATTCCAGCGTGAAAAATGAGTCGCTGAGGGTATCTGTCCTCTCCGCCTCTGGCGAGACCTCGCCCGTCCCTAAGGGACGAAGCGGGCGTCTTCCGACCTCTGCCCTCTCAGGGTTCCTTCGGCTTCTCGTCTTTCTTGGCCTTGGCTTTGTCGACCGAAAGAGGAACTACGTTCTCTGCCCTCGGCCCCTTTTCTCCCTGCACGATATCGAAGGTAATCGGGTCGCCTTCCTTGAGTGTCTTGTATCCCTCGCTGCTTATGCTTGAGTAGTGCACGAAAACATCTTTACCGTCCGCCGCCGCGATAAAGCCGTAACCCTTCCTTGAGTTAAACCACTTCACCGTTCCCTCTGACATATTCCGCCCCGCTTCAACAACTATAACGCAAGTACGCTTTTCAAATTTATTATTCGCCGCTCGGTTCTTGCCAGTCGAGTATCGAGATTTATTTTGTCGCCGACTCGCGGATGCCCGAACTCATGCGGTCCTTCATCAATCGGCCCATCTTGAACTTCACCGTCCTTTTGGCCGGCACATCCACTCGCTGCAGCGTCTTCGGGTTCTGCGCGACGCGAGACGCCCTGGTCCTCGTCTCGAATACTCCGAAGTCGCGAAACTCCAGGCGGTTGCCTTTCATCAGCTCAGCGGTCATCGTGTCGAGGAATGTTTGAATGATTCGCTTGACTGTTACGCGCTTCGCCTGTGTGTCTTTTGCAATACGATCGATAAGTTCTTTTTTTGTAACCGTTGTCATAATGTTACCTCGCTTCAACGAACAGCATGCGGCAAATTAAATCCCTTGTCACCGGAAAACCACTGTCTGGCCCTAACCCGCCTTCTGACCATTCGGGTACCATTGTTTGCCTCTGCAAATCCTCTTTAAACGTTGTCGCGGCAAATGCCGAGTAACTGCAAGTAACTATACTATAACGACTTCGACGCGACAAGGAATTTTTATCTAAAAATTTTTCGCCTGTTCAAAATCACTTGACTGTTCCGCGGATAAATCATAGATTACGGCTTCTGTGGACAAACGCGGAAAAAAACCTGTGATTGGCATCCTGGGCGGAATGTATTCCGGCAAGAGCACCGTAGCGGCTGAGCTGGCAAAGCTCGGGTGTGCCGTTATCGATGCCGACTCCATATCTCATCAGCTCCTCGAAGAAAAAGACGTTCTCAAAAAAATCGTCCGCGTATTCGGCAAAGAGATTCTCGACGACAAAGGCAAAATCAGCCGGCCGGCCCTGGCAAACAGGGTTTTCGGAGACCCCGCAAAACTGGCCACCCTCACGGGCATACTGCACCCACTCGTTATGGCTCGCGTCGAAGACCTGATAACAAAGTGTGGTTCCCAGCCGGCAGTCAGGGCAATTGTCCTTGATATACCGCTTTTGGTCGAAGTTGGCTGGGAAAAACGCTGCGACCACGTCATTTTTGTCGATTGCGCACCCTCTACACGCCTTGAAAGGGCCAAAAAAACAGGTGTTTTTGAGGCCGACCAGCTAAAAATTCGTGAAAATCTTCAGATTTCTCTGGACAAAAAGAAACGTATCGCCGATAATATCGTCAATAACAATTCCGACTTATCGGGCTTGTCCAAACAAATCGCTAATATTTTCTCAACCATTATGGATAAAGGGTAAATGCGGTTTAGCGCGATACTTTGGATTAGCGTGTCCGGTTTGGGGATACTGACATAACGCCTTAAATACCAATTCAGCCACGCTCAGCGCAGTAAAAGGTTCTGTGCTGGGGTCTGAAAAACCAGCTATGTATCGCTATCTTGGTAAAAAACTGGATGCTGGGCATACGTTAAATATCGAAACGCTTCCCCGAATAAAATGTGCTGATGGGACGCGGGATAGAACGACTGAGGCGGTATAAATTCAGGATTAACGAACCCGCAGGGTTAAAAAGCGGGATAACATTGCTTGTAACGTGGTTTTTGGCAGATGATTAGGAGCTAATATGAGTAAGGTCAGCCCAAAGGGCAAAAGGAAAAAACGGGGTCAGGAAGAGGCAGAGGTAATCGAACAGCCCGTTCAGGTCGAACAACCCGAACAGGCAAAACAGGTCGAACCTCAGGCGCAGCCCGTGGTCAATAACGAGCCGCAGGTCGCTGTCCAAGTCGTCGATGAGACCAATGGGACAGAGATAAAGAAGACCGAAGAGGAATCGACCCACGAAAAATACGAACGGGTGAAAAAAGGCCAGCTCTACCTGACGGACCTCCAGCGGCTCAGCGTCTCCGAGCTGCACGAAATGGCCAAGAAGGACGGCATCACCGACTATACCGCCCTCAAGAAGCAGGAGCTTATCTTCCGAATCCTTAAGGAACGCATCCGCCAGAACGGCCTTATGTATGGCGAGGGCGTCCTCGAAGTCCTCCCCGACGGCTACGGCTTCCTGCGTAACCCCGACTACAACTACCTCTCAAGCCCAGATGATATTTACGTCTCGCCTTCCCAGATACGGCGATTCGGCCTGCGAACAGGCAACACCGTCTCAGGTCAGATTCGCCCGCCAAAGGATTCCGAAAAATACTTCGCCCTACTCCGCGTCGAGGCCATCAACTTTGAAGACCCCGACCGGCTTGCCGAAAAAACCGTCTTCAGCGACCTCACGCCACTGCATCCGCTGGAACGAATAATAATGGAGACAGTACCGGAAGAGCTGAATATGCGCATAATCGACCTGGTGACCCCCGTCGGCAAGGGCCAGCGAGGACTCATCGTCGCACCGCCCAGAACGGGCAAAACCGTTCTGCTCCAGAAAATGGCGAATGCCATATCAACCAATAACCCGCAAATCAAATTGATTGTGCTTCTGATTGACGAGCGACCCGAAGAAGTTACCGAAATGGAACGTAAAACCGCCCCCGATGTCGAGGTCATAAGCTCGACCTTCGATGAGCCGGCCGCACGCCATTGCCAGGTCGCCGAAATCGTCATCGAAAAAGCCAAACGTATGGTCGAATATGGCCACGATGTGGTCATTCTTCTCGACTCAATCACGCGTCTTGCTCGTGCCTACAACTCCGAAATGCCTCACTCAGGCAAAATCCTCACAGGCGGTGTTGACGCCAGCGCTATGCAGATGCCCAAGAAATTCTTCGGCGCTGCTCGAAAAGTCGAGGAAGGCGGCTCACTCACCATATTTGCAACCGCCCTCATTGACACCGGCTCCAAAATGGATGAAGTCATTTTCGAGGAATTCAAGGCCACCGGCAATATGGAATTGCACCTCGACAGGAAACTCGTTGACCGTCGCGTCTATCCCGCAATCGACATCAGCAGAAGCGGAACCAGAAGAGAAGAGCTCCTGCTCGCTCCAAAAGAGCTTGCCCTTACGTATCGGTTGCGAAGAGTTCTCAGCGAAATGAACCATGTCGAGGCCGTCGAACTGCTCAAGAGCCGGCTGACAAAATGCAGAACAAACGCCGAATTCCTTATGACTATGAACATCGATTAACGGCTTTGCTTTACATTACGAGGTTGTTTGATTAAGATTAGATTCCGGCAGGTAAGCGCCTGCCGGAATTTTTTATTTCAGGGCATCTTTTGGGCGTTATATGGCTGAAGAATTGAGCAAGGTTTACGAACCTAAAAATACCGAACAGCAGGCAGACCAAATCTGGTCAGCGGGCAATTACTTTCACGCCGAACCTGATGGCGCAAAAAGAAAACCTTATACTATCGTCATACCCCCGCCCAATGTTACCGCCGCGCTGCACCTAGGCCACGCCCTCAATAACACCCTTCAGGATATCCTCATCCGCTATCACAGGATGCTGGGCGCCAATACCCTCTGGATGCCAGGCACGGACCACGCGGGCATTGCGACGCAGACCGTTGTCGAAAAAAGAATCCTGGCTGAAGAAGGCAAAAAACGCACCGATTTCAAACGCGACGTATTCGTCGCCCGTGTTCAGGCCTGGAAGGATGAATACGAACGCAGAATCATCGACCAGCTAAAGGCGATGGGCTGCTCCTGCGACTGGCAGCGGACACGCTTCACAATGGATGAAACCTGCGCCAAAGCGGTTAGGGCTACGTTTTTTAACCTCTTCAAAGATGGCTTGATATATAGAGGCAAACGTCTCGTCAACTGGGACCCCGCCACGCAAACCGTCCTTGCCGATGATGAAGTCGAGCACGAGACAATCCAGGGTAATTTCTGGTATTTGCGTTACCCTCTCACTGAGCCGGTCGTCGTGGAAGGCAAACGCATAGAATATGTAACGGTTGCGACCACCCGCCCCGAAACAATGCTGGGCGATACAGCCGTAGCGATGAATCCGGGCGACCCAAGGGCAAAAGCCCTCGTTGGTAAAAAAGTCAAGCTGCCAATCGTAGGCAGAATCATCCCCCTAATCGCCGATGAGCACGTCGTTTTGCCAAACCCCAATAGCGAAGACGAAAAAGCCAAATTCTCAACCGGCTTCCTGAAAGTTACCCCTGCCCACGACCCTGATGACTGGGCGATTAGTCAGCGTCATAAACTCGAAGTAATCAACGTAATGGCGCCCGATGGCTCAATCAGCGACAAATTCGGCTGGACCGACTGGGAGCAGATTAAAAACCCCGACGCCGAAAACTTCATCGGTATGGACCGTTTCGAGGCACGCGAGGCAATCGTCGAATGGTTCCGCGAGGAAGGCCTTCTTGAAGAAATCAGACCCTACGCCCACGAAGTCGGCCACAGCTATCGAAGCCACGTTCCCATCGAGCCGTACCTCTCGGACCAGTGGTATATCGCCGTCAAAAAACCTATTGACCATCTTGAGAAAAAAATTGGCAAAGGCCTCATCGATGGAACCGATGTGCCTGTTAATTCTCTGGCGGGTCTTGCTTTGAAGCCGCTTTTGGATGGCCGATTGAAATTCATACCCGAACGCTACGCCAAAACATATCAGTCCTGGCTTGAGAACCTCCGCGATTGGCCAATCTCCAGACAACTCTGGTGGGGACACCAAATCCCCGTCTGGTCAAAAGCAGGCAGACAAAAAAACCGCTGCGAACACGGAACATTCAGCGTCGTTGTTGAAACTGAGCAGGGGCCTGTAACTTACGCCTGTGTCAAACCCGGCTTCGAAGAGCTTGAACAAGCGATTGTATCAGAGGGCTGGGTGCGAGACAGCGATGTTCTCGATACCTGGTTCAGTTCGGCGTTGTGGCCCTTCAGCACCCTTGGCTGGCCGGAGGAATCGCCGTTATTAAAAACCTTCTACCCCGGCGACGTCCTATGTACCGCCCGCGAAATCATCACGCTCTGGGTCTCGCGTATGGTTATGATGGGCCAATACTGCGCAGGCGACATACCTTTCAAAGACGTGTATATCCACGCGATGATACAGGATGGCGAAGGCCGGAAAATGTCCAAAAGCTTGGGCAACGGCATCGACCCCCTCGTCGCAATCAACAGCCACGGCGCAGACGCAATGCGGTTTACGCTCGCCAGTATGACCACCGACACGCAGGACATTCGAATGCCCGTTGCGCAAATGACGCTTCCCGATGGCAGGGTCGAAAACACCTCGCCCAAATTAGACGTCGGCAGAAACTTCTGCAACAAGCTCTGGAACGCCTCGCGCTTCGCGATGATGAACCTCGAAGGCACAGACCCCGCTGGCTTCGATAAAAATAAATTAGCTATAACCGACAAATGGATTCTCTCGCGTCTGGCGAGAACTATCTCTGAAGTTACCGATGGTCTTGATGCCTTCAAATATAATGAACCCTTGAACGCGATTTACAAATTTTTCTGGAATGACTTCTGCGACTGGTATCTCGAATGGGCAAAGCCGCGTATGTCGGATTCTGCTCAAAAGCCGATTGCCCAGAACGTCCTTGCCTTCATCCTCGACCAGACATTGCGACTCTTGCATCCCTTTGTGCCGTTCATTACAGAAGGCATCTTCCAGAAACTAAATGAACTTGTCCCGACGCGAGGCCTTAAAGGAATCGCGGAATTAAACGGTGCTAAAGCATTAGTCGTAGCCGACTGGCCAAAGCGAATTGACGCCCTGATAAACGAGCAGATTGAGCAGCAAATAGATAATATCCAGACCGTTGTCCGCTCTGTCCGCGACATAAGAAGCAAATGCAATATTCCGCCCTCCTCGAAACTCGTCGTCTCAGTCAACGCGCCAAATGATATTTCAGGAATCCTGAACGCCGACGCAGGCCTTCTCTGCCAGATTGCGAATCTCAAGGAATTCAGCGCGTCGCACTCGGCTCCGAAGCCCAAAAACGCTGCCGCGGCAATATCAGGCCAGATGCAGATTTACGTCCACGACGCGATAGATATCGAAGCCGAACGCAAACGCCTGACCAAACAGAAGGAACAAATCGAAGGGGCGAAAAAAGGCGTCGAAGCCAAACTTGCCAACGAAAACTTCATAGCGAGGGCAAAACCGGAAGTTGTTGCCCAGACAAAAGAAAAACTCGCTGAATATACCGAGCAGTTAAAGGCCATCGAAAAACACCTGGCCGAATTGAATGATTAAAAGGGGAGCAGGATGGAAATAGAAGTCGAACTTTCAAAAATAATCATAAACGAGTCATCCGACCAGCAGATAATCGTCCTCAAGGAACGCTATGGCCAGCGAAGCTTCCCCATTGTCATCGGCATCGTCGAGATTTTCGCCATCGACCGCCGGCTAAAAGGCATCCTGCCTCCCAGGCCTATGACCCACGACCTGCTCGGCAACATAATCACTTCCCTTGGCGCCCGCATCGAAAGAATAATCATCAACGACCTCCGCAACCATACCTTCTACGCAAGGATAGTCCTCAGCTTGAACGGCAAAATTGTCGAGGTTGATTCCCGTCCGTCCGATGCGATTGCCCTCGGCGCCGCCTCCGGTGCGCCTATTTTTGTGGATGAGCAGGTGTTCGACAAGATTTCGGACTAAACAAGCTCGATATAATCAACAGGCCCACTGCTGTGCAAAGCATCGAATCCGCCACGTTAAACGCAGGCCAGTGCCTCTCGCGCCAATACACAACAATAAAATCCCGCACTAACCCCCCGTTGAACGCCCGGTCGTAAAGATTTCCCGATATCCCGGCCGCGAACAAAGCCAGCGCGACAACAACAATTTTCCCTTTCCTCAGCGCAAATATAAATACCGCCAGAATCACCAACAGCGCAATCATCGATATCGACACCAGCATCACTCGGTATCCGCCCGCTATCCCGAATGCCGCCCCCGGGTTCTCCGCTAATTGCAGTCGTAAAAAACCATCTATTATTGCGTACTGCCCCTGCGCATTTACAAGCCAGGCGAATACCGCTTTTTTCGTCCAAAGGTCGAATGCCAGACCGCCCACGAAGATTGGCCAGAAAATCAGGTGACGAGCCGCGGAAGAGGGGTAATCGGTGATTGTACTCTGAGATTTATCCTCTGCCATTTGTCTTCTGCCTGCCCTGCGTAGCCCGAAGGGCGAAGCGGGGTTCCCCGTTCATTACTTCGAATAGGTCTCTATCAGTTTGATAAGCCGGTCGCGCCTCGGCTGGTCCGGCTTGACGCTCAATGACTGCCGCCACAGCTCCACCGCTTGTGCCTTCAGCTCCGCGTCGTTTTCCGCTTTCGCCTTGGTCATATATGCCACACCAAGTCCGCGGTACGCCTCCCAGTCAAAGTTGTTGATTTTTATCGCCTGCCTGTAATTATCGATTGCCTGGTTTACATCGTTCAACTGCAGATAGCAGTAACCGATATACTGGTACGCCGAACTATTCGTCGGCTGCATCTGCGTCACCACCGTGAATAATTCCTTCGCCGGCTCAATGCGCTTGGTCCGCAGATACGCTATCGCCAGAGACATCATTACCCCGGGGTTGTTGCTGTCCATTTCCATCGCGCGCTTATACGACCGCACCGCCTGCTCATAATTCTTCTGCGAATCGTATATATTGCCTAAAAGCTGGTGAAGCTCCTCGGTGTTCGCGTCAATCTTCTCCGCCCTCTTGCCGTACACAATCGCCTGGTTATAATCGTTTACCTCGTAAAGGCACTGGGCGGTTTTGAGATTTGCCTCAAAGTTGTTGGGCTTAAGCTCGCACGCCCTGCGGTATGCCTTCACCGCCTGCGTAAACTCTTTCATCGTCTGGTAAACCCGCCCCAAACTGAAATAATCCCTGAATGACCACGGGTTCAGCCGGGTCGCAGTGCCATACGCTGCCGCACTCTTCTGATATTCCTGCTTCTGCTCGTAAATCTCCCCCAATAGCGAATGCGCCAGCGAGAACCGCCCGTCAACCTTTGCTGCCTGGTTGAGCTTGTCAATCGCCTTAGCGTTGTCGTTCAGCTCCCGCAGCTCAACCGCGTCAACGTATAACGCCACCGCCTGTTGTTGGTTTCCGCAACCCCAGGCCGGCAATAACGCCAAGCTGACTATCGTTGCCAGTATTACGCTTTGAACGTCCCTTTTTTTGGACATCCTGCTTTCCCCGTATAATTAAACTCGAAAAACAATTGCCTACCAGAATCTATCGTCATACCGCACTGTAAACCCTTAAATTATACCACCTTAACCAAAACTGTCAAAAACTTTCGCCTTCAGGCCAAATCTTCGATGTTGATTATTTTTCGCTGATGCGTTATGATTCCCCGTTTATCTTAATAGTTAGCGTAAATCTTTGTCTCGTCTCGGCGAAGGCAAGTGTTTGTCGGAGCTTTGGCGGGGTTGGTTGTGCCGGCCCGGTTTGCTATGCCGAGCCGTAGCCGGAAAGGATAACAAATATGGCAAATTTGTGGATAATGGCACAGGCGGTCGAAACTCGGGGCCAGTCGGAGGTCCCTGCGGAACCGGTGGGCCAAACTCAGACCACAACCGGGACTGTTGCCGCTCCCGACCCAAATACCTCGCGGCCCGCATCGTACGGGAACTCCTCGTCGATTATGCAGCTTGTCTTCATCGCCGGCATTTTTGTGATTTTGTACTTCATTATGTTCCGCGAGCCGAAAAAACGCCAGCGAAAGCAGGAGCAGATGATTCAATCCCTCAAAAAGAACGATAAAGTCAGGACCATAGGCGGCATCATCGGCATCGTCGTTGACGTCAAAGGCGACGAAGTTACCCTCAAAGTTGATGAGTCGAACAATACCAAAATCAAAGTGGCGGCCTCCGCCATCGGGAAAAACATTTCGAACGAAGGACAATAAAAGCCGGATATAACAAGGATTTGATATGGATAAGAATCTAACCTGGAAAATCGTATTAATTATTGCTTTGATAATCATCGCGGTCTGGACGCTCTACCCGCCGAGCAAAACTCTCAAGCCGGGCATCGACCTCGGCGGCGGAACAAGCTTGATTTACGAAATCGACGCAAAAGGCCTCAGCTCCGACGAGAAAAGAGGCCTCTCAGAAAGGGTAATCACCGTCCTGAGACGCCGTATCGACCCCGCCAATATACAAAACCTCGTCTGGAGACCACAGGGCAGCACAAGATTTGAAATCCAGATGCCGCTCGCCAGCGCCGAGGCCAGGGAAAAAAGAACGCAATACGAAACCGCCCTCACCGGTCTTTTGACGGGAAATGTTACCCAGACCGCCATTATACGCTCCGTCGCCAAACCCGCGGAGATGCGGGCAAAGGACTTCGAAAAATTCGCCCGCGATTCCAACGACAGGGCACAAATCCTCAACGACTTCGCAAAGGTCTTCGATGAGCGAAAAGCCCTCCAGCAGCAAAGAGATGACTTCGCTAACCAGATGGCTACGCCCGAAGGCTTAATTAAGCTCGCAGGCCTTAAACTCGACGATATTAAAATTCAGGTTATTGAATGGGCCAAACTCAAGGATGACAAAAGAAAACAGGCCATCCTCGATTACCTCGGCTCCGAAGGCAATCTTGACCTGCTTACCAGATATACCGAAATCTACGCCAAATGGGCCGGCGTGGCTGACCGCCTTACTGAACCTAAAACCGGCGTCAACAGTCGATACGAAGAGGCCAAACAGACGCTCCATAAGCTGAATTTGTCCAATGACCAGGTTACCTCCGCGCTCGAAGCCGGCTCGCCCGGTTCCGCCAAAAACAAAAGGGCGGTTGAAATCCTCAAAAAGGAATTCCCCGAATTAGCCGACAAAATCGATAAGGTCGCAAAAGCTTACAACACCTATTTCCCCTTCAGGGGCCGCCTCGACGACCCCAGCGACCTCCAGCGGATGCTCAAAGGCGCTGGTATTCTCGAATTTAGAATTCTCCCGACCTTAGAACACCCCGAAGTCGATTCAGCCCAGATGAACGCATACGTCGAGACCCTCAAAACAAAAGGGCCTAAATATCCTCTCGACGACCAGTATGTCTGGCTCGAAATCGAAAATCCGGCCGCGTGGCTCGCCGCGGACAGGTCGGGAAGAAAATCTATCACCGCACAGTTCGGCGATAAGGCCTATGTCCTTGCCAGCAACAGGAAAAATAAAGACGAAACGATGCTCCACGCCGGCCAGAGGGACTGGAAACTCGTCAAATCTTCCCCCGGTCAGGACCAGCAGGGAAGACGCGCAATCGATTTCGAGCTTGATGAACGCGGCGGAAAAATCTTCTCTAATGTAACAGGGAAAAATATCGACAGGCCGCTCTGCATTGTCCTCGATAATGTGGCGCTCTCTGCGCCTAACATCCAAGCCAGGATTTATACCAACGGCCAGATTACAGGCGGTTTCAAGCAGACTGTAGTTGAGGATATGGTCACAAAACTCAATGCCGGCTCATTGCCCGCCCGCCTCATCGAACAGCCCGTCTCCGTCAAAACCATCGGCCCCTCCATCGGCGCTGATAACCTCCAGAAGGGATTGAAATCAGGAATGGTGGGCCTGGTGTGCGTAATCCTCTTTATGCTCGTTTACTATAGAAAAGGCGGCGTCATCGCCGATATAGCGCTTCTGCTTAATATCTTGTTCCTGCTCGCTATTATGGCGGGCATCAGCGCAACCTTTACTCTGCCCGGTATCGCGGGCGTCATCCTCACCATCGGTATGGCCGTTGACACCAACATCCTGATTTTTGAAAGAATTCGTGAGGAGCAGGAAAAGGGCGCATCGATCGGCATCGCCGTCAAACTCGGCTACGAAAGGGCCTTTAGAGCGATTTTCGACTCGCACGTAACCACAATTCTGACGGCCTTAATTCTTTACTGGGTCGCATCCGAGGAAATAAAGGGCTTCGCGCTTACTCTGATGCTGGGTTTGGCATCGAATCTGTTCACCGCCTTCTTTGTAACTCGAATGTCCTTCGACTGGCTCCTGAAACATAAAATCGTCAAAGACCATATGGTGTTTTTGCATCTCATTAAAAAGCCCAATATCGACTGGATGAAAGCCCTCCCGGTGTTCCTCGTCATTTCCGCCATTCTGACTATCGGCGGCGTAACACTTTTCTTTATGAGGGACGATTCCAAAAACAACAAGTATGATATCGAATTCACGGGCGGAACCAGCGCCCAAATCGACCTCGTCGAAGGCGTAAAGTTCGACAGGCAGCAGGTCGAAGACAGAATCCATAAAGAAGGCGAAAAGCTTAATAACAAGGCCCTTGCCGCCGCTACCGTTTACAGTGTCGGTGACACGGGCAGGCAATATGAAATTACCACAACCGAGACAAATAAAACAAAGGCAGTAGTCGCTTTCTCAACAGGTCAGTGGACCGTAGAATCTGTCACTGCGGCTGTCAAAAAAGCCGCCGACGCCCAGCAGGCCGAAATGCCCCATCTCATTGTGACACCCGAAAAATCGGGCCAGGCCTTTGCCGTCGGCACAAGCCAGTTAAATAAAAACACGGTTGCCGATGTTCTCAAATTGGCCTTCCCAGATGCTAATATCTCCGACCCGCAGTTTGACGAAATAGTTTCAAACGCCATTCTCGCTGCATTTGGAGAACAGCTCGAAATACGTAAAAACCTCCAGCCCAAAGTTGTCTCCGCAGAAAAAATAACCGAATCGATGCTCGAATATTCTCCCGACCTCCTAGATTTCGTCGGCGGCGTTGCCGTCAGGTGCGAGCTTGGAACCAGTGCCACGCCCTCCGAAATCAGTCAGAGGTTCGAAGACCTTAAATACAAACCGGATATGAGGGGTGTCAACTGGTACGCCTACCGGGTCCTCGATTCGAACCTTAAAAAAATGGACCCCAATATGCCGGTCAAATCCTTTGTTTATATCGCCTCGGAACCCGAAATCGCCGCCGGCCAACAGGATTCCGATGTATGGATTCAGTTCGTCGATGGCGAAAAAGCCAAGGTTGTCGATGCGATGCAAATCGCCTCGTCCCTCCCGCACGTAACGCAGATTAGCCCCTCCATCGGAGCAGAGGCCAAGACCGCTGCCTTGATTGCCGCGATTTTGTCCTTGATTGCGATGATGATTTATCTGGGGCTTCGATTTGGCGACGTGCGATACGGCCTGGGCGGTGTAGTTACCCTGGCGCATGATACCACCGCTACGATGGGCGCGCTGATGTGCTGCGCATTTATTGCCGCCACCGCCTGGGGACCGAAGCTGCTTATCGCCGATTTCAAGATTGATATGACTATGGTCGGCGCATTCCTTACACTGCTCGGTTATTCAATTAACGATACCATTATCATTTACGACCGTATCCGTGAAAACCGCAAGAAAGGAATCCTGACTCCTCAGCTTATCAACGATAGTATCAATGCCACTCTTTCCAGGACAATCCTGACCAGTACAACCGTGTTTTTAGTGGTCTTTGTTATGTATGTCTTTGGCGGCAATGGACTGCGGGGCTTCAACTACGCTATGCTCTTCGGCGTCATCGAAGGAACATATTCATCAATTGCGATATCTGCGCCGATATTACTAATAAGGGCACAACAAAGGGCGGCCAATAAACCCGCCCCTAAACAACAGCAGAACTGATTGTTTGGTTGACTAACTCCCGGGAGGAAAAGGGACAGCCCTTTTCCTCCCTTTTTTATGCTGTGTCGGTGATATGCAAAAGGACTTTAAAATAGGTCTGGCAATCGGCGTAACACTGGCTGCAGGCGCCATCCTTTGGCTTGCCACCCTGCCCAACCTCAGCGCAAGGGCCCGTGCCCTCGAAGCAGCATCCAACGCGAACCCTTCTCCCAAAACATCGCCTTATGTTTCTCCACCTGTTTCTTCGCCCCAATCAACGGATGGCACTCCAGCTTCGAGTATCGAGAATCGAGTATCGCCAGCCCCGAGTTATGTCGAGGGAAGCATTGAAAATCCGGATACCAACGACGCGATACGCACAACAAACAATGAACAACTAACGACGAGCTCAGAACCGGCTCAGCGAATTCACATTGTCCAGAAGGGCGATACTCTTTCCTCTATCTCCGCCAAATACTATGGCTCCTCGCGTCAATGGCGTAAAATCGTCGCCGCCAACCGCTCGAATCTGCCAGACCCGAATCATCTCGTTCCCGGTGCCAAGCTGATTATACCGAATTAGTTCAAATTGAAAAAACATTCTTTTTACTCGGGAGAATTTAAAAAATAAAATGAAAAGAAAAAAGAAATTAGTTTTGTCAGTAATTTTATCTATATTCATTGCGATTGTGGTTGGCTTAGTGGCTTTTTGGGAAATAAAATTGAAGCCTGGCTTTATGGCAGAGAACACACGGATGCAAATGCTTTTAATAAAAGAGGGCATAGAAGAATTTATTAAGCATGAAAATAGGTTTCCGATTAACCTAAAGGAAGTTGTTGATGCAAACTATTTGCTGGAAAACGACATAACATATTTTTGTCCGATGAAACATCATGTTTTACGTAGTAAAGAGTTGCATTATACCGAATGTGAATATGAGTTTTCTTTTGAACCTAACGGAGTCAGGATATGTATTCCTGAAAAAGTGTTTTATCAAAAAAGATTTGAATGGCTACATAAATATTATAAGAGATGTATGATTGTAACAAAGGATCAGTAGTTTTTTGGAAAAAGAAAAGGGGTCAGGCCCCTTTTTGCTTGGTGTCCCGCCGGCGAATCATAAATAGAAAATATAAAATAATAAATGAGAAACTGCCCGGGACAGGAGTCGAACCTGCATGAGCCGAAGCCCACCAGCCCCTCAAGCTGGCGCGTCTGCCAGTTCCGCCACCCGGGCGAGCTAATCAATTAATTATTGACGATTGATGACTAAAAGTCAAATGGAATGATAAATCAAGAATACCGAATTCCCAATCGGCAACCTGCCCTGAGCGAGCGAAGCGACCTGTGGTGAGCATAGTCGAACCAGTCGAAGGGTCCGCAATTTTTCCTGATAACCTGATACCCCGATACCCTGATTATCTCTGTCCTCCGTCCTCGGTCTTCCGTCTTCTGCTACTTTCCCTTTGCCCCATCGTAAAGCAGAATATGCAGCCGCTGGCAAAACACATAGCCCGTTTCTTTGCACATTTGTGCGACCATAGGCGATTTGGCGATTAGCTCTTCCCTCTTTTTCGCTTGGGGCATAAGCATCACTTTCTCCGCGGATACCCCGCCGATTTGCTCTATGGCCTGCTGAATTTCAGGCAAGTCATCAGGCGAATCAACAACGAATTTGAGCTGATACGGATAGCGCCTGATTAACTGCTTTAATGAGGAAAGGTATTGTATTTCCGTGAGGGACACCTGACGGTGGGCGTGAGTTGCCTGCCCCGGCAATCCGTTGGCCGGGGAGCTTGCCGAAGGGGCTTCGCCGGCTTGAACTGAATTTGACAGCTTCGGGCTTACGCTCATCAGGTCGCAAGCCAAACCCGCGACAAATTTGATACCCGCCGTCTCAATCGTGATATGTTTGTTTCGCTCTTTTAACGCCTTGGCAAGGTCTGGCAACTGCGGATTCACCATCGGCTCGCCGCCCGTAATCACCACAAATCGGCAGGGCCAATGAACGATTCTGTTGATTATTTCCGGTATGGGGAGTTCTTCGCCCTCATTTGCGTCCCAGGCGTATTTTGTATCGCACCAAACGCAGCGGAGAGGACAGCCCGCCAGACGAATAAATACGCTCGGCGTTCCCGCCAGCAGCCCCTCTCCCTGAATCGAATGAAAAATTTCGTTAACTACCATTTCAGATATACGCACCGCCCTGTGCTAGTGCCGTTTCTAAAAACAAAGTGTTGTTTTTGTCATTCCCGCGCAAGCGGGAATCCATTGTAAATAAAAGAGTTATGTGATACTTCAATTTTATTAAAGTTATATTGTCTTTTTAGAAACAGCACTAAACCGTTTTTTTGCCGCCAACGACGCCGCGAACGTATTCAATCGGGTCTTCGAGCCCAGCGTCGTGGAAACCCCTCAGCCGAATCCGGCACGAATCGCACCTGCCGCAGCTTCTGCCCTCCATGTCCGGGTCATAGCAACTGTGCGTCAGCGAGTAATTCACGCCCAGTTTCATTCCCGCCAGTATCGTCTGACCCTTCGTCATATTTATAATCGGCGTATGAATCTGGAATGTCCCCTTCTTCTGTGTCCCCGCAGCCGTCGCTAAGTTCGCCATTACTTCGAACGCCTGTATATAATCATGCCTGCAATCGGGATACCCGCTGAAGTCCGTCGCGTTGACGCCAAGAAAAATATCGAATGCCTTTAGCACTTCCGCCCACGCCAGCGCATAACTCAAAAATATCGTATTCCGCGCCGGAACGTATGTCAGCGGTATCTCATCGCCCGGCTGGCCGAGACCCTTCCGGTCTTTGGGCACGTCAATCGTCATGTCCGTCAGCGCCGACCCGCCGATGCCCCCCATATCTATCTGGATGACCTTGTGCTCAACCACTCCTATCGACCTGGCAACCTGCCTGGCCCCCTCAACCTCGCACTGGTGTCGCTGACCATATCGAAACGTCAGGGCGTATAATGAAAACCCGGACTGTTTCGCTATCGCCAGCGTCGTCGCTGAATCCAGCCCCCCGCTCAACAGCACTACCGCTTTATCTTCTGCCATTCCAAGCTCCTTATTGAATTGGGAACGTTATTATATTATACTAATTAAAAAGCTTTTGCGAGAACCAAGAAATGAACGATAAGCCGCGACTGGAACTGTTCGATAACCCTTCCCCGAAGCGCGACTATTGTATTACCATCCGCTGCCCCGAATTTACCAGCGTCTGCCCGAAAACCGCCCAGCCCGACTTCGGCGAAATCACAATCGAGTACTGCCCCGATAAAACCTGCGTCGAGCTTAAATCCCTCAAGCTCTATATGCAAAGCTACCGCAACAAGGGCATCTTTTATGAGGCGTTGACAAATCAAATCCTCGACGATTTAATTGTTGTCTGTAAGCCGAGGTGGATGAAGGTAACTTCCAAATTCACACCCCGCGGCGGCATTACTACCGACGTGACGGCAGAATATAGCAAGAACAAAAAAATCAATTTTGGCCAGAGGTAACAAAATGGGAATATCTTTTCACTGCGAACATTGTGGCAAAAAAATAGAAGCTCCTGATACCGCTGGCGGAAAATGGGGCAAATGCCCCGCCTGCCACAACAAAGTTTACGTCCCCGCGAGCAAATCCGCTCAGCCCGACGACGAGCTTCGACTCGCCCCTCTCGACACCGACGACGAGGTTAAACATCGTAAAATGCTTGCCGAAGAAGCGCGACTCCAGCGGGAAATCCTCAAAGAAACCAATGTCCCCGAAGAAGGCGCCGCTCCCAAAAATCACTCCTCGGCCCCTTCAAAACCAAACGACCTCAGCGACGCCGAGCTTACAACCTGCATTATCAGCTACATCCGCCAGATGGCGGACGGCGAGCTTGACTTGGCCGAAGAGACAGCTTTAACAATTATCCCCAATGGCCAAAATGCCGTTCGTATTCTCGAAAGAATCGCCCTTAGCGAAATTCCCGAACCAGAAATCGCCGACATCCCGCAGCAGGTCCTCTCCGGGCTTATAAAAAACCTCCGAAGCCGCCTGCGCTGATAAACCCCGCTAAAACCCATTTCGTAAATGTCATTCCCGCGGAAGCGGGAATCCAGTTGTAGGGCGTGCTCTGCACACCAAAGCTACTGCTCTTTTGCGAGTATCAAGTATCGTGCATCGAGTATCACAACCGATAGTCCAATAAAAACCCCGCTACTGCCGGGCCGTCGGGTTTTTGTCCCCGCACTTAATAAAAATCTACGCTAATTTGTCCCTGAGATTTCCGTTACCTATACTTTAATCAGAGAAGAGAGAGGGGATAATCCTGCTCTTCGTAGAATTACATCTTTGGGAAGGGAACTTGTATGGGTACCAGGCCGATTCTTGTTCACGTTACGCACGAAGCAGCGAATAAAATGGGCGGCATCGGCGCCGTGCTGGAAGGTTTCTTCACCTGCCAGTCATACCTCGACGCCGTTGAGCGCTCCATTATTATTGGTCCGCTCTTCACCACCGAGGGCTCCGTTCTCGACCGGCTCGGACCCACCGGCGAAGTCCTTTACTCTTCGTTCGACGGCCTCACCCAGACCGGCTACGCCTCCGCATTCTCCACAATTGAATCCTTCTACGGCGTAGGAATCATCTACGGCAGACGGACCTTCGTCGATTCCCAGACCGGAATCAAATCCTCGCCCGAAGCCGTCCTCATCGATGTTCGCAACGCCGACCCGGGCCCCGTCAACGAATTAAAAGCCCGATTGTTTGAAGAGTTCGACATCAAAAGCGACCTTTACGAAGACCTCTGGGACTTCGAACAGTATGTCCGTCTCGCGCCCGCCGCCCTCGCTGTCCTCAAAGTCATCGGCGCAGCAACAGACAAAACCGTCGTCGTCGCGCACGAGTATATGGGTATGCCCGCCGCGATGGCCGCCATGCTCGACCGGACCTGCAATTACAAAACCGTCTTCTACGCACACGAAGTCGCCACAATGCGAAAAATCGTCGAGGACCACCCGGGCCACGACACAATGTTTTACAACGTAATCAAAAAAGCGCACCAGCAGAAACTCTACGTCGAGGATGTCTTCGGCCCGCAGGACAAGTACTTCAAACACCCGCTCGTCGATGCCTCCAAACATTGCGACGCCATCTTCGCCGTCGGCGGCCTCATCGCCGATGAGCTGAGGTTCCTCGCGCCGGAATTTGAATCCGAAAACATCAGCGTCGTTTATAACGGCATTCACGCCTACAAAACCACCCTCGAGGAAAAACTCAACTCCAAACGCAAACTCCAGCAATACTGCTTCAACCTCCTCGGCCACACGCCCGACTTCGTCTTCACCCACGTTACCCGCCTGGTCCGCAGTAAAGGACTCTGGCGAGACCTCCGCGTCCTCGAACACCTCGATGACGCATTCACCCGTGGAGGTAAAACCGCTGTAATGTATATGCTCACCACCGAGGTCTGCCAGAGACGAAGCTGCGACATTTTCGAAATGGAAGCTCGTTACAACTGGCCCGTCGCGCACCGCGAGGGCTGGCCCGACCTCTCCGGAGGCGAGGCAACCTTCTACACCGCCATTCAGGAATTTAACGCCAAAAGCAAAAACGTAAAAATCATCTTCATCAACCAGTTCGGCTTCAGCAGAAAACTCTGCGGCAACAAAATGCCCGAAGATATGGAAATCATCGATATCCACAGGGGAACCGACGTCGAATTCGGCCAAAGCATCTACGAACCATTCGGCATCGCCCTCGTCGAACCGCTCACCTTCGGCGGCCTCTGCGTCTTCACAAACGTCTCCGGCTGTGCCGGCTTCGTCAGTGACGCCATCGTCGGAACAAAACCCTCCTCGAAAGATGGCACTCGAAACGTCATCATCGCTGATTACACCTCCATCGATGGCCAATTCCCGCAAATCAAAGACCTTCTTGCTATTAATAGGGCCGCCCGCGACCGGGTTGAAGTCGCCGAAAGTCGCGAAGTCGCAGATGAAATCCTGATGCTCCTGCCCAAGTCCAACGCCGAACTCGCCGCCATGATTGAAAATGGCCGTCGCATCGCCCAAAATATGAGCTGGGACGTCGTTGTTAATGACTATCTGCTTCCGACCCTCGAAAAAATCCTCCACGCTTACAAGACCGTGATGCAAAGAAATATCACGGCGAGTTTGCCAGATTGAACTTTCCAGAAGCGGCTGCATAGTTCGTTTGTTTGTGGTAAGTTTGTTGAACCAAGTCAAAGGTTCTGCATGACTTGCTCTGCGTAGTTTTTAACTTCTTCACACACTTTTATCTCGGGCGTCATATCCGTCTTATTCGGGTGAAGTACTTTATCAAGGCGTTGTTTTCCAAAATTACGTGCCTCATTAAATCGATCTAGAGTTTCGTTGCGAAAATTGCTGGCCAATTCCTCTTTATATTTCGATGACAAGTGAAGATAACGCGCAATACGTAGCACATCATTACCCGCGATCTCCAACCCTGTTTTAAGATTGGTTATAAACCGATTTCCACAGGATTCACACCCTCGGCAATGCCCAAATAGGTCATATTTATCGCTACTATTGTAACCTAATGTTTCGCATATTTTCTTTCTTAGCGTTACTATTTCCACACAGAGATTTAATTGAAGCTCTAACATCCAGCAATGCCGCCATGTGTTTACTGTATCTTTCATTCGTAATTCTCCTCGGTCAACACTGGCAATGGCATCGTAAAGCATTCCTATATGACGTTTTAGCGAAGGTGGAAGTTCTTTATTGCAAGCAGGGCTTACTGGTATGTCTTCTCCTTCATTGTATAATTTCTGTTCAATCTGGCTTAAAAACGTTTCTCCTCTTCTTAAATCGATAACAGCAAATTCAAGCGGTTCGTCCGGACGAATACCAAAATTTAAATACCTGTATGCCTCATTATACCTGCGATACGCCTCGTGATGTCTTTTCATCTTGGAGAGTATGACCCCCGTAATGGACCGCAAAAAAGCGTTCTCGTTGTTCAAAAAAGCATTGTCAGTAATGTATCGCATTATTTCAGTTGAGAATATATATATTTTTTCGGCATTTTTCAAATCGACAATGACTTCGTTTGGTAAATTGTAAGTATCTTCGCGGCCTGTTTGCCGCTTAAGCTGGGCCAAATACCATTTTATTTGAGCAAAATACAATTCCAGTGCCTGATAGCGCCTTAATGCCTTTACTGCAAATTTAAGTGTATCTTGGTCACAGCGTAGCTCGGAAACATTTTTATGAAGCACATTGTTTGTCACCCAGTTTCGGACCACCTCTCGTATTTCATCGGGTTTTGTCATGGGGCATAATTTTTCTAACGGAAACTCGATTTTTTTGAATATCTTGTCTTTGAACAATTTCTCCGCTAAAGTATAGCGTCGCGCACGAGTGTGTTTTATTGCTTCATCAAGATCCAGTTTCCTGTGAGCTTCATCGTAATCTAATTTTTTACATATCTCACATATCTCTTTGGAAGGGCCCAGGGGTATATATTTATCGCCCCCGTATTTGCCGTATGCAATGTAATCCAGGTAATCTTGCCGAAAGTCTTTTAGCTCTTTTTCAATATTATCAAGCATCTTGGTGCACCGTTCTGCAATAGAGTTGTCTTTAATTTCATTGCGTCTCGTTATAAATGCACTAATCTTAACCTCAATATTCTTGACGGAGTTGATTAACGTTAAAGTGTGCGAAGAAGAATAAATAGTGTTATAAGTTAGTTTAATAGCCAGTTCCGTTTCGATTAAGGATGTAATTAGAAAACGCTCCTTATTATGAGGGTCTTTAATATCCATCGCGGATTGAAAACATTGCAGCCGATGGTATATGGAATCTATAACGGCCTGTATGTCGCTCGATGTCCTGTATAATTTCATATACCAGTCTGCGATGCCCTGATGACACTCGGCCTTATAAATATCGATGTCATTTATTAAGTTAGATTTTTCTATCTCATTCCTAACTCTTTCGCTTATGAGCTGGGGCATAAATACGCCATGTCCTTCTTCATCACGAATGGCATTACATTCTCTTAAAATACTCAGGTAAATACGAGCCATGCAAAACCGTATTTCGTCATTGTCTTTATTTTCCTTAGTCGTAAGAGGATATGGCGCTTTAATAAATGCCCATGTATGAAGAAGAGACAAATAAGAAGTATTCTGAACGAATGTTAATGAATACGCAAATTTGTAAAAATAATCGATATGTTTTTCATTACTGAGTTGCGGTAATTTTATATGCAGCCTTTTACCAATTATTTTGCTATTCATTAGTTTGACTGTATTCATCTTCTTTGCGATATGTTTGGGTATTTCCAGAGATACGCAATGGCATCCTGCAATTTTTTCAGGCCAGCCTAACAAAATATATGTGACACGATTGGACTGCATATCATGTGATAACAGGGAGCCGACTTCCATTAGTATCTGTTGGGATTCTTTTTCATTTTTTTTACTGAGTTCCCTGCCGCTAACAAATATCAAAAGATCTTTTTTGGAGCGGTTGAGTATCAGCTTGAATTGTCTTATCAGTTCAGGGGGGACTTTTCCTTGGCCATATTGGATGTTTGGAGGAACAACATTTGGTAACCCGGCTTTTTTTGCTATTAGCTCGATAATCGTAAAAACGAAATCGGTTTGGTCGAATGCATCATCAAGATTGACCCAGATACAGTTGTATTGATTCGAAAGCTCGTAAAAAACGGCTGAGGCCATTGGAACAACCCCATTTTTTCCATAAATATATATAAACCTGTTACTATCGCTTTTCTCGATTTTTTCTTTCAATTCAGCTTCTTTTTCTCTAAAACCACACAGGACATTTTCACGGAGTTTGGGGGGGAGAGGCCATAGTGAGGGGAATTCTACTCTTGCTGGCGGTAGTGAAAGAAAAATGGCTTGATACAGTTCCAGCAAAAATAATGACAAATCAGATACGGACGTTGCCAGTAAGTGCGTAGCTAAGTATTTGTCAATATCTACATCCTTTATATGTGACTCTCCGCTTCTGGCTAGCCCCTTAAATGTTTGCTTAAACTCTTTTGTTACTTCATATACGTCTTTTTCTCGGTAGCAAATCCAATATACCTCTAGATCTTTAAGTTTCGTCATCGCTCTGCAAATAAGAGCGGCAATCCTTTTCGTTTCCGGCGAAATTCCCATCACTAATAAATTCCGCTCATTTTCCATCAGGGGAGGATAATTCTTGTTGCGATAAAAGGATAAATAAGCCACAAATTTTTCAACATCATCAGTCGTAGGATATTTATCCAATGAGAAATCCGCACGCAGACCATAACGTCCTCCGTGCATTTTTACGACTGAACGTTGCGCCCTCACAAAATCAGCGTCAGGCAAATTTGCATCCATATGAACATCGAAAACTGTCACTGGGTTAACAAATGATTGAAACGCGTTTTCAATAAGATTATCGAAGTTGGTAGTGAGGATTATTTTTAATCTTAAAATATCGGATAAATGTGCCAATAGCAGATGTGATGAGTTTGGCTGTTTGCCTTTGGTCAAATTAACAAAAAATGAGTCGATAATGCTGTGGTCAGGATATTTTAAAATTACTTTTCTATCTAGTTCACCTTCTCCTAATGATAATCTCGATAGCAAATCAAGCATAGCTCGCCAATCAGCCACGGCGCCTATTGCTTCCCATTCTGCTTCATCATAACGATCTTCTTTTTCCATTTTATTTATAGCGGCGGTAGACCACTGGAGCATAGTTTTCTTTATATCGCCGTAAATGGGCACCTCTGAATAATCGGGCCATCGCAAAGTGCTTGGGTTCCACCGTTCTTTTTTGTTACCTTTACCATCTGTACCAAAAACACGCGCAAGACAATAAAAAAGGTATGCCCGATAATCTGACCCTGCGGGTATCCCCGATGCCACAGACATACCGCTGCCTATTAGCGGCACAATTCCTTGCCCCCGCTTAGTACATTCTTTAATCAAATCTATTATCCTGCTTGGTGTTTCCGGCATAATCTTATTCCTCCAAATCCTCTGGCATCATTACGTCCTCATTCTACGATAATATCGTAAGGCATAAGCCAATGTATCTGATGGTAATACCTCTTCCGCTTCATTCCTTGTGTTTTACGACGTGCATCCTTACACTTCCTTATTCAATGTACCTGTAATGTTGCCTTCTGTCAATCGAAAAACTGGTCTTAAATTACTAATTTGTATAGTGCCAGAATCTGTCACAACGTTGATTTTAATCAACACACAAATCTTCTTCCTGTTAAAATAGGCAAACTTTACGAAGCGCAGTTTACCAATCTTCGAGAATTTTTAAGTAATTAACCCCGCCACAAGTAGCAGGGCTAAGTATTTTTTGGATTCTTGCTGACGTAATCGATTTTTTGCTGAAGGGTTTGCTGGTCAAAACAATATCGCGTGTTGAATCCCTTTGTCCAAACCTTGCCATGAATCCCGACTTTACGAAGGGCTATGAGGCCCGCGGCCTTGTAATGTTGCACTACAGAATCAATTGGTATTGGTATATAACTGACTACAAGGTGTAAATGACTGGAACAAACCGCAAGGGCGTAGATTTCCTGGCCGAATTGAATCGCCTTTTGGCGTATGGCATCCTCAACTATCTTGCGATGCTGTCTGTTAAACCGCACAGGTCCATTTGCGAGAGCTTCTTTGTTGGCATCGGCAAGTGGTTCGTTGGCAGGCAATGTCTGCCCATCTTTAACATACTTGCGTTTGTCTCCCTGCAACCACGTTCCATAAGTTGTCCACGTAACCATATATGCAATCGTTTTCGCCATATCTGACGGAAGTCTATTGTTTGTAAGTATCCCTCACAATAAATATTTAGGATTTCCTCGCCGCAGTTTACCCGCCGTACGCCGTTAGGCTTACGGGAGGCGGGGCGGTTTCCTTACGAATATTTAGCCCCGGTATTTATGCCGGGGTTGCCCCCCAAAAAAATATTTATTTTTTTCATTTTCGTCCTTGACGCCCGCCAAGTATGGTAGTACAATTATCTATCTCAGTGGTCAAGCTAACAACGATGTTGCTTGGCCACTGGTGTCTTAACAAGGCACAAGTTGTTCTTTTACAAGTTAACAGTATAGCCAAATACAGCAACGAAAGTGCATATAGTAAGGTCCTCCATAGCCTGGAGGGCTTTCAACACTTTCGATGTGTGTGCCAATGAATGTGTTGAGCCTTTCATCCCGCTTTCGGGCGGGGTGAGAATTAACAAGACGACCTCCGTTTAGCGACTCAATCGCTGACGGATCGATGAATCAAACTGAAGGGTTTGATCCTGGCTCAGAACGAACGCTGGCGGCGTGGCTAAGACATGCAAGTCGCACGGATAGGTCTTGTGAGCAATCATCGGACTTATCAGTGGCGAAAGGGTGCGTAATAGATAGGTAACGTACCTCGAACTTTGGGATAGCGCCGTTACGGGAAACCGTAACTACCGAAAGGGGCGATAATACCGAATAATGTCATCTGCCGATAGGTGGATGACCAAAGATACGTTGGTTCGAGAGCGGCCTATCGCCTATCAGCTTGTTGGTGAGGTAATGGCTCACCAAGGCTTTGACGGGTAGCGGGGCTGAGAGGTCGGCCCGCCTCATCGGGACTGAGACACTGCCCGGACCTCCACGGAGGGCTGCAGTAACGAATATTGGGCAATGAGCGAAAGCTTGACCCAGCGACGCCGCGTGTGGGAGGAAGTCCTTCGGGACGTAAACCACTTTTAAGCTTAAGAAAGACCGCCGCAAGGCGGTTTGATCTATGCTAGAAAAAGTCACGGCTAACTCTGTGCCAGCAGCCGCGGTAAGACAGAGGTGGCGAGCGTTGTTCGGTGTCACTGGGCTTAAAGCGTGTGTAGGCGGCCAGGTAAGCGCGTTGTGAAATCCCCCGGCTTAACCGGGGAACTGCTTCGCGTACTGCTTGGCTTGAGGCAGGTATGGGTGCGGGGAACTGTTGGTGGAGCGGTGGAATGCGTAGATATCAACAGGAACGCCGGTGGTGAAGACGCTGCACTGGGCCTGATCTGACGCTGAGACACGAAAGCGTGGGCATAAAACGGGATTAGATACCCCGGTATTCCACGCCCTAAACGATGTCTACTAGGCTGGGGAGGTTCTGACGCCGCCCTGGCCGAAGCAAAAGTGTTAAGTAGACCGCCTGGGGAGTACGGTCGCAAGGCTAAAACTCAAAGGAATTGACGGGGGCTCACACAAGCGGTGGAGCATGTGGATCAATTCGAAGCAACGCGAAGAACCTTACCTGGGTTTGACATGGTTGGATGCATTACCTGAAAAGGCTAATGCTACCCGCAAGGGTGAAACTTCCACAGGTGCTGCATGGCTGTCGTCAGCTCGTGTCGTGAGATGTCGGGTTAAGTCCTTTAACGAGCGAAACCCTTGCCGTTAGTTGCCAGCGGGTCATGCCGGGAACTCTAACGGGACTGCCGGTGTTAAACCGGAGGAAGGTGGGGATGACGTCAAGTCATCATGGCCTTTATGCCCAGGGCCTCACACGTGCTACAATGGCGAGCACAAAGCGACGCAAGACCGCAAGGTGGAGCAAATCGCATAAAAGTCGCCTCAGTACAGATTGCAGGCTGGCAACTCGCCTGCATGAAGTTGGAATCGCTAGTAATCGTGAATCAGCTACGTCACGGTGAATGTGTTCCTGAGCCTTGTACACACCGCCCGTCAAGTCATGGGAGTCGTAAGTACCCGAAACCGTGTTGTCAACCGCAAGGAGACGCATGTCTACGGTAAGTGCGATGACTGGGACTAAGTCGTAACAAGGTAGCCGTAGGGGAACCTGCGGCTGGATCACCTCCTTTCTAAAGGATATATTTAGACCTTGCCCTTATGGGGCGAGTGTATTAGTCAGACATTTTCGTTGCTGTTGGCTTGCTGTTATACTTGAAAAGATAAGCCCCGTGTGACCCACGGGGCTTTTTTTGTTTTTAACCACAGATTACACAGTCAGTTTTTGCAATATTAACTTTACTCTGAGAAGTTCGTCCTTATATATTACCACGGATTTTATGATATTCTACCCGGCCCTTGAAATGAGCGCGGATGCGAGGGTAGTAAGCCAAGGGGCAAAGGTCATAATTTTGTCGGATTTTGAAAGGTTATGTCTTGCGCATAGAAGGCGGACATTTTTTGCGGTTATGCTGCTTCCGCCTTTGGAATAAGGAACATCGTGATCAAAATGGAGATTGTCATTTCTGCCACAAATAACGCAATGCCCTTGGTCTCGCTTCCAGACCTCAACCTTAATCGCCGTTGGAATCACGCGAGTTTGTTTTAACAGAGGTTCATTTGCGCGAGGAGTCTTTGCGGGTCTGAGAAAGAATCTACAAACTTTCCTAACTTCATCAGACACGATTGTTGCATCAATCAACTCATATCTTCCGCGATCACACCATATTCCCTCTGAGATTTTCTCGTATACTTGGACAATCTCAGGTTTTCGTTTGCTTGCTTTGTACCCGGAAGCTGCTTCGAAAAACTTGCCGTTTTCAGTTAGAGTTCCAGCCAACGTCTGAAGCGGCTGGTCTAACTTCTTCGGATCGATGTCGGACCGTTTCGGTTCATCATGCCCCTCATATTCAAGGAGCCCCGAATCTTCATGCCAACAGTCTTTATATGGTGCCCCTTTTCTGGCACTCATCAAGATTATCGAATAGCTTGGCTTGATTCGGAAATTCATTCCGCGCTGTAGCATAAGCTCTTCGCGTTTTATAATCTCGGCGTAGGAAATTATGCTTTTATATCGCATATCAGAATTAGCCAGTAAGAATTGCTTCGGTGTTGGATATTAACTGTTTTCTGTCGCGCTCCTTGTAATTCATAATTGTATCCCTTCAGCAATACCTTGATTAGAGTGTAGCATGGCATAGAAAAGTATGCAAGATAAGGATAAAAAGGAACCTCTCCACCTACTTCCCCGCGATTTTTTGAATTGAAATTTGGGGTGATTTGGGTTATACGCTTAGCCACAGAGTGTATTTAGCCACAGATTAGACGCATTTATGGGGTTGATAGATGGAGCAGCGGAAAAGAATAAGAGAACGGCTGGAAAGCAAATCCGGGTTTTTAGTGGTAGCGGAGCTTACGGGTGGGCCGAATTTTGACTTTGGGCCGATAGGGAAGTTTCTGTCGGCTTACAAAAAGGCAGGGCCTGATTCGATACCGGCGGGGTTCGATTTCGCGGGGATAATGCTGCCGCAGAATCCGGGCGGGGTGGCGAATATCGACCCGGGGCACGCGATTGACAAGCTGAACGCGGAAGGGCTGCTGGGCGATTTGGATTGTGTGCCACATATTTCGTGCAAGGACCAGAACGCCAATTCGCTTGTCAGCTCGCTTGTGGGGATGAGGGATTCGGGCATTGAGAGCGTGCTGATTCTTACGGGCGATAAGCCGATTTCCGCGACGAGCGTTTTCGACGTCGATTCGATTGGGCTGCTGCAGGTCATCAGGGATATGAACAACGAGGGGTATCTAAAGGCGAAGCCGGCGGATTTGGACAAGGTGCACCAGTTTTTCCCGGGTGCGGCGGTGTCGCCCTTCAAATACACAGAGCAATCGCAAATGCAGCAATATTACAAGATGGAGAAGAAGATTGCGTGCGGGGCGAAATTTTTGATTACGCAGGTCGGCTGGGACTGGAAGAAGTCGCAGGAGCTGTTCAAATACTTAGAGAATCATAAAATAAATATCCCGGTATTCGGCAACGTTTTCCTTTTAAGCTCGACGACGGCGGCACCGAGGTTGATGCACGACGCGAAACTGACGGGGTGTTTTGTGAGCGATGAGTTTTTGGCGAAGCTGTATTCGGAGAATTTGTCGCAGCATATCGAGAGGGCGGCGGAGCAGGTGGCAATGTATAAGGCGATTGGCGCAGCGGGGGTAGATATCGGGGGTGTGAGTAATTTCGAGACGTTCGCGGGGATTTTGAAGAGGGCTGCGGAGATTGGCGACGGGTGGGGACAATACAAGGACAATTTGTGCTATCCTGCGAAGAAGGCGTTTTATCTTTACGATGATAGCGGTCGAGAGAGGACTTTGTCGAAGCCGAAGGCGACGTTTAGTCACAAATTTTTCAATTTTATGCACAGGGCGATTTTGAATCCCGATTATCGCGGGTTTAAGATGTTCAGGGGTGCGATGGCTGCGCTGGGGATGGAGAAGGGCGAAGGAGTGATGTACAAATTATTCCACGTGAAGGAGAACGTGCTTAAGTATTTGATATTTGACTGCGAGGGGTGCGGGGACTGTTATTTGCCTGAGAATTTCGGGCTTTGCACAATGGGCGGGTGCGAGAAGGGGCTTGCGAACGCGCCGTGCGGGGACGCGACGGCCGATGGCAAATGCGGAAATAACCTGGAGCGGGTTTGCATCGGTGAATTGATTTACGACGCGGCGGCTTCGGAAGAATTCGGCATTACGAAACTCAAGCGCACAATCAATAAGCCGAGGATAAAAGCTCTGGAGAATACAGCGTCGATTTTGAATTACCTGTTCGGGAAGGACCATACGATGAAGAACTCGCTGATTTCGATTGGCGAATCGGTTCACGCCTCGATACCGAAAACGGGGCAGATAATGAGACAACTGGCGGAGCTGGAGCCTGATGCGTACGTGAAGCCGAGCGGGCCTTTGAATTATATCAGGGCGCTGATTGAATCGCAGGCGAACGACGGGGCGGATTATATCGCGGTGAACGTTGACGCATTCGGCGAGGATGACCCGCAGACGGCGGTGAATATGATGCGGGAATACGTGAAGTTAGTGCGCAGGTGGGGCGAAGGTGTACCCATCTGCATCGACAGCGGCAACAACGATGTGCTTATCGCGGCGATGAAGGAGTGGTATGACACAGATGAGGTGGTGAATCAGCCGCTTATAAATTCGGTGAAGATTTACACGATGGAGAAATTTTTCCCGATGAAGAGGGATTACGATTACGCATTCATCGGGTTATTGATGACGGAGGACAAGCCGACGGGGCCGGGCGGGTCACATTCGATGGAAGAATTGTATTCGCTGGCGAAACGGATTTACGAAAAGGCGGTGGGGGGGTATGGTTTTAAGCCGGAGGAGATTTTCTTCGATTCGACGGTTTTCCCGCTGGCGATAGATATGCCGATGGAGCCGGGGGTGCCGGGATATACGTACAGGGCGTTCGAGGCGATTAAGAAGATAAAGGGCGATTCGGCGATGAAGGGCGTGCATTGCTCGCTGGGTATCAGTAATTCGGTTCGCGATTTGCCTGGGCGGAGGATTGGCGTTTGCAGGGCTTATGTGGCCAAGGCGATGGAATACGGGCTTGACGCGGGGATAGTAAACGTGGCACATCACTATGGGCGAGTGCCGGCGGACCCGGATTTGGTTGCGCTGGTGGATGCGTTTGCGAAGATGGACGGCTCGGCGGAGGCGGCTAATAAGGCGATGATGCTGATGGGTAAATTCTGCCAGGAGAATCGCAAAGCGAGCTTTTAGCGGGCGATAATACTCGGCGAGGGGGAGATTTTGGGTGTGGTAACCGTTGACCTTGCAAAAAGAGGTCTGGGCGGCTATTATTTACTCCGTGAGATAATTTGAAGAACAGGATGGTCCTGATTTGCTAAGAAGAGTATATATCTCACGGGGTGAAAATGTCCGCAAAATCCCAGAAAAAAGACGCGGCGGCCATATCAGTCGCGGTCAACAAAAAGGCATGGCATAACTTCGAGATAGAAGACAAGTTCGAAGCGGGGATGGAGCTTTTGGGCAGCGAGGTGAAATCGCTTCGCACGGGGCAGGCGGACCTGAGCGGGTCATACGCGAGAATCGTGAACGGGGAATGCTGGCTGTTTGGGGCGAAAATTTCGCAATACCAGATAAGGGGGCTGGCGGGTCATACCCCGACGCGAAAAAGAAAGCTGCTGATGCACAAGCAGGAGATTCGCAAGATTTACACGAAGCTTGAGCAGCGCGGCTATACGCTTGTGCCTTTGCGGATATATTTCAATGAAAAGGGTTTGGCGAAGACGGAAGTTGCGCTTGCGCGAGGCAAAAGGCAATATGACAAACGCCAGGCGATAGCCGAACGCGAACAGAAAAGGGACATTGACAAACGGATGAAAAAATTTCGTCGCTAAAAATAAGGAGTGAACAGGTTATGGCTGAGAACGAGAAAAAAGACGAGAAGAAAATATTTATAGATGAGGACTGGAAGCAGCAGGCCAAGAAGGAAAAAGATGTGCTTGCGGCAGAGGAAGAGGCGCAGAAGGAGACGGAGCAGGGCGAACACAGGGAACTGCCTGAAGGGGATTTCGCGGCTTTGGTGAGCATGCTTTTCACTCAGACGCTTTTTTCGCTTGGGTTTATCCAGGTGAAGGGACAGGAGAAGCGTGCGCCTGACCTTGCGCTTGCCAAGTATAATATCGATATGTTGGGGATGCTCGAAGCGAAGACCAAAGGTAATCTTAACGACGAGGAGCAGCAGGCAATAACGAGCGCGCTTAATGAGCTTCGTATGGTATATGTCAAGGTTGCAAGTCAAACCGGAAATTAGCAAATAAAAAGCGCAAAGGGACATTCGTGACCGTATTGGAACAGATAATTGCGGATAAGAGGAAAGAAGTCGAACGGCGGAAAAGGCAGCGGCCCATAGAGGAGCTGAAAGAGCAGCTTTCGATACTGGATAAGTGCCGGAATTTTTATAAGGCCGTGACGAAGACAAATAAAAGAGGTCTGAATGTTATCGCTGAGATAAAAAAGGCGTCGCCGTCGGCGGGGGTGATATGCAGGGATTTTGCGCCGGTGACAATCGCAAAGGCGTACGCGAAATGCGGGGCGGACGCCATCAGCGTTTTGACGGACGAGAAGTATTTTCAGGGCAAGCTCGAATATATCGACCAGGTGAAGCACGCGGTGGATTTGCCGATTTTGCGCAAGGATTTTATCATCGATATCTGGCAGGTTTATGAATCGCGGGTGGCGGGGGCGGATGCGATACTGCTGATAGCGGAGGCGTTGAAGCCGGCAGAGCTTGCGGATTTGATGATAGCCGCGGCGGAACTGACGCTGACGGTGCTGCTGGAAATTCACGACGCCGATTCGCTTTTGGGTGTGCGAAGTATGGTTGGCTTTCCGAGAAAGGGCTACAGTGTTCTGGGGATAAACAACCGGGACCTGGCGACAATGCAGGTGGATTTGAATACGACGCTGCGTCTTGCGGGCTTGCTGGATAACAAGGTCGATTTGGTGGCGGAGAGCGGAATCAAGACGAGGGCTGACGTTGAAAAATTAAAGACGGCAGGCATAAGCGCGGTGCTGGTAGGGCAGACGCTTTGCGAAAGCAGGGACATAG
Source organism: Sedimentisphaerales bacterium (assembly GCA_050012695.1). Taxonomy (GTDB): domain Bacteria; phylum Planctomycetota; class Phycisphaerae; order Sedimentisphaerales; family Anaerobacaceae; genus Fen-1362. The sequence continues at coordinate 120,318 of JBEKGR010000006.1, read as the reverse complement.
CCGCCAGGTTTAAAGAGCTGTTTGACTGAAATGGAGATAAAAAACGAGAAAAAAGCCGGTAGTGCGCAGGGGCAAGGTTTGCCGTATCGGGGCGAGGTGGTTTATATCTATGCTTATGACATAGCATACGATATCAAGAATGAGCCGGTGGAGAAGATTTTAAACCAGCCGACAAGGGATTACTTAGTCGGCCCCAGCAAACGAATTCCGAGGCAGATGTTTTTCTATCGGCCGAGGATAGCCGAGTTCGCTCCTGAGAAGCGGGAACTTCGCAGCGGAGAATCGCTTGAAATCCGGAAAAGTGTCAAGATTTTCGGCGTCGGCGCAATGACCGTCCAGGTTCGAGTGCCTTTCGAGGTTGAGCGGCTGGATACCCTAGTGGGTTATCACGATTTGAAATTCGCCCAGCGGGGTCTTGAGGAAGAGGTTGCGGAGTTTGCCGAAAGCGTTCGAAAGGACCTTGCGCCTTACTGTGTTCGACCTGTGCCTGCGCTGATGCAGGCGGAGGCATATACGGTGTTCTGCGTGTCAGGACTTCCGGGGGTGGAAGGGCAGGCCCATTCTTCGCTTCGCTACGAAGGGCGGGGGGTTCGCGCGGAGGACTGGCTGAAGGCCAACAGAAGGCGAGTGGCTGCGCTGCTTATGCAGGAGGAAGACGCCGAATCGTTATCGGAGCAGGAGGTCAGCGAATCGACGGAATTATACCTGAGCTATTACGGGGACGACCTTGTTGTGGTTGACTGGGATTCCGCGGTTGTGGTGGGCCAGCAGGATTCCTTAGACGACGTTCTGCACATAATGGAGCTTGCAAACGTGCAGCTGGTCGAGCTTGCGGCTTACGACAGGACGCTGGATGAGGCGCTTCAGTTTGCTTACAGCGATATGAACAAACAAGCGGTCGGTTCCACCCGCAAAATGCTGCATAATCTGCGCGAGCTTCGTATTGACCTTGCGAGAATAAGCGATGAGCTGTCGAACATAACGAAATTTTTCGGCGACTGGCACCTTGCGAAGACGCACAGAAATCTAATGGACAGGTTCCACCTCGGCGACTGGCAGCGTATAATCGGGGAAAAAACCAGGACGCTCGACGGCCTATACCAGATTCTGCTTCAAAACAGGTTTAACACGGTGATGTTTGTGCTTGAGGTAACGATTGTGCTGCTTTTTATAATTGACCTTATCGTGCTGTTAGTCAAGTGAGTATTGAAACCGATTTAATAAGGACGAATAAAATGGCGATAGCTCTTTACTTAGCGTTCGGATTGGTTGCGGGTATTCTTAGCGGGCTTTTGGGTATCGGGGGCGGGATTTTTATTATCCCTGCGCTGGTTTTTCTGCTGGGGTTTTCACAGCAAACGGCACAGGGGACAACGCTTGCGATGATGATTCCTCCGATTGGCCTGTTGGCGGCGTGGGCGTATTACAAGGCGGGCTTCGTGGATATCAAGGTCGCAGGGCTGATGTGCGTCGGGTTTTTCATCGGCGGGTTCTTTGGCGCCAAATTCGCAACGGCTTTATCGGGAGTGACGCTTTCGAGGATTTTCGGCGTGGCGATGCTGGTGATTTCAATCAAATTTATCATAGCGAAATGAGTTGCCCTGCGATGTAAGCCACTCCCTTGGGGATGCCTGACGGCAAGAGGCCTCGTATTTTTAGCCACAGAGGACACAGAGAATAAAAAATCAATCGGTTTTTTTCTGCTGAGTATTTTTTATTTCCTGTGGTTTTGTTTTTTCGGGGGGTTTGAGAAGTAAAATTCTGCCATCTTTTACCAGCCAGTTGCCTCTTTCCGTGGCTACATAAACAGGATAACCGTGAAGACGGTTCAGATATACGTGGATTTCTGAAGGGACGTCGGCCACTGGGTAACTAACGTAGAGCGATTCCTGTTTGGCGTTGTTGCCGTCAGCGGGTATCGGTATAGTGAGACAGGATTTATAAAGCGGGGTTATAGCCAGGACGTTATTGCCGTCGGGCGAGACCTTAACCCGGCTGTGTCCTCCGACGATGACTGCATTTTCCCTTGTGGCCGCGAGGACATATACCAGCCAGCCGCTTGAATCGATGTCCTCCATTACGGCAGTGTTGTAAGCCGGGGCGCAATCCTTTGGCGCGGCTCGCACTGCGTTTTGCCTGGCGCGGAACATCGCCAGTTCCGTTTTCGATAAAGGCATGAGGTTATCCTTTGTAACCTCGCCCGCGCCCTTAACGTCAAGCCGCACGTCATAAATAACGTTAATATCTTCCCCGGTTTGCTTGATGAATCGCGTAAGGGTTTTTGCGCCGTCCTTGACGACAATCCAGCCGGACAACTCGCCGGGTTTTATGTGGCCGACCGCCTGCAACATCATACGCGAGGCCTTCGCGGCAACGACATCCTGCAAATAGAGCTCTTCGCCGAGGCGTTCGGCTTTGAACACTTCACGTGATTCGGCGTCCGACAATTTAGCTTTTTCGGTTTTCACGGCCACATGTGTCTTCTGACATCCGCCCGCAAATATTATCACCATCGCGAAGAGCGTTATGTATCTCATATATAACACCTGATTTATCAATTCTTCTTTTTTTCGGCCTGGTTTTGCTGCTGTTTGGAATCGTCGAGGAAATCATTGAGGACCACAAGCGATTCTTCAGGGCGTTCGAGATGAACGAGGTGGCCTGCGCCTTTTACGTGATAGACCCTGATGTTGGGCTGTGCGCTTACCGCGTCGATTTCCATTTTCCGTACAGTATCATTGGCGTCGGCCTTTAGAATCAGCGTTGGGACAGTTATTTTAGGCAGATAGGGCTTGAGAGGCGGAATCGTCAGGACGCTATCTATAATCTGGGGTTTCATTTGCATTTTTGAGTCAGCCCAGCGGCCGCGAGCTGCTTCTGAAATGGCGGGGTGTCTTTGGGCGGCCACTTTTATCAGGTCTTCTTTGCTGAGGTGTTTAAGATTATTCATGTCCCTTGTAAACCAGCTTCTGGCCCGGTTCATATCTTCACTGGTTTCAAACATCGGCTTGACCAGTCCGGGCGGGTCTATAAGAACGACTTTTTTCGGGATATCCGGGTATTGAGCGGCCACGATTGCAGCGATGCTTCCTCCGAGGGAGTGTCCAATAATGACAGGATGTTGGAGTTTCAGGGCTTTTATCAGGCCGACAATGTCTGAAACGTTGTCCTCTATGCTATAACCCTTAGCCGGCGCATCGGATAACCCGTGGCCTCGCAAATCATACATTATGACGTCATACTTTTTTTCCATAGCGTGTGCCAAATCCGTCCAGCAAAGGCCGTTATCGGTATAGCCATGCGAGAGCACCATTGGAGGCAGTGACCCGTTGCCGGTTCGGTAATAGTGCAGAGTTATTCCGTTGGCTTTGACATCGCCGCTGGTCCATCCATAGGGCAGCTTGACAGCGTTTGTGTCCGCCGATTGACTATAACAGGATGAGGCAACCCCAAAAATCAATGTCAGACAGACCAATCGTTTCACAATGGCCATTTCTAACGCTCCTTTTCTATATTTTAGTTATTACGGCTTCCATCGCAGGTTATTAAAGTCTTCCGCTCGGACAAATTCAACATGCATATCAGCAAAGAGAACATAACACCCTTTCACAGGGTGATTGTTAATACTCATCAATTCCGGTCCACCTGCGGGATTTTTGGCAAGAGGTGTCTCAAAGAGTAGAACAGTATTCTTTGGGAGTTCCGAAAGTTTCGATTCAGATACGTTGGAGTTCATCGCAAAAACGCTCATATCTTTATCTTTAGGGTCGATAGCAAAGTAGGATCGTGGGAAAGAGGGAACGAAGCTAAGCACGGCATCACACCAACTATCTGATGCGGGTAATTGGCCATTATGTTCCTTTGTGTAGATTTCGAGTGTATGTCCAATATTACGCAAATGAAAAGGATAAATTTTGGCCGGAGAATTTCCAAGTCGTGCATGTGTTGTAAAAGGCAAGAAAAATGCACAGAATGACATTAGGAAACTCAAACAAATTAAAAGTGCGTTCAATCCCCTTATTTTCTTAACCATGCAATAAACAAGCAAAACGAAGATTACAATTAAACCCATAAAACCACTACAACCGCCTATGATAGAAAACCATTCGCCGATGGAACCTATCCGCGGGTATGGACCTTGTGCTATATACGAAGTTATGTCCCAATTCATGTATGAGGCCCACGACCCTAGAAATGAAAGTGTTAGCGAACCGATTCCCCAAAAAAGTGCGATTAAAGAAAGAAGCATCAGACACCATTTTTTCTCGGGATGTAGTTCTGAGTCCATAGGTTCTCTTGGCCGACTCCAATTATTTAGGTTGCTGTTTTTGTATTTTCGCCCATTCGTCGCGGAGGGAGACGGTACGGTTGAAGGTGAGAACGCCGTTGGCGGTGTCGGGGTCAACGCAGAAATAACCAAGCCGCTCGAACTGATAGCGGGCGAGGGGCTGGGCGTTTTTCAAGGCCGGCTCGACAAAACAATTTCTCAAAACATCGAGCGATTTGGGATTCAGGTTGGCGGTGAAGTCCTTGCCTTCGGGGGCATCGTCCGGGTTTTCTTTGGTGAAAAGATTTTCATACAATCTGACTTCGACTGGTATGGCGTCTTTGGCAGAGACCCAGTGAATTGTAGATTTGACTTTTCTGCCATCTGGTGCATCCCCCCCTTTTGTTGCGGGGTCGTAGGTGCAATGCAATTCGACGATGTTGCCGGCATTATCTTTTACGGCGTTTGTGCACTTGATGAAATATGCGTAGCGGAGGCGGACTTCTTTGCCGGGGCTTAGCCGATAGAATTTGGGGGGCGGGGTTTCCATAAAGTCATCCCGCTCGATGTAAAGCTCTTTTGAGAAAGGCACTTTGCGAGTGCCGGCTGAGGGGTCTTCAGGGTTATTTATCGCGTCCAACTGGTCAACCTGTCCTTCGGGATAGTTATCGATAATCACCTTCAAGGGGCGTAATACCGCCATAACGCGTGCGCTGCTTTTATTGAGGTCCTCGCGGACGCAATGTTCGAGCAGGGCGACGTCGATAGTGCTGTAGAATTTGTTGACGCCGATGGTGGCGCAGAAATTGCGAATTGCTTCGGGGGTGTAGCCCTTTCGGCGAAGGCCCGCGAGCGTGGGGAGGCGCGGGTCGTCGAAATCGCGAACATGACCTCCGCGGACGAGGTCGATGAGCTTGCGTTTGGACATAACCGTGTAAGTAAGATTGAGGCGTGCGAATTCAATTTGGCGCGGGTGATTGATTTTTTTGCCCCAGGGGCCTGAGCCGTCGTCGGTGCGTCCTTCATTTACCGCGTCGATGAACCAGTCATAAAGCGGGCGATGATTTTCGTATTCCAGTGAGCACAAGCTGTGGGTGATACCCTCGATTGAATCCTCGAAGCCGTGCGCCCAGTCGTACATCGGGTAAATGCACCATTTGTTGCCCTGGCGGTGGTGTTCGGTGTGCAGGATGCGGTACATAATGGGGTCGCGCATATTGAGGTTTGGGTGCGCCATATCTATTTTGGCGCGGAGCGTCTTTACGCCATCGGGAAATTCACCTTTTTTCATTCGGATAAATAAATCGAGGTTTTCCTCGACGGGCCTGTCGCGATAGGGGCTGTTTTTGCCCGGGGCGGTAAGTGTGCCGCGATGCGCGCTGACCTGGTCGGAGGTGAGGTCGCAGACATACGCCTTGCCTTTTTTAATCAGCTCGATTGCCCAGTCATACATCTGGCCGAAGTAATCGCTGGCGAAGAACAATCGCCCATCCCATTTTGCGCCGAGCCAGCGGACGTCTTCGATTATGCAATCGACGAATTCCTGCTCTTCCTTTGCGGGGTTGGTGTCGTCGAAGCGGAGATTGAATATTCCGCCGAATTCCTCGGCTATGCCGTAGTCAATCCAGACGGCTTTTGCGTGGCCTATGTGGAGATAGGCGTTTGGTTCGGGAGGAAAACGTGTGCAGATGGTGTGCCCTTCGAAGCGGCCGCCGGGGGCAATATCCTCAACAACCATATCTCGTATAAAATCGCGCCTGATTTCTTTCTCGTTTTCTCCGGTCATATTAATTCCCCGTATATAATTGATTGTGAGGCAGCGGGCCTTGGCTATGGAAAATCTATCAGATTACCTCCCGCCTGTCCAGTTTCGCTATTTTGCCTTTGGGATGAGATAACCAAATTATATTCGGCGGGGTAATCTACCTGCGGCGGGGTAAACCCCGCCCTACAAATCCGGAAATCGGGTTGCATAAGAGGTGCGAACAGAATAAACTTGCGGCAAGTATAAAAGAGATTATTGGGGAACAGCCGGGGAATGATTATGGATAGAATTGACAGACGCACTTTTCTAAAAGCCACCACAGCTGCCGGGGGCGCGATAATCGCTGCGCCGGTGTTGTTCGACGGCTGGCTGACCTTCGCGGGGACCGAAAAGGCAGGGTATTTCGAAAAAGAATTCGGCATAACCGACGCTTTGTGCAAAAAAGTGCTGGGCAAGGCGCTTTCGAAGGGCGGGGATTTCGCGGACCTTTACTTCGAGCATACCATATCAAATTCGCTGGGGCTGGAAGACAAAAAGGTTGACCGGGCATCTACATCGGTCAATTTGGGCGTGGGTATCCGCACGGTCAAGGGCGACCAGGTGGGGTTCGGGTTTACGCAGGAGCTGACTGAAAAGTCGATGATGGCAGCGGCGGCGATGGCCGCGACGATTACCGACGGTTCAGCGACCTCCGTGTCCGGTAAATTTGCGGCTGTCAAGACAAGCGACTACTACCCGCTGACGGGCACAAAGCCCGCGCCATTGGCGCCCCGGCTTTCGCTTGTTGAGTCAACCGCGGGCAAATGCTTTGCTCGCTCCAATTATGTTATCAAGACAATCGCCCGTTTCAATGACGCGAGGAAGCGGATAATGATTGTTACGAGCGATGGGGTCAAGGCGGAGGATTTGCTTCCGGGCAGCGCGTTATTCGCTATAGTTACGGTTGAGAAAGATGGTCGCAAAGAGCAATTCATGTTTTTTAGGGGAGGCAGGCGCGATTTTTCATATTACACAGACGATATTGCGAAGGAAGTGGCTGAAGGCGTTGTCGATGGCGCGGTAACGCTTCTTGATGCGGTGGCAGTGCCCGCGGGCGAGATACCCGTTGTTTTTGCCCCAGGTTCTCCGGGCATTTTGCTGCACGAGGCGGTCGGGCACGGATTCGAGGCGGATTTCAATCGCAAGAAGACGTCGATTTACTCCACGATGATGGGGCAGAAAGTCGCTGAGCCGATGGTAACGGTTGTTGACGACGGGACGTGGCCTAATGCACGCGGCTCGATAAATTTTGACGACGAGGGCACGCCGAGCCAGAAAACGGCGATTGTTGAAAACGGAATTTTGAAAAGTTATCTTCACGACAGGATTTCCGCCAAACATTACGGATTATCCTCCACGGGCAACGGCCGGCGGGAAAGTTACGCGCATTACCCGATACCGAGAATGCGAAATACCTATATCCTGCCCGGCCCAAACAAGCCGCAGGAGATTATCGAAAACGTCAAGAAAGGCATTTACATCCAGGACGTAAGCAATGGACAGGTGAATATCGGCCAGGGGGATTTCGCGTTTTATGTTTCGCAGGGCCGGCTGATAGAAGACGGCAAACTCGGCGAGCCAATCAAAGACGTCAACATAATGGGCAGCGGCCCGAAACTGCTGCGGGACATCACGATGGTCGCAGACGACCTGAAGCTGAGCTGGAGCGGTGTGTCCACCTGCGGCAAAGATGGGCAATTAGTGTCCATAGACGCGGGAATGCCTACGGTCCTGGTTCGGTCTTTAACGGTAGGCGGAACAAAAAAGCAGGGAGCATAGAATGAATAAACAAATGCATGACCTGTGCAAGTGGGTTTTGGATACCGCGGGCAAAGCGGGCGCGAAGGATTTGAGAGTGTCACTTGGCAAAAGCCGGTTCGTCGAAATCCAATACAGGGACAAAAAACCGGAGATAATCAAGCAGGCGACCACGGTGCAGATGGGAATAGACCTTTTTGTCGCGGGCAGATATTCTTCACAAAATACCTGTGATTTGCGAAAAGATGCATTGAAGGAATTCATTTCAGACGCGGTTTCGACCACAAAACTTATTGCGGAGGACCCATACAGGACTTTGCCTGACCCTAAGTATTACAAGGGGCAGGCGGGTATCGACCTTAAAATAGCGGACGCGTCTATCGATGATTTGTCAGCGGAGCAGAAACATACAATAGTAAAAGCAGCGGAAAACGCCGCCTGGTCGGCTGGCGGGGACAAGGTCGTTACTGTTGAGGCAGGATTTAATGACGAGTTCGGCGAGTCGGTTACGCTTACGAGCAACGGTTTTTCGGGCTACAGCAGTTCCACAAGTTTCAGCACCGCTGTTTCAGTAAGCGTTCGCGACGATGACAACCGCAGGCCGATAGCGTATGACTATGCGGATTGCCATTTCCACAAAAAACTGGCAAACCCGGAAACTATCGGTGCCAACGCTGCACGTAAGGCGCTGGGGAAGCTCGGGGCAAAAAAAATAGCTACGGCCACGCTGCCTATTATCATCGAGAATAGAAACACGCATCGGATTATAAACGGCTTTTTTGAGGCGCTCGAGGGGCGCAACATTTATCGCAAGCAGTCGTTTCTGGCCGACAAGAAGGGGCAAAAAATCGGGAGCGATAAATTCATTCTTGTTGATGACCCGCTCATCCCGGAAGGGCAGGGGAGCCGGCTGTATGACGGCGACGGTTTCGCAGCGAAAAAGCGGACCATTGTCGAGGCAGGCGTCCTGAAGGATTTTTATATCGACTGGTATTACAGCAGGAAGCTGGGGCTTGAGCCGACAAGCGGCTCGACCGGCAATATGATTATCCCGGCAGGCTCACGTTCGGTTGATGAGATAATCAAAGACCTCGGCAAAGGAATCCTTGTTACCGATTTTCTCGGCGGCAATTCGAATCCCACGACGGGCGATTTTTCCGTCGGCATTTTCGGGCAATTTTTCGAAGACGGCAAAATAGTTCACCCTGTTTCCGAAATGAATATCGCCGACAATCACCTCAAATTCTGGCACAAGCTGGCCGAATGCGCCAACGACCCGTGGCTCTACAGCGAATGGCGGACGCCAAGTATGGTCTTCAATGATGTCGTTGTCTCCGGCGTTTAGACCGCTCTCGCGCGACAGGGGACGCCCAAACCTGAAAAATCTGAATCCTGCTGTAAGAAATCTTCTCCTGCTGTTACTATTACTTATGAGAACAGGCAAGGTAAATTGTGGCGGCAGATTTGGAAACAATCTTTAAACAATGGTTTGGTGAACATCAGGGCCTTCTATACCGTGTGGCCCGGGCTTATGGCAATACCGCCGAAGACCAGGATGACCTGTTTCAGGAGATTTGCCTGCAACTGTGGCTGTCTATACCCCGTTTTGAAGGCAAGGCCAAGGTATCGACGTGGATATACAGGGTGGCTTTGAATACGGCTCTGGTCTGGAATCGCAGCGAAAAGAACCGGCGAAAACATCGTGACAGATTTATAACAGTTGCACCACAGCAACGGGCCGGGGATTCACAGCCATCACAGGAAATTATAGAGCGATTGTATGAGGCGGTCAGGAAACTACCGAAAGTTGATACATCCGTAGTCCTGATGCACTTAGACGGTCTTGGTTATGACGAAATGGCGGAAATACTTGGGATTTCAGAAAGTAACGTCGGCGTGAAACTGAATCGAGCAAAAAAACAACTGGCCCAGTTACTGGGAGGGCTTATCGATGACGTTTAATGAATTACAAAAAAACTACTGGCAAAAAGACGCGGCCGCTTCAAAGCTGGTTATTGATTCGGATATGCTGATTCGAGAAGTCAAGAGGAACAAAGATGCCTTTGAATCCTCCATCTTCTGGCGTGACTTCCGCGAAGTTGCCATTGGGCTTATTATGGCCGGCGTGTTTTTAAGGAGCGCATCAAAATCCAAAGACAATATATGGATAGTCGGCTCGCTTGTGGTTGTGGCGATGGCATGCCTGTATGTGGCCGTTTTTTTCCTTGTTGACCGTCGTCTTCAGAGAAAAAAGGAGGCCAGGCATACCGACCCATTACTCGCCTGTATAGAATCTTCTTTGATGCAGGTCAATCACCAGATTTGGCTGTTGAAAAACGTTTTCTGGTGGTATTTGCTTCCGCCTGGAGTCGGGATAGCCCTGGTTTTTATCGCTATCAATGTGGAGTTGTTCAGGGTGTTGCCTGCGAAGTTGGTATTGCCCGGATGCCTGTCCGGTACGCTGTTTGTGGTGCTTATATTTTTGGGAGTATATTGGCTCAATCAATACGTCGTGCGTAAAGGGCTAATCCCACGCAAGGAAGAGCTTGAGGCGATGTTGAAAAATCTCGCTAACGGCGGCAATACTATGCCGTCGTAGCTATCTCCGCGAAATATGAGCTGCGGGCGAAGGGGGCGGATATTACCCAGTCAAAGCCAAGGTCAGTCGCTTTTTGTTTCCACCAGTCGAATTTCTCAGGCGTAACGTATTTGAGGACCTCAAGGGAATCCTTAGATGGTTTGAGATATTGCCCGATTGTCAGCCGAGTGCAGCCGACGGTCCGTAAATCTTTCAGGACCCGCTCAACCTCTTCGTCGGTTTCACCAAGGCCGAGCATAATAGATGACTTGGTCGGGATGTTGCCGTATTTGTCTTTTGCGATTTTAAGCAGGTTGAGCGAGCGATTGTAATCGCCGCCCGCACGGGCTTTTTTGTACAACGAAGGAACGGTCTCGACGTTGTGAGCAAATACGAACGGCGTCGCCTCCGCCAGAATATCAATTGCCTCGGTTTGGCAATCGCGGAAATCAGGCGTGAGGATTTCGAATTTGACGCCGGGACATTGCCTGCGGACTTCGTTAATGCAATCGCGGAAATGAGCTGCTCCGCCATCGGGCAAATCGTCGCGGTTGGCGCTTGTTATTACGAGATAATGTAATTTAAGTTTTTTCGCCAGTTCCGCCATTTTTCCCGGCTCGGTTATATCTGCCGGCTTCGGTTTGCCTTTGGCGACCGAGCAGAATTTGCAGCCCCGCGTGCAGATATTTCCCAGAATCAGGACGGTGGCTGTGCCTCTCGCCCAGCACTGGCCCCGATTGGGACAATTTGCGTTCATACAGATTGTCTCAAGGCCAAGTGAGCCGACGATATCGCTTGTCTTGCTATATTCGCCTGCTGTCGGCATAGGTCTTCGCAGCCAGTCGGGAAGGCGTCTTATTGCGGATTTGAAGTGACGTACCAGCAGTTGCGATAAATTATTTTTTACGTCCTGCATTGAATATTCTTTTCCGGTTTCATTGAGGACGGAGGTCATTTTGACATTTTCAAGGCCGCAGGGGACGATTGCTTCAAAGATGCTCAAATCGTTTTGGATATTTATCGCCATTCCGTGATGCGTAATCTGTCTCGAAACGCGCACGCCGATTGAGGCAATTTTTTTGTCGCTAACCTGTGGTGAGCCGTGTCGAACCACCCAAAGCCCCGGAAAGCCCTTTCGTCTTTCGCTTTTGACGCCAAGTTGCTCAAGAAGCTCAATTCCAATCCGCTCAAGCGTCCTGATATATTCGTTTATATCAAGGTGCAATTCCTGAAGGTTCAAAATCGGGTAAAACACAATCTGCCCCGGGTTATGAGCGGTTGCTCCGCCCCCCCTGCGTATTTCGACGATATCAATGCCTTTAGCCGCTAATTTATCACGCTCGATAAGCAGCTTATTTGCGCTTTGCCTTGCCCCCAACGTAATTACCGGCTGATGCTCGACAATCAAAATCGTATTGCCTATTTGGTTTTGTCGCCTCTGCTCAACCAGTCGATGCTGTACCTCCAGCGTTTCGCGAAAGCCCTCCAATCCGCAGTCGCGTATTTGTAGTGGCTCGCAACGAATTTTACCTTCAAGCGTCTGCATTTTTATTCTTTTGCGATTGAAGTTTGAGCTGCCTGGAACATTCTGATTCCGCCGGTGTCGAGCTGCAAAATAAGTCCGTTTTCGGGGTCGATTCCTATGCAGTTGCCGGCGAATTTTTTCTTGTTGTAAACAAGCGAAACTCTTTGTCCGAGCTGGGTGCTTAATTGCCGCCAATGTTCGATAATTTCTTCTTTGTTTTGTTCCGCGATTTCAAGTGAGTTTTCAACCGAGGTCAGCAGGCGTTTGATAAGCGAGATTCTATCGATGCTCCCGCCGGTTTCGATATCGATGCTCGTCGCTATTTTCCGCAATTCAGCGGAGAAATCCTGTTTGCTTTGATGGCAGTTAATGCCGATGCCGATTACGTACGCGGTATGTTTGCCTGCCTTTTTTGATTCGACGAGAATGCCGGCGACTTTTTTGTTGTTCAGGATGATATCGTTGGGCCATTTGATTTTCGCTTCGGCCTTAGTGCATTTGCCGATTGCCTCGGCAGTCGCAACCGCGATTGTTAATGAAAGCAATTCTGCGTTTATGGCACAATCGGTCAGGATTATCGAGCAAATTACGCTGTCAGCGAAGCCCGCGACCCATTTATTGCCGCTCCTGCCTCGCCCCCTTATTTGCTCCTCCGCGAGCACGACAAGGCCGTCGTTGTTTTTGTTTTTGGCGTATTGGGCGGCAACATCGTTTGTGCTTGCGGTACTGTTGTAAACGACGACCTTTTGGCCAATGCGTTTTGTCCTGAGATGCGATTTTATCCTGTCGGGGTCGAGCGCGTCCGGTGGTGTTGTTGCCCTGCTCACCTGTCAACCCCGATATCCACAGCCGTTGCCGAGTGCGTAATTGCCCCGACGGCTATCCGGTCCACGCCGGATTGCGCAATCGCCGAGACGTTGGCAAGCGAGATATTGCCCGACGCTTCCAGCAGGGGTTTACCCTTGCCGCACATTTTGCGTTTCATTTGCACGGCGTGCTTTAGCTGCCACTGCCCCATATTATCCAGCAGAACTATGTCGATGCCCGGTATCGCCAGCACGTAGTTGAGCTGGTCATCGACGTGGTCAACTTCTACGGCAACAAATTTGGCGTGTTTTATTTTGCGTGCCTTTTCGATAATTTTTTTCAGCTTGGGCTTAAAATTCCTGCCCAGTTGAGCAATGTGGTTATCCTTAATCAATATCCCGTCGTAAAGTCCGAGGCGGTGATTGTATCCGCCGCCGCATCGCACGGCGTATTTTTCAAGCAGTCGCCAGCCGGGCAGCGTCTTTCGCGTGTCGTATATCTTCGCATTTGTCCCCAGCACCGCCCTGACGTATTTTTTTGTTGTGGTCGCTATCCCGCACAGCCGCTGCATAAAATTCAGCACCACCCGTTCCGCTGTCAGCATCGGGCCAAGCGGCCCCCTGATTGTTGCCAGGTGACAGCCGACGTAGGCCTGCTGCCCGTCCTTGACGTACGCATCAAGCTTCAAACGCTTGTCATACATACGCAGTATCATTCTCGCTATTGGTATCCCGCATACGATTATTTCTTCGCGGGAGACGATATCCGCCTTGTCGATGACGTTGCTCCCGAAGAACAGGTCGCTGGTCATATCCCCCTGTCCCATATCTTCCTCTATCGCCAGTTTCAGCAGCGGTATAACTTTTTCCATTTCTAACTTGTTCATATCACCTTTCGTTTTGGTTTTTGAACCATTTTTGTTTCTTTGTGGCCAAATGAACGCTTTTTTTCTTTTTCGATTCCAAAAGCACCATTTGCGGCAGCTCTTTCAGTTCTTTGAGCTTATCGCGCAAAAAGGCGGCCCGCTCAAAATCAAGCGCCTCAGCGGCTTCGAGCATTTCCTTTTCGATTTGCCCCGCCAGCTCGACTTTTTCGAATTCATCCGGCTCAAACCGCACCGCCTCGCGCGCGGCCTGCCTGGCCTTAAACTCCAGGGCCAATCCCGACCGTATTTCCTTGCGTATCGTTTCCGGGGTGATGTTGTGCTCACGGTTATATTCAAGCTGAATTTTACGCCGTCTGTACGTTTCGTCAATAGCTTTCTTCATCGATTCGGTGACGGTATCGGCATACAAATACACCGTCGCGTTGACATTTCTGGCAGTTCTGCCTATCGTTTGTATCAGCGATGTCTCGCTCCGCAGGAATCCTTCCTTGTCCGCGTCCAGAATCGCCACCATCGAGACCTCGGGCAAATCCAGCCCCTCCCGCAGCAGGTTTATCCCAACTAACACGTCAAACTGTCCCAGCCGGAGGTTGCGGAGGATTTCAACCCTCTCCAGCGTTTCAATCTCGCTGTGAAGATACTGGCACTTGATGCCCTTTTTGGCGATAAATCCAGACAGGTCCTCCGCCATTTTTTTCGTCAGCGTCGTTACCAGGACCCTTTCGCCGACCTTGATTCGCTTCTCAATTTCGCCGATAAGATGCGCCACCTGGTCTTTAGCCGGCTGAACAAAAATCTCCGGGTCAATCAGTCCTGTTGGCCTGATAATCTGTTCCACCACCTCGTTATTGCACTTGACCATCTCGAAAGGCCCGGGCGTTGCGGAAACAAAAACCACCTGGTTCCATTTTTCCTCGAATTCCTCGAATCGCAAAGGCCTGTTATCTAATGCGCTTGGTAATCTGAAGCCGTGCTCGACCAATACGTCCTTCCTGCTCCTGTCGCCCGCCCACATCCCGCGCAATTGCGGAACCGTTACGTGCGACTCATCGATAAATAACAGGAAATCCTTCGGGAAATAATCTATCAGCGTATATGGTTTCGACCCCGCTGGCAATCCTGCCAAGTGTCTGCTGTAATTTTCTATCCCGCTGCAATAGCCAACTTCCTGAAGCATCTCGATATCGTATTTTGTGCGGGCCTCAAGGCGTTGGGCTTCCAGCAGTTTGGCCTGGCTGCGCAGCTCCATCAGCCGCTGTGATAATTCCGCTTTTATTCCTTCTATCGCGCTAAGCAACCTGTCGCCTCCGGTAATGTAATGCTGCGCGGGGTATATAAAGACCTGTTCTTCCTGGGCGAGGATATCTCCGCTGACCGGGTTTATGTAGCTGATTTTTTCTATCTGGTCGCCGAAAAACTCGAATCTAATAGCGAACGATTCATAAGACGGGTGCAATTCGACCACGTCCCCGCGGACCCTGAATTTACCCCTTTGAAAATCAAAGTCATTTCTTGAGTATTGAATATCGGCCAATCGGCCAAGCAGGGTATTTCTGTCAATCGTGTCGCCCACCCGCACGCCCACGACGCTTGCCTTGTAATCCTCAGGGCTTCCCAATCCGAATATGCACGATACCGACGCCACGATGATGCAGTCCTCGCGAGTCGATAAGCTCATTGTTGTCGAAAGTCGCAATCGGTCCAAATCTGCATTTTTCGATGCGTCTTTTTCGATGTATATATCTCTTTGCGGTATATACGCCTCCGGCTGGTAATAATCGTAATAGCTCACGAAATACTCAACCGCGTTATTGGGAAATAAATCCTTGAACTCCTCGTAAAGCTGGGCTGCCAGGGTCTTGTTGTGCGATACGACTAATACAGGCCGATTGTACGCCGCGATGATATTTGCCATTGTGAATGTTTTGCCAGACCCGGTTACGCCCATCAGCGTCTGGAATTTTTTATCTGTGCGCAGCCCTTCCATCAGCCGGCTTATTGCCGCCGGCTGGTCCCCCGCGGGCTTCATCGCATTATTCAGCTCAAACTTTGCCATCTTTACCTTATCTTTCGCTCCTATTCAAAACCTCACAATTATAACTCAAAATCACATCTTGCTCAATAAAAGCTCCTGTGTTCTTGTCGCAAAGGCCGTCGATAGGATATATTACGTAGAAGAAATATGAGCGGAAAAAGCAATATCATAGACAAACTGCGGGAAAAGCTGGCGATTGCGGCACAGCAGGGCCGGCGAGGGTTGATTTTGCAGCCGGGGGCGATAGGCGATTGCATTTTAACGCTGCCTCTGGCGGAGCTGATGAAAGAGACGGTCTGCCCCGGCGGGGTCGATATCGTTGGCCATACGGAATACCTGGGGATGCTGCCGGGGAGAAGCTGTATCGATTCGGTCAAGTCGCTGGATTCGATTAGTTTGCATCGGCTGTTCGCGGGCGAGGGAGATTTTGAGGTTGCCGATGGCGACCCGCTGATTATGGCGTTTGCGGGTTATTCCTGGATTGCCAGTTTCCTCGGCGAGCCGGACAGCCCTTTCGAGAAAAACCTGATTTTCACGGTAAATTGCAGCAACAGCGCGGAGGTGATTACGCTGGCGATGAAGCCGGATGCGGAACACAATATCCACGTCAGCGATTTTTACAGGAAGCAATTTGTTGAACAAGGTGGATTGTCGTCTCAAGAGCACAATTCGGCGATTAGTATGCCCCTGATAAGGCCTACGCAGGCGGATATATACAGGGGCAAAGAGATATTGGCGGAGAATGGTATTAAGCCCACGGTGAAACCCGTGGTTATACATCCGGGCAGCGGCGGGGCGCATAAATGCTGGCATCTTGGTAATTTCCTTGCGGTGGCGCGAATGCTCGAAAAAGAGGGAACGGATTCGGTATTTCTGCTTGGGCCTGCTGAGATGGAACGATTTGGCGAATCAACGATAAGTTATATTCGGGAGCTTGGGAAGTTACTTACTGATTTGCAGTTGTCGGACGTGCTTTCGGTATTGAGCTGTTCGAGGGCTTTTCTGGGCAACGACAGCGGTATAACGCACCTGGCGGCGGCAGTGGGAATCAGGACGGTCGCCGTATTCGGCCCCACCGACCCGGCTGTTTACGCCCCCATTGGCCCCGCGGTAACAATCCTGCGAAACGACGCCCCGGATTTTACCGAGGTGGTTTCAGAAGCTATGCAGCAGCAAATCTGCGGGATTTTGCTGGTGTAAAATCAGGCAAAAACGAGAAAGACGACAAAATACCCCAATTTAACCCCTTCCAAAAAAGTAGTTACAGTTTCTCTGTAATCACAACTTGGTATTAGACGAAAATTTTAATAAAAACAACAAAAAGGTGCTTGACAACCTCGCTAATATCGGATAAAGAGTTGTTTTCAGAGAAGGAGCAATAATAAAAAAAATAGAAGAAGAGTGATTGTTTTATAAAGAAGGAGGAGATTATGAACACACTCAAATTCCCTTAAGTTGCGCCCGCCGCGCTGCGTATGCGCGGTAAGGGTGCAAAGAAACCTGAAGACGCAAGAAAGTTTTAGACAAGAAACGAAATTTTTCGCGAAGAGGAACTACAAAACTACAGAAGAAGGAGGATATAATTATGAAAATGAAAAACTTAATGTTTTTGGCGGCCCGTAAATCTTGGATGTCCCATTTTCTTGGCCTGTCCCCTTTTCCTGGCCTGGTTGTGAGTGCATCGCTGGCAATTCTGCTCTTGCCTGCGATCAACAGGACGGCCAGTGCCACCACCGTGAACGGCTTGTATTGGTCCGGTCTCAACCCGAAGGATACGCCGCCTGCTGCGACAATTCCCCCCGGAGGCAATAACTACTGGAAGCCACTGGCTGGCAACTTGCCTTTGACGCTTGGGCCCGGACCGGGCGCAACGGCTTGGTTTGGACTCAATGACTCCTTCGGCTTTACTACAGCTAGGAAGAAATCAATTGATGCGAGCATCGGGGGCACGCGTCTCAACCTCCTTAGCTCGGATTTCATCGGAGACAACGCTGCGCAGACTGTTACAGCCCCGTATATCAAACTAGCGACGGACAACAAGTCTTGGCGCTACCATGTTGACCTGGACATCCAGCCAGACGCCGAGTGGTTCAAGCTGACGGTAAACAGCACCTTGTTATCAGCGACTATCAATACCATAACGGTTCTGCAGCAGTGCTACGATGAGAAAGTGAATAACGGGAAAATGGTCAATCTTAAGGAGGTCACGGTCACAGACCCACCTGGATCATTGCAACTCACTCAGCTTTGGTTCTGGTCGGAGGATGCGCCCATTGACACCAGCGTGGCACCTACCTTTGATGGCCCGTCGGGAAGCGGGAACTGGAGTTATACTTTCGTGTCGCAGGATCCCTACGGAAATTTGCTGCCAAGTGGCGGTGTGGAGTGGACTACAGACGGTGCTGGTGTGTTAGATGGCGACACATATTCCACATCCTATACTTGCCTGACGCAGAACACAGCGACCATCGATGCCTCGTATTTCGATTTGAGTTCCGGGCAGTATCTTGACACGGGCTTCTACTGTCCTGAGCCGGCGACATTGATACTGTTTGGTCTTGGCGGGTTGGCGATGATGGGGAGGCGGAGGGGATGAAAAGAGCATAAGGGCATAGGAACAAAAGAGCATAAGTCAATTTTGGATAACTAACAACGGGCTGCGGGTAAAAACTCGTGGCCCGTTTTTTTTATAAAAAGCCGATTTTGGGGGGAAAGCCGGGTTATGCGTGGGTTGACCGGCGAGGCATATCTGTTATAATGGCAGCGGCCTTGGCAGAATAGGCCGCGAACAGGAAACGATTTTCCGAAAAGGTGGTTCTTATGACGACCAAAACCTTAGGCGAACTGGCCCAGTATGTCGGCGGGCGCGTCCTCGGTGACGCAAACATCAAGATTCGCTCCGCCGCGACATTAGGCAGGGCCGGCGAAGGCGATATAAGTTTTCTCAGCAATGACAAATACGAAAAGCAACTGCTCACGACAAAAGCCAGCGCGGTGATTGTCGGTAAGGAAACTGTCGCCGCGGGTGCGGTGCCGCTTTTGGTGGCTGAAGACCCGTATTACGCTTTTATGCAGATTATGGTGTCGCTGCACGGTCATCGAAAGCACAAGAAAGTGGGCATCAGCCCCCGTGCGATTATCGCCGACAGCGCCAAAGTCGGCGCCGGCTGCCAAATCCACGATTTTGTTACAATCTCCGAAGGCGCAAAAGTAGGTGACGGCTGCGTAATTTATCCCTGCGCGTTCATAGGAGAGAATGTTCAGGTAGGCAACGACTGCATCCTGTACCCCAACGTCGTAATTTACGAGGGTTGCAAAGTAGGCAGCCGGGTGATTATCAACGCGAACGCGGCAATCGGCGAAGACGGTTTCGGTTTCGCCACGCATAACGGGGTTCATCACAAGATACCGCAAATCGGCAGCGTTATAATAGAAGATGACGTTGAAATAGGCGCCTGCTGCGGGATTGAGCGGGGAACGCTCAACGATACAATCATCGGGCAGGGAAGCAAACTTGGCGATTTGATTGCGATTGGACACGGGACAAAGGTCGGGCCTCACTGCCTGCTTGTGGCGCAGGTAGGTGTCGCCGGCTCAACGACACTGGGGCATCACTGTATTATCGGCGGACAGGCGGGACTCGTCGGGCATATCACTATCGGAAACTGCGTCGCAATCGGCGCTCAGGCGGGCGTAATCAATAACGTCTCGGACGGCAAAGTTGTATTGGGAGCCCCGGCGATAGATGCAGGGCAGGGCAAACGCGCTTACGGTATGATTCAGTATCTTCCCGAGATGAAACAAAGCATCCGTGAGCTTCAGGCGCAGATGAAGCAGCTTTTATCCGGCGGAGAAAATGAACCGTCCCCGGAGGATTCGAAGAGTTCCGGTTAACTGTGGTTTTTTCTCGTTCTGAGAATGATATGGATAGCGCCAAAGTTATCGGATTGATTGCGGGCGAAGGCCGGCTCCCCTTTATGATAGCGGCAGGCGCCAGGCAGGCAGGGGCGAAAGTTATTTGCGTCGGCCTTGAAGGAAGCACGGAAGAGTCGCTGGCGGATGAGGTGGATGTTTTTTATACGGTGCCGCTGGCCCGGCCGGGCAACTGGATTCGCAAATTAAAAAGACACGGCGTAACAGGCACGGTTATGGTGGGGCGAGTCGCGAAGGGGCGGATTTTTACGCCCTGGCGAATCCTGAGATACCTGCCCGACTGGCGGGCGGTGAGAATCTGGTACTGGCGGCTTCGCAAAAAAAACAAGCAAAACGAAACGCTGCTGTCGGCCCTGGCGGATGAGCTGGCAAGCGGAGGAATAGTTCTGGAAGATTCGACGAAATACTGCAAAGAGCACCTGGCGACAAACGGGCCTATGACCGGACGAGGGCCGAGCGCATCGCTTGCCGACGACATCGAATTCGGCTGGGCAATCGTAAAAAAAATAGCGGAGATGGACATAGGCCAGGCAATTGCCGTCAAGGAGCGGGAAGTTATAGCGGTCGAGGGGATTGAAGGCACCGCGGAGATGATTGAACGTGCGGGTCGGCTGTGCAAAGCGGGCGGCTGGACACTTCTGAAGGCAGCCAAAGCAAAAAAGGATATGCGGTTCGATGTCCCCTGTGTGGGGCCTGATACAATAAGCTCGCTGGCGAAAAACGGCGCAAAGTGCCTTGTGGTCGAAGCCGGCAAGACGATAATTATCGACAAGCCCCAGACGCTTGCCCTGGCGGACAAGATGGGGATATGCGTTATAGGTAAGTAGCCGTTAAGCCCTGTGAATCATTTCGAGGCAGTAATTACCTTTGTAATCAGAGCAACAAGCTGCGGGCCAATGGCGTCCAAATCAAAAGACGAAACTGTTTGTGCCGCTGCCTGTCCCATTTTTGTTCTTAATGATGTATCTTTAATCAAGGCAGATAATTTCTCGACCCAATCCAGAACAGTAGTAGCGTGGTAACCGTTGAGACCGTCGCGGACAAGCTCCGCGTTGACACCAACCGGACTTGCAACAACGGGCAAACCCGCGGCCTGATACTGGAGGATTTTGAAGCCGCATTTACCTCTTGTAAAATTATTGTCGGCCAGCGGCGAAAGACCTATATCGCTTTTAGCAAGCTCTGTTACTTCAGTTTCCAAAAACCACGGCCGTTTTTCGACGGGGATAATTCGCAGGTCAAAAAATTCATCTGAAATTATCTTCAGGATAACATTATCGAAACGTGAGCCGATTTCTTCAAGTGCAGGCGAGATATGTTTTAAATGCGGTAAAGTGGGGCGGCTGCCTATCCAGACGAGGCGTATTTTTCCGTCGCCGGTTTTTTTTGTGGTAGTTTTGTAGGCCTTTGTATCAAGGCCGGTGGGCAGGATTTCGACATTCGGATTAAATCTTCTTGCGTATTCGGCCAGATAAAAGTTGCCGGCGATGACAAGGTCGGCAAGTGCCGCGGTTCTTCTGAAAGAAGTTTGCCGTTTTTGATGTGGTCTTTGGGGGTGTTTGTCGTCGAACATTATGGCGTCGTCGAAGTCATAAATTATTTTCTTCGCGTATTTTTTCAGATAATAAGCATCGAAGGGGTTCAGTATTTTTTTGTGAAGAAAAACAGCGTCGAAATCCTTTGCCTGCATAAACAGCCGGCGACGAGACAATATCCACGGAGGTAATTGCTCGATGCGGCAATCGATACCACTGGCTCTGAGAGTATCGAGGTAAACGGCTATTCGCTGCCTGAAACTCGCCCGGTCGGTATTATTTGACAGAATCAAAAGTTTCACAGTTTTTTTCTCCGGGCGGTTACCATCATTGTATCGGCTTTTTTCAGCCATGCCGACAGACGAGATAACGGCGAGACAAACGCCTTGGCCAAAGCAGAACGGCGAAGCTTGTTTTTTGTTTCCGGATGATAATTATCGCCGTAAAAAACATATTGCAGGGAGCCAAGCCACCCTTTGGATGATTGTTCGTAGCACACGTTGACCGCCTCGAAACCGGATTTTTCGAGCAGGGCGGCAATGGTAGAAGGAGAAAATATGTATAAATGACGGGGGCAGTCCAGATGATACCAGTTGTCTTTGAACAACTTTGCGGCGAAACTGTCGTAATTGGGGGTTTTGAAAAACAGGTAACCGCCGGGCTTACAAAGCGCAAGCATCTTTTTGAGGGCCCGTGCCGGATTATTCATATGTTCGATGCAGGACCAGGCGGTAATCAGGTCAAAGAATTTTTCTTCAAAGGGAGCCGCCATAATTTCCCCGCGGAAAACATCAAGGCCATACTGTTTTTTTGCACATAGTACGGCATTTTCAGAGGTATCGACACCACTGACTTGGCAGTGGCAGAATTGACGCACCCGGTTGAGAAACTCGCCGTTGCCGCAGCCGATGTCGAGCACGCTCGATTGAGAATTCAGCGTATCAAGAATCATCTTAGGCAAATCCGGTTTGTGTACATTTTTGCTTGTTGATGCAGAGCTGGCCTGATGGGGGGCGTAGTCATCGGGATAAAATTGCGAGATACACTCAGGCGCAATCTGAGGATTCATATAGACCAGGCCGCAACTTTTGCACTGAACATATTGAAACTGTCCTTCGAATCCGTGAAGACGGTCAATCGCCATCCGAAGCGGCGTGGCATTATCACTTCCGCATACATTACATAGAACAGGAATTGTCTGGATACTCTGCGTCATAGGGTCTGGTTCCACAGAGCGGAGTATTTGCCTTTTTCAGTCAAATCGAGGATATAGCCGGACATTATCAATACCATTTGCTTTCAGGGTATCTACGTAAACAGTTATTCGCTGCCTGAAACTCGCCCGGTTGGGATTATTTGACAAAATCAGGAGTTTCATGGTTTTTTTCGCCGGGCGATAACCGTCATTATATCGGCTTGTTTTAGCCAGACCGACAAATACAATAACGGCAAGACAAGCAATCTGGCCAAAGAAGAACGGCGAAGCTTGTTTTTTGTTGCCGGATGATAATTATCGCCGTAAAAAACATACTGCATAGTTCCCAGCCACTCAGCACGTGATTTTTTGTGTTGAACTTTCAGCACCTCAAAGCCGCATTTCTCCAGCAGAGCACTAATCGTAGAAGGAGAGAACAAATACAAATGGCGAGGGCAGTCGAGAGGATACCATTTGTCTTTGAACAGCTTTGCGCCAAAACTGTCGTAATTGGGGGTTTTAATAAACAACAAGCCGGAAGGTTTGCAAAGCGTGAATGCTTTTTCCATTGCCCCTTTCGGGTCGGAGATATGTTCGATAACCGAGCGAAGAGTAATCAGGTCAAAAGATTTTTTCTCATAAGGGGCCGAGAGGATGTCGCCCCAAAAAACATCAATGCCGTACTGCTTTTTCGCAAGACGCGCGGCATTTTCGGAAATATCCAGACCGTTGACCCGGCAGCGGTAATGCTGCTGTAACAGGCGCAGAAAATCACCGTTGCCGCAGCCAACGTCGAGGACCCTTGAATCAGGCGTGAGAGTGTCAAGAATGGTTTTCGGCAAATGGGGTCTTTGTGATCCTTTATCCGACTCTGAAGAGTATGCCTGATGCGGGGCATAGTTTTCGGGGTAAATGTGCGAAATGCAATCAGGTATAACCTGCGGATTCATATACACCAAACCACAATCATCACAGCGAACGTATTGAAACCTGCCTTCAAGTCCGTAAAGGCGGTCTATCGCTGAAAACAGAATCTTAACGTGATCGCTTCCGCATAAGTTACATAAAACCAAGCTTGTCCGTATATCGGGCGTCATAAGTTCTGATTCCATACAGCAGAATAATTTCCCCTTTCAATTAAATCGAGGATGTGACCGGCGATTTTGACGCCGTTGAACTGTTCGTGCGTCCATTTAATTCCGGCATCAGCAATTTTTTTTCTTTCGGTTTCGTGCTGGAGATACCAATCCGCCAGTTCAAAGAATTCGTCAGCAGTATCGAAATATCGCAGGTGCAGTTCATTTTTGAAGAGCAAATCGGTATCTGGGACTCTTTTGGCGAGCACGAAAGCGCCACAGGAAAGGTATTGCGTCAAACGGTTGGAATGATAGAGCCGGACGTTGTTGTCGCCGTTTATGCTGAGGCCGATTTTTGCCCCGCTGATTGCGTATAAATAATCCATGCCCCCTATTTTGGGTTTGCCGCAGCAGCCATAAACGTCGCAGTTGGGCATTTTGCTAATCCGGTTGACAATCTCATAACGCAGTTCTTCGCCAGGGTATCGGCCCGGGTTGTGCTCAATGTAGCCGGTCCACAGAATGTCTTTTTTCCATTTGTTTTCGACACTATAACGACGGTCGATATCCGGGTCGCAGGAATTCGGTATAAAAACACATTTGGGAACGCCGGCGTCGCGATAGGTTTGCAGGTATTCACCATCGTTGGTCGCAAGGAGGATATCAAGCTTTTTGGCGGCATCAATTCTTCCCGGGCGCAGTTGCGGCCAGGCATCTCCGTCAAATCCGACAAATACCGCTTTTGGCGCCGCCTGCCGCATTTGTTCTATGGTCTCTGCATCAAGCATCCTGACAAAACTTATGAATATTATATCCGGTCTGTAATTTTCAATGGCTTTTGCCAATAGCGAATCAACTTTATTTTTGGCAAACAGACGGGCGACAACCCTGCTCCTGAGAGGGCTTAGCCCCATAGCGGTTTCGAAATAACTGAACTGGCGAACGTCGTGCCCGAGACGGATAAATCCTTTGGCTAATTTTATGGGGTTATTTTTGAACATCTGGACCGCGTCAAACCGCAGGTCCGAAACCATAAATATTTTTTTTACGTTTGGCATCAACTAATCTTTGTCAGGAAACCCAAATCTCACAGAGGAGGCAGCGCCGGAGGTAACTGCCAGTCAGGCATCTTGTCATTTCTTGGGTTCAACATGAATGCCCTAAACAGGTTTAAATAAAGACGTAAATCAAACGGGTCATAAGACAAGGCCTTCTTCAGCAGGGCAATTGATGCTGTCCTGCACCCAGCCTTGTAATGATCCAAAGCGGCTCTGCGATACCGACGACTTATCTTGCAAAACGCTAATCTCTTTGGAATACACGATTTATCCCCCAACTGGAAGTAAAATCTCTCCAGCACTCTTGGGATGTTCACAACCAGGTCTTTTCCTGCTATAGGGCCTGCGGTGTCATCGCGTTCAAGGTGCATCGCATACAAGTTAGGGACGAACAGGAATTTAGTCCGCGTAGATACGCGCAGAAGGACATCGAAAGCTTCACAGGTTCTCAATAAGGTTTCAAAACGAATTCCATCCAAAACGCTTCGGCGAAATATCGTAGATGAAGGGAGCATAAACAGTTTAGAAGCGAACAAATCATATGCCACGAATCCCGAAGGCCACGTTCCCGACGCCGCGTATTCCCCACAGATATCACCAAACGTCATAGCCTTTGAGTAGGCGACGCCAAAATCAGGATTAGCCTGCAAACTCTTTACCATTGTCTCGATATAATTTGGGGGCCACAGGTCATCGTGGTCAAAAAAACAGACGAACTCTCCATTCGATTGCTCCAGTCCGAAGTTCCTGGCAGCAGACGTGCCAAGGTGCGGCCTTGAATAGTACCTAACCCTGTTATCTTTTTGGGCTATACCGGTTACGGTCTGCTGAGTATCGTCGGTGGAGCCATCATCCACCACGTGTATCTCAAGGTCATTATGCGTTTGGGCCAAAAGACTATCAATGCTCTCTTTAACGAGCTTGCTGCGGTTATATGTCGGAATAATTATGCTGACAATACTCATAATCCTTTTCTTCGACTGGACAATATTACAATCTATCTGACAAGGCAGACGGTGTCAATGAATTTTAGCAACTTGACAATTCGGGTCGCAAGGGTTATATGAATTATACTCTGCCAGGGAAATCGAGTTAATACTGACGTATGCTGGATATACTGACTTGGAGTTTTCATAGAAAGGCATGGATACAACTTCTTTCCTGTCGAAAGTATTTTAGAAAAAACCTGTGTTTTGTGGCAATACGCGGAAATGGAAAAGAAGCCTTACGAGGACAAGGTAAATAAAAATATGTGCGGATTATGGAAAACAATACGCAGGACTCTGCGTGACCCCAAGCGGTTGCGTCGGGCTATGATTGAGAAGATGCCGAACGTTATTCACGCGGGAAATCGCGCCGTTGCCACAAGAGTTAAGGAGTGGGACGGAGAATACTTTAAAAAAACGTTCGAAAACACGGACATAGGCAAATC
Source organism: Sedimentisphaerales bacterium (assembly GCA_050012695.1). GTDB lineage: Bacteria > Planctomycetota > Phycisphaerae > Sedimentisphaerales > Anaerobacaceae > Fen-1362. The sequence continues at coordinate 94,429 of JBEKGR010000006.1, read as the reverse complement.
ATGTTTTGAGCGGGAGATGGAGGCAGACCGGCTGTTTGGAACCAGGTCATGGAAGCCGCCCATTAAAGATAAGGGGCCGCTTTGGTTTACGACGCCGCTATACCCTGAGGAAAAACGGCTGGATATTGCCGCTGCGGGATTAGACCAGTCGACTAAAATTGAAATTGCCAGGCAGGCCATATCGATTCTTTTTGATATCTTTTTCGCGGGATACGCACATCGGGACTTTCAGTCCAAAAACCTGTTTTGGATTGACCAACAACTTATTCTTATTGATTACGAGTGTCTCGAACCCTATCTGGAAGGAAAACGTCCTCCTTTTATCCTGTCTTACGACATAACGGGAGAGGGTTTGGAAAGCCCTTTCAAGACAGGAAAGATGTGCTATACATGTGAGAAACGGCACGGGGTTTCTCTTCAATGCACCCTGGGAATACCGGCTGAGCAGGCGATTGAAGAATTCCGCAAGGAATTGAAGAATAGGCTCCGGGAGGCATGCCTGACTTTCGCAACCGGACAAACGCGGCACACTTGTAAGGCCGAGCGAATCTATTCATCTTTTGAGCTGCCGTATTTCCGCGTCACACCAGATGAAACACAACGGGATTCATCAATAAGATTCGAGGATTTCGGGATAACTGAAGAAAATATTCGCGGCAAATCGGTATTGGACTTTGGCAGTAATGCAGGAGGAACGCTCTTCGCGCTGCAAAAATACAATCCTGCGAGATGCCTTGGGATTGAGTATGATTCGGATAAGGTGCTTATCGCACAGCAGATGGCTGCATACAACGGGCTAAATAACGTGAGGTTCATACAAGGAGACATAGACCTGACAAGCGTACAAGATTTAGGCGGGCCGCATAATGTGGTTTTTTGCCTTGCGGTAGAGGCGCACGTTAAAAACCCGAAGAAGCTCTTTGAACTTCTTTCCCAGGTAACGGCTGAAGTTTTGTTCTTCGAGGGGAATTCTACAACCAATCCCAAAAAGGCAAAAAAGGCCTTGGCCGAGGCGGGATTCCGTGATGTCAGGATATTGGGCACATCGAGAGACGATGTGCTTCCCAGTAATAATTGCAGACCTTTACTGATAGCTACAAAGTAAAAAAGGGGAAAAGAAACCGGAAGCATTATCTTTTTCGGACTCTTGTCGGTGACTTTTTAGTTGGCATATACGATCCTATGGGCAGGGACGGACGCGATTCTTTTTTACCCAGGAGGCGGTCGAAGTATTCGATGGTTTTTTTCAAACCCTTCCGGAGGGGAACTGCCGGCTGCCAGTTGAGGGTCTTTTTTGCGAGCGTTATATCGGGACACCGTTGTCTGGGGTCGTCGGACGGTAACGGCTTACGCACTAATTTGGAGCGGGAGCCGACGAGGTTGATAACGGTCTGTGCCAGTTCGAGGATAGTGTTTTCAGTTGGATTGCCGAGATTAACGGGGCCGGTGAAATTGTCGGGGGTATCCATCAGGCGAATAAAGGCCTCAATCAGGTCATCAACGTAACAGAACGAGCGGGTTTGTGAGCCGTCGCCGTAAATGGTTATTGGTTCGTTTTTGAGTGCCTGTATTATGAAATTCGAGACGACCCTGCCGTCGTTGGGATGCATACGCGGGCCATAAGTATTAAAAATGCGGGCGACTTTTATGCGGAGCTTGTGCTGCCGGTAATAATCGAAAAACAGCGTCTCAGCGCAGCGTTTACCCTCGTCGTAACAGGAACGTATTCCTATGGGATTAGTGTGACCCCAGTAGGATTCGGTCTGCGGGTGAACGTTGGGGTCGCCATAGACCTCGCTCGTGGAAGCCTGAAAGATTTTGGCCTTGATGCGCTTGGCAAGTCCTAACATATTGATTGCGCCATGGACGCTTGTCTTTGTGGTCTGGACCGGGTCAAACTGATAATGAATGGGCGAGGCGGGACAGGCGAGGTTATAAATTTCATCTACCTCAACGTATAGCGGAAACGTTATATCGTGACGCATAAGCTCGAAATGGGGATCGTCCCTAAGATGGGCGACGTTGTCTTTTCTTCCTGTGAAGTAGTTGTCAACGCAGAGGACGTCGTTTCCGGCCTTTAGAAGGCGTTCGCAGAGATGTGAGCCGAGAAAACCTGCTCCGCCAGTAACAAGAATCCGTTTCATTATTCGACCTTCTACACCCTTATTATGAAGCCACAATTGGCCGGCGGTTATTATACCTTGCGCGATGGTAAAAACCAATAGGGAATTGACTGCTTTGCTGCTGTTGCCTACAATGGCCGGACTTGAAAATTATTTAACCTAAGGACAATTAAATGCCCCAGCAAAAAGAGCCGCTTGTAACGATTTGTATGCCTCACTGGCAGGTGCAGGAGCTGATAACACTTTGCCTGCGGGCGATTCGTAAGTTTACCACTAAAATACCGATTGAGGTAATAGTGGTGGATAACGGCTCAGAGGATGAATCGCTGGATTACCTGAGGGGGCTTAAATGGATAAGATTGATAGAACGGCGCAAACAGGACCTTCCGGCGTTCTGGGTGGACGGTTTTGTTTCGGCGCTGGACATCGGTTTTGCCAACAGCCGCAGTCCGCATTTCATTATTATGCATACGGATACCATCGTAAAACATCCGGGGTGGCTGGAACGGATGCTTGAGCCGATGCAGAATGACCCGAAGTGTGCCGCGTCAGGGGCGTGGAAACTTGAGGCAAGAAGCCCGCTGAACGAGTTTTTAAGAAAAATCACCGATACAAAAAAGGCGCAACTCTGGTTCAAAAGGACTTTCCTGGGAGACACAAAAGCCAGACAACGGCCGCGTGAGTTATGCCCGCGTGATTACTGCGCGCTTTATCGCTCGGAACCAATCAGGCGGCTGGGGCTACATTTCGACTCCGCGGGTAAGTACAAGGGTTACACGGCGGGGGAACAGATGTATTACCAGCTTAAGGAAAACGGCTATCACGCCTCGGTGATTGATACCGCCGAGATGATGAAATATATGGTTCACCTCGCGCACGCGACCGCTGGCTTGCGACCCGCTGAGCGACGCCTGGGACACTTGCGGGCGCAGGTAAAGGCGGAACATAAAATTCGCCGGCTTTTCAATTCGAATCTGGCAAAAGAATTGATGGAAGATACGAGCTTGGACCAGTAATTTAGCGACGAGCTTTCGCCGGCGGCAATCACCTGTTCTTATACATCGAATCGTAATACTTCTGGTAATCGCCTGAAACCACGTTGGCCAGCCACTTGCGGTTTGCCAGATACCAGTCAATCGTTTTGACGATGCCCTGCTCAAACGATACCGAGGGCTTCCAGTTCAACTTGTTAATTATCTTTGAAGCGTCGATGGCGTATCGCCTGTCGTGGCCGGGGCGGTCGGTAACGTGTTTGATTAGCGATTCCGGTTTGCCTAAACGACCAAGTGTCAGCCGGACGACGTCGATGTTGGCTTTTTCGTTGCAGCCGCCGATGTTATATATTTCGCCAGGCGCCGCCTCGGTCAGGACCTTCCAGATGGCGGTGCAATGGTCATAGACATAAAGCCAGTCGCGGATTTGCATGCCGTCGCCGTAAACGGGAAGCTGTTTGTCGTTGAGCGCGTTATTAATCATCAGCGGGATGAGCTTTTCGGGGAATTGATAAGGTCCGTAGTTGTTCGAGCAGCGGGTGATATTGTATTGGACGCCGAAAGTGTGTCCGAATGCGCGGACGAGAAGGTCCGCAGATGCCTTGCTGGCTGAATACGGCGAGTTGGGGCTAAGCGGCGTATCCTCCGTAAACATGCCTTCACGCCCAAGGGCGCCATAAACCTCGTCAGTTGAAATCTGGACGAATCGCCTGAGTTTTTTGTCTCTTGCCGCCTCAAGAAGCGTCAATGTCCCCGTAACGTTGGTTTCGATGAAGATTTTCGGTTCGCTGATTGAGCGGTCAACGTGGCTTTCGGCGGCGAAGTTGACAATCGAATCGATTTTGAACTCATCGATGATACTCTCGATAAGTTTGGCGTCGCAGATATCGCCTTTTATGAATTTATGATTTTTGTGATTTTCGAAGCCGGCGAGATTTTCAAGATTACCCGCGTAAGTCAGCTTGTCGAGATTGACGACGAAACAATCCGGTTGTTCGGAAAGAATCATCCTCACGAAATTGCTGCCGATAAAGCCGGCTCCGCCTGTAACGAGTAATTTTCTCATATCCTTTGACTCCGCTCAGGACCGGGCCTGTTTAAGAAATTCCTCCAAAGGTCTCTGCCAGGGTTTAATCGGGCCGCTGAGCAAGGGCCTTATTTTGCTGCAATCGAATCTGCTGTTTAACGGCCTGGCCGCCACGGAAGGGAAATCACTGGTTTTGCAGGGGGCCAGTTGAACGTCGAGATTAAGCTTTTCTGCGATAAACCTGGCGACTTCGAGTCGGCTGGCATATCTCTGGTTCGCGAAATGGTATATGCCCGTCGGCTTTTTGCTGATGAGGTCGCAAATGGCCCTGGCGGCCTCGGTTGTCGCGGTAGGCGAGCCGACCTGGTCATCGACAACCTTCATTTCCTTTTGCCCGGCCTCTCCCGGCTTCGCCTCCCGTAAGGGACGCCCAACGGCGGAGGCGAGCGTCTGCACCTTTTGAATAATTTTCTTTATGAAATTATCGCCCTTAATCCCGTAAGTCCACTCGACCCGCATGATACAGTAATGGCAGTGGTTTTCAACCAGCAGACGCTCGCCCGCAAGCTTGGTTCTGCCGTAAGCGTTTATCGGATGCGGAATGTCCTTCTCGGTATATGGTTTGTCGGAGGCGCCGTCGAAAACAAAATCGGTGCTTATATGCAGGACCCATGCGCCGGATTTTCTTGCGGATACGGCAAGCATCCTTACAGCCTCGGCGTTGACGCGAAACGCAAGCTCGGTTTCTGTCTCGGCCTTTTCGACATTGGTATAAGCGGCGCAATTAACTATCGTTTTCGCCTGGTGAATTACGCTCAGCAACTGGTGCTCGTTGGTTATATCGAATTCGGGCAGGTCGAACGCTTCGTAATCGATATTCCGACTTTTGCACTCCGCCGCGACGTCTGTGCCCAACATTCCCTTGCCGCCGAGTATGATTACTTTATCGGGAGAGCCGTTCATTTGTTTTCCCCGTATCGCGGTAGTTTGTCTTTCGGAATATCTTTTAACCGGGAATAGCAGGTGTCTTTTTTCGATACTAATGGCACAGTAACCGGCCAGGTAATCCCAAGGTCCGGGTCATTCCAGATTATGCCGCCTTCGGTTGCCGGGCTGTAGTAATCGGTGCATTTGTAAGAGAACAGCGCGTTATTACTCAAAACGCAGTAACCGTGTGCAAAACCAGGCGGGATATACATCTGTTTGTGATTTTCCGCCGACAGCGTTTCACCAAACCATTGTCCGAAACCGGGTGAGCCGACGCGGATATCGACCGCCACGTCAAGAACCTCGCCGGATAATACCTGCACTAATTTGCCCTGTGCGTGCGGATTTTGAAAATGAAGACCCCGCAGGATGCCTTTTGTCGAAAACGAGATGTTATCCTGCACAAACGGCTGACTCAGTCCAGCTTCTTCATAGCGTTTGCTGCTAAATGTTTCGATAAAAAAACCGCGTGCGTCGCCGAAAACATCGGGTTCAATAATCAGCACACCGGGAAGTTTTGTCTGTGTAACTTTCATTCAGCGGCGCTCATTCACAAGATTAAGAAGATATTGCCCATACCAGTTTTTGGCTAATGGTTCTGCGAGTTTGGTCAATTGTTTGGCGTCGATAAGGCCGAGGTGAAATGCTATTTCTTCGGGGCAGGCAATCATCAGGCCCTGCCTTTGCTGGACGGTCTGGACGAAATTCGACGCCTGAAGCATCGATTCCGGTGTGCCCGTATCAAGCCAGGCGGTCCCGCGTCCCAGCAATTCGACTTTCAGCTTGTTGATTTTAAGATAAGCGTTATTGAGGTCGGTGATTTCATACTCGCCCCTGGCCGAGGGTTTGATATTCGCGGCGATGTCGCAGACCTGTGAGTCGTAGAAGTAAAGGCCTACGGCTGCGTAATTGGATTTCGGTTTTTGCGGTTTTTCCTCGATTGATATTACCTTGCCGGCTTTATCGAACTCGATAACGCCGTAACGCTTCGGGTCCCCGACCCAGTAGCCGAATATCGACGCGCCAGCTTCACTGCTGACCGCCTTTTTTAGCGAATCGACAAGCCCGTGGCCGTAAAAGATATTGTCGCCGAGAATCAAACACGCGGGGCTGCCCGCGAGGAACTTTTTGCCGATTATAAACGCCTGGGCGAGTCCTTCGGGCCTGGGCTGTTCAGCGTATTCGAGCCGGATACCCCACTGCGAGCCGTCGTCGAGGACTTTTTTATACATAGGCAGGTCGGCGGGCGTGCTGATTACAAGAATCTCTTTTATTCCCGCCAGCATAAGCGTCGTCAGCGGATAATATACCATCGGCTTATCATATATTGGGATAAGCTGCTTGCTTATGGCCTTTGTTACGGGGTGCAGCCGGGTGCCGCTCCCGCCCGCGAGGATTATGCCTTTGTAATTCATATTGTTGTCTCCGCAACTTAAAACTGACTCGGTCCTTCGACCCCTTCGACAAGCTCAAGGCAGGCAAGCTCAGGATTAGCAGTTCAATTTCAGAACTGCTGTAAGAAGCGAAGGTCATTTTCGTAGAACAAACGAATATCGGTGATGCCGTATTTTCTCATAGCCAGCCGTTCTATACCGAAGCCGAATGCCCAGCCGGTATATTTTTCGCTGTCTATGCCCACGGCGTCAAAAACATTCGGGTCAACCATACCGCAGCCGCCCATCTCGACCCAGACCTCTTTACCCATCTTATCAACTAAGAGCAAATCCACTTCCGCGCTCGGCTCGGTGAACGGGAAAAAACTCGGGCGAAAACGCCATTTTGCGTCTTTGCCTAAGAAAACCTTTATGAACTGGTCGATTGTGGTCTTCATATCGACCATAGTAACGCCCTCATCGACGACGAGCGCTTCGAGCTGGTGGAACATAAACATATGCGTCGCGTCAACGGTGTCGGGCCTGTAAACCCGGCCCGGAGCGACGACGCGGATAGGGGGCTTTTGCTTTTCCATTACACGAATCTGGATTGTCGAGGTCTGGCTCCGCAAAAGGGTTTGGTCATCGACGTAAAAGTTATCTAAGGGGTCGCGTGCCGGATGCTCAGCGGGGATATTGAGTGCGACGAAATTGTGCCATTCGTCCTCGACCTCAGGCCCGTATGCGACCGAAAAGCCCATCCGGGCGAAAATCTCCAGCAGTTCGTTTGTGGTCTGATTGATGACGTGCCGTTTGCCGATTCGCGGATGTATCCCAGGCAGGGTAACATCAATCAACTGCCTGCTTTTGGAACGCTGGGTTTGGGTGATTTTTTCCTTGAGCTGCTCGAATGCGGCAGTTACCTCGTTTTTGATTTTGTTAGCCAACTGGCCCGCCGCGGGTCTTTGTTCGGCTGATACTTTTCCTATTTGGGTAAGTATCTGGGTAACGAGGCCTTTTCTGCTGAGGTATTTTATGCGGAATTGCTCCAGCGACGCGCTATCGGCGACAGCTTTTAGCTCTTCGAGAGCGTCCTTACCGATTTTGGCGAATTGCTCAAGCATAGATTCGCGGGCGGTTTTCGCCGCTGCCGGTCATTAAACAGAAAAGTTAAATGGTTGCCGGTTTTGCTGCCGCGACGATTGCGTCGAACGCAACCGGGTCGGCTATCGCTATTTCACTGAGCATCTTGCGGTTCAGGGTGATATTGGCTTTTTTGAGTCCGCTGACAAGCCGGCTGTACATAATGCCCCGCTGCTGGCAGGCGGCGGTCAGCCGCGTAATCCACAGCGCCCTGAAATCGCGTTTACGAAGCTTACGACCAAAACGAGCGTAAACTCCCCCACGAACAATCGCTTCCTTCGCGGCACGATAAAGATGACCGGCGGAACTGCGGTGACCTTTCGCTAATTTTAATACCCTTCTATGGGCCTGGCGTCTTGCTGCGCCTTTTCTAATTCTTGGCATACCTAATTTCCTTTCTTAACTCACTGCTTAGTCGGCCAATCGCAGGCAATCGATTCCTCGATTCCTGCGGGCCCAAAAAGCTATTTGCCGGACATCGCCTTGATTTTATCAGCGTAAACCCCGGTCATAATAGCGGGGCCGGCTATCCTTTTTCGCTTCTTGGCGTTCTTGCTGTTCATTAAATGGTTGCCCGAGGGGTGCTTATATAGCAGCTTCCCCGAGGCGGTAACCTTGAATCTCTTTTTTATTCCCTTATGGGTCTTCATCTTTGGCATTGTTCGCTACCCTGAAAAAAGTCCGTTAAACCGGGCGCATAACAGCATTACCCGGCAATGAGTTCAACCCGTGAGATAAAACGTTGAAGATAGCATATCGATATATCGACTTGCTATCTCACGGGTTAAACAAGGGAGAATACACTATTTGCCCGCCCGGGTCAACAGCGATTTCGGGATTATACGGGAAAAACGACTATTTCGGGCTTATTACTTTGGCGCAATCACCAGGGTCATCCGCTTACCCATCATCTCGCCGGAGCGGTCAACCTTGGCTACATCCACTAAGGACTCGACTATGCCATTGAGAACCTCCGTGCCTTTTTCCTTGTGGAGCATCTGTCGGCCGCGGAAAATAAGCGTAAATTGGACCTTGTGCCCTTTTTCGATAAACTCGCGTGCGTGCTTGACCTTTACCTCAATATCGTGGGTGTCTGTCTCGGGCCGCAGCCGGACTTCCTTGAGTGAGCCGGTATGGTGCGTTTTTTTGCGTGCCTCGCGGATTTTGCGTTTCTGCTCATAGACCCACTTGCCGTAATCCATTATCCGGCATACCGGCGGGTCGCTGGTCGGCGACACCTCGACGAGGTCCAGATTGGCCTCGCGGGATTTTTCCAGGGCGAAAAGCCGCTCAACTATACCGACTTGATTGTTTTCTGCATCGACGAGCCGAACCTTATCTGCTCGTATCCCCCCATTTATCCTCAAACCCTTAACTTTTATTATCACTCACTATCACCTTTCCAAAAACTATAAATATGGTTGCCTGTCAAAATTTCAAACCTGTGGGCCTACAAGGCCAGCTCTACCTGCTTATCGGCAATTTTCTTTGAGGCGATTGCCGCAAATTCATCGACTTTCAGCGTCTTTGTCTGCTCTTGGCCGCGAATCCTGACGTTTACGGAATCCGATTGTGATTCCTTGGGGCCGACCACGAGCATGTATGGGGGCTTGTCGCCGTGTGTTCGGGCGATTTTTGCCCCGATTTTCTCGTCGGTCAAATCGCAGGAGACACGCAACCCCTGTGCCTTTAGCCGGGTTTCAACCGCCTTGGCGTAATCATTGGTCTTTTCACTTATGGGCAGTATTATCACCTGCTGCGGAGCAAGCCACAAGGGCATATCGCCCGCGTAATGCTCAATGAGAATTCCGATAAACCGCTCGAATGAGCCGAGTACCGCGCGGTGAATCATAACGGGCGTCTTCTCGGTGTTGTCCTTATCGGTGAAGACAAGCTCGAACCGCTGGGGCATCGAGAAATCGAGCTGAATGGTGCCCAATTGCCAGGAGCGTTTCAGCGAATCCTCGATATGGAAATCTATTTTGGGGCCATAAAAGGCGCCGTCACCCTCGTTGACCTTATAATCGATGTTCTTGTGCTTAAGGGCATTGATGAGGGCGTTTGTGGCGGTTTCCCATATTTCATCGGAGCCGATGTGGTTTTCGGGCTTGGTGGATAGCTCGATGTGGAAATCCTTGAAGCCGAATGCCCGGTATATCTCGAAGGTCAATTCGATAACGCCCACGATTTCCGCCTCAATCTGGTCGGGGGTGCAGAAGATATGCGCGTCGTCCTGGGTAAATTGCCGCACCCTGAAAAGCCCGTGTATTACACCGCTTGCTTCGTGGCGGTGGACAAGCCCCAGTTCCGCGACCCGCAGCGGAAATTCACGGTAGGAATGTTTGCGGGTTTGATAAACTAAGCAGCCGCCCGGGCAGTTCATCGGCTTTATCGCGTAGTCGGCGTCGTCGAAGCGGGTGAAATACATATTCTCTTTATAATGGTCCCAGTGGCCGCTCCTGTACCACAGTTCCTTGTTAAGAATAATGGGCGTTTTGATTTCCTCATAGCCAAATCGTTTGTGAACGCCGCGCCAGAAGTCAACTATCGAATTCCAGATAATCATTCCCTTAGGGTGCATAAACGCGAAACCAGGCCCCGCGTCATTGAAGCTGAACAAATCTAACTGCCTGCCAATAACGCGGTGGTCGCGTTTTTTCGCTTCTTCGAGACGGGTAAGGTATTCGTCAAGCTCTTTGCGGTTTCGCCAGGCGGTTCCATAGACCCTTTGCAGCATCTTCTGCGTCGAGTCGCCGTGCCAGTAAGCTCCCGCTACCGACATAATCTTGAATGCGCCCGCCTTGCCCGCGCTTGGGATGTGCGGCCCGCGGCAAAGGTCTTCAAAACCGTCGCCTGAGGAGTAAAAACTCATCACATCCCCAGTGGCGCGGTTGACGTTGTCGGTTTTGTATTTTTCACCCGCCAGTTTGGCAATCGCCTCGGCGCGGGTCATTTCCTTCCTGATAAAGGGCTTGTCGGCCTTGACGATTTCGCTCATCTTCTTCTCGATGCGTTCGAAATCGCCCGGGCGAATCGGCTCATCGAGGTCAATATCGTAATAAAACCCGTCGTCAACGTGCGGCCCGTAAACGAGTTTTGTTTGGGGCCAGAGCTTACAAATCGCCTCAGCCATAATATGCGCACAACTATGACGCATTATTTCAAGGCCTTCGGCGTCTTTGGAGGTGATGATTTGGATGCTTGCGTCTCCGTTTATCGGGGCCGACAGGTCAACAAGGTTGCCGTTGACTTTGGCGGCTATGGCTGCCTTTGCCAGTCCTGCGCCGATTTTTTCCGCTACTTGCTTTCCAGTGATGCCGTCATTGGCCTCTATAATCGCGCCATCCGGCAGTTTAATCCTCGCCATTTGTCAATCCGATAAACCAATTCTAATTCAAAAATGACTTACAATTATCGCCATTTTAGCCCTCTCGCCCGCCATAGTCAAGCAGGGTTTAACGTTATACCGGCGGTTTTGAAAATTGACTTCAGGGGCGTTTACGCTTATCCTGAACCGGCTTATATACCTTTTTGGAGTTTGAGATAATGGTCGTAACTCGTTTTGCCCCGTCGCCGACGGGATACCTTCATGTAGGCGGAGCAAGAACAGCCCTGTTTAACTGGCTTTTGGCTAAGAAAACAGGCGGTAAATTTATCCTGCGCATCGAGGATACCGACCTTAAACGCAATACCCCGACCGCAACCCAGCAGGTTATCGACGACCTCCGCTGGCTGGGAATAACCTGGGACGAAGGTCCCGAAGTTGGTGGCCCAAATGGCCCATATTTCCAGTCGCAGCGAAGAGAGACCTACGATAAATACATCAGGCAGCTTCTCGACATGGGCAGGGCGTATTATTGCTTCGAGACAGGCGAAGAACTCGAAAAACTCCGCAAACAGGCCGAGGCGCAGAAAAAAGGGTTCGTATATCAAAGGCCCGCTGTATTCCCGACCGAAGCGGAAGTCGAAAAAGCGAAGGCCGAGGGCAAATCCGTTACAATTCGCTTCGCGATGCCCGAAGGAATCATCGTCATCAATGACATTGTTCGCGGCGAGGTGAGTTTCAATACAGCGGAACTCGGCGATTTTATCATAATCAAAAGCGACGGTTTCCCGACATATAACTTTGCCTGCGTAATCGACGACCACCTTATGGGCATTACCCACGTAATAAGGGGCCAGGAGCATTTAATGAACACGCCGGGCCAGCAGGCATTATGGGAGGCGCTCGGCTTCGACAATCCGCCAAAGTATGCGCACATGTCGGTTACTATCAGCGAATCGGGGGGTAAACTCTCAAAACGCGAACGCCCGCAAACGCTTCGCAAGGCAATCAAAGCAAAAACCGATATCGACCTCAAAAAAATAGCCGGCGTTGGCGGACTAAGCGCTGATGAAATAAGCGACTTTCTTAAAGGTGAAAGCGTCCCCGATGTTCCCGCAATCGAGGCAATGGCAAAATACATCGGCGTCGTTCTGCCCGAAATAAACGTCGTAGATTTCTTCAAGAGCGGCTATGTTCCCGAGGCGATGGTCAATTTTCTGGCGTTGCTCGGCTGGAGCACCGGAGACGAACGCGAAGTTATGCCGTTGGATGAGCTAATTGACAGCTTCAACATTTCCCGGCTGACCAAGTCCAACAGCTTGTTCGACCGGGGCAAACTTGTCGCCTACAATACCGAACATTTGAAAATGCTCCCCAAGGGAAAATTACTTGCCCATTTGAAGGCGTATTTGAAAGTCGTCGATTCGCCGGTTGCGAAAGCCGACGATGAGACATTGCTGCGTTTTATTAAAATCTGCGAGGGCGCGAGAACGCTTGCCGATATCGAGCACAAGTGCAAATTCCTTTTTACTGCCGATGACCGGATTGAATACGATGAAAAGGCCGTGCGAAAGGTTTTGTTCAAGGATAATGGCCTTGCGATGCTAAAACTCGTCCGCGATAAATTGGACGCGATGGCAGAATTAACCGAGCAGGGTATCGAGGATATGCTGCGGGCGTTGGCCGAAGAGCACAAGGTCGGTCTCGGCAAAGTCGCCCAGCCCCTCCGCGTCGCTATCACCGGCTCAACCATAAGCCCGCCAATATTTGATTCGGTGCAATTATTGGGCAAAGAAAAAACCTTAGTGAGAATCGACAACACGTTAAAAAAATTCGCAGGCAAATAAGGAGAAAACGCTCGTGTCATTATTAGTAACCGGTTCAATTGGAATAGATACTGTAAAGACGCCGTTTGGCGTGAGTAAGGATTGTCTTGGCGGCTCGGCTGTGTATTTCAGTATGGCGGCGAGTTTCTTTTCGCCCGTGAGATTTTTAGGCGCAATCGGGGCCGACTGCCCGTTCGATTTGAAGAAAATTTTCAAAGGCAAAAATGTTGACCTCAACGGGCTTGAGCTGCGGCACACAAGCAAAACCTTCCGCTGGGCCGGCTCATATCAGGGCGCGATGAATGAAGCCACAACCGACGCGGTCGAATTGAACGTCCTCGCGGAGAACCCGCCCCAAATGCCCGAAGAATATAAGGACAGTAAATTCGTCTTTTTAGCAAACACTGCGCCTATTCTGCAAATCCAGCTTCTCGACCAGCTTAATCGCCCCAAATTTGTCGCTGCGGATACGATGAATCTCTGGATAAATAACAATCTCGCTGATTTGAAAAAACTCCTGAAAAAAATCGACTGCCTTATCCTCAATGAAACTGAAGCGAGGATGTTAGCCAATGAACATAATCTCATAACCGCCGCTGCCAAAATCGAAAAACTTGGGCCCACCGTCGTGGTCATCAAGAAGGGCGAATCCGGCTCAATCATTCGCCAGAAAAATGGCGACTTATTTGTTTTACCTGCCTATCCCGCCACTATCGTCAAAGACCCCACCGGCGCGGGCGACAGCTTCGCGGGCGGCTTTATGGGTTATTTGGCGGGCCAAAACAAGACCGATTTCGCGACGCTCAAAAAGGCCGTGGCTTATGGTACAGTTGTCGCGTCTTTCACAATCTCCGATTTCTCACTCAAAGGCCTGACGAAAACAACGAGGCGCAATATAGACAGCCGACTGAATGAGCTTCGCAATCGGGTAAAATTTTAATCGGGGCGCAATATGCGAGTGTTTATCGCAATCGATATCGACGACAAAATCCGAAAGGCAATTGCCGCTTTGCAAAAACAAATTGCCTCGAAGGTTGACGTCAAAAAAGGCGACCTCAAATGGGTCGAGCCGAATAATATTCACCTGACGCTGAAATTTTTGGGCGAGATAAGCGATGAGCAATCCGCCTCGCCGAAGGCGGGCGAGACCTCGCCAAAAGGCGGGTTAGAAGAAGTAAGGGAAATAGTAAATACCGTCGCTCAGGCACACCAGAAATTTACCCTCGAAATCGAATCCGTCGGCTCATTTGGAGGCAGGAGCGCAAAGGTCGTCTGGGTGGGCGCAGGAAAAGGAATTGAGGAGTTATTGGCGTTGCAAAAAGACCTCGACGACCTCCTTGCCCAGGCGGGCTACCCCAAGGAAGAAAGAGAATTTTCCGCGCACCTTACGCTTTGTCGGGTCAATCACCCGATGGCTGGTATTAAGGTAGGCGAGGCAATTGCGCAATTTTCGCATCTCAAGCTCGGCTCAATCGCCGCTGACGCGATTTACGTTTACCAAAGCCAGTTGACACCAGCCGGCCCAAACTATACTCTATTAGGCGATTTTAAGTTGCGGTAAGGATGAATGAAAAGCCGGGGAACGTTTCCCCTCACACTACCCACATAGGAGTCGAGAAAAATGACTAAGACAAAGACCACCCAGCAGACCAAAGGCGCAGTTGAACCATTAAGACCACAGCAATCGGGCGCAGCGGACAAATCAGGAGCCGAATCCGCCCTGCAAAGAGTCATCGCTCAAATCGAAAAGCAATATGGCCGCGGCTCGATTATGCAGATGGACGAGCACAAGTATGCCAGAATCCAGGGCATACCGACCGGCGCGTTGTCTCTCGATATTGCCCTGGGCGGTGCGGGCATACCGCGAGGCAGAATCGCCGAGCTTTTCGGTCCCGAATCATCGGGCAAAACAACTCTGGCCTTGCACATCATCGCCAACGCTCAAAAAGCCGGCGGCGTTGCGGCATTCATCGATGCCGAGCATGCCCTCGATACCACCTGGGCAAAACGTCTCGGCGTTGACGTTAGCTCGCTTCTCGTCAGCCAGCCGGATAACGGCGAACAGGCGCTCGATATCGCCGAAATGCTTATCGCCTCAAACTCCGTTGATGTTCTCGTTATCGACTCGGTTGCCGCATTGACTCCCAAAGCCGAAATCGAAGGCGAAATGGGCGACAGCCACATGGGTCTTCAGGCACGACTGATGAGCCAGGCGATGAGGAAGCTTACCGCCATAATCGCCAGGAGCAAAACCGCCCTCATATTCATCAACCAGATTCGCATGAAAATCGGCGTTATGTTCGGCAACCCTGAAACCACAACAGGAGGCAACGCCCTCAAATTTTACAGCTCGGTCCGCCTCGACCTGCGGCGAATAACAACCCTCAAGGAAGAAAGCGGCTCAGTCGGCAACAGGGTCCGCGCCAGGGTCGTGAAAAATAAAATCGCCCCGCCTTTCCGCGAAGCCGAATTCGACATTATGTTCGACCACGGCATCAGTTACGAAGGCGACCTGATTGACCTCGGTGTCGCGTGCAACGTAATCGAAAAATCCGGCACCCATCTTGGTTTCGGTGAAATACGCCTGGGCCAGGGCAGGGAAAAAGCGAGACAATTCCTTATCGACAACAAGGACCTCTGTGAACAGATAAAACACAAAATCCTCGTCTCGAAAGGATTGATCGAGGATAAACCCGCCGGGGCGGACAAATAAATACTAACCTACGGATTTCAAAAAACAAATTACAATCAGTGTAATCTGTGGAATCTGTGGTTAAGAACTAATTCAGAAAGGATAATTTTATGAACTTACTTGCAGCAGCAGCACCGACACAACCGGCGCCGGCTTACCAGAATCCGGCTTACCAAAACCAGCCCTATCAGAACACAACAATGCAGCCCGACAGACCTGCCCCATCTGTAAAGGCCAAGATTCTGGGTTACGGCTATTTCGTTTTTAATATCGCCGTTGTTGTGTTCGTTATTGTTATGGTTTACAGGTTTGTAAAGGCCTTCGAAAAAATAGCCGGCAGTTTGGACAAGGGCATTGTTATCAGAAAAGACGATACAACAGCCTAATTTCACAGAGCAGATATGACATTGACCGCAAAACAGATAAGAGCCGGCTTTATCGACTTTTTCAAGGACAAGGACCATAAGTTTGTCCCCAGCTCACCGATTGTCCCCATCGGCGACCAGACGCTGCTTTTCGCCAACGCCGGTATGAACCAGTTCAAGGACATATTCCTCGGCCTCAGCGCCCCGTCGTGCCGTCGCGCGGTCAACAGCCAGAAATGCCTGCGCGTCAGCGGCAAACATAACGACCTCGAAGAAGTCGGTCATGATAACTATCATCACACCTTCTTCGAAATGTTAGGCAACTGGTCATTCGACGATTATTTCAAAGCCGAGACAATCGAATGGGCCTGGCAGTTGTTCACCGACGTCTGGCAAATAGACCAGAAAAATTTATATGCGACCGTATTCGCCGGCGACGCCCACGATAATCTGCCCGAAGACAGCGAGGCCGCGAATATCTGGACAAAAGTAACGTCTCTGCCCGCCGACCACGTCCTCAAATTCGGCAGGAAAGACAACTTCTGGGAAATGGGCGAAACCGGCCCCTGCGGTCCCTGCAGTGAAATCCACATTGACCTTGGCCCCGACCGCTGCGACAAGAAAAATGTCCCCGGCCACAAATGTGCCGTAAACGCCGGCTGCGCAAGGTTCATCGAGCTTTGGAATCTCGTTTTTATACAATTCAATCGGGCCGAAGACGGCAAACTCACGCCGTTGAACGCGAAATATGTCGATACCGGCGCCGGATTGGAAAGAGTCACGGCCGTCCTGCAAAATAAACGCAGCAATTATGACACCGACCTCTTTATGCCCGTTATCGACCGGCTCGCCGAAATGACCGGCAAAAAATTCACCTCGCAACTGAATAATAAAACTGATAACGCATTCCGCGTCATCGCAGACCACATCCGCGCGCTTTCAATGGCTATCACCGATGGCGCAACCCCGTCCAACGAAGGCAGGGGCTACGTCATTCGCAGGATTCTTCGCCGGGCCTTCCGTTTCGGCAGAGAACTCGGATTGCACGACCCGTTCCTCTTCAAGCTTGTCCCCGCCGTCGATGATTGCCTCGGCGAAGCGTTCCCCGAAATAAAGGCACGAAAAGATTACGTCTCAACCGTAATCGAATCCGAAGAAGCAAGCTTCGGCAGGACGCTCGACAGGGGACTTGAGATTTTTACCGACGCTGCCGATAAAGCTAAAAATAAAACAATCTCCGGCGACGACGCCTTCCAGCTTTACGACACATATGGCTTCCCTGTTGACCTTACTCAACTGATGGCACAGGAACGAGGCCTCAAAGTTGATACCGCCGGCTTCGATAAACTTATGGAGCAGCAGCGTTCTCGCGCAAGGGCCGCTCAAAAAGGCGCACAAACTATCGTTATGGCATCCGACACGGAATTACCCATAACGCAGGACCACTTCAAATATACAGCTGACAAATGCCCGGCCATTGTGCTCGGCTTTATCGATAACGGCGCATTCAACAAAACGGGCCAAATCAAAGCCGGCGAAGAAGCAGCGATTGTCCTCGACAAGACCTGCTTCTACGCTGAAATGGGCGGCCAGGTCGGCGACGTCGGCGTTATAGAGTCCGCCCAGGCGGACAAGTCCGGCAAAGGCAAATTCGTCGTTGACGCTACAACCAAAGTCGCCGATTGTGTCATCCACAAGGGCAAATTGCTCGAAGGAACGATAGCCGTAGGTGATAAAGTTACCGCTGTAGTCAGCCCCGACAGGGATGCCACAAAGAAAAACCACACCGCTACGCACCTGCTTCAGTGGGCATTGCGACAACTGCTTGGCAGCTCAGTCGCACAGCAGGGCAGTTTGGTCAACCCCGATTACCTGCGATTCGATTTTACGTATCCCAAGTCGCTCGACGCCGAGCAGACAAAACAGGTCGAGTCGCTCGTCAGGGACAAAATCGCCGCCGATTTACCCGTTACCTGCACGGTCCTTCCGCGAAACCAGGCCGACAAGCTCGGCGCGATGGCGTTGTTCGGCGAAAAATACGGCGACGACGTCCGCGTTGTTGCGGTCGGTGCGCCAGACCAGGATGGTCTCAACCATGCATTCAGCAAGGAATTTTGCGGCGGCACACACGTTGACCGGACAGGCGTTATAGGCGGATTCAAAATCATCAGGGAAGAAAGCATTTCCGCCGGCGTCCGCAGAATTACCGCCTACACGGGCCGCGGCCTTGCCAGATACCTCGAACAAAGAAGCGACATCGTCGATGAACTCGCCGCAGCACTCAAAATCCCCGCGGCGGGCATCGTCGAAAAAGTTACTCACCTGCTCACCGAAAATAAACGGCTTGCCAAAGAGCTTAAATCGCCCTCGCGTCAGGCCGCGTCCGATTCTCTCGCCGAGGCAAAACAATTTCTCGATAAATGCGAAAAAGTCGGCGACGCCTCGATAATCACGGGAAAGTTATCACCCACGACCGCCGAACAGGCACGCGCTGCGATTGATATGCTCAAAAAGAAAGCCCCGTCCTCCGTCATCGTCTTTGGTTTCGCTGAAGGCGACAAGGCAACACTTCTCGCTGCTGTTACCGACGACCTCACAGCCAAAATCGGCGCAGGAGAAATACTCAAACAAATCGCCCCCATCATCGACGGTGGCGGCGGCGGAAGACCGAATATGGCGCAGGCAGGCGGCAAAAAACCCGACAAGCTCGACGAAGCAATCGCCAAAGCCGCGGAAGTTATAAAAACAAAACTGTAAAACCTGGCTCGTCAAAAAGAAAGGTCGGCAATGGAGGGAAACACGCCGAACCATAGGTCTCGGGAATCCGCCGAAAAGATGCGGCTGGCGGTCGAAAAGCTGGAACAGGAAGTTTTTAAACCTGACCCGCTGCCGATAAGGACCCTGCCATGGCTTATCGATATATTTTTATATCCGTTCAGCTTGTCTGGGATAATCCATATTGTAATATTTATAGTGACGCCGTTATTGATTGGGCTCGTGGTTCTCCGCTTCCTTGATATTTTCCACGGATTCATGTCCCTTATTGTTTATTTACTGTTTACCGGTTATTTCTTTTATTACATTGGCTATTGCGTTTTCGACAGTTCAAGAGGCGGCCTGCGTGCGCCGGATGTCACCCTTTATGAAATCCCCGACAAAAGCGAGTTCTGTTCGCAGATTTTTCTTGTGATTGGTGCCGTGGCTGTCTGCTTTTTTCCGGCAGTCATATATTACATCGCTACCGGACGGGCCGATTTGGTGTTTTGGCTGCTGTTGGCGGTCGGCGTTTTCTTTCTCCCAATGGTTTTATTGGCAGCGGTGTTGTTCGATTCGGTCAATGTGCTGAATCCGGTTATGATTACCACCTCAATATACAGAACGTTTGCCCCGTATTGCGGGCTTGTTTTAATCTTTTCCGCGTTTGCCGGGCTTATCGTCCCTGTTATACGTGGTCTCTCTTACGCCCCCTCAATTATAGATTTTATTTTGGGCACAGCTTTTATCTTTTATAAGATTGCTTTTGTGTATTTGGCAATGGTTTCAGCACACCTGTTAGGAAGGTTTTATCTGCGATACAAAAAGAAGCTCAATTGGGGAATCTAAACTGCCGTTGTCGCCTTATTTTTGCTGACGTATCCGAACGCTTCTGGCGTGTGCGTCTAATCCCTCCGCCTCCGCCAGGCGGATTATATCATCAGCGCTTGCCGCCAATTTCTTCTTGTCGTATTCGATGATACTCGTGGATTTTATGAAGTCGTTTGCGCTCAACGCACTGAAAAATCTCGCGCTTGTTCCAGTCGGCAAAGTATGGCTCGGCCCCGCCCAATAATCACCCACCGCTACCGGCGAATAATCCCCGATAAATATCGCGCCCGCGTTTTGTATCCTTGCGGCAATCCGCCTGCTCTGTTTTCCGCATTGTATCTGCAAATGCTCTGCCGCAAAAAGGTTCGCATAATCTATTACGTCCGCCATATTTTTTAAGACCACAATGGCGCTGAATCCCAGCAGGCAATCGATTGTTTCTTTTGCTCTGCCTAACTTCTTCACTTGCTGCTTGAGTTCAGTTAATACTTCCATAGCCAGTTTTTCGGACTCCGTACATAAAACTGCCGATCCCGGATTATGCTCCGCCTGGCTTAACATATCTGCTGCTACCCAGACAGGATTAGCTGATTTGTTCGCTATTATTAGAACTTCGCTTGGCCCTGCTACCGAATCAATGCCGACAAGACCAAACTCCTTTTTTTTGGCCATCTGAACCCATTGATTCCCCGGCCCGACAATCTTGTCAACACTTGGTATTGTTTGCGTTCCCCTCGCCAGTGCAAAAACAGCCTGTGCGCCGCCTATCCTGTAAACCTCTGTAATCTTCAATTCCTTGCAGGTTGCTAATATCACGGGATGAATGCTGCCCTTGTATCTTGGCGGTGATACCACAACGATTTCTTTCACGCCTGCCACCTGCGCTGGAACAGCCGTCATAATGACCGTCGATGGCAGCGGTGCAGATGCCCCCGGAACGCATATTCCTACTCGTCTTATTGGCGTGTATTTTATGCCGGTTGACTTGAAACTCTTGTTTTTGCCGATGAAGATTTTTGACTGATACTCTTTTACGTTCTTTATTGCCTGACGAATCGACTTCAAGAGTTTTTTGTCGATTGCTTTGTGGGCCTCTTGTAGTTCTGCTTCTGATATTCTGAATTGCTCAGGGGTAAGTTTCACCCCGTCAAATTTTTCTGTGTATTCGGCTATCGCTTCATCATCACGGTTGATTACTTCTTTAAGAATGGCCTCTAATTGTTGTTCTTTTTCACCGATAAAATGAGATCCACGAACAACGGCTACTCTGACTGCCGTGAATCGTTTCCCGAAATCCGGCTGGTCATACTTAATCAGAATTTTATCAAGCTCATTCATTATTTTTGCCTTGTGCTCTTATCTTCCGAAGTTCCCGTAACTATACATCCTCGTCGCCTTTTGCAACAGCAGGTATTGTTCGCCTTTATATTTCGTTAAAATCCCCGCCACGTTAAACCTGACCGGGTTTGATTCGCTTCGCACCTGTGTCATCGCATCGTCGAGTTTCTGGCAGGGCAGCAGCTTTATAGCGAATTTATCGACCCCTCGTCCAAAGGCATCCGCCTCGAAAACATAACCGCCATTTTTGACCGCCACCCGCCCGGCCCTGTTTGCAAAAATAGTGTCCTGTTTCAGTTGCAGCTCTTCGGCCCGGGTCGCCTGCGCCTCAGTCGTCGGCAAAACCTCCGACGTCTTCAATAATGCCACTATCTCCGCTGGTATATTCACTACGTCATTCGGGGCATTAACCGCCTGCGTAACCGTATTCGCTTCATCTTGCCCTTTTTCTTCCGCGGGCCTGTTTATCTTGCGAAGCGACAGATAATATACCGCGAACAAATAATTCTTCCCCTCGAACTTTGCCACCTTTGCCCATATCCGAAACATCGCGTCGCTTCGCTCTTTTGCGTCCAATATCATTTTCTCGAGCGTCGCCGAGCCGAGCATCTCCAATGTCTGTCCTGCTTTTATCTCCACCCCGCCTACGTTCGCCGCGGATTCGAATTCAAACGCCCATTTGTTGGCCCCTGTTTGAATCAGTTTGCCGTCAACACCCGCGAAAACATAATCGTCGGGCAACAATTTATCGCCGGCCTGTAATTTATTGCCGTTGGTTTTTGCCGCCGTTGCCGACGTTGTTATTGCTGCCGCAATCGTCAGGGCCAATATAAATCTCGCTATTCTCATCGTTCGGCTTTCCCTTTTTTGCCGGCGTTTTTGTTCGACTGCTCAAGCGTATATTTCAGCAGCCCGCCCGAAAGCAGAATCTGTCTGTCTCTGCTCGACAGGTTTAACTTGCCCATAATCTCATATCTGCTATTTTCTTCGACAATCTTTATTTCGTCTTTGTTTTTTATCGTATCGACTAAGCCGTCTATCCGCAGGTTGTCGCCCTGGCTGATTTTCTCGTAGTCATCCTGGTTGGCCAACTCTATCGGCACAACGCAGAAGTTTATCAAGTTTGCCTTGTGAATCCGCTCGATACTCTTGGCAATCACGGCACGCACGCCTAAATACATCGGGCATAACGCAGCGTGTTCTCTTGATGACCCCTGCCCGTAGCTCGCGCCCGCAACAATAATGCCGCCCTTGCCCTCGTTCTTCACCTTCATCGCTCGTTCAGCGAAACTTGGCTTCCCCTTTTCATTGAAGCAGTGGAACACGACCTTCGCGTATTCTGGCACGTTGCTGCGAAGCTTCAAAAACGCCCCAGCGGGCATTATGTGGTCGGTCGTAATTTTATCGTCGCACTTTATCAACACTTCCGTCTTCAAATCCGCAGGCAACTGCCTCGGCTGTTCGGGCACAACTATCGTAGTCCCGCGAATAACCTGGGCCTTGGCCGCCTGCTTCTCGCTCAAAGGCGCCTCAATCATATTATCATTGATAACAAATTTCGCCGGCTGCTCAATCTTAGGGTAATTTATCCCGAACAATTTTTTCATTTCTCGCGGGTCGGTAATCTTCCCCGTCAACGCCGACGCGACCGCCGTCTCAGGACTCACGAGAAATACCTTGTCATCCTTCGTTCCGCTTCTTCCCGCGAAATTCCGGTTAAACGTCCGTAAGCTCACGATCCCGTCTGCAGGCGAAAAACCAAGCCCTATACAGGGCCCGCATCCGCTCTCCAAAATCCTCGCCCCCGCCGAGATAATATCTCCCAGCGCACCGTTTGCCGCCAGCATATTCAAAACTTCCCTGCTTCCCGGCGCAACCGCGAATTCAACCGTCGGGTCAATCTTCCTGCCCTTTAACGCAGTCGCAACCATCATCAAATCCGCGTAGCTCGAATTTGTGCAGCTTCCTATCGCTATTTGTTTCGATGGGGTGCCGGCTATTTCTGCGATTGTTTTCACATTATCCGGCGACGACGGGCACGCCGCCATCGGCTCAAGCTTCGACAAATCAATCTCAATCAGCCGGTCATAAATCGCCCCCGCGTCCGCATTCATCGGCTGATAATCCTTTTCCCGTTTTTGTGCCGCCAGGAATTTCTTTGTCTGCTCATCGCTGGGGAAAATGCTTGTTGTTACTCCCAGTTCTGCGCCCATATTCGTAATCGTCGCCCGTTGCGGCACAGTCAGCGTCGCAACCCCAGGCCCGAAATACTCAACACCCCAGCCGACGTTACCCTTCGTAGTCAGTATGCTCAAAAGTTTCAGAATTACGTCTTTCGCGGCGACCCAGTCAGGCAGTTGCCCCGTCAATTTAACGCCTATAACTTTTGGGCAAGCCAGGTAAAATGGTCCCCCGCCCATCGCAACCGCAACGTCGAGTCCGCCCGCGCCTATCGCTATTGCCCCGATTCCCCCGGCTGTCGGCGTATGTGAATCGCTCCCCAGCAGTGTTGCACCTGGCTTTGCGAACCGCTCCAAATGAACCTGATGACAAATCCCGTTGCCCGCCCGCGAATGATAAACTCCGCTTTTGGCCGCTATCGTCTGCAAATACAAATGGTCGTTATGATTCTCCGGCCCAAACTGCGACATATTATGGTCAATATAACTGACCGATAAATCAGTCCTTACTCGACCGGCTCCCATCGATTCGAACAATAAGAATGCCGTCGTTCCCGTCGCGTCCTGCGTCAGCGTCTGGTCAATTCGTATCCCAATCTGCTTGCCTGCCGCGAGGTTTCCTTCAACGAGGTGTGCCCCAAGTATCTTGTAAAAAAGCGTCTCAGCCAACTTTTAACCCCAATCATTATCGTTTAGCCCCGCCCACGGCGGGCGGGCTCAAGCCAATTTAACACAAAGCTCCCGTAAACACAAACCCCTCACATTGTCATTTCGATGTCAGAAGTAATACCTGCCTAAGTAGCCAACTATCACCTTTTTCACTTCCAATGGTTCTATCGGGCCGGTATGACGATAAATTATCTCGCCGCCCGGCTTTATAATAACCGTGTAAGGAATGCCGCCTTCCCAGTCCTTGTCCAGCGCCCCACCTAATTCGGTTCTGTCCTCCGAATTGAACTGGTAATTAGTACAGGAAACCTGTTTGTCCTTCAGGAATTTTATAACAGCGTCTTTTTTGCTCGGCATATCGCCGCTGATTGTTACCATTTCGAATGGCCTGCCCCGATACATCCGGTTTATATTGACTAATTCCGGCATTTCAATAACACATGGCCCGCACCAGGTTGCCCAGATATTGACCAGCCGGAGTTTGCCGGAATTATTTTTCATAATCTCACGCACGCCATTGGCATCTATAAGGTTCATCTCGACCGGCTCTTTTGACCATTCCGCAAACGCCTTTTGGGCCGAGTTTCGTTTGTCCGCCCATTTTATCGTACAGCCAATCGTCTTCATTTTCTTTATCGCGACCTCGCGTCCGTCAAGCATCGCGTCAATCGCGTCCCGCGCGAAACTCTTTTTGATTTTGCTCGGGTCTTCTGAGTTATCGATTGCGCCTGTGTATTGCAGTTTGCGTTCCTTGTCGAATATGAAAACATGAGGTGTGCTCATAGGCCCATAAGCACGGGATACCGCCTGTGTCTGGCCGTCGTAAAGATACGGGAAATTGAACTTTCTCTCCGTGGCCCGCATCTTCATCTCCTCGAATGAATCGCCCAGGTCGGTGTATCTCAGTTCATCCAGCCGGACCGCCTGCGGGTCATTCGGTGATATCGCCACGACTGCCACTCTCTTACTCTTATAATCCGTCACCAATTGCATCAGCCGGCTTTCGTATGCCTGTGCCGTCGGGCAGTGATTGGCGGTGAACACAATCACGAGGATATTCGCGTCAGCAAAATCCGCCAGCCGGTATTCTTGACCATCCACGCCGGGCAAATTGAAATCCGGCGCAGCCGCCCCGATTTCCAAAGGCGCAACCTTACTCGTCTCCGCTGAAACAATCCCCGTAACA
Source organism: Sedimentisphaerales bacterium (assembly GCA_050012695.1). GTDB lineage: Bacteria > Planctomycetota > Phycisphaerae > Sedimentisphaerales > Anaerobacaceae > Fen-1362. The sequence goes on along the minus strand of JBEKGR010000006.1, from coordinate 69,618 downwards.
ATCATCGCGATGAGAATCGCCGACCATAATATATTTCGTCCGTTCATATAATATATACCTCCATATAACTATCTTTGCTCAAATGATACGCTATCGACTGTCGATAATCAACCCGGCAAAGTCCGCGCATAAAAAACCGGCCTGCCCCGTCAATTCGGAGCAGGCCAGCGTTGCATTCGGTCATTTTGTCGGCAATTGTTCCAGTTGTTATGGCGCCGGGATACTTACTGCTGTATAACCCTCTAGGATGTGATCATAGTACTTATGATTAAACTCACCAATCCCTTTTAGCGCATCAATAATTCCATCCTGCGTATGCGGGGTAATAGGGTCAGGGTTATTAAGGTCATTGACCCCTTTTGTCGCAATGGTGTAAATCGATGCCGAAATACTTCCTACCCCCGTGATATTCTGGTCCGGGCCGAGAAATATGCCGTCTTCCTCTGTAATGGAACCCTTCAAGTCGGGGGCAATAAGTATTCTTTTCACAAGACCGATATTTACGCTCCTGACGTTGCCCATCATAAACACATTGAATTCGAAAGGTGACTTGCCGTTGAGCTTGTAGAAATGCCTCTTGTTCCCACGCGTCAAGATATTAGGATCGAGGAATCCGTTGCTGTCACTTGCGTTGAGCTGAACGTAAACCTTATGCCCGTTGGGGTCTTTGCCGTAAATAATCATGTTCGCGTCAATAAGCGAATTGGTGTCATTATCAAGGTTCATCACCAAACAGCCCTTAAAGGAAATCGTTGCCGCATTTGTATCATCTATCCCCATTGTATTTGTGTCCGACCGGTTATAAGTTATCCCTCTAATTGTGCCCGACAGCTTATAAACAAGGAAATAACCATAGGATGATGTGCATATACCAAGCATTACCAATATCACAAACAACGCCGATAACTTTTTCATTTGTTGTATCCTTTTATTAAACATCCAGTCATTTTCGTTGCCATCAGGGTGAAGATAATTATGATTGTGGCTATTATCCCTTGTACTGGCCCATTTGCAACCTAAATCCGCGGTTAAAAGGTTTTACTGCTCTGCCGGGTTTTGGTGGTAGAATTTACTCAGCTCGCGATACAAATCCGGATACGTCTTTTGCAAATCCTTTGGCCGCTCGAAGAAGTATTCGGTTGCTACCGCGAAAAATTCCGCCGGGTCCTGCCCCGCGTATGAACCCAGTAGCGTCGGCCTGTTGCTCGATAAATCCTGCTGAAGCTTTATATAGTTTTTATGAAGCACCCTTGCCCATGCGATAAACGTTGACCTCTGCCGAAGCACCGCGGAACTGTCGCCCTGCCCGCAGGTGCTGTCCAATTGGTGTGCGAATTCGTGAAACACAACATTATGTCCGTCGCGCACGTCCGCTGCATCTCGCCGGATATCATCCCACGACAGCACAACCGACCCGTGATGCCACGACTCACCTAATCGTACGTCGAATCCTTCTTCGACGACCCCGCCCGCCAGATGTCTCGTCGCTTTTGCCACGTATGCCGCGGGATAAACGAGTACGGAATGCAATCCCGGGTAGTAATCAGTTTCGCGATGCAAAAGCAGTACGCACGCCTGGGCTGCTATCGTTACCCTGATTTCATCGGTAATCGTCAAACCGCCGCAGCCGAAGAAATGCTTCTCAGCTAAAAATACGAGGATATGCTGTTTCAATTCCTCTTTGTCGAGCACAGACAACCTGCGATAGAACAGCACGTGCCCTTCAATTATACCCGCCCATTCCGGCGGGAAGGGCCGCTGCCTTATCCGCTTTCTACGCCATTTCTTAAAAAACCACATACCTGGAATTATAAGCCCAAAAGCATAACTTTCGCCAGCCGAAGTTGCGGGATGTGTAATTTACCTTGTTCATTAGCGAACCGACGAACCAGCTGCCTGAGAACAATATATTGTCTTCGACTACCATTTGCCATAAACTATCTTTCGACAAATTTATTACGAATACCGGGTAGAATGCCATGAGTACGGAAAAACAATTTGAAAATATCGGCGATGGTTTGCTGGTGAGGGCTCCGGCTAAAATCAATTTATCATTGCTGGTCGCGGGCAAGCGGCCTGACGGGTATCACGAGCTGGAAACCATAATGGTGAAAATCAACTGGTACGACGAGATACTGATTGAGCCGGGGAGGGGAAAAGGGATTGAGCTGATTTGCAAGGGACCATACGAGGTGCCGGATGGAGAAGATAATCTGGTTTATAAGGCGGCGAAACTGACACTGGAATCAGGAAAACAGGGGACAGGAGTGAGGGTTACGCTGACGAAGAATATACCTGCGGGGACAGGGCTGGGGTCGGGCAGCAGTGACGCGGCGGGGACATTGATGGGTATCAACAGGTTCCTGAAGCTGGGATTAAGCAAAAAAAAGCTTGCGGGATTGGCATCGCAATTAGGCAGTGACATAGCGTTCTTTTTGGGTGGGCCGGTCAGTTTTTGCACGGGCAGGGGGGAAAAAGTGCAAAAATTGCCAAAAAGTGAATTTAGGGTATTTTTAATCGTCCCCAACGTAAGTGTTTCCACCAAAAGGGTTTACGAAAACTACCGACACGATTCAGCGAAATATGAACACTTTAGTAAGGAAATTAGCGTATATATCAGCAAAAAGAAGATTGATTTGATTAGCAAGTTGTGCGCAAATATGCTCCAGGAAAGTTGCTTTGAGTTGAATACGAAGCTTAGAGAGCTGAAAAAGGAAGTCGAGCGAACGGGAATCAGACCATTATGCCTGAGCGGGAGTGGTTCGTCGATGTATTGTATTATTGACAAAGGCAATGAGGAAAAGATAGTGACATACCAAAACAAGCTTGCGCAAGAATTCAGCTGCAAGAGCATGATATTAAACAACAATAGTTGGTAGATAATTGGCGAGGCATGACTATGCAGATCAGCGAAGTGAGAGTGAAGCTAATAGAGAACAAGGACGACAGGTTGAAGGCGTTTTGCTCGGTGACAATGGACAATGAGTTCGTGGTGCGTGATATAAAGATAATCGAGGGCACCAACGGACATTTTGTGGCGATGCCGTCAAGGAAGATGAGCGACCATTGTGAGAAGTGCGGGGGTAAGAACCACCTTAGGGCGAGGTTCTGCAATAACTGCGGGGCCCAGCTTCCTGATGACCGTGCGAAGAAGGATATGAAAGGCCGGATGAAGCTGCACGCCGACATTGCGCACCCGATAAACGCCGAGTGCAGGAAGAAGATTCAGGACAAGGTAGTGGCTGCGTTCAATGAAGAATTGGAGAAGTCAAAGCAGCCGGGGTATAAGCCGGTGGAAATGGATGAGCCGGATGATGAGGTCCCGGAGATAGTAACGTAAACAGGTGCGTAAACGCAAACGACCCACAATAATGTGAGCCGTTGGGTAAACCTGTGGTATTTGTCGGTAACAGTTCCGTTAAAGCGGAACTGACAGTGCAGCCGGGTGCGGTGGGGTAAAGCCCGGCTGTTTTTTAGATATCCAAGTCGTCGAGAACCTTTTCCAGGGCAAGGTCTAACCGTTCAGTAAGGTTGTATCTGCCTTCCGTGAGCTGCCGACGAACCTTAAGGACTTTTTGCTTCCTGACTTCGGGCATCACGGCTATTTTCTTGAGCACCTGCCCGAGGGGGGTGCCGTTCATATTATCGAGAATCTGCTCCATGAGCAGGTCATCATCTGCAATCAGGTCATTTTCCGGTTCGACATACTCCCCGTGAACCCGCTCAAGGTTGAACCTCTGTTGTGTGAGCCAATTTTTATGAGTGCAATCGGACATCAATATTACCCTGTCTATCGAGCCGCAGGCGAAAATTTCCGTTTTTTCACCATAAGCTACCAACCACTATATCTTGTATGTCCCATAATCCTTTTTGGGACCCCAATCTTGTTTACAGTGTTGTTATCGACAATGATACCTTAAAAACTTTAGCGAATGCGAAGGTAAGGCGTAGATTTGCTTAACCATTTGTAGAAGCGGGAATTATGTTCATTTTTGGCAAAAAAATCAGGTTTCAACACTGAAAATCGCATTAAAAAAAGCAGAAATGACAGATTTAACCTCATCCAAAATCACTTATCAGCTAAGGTTTTTGGCCATAAGAACACACACTACATATAGTGGCTGGTTTTGGAGCCGGTAAATAAGGGTTCCTATAAGCGAAGCGGAAGATTTTTCCGGACCCTCCTCGCTCTGTGTGCTTGTATGTTTGTAGAAATGCGGCAAAAGCCCCCTAAACGAGTATTGGAGGAGCATTGTGGGGGAGGTATCAGGAGGAAGGGTTTTTTGCGGCGTTAATGGCGTCTGGCAGAGTAAGAGAGCCCTCATAGAGCGCCCGGCCGACGATAGCGCCGGCAGCGCCGAGGGATGCCAGTTTTTTGATATCCGAGACGGTAGTTACACCGCCGGAGGCGACAACGGGCACCGAAACGGTGTGAATGAGAACATTAGTCCTTTCGAAATTAGGCCCGGCGAGCATGCCGTCTTTGGCGACGTCGGTGTAGATTATCGCGGCTATGGGCAGCACGGCGGCTTCGCGTGCAAGTTCGAGCAGGGATTTGGGATGTTCGTCATACCAGCCGCCTGTAACGACGTGTGAACCTTTGGCGTCAAGGCCAAGCGCCACTTTGCCGGGGAAACGCTTAGCCATATCGCTGAACCATTCGAAGTCGTTAACGGCCTGAGTGCCTATGATAACCCGTTCGACGCCCAAATCGATTAGAGTTTTAATATCCTGTTCGGTTCGGAGTCCGCCGCCGACCTCTATTTTTAATTTACCCAGGGCAGCGATGGCGGAAATGGTCGGCGAGTTTACCGGCCTTCCGACTTTTGCGCCGTCGAGGTCAACTATGTGGACCCAAACGGCTCCCTGCGTGATGAATTCCTGGGCCTGCTTGACGGGGTTTTCCTGGTAATTGATTTGGCGATGGTAATCGCCCTGTATGAGGCGGACGCATTTGCCGCCGCGAAGGTCGATAGCCGGTATGATATACATTGTTTCGTCCTTCAAAGAGTTAAACCAGTCAGCAGGGATTTTAGAATTATCCGATGCTCGTTGCAATATATTTCGGGCGAGCAGAACCGGCGGGATAAACCTATTTATTCGCCGCGGGTTTGGCCGGCTTGATATTAGTCGCTTTCGGGAAAGTGTAGGTCTGGGTTTGCTTGAACAGGGCGTATCCGAAGTCGAGCATAGTGTCGTTGCCGAGTTTGGAGATTTTGACGGGATCAATAAAGAAATTGGCTACGAATCCCTTGATTTTGCCGGCGAAGCTGCCCGGCTTTGCGGTCTTGTTGTTGACGGAGGCCACTGCGACTGCCATCCTTGGGACGCTTTGACCTCTTTTGAAAGTAAGGGTGGCTGCGCGGGCGACCAGTTCGTTGTATCTTTTACTGTAATTATAATGACCGTTTTCGGGATTAACTGAAAAAAGGCCGATAGTGATGGGGCTTTCATTGCCTCCTGCGTTGAAAGTGATTTTAACTTCATTAACGGTTTCGTTGGAATCGTTTATTGTTCCTCTGGCCTCAATACGTCCGACGCCTTCGCCTTCGAATTTAATAAAATCAAGGGCGTTCTTAATGGGGGCGCCTTTTTTAATTTCTTCTGGGAAATTCGCGATTACTTCATTGTGGTCGAGTATGTTATTGAAAGAGCCGGTTCCTCGCATTTCAAATTCGCAGGCGACGTAGAAGGTTTTTTTTGTGACTTTTTTATTATAGGACAAAATCCAGGCCTGCTGGTGGTTATCGGGGTTTATATCCATATCGACGCGTGTGGGAGCGATAAGGGGGATAAAATACATAAATGAAGAGGAGGGGTTTTTTACGGGCTTCGAGCCGTCGTAGCCCAAGGTAACCGTCGGGCCGTTGGGGTCGTTGCTGTCCGCCGGCGATTTGACACCGGGGTTATTGGCTGATTTATCGGTATCGGAACAGATTGCGATGCCGGCGAATGAAAGCAGGATAAAAGCAGTGGTTATTATAGAGGCGCGAGGATTTATCGAATGTAAGTTCATAGTTTACTCCTTCCTAATAGTTACGGTGCTACGGTTTGGCTTTTTATATTAACGGCCTTTGGAAAAGTAAACGACGTTTGTTTATTCAGCAGGGCATATCCAAAGTTGAGCATGTTATCGTTGCCGAGTTTGGAGATTCTGATGGGCTCAATAAAGAAATTGACGACGAACCCCTTGACTCTGCCGATGTAGCTGTTTGGTCTTGACGCCTTATTGACGGACACCACTTCGATGTCCATCCTGGGCTCACCGTCGCATTTTTTGAACGTGAGCGTGGCAACCCGTGCGACAATTTCATTATGCCTGTTCTCGTATTTATAGTGCCCGTTTTCAGGTTTTATGCTATAGAGCCCGATTGTAACAGGGCTTTTTTTCCCTTTTGTGTTGAAATGCACGTCCACCTGTGTAACGGTTACATTGGAATCGGCTATGGTTCCCTTGACGTCTATTCGGCCAAACCCTTCTCCTTCCAACCTGATATAATCGAGGAGGTTATTCACAGGGGCGTTTTTCTTTATCTCTTCGGGGAAAGTGGCTATAACCCCATTGGAGTCGAAAATATCCATGAAAAAGCCGCTTCCCTGCAACTCGAATTCGCAACTCAAAGTGAAGGAATCCAGGACGACGTTTTTTTTGTACGATATAAACATCGCTTGCTGCCGGTTATTGGGGCTGATTTGGGTAGAAACGAGGGTGGGCGAAATAAGGGGAATAAAATACATAAACGAGGAGGTGGGAGTTTTCATGGGCTTAAGAGTGTTGTAGCTCAACATAACGGTGGGGCCGTTGGGGTCGTTAATGTCCGCTGCCGGTTTGGCGTTGAGGATGTTGGGGTCAGCGCAGATACCGAGGCCCGCCATTAAAAACAGCGTGCAAAAAACAGCAATCCCAAACAAGCTTATTTTTTGTCGGTATATCAAAATCGTACCTCGATTATTCAAATAATCGCTCACAGGTTACCCCCAATACTGAACGCATAGGCCGGCCGGCTATTTTAGAGCAGCGGCGATTTGTTATCAATGGTTTTTCGGGCGAGTCCTATTGTTCTTGCAATTTGGCGTGCGAAAATGTATAGGATAAGAGGTTCCGGCGAAGGGTAGGGCCGCCGCCGGGGCGGTTTCGGAGAGGTGTCGGAGCGGCTGATCGAGCTGGTTTCGAAAACCAGTGTGCTCTTTATTGAGTACCGCGGGTTCGAATCCCGCCCTCTCCGTTGGGTTATTTTTTTGGACGGCGGGATAAGAACACGCCTGCCGCGAAGCGGCAGAGTGCGGGTTTGACACGCCGAAGGCGAGCCGCGTAGCGAATCCCGCCCCCTCTGTTTTTTGGGGGGCTTGCGATATCGTTAAATGAAATTATGAGGAGATTGGATACGCTTAGAATATGCGCTATTTTTGTGTTGTCGTTTTTTGCCTGTGAAGTATCGTTTGCCGGGCCGCTTCGCGAAAAAATTCAAGAGCGCATTAGTGAACGGCATGCCCAACAATCGCAGGATAAAACATTTGAGGACGACGGCGCGTCAGAAGGCCCGGCACTCTTGCCTGGTGGTGTCCTGGTTGAGCGTGATATCGCTTATGGAAGCGATAAGAAACAGAGTTTTGATGTGTACATTCCCGCGCGGGCCAAAGGCGCGCCTGTGATATTTATGGTTCATGGCGGCGCCTGGCGTTTGGGGGATAAGTCAAGTCGGTCCGTAATCGAACATAAAGTGGCTCGGTGGGTACCCAAAGGATTTATTTTTATTTCAACAAACTACCGAATGCTGCCTGGTACCGACCCTGTCGAGCAGGCCAAAGATGTTGCCCGTGCTATTGCCGCCGCGCAGGCCAGGGCTGAATCGTGGGGCGGGGACAGCAATGAATTTATTTTAATGGGCCATTCGGCCGGCGCCCATTTGGTTGCTCTTCTTTCGGCAGACCGATCGCTTTCATCGGGTATTGTTAAAAAACCGTGGCTGGGTACGGTCGCTCTTGACAGTGCGGCGTATAATGTTGTGCAAATTATGGAAAAGCCCCATTTCCGTTTGTACGATAAAGCGTTCGGCAGCGATAAACAATATTGGCAAGCGGCGTCACCTTTTTATGCTTTGAGAAAAAAAACAAGGCCAATCCTGGCCGTCTGTTCTATCCACCGCGATGATTCTACCACTCAAGCCCGGCAGTTTGCCAAAAAGGCGGCGTCATTGGGGGTTACGGTTACTGTTTTGGAGAAGGATTTTTCGCATAGCGAAATTAACGCTTTTCTTGGTCAGGACAAGGTCTATACCGCTGAGGTTGAGTCGTTTATGGCCGGCCTTGGCAAGCCGATAGCTAATATATTACACAAATAACAGGGGACCGTTTTTGTGATTTCAATCCGACGCCCTTGTGTCTATACTTATTGGTGAGCAAAGTAAATGCGCATTGGATTAGGACAATTTGACGCGGTGGTGGGAGACCTTGAGGGTAACGCTGATAGGATGCGGGAGATTTACGGACAGGCGGTAAAGCAGGGGGTTGATTTGCTTGTGTTCCCGGAACTGGCGGTTTGCAGTTATCCGCCTGAGGATTTGCTGCTGAAGAGACATTTTCTGGATGACAACAAGAAGGTTGTAGAGAAACTCGCTGCGGACTGCCCGGGGATAACAATAGTCGCCGGTTTCGCGGATTATTATCGAGGTAAAACTTACAATGCCGCAGGGGTTTTACAGAATGGGCGGCTGGCAAATGTTTATCGCAAGGGTCTTTTGCCCAACGAGGGCGTTTTCGACGAGCAGCGGTATTTTGAGCCGGGCAACAAGCCGATGGTTATTACACTGGACGGCTTGAATATCGCTATAACGATTTGCAGGGATATATGGGATATCAACTGGCTTGGCAGATTTCTCAAGAGCGCGGGGCAAATTGATGCGCTGCTGAATATATCGGCGTCGCCATTTCATCTTGGCAAAATCAAAACGAGGCAGGATGTAATCAGCGAGTGCGCGACGCGATTCGGGTGTCCGGTCGGTTATTGCAATCTTGTCGGGGGACAGGATGAGCTTGTTTTTGACGGGCGGAGCATGTTCGCAGATACAACGGGTAAAATCGTCGCTATGGCCAAAGCGTTCGAGGACGATTTGCTAATAGCGGATATTACAAAGAAAGGCAAAGCGGTTCGCATCGAGCCACAGCCGAACAGCAGCGTTGCTGATATTGAGGCGCCCGAAGAGGCGTATCACGCGCTTGTGCTTGGCACAAAGGATTATGTGCGGAAGAACGGTTTCAGCAAGGTGCTGATAGGATTAAGCGGGGGAATTGACTCGGCGTTAACCGCTGCTGTCGCGGTCGCTGCGCTGGGGCCTGAGAACGTAATCGGAATCACGATGCCTTCGAAATTCAACAGCGCCGAGACAGTCAGCGATGCCGAAAAATGCGCCAAAAATCTTGGTATTAAATTTATGACCATTCCAATCGGCACTGTTCTGGAGCAATTCAATGGTTCGCTTGAAAAAGTTGACGGCTGGGACAGCAGGGGGCTTGCTTACGAAAACCTGCAGGCGAGAATCAGGGGCACGATTTTGATGTCGCTGAGCAACCAGTTTGGCGCATTGGTGCTGACGACGGGAAACAAAAGCGAAATCGCGGTGGGTTATACAACGCTTTACGGGGATACGGCTGGGGGGTTCGCGGTCATCAAAGACGTTTTCAAGACGATGGTTTATAAGCTCTCGCACTACATCAACGAAATAAACGGCAGGGAGATAATACCGAAAAGCGTTATCGACAGGGTGCCGACAGCAGAACTGCGTCCGAATCAGAAGGACAGTGATTCGCTGCCTGAATATGACCTTTTAGACAAGATTCTCAAGGGATATGTTGAGGAAGATAAATCTGCCCAGCAACTGATTGACGAGGGATTGCCCAAAGAGGCGGTGAACAGGGTCATTCGTATGGTTGACCGCAACGAATATAAGAGAAGGCAGTCGCCGCCCGGGGTGAAAATCACGCACAAGGCGTTCGGCAGGGACAGGCGTCTGCCGATTACAAACCGCTATAATCACGGCAACGGTTCGAAGTAAGCCCGCCTTTAATATTTTGTCGGCGTTGGTGTTTTGTCGGATTTCGGCTGGTTTGCTTTAAGCGTAGTAACAATCGTGCGGGCAAACTGCAAGACAACCGATGAATCGTAGGCGGTTATAATCTGGCCATCCCGCTCAACGTGGGAGCCGGTATATTGCGCCCCGGCTTTTTTCAGTTGATCCCGCTGCTGCGGCAGGCCGGTTGCCCGGATACCGCGCAGAACGCCGGCATTTGCCAGAATCATAGTGGCGTTGCTGATAGCCGCGACGACTTTGTTCCTGGCGGAGGCCTCACGAGCAATGCCGAGCACGGCTGGATTGTTAAAATACTCCGTGGCGCCATACCCTCCTACAAAGACAACCGCGTTGAAATCTTCAACCTTCAACTTGTCGAAGGTAATCTCGGAGGTGGCGGTGCCAACGAATTCTCCATACAACGTCCCAATCTTTGAACTGGCGATAACGGTTATGATTTCCGCTTCTTTCAAAACTTGCTGGATATAGGCAAGCTCCGCATCGGCATACTGGTTGGTGGGGACAATAATGACGGCTTTTTGGACGGCGGCCTGCTCCTGAGTTTTTTGCTGCACAAAGGGATAGCCGACACAGACAATCAACAACGGCTCAAGCTCGCTGGGCAATTCGCAGATTTTTGCGACATTTCTCAGTTCGAACGAGCCGACGGGCAATGAAGTGAGGCCCATTGATACGGCCTGCAACTGGATGTTTTCGGCGACGTGGCCCGCTTCAAGCAGCATAAATTTCTGGGTTTTATTACCATACTTAGTCGCAACCTTTCGAGCGGAACCGGCAATAACTATATCGCAGGTAGCGTTTTCTACCGGCCCCTGTCCGGAGACGGCAGCCGATAGCTGTTTTCGCAGGTCCAGGGTGGAAATCTGCTTAAGCGAATGTTCTTCGGGATTATAAACGAACAGGCCTTCAGGCGTGACGAGATGAAGCTCGATTGGGTATAAGGCGTCAGTCGAGGGGGCTGCCCGAAGCCCCTGCTGCTTGTCGGTTATGCCTTGGCCTGCCCAGAGCAATTGCCCAATCTGAGTGTAATTGAGCGGCTTATTGGCGAACTGCTGAGCGCTGCGCCTGGTATTAATCGCTGTTTCCAAACTGACCGCGCCTGACTTGTTTGGTTCCGGGAGTTGAATGACTTTCATCTCGGCCGAACGGGTTCGTTTCGGGGCCTCTCCAAACGCTGGCGATATTATGGCAAGCAAAACAGCCAGGCAGCAACCGGTGGATAAAACGCCGTTCGTAATTTTCGAATCTCCGTTCAATCTCATAATTATTGGCCTCCAAATTTAATTTGGCAAAATTTCTAACCTAGGCAGCCGGTCGGGTCTTTTGTCCCGTGTTTGTGAATCAGGTGAAGATTTCGCACGTAAATCAGGGTATTAAGCGAAAGGCCAAGCATAAAAATAAGGTCCCTGCGGTGAATTGAATAAATCAGCAGAATAACGCTGCCAATGATAGAAATGTACCAAAAAGCAACCGGGACTTGAGAACGTTTTTTGTATTCGCTGACTATCCACTGGAGAATGAATCTCGCGCCGAAGACCACCTGTCCTGCGAAACCGATGATGAACCAGACCGGATGACCTGCCACCTGTTCGGTAATTGTGCTTCTGAAAAACTCGACTATCAACTGCAGCATAGCGTTGCTCCTTATTGATAATTTATGTTTGATAACCGATAATCGATTATTATGACCGTCGGCGGCAAATTATCAATTATCAATATTCAATAAAAATCAGAGGTGGTTGTGGGACTGACTGGCAGGCAGAAAATAACAATCGCAGTCGCAGTGTCTTATTTTATTACGCTGTTTGTCTCAACGCATATACCAATACCTAAAATTGTTTACAAGGCAGAGGTGTCGGACAAATGGCTTCACTATCTGGCATATATGAACCTGTTTTTTCTGCTGTGGTTTTCTTCGTTCCCCGATAAGAAAGCCAATTGGCTTAAACCGGTGGTATGGGTAATTTTTCTGGGGGCCATTATATGCGGCGGGGTAGATGAAATATCGCAGCCATATACGGGAAGGACGTGTGATTTTGGGGACTTCATGGCAGATGCAAAGGGGGTATCGGCGGGATTGATTATTGTTACTTTTGCGTCATTCTGGGCGTCGTTGCTGGTGGTTTGGGCTGTATCAATTTTCGGGGTGGCAACACTTATAAGCGCCGACCTGTCAAAAATAGCGCCGATTTTAGATGCTGTTTATCACGTCCTTGCTTATGCCGGTTTCACATTAATATGGGCACAACTGATTAATCTTTACCTTTCGCCCAGGACAATAATTCATCGATTGTTGCTGATAATAAGCTTGCCTCTTGGCCTGATGTTTTTCGTTAAGGTCTCGTCTATGCTTATGGGCAAATATTTTACAACGATGGAGATGTTGCTTTCAGGAGGCGCAATCATCGTTGCTGCGATAGCAACATGGTTATCCGCGAGAAAACGGTATCAGGAACCTTTTTTGGCGAAGGGGGTATAAAGAGGGTCGCCAATCAGCATCATTTGCCAGGAGCAAAACGGCTGTGAGCGGTAGAATGCCTCGACGAGACATTTGCCTTCGATTAATTCAAGGAAAAACTCTTCCGGGTTCGGGAATGCGCCGAGATATGGTTCCGCCACGGGGCCAAAAGTCGCGGTAACGCCGTGAACCAGCATCGAAGGGCACCATTCGGTGCTGTTTGGGTCCCGAATGTCAATCGCCTCAAAGCTGGCGATATGAGCACCTATCGCGCCATCCACGAACTCGAAGGAATCGATGTATTTTTTCAAGCTGTACCAGCCGCAGTAAATCGCCGTTTGGGGGCAACTGTGCGGCTCAAAAAACTTTTCGGTCCGTTCCTCTCTGACCTGCAAGGTCGTGCGAAAACGCAATAAAACCGCGAGATTGCGCAGCTTCTGGTCGAAACTACCATAAGAGTCGGGCTGTTTGTCGTCGGGGATACCACGAGAATCGATGTAAGCGAAGCCGTGCAGGCCGGTTTTTTCGGCATATATCGCCTTATCGATAAGTCCGCGGGCAATCTGCGGAGAGGGGCCGTCGAGGCGAGAAACCATAACATCCAGAATCAAACCTTCTGGATATCCACTATGCCTGTTCCACTGGTTTGGCTTCCAGCGATAAAGCTCATAAGGGCTGAACAATACCATCGACAACTCATTGTCAACGCTCGCCCCGGTTTCCCTGCCTGAAATCAAGTCCATTTCGTTTTTTACCCTGCTAAGCTCCATGTTGATTCTGGCGTTCACATCCACCAGATGTGAATCCCTGAGCTGTTTTTCATATTGCCCGGCAGTTGCTTCGAGATGTTTGAGGCGTTCCTCCTGGTCTTTTAGTGGCCCGCGAGGACCTACCTTGTATGGCACGCCGTATGTTGTAAGCAGGCACCGGATTGGTTGTCCGGGTATGTGGTCAGCTAAGCGTTTGCGAATCGGTTCGGCGATATCTTTGTCGTAATCATCTCGACTAATAGAATCAACAAGGGTTTTGCCGAGAGACAAGGCCAGGATATTTTCTTTCGGAACATTTCGTTGTCGGCAGTAATATTGCCCCAGTTCCTCCGATGCCGGGATATCCTTATTGACGATAACCAGTATCTCGTTGGGCTCCAGTGCCGCGGCAATTGCGCAAAAAAGCAACCCTATTAGTATTACGAAACCGGCTAAATATCTACTCACCAATGATACCTCTTAACTGGAAATGTCCAGATGGCACGCGAGAGTATTAAACGGCCTTTGGGCCATGTTCGCCGGCAATGTTTTTCAGCTCGTCGGCAGTGGGGGATATTATTTCATCCTGTTTGAACATATAAACGCCGGCGGGATAATTACCAATGTCAGGCGAGAGTTTCTGCCCTTTGCATAAGGCAATCAGCTTGGCGGGAAAATCGGCTCCGCACAGGTGAGAGCAGGGATAACCGCCTCCAAAACGCGGATTAACCTCCAGTAACATTGGCCCATTTTTTCCCATTTTGACATCTGCATCAGCCGGCCCAAACACAGGGAACGCCTGGGCAATTTTAACACCCAAATCCATAAGTTTTTTATCGTTGACGCTGACCGCTTTATCGGTTTCGCCCGCCCGCATAGCGATTTTCCGCTTGCAAAAGACGCTGACGGGCTTAAAATCGCCATCGCAGAAAAGGTCGTAACCATATTCTTCACCTGAAGCGAATTGTTGGATTACAGGCCCCGGGCAGTTTCTAAACGCCAATTGCAATTCGTCTTCATTGCGGCAATTATAAACGTACATCGAGGCGCTTCCCTTTCGCGGTTTTACTATTACCGGCCAGGAAAATTTCCCCGCCGAGATAAGCTTAAGGGCCTCTTCTATGGTCGTAACCATTTCGGGAACCTCGATGCCGGCCTTTTTGGCGTGAAGATAGGTCTGATACTTGTCGAAAGCGATTTCAATAATTTTGGCGGGCGAAACTACCGCCATAATGCCGTTACTTCGGAAGTCATCGTGACGAGCCGCAAGAATCTCCAGTTCAGGGTCTATAAGCGGCACGATCATATCAATTTTGTTTTTTGAGCATAGAGCGATGAGTTTATCGGTATAGCCCGTCTCCCCCACCTTCGGCAACAGCATAACCTTGTCGCAATACCTGAAAGCCGGCGCGTATTGACTGGTATCGGCACCCCATACCTCGCCGGCATCTCCCAGTGCCTGCTTGAAGTACTTCGCCAGATAACCGCGTCTTCCTACGCTGGAAAGCAGCACACGCATTTACGATTCGTTTCCTGTCTTATACATAAGTCCGGATTGTTAGACGCACACGGTCTGCTATTCATTGCAATTTTCAGCCCATTAGCCACTATATTTTAAATATGTTCACAAATTATATGCCAGAACAGCGTGATGTCCACAGATTTTTCATGGACAAGTTAGCGTGAAATCATACAATCTTACATAATGGGTAATGCAAGTTTTTGTGCTTGAATGAGGATTTAGTGTGAACTATATGCTCAACGAACTGATTGGCCCCAAAAGACCAATTGACTGGTCTGTTCAGTTTTGGCCCGTCCTGTTATCATCTTTCGCCTGTGCGTTGATTGCCACGTGGTTATGCAAAGCGATTGCACTTCGGTTTAACA
Source organism: Sedimentisphaerales bacterium (assembly GCA_050012695.1). Classification (GTDB taxonomy): domain Bacteria; phylum Planctomycetota; class Phycisphaerae; order Sedimentisphaerales; family Anaerobacaceae; genus Fen-1362. Next base: position 54,436 of record JBEKGR010000006.1, on the reverse strand, counting down.
TAGTTGACAAACCCGATAATCTTGTGAAAACACATAAAAGACCGGTCGCTTATCTTGGCGGCATCGGGGTACTAATTGGTTTTTCAGTCGGTATGTTGTACGGCATTTATCTTGTCCGCAATGAACCTGTTCTGCCAATAGTAATGCGGCGGCTTTTCGGTATAATTATGGGGGCCACTATAGCATGTTTCGTCGGCGTTATCGATGACATTTTCAATATCAGTCCCGCGAAAAAGATACTCGGCCAGATTATTGCCGCAGTACCCATTATGCAGGCAGGAATTCTGCCGGACTTTAGCGAAATTGTCGGGCCTTTTGGCTGGCAGATGTCGGAGGCCACCGAAATAGCAATTGGTATTCCGGTCGTTATCTTTTTTGTTATTGGCGCGACCAACTCGCTGAATCTTTTAGACGGGCTTGATGGTCTCTGCGGCGGAGTAACTGTTATAATCGCAGTCGGAATGTTTTTGCTTGCAATCCAGCGTTCCACTTTCGCATTCAGCAGCCAGGGTGATATTGTCAGAGTTACAGTTTGTCTTGCCTTGGTGGGCGGAGTTCTCGGTTTTCTGCCCTTTAATCGGCATCCCGCCAAAATTTTTATGGGTGATGCCGGCTCCATGCTGCTCGGGTTTGTCGTCGCAGCAATGATGATGATGTTCGCCCGTAAAGCTCCGCGATGGTGGATTGCCGCTATAATTGTGTTCGGACTGCCGATAGTGGATACAGGCACCGCCTTATTAAGACGGTTTATCAATAAAAGGCCATTGTTTGTTTCGGACCGCGGCCACATTTACGACCAGATGATTGACAGGGGCATATCCCTGAAACGAACGGTTGGTATATGCTATCTGCTGGCCGGCTTGTATGCATTAGCAGGTCTTTTAACCTCTATGCTTTCGACGCCGTATAACCTCATTCCATTGGTCGGTATTTTTGCCGTATCGTTTTTAGTTGTATGGCGGCTGGGTTTTTTGAAGATGGAGGGTTTGCGGGGAGCGATTCACTCAAGCAAGAAGAGCTAATTTCTCCTCGCATGTGCAACGTTGGTACTCCCCTCATCCACCAATCGTCGATATGCAAATGTGATTTGAAGGTGGGACATCAACGCCGGCTTATCGGCAGCTTTTTCTTATTTATTTCTGCTGCAGCACGGCGTTTAATATCTTTTCTACACGCACGGCAATCACGTCCCTATCAAAACGTCTGGACAACGCCACACAATTATCTCTCATCTCTTTGTAAAGTCGCGTGTTTCCGACGAGTTCAAGCAACACATCCGCCAGATTCTTAGAATCCCCCGGCTCATAACATCCGCCGGTGTTGAACTCCATAACTAAGTTTTCACCCTCACATCCCTTCGCAACGATTATAGGTGTACCTGAAGCTAACGCCTCGTATATTTTGGATGGCATAGTTCCCGGAAACCTAGCTGATAATGGGACAAGACTGATATCCAGTGAGGCAAGAACAAACGGCATGTCCTTCTTCGGACGATTGGTATAAAACTTAAGGTTTGTAAGCCCTTTTTTATCTGCCTCCAGCATAAGACGGTTCTTGGTTGGTCCATCACCTATCATAACAAATTTTATATTATCAAATTCTTTCAGCCTGTCCGCCGCGCCAACGATTACTTCCAACCCTTGTGCAAGACCGTGGAGACCGCAGTAACCCACGAGGAAATCATCTTTGCCGACTCCAAATTCTGTCCGGATGTGCTCTTTACGAAATAGAGGAGAGAACATTTTGGTGTCTACGCCGTTCGATATAACGGTGACATTTTTGAGCTTTGGAAAGCGATGACGTATTTGCTCGCATGCTCCTGGGTTGGTTAAAGCCACAGTGTGCGAGTGATTGTATGAGAATTTTTCAAGCCACAACATGATTTTTGCGGACAAACTTTTTTTGTCTATATGCCCCATGCGGATAACAATGTCGGGCCAGATATCAGAAACCATCATAACAGGTTTCCCTCTTGTTATTTTGCCAACGAGTAACGCGAATGGAACCAGAAATAACGGTGGGCTTTCAATTAGCACAATGTCCTGTCGGCCAAGCCCCCATATCCCCAGTAATACAACGCTGATTCCGAAAGAAATATAACTTAACAAACGTGGCAAAGTTTTACTTGATTTTGACGGGTATAGACAAGTGCGTATAACTCGTATGCCATTCATAATTTCGGTTGTTTTTAGTTTGCCACGGTATTCTTTAAATATTCTGCCCGTTGGGTAGTTTGGCATAGCAGTAACAACGGTAATTTCGTGCCCCATATTTTTTAGTCGTTCCGCCAGTTCGTATAATCTGGCTTGTGGAGCACCCATCTCGGGGGGAAAATACTGTGTGACAATTAACAGTCGCATATCAGCCCTTTCCTCAAGATTATTTTTACGACTCTTTTCGCAACTTTGCCATCCCAAAACTTCGGCATTCTATAGGAGAACTCCATTTAAGTCGCAGAGCAGTGAGATTCTTTTCTATGTAGCTTGTTTGAATTTTGTTATGAATTCAACAGTTTTTTTTAAGGTTCTCTCGCTGACGCGGGGATGCAGTGGCAGATTCACAGTTTCTTTAGAGGCCTTTTCTGCAACCGGGCACATCCCAAGATTGTAATCATATCTCTCAAGCGGCGTTTCAACAGGATGCAGAGGACACTCAAACCAGCTTCCAAGCTCCACGCCGGCCGCAGCGGCCTGTTCCAATGCCTTGGCTTTGTCTTTGATCCGCACGGGATACCGCACCATCACTGGATCCATTATCGACTTGTCATATTTGCGGGTCGGCCAGTTTTTTTCTGTAAGCAGCTTGTCGTAAAGTTCGGCCATTTGTCGGCGATGAGCGATATTGTTTTCAACCTTTGCCAATTGCCGAAGACCTGAGCGAGCTTGAACACAACTCATACCCTTGAAAAAGTCCGCTGCCATTTGCGGATTGTATTCGGCAGTAGAAGATGATCCGACCACCGCGCCCTTTTTGGTCAGATAGCGGAACACATTTTGGGCAAGGGCGGTTGTTCGCGGATAAATGAACATCCGGTACACCGCAAGCTGGGCGGCAAGCATTATCACTTCTTTTGCCGAGGGCATACACATATCACTATCGCAGAGGCCTTTGATCTTTTCGGCAAGGTCGGCGTCATTTGTTATCGCCATCCCGCCAAGTCCGGTCGTAAAGGGCTTATTCCACTGAAATGAAAAATAGGCGGCCTTACCGAATGTACCCACAATTTTACCTTTGTATGTTGAACCGAAGGCAAGGCAGCAATCTTCGATAACCGCAATTCCATTTTTTGCAGCAATATCCATAATCGCATCCATATCACATTGATAGCCGTAGGTATGCTGGGCAACGATAACCTTGGTTCGGGGTGTGATTTTGCCTTCGAGCAAAGCGGGGTTCATATTGAAAGTATTCGGTTCAATATCGACATAGACAGGTTTTGCTCCAAGGTATTTAATCGGGTTAACATCCATTACGCAGGTATAGCCGGGAAGAATTATCTCATCACCGGCTTTAACCTCCAAGGCCTTGAGAATGGCATACAATGCTACACGGCCTTTCCAAAAGGAAAAGGCATATGACAATCCGGACCACTGCGCAAAAGATGTTTCAAAAGCATTCATAATTGGTTCTCTTTTTCATAATGATACCAGTCCACGGCATCGACGTTGATTACATAGTTGCCCTGCTCGGCTAATAATTTAGCGTAATTATTCGTCCCCATTTTTTGCCTATTATGAAATGCCCTGGTTAGCAAGATACTGGATAATACTTTTTACGCTGGTCAGCTCAATCGCATCAACAGGCGGGATTGATATCGCGAATTCTTTTTGCAGGGCGAGAATCAGGCCGACGTGGGCCATTGAATCCCAGCCGGGGACGTTGTCGATTGACATAGATATGTCGACCTTATCGACACCAAATGCTTGGTAAAATATCTTCTCTAATTGCTTATGCATACAGCTATATAACAATGTGCAATTAAACCTTTTTTGCTAAGACGACAATCCGGCCCCCTCCTTGCCTTAGTATCACACCAGTATAAACAAGCCATGGCAAGAACAAAATTCTAAGCCAGCGTGGCCAACAGGTTTCAGACCATGGAAAATTATTTCGCTTTATTTTTATTATTTTTAAGCCGGCTCTCTCAAGTAGTGCCTTAATACTCTTTTCGCAAAAAAAACAGATATGGTAAGGCGGCCAATAATTTTTTCGAGGATGCCGACGAATCACCCAACTATCCCAGTCAGGTGTGCTGAAAGCAAAGATACCATTGTTTAATAGCAATCCTTTCGCTTTACTTACGAAGGCAAAAGGGTCGCTTACGTGTTCGATCACTTCGAAGCATGTTATTGCTTCAAAACTTGCTTCCGGCCATTTTGACTGTTCGATATATCCAACCTGAAAATCGCCATCCGGCAAGAGATCTTTGGATAGCTCAACTGCTTTACTGCTAATATCCATACCATGAATTTGCCAGCCATTATTTCTGCATCCAAAAAGAAACCTGCCGACACCGCATCCTATCTCAAGAATATTTCCCGAACCAAACGGTTTAATATTTTTGATAAAACACTTTTCATACCACCTAAGCGAAACCTGTTGTGTCGATTTCATCCTATCATGGACATTCAAGAAATCTTGCCAGATAAATCCTTCCGAGTTTTTATCGTACGCTGAGTCATATAGCTGTTTTGTATCCAAAGCATTTGCTGCCCATACAAAGCCGCAATTTTGACATTTTCTTCCTTCGTAACCGAACTTTAGATTAATCGGAATACTATTTGTGCTTTCACAAGCTAAGCATTTTTGTTGTATTTTGGATTCCATTCATTTGCCCCGATTAAGATATTTCAGTGTCTTTGGTATATATTCTTTCAGAAGTAGCTCATATTGGGTGGCATTTTTATCTGAGGCCAATTTATTGAAGCCGCTTTTGTCCCAAAAATCCGCTACGAGATTATTTTTGGGCGTGGGAATGTATTCCGCAGAAATACTCACGCAACCCGCCTCAGAAGCATCCCGGCATATTCGGTCCACCAAGGCATCCTCGACCTGCCTGCCAATAACACGGCAACTCATCAAAAATGTATCCACTCGCCATTGCTTCGGCTGGATTTTCGCCAGAGCCAGTCCCACTGTTCCATTATCACCGAATTTGTCTTTCAATCCGAGGACGTAAATCCGCCAAGCCGGGTTTTGTGCCATCGCGGCAATATCGGCCTCGGTATATCGGCGGGTGGTCAGGTTAAACTGGTTGGTTCGCTGAGTCAACTGCGCCGCGCGTTTGATATCCTCTTTGCTGGCGGGATGAATAGAAACGACCATTTCAAGTGATTTAAGAAAATCTTCGAGCGTTGCACAGGACTGCTGGAACTGCTCGCGCTTTCGCTGGGCGACGTAAATCTGTCCCCTGTTTTTGTCTTCTTCGGTCAGATAGGCGCGGGTAAAGAAGCCAGTTTCGCGCAAAGTTCGAGCGAATAAAGAGGGGTCAGCAGGCATCTCAAGTGTTTCGACCTGCGGCAGTGATTGCCTCATCAACTCCCGTTCGGCAGGATTATCATCGATAAAGACGATGCTATCCAGGCCAATGTTTATCTGCTCGGCAATTTTCTGCATATTCTGCGGCTTGGGGTCCCAGTTGACCATAATCGAGGCGAAGTGCTTTTCACGCAGGAGCATTTGAGGGTGTTCGTTAAGAACCTGCATAACGTCATCGTAATTATTTTTGCTGTTAATGGAGAGAATCACCCCCTGCTCATACAGTTCGAGGATGGTTTTTTGGAAATCCAGATATTCGCGTCCCGGAGAATCGTGGCCGATTTGAATACCGTCGAGGCCGTCTTCGCCTATGATTCCGCCCCAGAGGGTGTTATCGCAGTCAAGGACAAGGCATTTTCGCGCAAGCCCCTTGGTAGCGACAATATGCGATACAATCCTGCGGGCCAGCATTGCAAGAAATGCTTCGCTGAACGGGATTCGTGCCATACTCATCATCTGGGGGGACATCGCATTTTGACAGCCGGCATAGGCGACCATCGCGTCGAGGTCGAGAATCTGTATTCGAGGATGGCTTTGATAGCGTTCGATTATACCGGCGTTAAGTTTTTCAATTAAAATACGACGCTGGTCAGGAATGACCTGCAATGGCCAGGAGGGGCACGCGGGAAAAGTATTAATAACGAGAATGCCCGTTGAATTCTTCAAAAATGCGTCAACCAATCCCTGAAGACGCGACGCTTGTTCATCAATGGCGTCAGATTCAGCTTCAATCAACAGAAACGTGATTTGTGGAGAGGCACGATACAGCTCGCTTTGGGGATTGAGTAATTCCTGGTTAAACTGCCCGTATGGAGCGATATACTGATTTACCGCCAAATCATTTTGAGCAGAGAAAACCTGAACATAATCAGCGAGGGGGTCTGCGGTATAAGAAGAAACAAATGCAATATCGGCCTGATGTTTGAATTTTCCCATCTTCTGCCGCAGGGCATCCTGAATGGCTTTTGCGGCCCGGCGTATTACAAGCCAGCCCTCATCACCTTTAAGTTTTTTAAATGATTCCCAATCCATCACAATCAGCCGTTAATGTTTTTCGACAAATTCAATAAGGTCATTCCCAGCCGTAACGACGAAAGCAACTCGCTTTGCCTCGATTGCCGGCGCCGATGTTGGTTGTTTTACGATATAGGCCTGATTATTGGAAGTAATCTGGCGCAGGGTCACTTCCAAGTCATCCACCTCAAAGCACAAATGATACAGCCCGCCCCCTTTTTCGAGAAACTTCCGCACGGGGCTTTTGGGGCCGTATGGTTCGAGCAGCTCAAGACGCGAGCCATCCTTATGAACCAGAAATAAAATACGAACGTTCTGGTTTTCGTCAATAACGGGAGATGATTCGATTTTGTACCCGAGGAGCCGGCAAAATTCCTCCGCTTTTTGTTCGACGTTTTCACAGACGTACGCAATGTGATGCAGCCACATAATTATTATTTTGCCGCCGGATTTTTGAAGTCGTTTTTAAGCAGGCCGAGACGAAGAATGTCGATTCGTTTGCCATCGACGAATTTTTCGCATCGCAGAGTTCCTTCGACTTGGAAACCTAATTTTTTCATTGTAATTACGCTGGCTATATTTTCCGGGCGCGCCTCTGCCCATATTTTTTCAAGTCCAAGAGAATTAAACGCCCAGTCAATCAGGAGACATTCGGCTTCAAGCATTACGCCTTTGCCCCAGAACTCTTTTTGGCCAATGACAAGGTATATCTCTGCTGTGCGATGTGTGCGACTAATGCCAGCTAAACCTATAATACCAACGGTTGTTTTCTGCGGGGCCTCGATTATCAATTCGACTCGGCTGTCGTCGGCCTGTATCTTCTCAAGCCAGCGGATTGTTTTTTCCAGTTCGAATCGCTCACTTAGTATCAGCGTTTTGCGGACATCGGGGTCATTAAACCACCTGACGCGGTTTTCGAGGTCAGCTTTATTGAGCGGACGAAGAACAAGATGGTTACCTGTAATTGTGGTTCCGAGCATAACAAGACACTTTTTTAAAACGCGTAATTTTTGAACATATCGTTTAGTGTTTGCTTAGAACGAATAAGTTTGAATGTACCGCTTTTCTCGACGACAATGGCGGGGGCAGGATTGATAAAAGGCGGCGTAAGAACGACCGTATATGCACCAACACTGTCAATTTTTATAAAATTGCCGACATCCGGCAGCACATCGGTTATTTCCGTCAGGAGATAATCCTTTTCCATACAAGTCGAACCGACAACGCTGAAAGTGCCGCGTTTTTTGCTGCCGGTCCTTCTTATTATCTGATACGGATTATTATTTTTATGGAACGTCGGCTTGACATTGTATGCGCTGCCGTCAACCGTCACGAACACCCTGCCTCGAATGTCCTTTACGCTTATCACCTTGGCCACAAAACTCATCGTGTTCGCGACCATAGCGATACCGGGTTCAAGCATAAGATTCGGTTTTTGCCGGCGGACCCATTTATTGTTTTTCAAAACTTTACAAACGACTTTTGCGTAATCATCAAAAGACGGCGTTTTTGTCCATCGCATACTGGGCGGAATATAGCCGAAAATGCCTCCGCCGATATTTATGTATTCAACCGATTCAGGAAAGAATTCTTCAGCGATTTGACAAAGTGTTTCAGTAATTATTTGATAGCACCAAATGTTTCTGCCGGTAGTCGAAGTGTGGCCATGCAAACTATTGACCGTAACGTTACCGATGTTGGCCAAACGCGAAACTACTTTCTTCATATTTGCGTCGGCGGGGTCGAAACCAAACCTTCCCGTTTTCAAATGTTCCTGAATATGAGACAGGCCGCTTTTGTCCGACAGACCGATGTTTATCCTTAATCCAATTTTAATTTCCCTGTTCGGGTTTTTCTTAGCGTATTTAGCCACGTGGTCAACCCCGGACCAGGAATCAAGATTAACGATACTTTTATTATCGAGGGCAAGCGTGATATCCTCATAGCACTTCACAGGCCCGTTAAAGACAATTTTGTTTGGCTTCTGGCCCACTTTCAACGCAAGGTCATATTCCAGCCGGGAAACGACTTCCGCGAAGCCGCCCTTTGATTTGATTATTCTGCACAAGTAGGGGGTGTAGTTGGTTTTGTAGGAATAAGCCAACACGAATTTTTCGTATCTGCTTCCAAACGCTCTAACTATATCATCGTAATTTTTCCGGAATCCCGTTTCATCGAATACGTAAAACGGCGACCCGAATTTAGCTTCAATTTTTTTAACTTTAATATGCGAAAGCATTTCGTCTCTCCGGCGTCATCTTTGCGGGCGTTCGACAGTGTCGTTTTGTGGTGTTCCCATAAACTCATCCATTGTTGCTCTGCCCTGCTGAGTTATCCCCTCCCTTGCTATTACCATCCAGACGCTCTTGAGGATTATTTTCATATCAAGCCAAAAGGTCCAGTTATCAACATACCAGACATCAAGCTTGAATTTATCTTCCCAGGAAATAGCGTTTCGGCCATTTATTTGTGCCCATCCGGTGATGCCGGGTTTGACCTCGTGTCGCCTGGCCTGCTGAGGAGAATAACGGCCCAGGTATTTCATCATCAGCGGCCTGGGGCCGACGATACTCATATCACCCTTCAGCACATTGAACAGCTCGGGCAGCTCATCGAAACTTGTGCTTCTCAGAAATCGCCCGAACACAGGCAGACGCTGTTCGTCCGGCAGCAAATTCCCCGATGTATCACGCTGGTCCGTCATAGTGTGAAACTTATATATGACAAACGCTTTGCCACCCAAGCCGGGTCGCTGCTGGCGAAACAGGATTGGGGAGCCAAGTTTAAGACGGACCAACATCGCCAATACCACTAAAAGAGGGCTGATTACAATCAACCCCGCTATGCTGGAGATTATATCGAATAACCGTTTTATGAAATGGCGCATTACGTTAATTTCAGGGTTTTTGCCCGTACGCTGCCTGCGACAACGAACGATTAATGACGCGGCACGCGAACAATCTTGATATCGCCCCCCTGACGCATGTCAGAAGTTGCGATATATTTTGCATCGGGGGAAAAAGCTATACTGCTCATTACCTTGTGGCCCGCCCCAGTTATATCGTATTTTTTGCGGGTTTTGGTGTCCCAGGCAAATATTTCGCTGCCAACGACTGACGCCACCAGTCCGCCGTCGTTACTGATTACAACCGCTTGGGTTTGTATCGCCCTGTAAGTGTCTTTGTTTTCTTTGGTTGGCAACCAACGGTCAATTATTTCCCCTGAACTCGTTTTGACCAGCGTCAGCATACTATCGCTACCTCTTAGGTAGATAATTTCCCCGTCCTTTGAGAAAACCCCTTTATGCAATTTTCTAAAATCAGGCAATTCTTTCTGCCATAGCGTTTTCTTTTCTTTGTTATCCGCAAGGAACATCCAGCCGTGTTCGTTCTTTTCCCCAACGGCAATAATGTAACGCCCGTCATCGGATATCGAGAAATGTTCCAGCTTGCTCTTTTCTAAGGCAATTGCGGTAATTGGCTGCAACTGTCCTTTATCAAGCAGTACTTCGAGCAAGTCATACGTTACACGTTCGCCGTTGTCTTTGCCGCCTCGTTCCAGCAAAAGAATTATTTTGCTCCCATCCATGTTTGCAATCAAATGTGCCGCGTTAGCTGTCAGCAGCAACGGAATCTTTTTTCTTTCGCTATTAGCATCGAAACCAGAAAAGACAAGACAATCAGGATTTGTTTGCTTTACGGACACAATCGTATCGGGTGCAGCGAAGACAACTTCACTTGACTCGGCCGCATATTCGCGGTATTTTTTCGACAAGTCAGCCCAGTTCCAGACATATATCTTGTTGTCGTTGGAAATCGCCGCCAGGAGATTGTTGTGTGTTAACAGGGTTATTATGCCGTTGTTGAGCGGCATATTAATCTTCCGCACGTCCCGACTATGCATTTTGGCTATAAACATCACTATAATAGCCGCGGCAAAAACGCCGACCAGGAAAACCGCCGACGATCTGTTTTTTGGTTGTGGCTTATTCATCAGATTCACTCATAATACTATGCTCTTAACCAATTCAAGTCCGTTTGCCTGCAAGAAGTTTATCGATTAGTCCAAGATATTTCACGGCTAATTTCCTGCGGTCATAGTGTTCGCTGACGTGTTTGAATCCGTTTTCGCCGTGTTCTTTGGCCATTTGGGGGGAATTCCTGTAAAGTCGCATTTTTTCAGCAATCTGTTCAGCGTTCTCCGGCTCGACGTAAATACCGCAATGCGCGTCATCAACAACCAGTTTTCGCGCGACGCCGTCGATTGCCAGTATTATCGGTTTGGCCGCTGACATTGAGTCAAACATCTTGTTTGGGTAAACCGTTTTGAACGTGTCAACTTTCTTGAGGACAATCAACGATACATCACAGGCATTCAAATACGCGTTGACCTCGCCCTTGGTTACCGCAGGCAAAAAACAAATGTTAGTGAGTCCCTCTTCCTGTGCTTTTTTCATCAATGCTTCACGTTCCATACCGTCGCCAAGACACGCTATCAAGTACTCCGGCTCGTTTCTTAATATCTTTGCTGTTTCAATCAATTGCCACAAGCAATTGGCTCGACCATGGGCGCCCATATACAACCCCACAAACTTGTCGCCCCAGTTGTGCTTTTTGCGAATTTCCTCGTCCCTGGGGCCGGGTTTAATCACGTCCAGATCCGCCGCATTCGGTATCATCCAAACTTTCTCGGCTGCAATTCCTTTGCCCTGAACCAGCCGCTCCTCAAAAGCAGGCGTCAATGCGTTTATGGCAGCGGCTTTGCGGTATGAGAGCCGTTCCATAGAATACATCAGTTTAATAAGAATCGAGTTTTTCAGCACACCGGTATCTATTGCGGATTCAGGCCAAAGGTCTCTAACCTCAAATACAAGGGGGCATCTTTTTATTGCGGAAAGCATCACACCAAGCGGTCCCACGGTCAAAGGCGGGCTTGTCGCAATGACAACGTCGTATTTTCCGCGAGCATACAGCAGGGCGCCGAAAAATCCGAAGACAACTGACGATAAATAGGCCCAGGCGCGCCAGAAGAAGTTTTTATTATATTTTTCCGTTGTATGGGCACGTATCACCCTGACTCCGCTGCCGGCGTCCTCTATTGTAAACATTTTACCTTTGCAGAAGTCGTATGTCCTGTTGTTGGTGAGGTTGAACGACCCGGATATTACAGTGGTCTTGTGCCCCTGCTCGGCCCATACCTTGGCCATTGCATTCCATCGACCCACTTGTGCGTGTTGCAGAGGGTGAAAATACTGGTGAATCAACAATATTCGCATATACCTAATCCATTTTCCAAATTACGCTTCGAAACACAATCGGCAGCCGGCCTTCTTTTTTTATCGACAGCGTAGCGCTCGGCTGCTTGTATCCGTAAAATAATGACTCATACCCGGCATTCGGCTCCGCCCGCAAAATGGCCGCCTCATTACTATTCACTTCGAGATGCCATCCATTCGACAAATTAACCTGGGTCAAATCCTGTTTCGAGCCAACCGCATGTGCCGTCTCTGGCAATTGCCATCTAAGCTCAACGCTATGTTCGCCCTGCCCGACTATTTCGTCGGTAATTTTCCACCTGTCATTTTCCACAATGATATGTCTGCGGTGGGTAATTTTGCCCGATGAACGACAACGGCTTGGATTTTCCCCCAGTAGCTCTCCTCTACTTTCCCCGGTGGCAAATTTAAGAATTTTAGATTTTAGTAACGGCCACCACATAAAACGCGATATAAGCTGCGCGGGCTCTATTCCGTCAACAATAACGGTGTTGTGTGCCCATACGGATTTGAAATAGTATTCCAACTGCGGTTCTTTGGGTATGAAGTAACCATAAGAGCCGGAATCTCTCAGCAAATTAACACCGTCAGCCCATAGGTCCACGTGCAGAGGGTCAACGTGGCCGACCCTGGTTCGATATGAATGACAACGAAACATCGCCCAGGATTTTTCGCCCCGCAGCGTATAATAACCACCCGAACTGAATGCCGTTGACTTTCTTTGTTTTTTTACTGCCGGTTTAGTAACTGCGTCTGGGCCAAACAACCAGAGCAAATCCTCGTCCCATGGACCGTTTTCATATAACTTTTCTCCACTCATCAGGTACCAACAACTTTGCAACACCGGCCTGAAGTCATTATAGTCGCAGCCATTGAGAGGTATTATCACAGAGCCGTCATTGGAACCGTAATTTGGCACTCTGCCGGCCTGGCTGTCCTGATTTTGGTATATGAACTCGACGGCTTTTGCCACACGAGACATTATTTCTTCCGGGAAATCGTCTCTGTTTAATTGTCCCAGCCGAATCACCCACAAATAATCCTGAAGTATAAGACGTAGATAGTTCATCGAATGCTGAATATGTGAACCGTCAGCATATATTTGGTCTATGCCTACTTGTATCAGCACCTTCTTGCCAATCGCTACCCATCGTGTCGAATCTTTAAATTCTGGAAATAACAATCCTGCCGTGTACAAACCCGCTGCTTCAGACATGGCATGATTAGTCCGCGTTGAAATCGCAAAGCCAATATTTTTTTCGATTCTTTCTGCGTGAAAAGCAATAGCGAGAATCAGTTTTGTCTTTCTTTCAACTGAGCTTGCCTTCGCGGCGGTCAGGCCGTACAGAGCAAAACACATCGCCATAAGACGGATGGCGCATTCCTGGCCGCAGGCGAAAGTCGGTCCCATATTCGGCTGGTTGCTATTCAGCCAGGATTCAAAAAGCGACCAGAATTTCTCCGCATATATTTCCTGACCGGTAATCGAATATGCCCGAACCAGCGTATATGCCCAGGCAAACCGTGACGGCTCCCATATAAATTTAATGTCCCCGGCATTGGCGTCAAAATGCCCTATCTCTGTCCAGTGTTTATCTGGAGATATACGCTGACCCGTCTGCGGATTCAAAAACCAGTCCGGCTCCTCACCCATATAATAACTTTTGGCGAAAAAATACCGGAGCTTATTGCTTAAAATTTCGTCGGCGTCGGAGACAACCTGTTGCTTTATCTGCTCATCAGTTATTCCAGGCAAATTGTGCCCATCGAAGAAAAATTGTCTGCCGTTGGACTGATGTTGCCGGATTATCTCTTCCGGCCTACTTTGTGTCCCAAGCCATCGAGAAAGGTCTAACTCCGACCAGCCACACGCAGGGAATCTTTGTTTTAACAAGCCAAGCTTTTTGCGCAGCTCATAACCAATTCGAAAGGCGCATATACCCAAACCGTTGCATACTGCTGTCGCGTATAGAGTCCTGATTTTGTCAAATACCATTGCTAAACCTCTATTACGCCGGCTCCTGCTGCGGATTCCATCGCGGCGAAACTGGCAAGTGTTGCGTTCTCAATATCCTCGAAAGGTATCAGTGGGTCACCGCCTGTTCTGATACGCTCTATAAATCTGTTAAATTGCGACTTGTGACCTTTGTCCTGGCTGAACAGCTTCATTTTTCCGAAATTCGACCAGCCGTAGCCCGTGAGTTTTCTGAAGTTGTCCAAACTCAGTATCTTCCCCTCACAGAACAACTCGAACGTTTCTTTTGGATAGCTTTTGCTGCCGTTGGCGAAATAGTGCAGTGTTCCGACAGACCCGCCGGAAAATTTCAACGTTATGCTAATCTTGTCATCGCAGACGCCCCCGTCCGGCGAACTACCGACCATCGTTGCACTGACGGAAACAATCGATTCGCCCGCCACATATCGCATAAAGTCCATCCAGTGACAACCTTCGCCGATAATGCGTCCCCCGCCTACGGCTTTATCCTGCACCCATATATTTGAAGGTATGTGACCGGCATTTATAAGCCACACCATACACAACGGGCTGTTCCGCGAAGAAACCAGCGAATGAATTTTTTCGGCGTGCGGCGAAAATCGACGATTGAAACCAACCAGCAATTGTCTGTCCTTCGCGGCTTCATGCGCCTCCTTTATCCGCCCCAGCTCCTCGGCATTCATACACAACGGTTTTTCTACGTGCACATGCTTGCCCGCCCGAATTGCTTCTATAACCATTTTTGCGTGAAGGTTATGACGCGTTGTGATAAACACGGTGTTAATATCAGAATCGTTAAGTATCTCCTGATAATCACTTGTAACGTTTTCAAAACCGAATTTTCTGCCGGCATGAGCGCCCGCCACGGGATTAATGTCAGCGATCGTTTTAAGCCGGATGTTTGCGCCGCGTATGGCCGGCAGCAAGATTAATGTTGCGAAGTTACCTGCGCCAATGAGACCGGCAACTACTGTCTTGGTCGACTGTACAGCAGGTGCCCGAACCGCAATTGTTTTCCCGGAGGAGATTGTCTCGGCTGGGTATGTCAATATCAGCCCCATCTTGCTTGGGTCATCAGTAACCAATTTATACGCCTTTGTTGCTTCGGCCTGTGGAATCCTATCACTTATTAAACTACTGACATTCAGCGTTCCGGAACTGATATTTTGTAAAATAGCTTCAAAATTTCTTTGTTCCGTCCATCGGACGAAGCCAATCGGATAATCCTGGCCTTTTTGCTCATACTGAGCATCATACCGACCCGGACCATAAGAGCAGGAAACCTGAAACGTTAATTCTTTATTGTAGAAATCCGCACGGTTGAGATTGAGATTCACCACGCCAATAAGAACAATCCGGCCTCGCTTGCGGCACATTTGCGCCGATTGATGAACTATCGAATCATCTTTAGCCGAGGCCGTAATAAGAACACCATCCACACCCATGCCGTTCGTCCTTGCTAATGCACTGGCAACGACATCGGCGCCGTTCGCTGCATTAATCACTTCCGCACCGAATGTTTCGGCCAGTTTGAGCCGGTCGGCATTGATGTCGATTCCTATGACCCTGCAGCCGGAATTTCGCAATATCTGAACGCAAACCAGGCCTATTAACCCCAGACCCGATACCACCATTGTTTCGCCAAACGTAGGATTCAAAAGTCGTATCCCCTGTAGTCCTATGGAGGCCAGCACCGTGAATGCCGCGTCCTCATCACTGACGTTGTCTGGAACTTTGGCGCAGAGGTTCTTCGGCACGCATACAATCTCCGCGTGTGCGCCATTGCTTGCTACTCTGTCGCCAATCTTAAAGTCCTCTATGCCCTGCCCCACTTCCAGAACGGTTCCGCAGTTGCAATACCCCATAGGCATCGGCTCATCCAGTCGGGAAAAAACAGTATTTAGTGTGGGCAAAAGGCCGTCCGTCTTTATTTTATCCATGACCTGCTTCACTTTGTCCGGCTGCTGTTTTGCCTTGCCCAAAAGTGAGCTTTGAGCGAATGAAACAAGCATTCGTTCAGTACCGGCTGATATTAAAGTGCACCGGCTTTGAATCAGCAATTGTCCCGGTCCCGCTATTGGCCGCGGTACTTCCGCAACCTCAAGCACGCCTGTCTTTAGATTTTGCAGTATTTGTTTCATGCCCTATCCTAATAGTAGTTGTTATTATTCTTGAAATTTTGGCTGATTATCTTCGCAAGCCCCTGCCCATGCAAAGAATATCAGAACGAAGACGGATACTTTAAATTTTATAAACGGCAAAGTCACGGATTATAAACCAAAAGCACTTGATTCTAAACAGTTTGATTTTGTGCGTTTTATTTTCTTTCGTTAGCGGTCTTTTCAAGGGATGTACGGATTTTATCCTTAAATACACTTGAAACCACCTGCCTAAATTTACCGTTAGATTCTCTGGGAATCATATCAACGTATTCCACATTAATTGTTATTATGTCACCAAGATACTTGCGAACATTTTTAAGTAGGGCGGCCTCATCCTCTGAGGTGTATTCCGGACGTTTGGCGATTTTAAGCGTAACCGACTCAATTTGTTTTTGAATCAATTGAATTTCTCTGATGTTTTCTGTGTCTTTAAATAAAACGTCAAGTCTTCCGAGCCGTCTGCCGTCGGGTGTAAGAATGTATCCTTCTATGCGTCCATCAATTGCAGCCACCAGCGGGCTTTGTCGGCCACAGGAACAAGTTCCGGATTTTATTGTGGCTATATCGCCAATATCGTAACGTATAAGGGGCATCACAGGGTTGTGTAGCCCTGTTAAAATAATACGTCGTTGTTCCGGAGGCAGCATGTCGTTATGAATGAGCTCCACTATCCCGAATTCCATGTCCACATGATACGAATGCTTTTCACATTCGCTGATGTTGCCGCAATACTCAGAGGCACCATACTGATCGCAAACTTCGGTCGAAAGCGCTTTTTCTATGGCCAGTCGTTGATATGGGAGAAGGGATTCTGTCCCGGAAACGACATGTTTAGGGGGGTGTTTAATGCTTATGTTATTTTCCAGAAGATAATTTGCCAGAAGGTACAGCCCGGAAGGATAACCATTATAAACCTTTACATTCCTTCGGTTTAAATATTCTATCAATATAGGCATGTTCTCTGTCGTCATATGGTGGATTGATACGTAAGTGCGGTTCATTGGCACAATCCTGCGCCAGAATGGAGGGTTCATGTTATTGAGTGGAACAATGCCACGGGCGCCAAACGTTATTTTACTGTCTTTTTCGTTTATTCCGAATCGTCGCTGGTGACGTTGCCATATTGCCCATTGCCACTGTATCGTTTCCTTCGAAGATGCCAGCCTTAATGCAGTACCGGTTGTCCCTCCCGTCTGGCCCATGATTATATTATTTTTAGGCCAAGCTGTTGAAATCATATCAGTAAATCTTGCCCGGACGGTTTCTTTATTGAGAATAGGCAGCTTTGGCAAATCATCCACAGTTTTAATATCAAACGGCTTAAGTTTAAGCTTTTCGAATAACTCACGATAATATGGAACCGTCTCATAAGCATGTTTAATCACTTCACAAAGTTTTTCATTTTGATATTCGACAAGCTCATTATAAGACCACCATTGGCTTGCCTCCAAAAATTCGGTGGCTTTTTTATATTCTTTGCCATATCGTTCCCTTAATACAAAAATCGCCTTGGAAGAGCAAATTACGTTCTGAAACCACCACGGTAAATTTTTATATATTTTGTAACCTAAAGTCTCTGCCATTTTCTCCTCATTCTATTTTATAACAAGTCCGTACTATGACAAATAACCAAATGGTTTATCCGAATTGAAGAAGTTTTCACTCAAGGATTTGTTGCTAGTTGGTACTATCTTGGTGTTACACAAAAAATCGTGGTCAAAATCGGTGATTTGACCCGCAGATTTTCCTGGTATCGGCAAAAGACGAACTCCTAATGGCTTTTGTAATCTATTGGACAAAGCTGCAACGTCAAGGAGGATAGACCCAATATCATCATCGGATATATCGCCAGGAACTGGCACCATATCTAATCCGCAAGCGCAAACCGTAGAAAACAATATTAGCTTTTCGATAGAAAGAACACTTTTGTCTTTGTTGATTTTACTAATAGCCGGGTCCTCTAAAACAGAATACATAACCCCGTTAAATCCGATGGTTTTAATCAAATTCATTCCAACGATATTTTTAAGGATATCTGTTAGAAAACTCGTAACAAAAGTGCTGCCATAGCCGCCAAAAACTTCGATGCCAAGCAACTCAACTATGTAAGAAACGCTATGTTCCGGGTCTTCTGGATGCGGAGCTATTGAAGTGTCTATCCCGTTGTATTTTATTTTTGTAATCAGTTCTATTTCCCTGCTTATTTTGTCAATTTGAATGAAGATTGGAAGCAGCGCATCAATAATTTTATCTCTAATCTTTTCCACAGGCTCATTCTTGTTGCTCTTTACTGTATTAACGATTATAGGTGTTATTTCCAATGCTATAGAAAAACTATTTTTACCACTATGATATGTAAATGGAAAATAAGCACCGTTAGCTTTGCAATTAAATGATGCTCCACAACGGAAGTTGTCGATTCCATTTTCTGATAAACGAGAAACAAGCTTAATAAATTTTCCGGCGTACAACGCAGATTTTAAGGATAATTGATTATTCTGTGTGAGGATATAATTTATAAAAGCATTCTTATATTTGTTGGCGATTTCAATAGCAACAGCGTTTAGTTGTTGCATATCCTGACCAAGTGTCTTAAAAGGCACACAGAACCAACGGATGCCGTTGTCTTTGCATAATACAGAAACATTTTCAATTGTGGACAAAACCGTTTGATCTTCGGTTTTATTCCTGACTTCAAATGGGGGCAACGCTATTCTTTGTGTCCTAGTCTCAAAATTATATTTTGAGAACAGCTCGTTTGCTTTACTGAAAAACGAGCCAATTTCGTGTTGCATCGAGCTATCAGCCTGGTTGCCCAAGTCTATTCCCAAAGTAATTGTTCTAATCTTCATCAAGATATACCCCGCTGTATCGATATAAAAAAACAATCAAATCAATCCTGGCTCTGCCTCCACATTGCTTCCAGTGATTCATCAAGTAGTATTTTAGGACGCCAACCGGTAGCTTTCGATATTTTGCTGATATCGGCGCGTACACAGGGAACATCAGTGGGGCGCCGAAGAGCAGGTTGACTTATCACCTTTGCCCGGACTCCGCTTATCTGCAACAGTTTGTCAATAATCTGCTGTATTGATACGTCGTTACCCGAAGCTATGTTGTACAGTTGCCCGGGCTGAGCTTTTTGCAGCAATTCATCAAAAGCTGATGCTACATCCCGAACATCTACAAAATCACGTCTTGAGTCAGTATTGCCAACGCTGAACTCATCGGTTAAGCCTTTTTTTACATCTTTTAACCTTTCAACAAAAGCCATCGGCACCAGCGATTTTGGCTGCCCAGGACCGAGGAGATTAAAAACACGGCCACATATAACCTGCAGTCCATTTCTAAGCCACATCGACATTGCCAGGTAGTCCTGAGCCAACTTGCTTATCGCGTATAGACTGACAGGTCGCGGCTCCTGCCGTTCTGTAATCGGCAACTCGTCAGGGTAAACCATTCCATAGCTGGCAGCGGAACCGGCCTGTACAACCCTGAGTTTATTCATATCGCATTTCTCGATAAGAGAGGTATAAAGATTCTCAGTGCCTATGACGTTTACACGCATAAGTTCGGCTAATGATGCATTGCCTATAAGACCGGCAAGGTGTATAACCTCATCAGGCTTGCATTTTGCAATAAGATCCCGCACTGCTTCACTGTCGCACAAATTTATCTGAACAAACTTATCAGCCTGTAACTGAACTGGAGCAGGCTCGTTGCTTGTAGCCCACAATTCAATCCCGTTACGAGCGGTTTTGAAGTGCCTGACGGTCCATATCCCTACAAATCCGGTTGCCCCTGTAATCAATAATCGTTTTGGCATTATTGTTATTGTCTCAAATACTTGCTCTGTGATTTTTCAAATTCAGCTATCGCCTTCTCGTAATCTTCGGGCCTGCCTATGTCGAGCCATTGACATTCGGACTGGTAGGTAAGCACTTGTTTACCGGCAGTTTTAAGATTCATCATCAATGTGGGGATATCAAGATATTGCGATTTTGGGATAAACTCCAATGCCGATTTATGAAAAGCATTGACTCCCATGCTAACAGTAAATTCGAAACGGGGTTTTTCCTTATATTGAAGAAGTTCGCCTTTTTGTCCTAACTCAAGAACGCCAAAATCAATTTTAACTTCTCGCTGAAACACACCGATTGTTGCGGATGCTTTACTGGCAATGTGACGAGACATCATTGCGCCATAATCCAGTGTAGTAAGCAGGTCGCCGTTCATAACAAGGAAATGCTCTGTAAGATTTTCAGCAAGCGAAATTGAGCCTGCTGTGCCAAGCGGCTTATCTTCCATACAATAACTTATGTCAAGGCCGAGTTTGCTGCCATTGCCGAAAAATGTCTGGATTAAATCGGCGAGATGATTTACAGAAAGAGTGATTTTCTCAAAACCAAAATATTTAAGCTGTCGCAGGACAACCTCGAGAATCGGCATGTCGCCTATTGGCATAAGCGGTTTTGGGAAAACCGTTGTATAAGGTTTAAGGCGTGCTCCCTTGCCGCCAGCTAAAATAATTACACGGATATCTTTCATTAAAGCACCTCATTATATCGCATATCGGTCGGGCTTGTATTTATCAAGATTTTGTTTTATCCACTCAACCGTTTGAGCAAGTCCGGATTCAAGAGTGTATTTTGGTCTCCAGCCGCAGACTTCTATTGCGATTCTATTGTCGCTGATAAGCCGCATCACTTCGCTGTTTGCCGGCCGCACGCGAGATGCATCCTGCTGAATCGGCATCTTTTCTTTTCCCAGTATTTTCAAGATGGTCTTGACCATCGTACCGATAGTATCACCATGCCCCACCCCGAGATTAACTGTCTGGCCGATGACTTTTTCGCACAGGCCTACAGTGATAAAGCCTTCAGCGGTATCTTTGACGAATGTCATATCTCGCACCGGTTCAAGCGATCCCATCACAATTTTATCCCGTGTCAAGGCCTGTGTTATGACGGTAGGAATGAATGCCCTGGCGGATTGTCGCGGACCGAAAGTATTAAAAGGCCGTATCGTTACAACTGGCAGATTAAAGCTGTTATAATAGGATTCAGCCATTTTGTCGGCGCCTATTTTGCTTGCCGAATAGGGTGATTGTCCTTGGAGAGGGTGTTTTTCGTCGATTGGAACATATACAGCGGTACCGTACGTCTCACTTGTAGATGTGTGCACAACCCGAGGCGTTTTCTCGTCACGACAGGCCTCTAATACATTCACTGTTCCCTGCACATTTACCGCAACATAATCATTTGGGGCTACGTAGCTGTAAGGTATGCCTATCAGCGCCGCAAGGTGGAAAACATAATCGCATCCTTGCACAGCCTTATGCACAAAGAATGGGTCTCGAATATCTCCGGCAACAACCTCGATACTCTTAAGTGATTCGTTGGGCAAATCGGAAAGCATGCCCCAGTCACTGCGGCCATTATAGTGTACAAAAGCTCGAACATTTGCTCCTTTTTCAAGCAATGCCTCAACCAAATGCGAGCCGATAAAGCCGCCGGCGCCGGTTACTAATACTTTCTTATTCTTTAACAACATCATGTTGCCCTTTCTTTTAAATTCTTGTAGATTTCCAGAACTTTCCCAGCGTTATCTGGCATTTTACAAGCCTTAACAGAGGCCTTTAAATTATGCAGATTTGATAAAGCGTAGCGGACTTTTTCTTCAAAATCATCCATGCAGCGGTTTCGGAAAAGAACGCACTCTTCGGGACGAGGTACAGCATCACTTGAGACCACAGGGGTTCCCAAATAAAGCGCCTCACGAATTGAAACTGAGTCACCATCTGTATTTGTCGGCCTGACAAATACATCACAGTCTCTAATCACAGGACTTACTTCCTTCAGCGATTCGGCAATAACAAGCATACTGTCGCTGAGACGACGACGGCAATTCTTAATGAACTGTTCGATCTTCGTTTCATCTCCACCGTTAAGACTTAAAATTAGTCCGATATCAGGATAATCGGCTTTCAATCTCTCAACAAGCTCAACCATCATATCAGTGCCATACACTTCTTCACCTTTATATATGCTGCCAATCCAGCCCACCGCACAGAGTCTGGGAGTATGAGAAGCGACGAATTCCTTGACATAATTTGGCAACTCACCGGCTTGTTGCAGATTCGGCGGAATAAATGCTGGAACCATGCTTACCTTTCTTCGATCCAGGCCAATATCTTCAATACACTCTCGTTCAATATCCGGATTGCAGGCTATAACTGCATCCATTCTTCGCAGAAACCATCGAGTTAGTCTGCTCTGTAATCCATGAGAGCGAAGCTTTTCACTGATGCTTCGACCATGAATACTCAAGACATACTTTCCTGACCGTAAGCAGGCCATTATGCCAAACATTACTCGGCTAAGCCAGCTTGTAGAAACAAGATGGACTATTTTGCACCGATGGCTAAGACAAAACCTCAGATACCACATCACTTTACTATCTGCCACACTCACTACATATGGAAATTGCTGGCTTTTTGATAACGTGTTATAAAGCCTGAAATCAACTCCATCTTCCTTCATTCGTTCGACAAGTCTCTGCAAATGCACGCTGATTCCGCCATAAGGAGGTGGATATGACCCGATCAGGGCAATTTCAGGCCATTTGTTTTCTTCTGTCTCAAACATACTTATACATTCCCAATGACTTTCTTGTAGAAGTCATAAGTTTTTCTGGCAACAACCGAGGCTCGGAAACGTTCTTTAGCAATGGCAATCGCACGACGAGACATCTCCTCAGGATTCTTATATCCCAAAATATAACTTATACCCGCAGCAATATCGGATGGACCATCTGGGTTAACAAGTTTTCTGGTTTGGCCATCTTCTACCATATAGGGAATACCGCAAATATTCGAGGCAACAACAGTTACGCCTATAGCCATGGCTTCACCAATAATCACCGGCGCAGTTTCCTGATGAGAACAAATCGCCATACACGATGCCGAAGATAATTCACCTTGTATCTGATCCACAGTCGAACTGCCCATAAACTTCACTTTTTTTCTATGCCTAACTTAGAGACCAATTGTTTGCACTTCCTGCCGTATTCACTATCGGAGCTGTGGCCGGCCAGATGCAGTTCTGCCTCTGGGTGTACATCCCTGACTATTGCAAATGCTTTGATAAGTCCGTCAATATTTTTACGCGGTATAATGGATTCTCCGTAGAAAATCCTTCCAGGAATTCTCTGAGGTTTAATTTCAAAAAAACTGTCTGCCAACCACGGCATTTTCGGGTATATCTTTTGTAACCACACAATTAGCTCCTATGGCAACGTTGTTTCCGGTACAGCTTTCATATTCGACGGTCGTGCCAAAATATCCTCGTAATCCATATTCGTCACATATTCGGCGGATCGTTTGGTCGATTTTTTCATCGATAGAAGGATATACCTAAGCACGCGGTAGTAGCATTTCCATAAGAGACAATATGGTTTTCCAAGCCATTTCATTTATGATATCCCTTTGCAACCGATGTTATCAAATCAATGTACTTTTGCACGAATACATCAGATGAGAGTAAGTGTTCAGCCCTTGCACGGCTATGGAGGCCGAACTGGATTCGCTGTTCAACAGATAATGCTGCAAAACGGATAATAGCGGTGGCAATATCTTGAGGATCTTTGGGGTCAAAAAGAAAGCCGTTCTCACCTTCTGTTACCAGCAGCGGATTGTCGCACACATTACTGGCCAAGACCGGTTTTCCACACGCCATTGCCTCTCCGATTACATTTGAACATCCCTCATAGAGCGACGGCAAACAGAAAGCAGTTGCAGATTGATATAATGGAGTGATATCACTTACATAATTATGAAGTCTGAAAACATCATCGAGCTTATTGTCTTTAATGAATTTCTGTACTTTTAAATACAATTCTGAATCCTTGGTGGGACTGCCGTTTTTAAACCAGTTATTCCCATACCAGTCAACGGTGACTTTCTGTGGAAGATTTTGGTTCACTATCCGTACCGCCTCAACCAGTGCAAGAGGATTCTTTTCTGGTCGAAAGTTTCCTATTACCAATATTGAGATCGGCTCATTGTCAGTAGGTGTTTGCACATCTGCTGGTTTGAATTTACATATATCGATGCCGTTGATTATGGTGGCTGTACGTTTAACCAGCCACGGCGCTGTTTTGGCGATGAATTTTGTCTGTGTAAATGAATTGCATACCACCACATCTGAAAGCCGATGAAAGAAGAACCGCCGCTTTGTAGCAAAGTTCTCGCGAAGATTGGAACTGCGCTCCGACACGATCAATGCAAAATCCCGCTTTGGCAATCCTGCAAGCTCGGCAATAATACTCGGCGTTCCCAGATACGCGATAACTACATCCGGCTTTTGATGTCTAATGGCCTTGCGAACCGCCACTATTCGACCCAGCTTATTGCTCGCAGTAACTAGGGTATGCGGTATATTGGCCTTGTCCAGAACGCTGCGATAGAAGTCATAATCGTAGTATGTCAGAAATTCCACATCATAACCGCGTTCCTTGAGCAGTACGGCCAGCATACACAACTGCCGCTGCGCTCCACCAGAGTTCAATGAATCTGTCAGACACAGTATCTTCATAACAGATAGCGGACAGCCTTGATCTGTATTTTCATGGCTTAGTACTCCACAGCCAGGACATTTTGGGCAAATTCGCCTTTGTTGTCATTCTGGGTATAATCGGCCTCGACATCCCGCTCCAGATAACACAAGCCGCCGATAATAATGGCCATAAATATCCAGTTTATCTTTGAATAATACGAGACAACCCCTAAATCTAAAACCAGCCGAAGCAACATCAGGCACTTGAAGATCGTTACAACATTCCTTTGGCTGGGTGACAGAGAGAATTTACTTACTTTGTGCAGCCGATAGAAGATAATGACATAAATCAGATAGTACAAGATCCCACCGGGGATGCCGGTTGAGGAAAACACTTCAGCATAATTATTATGGGAGTATAATCCCACCACAGAATAGACTTGAAAATTGTCTAAGCCAAGCCCCAGAACGGGATGAGAAGCTGTAAAGCGGATACTCTCCTCTATCATTAGAAGTCTGGTGCCACCACCTGTGGATGAAGCCGTAGTTTCTTTGTTGAACTGCGAAAATCGCTGCATCAGCACCGTATTGCGCATTGAATAGGCCGCAAAAACCCCCAGTGCGACAATGCCCCAAAGCATCACTATGACCAGTAAAGGCCGTTTACGAAGTTCTTTGAGATAAGTAAGCAGAAACCAGAATAAAATCAATATCGCCACACCGATAAAGCCCTTGCGGGAACCACTGCTGATGACAAAACGTATCCCGACCAGAATCCCGCCGATGATCACAAGCTTGAGTATTTTTGATCGAACCTGCCCGAAAAAAAACAACAAAATAGCGATACCGTTGGTTATAGTGATAGCAAAGGCATTTGCATTGAGCGTCAGGCCGGCCAGACGTGCTCCCTCGACCTCCGCCCGCTTATACTCACCGGTCTCCACAGCAGACGCTGCTACAATTAACACACCAATCAACACCGCAAAAAACAACCATGATATGCATCGCGTGTTCCTCGCATAGTAGGAAACAATCAAAGCCATAATCAGCACCTGAGCAAGTGTTTTTAGTTGAGTGAAAACCAACTCAGGAAATCTTGCCACAAGCAACCCAAGCGCCCCCCAAAAGCAAAAGGCACCGAAAAATTTCAATTCCGCCGGTATAAAAAACCCTTCCCGCACCGACGCCACCATAAAAACCACCGCACAAACCACCCCCAGCACTATCACCAGATAGTTGAATCCGGGCATCGCCGAGACGGAAATCGCCCCTACCAGAAACGGCATCAACAGAAAAATCGAAAGCGGCAACGGCTCTTTGGGCTGCAGATCATAAGACCATGGACTCGAATCGTCGTTTAATGATGCTGGGTATTCCACAAATTCACCTTTTATTCGTTTTTGCAATTATATCTTCAATTATTGCATCCTGAAGCCGCACATATCTTATAACAGTTTAAATGTGGCGGTAAGGGTACTGGTTGTCACGCTTCTGAAAAGATAGTATTTTTTGATTATTTACAATGCCATCTTTTATTTCAATTGCCCTCCTAATGGTCTCATTTTTCCCCCAAGCAAGAGGACCTGCGGCAATTTCAGAGAGGAACGGAATTAATGCCCTTGAGATTTCTCTTGAAGCAGCATTCCATAAATATGTTGGAGTATGATCGACGGAATAATAAGTAATGTTGTCTCCAATCCTAAAAATCGGTTCCTCAAATGTTGTGGGTTTTGCAAAAGAAAATCCCATGCCCTCATCACAACTAATATCAATTATGAGCGAGCGAGGTTTAAGTTCAGACAACTGATTATCATTTACAAACACCATAGGATTGTCGGTATCCTGCAAAACACCGTTACATATAATTTCGGCTTCTGACAACTCTTCAATAAACGGACGCGCTGTTCCATCGTAATTTCGAGCCAGTATCTGACCATTTTCACCCATAAATATGTTTTTGTAATAAACGTCTGGGTTCTGGTCCGCGATCAAATGCACCGGTCTTTTGCTATAAACATGGATATTATTAAAGCCTCTTCCATGCAAAGCATATATAGCTCCACGGCTTACGGAACCATATCCTATGATAACGACTTTTCGCCTGGGACCATAAAGACCATCAATCCCGAGAAGTTCCATCACATGCAAAACCGCGGCATATCCTGCTATTTCATTATTTTTGTAGAAGATATGCATCAACCGTTCCCCGCCGGAACTCCAGAGATGCATCGCTTCCCACGCAATTAAAGTCAACTTCCTGTCTATCGCAGGTTGAGTTATGGATTTTTGCTGAACACAATGTGGCCATCCCCATAAAATCTGATGTTCTTTCATTTGTTCAAGGTCTCGTTGAACCGGTTTGGGTAATATCAGAAGGTCACAATTATCAAATAACTCTTTTCGAGTTCCGAGGCTGGCGTCATGCTGAGTAAAATAATTATCTGAAAAACCGTAATCACTACCGTATTCTTGTTCAAATACAAGTTGCTTCCTCAGTTCAGGATTGATCCACGGCAGATGTTCCGGATAAATAGGCACACGGTGTTCGTTTTCTTTTAGTGAGGTGCGTACAACTCCAATCCTCATTATTATTCTCCCTTCCTATGCAGAGCATCAAAAATATAGTTTTTTATTAAAAACTCTTTCAATGCCAGTTCATGAACCCAGTAACGCCCTTCTTCAAATCGAAATGTCCCATCTTCGGAAAAGATACATACTCCCGGTTTTCCATCTACGTGCAACTGTTCAGGGGTCTCAATCTTGCAGATTGGGGATATTTCGATAATATGGAATTTTCCATCATTTCCTCTGAGCATGTCAACGACAAGCATCGGGCTTTTCAGTGTATCAGTAACTTTCCTGGCAATTTGCATGGCCTCTGGGGGCAGCTCTCTTTTTTCCACTTGCCCCATACCTGATGCTCGGAAATCACCTTCCAATGCCTTGCGGTAATAACCAAAAACCATTTGTCCCACAACAATAATGCGAATATCATAACCATCATTAGGCACATAATCCTGAAAATAGACGTAATTTTTTTGACATGCATAAGGGGCGTGCGTTTTTCTGCCACTTACGGAAAAGGCCTTCTTAATCACAGAAAGGCATTGCTTTTCTGAATAAATCATTTCTACGCCGACAGAACCAGCACATGGCACAATTTTACTGATTATCGGATAGGTAAATCGGGGTGCCGCCTGCATAGCCTCATTCATGCAATTGTAAACATAGGTCGTAATAAAGGGAAAACCATATATTTCAGACAGATACGCCTCAAGTATTTTGTCCTCATAAAGCAAGGCGTCAGAAAAGTTAGGGTAGCATTTCTTTTTAAGATGTTGCTCAAGAACATAATATTTCCTTCGAATTTGCTCTAAATAATAGGGCTGACATGAATCAATTCCTATAATTACATCAAGTTTTTTTGCATTTTCAAGCCAGTTTATGGAATCAAGATCATAGAATTCATAAGGAATTTTATTTGTCTCAAGAAAACGGCAATGCTTAGTCCAGCGAGGAGATTCACCCTTGTCTTGAATCACTCCCACTTTTGGCTTTGGCAAGTCCTTTGGCCAATTTATTCGAACTTCTTTCACATCCAAACCTATTTGTTCCCTGTCATCACATATTACTGAGGGCTTCGATGGCAACTGGCTTCTTAATCTTGAATATAAGACTGACCGTGATATTTTCTTGAAAATTCGACTGTTTTTTATTCCCGCTTGCGCCATTTTATGTTTCCCTTACTTACCCAACTTCACTTCCAAAGCAGAAAACGTCTCCACAGCATTGCCATTCATAAATGGCTTTTCCACACTGTCAACCGGGTATATATCACCGCCTATGACGATCGTGATCATATATTTTTTTGTGCTGTCTTTCAATAAAGTTAAACGCTAAACTCGTGAAAGTCATAAACTATTCCTTTCTATTTTCTTGGATCGGCCATCCGATTCCATATAGGTTCCCATTTCATCAGAACTCATAAAACAAACGTCAGGCCATCGCCGAACAATACTTTTCAAAAGATCGCTTAATTGACGCAGCGTATTCGACCGATTGCCCGAATCAATTGCCCCGATAAAATTAACGCGATGAGAACAAATAACGGCGGGCTTATGGAAACAAAAAACCCTCGCAATCTCTTTCAGACAACTACCCATCCAATCTTTCCTTTCGGAAGCCGGCTCGAAATCACAGTTTCGAACCATATAGTAACTATCGAACCGGTTTCGTTCCCCCAAATAATGGTAGCAACGTTTGGGTCCATCAGGAGTCCGGAGATCCTGAATTACGCTACCCTGGATATAGCGAATGCCGATCCGGGACCAGATATTCTCAACATGATCCGTCCAGCAATAATTCGGAGCTACCGCACTGAGCGACTTAAAACCAAACTGCTTTTCAAACAATTCCGAACCTTCAACAACCATCCTCGTTAAATCCACCCCCTCCGCAGCTAACTCTTCGTCGTTAAGATATGGCGGAGAAAAAAAACTCAGGTTCTCATGCGACGAGGCCAGTGCAAGGCCGCACATTCCCAATTCAAACGTATCCAGGGTCTCGCGGGATTTCTTTCTAAGCGCTTTAAGCCATTGCCACCAGCGAATATGTTCGCGGCCATGGAGTTGCGGAACGAATAATTTCCGGTTCATTCCGTCTCGCCATCTTTCCTCAACCCCTCGCCGACTGAGATCTCGCGACAGGGTAACGCCGACAGGCTCGTAAAAATATTCTTCAAAATTGGCTTGGCGGATTTTGTCGAAATCCGGATTCGCCATGATCATATTTGCCGTGATGCAAGCCGGTCGTCCCCGGCTGTCTTTCACACTGTACAAAACTTCAAATAGCTGCTCCAAATCCTCACATGTTTCCAATGCGTCAAAATTATAATGCGACCGAGTAACGGGGTATCCCATATTCAGCAGTCGGTCATAGGCCGATCGCGATGAGGTTCGGATAGAACCCCAATCGTCGCTTTCAATCACAACGATCTTTTCCCGTGTGCGCCAGCCTCGCAGATAAGCCTGATAGCGAGCCCACCGATATTTACATATATCGAGCAATCTATAGGCCACTGTCTTTAAAATTCCATTCCGTAAGATTACTAAAAGCCACAACTGACGCGTAACCTTTTGAAGCAATCTGCAAAGACATTAAAAAATGACTCATCACTCTTGCACATTAAACTTCATTTATTCCTTCTTAGGAGCTTTAGTATAGTCAGTACCACCTCACGATGCGCCTCGCACTCCACCATATTTAACGAATCCAATAAAGCTTTTTCCGAATGCAAGGTCTTTAAGAAGAACTTGTTCAGCTTATGCATGACTCGATTATAGGCAAAAAGGCAGGACAGGTAAAACGCCCTGTTTTTTTTACAATGTTCAATCCAGCGTTTTTCTACAGTTGCGGGATTTTTAATTTCCTCACATTTTATTTGCATAGTTTCAAAGAATTTGTTTTTCTCGTGATCAACCATCAATCTTGCGCCAACACCTGCTCTCGACTGATGATAGGGAATTATTTCAGCTTCTACGGAGCTATTTTCAATTATCAGTTTTGTCAAAAACCCTTCATACCATATATCTGGTAATGGATTTAATGATTCAAATATCAGATTTCCCATGCCGTAGATGATAGGACGGTCGCGGTAGGTTTCCCACGGCAGCGCACAATGAGTATGGCTGCAAACGACCGCATCCGCTCCCATTTCCACCATGAAACGACACCGTCTCATTACCTCAGGACTGGGATACGAGTAATATTCATTTCCTCCGTGGATGAGTACGATAAAAATACTGTCCTTCTTATAAAGGCGTATTGCATTGACGAAATTAATAATATCCAGCGGATTTGCCCCGGGATTTTGCTCATCGGCAATCGAAAACTCATGTTCTGCCATCGAATAGAGCACGATTCTTTTCCCCTCAATCTCCTTGATGAGGGGCTTTTGGGCTTCCATGATATTGATCCCTGCGCCGACAGTTTTAATGCTAGCTTTTTGAATTATAGTTATGGTTTCTTTCAACCCATCGCTCCCATGATCAAGGATATGGTTGTTCGCTAAATTTAACACATCAATTTTGGCGTTAACAAATCCATTTATGCACTTGATATCTGCGCTCAGAGCCGGTCCTGATTTTGGAATAGGTTTTTTTTGAGAAACCAAAGGACACTCAAGATTTGTGATCGATAAATCGGAACTTTGAATTACCTCAAGCAAATCATGGAATATCTCTTGAGCATTTCCATTCGCAAATGCCTTTGCCACGTTGCCAATCGGGCATATATCACCACCTATTACAATTTTGATCATCTGCTTTTTTACCCGGCCTTCCTTCAAGTATTCGACAGTTCCTCAATATCTTTCCCATTTAGACCGGGTTCGTGTTTCATAAGAACATAACCGATCCACACGATTAAAACGATGTTCATTATTGAACCAACAACGGAAAAAACCATAACAGTCCGGTGTTCATTTAAGTACAATCCTCCAAGTACCCGCGTTGTCTTGAATTAACTGGTCAACTGATCCCCAGGCCGGACAAAAATCACCCGAGATAAATATTTTAACCTCATCGTTCATCTTGCCACCTAACATATAGAACTTTCGAAAGCATTCTTTTGCGCTATTTCCGCAAATTGGACGGGGTGCATTTTTTGTGTATATCTTTGTATTTTAGTGTCATCACTCGAAAATCCAACCTTTTCATTTTGCTTCCAGTATTTGTATGCCTGTTCTGTCATTTTACATCCTTCCTAAATGCACCATATCGCTACTTATTTCATGTTAAAATGTTTAAGAAGGAACTCCTTTTTCTGACGAGATGTGAATTTATGTGTTTTTACAGTTCGGCCAAGCATTCCCTTGTAATATTCTTCATGCGATTTTATGGGCTTAGCTGGAACTCCAACAGCAACACAATTTGATGGAATGTCTCTTGTAACAACGGCACCCGCACCGATAATTACATTATCTCCGATGCTTACCCCAGGCATTACAATTGATCCATACCCTATAAATACATTGTTTCCAATGGTTATAGGCGCAAAATACTCATCGTCTGGCATTTTATGCCGTAGCGTAAACATCGCCCCGTCATGTGTTATAAATGTTGTATTTACAATACATACATGGTCGCCCATTGTAACCAAATAAGGTTCTGAACCGAAACATGCAGAAAAGAAATAACATTGTTTTCCGACTTTTACTCCAATTTTCCTTGCATACCCTACCGGGTCACAATAGTTATGAATTCTATTACAAAAATAAATGAATAAATAAGCTATCTTAGCTATCTTTTTGAACATATTTGCTCCTACAAAAATTCGTAATCATTCTTTTGCTGTTAACCATTTTCTGTTTTAGCGGCTATTTTAAGTAAAAGCGACTTTGTACGCCTATTGAAAATCGGAAATATGCAAAGTCATCAACTTTGCCTTGTGTTTTTTCAACTATTTAATTCATTTAACCCTTGCTCGTTCTTTTTTCTCTGCAATAAATAACGTACCCTATCCATATAACAAACATCGTATTCATCCAAGAACTGACTGTCGAGAACAATACTATTGTTTGCAAGGATTCCAAATAAATACCACCTAAAACAAATATCGCTATTCTTAACCCCAGAAGTAATAAGTCATAAAAGAATAGCTTGCTTTGCAACCTTAATATTCTTCCAAACAAGATAGAAGGCACATTAATAAATACAGATACTAACCATAAAACTAACCACCTTGCATAGATCCCTGCTTCGTGCCATTCCGACCCAAAAAGCCAAGCAAATACAGAGGGAGACCATATAAATAGAATGGATGCAGGAATAATTACCATTGCCAACAATACACTCGTTGTCTTGAGATACAGCGGATAGAGTTTCCCTCTATAGTTATAGGTTTCGCTGGCCTTTTGAAAAAGTACCTGTCGCAACGCGGTCAGTACAAAACTCATTGGTGCCAGTAAAATTCGAACCCCAAATGCATACGCGCCGGCAACGGCAATATCATAAAAATACCCAAGTAAAAGAACCGGTAAGCCAAGCGATAAGGCACCTATGACACTCTGTGTTGCGGAATAAATAGGAAAATCCCGATATTCTACGGCGAGTTGTTTCATCCGTACCCATTGAATGTCAGGTCGAAGGGCTTTGAGATCAGAAAACAACACGCGAGCCAGATTTATACTTGCCACGATATCAGCCAAGACCGCCCCGCAAACGAGGCCGAGGGCGCCCCCTTGAAACCAACCAAATCCGATCTGTGTTCCATTGGCCGCTATGGTGCGAATAACCTGCGAAGCAGAGGTATGCCTAAATGCCTTTACTCGCACGCACCATGCCTGAAACGACTGATTGAGACCGCTTACAAAGACAGCCATAACAAGCAGTACCAGCATCCAGGCACTGTGCGTTTTCATAATGTTTAAGAAAAACGCAGGCACAATGAGAATAGCCGCCAAACACAACAACGTTATAAAGACCGCCGACAAACAGGAAATAAAGAAAAGATTGATAGCGTCCGTTTTTTCTTTTGGCAGCATAATAGCCTGAGTATATTGAAGCGTTACGCCCGCTGCAATTACGCCTAAAATCGAGCCGAATGAACCGAAAACTCCAAAGTCCGATGGCGAAAATAATCGGCTGATTATTGGGGTCAGCGCAAAACCAATGATTTGCGCCACGGCTGTACCGGACATCACAACGAGGATATTCTTGAAAAAAGGAGATGTTAGCAGTTGTGCGATTGTAGCTGTAAAATTGTTTTTAAGATACGATACAATCAATTTAACGTTTCTCCGGTTCTTTGCGCCTGATTAATTATTTAAGCAAACTTGTGATTATTCCTCGAGCCTCATATACGATAGTAGGATTAGTCGTATTATTCAATACTCTGTCAACCTGTTTGTCGAGCGTCTGCTGCATCTCGGTGGCCTTCGTTGGATTGGTATTTTTTATGGTATTGATCTTGTTTTGAAGTTCATAGAGATACTGGTAATCTTCTATCCCTTCCCGCCATGCTTGCCACCGACGTGACGGAATAATCTTTTCACCAAGAGTATCCACAGGGCTACCGGCCGCTCCATATACAACGTCGTAACATAATTCCGGATTCATCGTATCATCCCAGCCCATATAACGTCCTTTGGTAACATAGGAATAAACCCAGAATCCAATGCCTGTTTGTCCGCGTTTAAAGGCTCGCCAAGGCATCAATCTGTAAAAGCCCAGAGGATCTGCAGCTTTTGCCGGGGCAGAATCAGCATTGTATGTCCAGACTTCTTTGCCGAAACTTTTGAGCAGTTTAATCCTATCGGGGTACTTTAGGCTGTCGTTCTCATCGAAACACCAGATATCTATCAATTTTACAAAACGTTCAAAATCTAAATAATCCTTTCCAGCCGAATTGGCATATATCTTTACGTTCGGATCTGTCTTTTTGACTAATTCTGCCAATTGATAAAACTCGTCGCCAAGCTTTTCATCATAAGGGTAAAAAGCAAATCTCTCATAGCCGATGCCTTTGTCTTTCAAATGCTGAACAAGCTGGATAAGCCACTGTGAAAAATTCGTCTTCCAGGAAGGACTCATAGGTTCACCGAAGTCATCACGAATCGAGTCCATGCCCAAAATTAAATATATCCTTGCCTGGCGGTTAATGTCCAATATTTTATCTAACTTACTGAAATCGGATGTCCGAAAGGTCTGCCCCACTTTCTTACCGTGAGGTAGATTGCCTGGGTGAACCACAAAAACATTGTTATAATGTTCTTCAAAATCCCTGGCTGCTTCCTGCATAATATCTTTGGTTATTTCCAGTATTTCCGGATAAGCCCAAGTGCAGCTATTAAGCGCAACTTCTCGCGGGAAAACAATTGGGGCAACTTTTATATAGATCGGAATCGTCTGCAGACGGACAGATTGAGCATTAACAGCGAGGGCTGAGGTGTAATCTCCAGCGTTTAATTGTGGATTGAAAACATCAAGCCATATCTGTACAGTCCTGCCTGGTTGCAATTGAAAAGGTTTTTCGCCCTGCAGAACAAGTGGGTCCGCAATTGAACCATGTCCCATGACATTTATATAAACAGCTTTTCTAAGTGTAAAAGTTTTATTGCTATCAATGGACACGCCGTTCGAGTTCATTAATGGAGAAACTGATACGGCGATATTCAGCGGTTCCTGGGAACAATTGACAACGTTAACTGCAGCCGATTCATGCTCACCTTGCCACAGTTGGATATCAACATGTTCTTGCCTTGAATCAGTCGGAAAGAGAAAATCTTTTTCATACAAAATCTGCATTGGGTTTGCTGCAATACAAACGAACGGCTTTTTATATATTTCTTGATAAATTTCTGCCCGGATAGCCCCTTCTTCCATTCTAAGCAGCGAAAAAGTTTCTGGTGAGCATATTTCATTCGACTTGAGTTTGGCAGCAAGCTTTTCCAGTTTGCTGAAGATATTGTTAAAAAATTCATCTGAAAACTTTTTCTTGTAATTGTTCAAAACATTATTCACTTCAGCAATGTTTTCTTTCAGCTGTCGATAATCTTCAACAGCATTTAAGAGTTCCTCATCGTTCTTAAATTGCACGAGAGTTTTACGAGGCGCCCATTTAGTTTCTGTCCCTTTCTCTTTTTGAATGACCTTGATTTCATCACAGAAAAAAAGATGTCCTTTAGGGCGAACGATAACTTTGACAAATCGTCCTTCTGCGTCAAGGTTGTCAATTACAAAAACGTGAGCTATCCTTTTTGGCTCTGTATTTTCGCCGACAGATAATTGCCTTCCATCGACCATTCCTCCAAAGCTATACTGTTTGCCGTCTTTGCTGAGGAAAACAGCTATAAACTCAGGGAATTCAACGCCAGCAGAACCGCCGCCGGTGCTGTTGACCGTCACCTGGTCAATTCTCGTTATGCCTAAGAGGTCTATCACAATTGTCACAGTAGACGAATGCTGCCAACCAACGGTACTCTTTTTTTCCCAGTAACTATCGTAAACCTCGCCGTCAGTAAGCTGGATCACATCTAAATCGTCGGTGCACAACGGATAATTGGGCTTCGGATACAAGGTATAACTCTTGTGAAGTGCGAGATTAGTATCACCAAATGCCGCACCAGCACTAAGTATGCTAAAGAGGAAAATTAACAAGAAATTAGGTTGTCTTAACATTTTGTTTTGGTTAATTTTAAGCAGGAAACAATAGTATCGTCTATGCTAATTGATGTTTATTAGCAATTATTTCAGCAATTCTTTGCGCGGCTTTCCCGTCCCAGAATTTGGGCACCTTCGACTTATAGCCATCCCTGCTGGCCATTATTGCGTGATAATTATTCAAAATGTCTTTACTGGTGAGTTGTACGAGCCGGTTTGTGCCTTCGGTTATTGTAACCGGCCGTTCCGTGTTCTCTCGCAAAGTCATACAGGGCACGCCGAGTATGGTCGTTTCCTCCTGGATGCCGCCTGAGTCGGTCATTACAAGGGCGGCATTGCTTGTCAGACACAAAAAATCCGGGTATCCCACCGGCTCAAGCAAAAGCAGATTGCTCATTGCCACAACTCGCTTTTCAAGATTTGTTCCCTTGATATTGTTTCTCGTGCGAGGATGTATCGGGAAAACCAGTTTTATCTCCTTTTCGATTGTCTCAAAAGCAGTAATAATCTCCTCAAACCTGGTCATATCATCTACGTTGCTCGGCCGATGAAGGGTTATAACTGCATATTTGCACTTCAAAAGACCGAGACGTTTCAGCACATCGGATTTTTCGGCCTTTTCCTTATTGGCAAGCAAAGTATCAATCATTACGTTGCCGACCAGGTGTATCTTGCCGGAATCTACTCCCTCTTTCAGCAGATTATCGACGCCTGATTGTTCGGTTACGAAAAGCAAATCACTTATCCTGTCTGTCAGGATACGATTGATTTCCTCGGGCATATCGTGGTCGAAGCTTCTCAGGCCTGCCTCAACGTGTATCAATTTAACCCCCAGTTTTACCGCCACGAGGCCGCAGGCAATTGTGCTGTTGACATCTCCCACCACGAGGACGTAATCGGGCTTGTGCTCCAGAACAACCGGCTCAAATCGCTTCATAATTTCGGCGGTTTGCTGGGCGTGGCTGCCGGAGCCGACCTCAAGGTTGATGTCCGGTTTAGGGATGCCAAGCTCATCAAAAAAAAGCTTGCTCATCTTTTCGTCGTAGTGCTGGCCGGTATGAACCAGGAACGGCTCGAAGCGTCCGTTTTCTTTGAACGCTTTCATCAAGGGGGCAATCTTCATAAAGTTGGGACGTGCGCCGCACACACAAATAATCTTTATCATATCCTCGTATTCCCGCTTAAACCCGGCTTTTCCCGTCCAAACGCGTTATTTCCCGCTCAATCTGTTTGCTTTCTGAAATCATTTATAACCCTCGACAGCGTCTCTTTAAGACCTGTTTTGGGCTGCCAGTCGATTTCTTTTTTAATGCGGTCAAGGCAGGGCACGCGGCGCATCATATCCTCAATCGGCCTGCCGTATGCGATTTTGTAGGGGATGAATTCTTTTTTGCTTTTGCTGCCTGTGATTTCAATTATCTTGTCGGCAAGGGCCTCAATGGTAATCTCTTCATCCGAACCGATGTTAAATACCTCGCCCATCGCATTACTGCAGTTCATCAGCCGGATAACGGCGTCAACGATGTCCTCGACATAACAAAAACACCGGCTTTGTTTGCCGGTGCCGTATATGCGTATAGGTTCGTTTTTGAGGGCCGATTCGATAAACCTCGGCACAACCATCCCGTACCTGCCCGTCTGTCGCGGGCCAATAGTGTTAAAGAATCTGCCGATGACAACCTCAAGGTTATATTGTTGATAAAACGCGAAACCCAGGAATTCGTCAACCGCCTTGCTGCACGCGTAAGCCCATCTCGGCATACTCGTGCTGCCCAGGACTATATCGTCATTTTCACGAAATGGCACTGATTCGCTCTTGCCGTAAACCTCACTGCTTGATGCGATGAAAACCTGGCACTTGTATTTATTCGCAAATTCAAGGACGACCTGTGTGCCTGCGATATTCGTCTCAATGGTATGCACAGGGCTGTCGGCTATCAACTGAACGCCGACCGCCGCCGCCAGGTGGAATATCCTGTCGCACCTTCTTACAGCCGACTCGATTACCGATTCATCACGGATATCACCTTTTACAAATTCAAACCCCGGCTTACCAACAAGGCCTGTGATATTCTTCAAACTGCCCGTGCTGAGGTTATCGACGACAATCACTTCGTTGCCGTCCGCGACCAATTTCTGCGCCAAATGGGAACCTATAAAACCGGCTCCTCCCGTAACCAACGCCTTCATTAATCCTCACTCAAAACAGACAAAAGAAAACAGTAAACCAAGGAGTTCCGTCTGGACTCCGTCCCCTTCGGCTGCCCGTAGTGAGCATAGTCGAACTACGCTCAAAGCAGGCCCGTCGGGTGTCCGCTATCGGCCTTGCCAATAGTGAAACCTTGCCAGATGGCGCAAAAAGACACCCATCGCATCCCTGCGAGGGACTCAACATATTAAACCGTCAACATCCTGATAAACGGGCAATTATAGCATCTGGCAGTACTTCCGCCAAGGCACAAAATTGCCTCACTGATTCACAACATAAGTATCGGCGTATCAAGGAGATAGCTTTAGCTCCTCCTCTACTAAAAACCTACATTATAAGACCCAAGCTATACGCCAAAATCATACCTTAAGTTCACCGCCATCCTATTTGGTAGCATCTTTTGTTCTCACGCAGTCAATCATCGCAAGATAGTTGCAATAAGGCACATATTCTGGGACGCTGTTGCCTGTTCCCAGGGCATAGCCGCCCTTATCCGCGGTTTTGGCCAACATCGCTTGGCACCGCTGCCTTATCTGCTCAGGTGTTGACCGGCACATAAAGTCCATATCTATGCCGCCCAATATTGCGATTCTGCCGCCCCATTTCTCGTACGCCTGTTCAACGGGAATAATAACGTCTTCAAAGGAGTGTTTCGCGTCGAATTTCATATCGTCGATGATGTCGTCCATAACCCTGTTAAGATTGCCGCAGGAATGAAGAATCGCTGGTTTCCCCGCTTTGTGGATTGCCTGGACTATTTTTTTGGTCCATCCAAACACATATCTCCTCAAATCCGCGGGCGAAAGCATCGTCCCCGTCTTAAACCCCCAGTCATCGTTTACTATCAAAGCACCCACGGATTCGTATGCGGCGCATATTTCGTAATACCGAACGAGGCGCCTGCCAACCGCATCAAATATGTCCTTCGCCAAACCCGCGTCGTCGGCCAACAGCATACACAGCCGTTCAAACCCGACGAGCGAAATCACGTTCTCCAGGACGCCGCACGGGCCATAAACTATCAGTTTCATCCCGGCAGGCAGCGAGTCCTTCGCCGATTCCAAACTGGAATAATCAAAAACATCGGGGTCAGGCCAGCGGTATGACTCAAAACTCCCCCGGTCGGTGATTGCGCTGCCGGCATTCAGTGAAATAGTCGTCTTCCTCTCAATATTAGGCGTCTCAAATTTCATCTGCGAACCCATGACGGTAACATAGTCGTAACCGGCAACCCTGAACGCCTCTGTTACCACAGGATTGAACGCCCCCCATTTCCAGTCCTTGCCCTCCACTCCAAGAAACCGGCCTGTGAGTTTCTCATAAAATGGCCCATTGAGGAAAAACTCAAACAGCGTCGGCCTGCTTGGTATCTCTCGGCGCAGTACTTTTAGTAGATTTTCGAAATCCGGCTTTCTCGTCACGCCTTGCCCTGTTCAAATAGTTGGCCTGCCGTTTTTTCGCGGCAGGAAATCGTTACCCGTAATACGAGCTGTATGTCTTATCGGTTTCCCATACGGTAACGCAGTGTAATGCGGCTGATTTGCCGAATTTGCCGACAATCCTGTTCCATGCGAATACGGCTATGTTCTCGACAGTGGGGGTTATCCGCTTAAACTCAGTCAAATCTTCGTTGAGATTTTTGTGGTCCACGACCTTAATCAACTCCTGATGAATCACCTTCTCAAAATCGCCTGTTTTTAGCGATTGACCATCAGGCCATTTAACCGTTACCTCGACAACATAGTTATGTCCGTGGCCGGCGGGATTGGCGCACTTGCCAAAAACCTCGATATTCCGCTCCTCGCCGAATTTTTCATTCCACAGTTTATGAGCCGCCGCAAACTCGAATTTTTCACTGTAATAGACCATCGCACAATCCTTATCATCCACTGCCAGCGTTTTGAAAGGACTCAGCTTCAAACTAAGTTTTGATAATTGTGCCGAGCCGAACCTGCCTGCAAGTTTTTCCCATACAATTTTCAAAAGCCGAACCAGCTCATCATAACCCGTATGCCGGGCCTCTCGATAGTCGGCTTTTATCTTCTCCGCAAAAACGCCAATTGCGCAATCACGTACTTTCTGGTCGATATCGCTGACGTTTAGAATCAGCCCGGTTGCTTTATCCGACTCGCCCGTCAGTTCGACACCAAGTTCGAGAAATACAGCCAGCCCTTCGCCGGCCGGCTTCGAGGCAAACGAATTGAATCCCGCCTCGTCGGCAGGCAAAAACGGATTTATCGAAAATCGAACGTAGCGGCATAGCTTGTGCATATTTCACGATTATTAACCACAGATTTTATTGATAACACAGAAAACAAATATCAGTGAAATCTGTGTAATCTGTGGTTTCTATTTGTTCCCATGGTGTATCAAGCTCATAATTTCATTTCTGCTTCTCGGGTCTTTTCTGAACAGCCCGCGAACCGCGCTTGTTACCATCACTGAGCCGGGTTTTTTTATCCCGCGAATCGTCATACAACTGTGCGCCGCTTCGAGTACTACCGCGACGCCCTGCGGTTTTAGATTGCTCATCAGGCAATCGGCTATCTGGTAAGTCAGCCGCTCCTGCGTCTGCAATCGACGCGCGAAGCAATCCACAATTCTCGCCAGCTTGCTTACGCCCAGTATTTTGCCCGACGGCAGGTACGCGACGTGAGCAGAGCCGATAAAAGGCATTAAATGGTGTTCGCAAATACTGTAAAAAGGTATGTCACGCAAAAGCACGATTTCATCGTAGTTCTCGTTGAAAACCCGGCTGATATGCGTATTCGGGTCATCGTGCATTCCCGCCAGAAGCTCGCCATACATTCTCGCCACGCGGGCGGGCGTATCTTTCAGACCATCGCGGTTAAGGTCCTCGCCGACCGCCGAAAGGATTTCCCTGACCGCCTTTTCAATCCTTGCCTCATCGATTTTCTTCTTTTGTTTTGTCATATCAATCAGCCAATATCACTTTCTTTTTTTCCCGTCCGCCCGTCCCGGGCGAGATCTCGCCAAAGGCGGACCTGCAAGATTCATAAGATATGTTGTCAATAGGCGCACGCCGAATGCGCTTGCACCCTCCGCGGCCGATGCCGTCGGCTTTTCGAAACAATCAACTCCCGCGATGTCAAGGTGCGCCCATTTTTTGCCGCCGACGAATTGCCTCAAAAACGCCGCCGCGGTGCACGCGCCGCCCCATCTGCCTCCGCTGTTTTTCAGGTCCGCTATTTTGCTTTTCATTTCATCTGCGTATTCGTCCCCGCAGGGAAGCTGCCAGACCTTTTCGCCGCTGGCCTTCGCCGCATCTTCGATGTTTTTGTTTAGTTGTTCATCATTGCCCATCAATCCCGCCATAAATGTCCCCAGGGCAACAACACAGGCGCCGGTCAGCGTGGCTACGTCTATAATCACGTCGCAGTTTTGTTTTACGGCATAGTACAGCGCGTCGCAAAGTATCATTCTTCCCTCGCAGTCGGTATTTTGAATCTCAACCGTCTTGCCTGAATATGTCGTAACGATATCGCCGGGCCTGTAGCTTGTGCCGCTTGGCATATTTTCCGCTGAGGGAACTATCGCCATCAGGTTCACGGGCAGTTTCAATTCCGCGGCTGCCTTTGCCGCAGCCAGCACCGCGATGCCGCCCGTTTTGTCGAGCTTCATCTGTTCCATATTCTGTGCCGGCTTAATACTTATCCCGCCCGAATCAAACGTTATCGCCTTGCCGACAAAAGCAACCGTCGGCAATTTTCTCGCCTTGCCTGTCCTGAGCGCAGTCGAAGGGCCTTTCGGGGAGTATTTAACGACTATCAATCTTGGCGGCGTTTTCGACCCGCTGCCAACCGCCAGAATCCCGTCCATACCCAATTTGGCTAATTGTTTTTCGTCGAGCACTTTGCAGCTAAGCCCTTTTGTGTTTCTTGCGAGCTTTTTCGCCTCCGCCGCAAGCGATGGCGGGTTTATTACGTTTCCGGGCCTGTTCGCAAGAGCCCTGGCGTAGCTCTGGGCATTACCGATAATAGCCCCTTTTAACAACCCCTCCTCAAGCCGTTTCGTTTTTGCCGCAGTATCGTCAATCACTTCGACAACGAGCGAATCCGTCCTGCCGTCCTCATCGGACGTAATATATTCATCGTAACGGAAACTTCCGTAATATATCCCTTCAGCCATTGCCTGTGCCAAAAGCCTCGGCTCGAACTTCGCGTCAAACGCCTGGTGAAGTGAGATTGCCATTGTCCGTGCCTTCATTGACACCGCTTTATTAGCCGCCAATGCAGCCGCTTGTCTGATGGTGTCGATGGTCGCCTCTTTCTGCTCACCTAATCCAACGATAAGCACGCGTTGCGCGCCTATACGATTGTTACCGTATATTAGAGCGCTGGTCCCGGTTTTTCCTTTGAAGTCGCCGAGTTTTACGACCTGTTCGATGGCCCCGCCGAGTTTTTTACACAATTCGATGATTTCCGGCAGAGGTTTTTTGCCGTCCGAGAAATGACCTATAGCCAGCATCTGAGTTTTGCATTCGGCCAATGCCGACGACCTGGTTTTCAATTCAACCTCAATTATTTTCTTCATTTTTTTCCGCCTTAACTTTTGATGCCCTTGCGTTTGGTTTACCTTTGGCGCGATGATGCAGATACGCCTCGATAAATTCTTCTATGTCACCGTCAAGCACCGCGTCAACTTTTCCCGTCTCGCAATCGGTGCGATGGTCTTTTACCAATTGATAGGGCTGCAAAACGTAGCTGCGAATCTGGTTGCCCCAGGCGATCTCGCCCTTTGCGTCGTATTGTCTGGCAATCTCGGCGTCTCGCTTCTGCTGCTCAATCATATACAATTTCGCCTTTAGCATTTTCATTGCGAATGCGCGGTTTTTGTGCTGGCTCCGCTCGTTCTGGCACTGGACAACGATACCCGTGGGCTTGTGCAGCATCCGGACCGCTGAGCTTGTCTTGTTGACGTGCTGGCCTCCTGCCCCGCCCGCGCGGTAATAGTCAATCTTCAGGTCTTCTTCCTTTATTTCGATAGCCACGTCTTCTTCAAATTCAGGAATACAATCAACCGCCGCGAAGCTCGTATGCCTGCGTTTATTAGAATCAAAAGGGCTTATCCGGACAAGCCGATGCACGCCAACCTCGCACGAAAGTTTCCCGTATGCGAAAGGCCCCTTTACCTGGAGCGTTATCGACCGTATCCCCGCCTCTTCGCCGGGCGTAATATCAAGCTCGCTATACTGGTATTTGTTGGCGTCGAAGTAGCGGGTGTACATCCTCAGGAGCATACTCACCCAGTCGCAGCTTTCGGTCCCGCCCGCGCCGGCGTGAATACTGAAAAAACAGTTCTTCGTATCGTTCGGCCCGCTGAGCAAACCCGTCAACTCTATCTGCTCACAGCGTTTTGCAATTGTCGCCAGGTCATCCTCTAATTGTGCCAATTCCTCGGGGTCCGATTCAACCGCCAATTCAAAAAGTTCCGTCAAATCCTGCGATTCCCTGCTGATTTCCTCT
The DNA here is from genome assembly GCA_050012695.1 of Sedimentisphaerales bacterium. Lineage (GTDB taxonomy): Bacteria > Planctomycetota > Phycisphaerae > Sedimentisphaerales > Anaerobacaceae > Fen-1362. The sequence continues at coordinate 11,042 of JBEKGR010000006.1, read as the reverse complement.
ACCGGCTCAATTATCGCTTTCAATGTGCTTATCCGGGATACCACACCTTGTGCTATTTCCTGATTGTCCCAGAAACCCGGACTGCTCATTTTCTCCTGTAGTTGTGCAAACTCCGATTTTTTGCCGGCCAGGTCAAAGCCAGTCCCGGATATTTTCCACCCGGGCCTTCAACTCCGCTATTTCGCTTTTTAATTGTGCGACTTCCATAATCGCCGTGCTTATAACACATTAGGCCTTAATATGCAATCCTGCCGGATGATTATTGATTCCCAAAAACAACCAAATAACGTATGATTACTTTTTTAGATAAGATATGAAACCCAGGTTTTAAAAGGTTTATCAATGAGCGAAGTTAATAAAATAAGCTCTTCAGCCCTGAAATCATTGTTTATCCCCTGTGCGACGGTATTTATATCGAGCTTCTGCATTATGGTTATTGAGCTTGTCGCGGGCCGAATAATCGCGCGGTTCCTCGGCTCGTCGCTTTACACCTGGACCAGCGTCATAGGCGTCGTCCTGGCGGGCATCACCATCGGCAACTATACGGGCGGACGGCTCGCCGACCGATTCAAACCCGTCAAAGTGCTATCCATACTTTTCGCGATTTGCGCCTTCGCCTGCATTGTCACCATCGTATTAAACAACCTCGTGGGCGGGTGGACCTGGCTTTGGCAGTTTAACTGGCCTGCAAGAATACTCCTTCACGTCACAGTTGTATTCCTGCTCCCCTCGGCGCTTCTGGGCACAATCAGTCCCGTAGTAGCTAAAATGGCGCTCGAAAGGGGACTCCCCACGGGCAGGACCGTAGGCGACATCTACGCCTGGGGCGCAGCGGGCAGCATCGCAGGGACCTTTGCCGCCGGCTATTACCTCATCGCACTGATGGGAACGATATCAATAATCTACGGCATAGCGGCGGTTATGATTGTGATGGCTTTGCTCTATGGTTCGGCCTTGCGTGTGGGCAAGGCAAAAGTTGCTTTATAATATCCCCACAAGCTGTTATTTGTCGTCGCTGGGAGCATGTTTGATGTGCTCATACTTCGACGGCTTTTGCCGTGAAAACGTTATCCCTCGGCCCGTGATAATCTCGTGTTCCTCCCGCAGAAAATCGATATATTGCAGCAGTGCCCATGCGGTATTGTTCCAGCTCATCTGGTAGCCGCGCTGGTGCGCCTGTTTTTCCATAAACAGCCGGCGCTGTTTATTAAATACGATGTAATCCAGCCCGGCTGCAATCTGCTCGACCGACGGCTCCGCCGGGTCAACCAGGATACCGCGAGCGTAACGGCCCATCACAAGACCTTCGGGGCATCGCTTGTTTGAGTAAATCAGCTCGCGGGCATACCTGAATTTTGTCGCAATCGCCGCTCTGCCCGAACCGAGCGTGTCCGCAAGCACGCCGCTTGATATCTGCTGCATATTCAGATAAGGCAATACCATCACGTTGGTCGCGCCATACAACTTCAGCAGCGTTCCCTCGTCGAGATAGGTATCGAGAAACACAACGTCGTAATCTTCCAGGTTCGTTCCTCGCAGGTCTTTGACCTTGCACCACCTGACCTTTGCCTGTTCCAGCGCGACCGCCAGAGATGCCTGAAAACGCCTGTACGGTTCGCCGCCGTCGGCTTTCATAAACTCTGGATGACATTCGCCTGCGATGAGGTAAATAATAGTTTTGCGTTGTTCGTTCGTGCAGGACTCCTCTAAAAATCTGCCGAACCCGCGTATGCCGTATTCAAGCCCTTTGTCTGGCGACAACAAACCGATCGTCGTAACGAGAAACTGATGTTCAAGGCCTAATTCGCTCTTTATTTCTAGCCGGTCGTAATGCGACGGGTGGTGCATTCGTATCCCGTGGTCGATGTGCTTGATTTTGTCCTGCTCTATGCCGTATGTATTCGATTCGAGTATTTCAATCGCGCTTTCGGTGGTAACAATCAAGCCGTCGCAAACCTTCGCAAGGTTTTGCACGACGGCCTTTTGATGCTCGTCAGGGTTGTCCAGGACCGTATGCAAATACACAACCGTCGTAAGCTTAGCCGCGGTAAACGCTTTGGCCATTTCAATATAATTTGTCCCCCGTGCGTCATTGCCGTCTTTGTCCGGGTCAAGGCCATACTCATGCTGAAGCAAAACTATGGTGGGGTTGCTGCCTTCCTGCGCCCTCTTGATTATGTGCTTGGTGGTATCCGTCCATGACCGCGGATTATACTCGTCGATAACAAGGTCAACCGGGATATTATAAGGCCCATTGCCGTTATCTATCGCGGCGACCCTTATATGACCCACCTCGCTGGTAAAATTAGACAAGGCATTAGCGAGGTTTTTTGAAAACGTCGCTATTCCGCATCGTCTCGGCGGATACGTGCTGACTATCCTAACATTGTATGGCATACGATAACCCAGTTTTATCGTTGCTGGTGGTTTGTCGTTTAGATATATGACTATTAAATCACTGGCTGTGGCCAAAGTCAATCGATTTGGGTGTCTCCGCTAAACCGTCTCGTCCGGTTATGTTTCGGCTTTTGCCGTCTTTTTCCTGCCGAGAAGCTCGTCGGCGGCGTCAGCCGTTTTGGGCGGCCATTTGCCTTCCGCTTGTAACTTCAGCAGGTTTTCCTTTTGCTTGATGCTGACTATCGTCCGGCAGCGCGGGAATCTGTTGCAGCCCATAAACGGCCCTTTCTTGCTCTGCCTTATGACAAGCTCGCCCTCCCTGCACTTATAACACTTCAATCCCGTCGGCTCAGCAGGCGGCTTCGGCGGTGCGATATTGCCCTCCTTATCAAGCTTAACGATTGTCTTGCAGTTGGGATAATCGCTGCATCCGAGGAATGGGCCGAATCGCCCGTTTTTGTGAACCAGCGGCTTGCCGCAATTGGGACATTTGTGCTCGCTGACTTTCTGCTCGACCATTTTGCCCTCCTTGTCGCACTGCCAGGCGAACTTGCACTCCGGATAACTGGAACAACTCAGGAATTTACCCTTCTTGCCGAAACGATAAACTAACGGCGAACCGCATTTGGGGCACTCATATTCACTCGGTGTTGTCTCGGCCTTTGCGTGTTTCATATCCGAGGTAGCGGTCTCCATACTTTTCTTGAATGGCCCGTAAAACTCATTCAAAACGTGAACCCAGTCGAGATGCTGCTCCTCGATTTTATCAAGCTCCTCTTCCATATAACGGGTAAACGCCAAATCCATTACCTTGGGAAAGTATTCTTCGAGCTTGTCGGTTACCACCTCGCCGAGGTCCGTGGCATAGAGCTTCTTTTCTCTCTGCTCGACGTATTCCCTGTCCTGGATTGTGCTGATGATGCTGGCGTATGTGCTGGGTCTGCCGATGCCTTCTTTTTCCAGCGCCTTGACCAATGACGCCTCGGTATATCTTGCGGGCGGCTTTGTGAAGTGCTGGTCGGCTTTGATATCCACCGCGGCAAGCTCTTGGCCGGTCTTGACGGGGGGCAGTTGCTGCTCGCCTGCCGCCGATGAACCGGGCGACCATACCTTGGTAAAACCATCGAAAATAGTCGCCCTGCCCGTAGTTTTGTACAGGACCCTGCCAATCGCGGTATCGGCGGCGATATCAAGATTCGTTACGTCCCACTTCGCCGCGGACATCTGGCAGGCGACAAACCGCCGCCATATCAAATCATAAAGCTTATACTGTTCTTCACTGACAAGCGCACGCACGTCCTCCGGCATAAGGTCAGCGTCGGTAGGCCTAATCGCCTCGTGTGCGGCTTGGGCGTTTTTTTTGTCGGCGAACATATTCGCCTTTTCGGGAACATACGCGTCGCCGAAACGTTTTTGAATAAACTTGCGAGCATCGTTAATCGCTTCGGGCGATATATACGTGCTGTCGGTTCTCATATAAGTAATCAGGCCCAGCCGGCCCATTTCCTCGCCGAGGTCAACACCCTCATATAACTGCTGCGCAATCGACATCGTGCGCTTTGTGGAAAACCCGAGCCGATTCGACGCCGCCTGCTGAAGCGTTGAAGTTATAAACGGCGGCCCCGGCCGGGATGACGATTCCTTCTTCTCGACCTGGGCAACCTTGAAGTTCGCGTCCTTTACCGCTTCGTAAATCCGCTTTGCCTGCTGGTCGTTCGACGCCTTGAAATCCTCATCGGCAACATTATAAAGCTCCGCCTTGAAGGCCTTGTGCTCCGTAAGCCACTTGTTCTGTTGTTCAACCGTAGGTCCCTGGTCTGGTCTGCCCGCCGCAGTTCTTGTGGCAATAAACTCCTGCCACTCTTGCCCATAATGACTTCCCAGTTCAGTTGTGAAAATCGCCGGGATAAGCCAGTATTCTTCCGGCTTGAAACTGCGTATCTCCCGTTCGCGGGTAACAACTATTTTGACCGCGACCGATTGCACGCGCCCCGCGCTTAAACCCCTCGCAACTTTTTTCCACAATAGCGGGCTTATCTGGTAGCCCACGATGCGGTCAAGTATGCGCCTTGCCTGCTGTGCCATAACCTTATCGATATCAATACGCCCGGGATTGGCGAACGCCTGCTGTATCGCCGTCTTTGTTATCGCGTTGAATATCACTCGATAAACTTTATCCTCGGGCAAACCGAGAATATGCGCAAGGTGCCAGGCAATCGCCTCGCCCTCGCGGTCCATATCGGTCGCCAGATATACGTCTTTGCAGTTCTTCGCCGCCGCCTTGAGACCGGCAACGACCTTGGATTTGCCCTGCATAATCGTATATGTGGGCTCAAAATCCTTTTCCAAATCGACGCCGAATTCCTTCGCGGGCAAATCGCGGATGTGGCCCATCGATGCCTTGACTTCGAAGCCGCCGCCTAAATATTTATTGATAGTCCGCGACTTTGCCGGTGATTCAACTATCACCAGCGATTTGCCGTCTGGATTTGACTTTGCCTTTGCCATATATTTTCTTTTTCTCTGCGTTCTCCGTCCGCCTCTGGCGAGACCTCGCCCGCCGCTATGCGGCGAGGCGGGCGTTTTACGCAGGGTCTTGAATAACATATCTTATTGAAACTATCGGTAAAATGTTTGAAAGAAAACGACAAATAAAGCCACAGCCCCCCAATTGTCAAGAAAATATCGAAGGGCTAATCCGCAAAATTCAGCCGCGCAAATTCACCGTGGTATTTCTTCGCCGCAGCATCATACGCCTTTGCGGCTTCGATTTCCGTCGCAAAATACCCTAATGATATTCGCCGCCCGTTGGTTTTTATGTAGCCGCGCCAGGGTTTTGTTCCGCGTGAATTTTTAGGAAGGCACACCCCTTTGAATTTCGACGAGCATCCTTTGCGTTTTCTGCAGTTACGGTTATTCTGCTCTCGCGTCGCCAGTCGAAGATTGCTCCTGCGGTTGTCTAAGCCGTTATGATTGAAATGGTCAACGAAAAGCCCATCGGGCGCATCCATAATCTCCCTGTGCAAACGCACTATTTTGGCGTTGTCTTTGTCGATTCTTTTTCCCCTTACAGCATAGAAACTGCCATTTTTACCGTCGATACACCATTTGAAACAACTAAAACGGTAGTAATCTTTCAAATTCACGATGGCCCATAACCCTTCGTCCAAGTAAATCCTGCGAAAGACCTCGCCGTAACGGAACAGGCGATAGGCGAGCAGTGGACAGGTGATAATAAAGTCGAGCCAGTTTGGAACTTTGATTTGGATAGTAGTCATTTTATCCTCCCTTTTTTTAGCCACAGATTACACTGATTTACGCTGTTTTTTTGCCACAGAGGGCACAGAGTTCACAGAGTTTTTTTGACACGGATTTACACGGATTAACACTGCTTTTGGTCGGTTTGGCGTTCTGCGGCTAAGGGTATTCTCGACGCGAGCATCTGCGATACCCTTTCGCCTTGTCCGCGACCCGTCCTTCGCTTTACTGCTACGGAGGGTAAAAGTCCTTCGGCCTTCATTATGCAGCCGACCAAAATTTAGTAATCCGAAATGGAACTTCTGTTCCTGATGCCTTGCCCATCTGGGGCGATATGCTTGCGGAACTCCGCTATCTCTACAGAGGAACAACGTGCCTCTATATATAGGGTGAACTTTAGTGCATTTTAAGTAGTTACGAAACAGCATTGCTCGCCCCAAAAATCGATAAGTCCTTATGCTGTAATGAATAAAAAAATATTTCAAAAATCGCCAGATTTTTTTGGGTATATGGGTAATCTAGAAAAAACGGCTGATTAAGTTGCCTAAATTAACATTTTCGCCAAAGAGAACTCGAAGGAATGCAAAGTTTTTTTTTAGAAGCTACTGGCCTGACGTGAGAGCATTATTGTCATCAGCCAATACAACTTAGGATGATTTGTTCTACCTGACTCGGTGCTTGTTTAACGAGGAAACTCCAGAATCCCCGACGTCCTACTTCAACAATAATTTCGTTTATCTTTGGCTTTTTTTCATCAGCATCTGCTCGCCATTGTCCGCGACGCATTGCGTCCTCAAACTGTTCACGTTTAATAGGATCTCCACCTGATGAATAAAGTTTAACTATTCTAATAGCTATTTTATGCCATTCTCGCAAATTATCTAATGCATTGCGGCCCCAAAGCTTCAGCAACAATCCAAGTATGTCAATAATTGCATCAGCGCATGTCTGTGTATCAACGGTGGCTGCGGCGCTAGCATGCTGCATGAGATTGCGCATATCACGCCGATTATGAACTCTCGAGCCTAAACCGTTTCGAGCCAAGTGTACGCCAGGTGCATTCCAAGCATCATAGAATCCACATTCAGTATTAAAGTGATGATTTTTTTGCTTTGCTTTTGTTTTGCAAGCCATTTCAACAAGATTATCACATAGAATAAACACAGAACGTTCTCGATGGCGTACGTCAGAAAGAAAGATGTCCAATATTGATTCCAAACCATCAACAATCTCCGTCGGAGCGGCAGGCATTTCAATTGGCCCCTTTCAGAACTCCGTCTTCTACCAAATGTATAGCTTCCTCAAGGAGTTGTCGGGATTCCTTACGTGCGGTGACTGATTGCGTAAGAACATCAACATATCTATTCTGCCACTTTCTATCGCCAAAAACAACAAAGATACTCTCGATAGCTGGGATAGTAAGATTTGTCTGAATGCACCCCGTATTTACTCGATCAACCTGCATCACGCCACATAACGCATTTATAAAGAGCGCAAGATATTCAGGATTCACTTTTTCCTTGTTAGGCCTTAAACGAATGAAATAGCTCCCAAATACTGCATCATGAAGTTCTTCTGGAGTCGCTACTCCCAATCCAAGCGTTCCGCTTCGAGAAACAAGAACGTCCCCAGTCTTCACTCGTGCTGATTTTTGTCGAATTGCTTCTTCAATAGGAATATGCAACACTGAAGACATCTCAAATCTTCTATTCTCCAAGTCGGCGATTCGTAAAAAGGGAATACCTTCGCTTACATATGTCAATTTGTCAGAGGTTCCATATCTCAGCGGTTCGGAGAGTTTGCCGATAGTATCGCCTTCAAGATTTTGGGCGGCTTTCTTGAGTTTTTCAAGTAATCGATAGTATTTTGGTTGGAAATATTCGGCGTCGAGACGGTTTGCTTTCTGGGATTCAGAAGCTGAATGCATATAATATAATTTAGGGGACAAATCTAAGTCGTTCAGCTCTAAATCTTCCAGTAACAACCTCTCCGCTTTCGTATAAAGTTCTTTCGACTCCGAAAGCTTGCTAAATACCTTCTGTACAGCAGATGTTACTTTTTTCTCAATATCTTTGCTCGGTTGAGGAAATGGCAACGCCAAGACATCTCTATCGGCTACGGCCGGGTACATTGTGGCCGTTGTCTCCCTGTCGAGCAATTTAGTTATGATACTCGTTTTCAAAAAAGCAAACAGATACTCCGGAGATACCCTTTCTGCCTTTAAGACACCAAATCCTGATGAGCAAACTGTCCGTCCAATCCCTTCTGGAATCAATGAAACGGCACTACGATTTGGGCGAACCTCAGACAGAATAACGTCTCCCGGCTTCACAACATACTGGGCCCGCGATGGTGCTTCCGTATCATCGAGATGGATAACATCATAGGTTCCTAATATAGTTGAAACGCAGCCGATCTCGATATAGTCGAAGCTCTTTCCACATTCAGGAAGAAACTGCCTTTTCATAATCTGCGCATAATTATTCCCCAATGGGGATACACCTTCCTCACGCCATTGTCTGATCCGCTTTAGAAAAAAGGGCTGGTAATATTCTGCATCAATTCGTATGTTTGTTCTACATTCTCGTAAATTTACTTTACTCCAGACTGCCATCACTGCTCCTCCCAGAATAACAGTTCTTCACGTTTTGCGAATTCTTCAAAACCATCGGCAATCTCATTCAAATCGTGATCCACGACCATATGCCCATGCTCGTCTTGTATTGGCTGCCCGTCCGGCCCTAATTTGAAAATATACTCTCCAGAGCTATCCTTCCCACCGTTCTGACTCGTGGCGAAGAAAATCGGATAATCGTCGAGATGCTGGCAGAGAACCCCAACATTAGGGTCATCGTTCCACTTTTGCAGAAATAGCACGCTTGTCTTCGTTCCGGTGTGAGGTTTGAATGTGTTGCTGTGCAGCCCCACTACGGACAATATCCGCGCCTTATCCGCAATAAACTTTCGGATATACTCATCGCTCGTATTGTTGAATCGACCCTGTGGCAGAACAATGCACATGCGTCCACCTGGTTTGAGAAATTCAAGATTACGTTCGATAAACAAGATGTCACGTCCCACTTTGTTAGACCATTTCCCATCTTCTTTTTTCGCAAGGTCGAACTGATTAAGCAATCGCGTATCTTTAATATCACCAGCAAATGGAGGATTCGTCATTAAAACGTCAAAATCAAAATACCGGAAGTTCTTCTGATTAAAGTCATCTGTCACTTGATCGTCCCGAAACCGCAATAAATGTGGCCTCAAAGCCGCTCGTATATCATCTCCCCAAGTTCGCGGATCAAGAGTGTTTGCACGATATACATTTGTCTTACCATCACCCGCTATCAGGTTCAACGCCTTGGCAATCTTCACCGACCGGGCGTCAAAGTCGATTCCAAAGACATTGCTAGAAGCATAATCAATCTGCCATCGGTCCCATTTTTCGGCTGTGAATTCACTTCCGCAGACATGGAAAATTGAATGAACGGTAAATCCGCATGATCCTGCTGCTGTGTCAATCATATACTCATCCACTTTTGGATTGAGCATCTTCACACACATGTCAATAACATACCGTGGTGTGAAATATTGTCCCTTGCTTCCCTTCCCGACTTGTACCGCTAAATATTCGAATGCCTCATCGATTATTTGCAAATTAGAATTGAACAACTTTATATCTTCAAGAAAAGAAACACACGTTAATAGATGTGCCGGTTCGAGTTCAATCTTCTCATCCCCAAGAAATACCCCCGGCCATTGTGCTTTGGCCTTATTAAATAGCGTACTTATTCGCTCATATAGTTGTCGGGGTGTTGATCCGTACAACCTAAACTCGACATCCTTTTTACCTTTATAGTGTCTCTGTGCACTCCACTCATCGTATAATTTCGCATAAACAAGCTTGAATACTTCCTCGAACGCATCAACCCCTGCATTTGCCAGCACAAGGTCTTCCATATCCAGAATAATGGACTTTAGTGTTAGTCGTTCTTTGACAAGTTTGTTCTCCGCCGTAAGTCGCTCCATATCCCATCGCTCTTCCAGCAGATCTCCTAAATTCTGATCGGCACGTGGAATGTCCGGCAAACTTTTGAATAAATTCGGTTCCTGCCGATGTAAAAATGCTATCTCCCCTCCATTCGTCCAAACACCTATCGGCGACCCCTCCGCATTACAGTATGACTTAAGTTGTTCTATACCATCACGTCTCTTTGGTTTCTTGCACTCGATTATGATATAAGCGGTATCCGGGTCCCCTTCTTCGCAAATCACGATGTCCGCAGCTTTTTCGTGAACCGATGACCCAAAATAAACCGGCTTCTCAAGAAATATCCGTTCCACGGGATACTCGTATTCGTGAATCAAACGCCACAGATACAGTTGGCGAACAATTTCTTCCGGCTTGGCAAGTCGGTCTTTCGCTGTGGCAAAACACTTTATATAAGGTTTACCTCTCTTGTCAAAAATCTCAATCTTTTTAATTTCTTTCTCGCTGAACAGACCAAGGCCAAACCCCTTGCCGCTTGTTCGAAGAATCTCGCCAATACCAAATCTATCCTCTGCCATGTTATTCCCTTAAAATGTGATAATTTCCCGACCCCACAATACCCCAAACCCCGCCTTTCGTCAATTATATCCTGCGTAGCAGGCAGCGGGGGGGTAGCGTACAGCGAGCAGCGTTCAGCGTACAGTTAAGACACAGGACACCAGCCCGCGACACAGCGAGAATACAATCCTGTAAGGTTTGGGCGTTCATAATCCGCTCTCCTTTATTTGAAAATCTCTTGTTTTTAAGCTTTTTTGTAACCTTCCTCGACCCACGAATTATAATGCCTCCGTTGCTGTCCGGCAGTCGATACGGATTATTTTTAGACGATTACTGGTTATCGAGTTTTAATTTCTGTCTCCTGCTATATCCGTCCAAACCGCGTTTTTAGTTTAAAAACGCAGGATTAGTCGTCCTGATACGGGCTATCTGGAAATAATTTTAAAAAATTCTCAGATTTTTATTGCTACCTTCTGAAAAAAGTATATGATTCTCGGACGTGTCTTGGCCGATTCAGGCTGAACTTTACTCAAGATTTTTAAGGATGATATGGGAATGAATACAAGAACACTACTAACAGTACTGGCAGTCGTGGCTGTCGCTTTCGCTGCGACAAACTGCCTCGCGGCAACAGTTGACGCCAATAAACCTGGCGATGCCAATAAGCCCGCTGAACCAAACAAGGTCACCATCATCAGCGCAAGCGATTTCGGCACATACGCTGCCGAAGTAAACAAGCCGGCTGATGTGAATAAGCCCGCCGAGCCGAACAAAACAAAGCTCGCCGAAGAGGGTGAAAAAGGAAAAGGCAAGGGTCATCATCACAAGAAAGACCCGA